>NZ_JAOXHE010000005.1:0-542625 GCF_025779995.1 Rhizobium sp. TRM95796 | reverse complement strand
CGCGCCGCCCCGAAACGGGCGGCGCGTTCGCGTTGTGGCGGGGCCCGGACGGGCGGGCGAGGATGGGGCGGCCTTCGGCATCGGAGACCTTCGGCGGCCGGGCGCATCCGTCTTCGCCGGCCCTTCCGGGGGCCTCGGCGCGATCGGACGCCAGGCATGTGCGGCTCCCGATGTGCCGCCTGCCGAAATCCCCAATAATGATCAGATTTGAGTGTGTTTTTTTATTGCGAAAAAACAGTTATGCGTCTATGATCATCTTCGTAGTCGATAAATTCAACTGTTTTATACAAATAAATACAGTCGCGCCGATTACGCCGCGCTTTTTCGGTCCATGAGGGCGCCTTTCATCACACTGTTTGGATGACGTAAGCCTTTTCTTTCTCATTCTCGTCGAGCGCAGTCCGTCCAGGCGCATTTTGCGCGATCAGGCGGAGACGCCGGGGTGGACCGCTCAGTCCTTGGCCATGCGAAGGCGCGTTTCGGCGCGCATGGACACCAGGCGGCATTCGAGAACCCGCGCTTTCTCCATGAAGGGCTCGTGCGGACGCCATCGGGGGCTCAAAGGCGAACGGGCCCCAAGCGCATGTCCGGGACATGCGCGATGACAGATCGACCAACCGGGAACAGGTCGCAGGTAGGGGCTCGACCGCGTTCGCCGACTGCATGCCCATCGGACGCGCCCGGCGATCGGGACCGGACGGAATCATCGCGGCGGGGAACCTCGCGGCGGGAAACGATGCAGCGGGAAATGATAGGGCGCGAAGGATGTGGCCGGAGGGGCACGCGCCGCGGCGACGACGCCACTCTAAACCGGGTTCAAATACACCCCTCAAAATACACCCTTCCAAAAAAGTCATGCGCGAGTGATCCGCGCCCGATCTTTGCTCGTATAAAAAAATTGGCCTCATCGCATAACTTTAGCAATATCAAATGCACTTTTCGTAAACGAACCTTGCCTAAGGTTTATCCGCGACATGATCCGAAACGCGCAAGGCGCCCAGCCCGCCGCTTTCCCACATGACCGACGCCGATGGAGCGCGACGACCGACCTCGGCTTCGCGCGACGACGCAGGCCCGCGATGACGGCGGGCCCAGCATGACATGTATAGAGACAACAGCCGGCGGCGCTCATGATTGCGCGCCGGATCAAGACGGCGCGCGTCGGCGCGTCCGAAAGTGGGGACGACAATGCTCGACGGACTGTTTGCCAAACACGCCAAGGCGAAACTCGCGGCGCTGGATGCGCTCGGCGCGAATGTGATGCTGGCCGACGCCCAGCTCAACATCACCTATATGAACGACAGCGTGCGCGAGCTGCTGCAGGACGCCGAGAGCGACCTCAAGAAGGAATTGCCGCGCTTTGCGATGGCGACGCTGATCGGCTCGTCGATCGACGTGTTCCACAAAAATCCGAGCCACCAGCGCAATATGCTGGCGGCGCTCAAGACGCCGCACAATGCGACGATCTGGGTCGGCAAGCACGCCTTCGATCTCAAGGTCGCGCCGCTGATCGACGGGGGCAAGACCTTCGGTTTCGTGGTGGAATGGTCCAACGCCAAGGAGCGCCTGCTCAATCTCGACTATCACAACCAGATGGCGGCCATCAATCGCGTGCAGGCGGTGATCGAATTCACGCCCGAAGGCAAGGTGGTCTGCGCCAACCAAAATTTCTGCGACGCCTTGGGCTACCGGCTCGACGAAATCGTCGGACAGAACCACAGCCTGTTCGTCGACAAAGACTACGTCGCCTCCTCGGCCTATGGCGAATTCTGGAACGCGCTGCGCCGCGGCGAACCACAGATCGCCGAATTCAACCGCCTCGGCAAGGGCGGCAAGAAGGTGGTGATCAGCGCCTCCTATAACCCTATCAAAGACTCCCACGGTCGGGTGATCAAAGTCGTGAAATTCGCCACCGACGTGACGGAACGGGTGCGCGCCGTCGACGAGATCGGCGAGGGCCTGGGACGCATGGCCGACGGCGACATTTCCTTCGAATTGAACAGGCCATTCGCGCCGGACTTCGAAAGCCTGCGCATCAATCTCAACAATGCGCTGAAACAACTCTCGGAGACGCTGGGCGCAGTGGCGCGATCCACCGGCGAAATCGACGGCGGCACGCAGGAGATCTCGCGCAACGCCAACGATCTCGCCCGCCGCACCGAACAGCAGGCCGCCTCGCTCGAGGAGACCGCCGCCGCGCTCGACGAGATCACCGCCAACGTCTCCAGTTCCTCCAAGCGCGCCGACGAAGCCCGCCGCGCCGCCGGCGAGGCCAATGACAGCGCCGCCCGATCCGGCAAGGTGGTGGCCGACGCCGTCGGCGCCATGGCGCGGATCGAGGCGTCGTCGAACCAGATTTCCAACATCATCGGCGTCATCGACGAGATCGCCTTCCAGACCAACCTGCTCGCCTTGAACGCGGGCGTCGAGGCGGCGCGCGCCGGCGACGCCGGCAAGGGTTTCGCGGTCGTGGCGCAAGAGGTGCGCGAACTCGCCCAGCGCTCGGCCCAGGCCGCCAAGGAAATCAAGGACCTGATCCGCAACTCCTCGGAAGAGGTGAAGACCGGCGTGCGCCTGGTCAGCGAGACCGGTGAGGCGCTGAAGACGATCGAGACCAATATCGTCGCGGTCAACGACCATATGAACGCCATCGCCATCGCCGCGCGCGAACAATCGGTCGGCCTGTCCGAAGTCAACACCGCCGTCAACCAGATGGACCAGACCACCCAGCAGAACGCCGCGATGGTGGAGGAATCCAACGCCGCGAGCGCCACGCTGGCCAGCGAGACCGATCGTCTCAGGGAGCTCATCTCCCGCTTCAAATTGGCGGGCGGCGCCATTGCCGCGCCGCGGGCCGTCGGCCACGCCGCCCGCCCCGTCGCCTCCCCCGCCCGCGCGCTGACCGCAAAGGTCGCCCGCGGCATGAGCGGCGGCGCGACGGCGGAGAAGTGGGACGAATTCTGAACCTGACCGTTCGCGGCCATTGCCTCGACGGGGGCGGTCCCAGCGCCCGAGATAGAGACGAAGACATCGCGCGTCGCCGGAGGCAGTCCCTCCGGCGACGTTTTTTTCGTCGCCGGATCACTGGGAAAGGCGACTGACGCAGGCTTTGGTTGTATCGGGCGTCGAGCTCCAAGACCTGTCGCGAATGATGAGATCTTGCGCGCCGCGCCGTTGTTCGCGCGACGGTATATTGTCTCCAAAAATCAGAGTTTTACAGGTTGCAGCCTTGCATGATAATTTTCGCGAAAACGCAAATAGGCTTAAGATCAGCAGCCGGACATAAGTCTCCGTTAACCCAAACCAACCAATATTTGCCCGGAGCAGAGGCAATCTGCCGGAAATTTTTACGCCACTTTAGCGTGTCCTTCGGAGGAAGAACTGACGACCATGCAGAATATCAAAATCATTTCGAAAATCGGCCTCGTGATAGGCTGCCTGGTGCTGCTCTGCCTCGGTGTGGCCGTTGTCGAACATCACGCGACAGGGGTCCAGGAAGAAAGCGCGGCGATGATCGATCACACGCATGACGTCATCAGCGAAGTCAACGCGATGATGGCGGCCATGGTCGATCAGGAAACCGGCATGCGCGGTTATGTGATCGCCGGCGACGAGGCGTTCCTTGCGCCGCAGATCACCGGCGCCAAAGCGTTCGAGAAGGCGCACGCCGCCGCCAAGGCGCTGACGGCGGACAACCCGGTCCAGCAGGCCCGTCTCGACGACGTCGCCAAGCTCGCCGCCGAATGGACGACCAAGGTGGTCGAGGCCGAAAAAGCGTTGATGAAGGACCCGGCGACGCAGGATCAGGCGCGCCAGATCGAGATTTCCGGCGCCGGCAAGGCGTCGATGGACGGCATCCGCGCCAAGGTGGCCGAGCTGATCGAAGCCGAGGAAGCACTGCTGGCCATCCGCGATGCGGAGGCCGAAGCGGCCGCCGTCATGTCGCAGATGGCCGCCATCGGCGGCGGCGTTGTCATGGTGCTGTTCTCCATCGCCGGCCTGTTGCTGCTCAACCGGGCGCTGGTCGCGCCGGTCCGCGCGCTCAACGCCTGCATGGTGACCCTCGCCGGCGGCAAGAACGACATCGACGTGCCCGGCCGCGATCGCCGCGACGAACTGGGCGCCATGGCCGCCGCCGTGGAGACGTTCCGCCAGACGGCGCTCGCCAAGATCGACGGCGACCGCCGCGCCGCCGCCTCGCGCGAAGCCACCGACGCCGAGCGCGCCCAGGCGATGGAAACCGAGCGCCAGCGCGCCGCCGCCATGGCGGAAGCGACCACCGGTCTCGCCGAAGGCCTCAAGCATCTCTCGCAGGGCGACCTGACCTATGAGCTGCCGCGTCCATTCGCCAGCGAATTCGAAGGCCTGCGCGTCGATTTCAACGCCGCCGTCGCCCAGTTGCGCGAGACGCTCTCCTCGGTGGCCGAAGCCACCCGCTCGATCGACTCCGGCTCGCAGGAACTGTCCTCCAGCGCCGGCGACCTTTCCAAGCGCACCGAACAGCAGGCGGCGTCGCTCGAAGAAACCGCCGCCGCGCTCGACGAGATCACCGCCAACGTGTCGAGCTCGTCCAAGCGCACCGAAGAGGCGCTCGGCATCGCCACCAACGCCAACAGTTCGGCGCGGCAATCCGGCGAAGTGGTCTCCAACGCCATCCAGGCGATGAGCCGGATCGAGGAATCCTCCGGCAAGATCAGCCAGATCATCGGCGTGATCGACGAAATCGCCTTCCAGACCAATCTCTTGGCGCTCAACGCCGGCGTCGAAGCCGCCCGCGCCGGCGAAGCCGGCAAGGGTTTCGCCGTCGTCGCCCAGGAAGTGCGCGAACTCGCCCAGCGTTCCGCCCAGGCCGCCAAGGAGATCAAGGATCTCATTCGCGCCTCGGCCATCGAGGTGGAGAGCGGCGTGCAACTGGTGACCGCGACCGGCCAGGCGCTGAAGGGCATCGAGGAGCATGTGGTGGCGATCAACACGCAGCTTACCGCCATCGCCACCTCCGCCCGCGAACAGTCCGTCGGCCTGTCGGAGGTCAACACCGCCGTCAACCAGATGGACCAGACCACCCAGCAGAACGCGGCGATGGTGGAAGAGGCGACCGCCGCAAGCGCCTCGCTCGCCAGCGAAGCCGACAAGCTGCGCCAGCTGGTGGGCCGCTTCCAGCTCGGCGCCCGCATGGCCGCGCAGCCGCGGTCTGCGAGCCACGCCTCCCGCCCCGTCGCCTCGCCCGCCCGGGCGCTGACCGCGCGCGTGGCGAAGAGCGTCGGCGGCGCGGCGGCGGCCCAGCAATGGGACGAATTCTGAGCCGACGTCTCGCGCGATCGGCCCGGACAGAGATCGAGGAAGGCCGGCGGACCAGCTTCGCCGGCCTTCCTCGTATCAGAGACGGTCGGCGCGCTCGACCCGGAGCGCGGCGATCTCTTCGCGCAACGCCCTGACCTCGCGCAGGAGATCGGCGTTTTCGACATGGATCGATTTCAGGTCGGCGTCGGTCTCGGCGCTCTGGTCCTGCATGGCCGAGACGATGACGCCGATGAACAGGTTGAGCACCGAATAGGTGCTGAGCAGGATGAAGGGCACGAAGAACATCCAGGCGTTGGGATGGACATCCATCACCGGCCGCACGATGCCCATCGACCAGCTTTCCAGCGTCATGATCTGGAACAGCGAATAGAGCGAGGCGCCGAGGCTGCCGAACCAATCCGGAAAGGTGACGCCATAGAGATTGGTGGCCATGACCGAGGCGACGTAGAACAGCAGCACCATCAGCACGATGATCGAGCCCATGCCCGGCAGCGCCGCGATCAGCCCGCCGATGACCCGCCGGAGCGACGGCACCACCGAGATCAGCCTGAGCAGACGCAGGATGCGCAGCGCGCGCAACACCTGGAACGGCCCGGTGGCCGGAATGAGCGCGATGGCGACGATGCCGAAATCAAACAGGCTCCACGGATCGCGGAAGAAGGCGAGCCGGAAGGCGTAGAGCCGCGCCGCGATCTCCAGCGCAAACAGCGCCAGGATCAGCCGATCCACCCCATGCAACAGCGGCCCCGCCGCCGCCATCGCCGCGGGCGAGGTCTCCAGCCCCAAAGTTATCGAGTTGAGCAGAATGAGACCGACGACGAACCGCTCCCAGCGCTCCGACGTCAAAATCCCGATCAATGTATTGCGCATGGCCAATCCCTTGTTTCGCGGTGATGGAATCGCCGAAGGCCCGGGCTTCGTCAAGGCGCCGCGACGGCCGCCCTGCGCGACTTTTCCGGTGGTTTCCAAATTCCCGGCCGTCGCGCCCTCAAAGGCGATGCCCCGCCTCTCTCGGCAACGCCTCGGCGCGGTCCAGTTCGGCGCGCTTGACCAGGATGTGATCGCCGTCGAAGGTCGAGACCACGAAGATCCCCAGGCCGGCGGTGGAGAGCGGGGCGATGACTGAAAGCACGATTCCCGTCTCGTCGAAGGCGAAGGGGCCTTGCAGCTTGAGGCAGGCCCAGCCGGCATCCTGCCGGACATCGGAAGGCGCGCGCTCGGCGCGGCGGAGGATCGACAGTTCCTCGTCCGATCGCGAGATGCTGACGAAGCCGTCGCCCGCGGCCCAAGCGGGAATGGGATCTGTGGGCGAGAGGCGGCAGACGGCGTAATCGCCGGCCAACAGCGAGAGAGCGACGGAGGGCATGATCGGGTTTCCTGGCGGCTGCGACTTCGGGCGCGCGAGCCCAGACGAGGCCCGGCGGCGACCACGTTGTCGAACCGCGTGGCCGCTCTGTCAAGCCGCGTCGGGCGCCCGCGACACTCTTGACATCCAGCCTGTTCGAGCGCATTTCAGCCTCGACGGACAAGTCCGTCATTTTCAAAGGAACTCTCGTCATGGACCCCGACAGTCGATCGTCGACATCGCATAACCGGCGCGCGCGCTGACGGGACCGCTCCCGACGGCGCAAGGCGCGCCCGAAGGAGAAGACAATGCTCAGAACCTATGTCCGGGCGGACGACCGCCTGCGCGCCGCAGCCCTGGTCGCCGAGGCCGCTCCCTCCCCTGAAACCGCCGTCGCAAACGAAGCCGCCGTGATCTGGTACGATCTCGTCGAGCCTTCGCTGGCGGAAAGCCGGCATGTCGAAGCCTCGCTCGGCCTGACGCTGCCGAGCCGCGACGAGATGGAGGACATCGAACTCTCCGCCCGTCTCTACCAGGAAAACGGCGCGGAATTCATGACCATGACGGCGCTGACCAATCTCGACGGCGACGAGCCGGTGAAGACGCCGGTGACCTTCATCCTCACCGATTGCGCGCTGGCGACGCTGCGCTATGGCGAAAGCCGCGCCTTCGCCGCCTTCGCCGCCCGCGCCGTGCGCACCAACGGCCACGCCTTGCAGAACGCGGAGGTGGTGATGCTCGGCCTGATCGAGGCGATGGTGGACCGCATGGCGGATGTGCTGGAGCGGATCGGCAACGAGATCGACGGCATTTCGCGCAGCATCTTCCGGGCGAAAGCGGCGCGCTCCAACAAGAAGCAGCAGGACCTGCAGTCGCTGATCGAGCAACTGGGGCAGAAGGGCGATTTTCTCTCCGGCATCCGCGAAAGCCTGGTGTCGGTGACGCGGCTGGTCGCCTATCACGCCGCCACCGAAAATCCCGGTCGGAAAAGCGGCAAGGAAGCGCGCCAGATGATCAAGCTGCTCGGCCGCGACGCCACCTCGCTCGGCGACCACGCCGCCTTCCTCTCCGGCAAGATCAACTTCCTGCTGGACGCGACGCTCGGGCTGATCAATCTCGAACAGAACCAGATCATCAAGATCTTCACCGTCGCCTCGGTGGTGTTTCTGCCGCCGACACTGGTGGCCTCGGTCTACGGCATGAATTTCCAGCTGATGCCGGAACTGCAATGGAGCCTCGGCTATCCCTGGGCGATCCTGCTGATGATCGCGTCTGCGGCGCTGCCGTTTCTGTATTTCAAGCGGCGGGGGTGGTTGTGAGGGGCGCCTCGTCGAAAGATGAAGCATTGCTCAAATACAACTGAAAGGGCTTTTAAGAGTTTCGCAAAAGTTGCGGTCCGCCTATCATGATCCGGTCGCCGGAAAAGAATCGACCCCGACCCGGCGACCCGGACGAGCATTCACACTCCAGCTCGGACGCGCCACATCACGTTGTCATGACGGCCATTGCGGGATATACCTATGGGCAAGATCAAACTCTATGAGGGCTTTGTTCCCTCGAGCAACTTCCTCGACAAATCCAGCTTCCGGCTGCGCGAACACGACGCAGACGAGATGCTGTTTTCCGACAAGCGCGGCGCGCATGTCGAGATCCAGGGCAAGGATTTCGCCTACAGCAAGGGCGAACTGGTCGGCGGCACGATCACCGCCATGCAGATCTACGACAAGGACGGCGGCATCACCCTCAGCGCCCGCAATATCAGCATCAAGAGCGACGTGTTCAGCTTTTACTATGATCGCGATGGGTCCTGGGCCTTCGATTACGTCCATTCCCTGGGCAAGGACACCGTCATCGGGTCGTCAGGCGACGACATGATGACGGGCGACGATAAGGACGACATACTGCACGGCAAAAGCGGGGCGGACAGGTTTTACGCGCAGTTCGGAACCGATACCCTGTACGGTGGAGGCGGGGAAGACCGCTTCTACTTCAATTACCGAAAATTCGACGACGCGGTGATCGGCGATTTTGACGATATCGGCACGATTCAGGATGAGATGGTCATCAGCAACTATATGTATCAACACATGAAGGTTCAGCAGGTCGGCAAAGACACCGTGTTGCATTTCGACAAACACGACGTGACCCTGCTCGATTTCAAGGCCAAGGACATCGACAGAGGCGATTTCGATTTCGCGCCTAGCTATGGCTAACCGAACCGAACACAATCGTATTTTCAGATTGTCGGCAGACGGCTGAATGATGTGGGCGCTGCACTTGTTTTTCGTGCGCGTCACACCCGCCAAAACAGGGTGGCGACATTCTGGATGCGACGAACCGCGGCGCCTGTATCATTATTCCTGCCGTCGGCGGACGATCTTCGAGAGAGAAAAACTACTAACGAGAACAAAGTTCGATGGCAAAGATCAATATTTACGAGTCACACTCGCCAGCCAAATTCATATTCAACGAAGATTATTTCCATCTCCATTACAAGAGTAAAAAGGAAATAATATACACAGACGGCAGCGGCGCATTCATAGAAATGAGAGGCGATGAATTCCGCTTTTCAGGCGACCGACTTGTTGCCGGGACAATAAAATCCATCGAAATTGACACCCAAGGCGGAAACATCGCCCTTGAGGCGAAGAATCTCAATGTAACGAGCAGCGTGTTCAATTTCTATTTTGACCATGGCGGCGTCTCCGCATTTGACTATGTGCACACTTTAGGCCGCGATGTCATTGTCGGCTCGAGCGGTGACGACATATTGCGGGGCGGCGACAAAAACGACCGGATTCTCGGAAAAGCGGGCGACGATTATTTCCTGGCGGAACGTGGCGTCGATACTTTTGGCGGCGGAGGCGGCGCAGATGTGTTCTGCCTGACTTTCCGGCAATTTGGCGCCGTTGTGATTAATGACTTTGATGACGTTGGCACCGTGCAGGACACAATGATTGTCAGCCGATGGATGTATCGCGCCATGGATATCGAACAGGTCGGTCAGAACACTGTGCTGCATTTCGCAGAGCAAGACGTGACCCTGCTCGACTTCAGGGCCAATAATATCGACAAGGGTGACTTCGATTTCGAACCGGCCTTCGGCTGAATCGATACTTCACTGACGGACCGATTGCGCGGCTTTCAAAAACAAAAGCGGCGACTCTAGCGTCATACAAAGGGAGGTTGACGCCCTCTCTCCCCCAAATATTGACGAAACCGAATTTTCATGTCCTATTCTTTTTATGATTTACTAACACATAAGCAAAAGCGGGAGGGCGTTATCATGAGCATCGAGGTCCGTCACGACTATCCAGGCCTGATTATCAACGTCGTGGATCAAGCGATCAGTTTAGATTTCGAGATCGCCGACGGGGATGTCACCTACTATCTCAACGGCAACGACGTGATCTTCGCGCAGACGACGTTCGACAATTTCATCAACGCGCGCGCGGGTGACGATTACGTGGCCACGGGCAACGGCGACGACACCGTCTATGGCGGCGGCGGCGACGACGAGCTGATCGGCGGCGGCGGCTCCGACATGATCAGCGGGGAGACCGGCGGCGACATGATCTATGGCGACGACGGCGACGATGAACTTCATGGCGGCGGCGGCGACGACGAAATGTTCGGCGGCGACGGAGCCGACCGTCTGTTCGGCGAAACCGGCGACAACAGGCTCTCGGGCGACGACGGCGACGACACGGTGGTGGGCGGCGGCTCCAACGACGTCCTGTCCGGCGGCGACGACGACGACAACATGCGCGGCAACCAAGGCGACGACGCCCTGTTCGGCGACGCCGGCGACGACGTCATGCGCGGCAGCGAAGGCGCCGACTATCTCAGCGGCGGCGACGGCGCCGACGAATTGCGCGGCGGCAAGGACGACGACATTCTCGAAGGCGGCGCCGGCGTCGATCAACTGCGCGCCAGCTTCGGCGACGACGAACTGGTCGGCGGGCTCGGCGCCGATATTCTGGGCAGCGGCAGCGGCGCCGACGAATTCGGCTATTACGAAGCGGGGGATTCGGGAATCGGCGCCTCCAAGCGCGATACGATCACCGATTTCACCCAAGGTCTCGATTATTTCTATCTCACCGATCTCGACGCCAAGACGGGCGGCGGCGACGACGACTTCACCTTCATCGGAACCAAGGCCTTCACCGCCGCCGGCCAGATCCATGTCAAGCAGAGCGGCAGCAGCGTGCTGATCGAGTTCAACCTCGACGCCGACAAGACGGCCGAAATGTCGATCCTGGTGCAGAACCAGAAGGCCTCCGCCTTCGACGGCGGCGATTTCGCGCTGTAAGACAGCTGCCCGTATCGGCCTGCGCCGCCCCTCTCCCTTTCCGGGACCCGACCGGAAGCAGAGAGGGGCGGCGCAGGCGCGTTTGCGTCACAGCATGAAGAAGCCCTTGGAGAAGGACGCGACGTCCTCGACCTGCAGGGAGAAATCGACCTTCCTGTCGCCGTTGACGTCGCCGTAGATCACGTCGTCGTCATAGCGCAACTGCCCGGCCTTGCGGCTGAAATCGTCGTCGCCGATGAAGCTGAAGGCCTGGTTGCCCTTGGCCTTGCTGTTGGCGTCGATGTCGCTGAGATCGATGCGGTCGCCGGATGCGAAGTCGTGGATGACGTCGCGCCTGGAGGCGGCGGCGGGCGAGTCCGACAGGGCGGTGAAAATGAATACGTCCTTGCCGCCGCCGCCATAGAGATCGTCTGCGCCGCCGAGACCGGCGATCTTGTCGGCGCCGCCATTGCCGCGCAAGATGTTGGCTTCGCCATTGCCGGTGATGCTGTCGGATTTCGAGCCGCCGGACGCATTTTCGAAATTGCGGATGAGGAAGACGCCGTTGCCGCTGTCGACGATGGCCGGCCCGTCGAGATCGATGTCGAGCGACTTGGAGAACGCCTTCATGTCGAGCGTGTCGGAATCCTTGTTGAAGCGGTCGCTGACGTTTTCACCGCCGTCGATCACCAGGAAAGCATCGGCCTCCGCCTGCTTTTTCAGGATGACGGTGTCGGCGTCGCGTCCGGCATGGAGATAATCAGTCCCGCCCGCGCCAAGCGTGATCTCGTCGCGCCCGCGTCCGGCGATGATCGAGCCCACCCAGCCCGTGCTGGTCGAGATCTCGTCATCGCCGCGACCGGTGTTGAGATATTCGACATCGCCGGCGGTTCCGAGCGCGATGATATCGGCGTCGATCCCCGAGAGAATGATATTGGCGCCGCCCGCGCCCATGGTCAGCCGGTTGGCGCCGCCGCCGAGATCGAGCGTGAAGACGTAACCGGAACCGGTTTCCACGACATCGTCGCCGCCGCGCAGCTCGACCATGCCTGCGCCGGCCGCGCCGAGCGCGAGCTGTTCGGCGCCATCGCTGCCCTTCAGCGTTTCGACGAAGGTGGCGGCCAGCGTGATCTCGTTGACGCCCTGCATGCCGTAGACGCCGAGCGTCTCGATGCGCCTGCCAGACCCGACTTCGCTGTCTTCGATGACCGCCCGGACATCGCCGGTGAAGCGCATCAGCGCGATCGACCAGTCGGAACCGCTCAGAGAATAGCTCGCCGTATAAGGCCCTGTGTCATCCATGACGAAAGTGTCGACAAAGAGCAGCCAGTGGTCGCTCCATTCGTAGTCGTCCACGCCGACAGAGAAATTGGTCACGCCATCCAGCGTCACGGCGATGTCTGATGTCAGAGTCGTCATGGCAGGGCCTCCTCGATAGTTTTCGACACTCTATTTTGATTGAAGTATCAATATTTGCCAGCCGACAGAGGATTGATCAACCCCGAAAAAACCCGGCGTTCCGCTCAAACCGCGCAAATCCATTCCGAGAAAGCTCGATATTTCTATAAGTCGCTGATATTTTTTGCTGAATTTTCGACTGACTTGGGATGATTTTTTTGAGGCGGCCCGGCCGATTTCGACAGCGCGCGCCGGCGGCGTCACCCGCGCACGGCCCTTCGCAGCCCGGAGCGACGCCGATCCGACGGAGATTCGCAGACGTGGGGGCCTGCGCGAGGCGCCGCTCGTTTGCGGCGGCGCCCGCGATCGGCAAGGACAAACATGGCGGCCGATCAGGCGCGGCCCGCCTCACCGGCGGCGAAGGCCGCTGCTCAATCCTCCAGCGCCCCGCCGGGCTTGCGCGGCTTGTTGGACAGCGTGGTCGAGGCGATCTTCATCAGATTGTCGCCGCGGCGGACGAAGCGGGCGGCGACGCGGGTGACGATGGTTCCGTCGACGGGGGCGTGGACGGCGATGTCGTTCTCCGGGAAGCCGGGGGTGGAGATGATGGTGGCGAGGCGGTCGCCGGCGGCGACCTGGTCGCCAAAGGTCTTTTCGAACAGCACCGTGCCGGCTTTGGGCGCGTCGATCATCTGCACATAGTCGAGGCCGGCGACCGGACCGGAAAACGTTTCGCGGCGCACGGGTTCGCCGGAGACGACGCCGCGGCGTTGCAGGAAGGCCATCAGGCCCTCAGCGTCGCTGGCGGCGAGATCGGGGCGGACGTCGCGCAGGCCGCGGAACTCCATGGTCAGCGAGATGCGGCCGTCATGCCAGGCGCCGCGCGCGCCGAGAGCGCCGGCCTTCCAGGCATGGGTGACGGCTTCCTCGAAGGCGGTCGAGCCGCCGTCGGAGAGCAGGACGGCCTCGAGGCCGAAACTTTCGGCGAGATCCATCGCTTGCGGCCAGAAGGCGGCTTCGAGATAGGCGTAGAGCTGGCTCTCGTCGTCGCAATGCAGATCGAGCACCAGATCGGCGCCGAGGGCGAGATGGAGAAGCCGGCGCTTGAGCTGATCGGCGGCGGACGAGGCTTCGATCCGGTCGAGCAGGGTCTCGCGGTCTTCGAGCGCGATCAGCGGGTAGTCGCGGTTGAAATTGGCGCGGCTGGCGATCTCGAAACGGCCCTGCAATTCGCCATGCAGCCATTGGCCGGCGCCGATCGGATTGCATTTGGGCACGATCACCACGTCGCCGAGAAGGCGGCCTTCGCCTTCGGCGGCGCGGAGCGCGGGAATGAAGGCGTGCAGCGCCGCGACGCCGGGCAATTCACCGGCATGCAACGCCGCCTGGATATAGACTTTGGATGCGTTGGGGTCAGACCCCGTGAAGGAAAGAACCGGGATGCGCCATTCTCCGGCGACGTCGTCGGCGATCACGATTTCGGATGTCTGCATGGTCTGGCTCCCGTCTTGATGCGGGGCCTATGTGCCGGGTTTCGGGCGCGCTGGCAATAGGACGGGATGGCTCGGCCTGCGCATGGCGCCGATTGGCGGGGGGGCTTTGCTCGCGCCGCATGCGGCGCTCCTCGGCGCCGTGCCGGGTCTGTTCAACGCGCGACCGACGCCGATGCGCCGCCGGGGTCTTCGCTGGGCCCGAAAAATCCGCTCAGTGCTTCTTGGACTTGGAGCCGCTTCTGCGCTTGCGCGGGTGGTCGTCGGCATCGGTCCAGCGCTCGTAGCGCACGCCGGTGAAGAGCAGGATCCGCGCTTCGCCGGTCTGGTCCCGCATGCGTTTCGGCTGTTTGGCCAGCCATGTGTCCAGTCTAATCACTTCTGCCATTCTCTTCTCCATCAACTGGATCGAGACGGATGAACTGGGAATGATCTCATCCTGCCGCACCAGGCAGACGCTCTCCGTCGCCGCGAGGGCTCCGGACATATGCGCCTTTCTCCTTTCATCAGCCGCGTCGGGCGTCAATTCGACGTCCGAAGCGCTTTTTAGTTCCACGAGATACACGATGGATCGCGAAGGTTAACGCGACCTTATGATTTGCGATCACACCATGGCATAGTTAACATCGGCTTAACGGGCGCACAAACGATTTCAACGGCTTGATTTTCACGAGGACGTCAGTGACGGCGAACGTCGCGCGGCAGCCGCGCTTCGAACGGCGCGATGGCCGCAGAGACGGGAAAACGGCCGGCGCGGGGCGGCGCAAGCCGTCGGGCGCGTTTTTTCGACGGTTGCGTTCAGTGAGAAGGAGTCGGCGCCTGCGCTTGCACGGCCGGGCTCTGGGCGGCGAACAAGGAATAGTCTTCCTTGAAGGCGGCGTCGACCGCGCGGCTGATTTCGAGATCGAACACGTCCCAATAGGCTTCGAAAAAATTGAAGCCGTAATTGGCCTGGATGATGGCGCTGATGAAGGCGGTCGCGGCTGTTTCGTGCAGGGCGTCGCCGCGCATGGCGGTCACGCAGGTGACGACCGCCTTGCGATAGGAAGCGCAACGCTCGCCGGACCATTTGTCGAGCAGGAACTCGCCGGCTTCGCGCGTGGTGCGGATCTTGGCGATCTCCTTGCCGCTGCGCCGATCGAAGAGAACGACGCCCATCTTCCACAATCCGCTGATCATGGAGCCACCCCATCGGTTATTTCCATCAAGGATAGCTATTTAAGCTTGCCCGAAAATGCTCCCGAAAATGATCAGGCGCGTCCTCGCTCGCCGATGCTGTCGCCATAAGCCCAGTAGGGGAAATCGGCCTCGATTAGCTCCTGCGCGGCGCGGGAGATCTCGGCGTCGAAATCGTCCCAGAACGCATCGAAGACATTGATCTCGTAGCGCGCCTCGACGGCGGCGCTGACGAAGGTCGCGGCGGCGGCGGCGTGCGGGATCTGTCCCTTGAGAGCCTGGGCGCAGGCGCGCACGGCGCGCAGATAGGCGTCCTTGCGCTCGCGACCCCAGCCGGACAACAGAAACTCGGCGGCGGCCCGCGTATCGGCGATCCTGACCGTGCGGCCGTCGAGACCCGCGCCGCCCAAGAGAACCCCACTTTGCCACATATGTCTCGTCATCGCTTCAATCTCACAATTCGCATCCCGCCGGATGTAGCGCGCCAAGCTTGCGCGGGCTGAGACGGCGCCAGTGCGAGATCTTGCAATGCCGGGATTTCGAGCGGGTCCGCGGTCGATGGTTAACGGCCTGTAAACCGTTTGCAGGTAGCCTTTCCGAAATGGGACAAGTATTGCGTAGAGGGCGCCCAGGTGTCTGACGGATTTCGTGATTTGGAAGGTCCGCCGCTGACGCGGACCAAGGATGTCGTGCTGATGGCCACCGTGTCGAGCTTCGAGGCCATGCCGCATCCGGGGCGCAACGACGTCAGGCAGTTTTCCGAACTGTTCGAGCCGGTGTTCCGGGCCTCGAGCCTGGAAGCGCAGCGCAACGCCGCCGCCGCGCTCGCCCGCTCGCCGCATGTGCCGCGCAGCGTCGCCTGGTTTCTCGCCACCCAGCCGATCGCGGTGGCCGCGCTGTTTCTCGGCGCCTCCCCTACCCTGGACGACGACCTGTTGATCGCCGCCGCCCGCCTGAAGGGTCGCGACCACGCCAAGGCGATCGCCGCCCGACCCAATCTCTCGGTGAAAGTGGTGGATGCGCTGGTGGCGCTGCATCAGGGCCTGCCCGAGCGCGCCGTGGGCGCGCGGAGCGAGGCGGACGCTCCCTCGCAAACCACCGGCGACACCCGCCTGGCGCGCGAGGAGACGCTGCGTCGGACGCTGAAATCACTGGTGGCCCGCGACGCGCTGACCCGCGACGAAGAGAGCGAGGACGCCGCCGCCGAGCGCGAAGAGGCGCTGCTGATACGCTTCGCCCGCCTTCGCGAAGCCAAGGCGTTCTCCCGCATGCTCTCGCACTGCCTGGGTTCGAGCGTCTGGCTCACCAACCGCATCATGCTCGATCTCTCCGGCCTGCAGCTCGCCACCGCGCTCAAGGCGCTCGGCCTGCATGACGGCGAGACGCGTTTCGCCTTGACCCAGTTCTATCCGCATCTCGCGGGCGGCGACATCGAAGGCGCGCGCGCCGACAGCGTGGTCGCCGGCCTCGACGCCGAGGAATGCGCCGAGCGCGTCGGCGTCTGGATCCGCGCCGACGCCTATACCCAGGGAGCGGCGGAAGAGACCGCCGCCAACGCCAACGCCGCCGCCCCGAGGCGGTTCAGGGCGAGCGACAGGCGCGCGGCGGGGTAACATTCGCCGTTTCGCCAACCTCGCCGATGAGTTATGACCATTTTTGAGAAATGGTCACAAACTTCGAGCGAGCGATCGTGAAAAGCATCGATCTCCTTTATCAGACAATGCTGGCCGAACTGGCGCAACGCAGCCTGGACGCGGCCTGGACCGCGGACTTTCCACCCGACGGGCGGTTCGTCACGTCCGTCGTCAAGGGCAAACGATATTGGTATTTCGATCTCTCGCTGCAGGACGGCGGCAAGAAGCGCCGCTATGTCGGACCGGCCGACGACGAGGCGATTTCCGCCCGTGTCGAGACCTTCAAGCGGGACAAGGACGATCTGCGCGCGCGCCGCCGCATGGTTTCGAGCCTCACCCGCGAGGGAGGGATGATTGCCCCGGACCGCATGTCCGGCGACATCGTCGAAGCACTCGCAAATGCGGGTCTTTTCCGTTTGCGCGGCGTGTTGATCGGAACGCTGGCCTTCCAGACATATGGCGGATTGCTCGGGGTGCGGCTGCCCATGGCGTCGATCCTGACCGGCGACGCCGATATCGCACAGGATTTCGCCATCGGCCGCGAAGTCCAGGATAGCCTGCCGCCGATCCTCGGTCTCTTGCAGGCGGTGGACCCGACCTTCAGGGCCGTTCCGCATCGCTCAGGCGCAACGGCGTCCTCGTCCTTCCGCGCATCGACCGGATACCGCGTGGAATTTCTGACCACCCATCGCGGCTCGGACGACTTCAGCGACCATCCGTCAAAGATGCCGTCGCTTGGGGGAGCGAGCGCAGACCCTCTCCGCTTTCTCGATTTCCTGATCCGCGACCCCGTGAGGACCGTTCTTCTGCACAAAAGCGGCGTGCCGGTGATCGTGCCGGACCCGGCGCGCTACGCCGTGCACAAACTGATCGTCGCGAGCCGACGTCGCGACGGCGGCGAAAGCGCGCTCAAGCGCGACAAGGACATTCGCCAGGCCGCGCTCTTGTTCGAGGCGCTGGGCCAAACGCGGCGAACATCGGATCTGTGCCTCGCCTACAACGAGGCATGGGAGCGGGGCCCCGCCTGGCAAGAGGGACTGCGGGCAGGCGCAGCGATGCTGGACGAACCGGACAAACGACGGCTCGCGGATCTGCTCAGGGCTGGAGCCGCTGAAATCGGAGAGGACGCCACCCCGCCTTTCGGGTGAGGCCCCGGCAACATCCGACACACGCCTCGATATGGAAAAACGCCGCCCATGGGCAGGGAATGCCATGGACGGCGCCGGTCAGAAACGAAGTCCGAAGGCTTCGGTGATCCTCTACATCCACACTGCGACAGTTTTGCGATGCAAAAGTAAAAATCCGACAGAAGACACGGGCATGGATCGCGCGCCGGAGAGCGGCTCGCGGCCGGCGGACGCCGATCAGAAGATGCGCAGGCGGCGATGTTCGATGTCGTCGCGGGCTTCGCGCGAGGCGGCGATCACCGAGGAGGCGAAGGTGGCGATGAACATCGCCGAAATCAGGCTGGCGAACAGGGCGAGCACGAATGTCATGGTCATATCCTCGTCAAAAAGGATCTTGTCCGGCGTGAAGCGCGTCGGGGTGATGATTTTCCGGATGGTTTGTCTCGGCCGGACGCATCGTCCAATTCTTGCGGACCAGCCCTGAAGTCTGGATTCACCATGACAGACTCAGATTGCCAGCCGGTTGAAGAAGATGGTTAACCGACGGTGAATCCACCCCCTCGCCTCTCCCCCGCCTGACGGGCGATGCGGATTCTTGATCGGCGTCAGTTTGAGAAGTTGCAATTTCGCAACATCGCGGGATATCCCCGAAATCGTATTTAGAGGCTTCTAATCTATTGATCTAGAGCAACGAAAGCCGTGGCGATGGGCGGATAGTGCGGCCGTGACACACGATGCGGGCCCGCCCTGGGGCGTCTGGCGCGGACCCCTCGCAACGGAAGGAAAAAGACCATGTCTCACGCTCACGCCGCGCCGCTTCTGGCCGCTCTCGCCACCGCCGCCCTGCTCGGCGGCATGCCGGCCAAGGCCGCCGACCTCACCGCCGCGCCCGATGTCGCGCCGGAAGCCCAGGCCGATGTCGCCGCGGCCTTCAGCCCCTGGCAGGTCCGCCTGCGCGCCCTCGGCGTGCTGCCGACCGACTCGGGCGATGTGGACGGCATCGCCGGCTCCGACCTCAGCTACACCGACAGCGTGATTCCGGAACTCGACATCAGCTATTATTTCACCAAGAACATTTCGGCCGAACTGATCCTCGGCACGACCCATTCGTCGATCCATGGCGACGGCTCGGTCAAGGGTCTCGGCAAGGTCGGCAAGACCTGGATCCTGCCGCCGACCCTGACCGCGCAATATCACTTCACCAATTTCGGCGCGTTTCAGCCCTATCTCGGCGCCGGCGTCAACTACACGATCTTCTACAACCAGGATTCTGCCGGCGCGATGACGGACATCAAGGTCAAGAACGCCTTCGGCGTGGCGCTGCAGGCCGGCTTCGACTACATGATCGACGAACATTGGGGCGTGAACGCCGATGTGAAGAAGATCTTCCTGCGGCCGGACTGGGAAGGCGTGGCGGGCGGCGCGCCCGTCAAGGGAACCGCCAAGCTCGATCCCTGGCTGATCGGCGGCGGCGTCACCTACCGCTTCTGATCCGCGCGGGCAGTTTGGCCGCATAGGCATGAAGGCCCCCTGCGATGCGCGCCCCCGGCAAGGGGCGCGCATCGATCATTCGAGGGCGAAGGGCTGGACGACGCCGCGATCAGAAAATGAAATCGCCGGCGTCGAGTTCGGCCTTCTGGGTGTTCCGGATCAGGAGTTGGTCCGACCCCGCCGTAATGACGACGTCGGCGCCGACATTGGCGGCGTGATTGGCCTTGAGATCGGCGAAATCGGCGATCGCCGCCCAGCCGCTGAGGTCGATGTGGTCGATTTCATCGGCATAGTCGCCGATCCTGTCCTGGCCGTCGCCGGAGACGAAATGAAACGTGTCGGCGCCGCCGCCGCCGGTCAGCGCGTCGGCGCCCTTGTTGCCGTAGAGATGGTCGGCGCCCGCCGCGCCCTTGAGAATATTGTCGGCGGCGTTGCCGCGCAGCACATTGCCGAGCTTGTTGCCGACGCCGCTGATGTCGCCTGCGCCGATGAGGATCAACTGCTCGACATTGGCGCTGAGCGAATAGCTGACATAGGAGCGCACCGTATCGCTTCCCCGCCCGCCTTTTTCTCCCAGTATCAGGTCGGCCCGATCGGTGGTCAGGGTGTCGTTGCCGGCGCCGCCCACCAGGTTGCCGTCGAGCGCGCCCTTGACGCCGTTGAAACTGTCGTCGCCGGCGCCCAGCAGGACATCGCCGACCAGCACGCCGCTGTTGACGACATGGGTGTCGCCAGCCTCGGTGTAGATCGAGGCGACATCAGACACGATCTTGCCGCGGTTGACGATGGTGGAGTTGTAGCCGGCCTCCGGCGTGTCGTAGACGCCGTAGGACGCGATGATCACACCGGAAGTCTGATTGACGATGGTGTCGTCATTGCCGGAGCCGAAAATGCCCGAGCCGGCGATCGCCGTAATCATGCCGCGATTTTCGACGTCGTTGGAGTTGCCGTCGAGACGAACTCCGAAATTGTCGCCGGCGATCACGCCGCGGCTGACGAAATCACTGTCCCCGCCGCCGAGAACCACGCCGGTCGCGCCGCTCACCATGGCGTCTGCGCCGATCCAGACGGACGTCTTCGTGCCCAGCAGGTTCAGGCCGGCCACACCGGCCGACACGTCGCCAAGCACGGTGACCGAGATCCTGCTGACGCTGTCGGCGGCGGAGATGCCGAAACCGGACTTAGTCGCGGAAATGGTCGCATTGCCGACAAGCGTATAATCTTCGTTCGACAAGGTCGCCGCATAGGTCGATGTCAGATTCCCAGTAATCCTTCGCGCCATTACATTGTCCTCTGGTGTTTTTCGCCGTCACGAGATCGTCTTCATAACGATTCCACTATCGGGACGGTCGTCCAGCGGCATTCATACATTAAATACTATTTTCATTCGGTTAATTTTTACCAGTCCGAAGCGCCGTCGCCCAATGCGGGCGGCCCTTGGCCTCGGCGATTTTGGCTGCGGTCTCGCAATCATAGGGCAGGCGGCGGAAGGTCACGTCCCAGTCCGCATCCCGCCGTTCGATCACCGCATAGGCCGCATGCGGCGACCCCGCCTCGACCTTGTGCGGATGGGGTTCGTCGTCGTCATAGGCGGGGCAGCCGACCGAGCCGGGATTGACGATCAATCGGCCGTCGGAAAGCCGCACCATTTGGGCGAGATGGGTGTGGCCGCAGAGGATCAACGATTGGCTCACGCCTTCGGCGAAGGTCTCCACCTCGGCGAGAGGACGGGCATGCACGATGCCGTCGGGCGAGACGGTCTCCAGCCAATAGATCATGTCGCTTTGCGGCGTGGCGTGGCAGAGGAACACCTCGTCCCGCCAGACGCGCGAAAACGGCAGGCTGGCGAGCCAGGCGTGATGGGCGGGCGCGAGCTCGTGCCAGCAATCGGCCTCCCATTCATGCAGGTCGGCGGGATCGCCGCGCAGGTAACGATCGTGATTGCCCGAGACCGACACCATGTCGCGGGCGAGAATGAGATCGGCCGTGCGCGCCGCCTCCAGGGGGCCCGAGAGGTGATCGCCGAGATTGAGGATTTCGGAGATTCCATGCGCGTCGATATCGGCCAGCACCGCCTCCAGCGCCAGCGCATTGCCGTGGATGTCGGCGATGACGGCGAAGCGCATCACGAGCCGCGATAGGTGGAGTAGCCGAAGGGCGAAAGCAGCAGCGGCACGTGATAATGCAGCTTGGGATCGGCGACGCCGAACCGGATGGGAATCATGTCGAGAAACAGCAGATCCGGCAGTTTCTGTCCGGTCATCTTCAGATAGGCGCCGGCGTGGAACACGAGTTCATACTGGCCGCGGGTGAACTGCTCCTCGGGCAGGATCGGCCCGCCGTCGACGCGGCCGTCGGCATTGGTGCGGACGGTTTTCAGATATTCGCGCACCTCGTCCTGGATCCGGAAGACATCGATCATAACGCCCTTGGCCGGAAGGCCGAGCGCGGTGTCCAGAACATGGGTGGTGAGGCCTGCCATCAAGAAATCTCCGATATCGTAAAGGGCGTTTGGTAGAAATATTCCTCAAGGTTAACGCCCGGCCCCTGCCTGTCAACCACGAGAAAGTCGCAAACATCGCCGAGCGCCATCAGAGGGTGGTGCCAGAGACCGGCCGGATAATTGACGCCCTGGTCGCCCCGCGCCAGAAACACCTGGGGAACGCCCGGCTTGCCGCCCTCGTCGGCGGCGACCACCACCAGCCAGTCTCCGCCCGAAAGCGGCTGGAAGCTCTGGCTCCCGAACGGATGTCGCTCCATCATGTCGACACTGTAGGGCAGGCGCCGCGGCTGGCCGCGAAAAATATTGAAGATCACCTCCGCCCCCTCGCCCAGGGCTTCCGCCCGGCCGAGCCCGTGATGCCGCTCGGTGGTTCCGCCATTGATGAGCCGCATCTTGGCGGGTGAAATTTCAATGACCTGGCCAAAGGGCGCGAAGGCTTCCGTGGTGAGCGGGCGGATGGGGAGGATCTGGGGCAATGAAAGGGTCCTTATGGGTGGAAGCATCATTTCAGGGATTTCGTCCCGCTCTGATGGGTGACGGCGCGCTCCGCCCCTCATCCCCCTGCCGGGCACGCCGTCAGCGCTCATATCGGCCGGGCTTCCCCGAGAATTCGCGATCTTAAGGCGGGAGGGATATCGCCCGGCGTCAGGAGATGAATCGATGTTCCTTCGAGAAGCCGCTCCAGAGCATCCTGGAGACCGCCGAGCGTCAGAAGCGTCGAGCCGGCGAGGTCATCCACCAGAATGTCGAGGTCGCTGTCCTCGCGGTCCTCGCCTCGCGCCACCGAGCCGAAGACGCGCGGATTGGCGGCGTTGAAACGGCGCACAGCGTCGCGGATGGCTCGGCGGTGCGCGTTGAGACGATCGGACGGTTTCATGCGGCGGCTCCCTTCTCGCTTGATGATAGCGCGGGGAGATCTGGTTTTGAAGGGCGGAGTTCGGCATCCATCAAAGGCGACCGAGGGTCGAGGGGCGCATGCCCCCAAACGCAAAAACGCCAGCCGCGGGGGCTGGCGTTTCGCATGTCACGTCCGTTGCGCCGATCAGGCGGCGGCGGAGGCTTCGGTGGCGACTTCCGCGATGGTCTTCAGGACCTGGGAAGCGATCTGGTAGGGGCAGCCCTGGGAGTTCGGGCGGCGATCTTCGAGATAGCCCTTGTAGTCGTTCTTGATGAAGGAGTGCGGCACGCGGATGGAGGCGCCGCGGTCGGCCACGCCCCAGGAGAACTTGTTCCACGGAGCCGTCTCGTGCTTGCCGGTCAGGCGCAGATGGTTGTCCGGACCGTAGACGTCGATATGCTCTTTCCAGTTCTTGCCGAAGGCGGCCATGAGCGCTTCGAAATAGGCCTTGCCGCCGGTTTCGCGCATGAACTTGGTGGAGAAGTTGCAATGCATGCCCGAGCCGTTCCAGTCGGTGTCGCCGAGCGGCTTGCAATGGAATTCGACGTCGACCGCATACTTTTCGCAGAGGCGCAGCAGAAGGTAGCGGGCGAGCCAGATTTCGTCGGCGGCCTTCTTGGAGCCCTTGCCGAAAATCTGGAATTCCCACTGGCCCTTGGCCACTTCGGCATTGATGCCTTCATGGTTGATGCCGGCTTCGAGGCAGAGGTCGAGATGTTCTTCGACGATTTCGCGGGCGATGTCGCCGACGTTGGAATAGCCGACGCCGGTGTAGTACGGACCCTGCGGCGCGGGGTAGCCGTTCTCCGGGAAGCCGAGCGGACGGCCGTTCTGGTAGAGGAAATATTCCTGCTCGAAGCCGAACCAGGTGTCGGCGTCGTCGAGGATCGTGGCGCGGCTGTTGGACGGATGCGGGGTGACGCCGTCGGGCATCATCACTTCGCACATCACGAGAGCGCCGTTGGTGCGGGCCGGATCGGGATACAGAGCGACGGGCTTCAGCACGCAATCCGAGGAATGACCTTCGGCCTGCATCGTGGACGAGCCGTCAAAGCCCCAGAGCGGGAGCTGTTCAAGCGTCGGGAATTCGGCAAATTCCTTGATCTGCGTCTTGCCGCGCAGGTTCGGAACCGGCTTGTAACCATCCAACCAGATATACTCGAGCTTATACTTTGTCATGTCCATCTCTCGTAAAGTGACTGCGCGCGTCCTGGCGCAACCGTAGTTCAGATCCGCCGGCACGCCCGGGGCTCAAAAAACAGGAATGCAGGTTTCGTGCCAGTTTCAGGCCGCATGCTCGTGGACCGCGAAAATGCGGCGTTTCGACGCCATTCGATTAAGCTTTTTGCGCCAGACTGACGGAACTTACGGCTCCCGGGCGGTGTTTCTGCTTAAAATTTGGCGGAAAAAGAGATGCCGCCCAGAAAAACGCCGCGGCAAGCCCAGGAACCGGTCAGACTCTGATAATTTTTTGGGCGTTTTGCTGTTTTTATGTGCAAACATGTGAAGTTTCTGTTACAACCAAGATCCGGGCTCCTTGGAGCTCATGGAGGAAAGCGAGGCAGTAGCATGACAACGGGCATGATCCGGGAATCGGCCACGATCTACCAATTCCCCAAGAGAAATATTCGCGATCAACGCTTTGGCGCCAATGTTCCCAAGGTGGTGATCATGGAGAGCGGCGCGAGCTGGTATCACGAAGACGCCATCCGCGAAGCCGACGAGACGCGCAAGCAGTAACCTCCGCCTGACGCGAGACCCGCGCCCGCGAAAGATGTCGCGGGCGGAGGAGGCGTTGCGTCAACGCCGGAAGCGCGCCATGCCATGGCGGACCAGACGATCGACGAGATCGTCATAGGCAAGGCCGCTGGCCGAAAAGGCGCGGGCATACATGCTGATATCGGTGAAGCCGGGCATGGTGTTGACTTCGTTGGTCACGAAGGAGCCGTCTTCGCGCAGAAAGAAATCCACGCGCGCCATGCCGTCGCAACCGAGCGCCCGGAACGCGTCGCGCGCCGCATGGCGCATCACATCCTCGACATCGCCGGGCAGAGAAGCGGGCGCGATCAGGGCCGCGCCCTGGGGATCGAGATATTTGGCGTCATAGGTGTAGAAGCCATGGCTTTCGGCGGGCGCGATCTCGCCGGGGCGCGAGACGCGGATCTCACCCTCCTCCGTTTCCAGCAGGCTGAATTCGATCTCGCGGTCGGCGACGAACTCCTCCACCAGCACGATGTCGTCATGGCGGAAGGCTTCCGCAAGCGCGGCGTGGAACGTTTCCTCGTTCGTCGCCTTGCCGACGCCGACGGATGAGCCCTGGCGGGCCGGCTTGACGAAAACTGGAGATCCCAGCTTTTGCGCCACATCGGCGAAATCGGCCTGTTCGCCGCGCCGGAGCGTGAGATCGCGGGCGACCGGCAGACGGCTTTCGCGCAGCAGGCGCTTGGCGACGGATTTGTCGATGGCCGTGGCGGACCCCAGAAGTCCGCAACCGATCAAGGGCAGGCCGACGACATCGGCAAGGCCCTGCATCGAGCCGTCCTCGCCATGCAGACCATGCAGCACCGGAAACAGCGCCTGAAGCGGCGGAAGCTCCCGCGCGCCCTTGGCATCCAGCGCGATCAACCGTCCGCCGCCGCCCGGCGGCAGGCAGAGGTCGGGGCCCGTCTCGGGCGACGTCAGCGTCTCGCCGCCCAGATCTTCGCCCAGCCGGAAACGACCGTCACGGGCGACGAAGATGGCCACGGGCTGATGGCCGGAGCGCATGAGCGCCCTGAACACATTGGTCCCCGATCGCAGCGACACGTCATGCTCGCTGGAGCGGCCGCCATAGAGCACGCCGATCCGCAATCCGCTCTGTTTGCCCGTCATCATCCTGTCCCTTCCCTTGCGCGCCACTTCGTATACTCGTATACTCGTATACGAGAATGATCAAGGCGAGATGCGGCGAAACTAAGGAGGCCCGGTCATGCGACGAACACCGCCCTCGTCGGCGCCGTCCGCAGCGGCGTTCCAGACCGCCGCGCCGCGCACCGCCGCCGACGACATCGCCGACCACTTGCGCGAGGAGATCCTGTCCGGGCGGCTGCCGGGAGGCGCGCTCATCCGGCAGGACGAGTTGGCGGCGCGTTACGGCGTCTCCCGCATGCCGGCGCGCGACGCCTTGCGGCGGCTGGAAAACGAGGCGCTGATCGAGATCCATCCGACCCGGGGCGCGGTGGTCGCGCCGTTCGATCCCGATGCGATCAGGGAGATCTATGCGCTCAGGGCGCTTCTGGAAACCGAAGCGCTCAGCCTCGCCTGCCCGCGCCTGACCGAAGCGGATCTCGACGCGGCCGAAACCGCGCTGGCGCGGCTGGAGGCCGAGCGTGACCCGGCCCGCATCGGGGCGCTCAACAGCCGGTTTCATCTCTCGCTCTACGCGCCCTGCGGCAATCGCCGGCTGATCGATCTCATCGACCGCGAACATGCGGCCGCCGAACGCTATGTGCGGCGCCTGTTGACCGGGCTCGACCATCAGGACCAGTCGCAGACCGAACACCGAGCCATGCTCGACGCCTGCCGGCAAGGCGACACGAAAGCGGCGGTCGCCATACTCCGGGGCCATCTCGACGACGGCGGCAGGCGACTACTGGCGGTCGTGGAAGGCGGCGCATGACAAACGAACCGGTGATCATCGTCGCCTATGATCCGGCCTGGCCTGAGATTTTCGAGGCGCTGCGGCGACGGATCGAGGCCGCGCTCGGGCCGATCGCGATAGCGGTGGAGCATGTCGGCAGCACCGCCGTGCCGGGGCTTCCCGCCAAGCCCATCATCGATATCGACGTGGCGATCGCCGGTGACAGCGCCCTGCCCACAGCGATCGCGGCTCTCGCGACGATCGGCTATGCGCATCAGGGCGAGAAAGGCATAGCCGGCCGGCACGCCTTTGCGGCGCCCGCGGGGCTTGCCCGGCATCACCTCTATCTCTGCGCTGCGCATTCGGCTGAACTGCGCCGCCATCTCGCCTTCCGTGACCGGCTCAGAGCCGACGCCGGCCTCGCCGCCGCCTATGGCGCGCTGAAGATGCGGCTGGCGGAGGAGTTTGGCTGGGATCGCGAGGGGTACACGATTGCGAAGACCAGCTTCATCGAAACGGCGCTAGAGGATGCGCCTTAACCCGTCATTTCGACGCGTCCGCGCTTCCCGCAACACATCCAAACCGCTAGAATGCCGCTCCATACAGCCTTGGAGGGATTCGCAGGCCGCCGCCTCGCCGCCCGCAACCCGCTCTCATTCAGACAGAAAGCCCTTTGTCCATGCGCACCGACGCCTCGCTCAAGCCCGTGCTCGCCGCCGCTCTCGGCGTCGCGCTGTTTTCGTTGCTGGATGCGATGATGAAGCTGATCGCCAGCGCCTATCCGCTCGCCCAGACGACGGGGCTGCGTTATGCGGCGGGCGCGGCGGCGGCGATCGTCTATTACGCGCTGACGGTGGGCCGGCCGCCCTCCTGGGCGGCGGTGATCCGCAGCCTGCCGCGCGCCGCCTGCATTCTGCTGGCCGGCACCTGTTTCTTCTTCGCGCTGTCGCGGCTGCCCTTGATCGACGCCATCGCGCTCAGCTTCCTGTCGCCCTTGTTTCTCGGCCTGTTTTCCTGGGCGCTGCTCGGCGAAAAGCTGCGGATCTCGACGATCGGCGCCATGCTGGTCGGGCTCGCCGGCGTGTTCGTGATCGCGCAGGGCCATCGGCTGGACGAGAACAAGGCTTTCGAAATGCTGGGGTTTCTCGCCGCCATCGCCACCGCCGGCTTCTACGCGCTGTCGATGGTGCTGACGCGCAAACAGGGGGCGACCGATCCGGTGCCGACGCTGGTGATGCTGCCGGTGACGATCGGCGCGCTGGTGACGGCGGGGCCGATGGCGATGGCATGGCAGCCGGTGGCGCACTGGCACTGGCTGGTGCTGGCGGCGGTGGGAGTCACCGGCACCACGGCGCATCTGTGCATATCCTGGGCCTACACCAACTCCCGCGTCGGCCGTCTCGGACTGCTCGAATATACCGGCCTCGTCTGGGGCGCGATCCTCGGCTATCTGATCTTTCGCGAAAGCCCCTCGGCCTTCACGCTGGCGGGTTCGGCGATTATCGTCGCCGCCTGCCTGCCGGCCTTCCGCAAGGAGCCGGCGTGAACGCGCCGGTTCAGAAGGCGCGGGCGCGGCCGTAGAGGGCGTAATTTCTGCCGTCGCCCGCAACGGAGGGCCGCGCGCCGTAGAACACCGGCGCGCCGTCGCGATTGAGCATCGAGGTTTCGAGCGCGGTCATGGCGTGGCCGAGCAGTTCCGGCGGCGCGCCGGCCCCGCTCGAGGCGGCGCATCCGTAATGGCCCGTGAGCACCGGCGCGGTGGCGATGGAATGGCGCAGCGTTCCGACGATCTCGGCGGTCGCCTCGTGCAGCCGGCGGGTGACGCCTGTCACATAGGTCTCCTCCGTGCCGAAGACGATGAAGGCCAGGTGCGGCTGTCCCAGCCAGTAGCCGCCTTCCCTGCCCTTCAGCAATTTGCGGGCGAAGCCGCCGAAACGGGCGAGGAAATAGGCGCGCGCCTTGGCGAGCTCCGGCCGGTCGAACTGTTCGAGGCCGGAGATGCGGCAGAGGATCAGCGTATAGCCGTCGATGCCGCGATCGCCGTGGAAGATCTCGCCCATGCGCCGGTTGAAGGCGCGGCGATTGCCCAGCGCGGTCGGGCCGTCGGTGAATTTGGAGCGTTCGGACTGGTCGATCGTGTGGCGGATCGCCTTGACCGTCTCGATGCGCTCATGCACCGAGCGCATCATCCGGGTGGTGGCGACCTTCTGGGCGGCGGTGGCCTGGCTGACATGATCGATGGCGCGGCGGATGGCGGTGGAATCGCGCGGATCGGCGCGGGAAAACTGTTCGCTCGCCTGATTGAGCACCATGGCGTAGGCGCTGAGCGCCTCCTGGCCGTTGGACAGCGCATCCTGAAAGCCCTGCAATTCCTCGGAAAACAGCGAGGCGGAGCTGTCGAGCGCCGAATGGCCGAAGTGATGCGGCAGGAATTCGCGCGCCAGCCGCTCCACATCCTGCGCCGTCACATGCTTGCCGAGCGCGATGAATTGCTGGCGCAACTCCGGATTGTCGCCGGAAAGCACCTCATGCATCAGCTCGAAACTGACCGGCGTCACCTCCAGCCCCATGCGCAAGAGCTGGATGATCACCTGCTGGGCGAAGTCTTGCCGGTTGGGGATGGGGTTCATGGCGGAAGTCCTCGGATTCTTTCCGAATCATAAGGCCTCTCGGCAAATGCTTGCTTAAGCGGAGTGGTTAAACCACCGTTAATCGCGTGCGAATTTCAACCGGGCCCCTTCAGGCGAAAACCCTCGGCCAGCGCCCGAAAGGCGGCGATGGCTTTTGGCATCGCATCATCCGGCGCGGGGCTGGCGGCGACCCAGAGGGCGGCGTTGAGGGCGGCGCCGGTCAGCAGGCGGGCGGCGGCGTCGGGATCGACGGGCTTGAGGACGCCGTCGGCCATCAACGCCGTCACCGCCTGACGAGTCTCCGCGAGGCAACTGCTCTGGCTCGGCCATTGCGAGGGATCGCCGAGCACCGAAGGGCCGTCGAGCAGCACGATGCGCTGCACTTCGGGATCGAGCGCCATTTCGATATAGGCGGCGGCTTCCTTCTGCAGCGCCTCCCAGCCGCTCTCGGCATCGGCGGCGATGGCGCGGGCGCGGGCCGCCATTTCCGAATCCACCTGATGCACGACGGCGGCGAACAGGCCGCGCTTGTCGCCGAAGGCGTGATAGAGCGCGCCGCGCGTCAGCCCGGCCTCGGCGGTGAAATCATCCATCGAGGCCGCCATATAGCCCTTTTCCGCGAACGCCCTGCGGGCGGCAGCCAGCAGACGGGCTCGGTTTTCCTCCATGCTTTCGCTTCGCTTTTTCGCCATGCGCGCTCCATTTAACATACGATACGTATGTAGACTGTTGACATACGCATCGTATGTCGCCATTTTCACATACGCAACGTATATCGAACCGGAGACCGAGGCAAACGCCTCCCGCCGGTTTTCCACCAGGAGAGACGAGATGACCAAACCCGAACCGATCTTCCCCGCCGACCGGCACGCGCTTTACGCGGCGCATGGCTATTCCGCCGCCATCCGCTCCGGCGACCTTCTGTTCGTCTCGGGACAGGTGGGCAGCCGGACCGACGGCTCGCCGGAGCCTGATTTCGAACAGCAGGTGCGGCTGGCCTTCGCCAATCTCCAGGCCACGCTGGCCGCCGCCGGCTGCACCACCGCCGACATCGTCGACGTCACCAGCTTCCACACCGATCCGGAACGCCAATTCGAGACCATCATGGCGGTGAAGCAGGAGGTGTTTCCGCAAGCGCCCTATCCCAACTGGACGGCGCTGGGCGTAACCTGGCTGGCGGGCTTCGACTTCGAGATCAAGGTCGTCGCCCGCATTCCCCAGGCTGTGGGTCGCGCCTGACGGCTCAGGCGTCGCGCTCCAGCCTCGCCAGATCCTCGAGCAGGCTCGGCCCGACCGGCGACCAGCCCAGGCGTTCGCGGGTGAGCGCGCTGGAGGCCGGCATGTTCATGGTCATGAAATGGGTGAGCCAGCCGAAATGGCCGGCCGCCTCGTCCGGCGCGATCGAGACCACCGGCAGGCCGAGGCGAACCGCGAGCCTGTCGATGATGGCGCTCAGCGACACCGCCTCTTCCGCCACCGCGTGATAGCGGGCGCCGGCGACGCCATTCTCCACCGCCAGGCGGTAGAGCCGCGCCGTATCGTCGATCGGGCAAGCGCACCAATCGACCGCGCCGTCGCCGACATAAGCGAGCGCGCCCTTCTCCAAGGAGAGATCGATGAGCGGGCTGATCAGGCCCTGCTTGCGGCGGTCATGGATCTGCGACAGGCGCATGGTGATTACGTTGACGCCGCGATCGAGCAGGTCGCGACCGGCGAGTTCGGAGGCGACGCGGGGATTGTGGCTGCCCGCGTCGAAATGATCCTCGACGGCTTTCTCGCCCGGCCCCGGCGTGCCCAAGCCGACGCCGGAGGTCACGATCAGCGGTCGGTCGGAGCCGACGAGCGCCTCGCCGAGCGCGCGGATGGCGACGCCGTCGCGGCCGCAATTGGCGGCGAAATTCGTGAACGTATGGTCGAAGGCGGTGTGGATGACCGCGTCGCAGACCTCGGCGCCGGCGCGCAGGCTGTCGTGATCGTCGATGCCGCCGTGATGGACCTCGGCGCCGAGCGCGGCGACCTTTTCCGCGCCGGTTTCGGAGCGGACGAGGCCGAGCACCCGATGGCCGGCGCCGACAAGCTCGGGAATGATGTGGGAGCCGATGAAGCCGCTGGCGCCGGTGAGGAAGATGCGCATGAAAAGTCTCCTTGCTTGCTGCTGGCGATGGCGTAAACAGGAGATCTATCGTGTTAAAGCCGGTAGTTTATCCTATTATAATGCTTCACAGGATCAGGCGATGGACGAGCACAACGCGCTGGGGCGGTTTCTGAGGGATCTGCGCGCTCGCCGCGACCCGGCGAGCTACGGCTTCGCATCGAGCCGTCGGCGCACGCCGGGTCTCAGGCGCGAAGAAGTGGCGCAGCGCGCCCATATCAGCCCGGCCTGGTACACCTGGCTGGAACAGGGCCGCGGCGGCCCGCCCTCCGCCGATGTGCTCGACCGCATCGCCAAGGGACTGCTTCTCACGGAGCCGGAGCGCGAGCATCTGTTCGTTCTCGGGCTGGGCCACCCGCCGCCGGCGCGCTACCGCGCGCCCGAAGGCGTGTCGCCGCGCCTGCAGCGGATGATCGACGCGATGGACTTCAGCCCGGCGATCCTGCGCACCGCCACCTGGGAAGTGCTGGCCTGGAACCGGGCGGCGGCCGTGGTGCTGACCGACTACGCCAAACTGCCCCCCGACGGGCGCAACCTGCTCAGGCTGATCTTTTCAAACCCCGACATCCGCGCCAAGCAGGTCGACTGGCGGGCGATGGCGAGCGGCGTGGTCGCCGCCTTCCGCGCCGACGCGGCCCGGGCAGGCGCCTCCACCGAGGTCATCCGATTGGTGGAAGAACTTTCGGCGCTGAGTCCGGATTTCGCCGAGATGTGGGCCGACGCCTCGCTGCTTCCGCATGGCGACGGCGCCAAGCGGCTCAACCATCCTGTTCTCGGGCTGATCGAGCTGGAATATTCGAGCTTTGCGGTGGACGGGCGGCCGGATCTCGGGCTGATCGTCTATAATCCCGTCGACGAGGCGGTCGCAGGGAGGATCAGGGCGTTGGTGAAGGGAATGGCGGACTGAGCGTGCGCGCGACTGGCCGCCAACTCATTATTCCGGCGCAACCCAACGCAGTTGGCCGAGAAAAGCAATAAATCGCGTGCAAGTTCGGTCTGCATGCTCCTCCCGCCTCCATTGTCGTTGGGCAATCCCTGTATCGACATAGCGAAATTCAACCAAGCCGGAGGACAAGGGCGATATGCGCAAATACGGGCCGCTGTACGGAGCCGTATTCGTTTGCTGGACACAAAGGTCGTGCAGGGAAGTCCATCCGAACAAGGCAGACTTAAGCGGTCCCTCGGCAATCAGGCTCGCCACCTGCTCGACGCCGGATAAAGCACTTTGAAATTTGCTGTCGCCACCCCCCTGCCTTTGGCGAAGTTTGACGACGATATTGTCCCACGCTTCCGTCATCCTGCGAGCGTGGGGCGTCGTCCTCCGACTGTCAATCGGTCACTGCCTCTTCCACAAATCTTTCAATTCTGGCTCGGCATCGACATGAAGCAAAAGTGCTTACTCGCTTTGAGGGGCATGTGCTCCGCCCCTCAAAACGCCGCCGGGGCCCAAAAATCCGAGGACTGCAGGCGGGCGACCGATTCCAGATGCATCAGGTCGACCGCTTCGCCCGGGCCGGCCGCGCCGTCGGCGTCGAAGGAGAGGATGCGGGTGTCAATATCGAAGATCAGCTGTCGGGTGGAATTGAGCTGGCCGCCGGTGATGGTGAGGTCGCCTTCGTGATCGACGGTGATCAGGGCGGCGGCGATGTCATAGGCGCCCTGATGGGTGTCCGGCAGATGACGCAGGATCTCGCCGCCGAGCGTGATCAGGTCCTGGCCCTGGCGGAAATCGGTGATGCGGTCGACGCCGTCGCCGGTGTGGAAGATAAAGAAATCCGAGCCCGAACCACCGGTCAGCACGTCGTCGCCGCGGCCGCCGCTGATCATGTCGCGGTCGGCGCCGCCATCGATCACATCGACGCCCGAGCCGCCCTGAATGTCGTCCTGATGGGCGCCGCCGAAAATGGTGTCGTTGCCAGAGCCGCCGAACACGTCGTCCTCGCCCTTGCGGGCGTCGATGCGGTCGTTGCCGGAGCCGCCATAGATAATGTCGTCGCCGGCGCTCGTGCCGATCACGTCATTGCCCCAGCGAGCGTTGATGCGATAGTCGGTCGAAAAGTCGAAGCGCGGATTGATCACGAATGTGTCGGACGCGATGGTGAGATTGTTGAAGCCGGATTTCACGGCGTCTTCACTGAAGGGCATGACGCCGGTGATGTCGAAACCATTGAGGCGCTTGATCAGGATCGCATTGGCTGCCGTCGTCATCTGACTTCTCCCTTTTGACAGGCGACGCGCCCTCCGCACCGCTCATGACCAGGGTTGTGCCGGATTTCTCCACCGCGTGCTGTTCCCGGCGGAACAGGCAGGCTCGGCCCGGCGGCGCGGCTGCGACGGACCGAGCCTGGCGCGGCGTCGGCGCCGAGGGCGCCCATCGTCTATCGCCCCGAAAAAAGAACGCTGCGCCACAACGCACTGCAACATTCTCGATCTTGAAACGTTATGCATTGCAGCACAGATTTGATCGGTGGCGATCAACATAGGAATTCTGGCGCGGTCGGGGCCGAGGGTGAAGATGACGAGCGACACCATGAGGGCGGAGCGGAAGACGCGCTGGCTCTGGCTGGCGGCTTTCGCGACCGTCTTGATCGGCCTTGCTCTGCGCCTGCCGGAGATCGGTTCGCGCTCGCTGTGGATCGACGAACTCTACAGCCACTGGTTCGCCTCGCGCAGTTATGCCGAACTCTGGCGCGACGTGCCGCAATACGAGACCCATCCCCCCGTCTATTACACGCTGCTCAAGGCCTGGTCCGGCCTGTTCGGCGACGGCGAAGCCGGGCTTCGATCGCTGTCCTTGGCGGCGAGCCTGGCGACGATCGCGGCGATCGCGGTCTCGGGACGCGTGATCGGAAGGTCGCCGCGCTTCGAGGCGGCGGGGCTCGTGGCCGCGCTGTTTGTCGCCGTCAACGCCGCCAATATCCGCGATGCGCAGAACGTGCGGCCCTATGCGCTGCAGACGCTGCTGCTGACCCTCGCCATCCTCGCGGCGCTGGCGCTGATCGAGCGGCTGGCGCGCGCCGACGACAAGGCGCCGCGCGGCGACTGGCTGGGGCCGGCGCTGCTGATGGGGCTGACGGCGGGGGCGGCGCTGTTGTTTCACAACACGTCCTTCTTCGTCGCCTTCGGGCTCTGGGCCGGGCTTGCCGCGACGCTGCCGCTGATCCCGAGCGGGAGGCGGCTCATGGCGTTCGGCGTGATGGCCGGCGCGGGCGTGCTGGCGCTCCTGGTCTGGGCGCCCTACGCGCCGATCTTCTTCGCCCAATCCAAGGGCTTCATGGGCCTCGCCTTCTGGCTGACGCCGAAGCCGCGGGATCTCTGGAGCGCCTGGGAGCTGGTGATCGGCGGCAATTGGCTCGCGCTCTGTCTGACGGCGGCGCTGCTGCTGGTCGGCATGTTCAGGATGGCGCAGGCGGCGCCGCGGCAGGCGACGATCGCCGGCGTGACGCTGACCCTGCCGCTCTATGCGCTGCTGGCGGTGAGTTTTTCGGTCAAGCCGATCTATATCCAGCGGCTGTTCGACTGGATGGTTCCTTTGGCGCTGCTGGTCGTCGCTTATGGCGTCGTCTCGCTGCCGGGGCGGATCTGGATCAAGACCGCGCTTGCGGCGCTGGTGATCGGCCTTTCGGTCGAGCGGACGATCGAGGATTTCCAAAAACCGATCGACGACTGGAAGATGATCGCCCAGGTGATCGCCGACAATGCCAAGCCCGGCGACGTGGTGATCGCCGCGCCCGCCGAGGGCAGCGTCGCGGTGGATTACTACGCCCGCCGTCACGCGAACTTCCCGCCGATCGTCTATGTCCCCGGCCCCTATCCGCAGCGCGGGCTGGATCGCACCTATATGAGCAATCTCGGCGCGCCCCGGATCGCGCCCGAGGACCGGGCGATCGTCGAGGCGGCGCTTGCGCGCCACAGGCGCGTCTGGCTCGTGCAGGTGTCGATTTCGCTTTACGACCCCAAATCCATCATCCGCTCCGCCATCGCCGAAAAGCGCCGTTTCGTGCGCTATGACGGCAATTCGCTGGCCAAGGTGGAACTCTTCGACTGACGCGACCTTTCTTCCTCATCGACCGAAAGACAGCTGAGCCATGAGCGACATCGACCTTCTCCCGAGAACACCGGCCGCCGAAGCCGCGCTGCCGCCCGCCCCCGCCCGAGCGGCCGAGACGACCGCCGCCCCCCTGCCCCTGCCCCGGGCGGCGATCGAGCTGACCGTGGTCATCCCCAGCTATTGCGAGCGGGAGAACATCGCCGAACTCTTCCGCCGCCTGGACGTCGCGCTCGATGGCGTCGCCTGGGAGGCGGTGGTGGTCGACGACGACAGTCCCGACGGCACCGCCGAGATCGCAAAATCGATCGGCCGGCGCGATCCCCGCCTGCGCTGCATCCGCCGGGTCGGCCGACGCGGCCTGTCGGGCGCGGTGATCGAGGGAATGCTGTCCTCCTCCGCGCCGGTCGTTGCGGTGATCGACGCCGATCTCCAGCATGACGAGACGCTGCTGCCGAAGATGCTCGCGGAAATCCGCGCCGGCGCCGAGATCGCCATCGCCAGCCGTTACGCCGAGGGCGGATCCGCCACCGAAGGCTTTTCCGGCGTGCGCCGCTGGGGCAGCGAGATGGCCACCACGCTGGCGCGCAGACTTATGGGCGTCTCCGTCAGCGACCCGATGTCGGGCTTCTTCATGCTGAGGCGCGACATCGTCGAGACGCACGCCCATGACCTCTCCAGCCAGGGCTACAAGCTGCTCGCCGACATCCTGTGGAGCGCAGGCCGAAACCGGCGGATCGTCGAACTGACCTATCGCTTCCGCGCCCGCCAGCATGGCGAGAGCAAGCTCGACGCGCTGGTGACGCTGGATTATCTCGGCCTGATCTTCTCGAAACTGCTCGGCGGGGCGCTGCCGGTGCGCTTCCTGATGTTCGCCGCCGTCGGCGCCTCCGGGGTGGCGGTGCATCTGATGATGCTGCAATTCGGTCTCGGCAATCTCGGCCTCGCCTTCGGCTGGGCGCAGGCGCTGGCGGTGATCACCGCCATGACCTGGAATTTCGTGCTCAACAACCGCCTGACCTATCGCGACGCCCGCCTGACCGGCTGGGGCTTCATGACCGGGCTCGTCAAATTCTACCTCGCCTGTTCGATCGGCTCGATCGGCAATATCGGGGTCGCGAGCTGGATCTACTCCTTCCACGCCACCGCCTGGATCGCGGGACTGACCGGCGCGGTGATGGGGGCGGTGTTCAATTATGCGGTGAGCTCGGCGCTGATCTGGAAGAAGTGAGAGTTGCGGGTGGGGTCAGCGGGCATAACGGGACGGTATAAATTCATTTGGCTTTTTCTAAGTCAGAGACAAAGAGACCATATTTCGTACCACGACCTGTCGCCACGATATTCGTTCCCGGCTGCAGCGTTTTCCGAAAAGTGTCGCTTACGCCACAGACGCGGTCGAACGGAAATGGCGCGCCCTGGAAGGTGACGGACGATCTGCAATATTTTTCATCGGCGTCACGCGCTTGATCGACCACATAGGCCATTTCGACAGGCCCCCCGAATACAATTGCCATCACCATCGGAACCGCGATGTTGACGACAGTAGCGCCGAGGCAATACCCCAGAACAGGGGAAGCTATGACGGCAATTACTTTCTTCAGCTCATTACTGCTTGATTGGGAAACAGAAGACACAATCAGCCATACAGTGAATCCTCCCGTGCCAATTCCAACCAACATTGCCAGATCGCGCACATCACGTATCCATGCCGGCGATGGCAAGAAATTGTTTCCTGATATTTGCACGAGCAGCGGCAACACTCCGATCAACAACCAGATGGCGACAGCCCGTTTTCCGTAAAGCGCTGTTCCATGATGCTGATATTTGGATTCCAATTTCGCCTTCCTCCTCTTGCTCGCCACAAATTACCTACATCCTGTCCCATTGGTCTAAATTGCTTTTTGCAACAGCTGGTCAGAATTCGTCGAAGAAAATGTCGTTGCCGATTGCTGTGTAGATCCTCTTCCATCCAAGACCTTCACGGCTTCATTTCTTCTTTATTTCGGCCAGTGAGATTCAAGTTGGCGCGTAGCGCTCCACAGGCATCGGCGCTGACCTGGAAGAAGGGTCGTCGCCTGGGGTTACCCCCCTCTGGTCTGCCGACCATCTCCCCCTCAAGGGGGGGAGATTGGCTGGCGGCTCGATCCTCGCCCAGCCATTTTCGTTGAAAGTGGGGAAGCCGGCGCCTCCCTCAATCTCCCCCCTTGAGGGGGAGATGTCCGGCAGGACAGAGGGGGGTGGCCCGGAGGGCAGAAGCAAACATGGCCACACACTTCGTCCCCTACCCGACCGCCTCGATCTCGATCTCCTTCCCCGCCATGACCACCACATCGCCCTCGCTCTTGCCGATCAGAAGGCGCGCGATGGGAGACACATAGGAGATCGTGCCCGCCTTGGGATCGGCCTCGTCCTCGCCGACGATGCGGTAGGTTTCGACGCGGCCGTCCTCGCGGCGGAAGGTGACGGAGGAGCCGAAGGCGATCACGTCTGGATCGGCGGGGGCCGGCATCAGTTGGGCGCTGGCGATCCGTTCGGAATAATAGCGGATGTCGCGCAAGGGGCTCGCCTGCTGGCGGCGGCGTTCGTTGACGTCTTCGATCGCGTTGGCCGCCTGATAGAGCTCGCGCGCCTCGGCAAGCGCCGTTTCCAGCGCTTTCAGGCCCGTCTCTGTGACGAGATTGGCGTGCGGCGAGATCTCGCGCGGCGGCAGCAGCGTTTCCGACGCGGTTTCGGCGCTTTCTTCCTTGAGGAAGGCGACGCTCATGGGATGTCCTTTCCGGGCAAGACCTGAAGGCGCGGGCGGCAAGTCTGCCACGCGCCGGTGGAAGACCTTACGCCTTCACGCCCAGCAACCTGAGCCGCATCACCCCGCCGTCGGGATGCATGGCGAAGCGGACATGGGTGACGGGGCCGATCGGTTCGACGTCGGAACCGGCGAAATCATGGACATGATCCATGGCCAGCTTCTTCCTGGTCAGGATCGGCGTCCAGTTCTCCGACGCCGCGATCTCTTCCGGCGTCAGCGTGTCGCCGAGATCGGGCAGATAGGCGCCCAACAGTTCGCAGGTGTCCGGGAAATTGCCCTTGTAGAAATGCGTATCGACCGTGACCTTGCGGATCACGCCGGCATGGCCGAGACGGATGATCGCCCAGTCATGGCCGGGGCCGCGGCGGCGCTTGGTTTCCCAGCCGTCGCCCATATTCTTGCCGCGGCCGGGCTCGAGCATCTTGTCGGGATGGCCGTAATGGGCGTCGGACCAGGCCAGCGATTTGGCCCCGTGGAAGATGTAGGCGAGGTCGATTTCCTGATCGGCGCCGACCTTGGACCAGTCGAAGGCCGCCGTTCCATAGACGCGCAGCCGCGCCACGCCGCCATCGGGATAGATGTGCAGGCGCAGATGCGTCCAGACGCGGGTCTTGTCGGCGTTCTCGTAGAAGTGATGGGCCGACGGGCCCAGCGGGCTTTTCGCCACCAGTTCGGTCCATTGGGCGTCGTCGTTCGGATCGGGGTCGCCATCGGGCGAAAACGCGGCTTCGATGGCGGCGAAGGGCGGATAGTTGCCGGTGAACCAATGCGTATCGACGTCGAAACCCTGGATGCGGCCGGCCATGGCCAGCCTGATCACCGCATGGTCGTGACCTTCCACGCGCTTGCGGCGGCTTTCCCAGCCGTCCATCCATTTGCCGTTGTCGTCGTAGAGATCGGGATCCCAGAGCGGCGGCTCGTCGGCGAGCATGCGCGAGAGCGGCGCGAAGAATTCGTCGGTGGAGAAAACCGCCGTCGCGCCCAGCCGGGCCGAGGCGAGATTGACGGCGCCCGCGGCGAAAGCGGGCATGTCGAGCGTTCCGTAGGAGACTGGCAAGGCGTTCCTCATTCTTGTGTCTGGGCTTGCTGCTTCGGCTAGCTATAGCGCGGGGCGACAGGGATTGAAATGAAACTTCTGACGCCGGCGGCCCGACGCCAGTCTTTCCCTCTCCGCCCCCGATCGTCATCACGCAACCCGACGGATTTTGAGCCGAGTGGACATTTTGTCGCAGAACACGCATCAATTCCAGGGTGGCGTTTACGTAGAAAAAACAAATCAGGGATAATTTTGGAAACTCTCATAACAGGCAGGTCATGACGGGACAGCGCACGTACAATCGCAAGCTGCTGATGGGCGCCGCCTGCGCGACGCTCGTGGTCAATAGTTATGTACTCTTTCTCAGTCTGGTCAGCCTGGTCGATACGAATGACCGCGTTAGGCATTCCATCATCGTCAAGGGCGAGTTGGCGCGGGTCAGCGTGGAAAAGTCCAATGCCGAATCCAACCAGCGCGGATATTTGCTGACATCGGATATCCGCTATCTCGACCCTTATTACAGCGCCGCCAACATCATCCGCTCCAAACTGGACCGATTGCGGGAGTTGGTCTCAGACAATGCCGAACAGCTTCGTTACGTCGAGAAGATGAGCGAGCTCATCGACTTGAGGTTTGACGAAATGGGCGAAGCCATCGTGCTCCAGAGCGCTGGCAATTCCGCTGGCGCCGTGGAGCAGGTGCGCAAAAATCGCGGTAAGGAGATCGGGATCGAGTTTTATCGCACGGTCGAGCGCATGCAGCAGGCGGAGGAGCGCCTTCTTCTGGAGCGCGAAGCGGAAGCGGAACTGGCCAAGCGCGCGGCTTTTCTTACCCTGATCGGGTTTATCGCCACAACGGCCTTGCTGCTTGCGGCGCTCTTCTTTCTCGGACGGAGGGAAATCGCCCGCAAGACCCAGGCCTCGATGGAACATGAGGCGATGGCCGTCACGCTCCGAGAGCAGTCAGAACGCCTGGCGCGGGAACGCAATGATGTCGCCCAGCTCAACGAGGCCAGTAATTTTCTGCAGAGCTGTAACAGCATGGAGGAGATCTCCGCTGTCATCGGTCCATTCCTGGAGCGCTTGTTTCCCAACAATTCCGGCGCCATCTACATCACCGCTCCGTCGCGCAACCGGCTGGACCTGATCGGTTCATGGGGAGACAGAGCGTTTCCCAGCCATTTTGCGCCGCATGATTGCTGGGGCCTTCGGCGCGGGCAAATCGAGGCGCGGGACGCAAACGATGTCCGCCCACGTTGCGAGCATCACGCCTCGGAGCCACATGCGGATCATGAGTTATGCATCCCGCTTGTGGCGCAAGGCGAAACTCTGGGACTGCTGTCTCTGCTCGCCCAAACGGCCGGGTCCGACGCCGCCGAACGTCGCGATACGCGCCGGCTGGCGGAAATGGCGGCGCGCCAGATCGGCCTGACCCTGTCGAACATCAGGCTGCGCGAAAGCCTGCGAGACCAGTCGATCCGCGACCCCATGACCAAGGCGTTCAATCGGCGCCATCTCGAGACGGTGTTCGAGAAGGAAATGGCGAAAGCCATCCGCTATGGCCGCCCCTTGAGCATCGCCATGCTCGATATCGATCATTTCAAGCGCTACAACGATACCCATGGCCATCAGGCGGGCGATGCGGCTCTCATCACGGTGACCCAGCACATCCAGTCCAAACTGCGCGAAAGCGACTGGCTGTTCAGATATGGCGGCGAAGAATTCCTGATCCTGTTCAGCGAATCCGGATCGACGGACGCGGCGACAAGGCTGGATCACATCAGGGAATCCGTGTCCATGCTGGGGATCACCAATGACGGCATTGCGCTGCCGCATGTCACGATCTCTTGCGGCGCGGCCGGTTTGGGCGAGCACGCCGAGACGTTCGAAGCTCTGGTCAGCGCCGCCGACGCCGCGCTTTACGAAGCCAAGAAAGCCGGGCGCAATCAGGTGAGGCGCGCCTCCGAGCTAACGGCCATCGGCAAGATCGCCTGATCGCCGGGCGCCGACCTTCGAGACGCCATCGGCACGAGCCGTCAGGACCAATCCATCGCCTCCAGCCTCAGCCTGGCGATCTTCTCCACCTCATGCGCCGCCGTGTCGAATTCGGTGACGCGGGAATTGTGGATGCGGCGTTCGAAGGCGGCGAGGATGTCGTCTTTGCCGAGGCCCTTGACGGCGATGATGAAAGGGAAGCCGAATTTCGACTGGTAACGGGTGTTGAGATCGGTGAAGCGGGCGAATTCCGTCTCGGTCAGACGGTCCAGCCCGGCGCCCTTCTGCTCGGCGCGCGACTCTTCGGTCAGTTGACCGGCCACCGCCAGCCTGCCGGCGAGATCGGGATGGGCGCGCAGCACGCCGAGCCGCTCCTCGTCGCCGGCGGCGCGGAATTCGGCGGCGAGCGCGGCGTGCACCGTCGGCGCCGACAGAGGCTCCGGCGCGCCATTTCCGTCGAAGGCGCGCTCGGCGATCCACGGCGAATGTTCGAACACCCCGCCGAAACGAGCCACGAAAGCGTTCCGATCCATGAACCTCTCCCTTTTTCAACCGCAAATCAGTCTTGCGACCATATAGGCGCGGCCGAGCCGAGAACAAGCGCAAAGCAATCCGCCTGGCGCAACCGCCCTTTCCAGAGAAGTGAAGGGTCAGTTCCATGGGGGTTTGATTTAACTTTTATCAACTTTAGCCCCGCATTTTATATGAAACTCATGATTGAAGAGCAGGTGGCATGAAAAATCTTTCGGTGTTGTTTCGCGTTTTCATACTGACCGGCTTCTGCCTTCTGGTCCTCGCAGCCGCCCTTTTCTTTCGCAACGAGGAAAGCTACGGCGATGTGGTGGCGGAGCGGAAGGCGATGCTGGCGCAGATGAACGAGAACGCCGTTTCGATCTTCAAGCGCTATCACACGCTCGAAACGGAGGGGAAAATCACCAGAGAGGCCGCGCAGGCCGATGCGATCGCCCAAATCATGGCGATGCGCTACGGCGCGGACGGCTATTTCTGGATCAACGATCTCGACGCCCGGATGATCGCCCATGCCGCCAAGCCGAAACTGAACGGAACCGACGTGTCCGGCATGAAGGATCCCGACGGCGTCTTCATCTTTCAGGAGTTCGTGCGCACCGCCAAGGCGAACGGCCAGGGCTTCGTCGACTATATGTGGCCGAAGCCTGGCTCGGACGCGCCGGTCGGCAAGAATTCGCATGTGATGCTGTTTGAGCCCTGGGGCTGGATCGTCGGCACCGGCGTCTACAACGACGATATCGCCGCCATCCATTCCAGCGGCATGGCCAAGACCGCCGGCATCCTCGCCTTGGCGGGCCTCGTCACCATCCTGTTTTCGGTGATGATCGGCCGCTCGATCTCGGTCCCGCTCGGCGGCCTGCAGGCGGCCATGGCGCGCATCGCGGCCGGCGACGCCTCCGAGGAGGTCGCCCATACCGATCGCCGCGACGAAATCGGCCGGATGGCGGCGGCGCTGGTCGAATTGCGCCGGTCGGTGATCGAACGCCGCGCGCTGGAGGACGGCCGCGCCGCCCAGCAGCAGGCGCTCGCCGACGCCCGCGCCCGCCAGGACGCCGCCGATCGCGAGCAGGTGGAAAAGCAGCAGGCGGTCATGGGCGAGTTCGAACGCGCGCTCGGGCTGATGTCGTCGGGCGACCTGACGGTGCGGATGAGCGGCCTTCCGGCCGATTACGCCCGGCTGGAGCAGGATTTCAACTGCGCCATCGGCAATCTCGCCCAGGCGCTCGACGACATCGCCGTCTCGACAGACACCGTCACGCGCACGGCCGCCGAGATCGACGCGGCGGTGGCGCAGCTGTCGTCGCGCACCGAGGGACAGGCGGCCAATCTGGAGGAAACCGCCGCCGCGATCGAGGAAATCAGCCGGACCATCCAGTCGTCGGCCCGGAGCATCGACCAGGCCAAGACCATGGCGGCCGCCGCCAAGACCGATGCCGGAACGTCGAGCGGCATCGTCGGATCGGCCATTTCGGCGATGAGCCGCATCGAGGAGTCGTCGCGGAAAATCGGCGAGATCATCGGGGTGATCGATGAAATCGCCTTCCAGACCAATCTTCTGGCGCTCAACGCCGGGGTCGAGGCGGCGCGCGCCGGCGAGGCCGGCAAGGGTTTTGCCGTCGTCGCTCAGGAAGTGCGGGAACTGGCGCAGCGTTCGGCCAATGCGGCCAAGGAGATCAAGGCGCTGATCACCGCGTCGAGTCAGCAGGTCGGCGAAGGCGTGCATCTGGTCGAGGAGACCGGCAAGTCGCTGTCGGGCATCGATCGCCGCGTGGCGACGATCGACGCCAGCATCGGCGACGTCGCCACGCTGGCCCGCGAGCAATCGTCCGGCATCGCCGAGATCAACGGCGCCATCAGCCAGATCGATCACATGACGCAACAGAACGCTGCGATGGTGGAGGAAACCACCGCCGCCACCGCGACCCTGCGTCAGGAAACCGAAAACCTGGCCCGCCTGCTCGGCCGGTTCAAGGTCGAGGAGGAGCGTCGGCGCGCCGCGGCGTGACCACGGCGCAGAGCGTCACTTGTTCTGAAGAAGCCACATCTTGCCGGCCATGGTGATCTCATGGGCGGCGGTGTCGGCGTCGGCGCCTTCGCTGGTGGATTTGATCAGGCCGTGGTCGCGCAACTGGGTGATCACCGCCGTGGTGACGGTCTTGATCGGCTGCGGGCGCTCCTTGAACCGGTCGGTGCGCGCATAGGTCACTTCGGCGTTGAGGTGGGTCCATTTGTTGCCCTCGCCGAGATGAAGCCCGCCGTCCTTGACGAGTTTGAGGGCCTTGATCTGCGTCGGGGTGAGTTCGATGGTCATGATGGTCCTTGGTGTGCGGAATTAGAGGCGCCGGAACGGCCTGGAAATGCGACCGGCGCGGCCCGGGAACGCGCGGAGACCGTTCCACGAAAGCCAAGGCAACGTTTGCGCGCGCGCTTGCGGCGCGCGGCTACGCCGGTGCGGTCCTTATGACCCCACGCGGTCGCCATGGCAAGCCCGACCTCGCCGAACGCCTGATATTCACGGCCCGTGACCGCATGCAGCGTCCGCGGCGCCCCGTTTTGCATACCTCAAAGCCTTTGACAGCGCCTCTGGTTTCTCAAATATCGGGCTCCGGTGATTCCAGGGCAAGGGAGACGGCGACATATGGCGCGGGTTCAGAAACGGACGATCGACGACGACGACAATGTGTTCCTGGAGGGCATTCTCTGGAAGAAAGTGGATTCCGACACGATCGCCGCCTGGAACGACCAGGCGCTGTGGATCCACTTCAAGGACACGGCCGCCAACAGCTGGACATGGGCGGACAAGTCCTTCTTCAAATCAGTGTTCGACCAATGGACAGACGTCACCCGGCTGAGCTATCGCCTGACCAATGACGCCACGAAAGCGGACATGGTCGAAACGATCGTGCCCCAGAAATTCTTCGGCGGCGGCGGCGGCGGCAATGTCACGCTCGGCGCGCATGAAACGCCCTATTTCGAAATGAAGAACGGCGTGTCGCGCGGCTGGTACTGGGACGACATGCTGGAGAACGGCTCGACCCGGGAGGGATCGCTGATCTATTCCACCGTGCTGCATGAACTCGGCCATGCGCTGGGCCTCGCCCACCCGCATGACAAGGGCGGCGGCTCCTCGATATTCCCAAACACGCGCTACGACCATTCGGCCTATACGATCATGTCCTACAACGAAGCCTACAGCTTCGGCGCCAATGGCAAGATCACGCTGCGCGCCGGCGCGCTCGGCGGGCTCGACCAGGACTATGGCCTGCGCATCGACCCCGCCGCCTTCGACATCGAGGCGATCCAGGCGATCTATGGCGTCAAGCAGGCGGCGCGCGGCGACAATGTCTATCGTCTCTCCGACGAGAACGGCTACTGGACGACGCCCTGGGACACCGGCGGCATCGATACGCTGCGTTATGACGGCGACGGCCGCGCGACGCTGGATCTCCGACCGGCCTCGCTCAAGCAAGGCGCTTCCGACGCCGGCGGTGGCCTGTCCTATGTCGCAGGCGTTTACGGCGGCGTGACCATGGCGTCCGACCGCACGGTCAAGACGGCGGTGATCGAACGCGCCGTCGGCGGCGACGGCGACGACCGGATCATCGGCAACGACGCCAACAACCGGATTTCCGGTCGCGGCGGCGACGATGTCATCGATGGCGGCGGCGGCGCCGTCGATCTCGTCAATTACCGCGGCGCCTACGACAATTACTGGGTTCGCATCTTCGCCAGCGGCACGCTGGTCGAACAGGAAAAGAACACCAGCAAGTTCGACGACGGCTTCGACCGCCTGAAGAACGTCGAATACCTGCACTTCTCCAACGGCTATGTTTCGTTGGTCGAAGGCCGTCAATCGTCCAACGCCCGCGCGACGGGACTGACGTTCGCCGTCGACGGCGTGGACCCTGGCAAGATGTTCTCGATGCTGGTCGGCTTCACCTCCGGCGAGGATACGATCGTGTTGAAGGACGATCTGTTCGACGGGCTCGCCAAGGGCCGGCTCGACGCCGATCAGTTCGTTCTGGGCGACAAGGCGCTCGACGCCGATGATCACCTGATCTTCGACTACGACGCGCGCGCGCTCTACTACGACGCCGATGGCGCAGGCGGCGCCGAAAAAGTGCTGGTCGCGGCGTTCGGCGATCTCGTGGATGTGGCGGCGCGCGATTTCCTCGTCGTCTGATCGCGCCGTCGCAATGCTCACGTCTCAGCGCGCCGGCCCGCCCGGCGCGTCTTTTTTTGGGTGAATGGCCGGCGACACTCCTGCGGCGGGCCAATTCCTTTGACATGGCCACGAGTTTCTAAACTATCTGGGCCGAGGGCACTGATTCACGCGGGAACGGGCGGAGGGACACTTATGGCCACAGTGATCAAGCGCAATGTCGACGACGGCGAGAACGTATTTCTCGAAGGGATTCTCTGGAAGGGCGTCAACGCCTCGCAGACCTATGCCTGGAGCAGCGACGCGCCGCTGCAGCTCTATTTCCAGGACACCGCCGCCCATAGCTGGACGGAGGCGCAGAAGAATTTCTATCAAAGCGTGCTCGGCGAATGGACATCGGTCACCCGGCTGAGCTTTTCGGTGACCAACTCGTATTCGCAGGCGAACTTGGTCGAGAAGATCGTCGGCCAGAGCGCCTGGGGCGGCGGCGGAATCGTCTATGCCGATCATGAAACGCCCGACGACGCCTGGTCCTTCGGCAACGCCATCGGGCGGTTCTGGAACAAGCTCGTCGATCCCTCCGACCTCAAGCCGGGCTCGTTTTCCTACGAGACGCTGCTGCATGAGCTCGGCCATGCGCTGGGTCTCGCTCATCCGCACGACAATGGCGGCGGCTCGAGCATCTATGCGGACAAGACCTATGACCATATCACCTATACGATCATGTCGTATAACGACAATTACAGCTTCAAGGCGGATGGCTCGATCAAGCTGAAGAGCGGCGAACTCGGCCCGCACAGCCAGAGTTACGGCTTCCGCATCGACCCCGCCGCCTTCGACATCGAGGCGATCCAGGCGGTCTACGGGATCAAGCAGGCGCATACCGGCAACGACGTCTATACGCTGTCGGACAAGAACGGCTACTGGACGACGCCCTGGGACACCGGCGGCAACGACACGCTGCGCTATGACGGCGCCAAGCGCGCCGTTCTCGACCTGCGTCCCGCATCGCTGCGGGAAGGCGCGGCCGACGCCGGCGGCGGCGTCTCCTATGTCTCCGGCGTTTATGCCGGCATCACCATGGCGTCGAACCGCACGGTGAAGACGGCGGTGATCGAAAACGCCGTCGGCGGCGACGGCAACGACGCGATCACCGGCAACGGCGCCAACAACCGCATCACCGGCAATGGCGGCGACGACAAGATCAATGGCGGCGGCGGCGCGAAAGACACGGTGATCTACCATGGCGATCTCGACGACTACTCCATCCGTTATCCCGGCTCCGCCGTGATCCTGACGCACAAGTCCGGAACAAGCGTCTTCGACGACGGCACGGACCGGGTGACCAATATCGAATATTTCAAGTTCCGGGACGGCGTCTATGAATATGCGCGCGCCAATGAGACGGCGCGCGGCGACGGCCACGCCTATCTGCTCGACGGCAGCCTGACCGACAAGGCGGCGACGCTCGTCATCGGCTTCATCACCGGCCGGGACACGCTCGAACTCGACGCTTCCGTCTTCGCCGCGCTCGCCAGGGGCGGCGTCGCAGACGACGTCTTCACGCTGGGTTCGCAGGCGAAGGACGCCGACGACAGGCTGATCTACAATGCCGGCCGCGACGCGCTCTATTACGACGCCGACGGCGCCGGCGATGGCGGGAAACTGCTCGTCGCCCAGTTCACCGGCGATGTCGACCTCGGCGCGCGCGACATCCTGGTGGTGTGATCGGCGGGCGGGTTTCGTCCGAGCGCCGGAGCGGCTCGCTCCGGCGTCCTCCATGCCGGCCCTCTAATTTGCGCGACGGCCTTGCGGGCCGGATTTCGCGACCTATATCCAACGGGTTCTTGCCATGCCCGCCGCATTTTCAGCAGTCGCGCGGGCGTTTCCCTGACATCACTCGACGACGAGGTTTCCCATGCCGATCGCAAAAGGCTACGCCGCCACAGATGCGTCCAGCCCGCTCACGCCCTTCACCTTCGAGCGCCGCGCCCCCAATGACGACGACGTCGTCATTTCGATCAAATATTCCGGCATCTGCCATTCCGACATCCACCAGGCGCGCAACGAATGGGGCAATTCTATCTATCCGATGGTCCCCGGCCACGAGATCGCCGGCGTGGTGACGGAGGTCGGCGCAAAGGTGACCAAGTTCAAGGTCGGCGACCATGTCGGCGTCGGCTGCTTCGTCGATTCCTGCACGCAATGCGCAACCCGCGATCTCGACAACGAACAGTATATGCCGGGCCTGATCGGCACCTACAACGCCTATGAAGCCGACGGGACGACGCCGACCTATGGCGGCTATTCCGACAGCATCGTGGTCAAGGAAGGCTATGTGCTCTCCATCCCCGAAAACCTGCCGCTCGACGCCGCCGCGCCCCTGCTATGCGCCGGCATCACGCTCTATTCGCCGCTCAAGCACTGGAACGCCGGCCCCGGCAAGAAGGTGGCGATCGTCGGCATGGGCGGCCTCGGCCATATGGGCGTCAAGCTCGGCGCGGCCATGGGCGCCGACATCACCGTGCTCAGCCAGTCGCTGTCGAAGAAGGAAGACGGCCTCAAGCTCGGCGCCAAGACGTATTACGCCACCTCCGACGCCGAAACCTTCAAGACGCTCGCCGGAAGCTTCGACCTGATCCTCTGCACGGTCAGCGCCGATATCGACTGGAACGCCTATCTCTCGCTGCTCAAGGTCGACGGCGCCATGGTGCTGCTCGGCGTGCCGGAAAAGCCGGTGCCGGTGCACGCCTTCTCGCTGATCGGCGGCCGCCGCACGCTGGCCGGCTCGATGATCGGCTCGATCAAGGAAACCCAGGACATGCTGGATTTCTGCGGCCGGCACGACATCGTCTCGGAAATCGAGACCATCTCCATGGACCAGGTCAACGAGGCCTATGAGCGCGTGCTGAAAAGCGACGTGCGCTACCGCTTCGTCATCGACATGGCGACGATGTAATAAAGATGGACGGGGGCGCGGCGCGGATGAGCGGCGCGCTCCTGTTTCTCCTCAGGCCATGTCGATGGGACGCACGGAGAGCCGCAACCCCATCGCTTTCAGGATCGCGGTGAGGCCGCGAAGCTCCGGATTTCCCTTGTCGGACAGAGTCCGGTAAAGCTGTGTGGGATTGAGGTCGGCCGCCTGCGCGACGGCCGAGACGCCGCCATAGGCTGACGTCATTTGCCGGAGCGCGATCATCAGTTCCGCCTGATCTCCCTCCGCGAGGATCTGGTCCAGGGTTTCGGCGGCCAGCGCCAGATCTCCCCTGAACAGCTCCGCCATCGCTTCGTCATGACTGCGATCCTTCACGGCATTCTCCCTTATCAGTGGCTCCGGCTCTTCCAGTCTCGCCAGCAGGCGCAAGCGCGATCGATATCCGCTCCCTGGCCGCGCTTGTCGCCGCCACAGAGCAGCAGGACGAGGGTGTCGCCGGCGCGGGCATAATAAAGGCGGTAGCCCGGACCCAGATCGATCCGCAATTCATGCACACCGTCACGAAGCGCCTTGTGGTCGCCGAAATTTCCGAGCTCGAGACGGTTGATACGCCTGACGATCGCAGCCTTGGCCCTGATGTCGCGCAGGTCGTGGAGCCATTCGGTGACGAGATCTACTCCGCCCTTGGTCAGATAGTGGCGAATGATCAACATATATCACCTTCGTTTAAAAACGAAAAGCATGATCCGGAGATATGACGACGATAACCTGACTAGGTCTTTCGGTCGAGACGTCAATCGGCGCCCGAAGACTGAGGCTCCAAGGTCGGGTCGGCGGGCGTCTGTAGCTGTGGCCATCCCCCCTCTGCCCTGCCGGGCATCTCCCCTTCAAGGGGGGAGATTGGATGGGGCGCCGGTTTGCCCAATCTCGACGTCCATGGCTGGGCGATGGTGGCGCCGCTTGCCGATCTCCCCCCTTGAGGGGGAGATGGTCGGCAGACCAGAGGGGGGGTGGCCGCGTGCGTGACAGATGTCCGCCTCCCGACAGCGCTACTGGTCTCCGCCGCAACATCAATCCCGAGGCTGCCGTTTGGGACGCCATGGCCTCTCGAGCCACCAATCGATCTGCCAATCCTCATAGCCGAGCAGTTCACCCTCGCGGCGCTCATGCGTCTCGTCCCATGCGCCCTCGCTCCAGAGATCGAGATAGGCCTGGATGCGCCAGGCTTCGGCGGGCTGCGCGTAGAGCAAGGTGCGAACGGGGTACGAGAAGTCTCGATAGCTTCGCAATAAAGTCACATCCCGTTCGACAAACGTCGCCGCCGCAATATGCGGAGCAAACCGGGCCTTCAATTCATCAAACCAGTCGCTTTCAGGGTCGCTGCTAAATACTGCGAGCGGCTTGCGCCCTTCCAGCATCAACGGCAGTTCGAAGTCTGTGTGGATGAGATAGGGCGCGTGGCGCGTCTGACCGTCTCGCTCGATGTAATCGAGATCGGGATCGAGATCGAGCGGCAGCGTGAAGAGCGCGGCGACGCGTTCCACATCCCCCTCGTCGAGGAAATAGGAATAGGTCATTTCGTCATCGTCTTCGATCTCCAGAGCGGCGGCGAGGCGGCCGGGGTCGTCGATTTCGATACGCGCTTCATAGAGTGCGGATCCGGTTGCGGGATCGAGACGCTTCAGAAAGAAGACCGGCAAGCCGCCCCCTCACCAACTCGGCTTGTGGTGCGCGTGCCAATGCTTCGCGATGTCCAGCCGCGTCGGCGTCCAGGCGTCCTGATGGCTCTTCACATACTCCACGAACCGACGCAGCGCCGCCACGCGGGCCGGGCGGCCGACGAGGCGGCAGTGGAGGCCGACCGACATCATCTTGGGCGATCCCGCCTGCCCCTCCCGATAGAGCTCGTCGAAGGCGTCCTTCAGATAGGTGAAGAACTGGTCGCCGGAATTGAAGCCCTGCGGCGTGGCGAAACGCATGTCGTTGGTGTCGAGCGTGTAGGGGATGATCAGGAAGGGTTTGCCTTCATGATCGGGAACCCAGAAGGGCAGATCGTCGGAATAATTGTCGGAGGAATAGAGGAAACCGCCCTCCTCCATGACGAGCTTCAGCGTGTTGATCGACGGCTTGCCCTGATACATGCCATAGGGGCGCTCGCCGGCGACTTCCGTGTGCAGCCTGACGGCTTCGAGAATGTGCTGGCGTTCGACTTTTTCGGGATAATCCTTGTATTCATGCCAGCGATAGCCGTGGCTGGCGATCTCCCAGCCGGCCTCGTTCATGGCGGCCACCGCATCCGGGTTGCGGGCCATGGCCAGCGTCACGCCATAGACGGTGACGGGAACATCGAGCTCGGTGAACAGCCGGTGGAGCCGCCAAAAGCCGGCGCGCGCGCCGTATTCGTAGATCGATTCCATGTTGAGATTGCGCTGACCGGGCCAGGCCGGTCCGCCGACGATTTCCGACAGCAGATTCTCCGAGGCCGGGTCGCCATCGAGAATGCAGCTCTCGCCGCCTTCCTCGTAATTCAGCACGAACTGCACCGCGACCTTGGCTGCGCCCGGCCATTGCGGATCGGGGATGTTGCGCCCGTAACCGACGAGATCCCGGCTGGTCTTGATATCGACAATCATCTGTTCCGCCTCGTTCTTTTCGTATTGCAGTGCGGCAAAGCTAGAGCGGTGTGGCGCATTTGTCGAGGGGTGGAAACGGCGGTCTACAGCAACCAGCCATGGACATCCGACGACAGGACGGTGGTCACCTCTTCGACAGACGACACGGTGACAACCTGATCGCCAACGGTCACCTGCACCAGTTTTCCGTTCTCTTCGACGGTCTGGATTTCGGTGGGTTCGTCGACCACGAAAACGAGCGTATCTTTGCCGCCGCCGCCGCGAAACTCGAAATTGTCGCCTTGATAGCTTATGACGACATCCTTGCCGGCCCCGCCATAGAACAGATCGTTGCCGCTATAGTTGAACATCAGGTCATCGCCGCGGGCGCCCATATAGATGTCGTTGGTGGCGCTTTTGCCGAAACGTCCGACATCGCCGAGAATATCATTGCCCGCGCCGGCGAAGACCGAGATGTCATAAGATTTTCCCTTAATGAAATCGCGGCTGTTCGTGCCGAATATCGCTCGCATGTTCATTCCTCCTTTTGCTCCCGGTCGCCAGTGTGAAGCATTTCAAGAAAACCCGCAATGATTGCGGCTTAATCGGCGACACGGCAACCTGCGGCGTGCGCCCGGCTATGACGCGCAGCCTGCCGGGATAGCGGCTGCAAATGACCTCACCCAATCCGCCCAGACGCCGACAAACCTCTGTTCCGGCTGGTTCTTTTTGTCATTTATCAGGTGAACGGCGAACGCGATGTTGCGGATTTGCCGAGCGGCTGATTTTGCGAAGCGCGGCGGCTGTGCACGGATTTCAAAACCGGTTGCAGATGGCGAAATTTCATGCAACTCAACAATCAGCGAATGTTGCTCAGCATATTGAAAGCGATTTTGATGACGGCACCTTATTTTCCGTTTAACGGTGCGTCCGCCGACAACGAGTTGACGCGGGCCTCTGCGCCAAACGGCGGCGGCATCCCTATTCACAACACCCTTCGCAGACGTGGCCGAGACGCCATCGCAGGCGGCGAGGCGCGGCAGACATTACTATACCCCTTTGATGGTGAAGCGGGCGACGACGGCAATGACGCGACCTTCGTTGCAGCCGCTCGTGAGGCGATCGCCCAGACAATGCGCCTGGTTTCGAGGATATGACCGCGGCCGATCCGTCGGTACGGCGTTTCACCTTTATATTGGCGCCGGTCCTCTTCGATATGAAATCTCTGACATGGATGACGCAGTATGACAAATTTAATCAAGGGCCTCGTGGTCCGCGGCGATGACGGCGACAATAGTCTGCGCACGCTCTACAAATACGAAGACAACGAACTTCATATTTACAATGTCGTTATGGCCGGCGACGGCAGCGATATCATTCGGTCGAATGATCAGGTCGCCAGAGAAACAGGGTCCGCGCTCTATGGCGAAGATGGAGATGACTACATCTTTGATTCCAATGCGCGTGACACATTGAGCGGCGGCGCCGGAGACGACTACATTTCTTCCGTCGCGGACAATAATGGTCAGGGTCACAAGGACAAGTTTGATGTCGTCGACGGTGGCGACGGTTACGACACGCTGAAATTTTCAGGTCGCATCGATGCGAAATCGTCGGGATTTGAGAAGATCATCGTCGGAGGCTTGGTGAACCTGACTGGCCTGGACCTATCTGCGCTGACGTCGATCGCCGCCGCCGGCACGAACGCTACAATTCAAATGGGGTCGGTTCATGATCTCTCCCAGGTCACATTCGCCGACGTGATCGGCCTCTACAAGATGATCGGATCTGACGACGGCGACCATCTCGACATGTCCGACGAGGAGGCAGCTTTCAGCTTCGATGGCAGGAAGGGCGATGACTATCTGCGGAGCAGCGACCAGGACACCGACTTAAGGGGCGGAATGGGGAATGACACGTTGATCGGCGGAGACGGCGACGACGTTCTCGATGGGGAGACAGGAGCGGATCGATTGCGCGCCGACAACGGCGACGATCGTATTTTAGTCGACAACAATGGCGATGTCGCGTTCGGCGGCGGTGGCGACGATGAATTCATCCTGAAACCGGCAAAGCGCGGTGGGGACGCCGAACTTCATGGCGACGCCGGCGACGACAGATTCGAAATCGGGAAATCCACGAAAGCCCTCGACCTGATCATCGAGGGCGGGAAAGGATACGACACGCTGCTCGTGAGCGGGGACATATCAAGCGTCACCGGCGATATCGACAAACTCATGTTTGAAGGCGACCTTGTCGTCTCGACCGATTTTCTCGACAAGGTCAAGGAATTGAAAGTTCAGAGAGAGCCGATGACCGTTCGCGGTCATGTAACTCTGTCCGACGGGGGCGAATTGACCTGGCGTGGGAACGAACAGACTGCGGATCTGTATGGATCCGACGAAGACACGCAGTTCGACATGGCGCGCGTGACGAACCAGACGCGAATCTTCGCCGGAAATGGCGACGACACGATCGTGGCGGGGTCGGGCGGCTCCCTCGTCGTCGGCGGTAAGGGCAACGACACATTCATCAGCGGAAAAGGCAGCGATATTTTTATCGGTGAGGCTGGGAGAGATGTATTCGTGGTCCGCACGATCCTGGGCAAGGACGAATTCATCATGGACACCTCGGGGGGCGATCACGACGTGATCGATCTTTCCCATGTGCGGGATATCGACAACTTCACTGCGCTGAAGCGACATCTGACCGGCCCGGCCTACGACGTCACGATTGATTTCGGGGACGGAAACCAACTGCATATCGGAGTGGCGGAAGACCTTCTGCAAGCGAAACACTTTATCTTCTAGGCATTTTTAATTTTTGTGCGGACGGCGCTCAGGCGCCGCCGCTCAGTTCGGGGCGGTGCTTAATGTATAGTTGGGATCAGACGACCGTAGCCGGTTCACAGTCAAACGATGTGATTTCGTTCAACATCCTCCAGGCGCCGGGCCAGGAGCGGGCACGGGTGACGATTTTGGGTTATGGTGGGAATGACGTGATTTCCGTCGTCGACACCAAGGCGGGCGGGGTCGTCATTGACGGCGGCGATGGACGCGATGTCATCAGAGGCTCAAAAGGACGAGATGTCCTGACGGGAGGAGCCGGAAACGACCAAATCACGGCTCGCGGAGCCAACGCATCCCTCTATGGCGGCGATGGCGACGACGTTCTGAAGGCCTCCCGATCGGGCTATCTCGAAGGCGGCGATGGCGACGACACGTTGTTTAGAAGCTTACACGACAATGTTTCCGTTCATGGAGGCGCAGGCGACGATACGATGGTCATCAGCAGTCGATCTGAATTGTCTCTGGAAAAGACGCTGCTCTTTTCGCGATCATTCACTGAGGTGGAGCATTTCGCCATCCAGGGATCCATCTACCTGTCTCGTGACATCATGAGCCTGCTCGGCTCGGTCTCGTCTTTCCACAATGACGATGTCTCCATTCATCTCACCGGCGACGGCGCGCGGATCGGCAAAGGGTTTCTCGACGGCGATTTTGGAGGAACCATTACCGGCGGCAGAGGCGACGACCTCATCAATCTTCGTGGGACCGAAAACGATCTGTGGCTGGAGGGCGACGATGGCAATGATCTGCTATACGGCAACGATCTCGACAATATCCTCGTCGGAGGAACTGGGGTCGACACCCTTTTTGGCGGCAGGGGCGACGACACGCTGTATTCCGAGGACACGTCTTCAAACACCATGTTCGAGGAGGGCGACCTCAACAAGTTGTATGGCGACGCCGGAGACGACCGGCTGATATTCATCGGCAATTACGGGTCCGGCTGGGGCGGCGCCGGCAATGACGTCTTTATAGCCGAAACGACCTATATGCAGGCTATCGAAGGGTCATTCTACGGCGGCGGCGGCAACGATCTCTTCAAGATGGACGGCGTCGACGGCACGGTCGTCGGAGGCGCCGGCAAAGACATCCTCGAGATCGAGTATGGGCTGGGCGACAAGACGGTGCTCGATGTCGAAATCCTCAGAGGCCATCGACTGTCGGGACCCGCCGCAGCGCTGAACGCCGTCGATCTGCTGGACGTCACAGGAACCGGTCAGGTGCGGGTGGCAGATGGCGAACTGCTGGCGCCGACGCGCATCAACGGAAAATTCCAGGTCAGCGGCAGCGACGAAGACAATTCCATCGATCTCTCGCACACCCGGATAGACGGTCGAAATCTCGGCGTCTATCTGCTAGACGGCGACGACCGGTTCCGGGGTGCTGCAGGAGACGAGACTATCCACGGCGGAGGGGGCGTCGATACGATCTACCTCAGCGACCATATCGGGCGCGATACGATCACAGATTTCTCGACCAATGCGAAAGAAGAAGATCGCCTCGATTTCTCCAGCTCGAAAGTCATCCGCGATATCGACGACCTCGAAGCGCATTCTGAAATCATCATCGATGATCTCTCCTATGTCCTGATCGTCCATATGGCCAAATCCGAGCTTCGGGTCGAATTTGACAGCTATACCTGGACGCTGGACGCCAACAACCTGATTTTCTGACCTTTTCACGTTTTGACGCAGCTCATCGCACAACGGATTTCAAACCATGGCGAGATACATCTCTGAGATGGTCACCATCGACGGCAATACAATCACCGGCTCCGCCGGCGACGACAGGGTCAATCTCGACAAGAAGCCCATCGATTCCGCGTTCGTCTTCGCGGATCTCGGCGGCGGCAACGATATCCTGCGAGACAACGAAGACGATGGCTGGTTCGGCAATTATTACATGTCCGTGCATGGCGGGGACGGCAATGACAGCCTTTACGGCGGTTCTTCGCCAGACGCTCTTTATGGCGACGCCGGAAACGACTATATCTACCTTTATGGGGATCTGGCCACCCAGGAACTGTCCACCGCGATCGGCGGGGCGGGTAACGACACGATCGACATCCGCGAATGCGGCAATGCCTATGGCGGCGAAGGCCGCGACACGATCATCATCAAGGAACCTGTCGAGACCGGAACAATAAGTGGCGGCGCCGGAGACGACACCCTGGTCCTGATCGCGCCCACCTTTCTCCATGTGAAAGATGTGGCTGTCGATACGGTTGAGCGGGTGATCTTCGACAACCCCGATTTCTCGACGAGCAAGCTCAGGACGACGGACGAGTTCCTCGAAACATTCGATCGGGTTGGCTTCAGGGGAAAGCGATTTGACCTCTATTTCACCGACCAGACCGATTTCCGATCTCCGGAAATTTTTGAACGTCATCACTTCAGCCTCATAGGATCTGGCAGCGACGACATCATCAAGCTTGGCGAAATCGAGGGACTGACCCTCAGCGGCGGCAAGGGCGACGACATCCTTCAGGGGCGTTACGTCGATGGCGGCCAGGGTTTTGACACCATCTACGGCACGGATCTGGATGACCACCTCACAACCGGAAGAATTCCCGACGCGGATATCCTTTATGCCGGCGACGGAGATGACCATGTCGCGAGCTTATACAGCGGCGATAAGGTTTATGCCGGCGATGGCGACGACACCATCATCTCGATTCGGACGAGAAAGCAGTTCCACGGCATGCTTTCCGGCGGCAATGGCGATGATGTGCTCCATGTTTCAGACGAGCGATTTTACGGCCTCATCTCCTTGAAATTCAACGGCGGCGCGGGAACAGACACCCTCTATTTCGCCGAGGGAACGATACGGCCTGAAAGCTCCATAAACGCTGAAATCCTTGATGTGATCGGTGTCATCGCAACACCGGACCAACTGTCCGACTTCGACGTTATCCGGCTCCATGGCAAGACGGGAATAATCGGCCTCAGCCAGGCCGGAGAATTGAACCTCGACAAGGTCGAATTCGGGGACGGAAAAGTCTATGGGGTGCGGGGATCGAAGGGCGACGACACCATCTTCATAGACGCCGCAAGCGGCCAGAATCTCTCGATTTCCGGAGGCAAAGGCGACGACAGGATTGCGAGTGGAGGAGGCGACGACAGAATGACGGGCGGCGACGGCGCCGATCTGTTTGTCTTCGGACATGACTTCGGCGACGACCGGATCGATGATTTCGCCTCTGGCCGCTTCCATGACGTCATCGATCTCTCAGATGTGGCGTCGGTCTCCTCCTTTTCCGATGTGACGGGGCATGTGAAGGAAGATAAGTGGCGCGTCACGATTACTCTGGATGAAGGCTCAATCACGCTTTACGGCGTCAGCAGCGAGAACCTTGATGACAGTATGTTCGTCTTCTGAGGTTTTCCGACCTGCTTCGGCCGGATGACGATCGTCAGATCGAGCTGCGCCATGATGCACCCAACCGAACGGCGCGGGCGACGTCAGCGCGAGGGCTGTTCGACGCCGTGCTCGCGTCGACGGCCGCCCAGCGCCAACACCAGACCGATGATCACGAAGATCGCGCCGGCGACGAGGCTGACCAGCGTGACGAAGCCGCTGACCGCCAGGCCGGCGACCCCCGTCAGCAGCGAAACCTCGCCCGACGCCGCGTCCGAGCCCGGGATGATCACGTCGAAGAGCGCCTGGCCGGTGAGAAGAATCGTCGACACGGGAAGGGAGAAAAAGCTCGCGCCGGCGATCAGGAAGCCGCGCCCGAACGCCGCCCTGATCGTGGAAGCGAGGCCGGCAAGGACCGCGCCGCCGAGGGCGACGGCCGGGACCAGAAGCAGCGATCGATCGGCATGGGACGAACCGAAGGCGGCCACCGCCGGCGCGAGCGCCAGGCCGGCGAGCGCGCCGAAAAACACGCCCGCCAGGATCCTGACCGCAGCTTTGACGATTCCCATGCGGCGCTCCCCCACTCCGTTGGGCCGCAAGTATCGGCCGCGCGGCGGCCGCGTCAATCGCATCCTCGACGCGGGCGGCGGCTGCGACATGAAAAACTGATCGCCTTCAGGATGGAGACGCCGTCCGACGCCGAGGTCGGGGCCGGTCATGCGGGGTCGCTTCGCGCCTGCGCGGCGTCACCCCGCCTCGGCGAGATGCGCCTCGGTCCGGAAACTGTCGGGCAGGCGCTCGGGCTCGCGCCCCTCGATGACGTCGATCAGCGCGTCGGCCAGCGCATGCGCCACGCCGAAGGAGATCTTGAAGCCGCCGGTCATGGCGAGGATGTTGGCGTGGTCGGGCAGCGGGCCGAGCATGGGGTCGCGGGCGATGGCCTTGGGGCGGAGGCCGGCCCAGCGTTCGATGACCGGGGCCTTGCGAAGCGCGGGGATGAGGGCGCGGGCTTTCTCCAGGACGTCGTCGAGCTGCGCGTCGGTGGCGAACGGATCGTCATAGGTGTTTTCAGAGGTCGAGCCCACCGCGACATGGCCGCCGGCATGCGGCACGACATAGACGCCGTCGAGAAAGGCCACGGGCAGGCCGGGGTCGAGATCGGCGGCGATGAGCGCGGCCTGGCCTTTCACCCCCTGCCCCAACTGCTTTTTGAGCGGCGGCAGCAGCGCCTCGAGCTGCGCGAAGGCGTCGACGCCGGAGGCGAGCACGAGGCGATCGAAGAGGATTTCGCCGGCAAAGGATTCGACATCCAGCCCCGCGAGAGATGCGCCCGAGGCGCGGAGGCAAGCGCGGCCGGCGGCGGGGTCGACCGTGTCGAGCTCGGTCCCGAGGAAGATCCGCACATTCGGCTGACGCTTCAGCCAGGTTGTGAGCACGGCGCAAAGGCCGCGCGGGCTCATGCGGGCGGCGAGCGTGTCCTGCACATAGCCGCCATCTGCAAAGGCGGGGTCGATGTAACCGGCGACCGGGGCGGCGTCCGCGACGCGCCAGTGGAAGGCGGCGCCGGGCGCTGCCCAGGCCGTCTCGGCGTCCTGCCGGTGGCGTTCGGCGATGGGGCGCAGATGGGCTTTCGGCAGCGGGATGATGCGGCCGACGCGGGCATAGCCGGCGGAGAGACCGGTCTCGGCCTCCAAGGGAGCGAGCTGATCGGGCAGCGAGATCAGCGCGTCGAACTGGAATTTCTTCTTCTTGCCGAAGTGATTGGGCATCCAGGGAAACAGCGCGCCGAGCAGCCCGCCCGAGGCGCCGGCGCCCGGCGCCGCGCGATCGATCAGCGTCACCGCATAGCCGGCCTCCGTCGCCTTCACCGCCGCCCAGAGGCCCATGACGCCCGCGCCGGCGACGAGAATGTCGGTTGTGAATTGACCGGACGCTGCGGGCGGATTATCGGCTTTCGACATGGACACCACGGATATTGCTGAAGATGCGACGCTGGACTGGATCGAGGGCGATATGCCCTATTCGACCCTGTTTGGCGATCACTTTTATTGCCGCAGCGACGGACGCGCCGAATGCGGCCATGTGTTTCTCGGCGCCAATGGCCTGCCCGGCCGCTGGGCGGATGGCGGGGCTTTCGCCATCGGCGAACTCGGCTTCGGCACGGGCTTGAATTTCTGCGAGACGCTGAGGACATGGCGGGCGGCGCGGGCGGCCGGCGCGGCGCCGGGAAGGCTCTCCTTCACCTCCTTCGAGCTCTATCCGATGGAGCGCGAGGCGGCAGCCAAAGCGCTGTCCCGTTGGCCGGAGCTAGCCCGCGAGCGGGAGGATTTCCTGGCGCTCTGGCCGGAAAAACCTGACGCCGACGTGACGCTGGCCTTCGCGCCCGATGTGACGCTGCGGGTGATCGTCGGCGACGCCTCGACGCGGCTGTCGGCCTGCAACGACCTGTTCGACGCCTGGTATCTCGACGGCTTCGCGCCATCGCGCAATCCGGCCATGTGGTCGGAGGAGCTGATGGCGGCGGTGTTTCATCACACCCGGGCCGGCGGCAGCTTCGCCACCTATGCCGCCGCCGGTTTCGTGCGGCGCAATCTGGTGGCCGCGGGCTTTGAAGTGGAGCGGCGACCGGGCTTTGCGGGCAAGCGGGAAATGCTGGCGGGAACCAAAGCGGCGGCCTGAGCCTTCAGCCCCCGCGTCCAAATGCCGTCTTTACCGTCTTGATACGGTCACGGCCGCATGATGAAATGGGCGCGACGCAAGGAAGGATCGCATGACTGCAAGGCCCATCATCGACTGGCGCTACGACCGCTATGAAATCATCGCCGACGGCATCGTCCACGGCGTGGGCGTGGCCGCCGCGCTGGTGGCGGTGACCGTGCTGATCTTCTACGCGACGGTGTGGGGCACGGCGGCGACGATCGCCGCCTCCTGGGTCTATGGGCTCGGGCTGATCGCCTCGCTCGGCATTTCCTTCGCCTATAATATCTGGCCGGTGTCGCCGGTGAAATGGTTGCTCCGCCGCTTCGATCATTCGGCGATCTTCATCCTGATCGCCGCCACCTATACGCCCTTCCTCGCCGCGGCGCTGCCGGATGGGCTGGTGCTGGCCAATCTCATCGGCATCTGGGCGGTGGCGGCCTTCGGCGTGGCGCTGAAATTCTTCTGGCCGGGGCGCTTCGACCGGCTGGCGATCCTGCTCTATCTCGCCATGGGCTGGAGCGGCGTGGCCATCGCCGGCAAGCTCTCGACCGTGCTGTCGCTCGCCACCCTCGTGCTGATCCTCATCGGCGGGATCATCTATTCGCTCGGGGTGATTTTCCACGTCTGGGAAAAGCTGCGCTTCCAGAACGCCATCTAGCATGGCTTCGTGGTGACGGCGGCGGGCGTGCATTACGCCGCCGTGCTGACTTGCGTCATCTGGCAGAGCGCCTGATCAGGCGGTCTTTTCGAAATCCAGCGCATGGCCGTTGATGCAATAGCGCAGGCCGGTCGGCGGCGGGCCGTCCGGGAAGACATGTCCCAAATGCGCGTCGCATTCTGCGCAGCGCACCTCCACCCTGACCATGCCATGGCTGACGTCGCGGATATTCTTGATGGCGTCCTTGTCGACCGGCTGGAAATAGCTCGGCCAGCCGGTGCCGGAATCGAACTTGGTGTCGGACGAGAACAGCGGCGTCTTGCAGCAGACGCAGCGATAGATCCCCGTCTCGTGATTGTCCCAATAAGGCCCGGTAAACGGCCGCTCGGTGCCGCCCTCCCGCGTGACCCGGTATTGCTCGGGCGTCAGGCAATGGGTCCACTCGGCCTCGGCGGCCTTGGTCTTGGCGTCGGTCATGATGATCTCCCTGTGATCGGAGGATAGATGGGGTGAGCGGGGGGAGATGGCAAGGATGGGGTTGGTCTTTAGGCGAGATCCGAAGCATCGGCCGCACGATCAAGGCGACGCAACGCCGCTCTGCCGCCGAACCGCTTGAAACTTTGCCAATGCTGGCGCATGATGGGCGCTTAAAGAGCCATATAGACGCTCATGGGCATTTAAATGCTCATATTGTAGGACTGACATGAAACGGATCCGCAGCTATTCGCGCATGACCAAACAGGCGCTGTCGATCCTTGGCAAGCTCATTCGCGCGAACCGCCTGGAGCGTGGGATGACGGCCGTGGAATTGTCCGAGCGCGCCGGCATATCCCGCAAGACGCTCCGAGCGATCGAGAATGGCGAGGGCGGCTCTGAAGTGGGAGTGGTGTTCGAAGTCGCCGCTCTGGTGGGCGTTCGCCTGTTCGACGCCGACGACAAGATCCTCGCGCTTCAGGAGGCCCGCCTCGACGAAAAACTCACGCTGCTGCCGAAGAGCGTTCGCCATGGCAAGCAGGAGGTCGACGATGACTTCTAGGCCGAAGAACCCGAAGGAGGCCTTTGTCTGGATCTGGTTGCCAGGAAAGACGGATCCCGTCGTCGCCGGGCGTATGGCGGCAGACGGCGCCGTCTATGGTTTCAACTACGGCGCCAGCTATCTCGCCCGACCCGACGCCATCCCGATCTACGCGCCCGAACTTCCGCTCGAGCGCGGATTGATCGCCCCGCCTCCCGGTCTCGCCATGGCCGGCAGCCTGCGCGACGGGTCTCCCGACGCCTGGGGCCGCCGGGTCATCCTCAACCGGCTCATGGGCGCCAAGGCGACAGACAGCGCAGAGATTACCGAACTCATCTATCTGCTCGAATCCGGATCCGATCGCATCGGCGCGCTCGATTTCCAGCAGTCCGCCACGGATTATGTTCCCCGCCTCAAGGCTGAAGCTTCTTATGGGGAACTGCTGGAGGCCGCCGAGCGCATCGAAAGAGGCGCGTCGCTGACGCCGGCTCTCGACCAGGCCATCAACCATGGCACCTCGATCGGCGGCGCGCGCCCCAAAGCCCTGATCGATCACGGCGAACGCAAACTCATCGCGAAATTCTCCTCCAGCGCCGATCTCTACAGCGTCGTGAAGGCGGAATTCCTCGCCATGACGCTGGCCGCCTGCTGCGGTCTCGACGTTGCGCCCGTCTCGATGATCACGGCGGCGGGCAAGGATGTCCTGCTGATCGAACGCTTCGATCGCGTCAAGGCGGAGAACGGCTGGCGGCGCACCGCCATGGTGTCGGCGCTGACGATGCTCGGCCTCGACGAAATGATGGCCCGTTACGCGTCTTATCAAGACCTTGCCGAACTCATCCGCCACCGCTTCGCCAAACCGAGGGCGGCGCTTCGTGAGCTCTTCGGGCGGATCGTCTTCAATATTCTCTGCGGCAATACCGACGACCACGCCCGCAACCATGCCGCCTTCTGGGACGGCAGCACGCTGACCCTGACCCCAGCCTATGACATCTGCCCGCAGGGCCGGACCGGCAACGAAGCGACGCAGGCCATGTTGATCAAGGGCGACGATCGCAGAAGCACGCTGCAGAGCTGCCTCGATGCGGCGCCTGATTTTCTGATCAACGACAAGGACGCCACAGGAATCATCGGGGCGCAACTGAAGACGATCGCCGCGGAATGGGGCAGGATCTGTGAGCAGGCCGAACTGACGGAGACGGACCGGAGGCTGTTTGCCGGACGGCAGTTCCTCAACAGCTATTGCATCGACGGCCTCGGAGCGGAGCATGGCGGATTGCGTGGGGTGTTTTTGGGAGCGCGGGCTGATCTTATGCACTGACGCAGTGCTGCGCGCCATTTAAGGCGAGAAATGTTCAATAAATTGCCGATGTATCAGGACCTCCATATGCCCAAACTCGCACACCTCACATCGATCGCCCACAATCTCGCGGATTCTCTGAGCTCCGGGTGCGGGTTTATGATCGGCATGTATGACATGGATATTCACGGCGAAGCTGCGGCCTCGAAAGAGGGATTTATAGACGTCGATTTTCTGAGCGGCGAAACGGCCGGCGGCAGAGTTTCGGCTTCGCTGGCGGCGGCGATTGAACGTTACCGCGAGGAATTGCCCGAGCTTTGCCGCCGTCATAAGGTCGACGTCGCGGATTTTGGCGCCCTAAAGGTCCGCTTCGGCGGAGCAGGTCTGGACCGGTATTGCGTCGTGACGGTCAAGGATCGACGCGGGCGATCGTCAGTGGATGAATATCGCGGATCGCCGGCGGCGCGCGTCAAAGTTCTCGATGCTCTCGGGCGAGTGCGCAGTCGTTGATCGACACAGCTGCTGTGGACAAAACCCTGATCACAATCGCGTCAGACCGAGTTTACCGGGTTCATTCCCCGTTTTTGCTGGCGCCGTCGAGATTTACCCCCTATTTCTAGCCGCGACCGATGAAATGGGGAGACGCCGAGATAGTGTCAGCGAACGGGTTCACCACCGCCGCTCTTTTCCTGCCCTTGCTGGGCGCGCTCGTTGCGCCCGCTTTGACGCGGGGGTTGCAGGAAAAAGCCGCCTGGCCGCTGATGCTGTTCTTGGCGGCGCCGTTTTTGATCTTTGCGAGCCATCTGCCCGAGGTTGCAAGCGGGGCGGCTGTGACGGGCGGGTTTGGCTGGGCGCCGGCGATGGGGCTCGATTACGCCTGGCGGCTCGATGGATTGGGTCTGACCTTCGCGCTACTGATCTCCGGCATCGGCGTGCTGATCGTGCTCTATTCCGGCGGCTATCTGAAGGGGCATGTCCAGCAGGGGCGGTTCTTCGCCTTTATCCTGCTGTTCTCGTTTGCCATGCTCGGCGTCGTCGTGTCCGACAATCTGTTGATGCTGTTCGTCTATTGGGAGATGACCTCGATCGCCTCCTTCCTGCTGATCGGGTTCGATCACGAGCGGGCCGCCTCAAGGCGCGGCGCGCTGCAGGCGTTGTTGGTGACCGGCGGCGGCGGGCTGGCGTTGCTGGCCGGCGTGATGACGCTGACGGTGATGAGCGGCGAGACGACGCTATCGGGGCTTACAGCCAAGGCGGCGGATGTGACGGCGCATCCCTGGGCGGGCGCGGCGCTGGTGCTGGTTTTGATCGGCGCCTTCACCAAATCGGCGCAGTTTCCCTTCCATTTCTGGCTGCCCAACGCCATGGAGGCGCCGACGCCGGTGTCGGCGTTTTTGCATTCGGCCACCATGGTGAAGGCCGGCGTCTATCTGCTGCTCAGGCTCAATCCGGTGTTCGGCGACACCACGCTCTGGCAGATCGTCCTGCCGCTGTTCGGCGGCGTCACGCTGGTGATCGGGGCGGCGCTGGCGCTGAAACAGACCGATCTCAAGCTGATGCTTGCCTATACGACGGTCGCCTCGCTCGGACTGATCACCATGATGACCGGCATCGGCTCGGACAAGGCCATCGAGGCGGCGGCGCTCTATCTGATCGCGCATGCGCTGTTCAAGGGCGCGCTGTTCATGATCGCCGGCGTCATCGACCATGAGACGGGCACGCGCGACATCACGCAGCTCACGGGCCTTCGGGGCAAGATGCCGATCACCTTCGGCGCGGCGCTCTTGGCCGCCTGCTCGATGGCCGGCATTCCGCTGTTTGCGGGCTTCATGGCCAAGGAAGAGATCTATGCGGCGCTGACCGAAGGCGGCTGGCGGGCGCTGCCGCTGCTGGCGGCCATCGCAGGCAATGCGATGATGGGGGCGATCGGCTTCGCGATCGCGCTCCTGCCCTTCCTCGGCGCCGAGAAGAAGACGCCGAAACACCCACACGACGGACCTGTCCTGCTGATGGCCGGACCGGTGGCGCTGGCCGCGCTCGGGCTGGTCTCGGGGCTTGCGGCCGGGCCGTTCCATCAGCTGTTTTCGAGCCCGATGGCGTCTTCCGCGGCGGGCGCGGCGCTTAATGTTCACGCCTCGCCGCTGCCGCATGTCAGCCTCGCTTTCGCGCTGTCGGTTCTGACGCTCGTGCTGGCGGCCGCCATGCTGTGGGGCCTCGACGGGTTGCGCGGGCTGATGGCGCGGCTGCTCGTGGCGATCGGCTGGGGGCCCGATCGCGGCTTCGACCAGTTCGTCTCGCTGGTGGTGACCGCCAGCCATGCCGCCCTGAACCGGCTGCAGACCGGGCGGCTGGAGCTCTATCTCACCACCGTATTCGCCTTCATCGCAGCCAGTCTTTTGCTGCCCATGGCGATCCATGGCGAATGGCCCGAAATTCCCGCCTGGCCGCGCGATCTGCAACCGCATGAAGCGGGCTTCATCGCCATCGCCATCTTCGGCCTCTATGCGGTGCTGGCCGCCAAAAGCCGGCTGACGGCGATCGTGTCCCTGGGCATCCAGGGTTTTGCGGTGGCGGTGCTCTATCTCCTGTTCGGCGCGCCGGATCTCGCCTTCACCCAGTTCATGGTCGAGACGCTGTCGGTGGTGATCCTGGCGCTGATCATGACGCGCCTCAGGCTCGACGTCAGCGACCACCGGCCCATCAGGCAGATCGCGCTCGACGCGACGATCGCCGTGGCCTGCGGGCTGGGCTTCGCGCTCTATCTGCTCAAGACGCTGGAGACGCCGTTCGACGCCACGCTGTCGGCCTTCTTCGGCGATTATTCGAAAACGCTCGCGCATGGAGCCAATGTCGTCAATGTCATCATCGTCGATTTCCGCGGCTCGGACACGCTGGGAGAAATCGCCGTGGTGACGATCACCGGACTCGCGATCCTGGCGCTGATCCGCCTGCGGCCCTTGGCGGCCCCGCCCGCCGACAATGACCCCGATCGCGAGGAGGAGCGCGCATGAACTCCGTGATCCTCAAGACCATGGCGCCGTTCCTGACGGTGCTGATGATCGTCTTCTCCGTCTTCGTGCTGCTGCGCGGCCACAATGCGCCGGGCGGCGGCTTCATCGGCGGGCTGCTGGCGGCCGCCGCGATCGCGCTCTACGCGCTGGCCTTCGGAGTGGAGGCGACGCGCCGGGCCTTGAAGGCGCATCCGATGACCATCGCCGGCGGCGGCCTGCTGCTGTCGACGGTGTCGGGCCTGGTCTCCTGGCTCGCCGGCAAGCCGTTCATGACCGGCCTGTGGTTCAACGTCGCCGGCGTCGATCTCTCCACCGTGATGAGCTTCGATCTCGGCGTCTATCTGGTGGTGCTCGGGGCGTTTTCGACCATTCTGCTCGCGCTCGAGGAGCGGGAGGACCCATGACCGAAGCGCCCTTCATCCTGCTCGCCGGGCTGTTCTTCACCGCCGCCATCTATCTGATGCTGTCGAGCCGCATCATCCGCATCATGCTCGGCGTGTCCTTGCTCGGCAACGCCGTGAACCTGACGCTGTTCATCGCCGGCCGGATGACGCGCGAGATCCCGCCGGTGATCACGGGCGGCGACGTGCTGCCCTCGACCGCGGCCAATCCGCTGCCGCAGGCGCTGATCCTGACCGCCATCGTGATCTCCTTCTCGTTCTTCGCCTTCCTGATGGTGCTGGCCTATCGCGCCCGGCAGACGCTCGACACCGACGACACCACGTCGCTGCGATTCTCCGAGCCGGCCGACGCGGCCCTTCCGCCGAGGGAGTACTGACATGCAGACGCTGCTCGCCGCCGCCGCCGGCATCGACCTGACCAAAGTCTACGCGCCCGACGTCGCGCCCGAAGCCTGGCTGGCCATCCTGCCCGTGGCGCTGCCGCTCGCCGCAGGCGCGCTTCTCACCGCGATCCGCCGCAGGATCGGCTGGCATGCGCCGATCGCGCTCGCCACGCTGGCGCTGATGGTTCTGGCGGAGATCGCGCTTCTGGCGCATGTCGCCGTCAACGGCCCCGTCACGCTGGCGCTCGGCCAATGGCTGCCGCCGTTCGGCATCGCCTTCACCGTCGATGTCGGCGGCGCCGGGCTGGCGCTGGTCGCGGGCGTGGTGACGCTAGCCGCGTCCGTGTTTGCGCTCGACGAGATCGACCTCAACCACCGGCGCTACGGCTTTTATCCCTTCCTGCTGTTCCTGATCGCCGGCGTCTCCGGGGCGTTTCTGACCGGCGACGTGTTCAACCTCTATGTCTGGTTCGAGGTGCTGCTGATCTCGTCCTTCGGCCTGCTGGTGCTGGGCGGCGAGAAGGAGCAGATCGACGGAGCGCTGAAATACGGCCTGCTCAATCTGGTCGGCACGACGCTGTTCCTGATCGCCACAGGCTATCTCTATTCCCTGTTCGGCACGCTCAACATGGCCGACATCGCCGTAAAAGTGTCCAAGGATCAGGGCGATCTGCCGCTCGGCACGCTGGCGGCGCTCTATCTCACCGCTTTCGGCATGAAGGCGGCCGCCTTTCCGCTCAACGCCTGGCTGCCCGCCTCCTATCACACGCCGCGCATGGCGGCCGCCGCCTTGTTCGCCGGCCTGCTGACCAAGGTCGGCGTCTATGCGCTGATCCGGGTGCTCGCCATGCTGATGCCGGCCGAAGGCGCGGCCCTGTCGCCGGTGATCGGCGCGGTGGCGGGCCTGACCATGCTGGCCGGCGCGATCGGCGCCATCGCCAGCGACGACCTCAAGCGCGCGCTCGGCCATTGGGTGGTCGCCGGCATCGGGGTTGCGCTGGCGGGGCTGGCGATCGGCGGCGAGGCCGGCCTGTCGGGCGCCTATTTCTACCTCCTGCATTCGATGCTGGTGATGTCCGGCCTCTATTTCGCCGTGGGCGTGATGACGACGCGGGCGGGAGCGTCCTCGCTGACCAAGCTGGGCGGGCTCTACAAGGCCGCGCCGGGGCTGACTGTGATCACCGGCCTGCTGCTACTCGGGCTGGCCGGACTGCCGCCGCTGTCGGGCTTCTGGCCCAAGGCGATGCTGGTCAAGGCGGCGCTCGCCGCCGATCACGACGGGCTGGCCGCGGCCATTCTCGTCTCCGGCTTCCTGCTGAGCTTTGCGGCGGGGCGGGTGATGCTGCTCGCCTTCTGGCGGCCCGGCGAGATCGCCGCCGACAGGGCGCCCGATCACCGGATGATGACCGGCGCGGCGGCGGCGATGGCGGCGCTCAGCCTGGCGATCGGCCTCTGGCCGGCGCCGGCGGCCGATATCGCCGATCTCGCCGCGCGCGGCTTCATCGATCCCGCCGCCTATATCGGCTCGGCGCTGATGGGGGACCGCCCATGAAGGCCGCCCTCGCCCACCTCGCCATCATTCTCGCCGCGACGGCCTTTTCCGGCCTGCCGTCCGGGCTTTCGCTGCTGATCGGCTTTTTCGTCGGCGCCGTCGTGCTGTCGCTGCTGCCGCGCGCCTCGGGCTCGCTGCGTTACGGCGTCAGGCTGTGGCGCATCTGCAAGCTGATCCTGGTCTTTCTGAAAGAGTTCACGCTGTCGGTGTGGCGGGTGGCGCGGCTGGTGACCTCGCCGAGCATGCGCTTCCAGCCCGGCCTGCTGACCGTGCCGCTGACGCTGACCCGCGACGCCGAGATCACCCTTCTCGCCAATCTCATCACGCTGACGCCGGGCACGCTGACGGTGGACGTGGCCGAAGACCGCAGCTATCTGCTGGTGCATGCGGTGGACGCGCCCGATCCAGACGCGACCCGCGACGATATCGTCACCGGTTTCCAGCGGCTGATCAAGGAGGCCTTCGAACCATGACCGCTGCCGACATTCTCACGCATTCGGTGCATTTCGCCCTGGCCATGCTCATCGCCGCCATGGCGCTGATCGCGTTGCGGGTGCTGCGCGGGCCGACCCTGGCCGACCGGGCGCTGGCCCTCGACCAGCTGGTGGGCGTGGCGATCGGCTTCATCGCCGTGATCGCCGTGCAGACCGGCTTCGAACTCTATGTCGACATCGCGCTGGCGCTCGGCCTGACCGGCTTTCTGACCACGGCGGCCTTCGCCCGTTACCTGCAGCTCGCCGGCGATCCCGAAGGACGGCGCGGCGGGGCGCAGATCGACAAGGTCGAAAAGAAGATCGCGCCATGACCGAGACGCTTCTCACGCTGGCGGCGTCGGCGCTGCTGATCATCGGCTCCGTGATCGCGCTGATTTCGGCGATCGGCCTGCTGCGGCTGCCCGACGTCTTCGCCCGCATGCACGCCGCCTCCAAGGCGGGGGCGGCGGGATCGAGCCTGCTGCTGCTCGCCGTGGCGCTGAGGGCCGACGAAAGCTCGATCTGGATCAAGGTGGCGGCGACGATCCTGTTCTTCTTCCTGACGGCGCCGATCTCCGCCCATCTGCTGGCCCGCGCCGCAATCAAGGCGGGCTTCCGGCCGCCGGTCCTCGACGAGGGCGCGCGCGCCGCGATCGAGGAGACGAAAGCGGACTGAGCGACGTGCATCAGGCGGGGTCAGTATTGCCGTAAAATTTCTACGAGCGGGCCAGAAACGATCGAAATCGGGCCAAGCCGCTTCAAACGAAGAACAAGCGAAAAAGTTCCACCACAAAACTGCAAGTCGAGAATTTTTTATAGCTTATGTAAGGCTCTATTAAGATTGGTTTCCATTTTACGGGATGACGTAACGGCAAGTTTTTGCTGATTGTGTAGAATATGTAAAAATATATTGGAAATGCCAAGGAAAGATGTTAATCGGCAAAACAAGAGTCATATTCCGATTCAGTTCAGTCCAATCCTCATGGGGGACGCTAGGCTCAAGCAAGGCGCTGCATGAACGACAGGACTGAAGAGCGGATCTATCCGCTCACGGAATGGAAGTCGTCGAAGCATATTGGTCGAAGCGCTAGGGGTAGCGACCAGGCCATCAAACCTATACTTCGCCGGGCATGGCTCTGATGATCGCTTCTGGTTCGAAAGAAACTGAAGCAGGGCAAGTGGATCGATCAGGAGAACAAGAATGAACGACGCAGCCAATGCGGGAAACAAGGAATTGCTGGTCGAACTGACCGCGGAAATCGTTGCCGCCTATGTCGGCAATCACGTGGTGCCGGCCAACGACCTCGCTTCCCTCATCGCCGACGTGCATACGGCGCTGTCCAACACGGCGACGGCGGAAGCCGCCGCTCCGGTGGTGGAAAAGCCGAAGCCGCCGGTGCCGATCAAGAAGTCGGTGCACAACGACTATATCATCTGCCTCGAAGACGGCATGAAGTTCAAGTCGCTCAAGCGCCACCTCATGACCCATTATGGCATGACCCCGGAAGATTATCGCGAAAAGTGGGAGCTTCCGGCAGACTACCCGATGGTGGCCCCGGCCTATGCCGAAGCGCGCTCGCGCCTCGCCAAGGAAATGGGCCTCGGCCAGGGCCGCAAGAAGCGCGCCTGAGCCGACGGCGCCCAATGCGTCAGATGACAGGGCGGTCCTTCGGGGCCGCCTTTTTCGTTTCCGAGTAAGGAAATTTTTCCTACAATTGATTTCAAATACTTAGCCCGGTTCCGCCCTGTGAATCGGCGATCGGTTGCGCGCCTATCTTTTCAACGTCTGGATTGTACGCTATGAATAGGAAAATTAACCTATTTTGATCGGAGCGATACGGATGAGCGATACCGAAGACCGTGACATCACCAGCCTGTTTTGCGAGCCGCATGTGGCCGCCCGGCTGGAGCAACGCCTGTCGGACTGGCGCGCGCGCGGCAGGGACCAGACGGCCCTCGTCGCCTCTGCCGGCCCCGGCCCCGGCAGGCTCGCCCGCCGCGCCCGACGCCGCCGGCAGCGCGCCGAGATTTCGCCGCGCAGCGTCTCCGGCGTGGTGGCGACGATCGCCACCGAGATGATGTTCCTGACCTCCGACGAGCCGCAGCGCGGTCGCAACCGCCGCTTCGCCATGAGCCATGTGCAGCAGATCGCCATGTATGTCTGCCATGTGGTGCTGCAGATGACCATGACCGAGATCGGCCGCGGCTTCGGCCGCGACCGCAGCACGGTGGGGCACGCCTGCGCCCGCGTCGAGGACCGACGGGACGAGGCCGGTTTCGACCGGCTGGTGACGGCGATCGAGACGGTGACCTCGGGCGTCTTCACGCCCATCGGCCGCAAGGGGTGAGGCCGATGAGCGGGATCGACACGATGAAAGAGATCGAAAAGCTGCTCCGCTTTCTCGGCAATGCCGGCTGCCGCGCGGACCTCGCCCCCGACAAAGCCGACGGCGCGTTGCGGCTCAGCCATCCCGACGGCCGGGTGGCCGATTTCCCGAGGCCGGTGGCGACCGAGGCCGGGAGCCGCGGCTTGCTGGTCGATCGCAACGGCCTGGTGGCCCCCACGCTTGAGGCCCGCTCCTTCCTGCGCCGTCGGCGCGCCGCCCGCGAAGAGGCGATGCTCGACCAGCATCGCGCCATCGAGATCGGCTTTCTCGTCGAGGGCGAGACGGCGGAGCCTGTGCGCATCAACGCCGCCGAAAGCCCGCTTTCGCAATTCGCCCGCATGAAGGACAAATCCGGCGCGCCGTGGTTTGCCGACGCCGCACTCGCCTCCGGCGAGCGGCTGGCGCGCGATTTCCACTTCGCCGGGCTGCAGCCCAAGATCACGCCGAGCTACGAGCCCCGCTTCGGCGACCGCGTCAAGGCCGCGCCCGGCGCGGGCGTGGAGCTCAAGGACAATGTGGTGGCCGCCCGGCTGCGGGTCGCCCGCGCGCTGACCGCCATCGGCCCCGAGCTTTCGGGCGTGGCGCTCGACGTCTGCTGCTTCGAGAAAGGGCTGGAGACGGTAGAGCGCGAACGCCAATGGCCGGCAAGATCGGCCAAGCTGATGCTGAAGACGGCGCTGTTGGCGCTGGAGAGGCATTATCGGGCAGGTGGGAGGGGGTGAATAGCCAATAGCGAATAGCGAATAGCGAATAGCGAATAGCCAATAGGGAGCAGCGAGGAGCGCGCAACTGTCAGATCGATCGGGTTGTTGCGAATATTTCGAATAGGAGTTAGTCTATTCGTGTTGATCAAGGCGAACCGGAGAGAGACATGACCCTTCCTGCAAACGCCCAAGAGCTGGGCGGACGCTTGCCGTCCGAACAGGAACGCGCAGCAGCGAACCAGTTGCGCAAGATCATCGCCGCTCAATCCAAAGCCAATGCGACGCTGCGGGTCGTCAACGACGGACAGGCGGCGACGGAGATCGTTCTGACACCGGGACTGTCGGGCCTCTTGATGGATGTCCTTCGCCATATCGGCAAAGGAGACGCCGTCACGCTGGTGCCGGTTACGCAGCTGCTGACCACGCAGCAGGCCGCCGATATCCTCAATGTGTCCAGGCCCTATCTGATCTCGTTGCTCGATCGCGGCGACATTCCCTATTCGCTGACCGGACGGCACAGACGCATTCAGGCAGATCACCTGTTCAACTACAAGCGCGCCCGCGACAAAGGCCGCAGGGAAGCTCTGGACAGGCTCGGCGAACTGGATGGAGAATTGCTCTTGCAGGACCTAAACAGATGAAATTCGTTAACTTTGCAACTGCCGTTGTTCTGTGTGGCCTATTTTTCTTTATGGGCCTGTCGTTCGGTGAGTCAAATATTGATGGTCTGACAGGCGGATCATTAGCTGACTTAGCGGCTCAACAGTCTATGGCCAGATCCGCCCGTTGGGCGGTTGTCCTATCTTACGCTTCGCTCGGAATAGCGATTATCGGCCTTATCTATATCAGATTTACATTTGAGGAGACGCGCAAGACCACGAAGGCAGCGCTCGAAAGCACCAAAATCGCGGAACGAGCTGCTAAAGAAACCAGAGAAGCTTGGACGAGTGAGCAGCGGGCTTGGCTATCATTTACAAACATCGAGAAAACATCGCTAGAGATCTTTTCGGACAACAAAAAAATAGACATCGTTTTAGAGTTTAAAGTCAGCATATTTAACTCTGGAAACTCGCCCGCTACAGGAGCTTTTATGATTTCCGAAGCAGGGAATGGATGGACAGATCCTGACTTCAGAAAATCTATGAATCGCCTATCCGAACAGCTTTCTGCTGAACAATTCGATGAAAATGAGGAGGGAGGCCTGATAATTGCACCTGGCGGTACAAAAACGTTGCAGAGGCAAACCACTCTTACATTGGATGATGATGCTCCTCTGATAGTGGCGCTTGGTCTGATTGTTCAATATCGCGTTTTCAACGAAAAAACCCCTCGGATTACAGAGGAAAGATTCACAATATCTCCGGCCTTAGTTCAAGATCAGAGGATAAATTTTCACCGGAAATCTTTTAGACAAGAAGCAGCCAATGTTAACTTTATCACTGAGATTGGCCGCATCACTTAAATTTTCAAATTGCTATATTCTCACGCAGGAGCCGTTCAGTTCCAGGAGATCGGCAACGGCGGCGAGGACCTTGGTTTCCAGTTTCTCCATGGTCTCCGCCTCGACGGCGAGACCGTCGATGTCGTCGCTCGTGGCGAACCAGACGTCGGCCTCGCCATCCCAGGCGGCGCGCACGGTAATCGCATGAGCATTCATTGCCGGTCTCCCGCTGTTTGAGCTAACCCGTCATGTCGGCCATCATAGCACGGAGGGCGCTTCAAGGGAATTCGCGCTGCTTGATCGGGCGAGAGTTTGATCGCCAATTGCCTCTCCGTCGACCTTTATTCTAACGAACATATCCAGCTGGACGATTTTCAATGTGTGGCCTTCACCTACCGCGACCTGGCGTAACCCCAGATGCGGAGCGGAACGCGGTCCATGCTTGACGGCGCAACTCAGATTAGCATGATCAGGTTGCAAAACGCGCGGAGAATGAAATTTGACGAACCGAGCATCCCGATTGTCCATCGCTGCGGCTTGGGTTTTGGCGCTTGCAACTGATACACATAGTCGATCGCCCAATGGGGCAGACTCCGTTGCCGCAATACAATCTGTTTCCAGAAAGATAGTAATTGCTGAAAACAACGAAGACCAGACACCCGCCAGCCTATATCTCGCTTGCACAACCAGCGCTGCGCGGCATCTTCTGCTTTCGACCCGCCTCCCCGGACCTAGAGATGATTACAGAAAGGGGAACAAGGACGACGCCTTCCTCTATGTCGAAACCATAGAGCAGAAAATGGATCTGAAGTGGACGCTGGCTGAAAGGGGCAAGGACGATCCCTGGGGCGGCTATCTCTTCTGGCGAAAGAACCTCGATGAGCCGGATACGTTGATCTCGGCGCCGCTCACCGGCGATCAGATTGCCACAATCAGCCGGTGGTTCGGGCATGCGCCACCATCGGAAGTCTCGATCATCGGCTTCCTTGAAACCGGCGTCTCCATGACAGGAAAGGCGACGGGCAAGGCCATCGCCGACTTCGACGCGTCTTGCAGCGCAAAATAGAGTGCGCCCAACGCAGGAAAGCCGGCTCGTTCATTGGAAGCTACGTCGTCTTCCGCAGACACCCTCACCCCGCCGCCTTCACGCCCTCTTCCCTGATACGGTTGACCATCGACCTCAGCCCGTTCGCCCTCTGCGCCGAGAGATGTTCGATCATGCCGATCTCTTTGAACGTGTCGAGCGCGTCGAGTTTGGCGACGTCGGAGGCGTGTTTGCCGCTGTAGATGGCGAGCACGATGGCGACGAGGCCGCGGACGATGTGGGCGTCGCTGTCGCCGCGGAAGGTCATCACGGGGTCTTTGCCCTCGCCCGGTTCGCTGACCAGCCAGACCTGGCTCGCGCAGCCGCGCACCTTGTTGTCGGCCGTGCGGTCCTCTTCGGGCAGATCGGGCAGCGCCTTGCCGAGTTCGATCACATAGCGGTAGCGATCCTCCCAATCGTCGAGAAAGGCGAAGTCGCTGATGATGTCGTCGATGGCGGCCATGATGCTGATCCCTGTCTTTGCGCCCGATATAGGCGTTCGGGGCGGCCTTGAAAAGCCGTGGCAGGGGGTTGTCCGGCGCGATCGGGGCAAAGAAAAAGCCGCGAAGCGCTGGGCTTCGCGGCGGCGTCACGAGGACGAGGCGGGGCATGAAAAGAAGCGAGGCGCGCTTCAGGCAGCGCGGCGGAGCCGGTCATGGCGCGGCCGCGAAGGGGGAATGGGTGAATAGCGAGTAGCGAATAGCGGGTAGCGAGCAGCGAATAGACGGTCGGGTCAGGGCGCGGGGCGCGGGGTCGGGATGGGGATGGGGATGTGGCGGGCGGTCCCGGCTTGCGCGCCGGCCTCGGGGGCGGCTGCGGCCGATGTCACGGTTCCGGTCGTCACGCTGTCGGCGGCGGCGAGCTGGGCGGGGTCGGCGAATTTTTCATCGAGATAGGAATAGGCCACCCGCGCGCCCTCCCTGGCTCTGGAGCCCAGCGTCGAGACGGTCTCGGCGCCCTTGACGCAGACATCGGGTTTTTCCGCGCAGAGCGAGCCCATATAGGTGATGGCGCCGGCGGCGGCGCCGAATGCATCGGTGAGTTCGACGCCTTCCTCTTTCTTCAGGCGGTCGCTCGCTTCCTGATCGAAGATCGGCAGCATGACCAGCACCATCGAAAACCAGAAGGCGGTTCTCAAGAGAAACCACATAGCCTTGTTCCTTGCCCTGTTTCATTCCGGATCTTGTCGCGTCCGGTTTTGTCGTGTCCGCCGGCTGTCGCCGGTCTCGTCGCTTCGGGCCGGCCCATCTGTCCGGCGATGACCAGACCCTAGCCCGGTCATGCTGACGTCCCATTACGGCAAAGGGGAGGAATCGAGTCGAATTTGCAGCGAATTTGAGTTTTTCGACATTTATGCAATCTTGAACTGCATTTGTCTCGAATTCGACCGATCGCCGTTAACCTTCGTGGCGGCCCGTCCCGGAAATACAGGCGATTGAGGGGGACCTGGCCGCCACAAAGGTTAACTCCCGCCGCGGAAGGCCGAAAACGCCAGCAATTACGTGCTGTTAACCACGATTTTCGAAGTTGGCCGCATCTGTGCCTTTTCTGGACTTTTCGCCCGTCGCGGCGGCTGTTCCGGGTTCGTTTTTATCCTTTCCTTAAGTCGACGCTGCCATTTTCCGGACTGAGAGTTCCCAAGGGCTAATGAAGGCCACAAGCTTTGAGAGTATTGAGCGACATCGGCGGCAAGGCGCGTCACATGATCGGACGCGTATGCGAGACAGGCGACGGGGCCCTGCCCCGGCCTGGCCTCAGACTGGCCGCGTCCTGCGCGATCGGCCTGGGCTGCCTGGCCGGCATGCAGCTGGCCGGCGTCGCGCTCGCGGCGTCCCTGCCGGCTTCGGCCGCGCTGTTCGCCGCCTCGATGACGCTGGCGCTGGCGCTGCGCGAGATCCGCCCGGAGTTCAAAGCCGGACGTGAGGCCGAGACCGTCGCCGCCGCTCCGTCGCCCGCGTCGTCGCTTGCGCGCCTGCCGGGCCTTGTGACCCGCCACGATCGCTCGGGCGGCCTCCTTTCCGTCGCCGGCGCCGACGCGCAGGCTTTCGGTTTCTCGCCGGATCGCATCCAGCCGAATGCGGTGATCGACCGCGTGCATGTGGCCGGACGCATCGGCTATCTCCAGGCGGTCGACGACCTGCGCCGCGGCGCGGCCCGCGCCCGCGCCGACGTGCTGTTCGCCGTCGGCGGCTTCGAAAACCACTACCGTCCCGTCCGCATCGACTTCGTCGGCGAATGCGACGCAGACGGCGCGCTGTCGGGTTTCGTCACCCAGATCACCGATCGCGGCCAGGAGGCGGCGCTGGAGGAAGAGGTCGCCCGCGCCCGCGACGAGGCGCTCGGCGCCAACGAGGCCAAGACCCGTTTTCTCGCCGCCGTCAGCCATGAGCTGCGCACGCCGCTCAACGCCATCCTCGGATTTTCCGACATTCTCACCGGCGAATATTTCGGCCGCTTCGAAAACGACAAGCAGAAGGAATATTGCGAGCTGATCAACCGTTCCGGCAAGCATCTGCTCGCCGTGGTCAACGCCATGCTCGACATGAGCAAGATCGAAGCCGGCCGCTACGATCTCGTCAAGGAACCGTTCGATATCGGCGACGCCGTGTCCGCCACCGAGGAAATGCTGTCGCTCGCCGCCCGCGCCAAGGGCGTTGTGCTGACGACGCGGGTGGCCCGCCAGTTGGGCGACGTCTGCGCCGACCGTCGCGCCATCCAGCAGGTGCTGATCAATCTCGCCAGCAACGCGATCAAATTCACCGAAGCCGGCGGCGTGGTGACCATCGACGCCGCCCGAGCCGGCGAAAAACTCGTGCTCACCGTTTCTGACACCGGCGTCGGCATCGCGCCCGACAAGATCGGCAAACTCGGCCAGCCCTTCGTGCAGGTGGACAGCACCTATGCGCGTCAATATGAAGGCGCAGGCCTCGGCCTTGCGCTGGTCAAGGGTCTCGTGGCCCTGCATGGCGGCTCCTTCGCGATCGAAAGCGAAGTGGGGGCCGGCACCAAGGCGACCGTCATCCTGCCTTTCGAGGGCGAGGACGGCGCCGACAACGCCATCGAATTTCCGCCGCGCCTCATCGAGCGCGCCCGGACACAGACGATAGAGGAGACGCTCAATGGCGCCGCCGAAGCGAAAATCGCCTGAGACGAAGAAAGCCCCCGCCCGCAAGGCGCCGGCCAAACGCAAACGGAGCGCCTGGCTGTCAGGCGTCTCCTTCATCGCGCGCTATCCCCGGCTGATCTCGGGCGTGGCGATCTTTTCCGTCGTGTTCAGTTTCGTCGCGGCCAATGCGCTGTGGTATCAGCCGCATCACCCGTCGCCCTTCATGGCGACGCGGGGCGACGCCGCCGCGGCCGTCGACGCGGCGCGGGCTCCCGCCGCGGAAACCGGCGTCACCACGTTCCGCATCCAGCGTGAGGAGGATCTCGCGGCGCAACCAAAGCCGGCGGCCTCGCCGCTGGTGGCCGACATGCAGAAAGCCCTGACCGGCCTCAACCTCTATGACGGTCCCGCCGACGGCGTGAACGGACCGAAGACCGTGGCCGCGATCCAGTTCTATCAGGAGACGGAAGGGCTGGAAGCGACCGGCGAAGCCTCGCAGGCGCTGCTCGACCGCATGAAAGCGGCCCGCGCGGCCGTCGCCGACGCGTCGCCGCCGCCGGATCAGTCGAAGACCGCCAGCGTTAAGAAGAGCGACGACGTGGCGGACCTCATCCGCGCCATGGACGAGACGGGCTCGGTGCCCATTCCCGCCTCCGCCTATCCGGAGCCTGCAAAAAAGACCGCCCATGCCGACAAGGCGAAGGAGGCGCCGGCAGAAGCGCCGGTCAAGCGGGTGATGCTGATCCAGAAAGCCCTGGTCGGTCTCGCCTATGGCGATATCGCCGTGGACGGCAAGGCGGGCGCGGCGACCAAAGCGGCGATCCGCTCGTTCGAAAAAGCCTATCGCCTGCCCGTGACGGGCGAACCCTCGGACGCGGTCCTGAAGAAGCTGAAGTCGATCGGCGCGCTCTGAAGCCGCAAAAGATCGGCTGAAAACGCGTAAAGTTTGACTTTCCGCGGAAAGCGTCAATGATCGTGTTTCAAGTTCTACTCACACATGGTCTTCATGCTCATCCCCGGATCTCCCGATCACGATCGCATCATTGACAAGATCTATGAAGCGGCGTTGCTGCCCGACGCCTGGCAGGACGTGCTGGAGGAGATCTGTCGATGGGGAGGCTTCTTCGGCGGCCTGGTGGCGATGGACGACGTCGCCCGCGCCGACTGGGTGCTGACGCCGAGCGTGGTCCCCATCTTCCAGGAATTCCTCGACGGCGGCTGGCAGCCGCGCAACGAGCGGCTCTACGGCCTGGTGCAATCCGGCGATCTCGATTTCGTTTCCGACTCGCAACTCTACAGCGAGGCCGACAAGGCGCGCATCCCGATCTACCGCGACTTCCTCACGCCGCGCGGTTTCGGGATCGGCTCCGCCACGATCGTGCAGGCGGCGGACGGCCGGCGCATGTCGATCATCTTCGAACGGAAGCTGGAGCAAGGGCCGTCGCCGCCGGAGATCCTGGCGGCGCTCAACAGCCTGAGGCCGCATATGGCGAGGGCGCTCAATCTCGCGAGCGAGGTGCGCCGGCAGCGCCAGCATTCGCTGTTGAACGGGCTGGCGCTGGCGGGCGTGCCGGCGGCGCTTATCACCGAACAGGGCCGGATCCTGGCCGCCAATGCGGTTTTCGAAGGCCTCGGCGACCACATCGCCTTTCTCGCCCATGGCCGGATGGCGCTGCGCGATCCCGCCGCGCAACTCTTGTTCACCGAGGCCTTGACCTCGCTCGGCGGCGAGCGCGTGCAATCGCTGCCGCTGCCGTCGGCGAACGAGGCGGCGCTGCCCGGCGTGCTACACATCCTGCCGCTGCGGCGCATGGCGCGGGATCTCGGCCCGAACGCGCAGGCGATCGTGATGGCGGCCTTCCCCACCAGAGGCGACGAAACCCTGTTTCCGCTGCTGAAGACGCTTTACGATTTCACCCGCGCCGAGGCGCGCGTCGCCGCGCTGATGCTGGAGGGCGAGGCCCTGCCCGAAATCGCCAAGAGGCTCGGCGTCGCCTATGAAACCGTGCGCAGCGGCGCCAAGGCGATCTATCGCAAGACCGGCAGTTCGGGCCAGACGGATTTCGTCCGGCGACTGTCGCCAGTCACGCGCTATTCGGTGGCGTCGGGCGGCTGAGCCGACGATCAGTGGATGCAGTCTTCGCAGAGCGCCGCCTGCGGCACGGCCCGAAGGCGCGCCTCGGAAATCGGCTCGCCGCATTTGGCGCAGAGGCCGAAGACGCCGCGGGCGATGCGGTCCAGCGCGGCGTTGACGGCGCGCAATTCCTCGAGCCCGGCCTGGCCGACCCCTTCGAGCACCTCGTCGCCCTCCACTTCCAGCGCATGATCCTCCGCATCCGCGCCCGCGGATGCGTCGAGCTCGTCTTCGATGGCGCGGAGGCGTCCCTCCAGCTCGGTCTTTCGCGCAGAGAGGCGGGCGGCAAAAGCGTTCACGTCCAGCATGGATCATTCTCCTCCAAATCGTATTTTTCGTGACCGAACCGGGATCAACGGTCGACAAGGACCGAGCATTTGGCGTGGCGCACGACCCGATCGGCGGTGGAGCCGAGAAGATAGTTGGAAAAATCGGGCCGATGCGACGCGATGATCACGAGATCGGCCGCCTGTTCCTCCGCCACAGCCAGGATCTCGCGGGCGGGCGAGCCGACCCGGGTGTGAATTTGCGCCGTCGCGCCGGTCTTGTCGTTCAGCGCCTTCAAGCGATCGACCGCTTCCCGGATGCTGGCCTCGATGAAATCCGCGGGCAGTTCGATGGTCATGTAGCCCGGAATATCCTCCGCCACATTGAGAAGCAGGATGACGCCGCCGTCGTCGACGAGTTCCATCGCCTTGCGAAGGATCTTCTCGCCCTTGTCGAGCTGGCCGATATCCACGGGAACGATGATCTTTTTAAACATGTCGCGCCTCCTGTCGTTGAAACGTCATGGAGGGACCATGCGCGCAGCGGAGCGAGCGGGCATTGATCAACATCAAGCGTCGTCCGCCGGCGGGCGATCAGTCGTAGAGTTCGACGCCCGAGGCCCTGATGCGAGCGAGATCGGACTGATATTTGTCCTCGTAGGCGGCAACGAGGCCCGGATCGGTGATTTCGAGACGCGGATTGGGCTCGTCGAACGGGAAGCCGCGCATCATGCGGGCCACATTCTTGAGCTCGTTGGCCGACAGATGCGGCTTGAGCTCGTTGAGCACCTTCAGCCCCTTGAGGGTGAGTGAGGGCAGAACGTCGCGGCGCAACTCCTCGTCGGGCACGACGAAGGCGACGCTCGGCGCCAGCAGACCGAAAACCCGCGCCGGATTGGCCGACAACCAGTCATAGGTCCAGACGGTCAGCTTGTCGGCGCCGCAGGCCGCGGCCATGTCGGCGACGACCTCGGCCCAGCCGCGACAGTCGGGTTTGAATTTCGCCAGATACCGGTCGAAAGCCGGAGCCTTGCCGCGCGAGGCGAGTTGCAGCCAGGACGAGGTCAGATAGTCGGGATAGCGGCGGATCGAAAGAAAGTAATGCGCCTCCCGCCCCTTCAGGAGGGAATCGAGCATGCGAATGCGCCGATGCGCCGCCGGATACAGCCGGCCCGTCCAGTAATTGGCGGAAATCAGGCCGAGCAGGTTTTCGTCGGAGAGAATGAAGGTGTCGCCGCGGCCGTGACTGCGGATCAGCGCCTCCAGCCGACGCGCCAGGAGCGGGCGCGCCATTGCGCCGCTGATCGCATCCGTCCAGGCCAGCGCATCGAACAATTTGGTGAAGTTCTGCCGGACGGCGGAAATACCCGCATAGCGGATGCTCCCTTCGGCCAGCAGGCTTCCGTGGTCGTGCAACTGCGCCTGAATGAAGGTGGTCGCAGTCTTGTGGACGCCGAGATGGACATTGACGCGCATCGGTGAAAGCCCGGCCTGTTCGACGGAGCCGAACGGCGCCGCGGCCTTGCCGACCAGGCGGCCTGCCATTGCCGGGCTTACTTCGTCATGCGCCATGGAAGATCGTCATTTCAAGATTGAAAAGCAGTCGTCGCCGCCGAGGCGCGACGCCCGTCGATCATGTCGTCAGCCGGCCTCGCCCGGAGCGGCCGGTTTTCCGGTCTTCTTGGCGGCGCGCGCGGCGTCGTTGATCTTGACTTTTTCCTTCAACGCCGACCGTTGCCCCTTCAATGTGGCGATACGGTCCCGCAGCGCCAATATCTCCTGGTTGATCGCCTTGATCTGCATTTTCGGGCCAAGCTTCTTCACTGGCGCTTCAGTCGTATTCATCGTCTTACCTCTTAAAGTGGCTACAGCCCACCGAGTGTTCACCATCCCCGCCCCAGCGGAAGGGGAGCGGCGCATCGCCCTACAATCAGCGCGAACATTAGTGCGGCTACGGTGAAGACACAAGGCCCCGTCGCTCGCCGCGGCGTGCAATCCGAAACAACCATGTCGGCTTCGAGTCCGGCGCGAAGCCTCCACAGATAAAGGGATTAGACCCCGTTCGCGCCGGCAAGCGCCGGTGGGCGCCGGTTTGAAAGCGGCCGCGGCAGAACGGCGTTCTCGCGCCGCCCGCCACGTCAAAGGCCCGTCAATCGCCGCTTCAGGCGCACCCACCAACCCGATTTCTTTTTCGGCTTGATCCGCGCCCGGCGGGCGCGGGCCGCGGCCTCCGGGCCGCCGAACGATGCGAAAAGCGGATCGTCGAGAGAAAGCGGAGGCGGGATATCCCCGCTCTCGATCCGGCCGAGCGATCCCCCGTCGAAACGGACCCAGGAGCGGAATAGGACGGCGCCGCGATCGGAACGGATGTCCAAGGCGCGGCCGCCCATCGCCTCGGCGCAGGACGACATCTGAGGCGGGTGGCGAATCACGGTGTAGTCGCCAGCTTCAGCGCCGGGAGAGAAATGATAAATCGCCAACCCCTGACCTTCCGGCGCGACGACCCGGCCGGCCACATCGGGCGCGACGAGGATCGCATCGGCGCGCATATCGCGCGCGTCGGCGAGCAGTCTCGCCGGCCCCGGCGCCCGCCGGCGCCGGACGATGCGGTAGCGCGACGCATGTGGAAGGATCTGCCGCATCAGCATGACATCGGCGGCGCTGCGGCAATAGACGAGCCATGCGCCCTGCCCGCGAGCGTCCGACAGCGGCGAGGGCATCGCCCCGGCCTTGTCGAAGGCGCGCATGAGCCGACGCAACAGGCGGAAATTGGGTCCCGGGCGGAAATAGCCTTTTTCCCGACGGCGCGGATGCCAGAGGTGGACCAGATGAACGCCGCGTTCGAACGCTTCGAGTCCGTAAAGCGCGAAAAAGGCCCGGAAGCCGCAATAATTCCGGACGCCGTTGTCCTTGAAATCGGTCAGATAGGCGTGCGGGCGAGGCCCTTTCGGCGCAAGCGCCGCCAGCCGATGCAAGATGTCGTAATCCTCCGCGCCGTGCCCGGAAAATTCCGGCGCGTGCCCCCCGAGGGAAAGATAGTGTTCGCGATTGATTACCATCGCCGAACTGCCGAAGGCTGTGGATTGCACGAAATCGCCCTGGGATTCCAGCCAATCCGGCGTGTTTTGCTTGATGAAAGGTAAACCGGCGGTCATGTCGGAGAACCAGCTGTCTACGCCGGCTTCGGTGAGAAACAGCACGGGGACGGTGAAGAAATCAAAGCGGTTGCGCGCCAGATCACGGCGCATGGCCTCGGCGTGAATGGCGCGATACATGTCCGGGGAGCCGTAGAAATCGACGTCGTTGAACATGATGACGGGATTGCGGGCCATGACCGCGCCGAAGTCGCGCACCTTGCCGATCGAGAACAGCCGCTCGGGACGGGGATGCCTGGCCACCTCGACGCCGCTCGCTTCGATGAGGCGCAAGGGCTTGGCCTGAGCCTCGCTGGTGCCGTAGTCGGCGATGAGGATGTCGAAGAGATCGCGGGGGATGGCCGCGACGAGTCGCCGGAGGCGCAATTCGCCCTCATAGGTCTCCGCCGTCAGCCGCAGGGGAATGATCAGGGTGATCTTAGTCATGCCGTGCTTGCTTTTCTCCCTCGGCGCTCCCTCGCCCGGCGCGCCGACGCGTCATAGAACGCCGGGCGTCAAACGCAAAGCCTCTTCCTGCGTTCACCAATGGTAAAGGAAAATTCATCATATTTCCCCACATCTATTCACACCGGAAGCGGCTGCGCCACGGCCGTCGGCTCAACCATATTGTTGGCGCAAAGGAAATATACTAACCTGCCCACGAGCGGCGGCCGCCCGGTCGGGAAACCGACGGCCTCTTCATTGACGCGAATGCGACGAGACCTTGCGTTCGACGCTGGGGATCGGTTTCTTGCTTGTTTGCGGTGGGGCCCTTTCCAACGCCGACCCATATATTTGGAATCAGAGATGACAGTTCCGAAGACCACGGATGACACGACCGAAACAATCCGGTTTCCGCTCACCAAGGACGAGCAGCGCGAGCAGCGGCTTCGCAGGCGCGCCGCGCGTCAGAAGCAAGCCGAGGACGCGCTCGGCGCAGCCGTGATCGCTTCGCCTCCGTCCGACACGGGCAGAGTGATTTCGGTTGTCGCCGACGAAGCGCTCGCGCCGAGGCCGTCTGTGCGCGAGCCCGCCGATGTCGACAACGAGAACGTCGACGCGTTCCAGACGCCGAAGAAGCGCCTGCTGCAGATTTCCTGGACCAACCTGTCCTTCCTGCTGTTCGTGGTGATACCGGGCGCTTTCACGGCTTTCTACTTCATGGTGCTGGCCAGTCCGCAATTTGTGGTGGAATCTCAGTTTTCCGTGCGCGGCTCGAACGCCTCGTCGATGTCGAGCTTCGGCCTCGGCAGCCTGTTCGGCACATCCGTGCAGTCCAATGATTCCTATATCGTGTCGAGCTATATCGAGTCGCAGCAGCTGGTGCGCGACGTACGCGATGAGCTCGGCATCGACCTTCGCCAATATTATTCGGGCCAGAACATCGATTTTCTCTACCGGATATCCCCCGATATGCCGCTCGAGAAATTCACCGAATACTGGCGCAACATGGTCGAGATCAGCTTCAATTCGACCACCGGCAACACCACGCTCTATATCTACGCGTTTTCGGCCGACGACTCCAAAGCCATTACGGACGCTGTGTTGAAGGTTTCCGAAAAGCTGGTGAATTCGCTTAGTGAAAGCTCGCGCCAGCAGATGACGCGCGTCGCCTCGATGCAGGTCGAACGCGCCGAGGCTCGACTGCAGAGCGTGCGCAGCGACATTCGGCGTCTTCGATCGGAAGAGAAGATCATCGACCCCAAGCAACTGTCGGCGCTGGATTTCAGCCTGACGCAAAAACTGGAATCCGAATTGCAGGCCGCCAGAACCCGGCTGAACACGGCGCTGCAGAGCGTGTCGAACGACGCCCCGCAAGTCGTAGTGCTCAAACGCACGATCAAGGGTCTGGAAAATCAGCTCGGCATCCTCAAGGAGAAGATGCTGCTGCCGGACGAATCGGAAAATCCGAACAAACCCACCAAAGCGGGTCGCGTCAACGAAGAAGGCAATATTCCAGGCGTGCTGACGAAATTCGAGGACTTGACCGTGCAGCTCGAATTCTCGACGCAGGCTTACACCACGGCTCTGGCTGCGTTCGAAACCTCGTTGACCGAGGCGCAGAAGCAGGACCGCTATTTCGCAGTGTTCGTCTCGCCGGTCCGCCCTGAAATCGCGCTGTATCCGATGCGGCTTCTGGATACGTTCATCTCCCTGCTGGTGCTGATGGCGGTCTGGCTGCTCGCGCAGTTCTTCTACCGTTCGTTCAAGGACCACGCGATCTGATCCGACAGGATCAATGCCGAAAGAGGGTAGCGTGACGACCATCGACGCCACACGGCGAAACGACAACTTCACAGTCATGCGAGGCGCGCAAAACAATCTGCGCGTCATTGTCGGCATGATTTTTCGCGAGGCGGCCAACCGCTTCGGCGCATCGCCGGTTTCTTATCTCTGGACGATCATCGAGCCTGCGATCCTGGTGGGAATTCTGCTTCTCGCGCGCATCTACTTCAAGAATGTCAGCCCCGCCTTCGGGGAAAGCTCGGTAATGTTTCTGCTGACGGGCGTCGTGGCGTTCCGGGCCGTCCGCGCCGTCATCAATGCGGGCGGCCGGGCGATCCAGGCTAACAGGGCGCTGTTCGAGTTTGGACTGGTCAAGCCGCTCGACACCGTCGTGGCGCGGACCATCGTCGAATTCGTGATCTGGATCGTGATCCTGACGGTGTTCTTTGCTGCCGTCGGTCGCATCCTGAACATCGAGGTGATTACCGACTTTCAGGGTTTCGTGCTGTCGATGCTGCTGATCCTGTATTTTTGCTTGTCCATGGCGATGTTCAACGCAACCGTCGGCGCTCTGGTGCCGGTCTGGCGCAGCATGTGGAAGATGATGTCGATGCCGCTGATGGTGACGTCAGGTGTGCTCTTCGTTCCGTCGCAGATGCCTCCAGACATCCTGAAGTTCATCATCTGGAACCCGTTTCTGCACTGCGTCGAGGGGCTGCGGTCCCACTCCTATCTGGACTATCTGACGGTTTATTCGCCCGACTATCTTCTGAGCTTCTCCACGGCGGTCTTGCTGTTTTCACTGGCGATGGAGCGCCTGTTCCGCAAGGAAATCATCGGCGCGAGAGGCGACGAAGACGAAGACGAGTTCATATGATCAGGCTTGAGAATGCGGGCAAGGCCTATCGCGACAGGCGCGGCCAGATCCAATGGGTGTTTCGCAATCTGCATGCGGTGTTCACCGACAGCGAACATCACGCCGTGCTGGCGCCGAGAGGTCAGGGCAAGACGACGCTTCTGAATACGATCTGCGGCAACGACACGTTGTCGGAGGGAAAGATCCACCGATCGGCGCGGATCTCGTATCCTGCGGATTTCCGCTCTGCCCTGTCGCAGAAACTGACGGGGCGCCAGAATATCCGCTTCCTGTCGGACGTCTATGGCGTGAGTTTCGCGCAGGCGCTCGATTTCTGCGCCGCCTTTTCGGAGCTGGGCCGTCAGATGGACCTGCCGATGAAGAGTTATTCCAACCAAACGCGCGGGCGGTTCATGGTCAGCGCACTGCTGTCGTTGGGTTTCAAGCATGTCCTGATCGACGACATGATCAATCTTGGCGACATGAAATTCCGCAAGAAATGCCTCCAATATCTGCAGGACAGCCGCGACCGGCTGGCCGTGCTGATTGCGACGAGCGACCCGGACTATGCGGCGCGATTGTGCACATCCGCCAGCGTATTGCATGAAGGAAAGCTGACGCATTTCGAGAATTTTGAGGACGCCCGCGCGGCGTTCAACGAGATCAACAAGATCTATGTCTGAAGGACAAAAACCGCCGGAAATCGGCCCCGTCTCTGCAAATTTTTCTCGGCTTTTCAGTTAGATAGCGCCAATCCACATTTCCTTGAAGTTTTTTTGACGAAATGACTTGCGGAAACAAAATGAGCGGTCTATACGACCCTCAACTTGAGTTACGGAGTGTAGCGCAGCCTGGTAGCGCACCTCGTTCGGGACGAGGGGGTCGCAAGTTCGAATCTTGCCACTCCGACCAAGTTGACCTTCCCGAAAATTACTTTTCTCCCGCATAGACCTCGCGAGCGCATAAAGCGCTCCTGTTCGAGATGCTCGGCGCGCGCAATCCTATCCGTTGTTTGGAACCCGTTCGCTGTCGGCGCGGCGAATGTCTGTGCGGGGAAGGCGTGACGGACGCGGCGTCTTGCGCAGAGGCCTTCGCCGGAATGCCGACGGCGCCAGCGAGGCGACGATCAGGATCGGCCAGGCGAAGCAGAGCATCAGCCCGCAGACGCGCCAGATATCCCAGGACGCCCGCGTCGCATAGCCTTCGAACAGCGTGCGTATGACGCAGCCCGTGGCGATCGCGCCATAGACGACCGCTGCGAAGATCAACAGGATCGTCTGAACCGGCTCATAGTCCGCCATCGAAAACACCCTTCCCCTTCCGCACCGCATCGCGGCGCGTCACGCAAAACCCGGCGCCGATCGCCCCATCGCATCGGACGCCGCCTGAAAGACCCAGATCCGAGCGTAGCTCCGCTTTTTTGCTAAAGCTTCCCCCAAATGGGTGAGGCGCGGGAACGAGGCGCATTTATCCGGCGATGGTCGCGGTCGTCCGGCGCGCCGAACATGGCGCCCGCCAACGAAAAATCCCGCGCACGAGGCGCGGGATCTTCGGGGGCCGGTTCGAGATCGGCCGGCAGGAGCCTGTCTGACGCAAACGGCGCGGGCAGAACGGCTCACATTGAAACGGTCGGACGCGACGAGGTCGGAGACCGCGGACGCCTCAGCGGACGCCGTTGACGAAATATTGGATGCACGTGCGGATAAAGGCGCGGCCAGAGGCGCCTTTGCGTTGATCGCCGTCGGCGGCGCCATAGGCCATGTCCATCAGCATGTAGGCGGCGGCCTGGGGATTTGTGGCGCTGAGCAGGCCGGCGGCGCTCCAGCGCTCGAACCAGGCCGTCAGGCGACGGCGGGCGCGATCCAGGCAATCCTCGCGCAGGACGTCGCCGATCTCGGGCGACGCCACGGCGTCCTGGCGCGCCTGACGCAGGAAATTCTGCCGCTTCTGATCGGTCTCCTCGTCGACATCGACGCGGAAGATCGCCGACAGCGCGCGCTCCACGGTGTCGCCGGGTTCGACATCGTCGAAGTCGAAGAGCTGCGCGTTCATCAGGCCGACAATGGCGCGGAACAGATGCAGCTTGCTGGGGAAAAGCCGATAGAGCGTGCGCTTGGAGACGCGGCAGGCGGCCGAAATATCGTCCATGCGCATGGCGATGTAACCGCTGCGCAGATAGATGTCGGCGGCGCGCTCGACGATGATGTCGCGCTGCTCCTCGTCGCTGCGCACCTTGGGGCGACCGCGGCCGCGCTTGGCACGGGCGGTTTCGCCGACGGCGTCGAGGTCGTCGGTCATGATGCGATCGGCGGCGGCGGATAGGCTGTGATGGGTCGATTCCAAAGTCAAAGTCGGGCTCCTGTTTGTCTGGAAGCCAGGTCCGAACCGGATCCGCCTCGCTCCCACGGATCACGCGTCCGGCGGCTTCGCCCTTGCGTCATGCTCACCCTGTGGCCACTGCGCCTCGTCCGATGCGGCCCGCGGTCTGCGTCCTCGACGGCCGCCTGTCATGACCACGCGACGCGCATCCCGGACGAGGTGTCATCCTCGCTCCGGCAGCACCATAGCGATCGCTGCGTTAAGTGCTGTTAAGGCAGTGTAAAGTTAGGTAAAATTACTGGAAAAGCCGATTTGAGGGTGTATCCCGGACGCATGGCCAAGGTTCTTCTCATAGACGACGACGTCGAATTGACTTCGCTTCTCACCGAATACCTGGTCGAGGAGGGCTTCGACGCGCATGCGGTGCATGACGGCCGGCAGGGCGTGGAAGAGAGCCTGTCCAACCAGTACGACATCATCGTGCTCGACATCATGATGCCGAAGATGAACGGCATCGAGGTGCTGCAGCGCATTCGCCGCTCGAGCGACGTGCCGGTGGTGATGCTGACTGCGCGCGGCGACAATGTCGACCGCATCACCGGCCTCAATCTCGGCGCCGACGATTATGTGCCCAAACCCTGCTCGCCCGACGAACTGGTGGCGCGGCTGCGCGCCATCCTGCGGCGCTCGCGCCGCCAGACGCCGGGCGACGGCGGCTCGCGCGTGGTGGAGGCCGGATCGCTGGTGCTGACCCCCGCCGCGCGCCATGCCGAATGGCGCGGCCAACCGCTGGAATTGACCGGTGCGGAATATTCCATTCTCGAAGTGCTGGCCCGCAACGCCGGCCAGCTGGTGTCCAAGCAGGACATGGCCAAACGGGTGTTCGGACAGCCGCTAGCGCCTTTCGACCGCCGAATCGACGTGCATGTCAGTTCGATTCGCCAGAAGCTCGGCATCGCCGAGAACGGCCAGTCGTGGATCCGCACCGTGCGCGGCCAGGGCTATCAACTGGTGACGGAGGGCTGATGGGGCGAACCTTCTGGCATTCGTTCCTGACCATCTGGCTGACCATGGCGGGCGCCATCGCCATCATCGCCGCCGCAAACGCCTATCTCCGCGTGCTGCCGCCGAAGGACAGTTTCATCGACAGCCGCGAATTCTACACGATGGAGGCGCTGAACGCTTATCTTCGTCGCGACCAGATCGACGAGGCGCGCGCCTATACCGCGATGCTGGCGCGCCTGACCCCGCCCATCCGGGCGCGGGTGACGCCGGGGCCGCTGGGCGGGCCACAGGACTGCAAGACCTGGGCCGATCATCCATTCTTCAACGGCGGCCAGAGCGACAAGCCCTTATCGACCGCCGACGAGATCGACGCGCCGCCGCATCCGCCCATACGGCCGGACAAGGACGGCGTCGTGCGGCTGGACGCGCGCGGCGAGCGCGCCTGCTATCACATCGAAATCCAGAAGGAACGGCTGTCCTATTTCGATCGCTATGCGCCGGCGGTGCTGCCGATCATCGCCGGCCTGATGGCGAGCGTCATTTCGTCCTTCCTGCTCGCGAGCTATCTCGTCGCGCCGATCATGAAGCTGCGCGGCGGGTTGAAGACGCTGGCGGGCGGCGATTTCCGGGTGCGGATCGGCCGGCAGCTAGGCCGTCGCCGCGACGAACTCGCGACGCTGGGCAAGGATTTCGACGTTACCGCCGCCAAGCTCGAAGAGATGGACGCCGCCCAGAAGCGGCTGTTTCACGACGTGTCGCATGAATTGCGCTCGCCGCTCTCCCGGCTGCAGGCGGCCGTCGGGCTGTTGCGCAAGAATCCGGCGCGGCTCGAGGCGCTGCTGCCGCGCATGGAGCGCGAGATCAAGCGCCAGGACGGACTCGTCGAGGAAATCCTGACGCTCGCCCGGCTCGGTCCCAACGCCGCCGCCTCGCTCGAACGCGAGACGATCGACGTCATCGATCTCGTCGCCGCGATCATCGACGACGCCGCCTTCGAGGCGCAGGCCAAGAGCGTGGGCATGGACTATGCCGGCGCGCAGAGTTTCGTGACCCGGGTGAACGGCGAACTGATCTACCGCGCCATCGAGAATGTCGCGCGCAACGCGGTGAAATATTCGCCGCCGGGCAGCCGGATCAGGATTTCGTCGTCGCTGGGGAGCGGCGGCGAGACGCTGGATCTCGCCATCCGCAACCCCGGCCCGGTGGTGCCGCAGGAGGATATCGAGAAGATCTTCCACCCGTTCACCCGGCTGCAGGAAAGCGAATCCGGCTATGGCCTCGGCCTGGCCATCACCCGCCGCGCGGTGGAGGCGCATGGGGGCTCGGTGGAGGCGCTCGCCAATCCCGAAGGCGGGCTGACCGTGACCATCGTCATTCCCCGATTGGACTGACATGAGGCCGATCCGTGCGGAACCCGATCCGCGCGAGCCGCGTTAGGGGGTCATCGCGACATCGATGAAAAAGGAGATTGTCATGAAACTCAAGCTGTTGACGGCCGGCTGCCTCGCCCTGGCCACCCTCGCCGCCGCTCCCGCTTACGCCGATGACGACAATGACGGCGCGCTGACAGGCGCAGCCGGCGGCGCCGCCACCGGCGCAATCGTGGGCGGTCCCGTGGGCGCCGTGGTCGGCGGCGCGGTCGGCCTCGCCGCCGGCGCCGTGCTCGATCCTCCCTCCGAGCGCGTCGTGACCTATGTCCAGGAGCAGCCGCTTCCGGAACAGCGCGTGGTGGTGCAGCAGCCGATCGTGGTCGGCGAGCCCCTGCCCGCCGAAGTCGCGCTGACGCCCATTCCCGGCGACGAGGCCTACGCTTATACCGTGGTCAACGAACAGCGCGTAATCGTCGACCCCCGCACCCACACCGTGGTGAGGGTCATCGAATAAACCGGGCTCCCCACCCGAACCTCCAGTCGAAAGCCCTTGCGACCCCCTGCCTCGCAAGGGCTTTTTCGTACAGGTTTTTGCGCAAGTCGTCATGGGAGAGCGCCTTGCCATATCCCCTCCCAGGGGATAGCATGTGAAGCATGACCGACCACCGCCATGAGAGCCATCCCGAAATCGTCAAGCGGCTGAAGCGCGCCGAAGGCCACCTGCGCGGCGTCATCGCCATGATCGAGGGCGGACGCCCCTGCCTCGATGTCGCCCAGCAGCTGCAGGCGGTGGAAAAGGCCGTGGCCAGCGCCAAGCGCACTTTGATCGAGGATCATCTCGACCATTGCCTCGACAGCGCCGTCGGCAGCCTCGGGCGCGAGGAGCGCCAGACCATCGCAGACTTCAAAGCCATCGCCCGTTATCTCTGAGGAGCGCTCATGCCCGGGTTCGACGCATTGTTGCAGCAAGGCTCGGCGCATGCCTGGCTCTTCATCCCCAGCGCCATCCTGCTGGGGGCGCTGCACGGGCTGGAGCCGGGCCATTCCAAGACGATGATGGCCGCCTTCATCGTGGCGGTCAGGGGCACGGTGCTGCAGGCGGCGCTGCTGGGGCTGGCGGCGACGCTGTCGCATACGGCCGTCGTCTGGGGCATCGCGCTCGTGGGCATGACGCTGTGGCAGGGCGTCGACGCCGAGGCGATCGAACCCTATTTCCAGCTCGCCTCCGGCCTGGTGATCATCGCCATTGCGCTGTGGATGATCTGGCGGGTGCGGCGGGAGCACGCGATGGCTCATCATGCGGCGGGGCATGGTCATGACGGCCGTCATGGGCGCGTCCATCAGCATCATGGACATCATGGGCATCATGGACATCGCCGCTCTCACGATCATGGCGCGGCGCGGTCCGATGCGCATCGGCATTCCTCGCCCCCCGATATCAGGCGCATCGACACCGGCCATGGCGTGGTGGCGCTGGAGCTTCATGAAGGCGATGGACCGGCGGTGTGGCGATTGAGGACGGAAAGCGGGCCGCGCTGGTCGGCCTATGACGTGAAGCTGACCACCGAGCGGCCGGACGGGACGCTCGGCGTCTTCGTGTTCGCCGAGCGCGGCGACTGGCTGCAATCGGTCGATGCGGTCGACGAGCCGCACGACTTCACGGCGCGGCTGACGCTCCGCCATGGCGGCCACAGCCATGCCTATGATCTCGCTTATCTGGACAGGCCGGGCGATGACGCACCGCATGCCGAAATGCACGGGCTGGCCGGCGGCGCCGACGGCTATCAGGACGCCCATGAACGGGCGCACGCCAACGACATCCGCAAGCGCTTCGCCAACGGCCGCGCCACCACCGGCCAGATTGTCCTGTTCGGCCTGACCGGCGGGCTGATCCCCTGCCCCGCCGCCATCACCATCCTTCTTCTCTGCCTGCAGCTCAAGGAATTCTCGCTTGGCTTCACGCTGGTGCTGTGCTTTTCGATCGGGCTGGCTCTGACGCTGGTTTCGGTCGGCGCGCTCGCCGCGCTCAGCCTGCGGCAGGCCGGCAAACGCTGGCGCGGCCTCAGCGCCATCGCGGCCCGCGCGCCTTATCTGTCGGGTCTGCTGATCCTGGCGGTCGGGATCTACACCTGCCTGCATGGCTGGCAGGGGATCGGGGGCGGGGCGTGAGGGGGATTGATGGACAAGGCGAGACTTGTGAGCCTCCCAACGCGCGCTTTCTCACTGATGATCGCGACGATGGCCTTGACCATCTCGTCCACCGCCAAGGCGGGAGGCGATGCGATGGATAAGGACGCGCGCCTCACAGCGCTTCCGACGGAGATGCAGGGAGACTGGATCGGAGTGGAGGATGACAGCTACACCGCCTCGATCCACGGCGCGCGCATCGAGGTGATGGGAAAAACTGTCATCTACGATAGCTGGCGGCTCATCCAGCAGGACGGCGCGACGACGGTGGATTTGCGCGTCGATGACCCCGCCGAAGAATATGATTTTCAACGACGCGATATCACCGGGCTAGTGATCAGTCCGGAGGGAGACTTCCTGGTTTACAACGTCAGATATTCGATGGCGCTCAGGCGGCGAGACTAAGCGGGAGATGCAGGCGACGCAAGGCGCTTGCGAACCTTCATCAGCGCGAAACCGAGCAGATTTTCACCGCGCCAGAGCAGCGGATTTTGCGCATCCGGATGATCGGCGGCCAGACCGATGCCCCAGATGCGATCGACCGGGCTCGCCTCCACGAGGATCTGCTCGCCGGTGGCGATGAGAAAGGCCGCGAGTTCGGTGTTCTGCGCGAATTTGTGAAAGTTCCCCTCTTCCACGACCCCGGCCTTGTCGCGATCCCAGACATCAGGATCAAACCCCCTCGCCTCCCGGCCGAGTTGCTTGACCTCCTGCGGGCTCGAAGCCGAAAGGATCTTCGTCGCCGTCTCCTGATCCCCGAACAGCCGCGACTTCTCCGCCATCATCCAGTGTTCTGCGGTCGGGTAGCGAAGACCCGCAACCTCGAAGGCGGCGGGCCACCACTGGCTGAGACAGGACGCGCCGATGCTGCCATCCTTGAGGGGGCGATGGCCCCAGAACATCAGAAATTCGAGCGGCGTTCCAGCTTGATAGGCGCGCTCAAGGGAAGTGCGGTCGGTGAACATGGGATGGTTAGAGTTGCTTTGGGTGAGGATGTCAACGAGGGGTATCGGGACGGCGATTCACCAAGCTGCGTCCCTCACCCGGATCTCGATGTCGAGCCGCGCGGCGGCGGCGATGTTGACGAGGGCGTCGAGCGAGAATTTCGCGAGCTTGCCGCGCAAGAGGTCATTGGCGCGCGGGCGGGTGAGGCCGAGGCGCTTGGCAGCCTCTTCCTGCGGGAGATCCCATTTCAGGACGGCCTTGCGGATTTCATAAAGCAGCGCCGAGCGCGCCTTGAGATTGGCGGCTTCCTCCGGGGTGTCGGAGAGGGCATCCCAGACGCTGTCATACGTCTCATTGGTCATTGTGCCGCTTTCCATGCTTTGCTCGTCACGGTTCGGTTTCGCGATTGCTTGTCACCATCACCGATGCGCGAGTTCCAATTTCACGCTATGAGCGCAACCAGTAATAGGATAGCCTTGAAGCAGAAGACAACAAATCGCGCCGTCGAGCGTATTCCAAAAATGGATCCCGTCCTCCAAGATAATTTCGATAAATGGCTCAGAGCCCATCGTCGTCCTCTCGATCAGCATTCCGACGCGGACATAAAACAGGCGATCGCGACCGAGGACTTCTCTGGCCTCATTCATCTCCCGCCAGACCTCAGGCGTTCGATTGCTGACAATCCCGATTTGCAGACCGATATCTGGTGGTATGTCGAGATCCGGCATGAACTCGATATCGAAGACTTCCCCTGCATCCACATCGCCTACGCCATCAGTTCAAAAGCGAAATCCGTCATTGGCAGGTCGCATGGCGTTTTCACGTTGAGTCTGGATCAGACGCGAACGAATGGGCTGGTTATCGGCTTCTGCCCGTGGTGCGCCACGCCATTGAATGTGAGCGCATCATAGCCAAGCCCTCACCCCGCCGTATCCACCCGCACCTCCACCGACAGCCCCGGCGCGAGCCTGTCCGCCGCCGGTTGGCCCTCGTCGATGGCGATGCGGACGGGGAGGCGTTGGGTGACTTTGGTGAAATTGCCGGTGGCGTTGTCGGATTTGATCACGGAGAATTCGCTGCCGGTCGCGGGCGAGAAGCTTTCGATGCGGCCGGTGAAGGTCTGGCCTTTGAGGAGATCGGCGGTGAAGGTGACGGGCATGCCGATGCGCATGGCGGCGACCTGGGTCTCCTTGAAATTGGCCGAGATCCAAATGCGGTCGGGCACCACCGACATCAGCTGCGTGCCGGTGGTCACATAGGCGCCGACGCGGGCGGCGACTTCGCCGAGGCGGCCATCGGATGGCGCGCGGATCGTCGTGTTGGCGAGGTCGATGCGGGCGAGTTCGAGCGCGGCGCGCGCGCCTTCGATCGCCGCTTCATATTGCTTGCGGGAGACGGCGAGCGAGACCAGCGCCTGTTGGGCGACATCGGCGTCGGCGCGGGCGGAGACGAGGCTGGCGCGGGCGGCTTCCAGCGCGCTTTCGCTCTGCTCCAGCGCCGTCTGCGAAATGGCGTTCTGGCGGGCGAGCGAGAGGTTGCGGTCATAGGTCGCCTGGGCTGTTTCCAGCCCGACATTGGCGCTGTCCACCTTCGCCTTGGCCGCCCTGAGCTTGGCCTCGTCTGAAGCGCGCTCCTGCTCCAGCGTGGCGAGTTGAGCGTCATCGGAGGCCAGCGTCGCCTCGGCCTGGCGGAGTTTCTGCACATAGATGCGGTCGTCGATCTTCAGCACCACATCGCCCTTCTTGACCCGCTGGTAATCGGTGACCGGCGCCTGCAGCACATAGCCCGACACCTGCGGCGCCAGAAACGTCACCTGGCCCCGCACATAGGCGTTGTCGGTGGTCTCCACCGACGTGGTGAAGGGCGGCAGTTTCCAGACATTGAGGATGAGCAGCACGCCACTGAGGCCGGCGAGGATGGCGAGAAGGCTGGCGATGGTGCGAATGATGCGGGACATGAGCGTGGTTCCGGTGGTTTAGACGGCGGCGGGCGCGGGACGGGCAAAGACCGCGCGCCAGGCGGTGTGGACAATGAGGGCTAAAAGCGCCAGCGCGCAGATGGCGGCGATGGCGAGGAAAAGATCGTTATAGGCCAGCACCCAGGCTTCGCGGGTCACCTGCTGGGCGAGCAACTGCCCGCCTTCGGCCGTGAGCAGCGCTTTGTCGGTCAGCACTCTGGCATAGGACTGGCCGAGCTGAGCGACGCGGGCGGCGACCAGCGGGTCGGCGCGGCCGAGATGGGAGACGAGATCGACCGAATGGACTTTTTCACGGATGGTCGCGAAGGTGCCGAACAGCGCCGCGCCGAACAGGCCGCCCATGGTCTGGGTGAAGATGAACACCATGATGAAGCTGGTGATGTAATTCGGCCCCTTCTTCAGCGCCCCGACGAAGCCCGCCGACAGCGCCGGCGGCAGGAACAGGCCGCCGCCGGCGGCGATCAGCGCCTGGCTGACGAGGATATTTTCGGGGCGGGTGAGATTGGTGGCGGAGGCGTCCATCCAGGCGCCGGTTCCGATCATGACGAGCGCCACGGCATGGATGAGCGGTTCGCGGCCCGGCTTGAGGATGAGGGCGCAAAAAGCCGAGGCGCCGACGGAGGCGACGAGGATCACCGCCCAGAGCGTGGTGAGCTGATAGGGCGCGAGCCCCAATTGCGTCAGCAGCGCCAGCGCGCCGGAGGCCTGTTCCGACAACGCGACGCGGAACAGCAAGAGCACGCCGAGGAAATGCAGCATCGGCGGCGACGTCAGCCAGGCGATGTCGAGCAGCGGCTCCTTGCGATTGAGTTCTATGACGACGGTGGCCGCGACGCCCGCCACCGCGACGGCGAGCAACACGCCGATCCACGGCGCCTCCAGCCACCAGTAATAACGGCCGAGCGTCAGCGCCACGGCGAGGCAGCCGAGGCCGGCGGCGAGAAAGCCGTAGCTGAGCAGATCGATGAGCCGGATGGTCATGGTGCGCGGCATGGGGCCGAGCGGCACTTTGTAGACCAGCGCGAAGGCGATGAGCGACAGCGCCACTTCGAGCAGATAAAGCGCATGCCAGCCGCCCATATCGAGCAGCGCCGGCGACAGGATGCGGGCCAGCGGCGCCGCCAACGCCTGATTGGCGAGCGCCAGCGACAGGCCGACCGTCATCTTCCGCGCCGGCGGAAACGGTTCGAGCATGTAGAGGAAGCCGAGCGAGGACAGCGCCGAGCCGGCCGCGCCGGCGAAGAAGCGCAGGATCAGCGCCGAATGGAAGTCGTCGACGAAGAGGTGGATGGCGGACACCGCGAGGAAAACGACGATGGCGATCTCGGCGAAATTCCTGAGCCCGAACTGATTGCGCACCTTGATGAGGATGATCGAGAGGCTGACATTGGGGATGTAATAGGCGGCCAGCAGCCAGGCGGATTCATTGGTGGTGACGCCGAACTGGCCCTGGATCTGGGTGATGTTGGCGGAAATGAAATTGAGCCCGAAACCCTGGGCGAGGCCGAGCACGATGGCGGTCAGCACATAGAAGAGGAACGGCCTGGGCGTGTGGGCGATCTGCGGCGCGGCGGGCGGTTGCTGCGTCTGGGCGGCGGTCTCGCTCATGCCAGCGTCTCGACATTTTTCGCCATCCGCGCGACGACGCGCTCGAAGGCGGCGACATCGGCGGGATCGAGGCCGGATTGCAGGCGGGCGCGAAAATCCTGCGCCAGCGCCTCGACCTCGGCGGATTGCCGGCGCCCCTCCTCCGTCAGCCGGACCAGCTTGACGCGGCGGTCGCCGGGATCGCTCTGGCGCACGAGATAACCCTGTGTTTCCAGGCCATCGAGCATGCGCACCAGCGTGGGGCCTTCGACCTCGATTTCCTGGGCGACGACATTCTGCGCCAAGCCCTCGGGCGCGCCGCCCAACAACCTCAGCAGCCGGCCGCGCGCCAAGGTCATGCCGCGGGCGCGGGCGTGATTGTCGAACGCCTTGCGCACTTTGCGGGTCAGCAGATTCATCTGGTCGTAAAGCGACAGCGGCATGTTCAAGGCCTTTTCGATAGCATGCTACTATTTAGGCGCCTATCGATTATTGTAAAGGGTCTGTGGATTTTTTCTCCCATCGGCTTCAATGTCAGAGCGCATAAAAAGTTCGGCCCGGCCCCCCAAAAGCAGCCCGGCCGAAGCGAAAATATCCCTCTCTTCCGGATCAGAAGCGGGTGCGGGCGGTGCTACGCGGATCATCCTCGGGGCGGGCTGCGGCATAGAGGCCCGCGCGGGCCTTTCTGCGCCAGGGTCGCGCGGGGTGATCGGGATCGCGACGGATCTCCGAAACGACAAGATCCGCCTCGCCATCATTGCGGCACAGGCCGGCCCAGCGGCCATCCGGCCCGGCGAGACCCGATGGCGCCCCCGGGCTCTGCGGCGCGTGCGCGCTGTAGCTGACGACGTAGCTGTTGCTGGCGGCGTGGCCGAGCGCTTCGGCGGCGAAGGCAGGCGCGGAGGCCGGGTTTTCTCCCGTGGTGGAGAAGAGCACCCCATCGACCTCCAGCGCCTCGTAGGCCGCGAAAATTTCGGGGTAGTGCGTCTCCATGCCCATGGCGAGGCCGAGCCGCAGGCCGTCGACGGAAAAGACCTGCGGCTCCCCGCCGGGGGAATACATGAAGGACAGCTTGGTTTGCGACAGCATGCGCTCGTCATACCGCGTGACGAGCCGGCCCCTATCGGAGATGACATAGAGGCTGTTATGCGGCCGGTGCGGCGGGGTGAGACAGTGGACCGCGCCAAGCGCGACGTAAAGGCCGAGTTCGGCGCACAGATCGGCGATGGCGCGGAGTTCCTCCCCAATCACATCGAAGCGGCAGCGGCTCCAGTCGGAGGCGCCGATCTCGCGGCGGCCGAGCGAGGACATCACCCGCTTGTTGGGCGCGACCAGCGCGCCTTCGGGGAAATGCGCAAGCCGCCCCCTCGACTTTCGCCCGGCGCATCAGCGCGCGGATCTCTTCGCCTCCGGCGCGCAGCGCCTGTTCATCGGCGGGATCGTCGCGATAGCCGGTCTGGCAGACGGCGATGCGCAGCGCCGTCGCTTGCCGTTCATCGGGTTCGGGCGCGCGCAATTGGCGGAGCGCCATCATGTAACTCTCACCGGTTTTCACCGCCCGGGCGCGGACAAGGCGCTTGAAACGTCTGTTGTCGGTCATGATTGGGCCTTTCGACGCCAGACGCGCATTCCCCGGCAACCGCATCCGGCAGACCGAACCACGGTGGATGAACCCGAGAAAACTCCCTTTGCCTTCGCGCAAGGGCCATGCCGGGGATGACCTCAGAAGGTGAGGCGCGGGCCGCGCCGAGCGCCAAGGTGCGACGGCGGGGACGATTCGTCAATTGCGGGAAATCGGCTTGGGCAATGGCTTGCGCAACGCCGAAATTGCTGCAGGATATCCGGATCGGCCCCGCTTCATATCCGTGAGAAGGAGCAATTGCGGTGAAGAAAGAGCCACTCGCGCTGATGGCGGAGCCTGACGACGAGGAGGATTTCGACGTCAGCGCCGAAGCGCTGGAACGCGGACAACGCGCCCGCATCATCCGCAGGACGCGCTCGGATCTCGGACTGACGGAGGCGGAATTCGCGGCGCGCTTTCGTATGCCCGCCGGCACGCTAAGGGACTGGGAACAGGGCCGCGCCACGCCGCCCGATTTCGCGCTCGCTTATGTGACGGTGATCGCGCGGTTTCCTGACATGGTGGCGGAGGCGCTGGGGTGATGGAGGATCGGACTGGAGGCCGCTTCCGCATTGTGTTTGGGAGCCGCTCAACCGATTGCTCCGCGGTGGAGAACATCAGCTTGAATAGACGGCGCTCAAGTGTTAATTCTACAAAATACAACGTGCGGGATATACCCAAGCATGAGACGGAAGGGAGAGCGACGCGATGCTCACCAAGACGAGCGGCCCTGAAGAAGAACAGGCTGCGACCAAAAGAACCGCGAAATTCCAGGTCCGCAATGTCGAGACAGTGGACGCGGAGCAGTCTGCGCAGGATTCCCTGAAACGCTTTCCACGGATCAACGCCGCGCTCGCCAAATGACTTTCCTTTGGATCGGGACGGATGACGCCGTGACGATCAACGCCGTCAACTGTGCGTCGACCCGGGAACCACATCAACTCATCGATCCGGGCAAGCTCGAAGGCGCGCTTGCGCGGCCGGAGAACGCAGCCTTTTACGACGGCGAGCAGGATATCCTCCGCCTCGCAATTGTTACGCTCGTGGCGATTGCCAGAGCGCACGCTTTTCTCCAAGGAAACAAGCGGACTGCCTTTCACTGCGCGCGGCTGTTCCTGCAGCGTCACGGCTATGATTTCGACCAGCGCCTCGACGAGGTGATCGGACTGTCGGGAGAACCCGTCGTCGCGGAGATGATCATCGCCGTCATCGAGGGGGAGAAAGAGGCGTTGGAGCTGGAAGTGTTTCTCGAAGCCTTCATCGTCGAAACCGGACAGCCCTTGGCGGATGGGCAATAGGACGCCTCCACGAGGGACGAGGCGCTTCGTCCGATGTCGGGACGCATCGTCTGCGCAGACCCCGAGCGGACGATCTCACCCCTCCCTGTCCAACCGCTTCTCACCCATCTTGAACCAGGCGTTGGCGATCAGTCCGTCGCGGATCTCGTAGATCGCCACCACCTCCACCTCGCCGCGGCCTTCCTCGAAGTTGCGCGTGACGATCTCGTGATCGACGACGAGATCGCCGAGCGCGATGCGCGAGACGAGCCGGCCGTGCAGGTCCGGCTCGCGGAAGCGCTCGACATGGCGGGCGCGGATCTCCGCCGCGCCTCGGGCGAGCAGGGTCGAGGGGAAAGCGTAATAGCCGCAATCCGCCGCCCAAAACAGCATGAAGGCGTCGATGTCGCGGGCGTTATAGGCGTCGAGTTGCGCCTGGACGGGATCGGTCATGACGATGTTTGCCGATGACATATCTCTCACCTCGCCACGCTCACCCTCGCCCCGCTTTCCGCCATCAGCCGCGCCCTCTCCGGATCGAGCGCGCCGCCGGTGAGGACGCCGGTGAAGGCGGAGAGAGGGGTGAAGGCGTGCAGCGCGCGCTTGTCGAACTTGCCGCGATCGACCAGCAGGAAGCTGCGCTCGGCGCTTTGCATCATCGCCCGCTTGGTGACGACGACCTCCTGTTCCTGATGGAAGGCGGTCGCGCCCTGGATGGCGGAGGCGGTGAGGAAGGCGATATCGGCGGAGAGCGAGGCGAGCGCCGCATCGGTGACCAGGCCGAAAAAGCCGTTGAACTTCTTGGAATATTGCCCGCCCAGCGCGATGAGGTTGACGCCCGCCTCGCCTGCGAGCGCCGTGATGACGCCGAGATTGTTGGTGATGACGGTGAGCGGCTTCAGATCGAGCAGATGGGCGCCGACGCGGCCGGCGGTGGAGCCGTCGTCGAGGATCACCGTCTGGCCGGGCTCGACGAGACCGGCGGCGGCGCGGGCGATGCGCTCCTTCTCGTCGGCGGCCATTTTCTGCCGGTAACGATAATCGCTTTCGAACCGGGCGGAGGATTGCACGGTGGCGCCGCCGCGCACCTTGCGCAGGAAGCCGCTCTGCTCGAGTTCGTCGAGATCGCGATGGATGGTCATTTTGGAGACGGCGAAGCGGGCCGCGAGATCATCCACGCTCGCCTGCCCCTCGGCGAGCAGCCATTGCATGATGCCGTCGCGGCGATCTTCCGATTTCATGCGCGCCCCTTCCCACTTCCGCCTGCGGTTTTGGCCGATCGCACGGCGGCTGGCAAGAGTCGGGAACGCGAAGCGGGCCGAAACGTTTGCGCTCGATGAGGCACGTACGGCAAGGACAGGGCGGGGATTTATAAAATCGATTTAAATATTTTATGCCGCCCGGGTAGCGGACGCAAAGCGATGGAGGACTGATTTCATTTCAAAATTTCAAATTGTTTCCGGTCTTGACTTTCATTTTCCGAGATTGCACCTAGACGAGGACTTAAATGTTTAATTCCATTTAAAACGTTTGAAATGGCAGACGTCAGGAATGGAGCTAGACTTCAGACACCGCCGACACAGGGTAACAGGAGGATAACACGTGGCGCGCATCACGCTCAGACAGCTTCTCGATCACGCAGCCGAATACAGCTATGGCGTCCCCGCCTTCAACATCAACAATATGGAGCAGGGACTGGCGATCATGGAGGCCGCTCAGGCGACGCGCGCGCCGGTGATCCTGCAGGCGAGCCGCGGCGCGCGCGCCTACGCCAATGACGTGGTGCTGGCGAAACTGATCGACGCGCTGGTCGAGATCCATCCCGACATCCCGATCTGTATGCATCTCGACCACGGCAACAACGAAGCCACCTGCATGACCGCCATCCAGCACGGCTTCACCTCGGTGATGATGGACGGCTCGCTCAAGGAAGACGGCAAGAGCGCGGCCGATTACGACTACAATGCCGGCATCACCCGCCGCGTGGTCGACATCGCCCATTGGGGCGGCGTCTCGGTGGAAGGCGAAATCGGCGTGCTCGGCTCGCTCGAACATGGCGGCGGCGAGCAGGAAGACGGCCACGGCATCGAGGGCGAGATTTCCCACGACCAGTTGCTGACCGATCCGGACCAGGCGGCGCAATTCGTGCGCGACACGCAGGTGGATGCGCTGGCGGTGGCGATGGGCACCAGCCACGGCGCCTATAAATTCTCGCGCAAGCCGGATGGCGAAGTTCTGGCGATGAGCGTGATCGAGGCGATCCACGCCAAGCTGCCCGACACGCATCTCGTGATGCACGGCTCGTCGTCGGTGCCGGAAGAACTGCAGGAGATCATCAACAAGTTCGGCGGCGAGATGAAGCCGACCTGGGGCGTGCCGGTGGAGGAAATCCAGCGCGGCATCAAGCATGGCGTGCGCAAGATCAACATCGACACCGACAACCGCATGGCCATGACCGGCGCGATCCGCAGGGTGCTCACCGAAAACCCTAGCGAATTCGACCCGCGCAAATATCTGGCCCCGGCGATGGCGGCGATGAAGAAGCTTTGCATGCAGCGCTTCGAAGAATTCGGCACGGCTGGCCATGCCGACAAGATCAAGCCGATCGGGCTCGCCGAGATGGCCAAGCGGTATAAGAGCGGAAGCCTAGCGCCCAAAGTGGGGTGACCGAGTTGTACGCGGAATGACGGGGAGCCGGGGGCCGGGAGGCCTCCGGAAGCGTCGCGCCTGTCCTCACGGAGCGGCCACACAGCGCGCTCAGAAACTCGGTTTTCCGAAGTCTGGGGACGAAAACTGACATCTTCGGAGCCCGTGACGGCGGCGATGATCAATCTCCCGCGGCTACAAGAGGCGGCGCGCCGAAGACGCTTCGCATTCGGCGTTATTTTCAATAGACCGCGACTCTTTCATCCGCCGCAACCCGCGTCGAAAACGTCAGACTGACCTCAATCATCGGCGCCAACCGGCGCAGGATGCGCAAGAGGCGGTCGAGCGTGAATTTGGCGAGATCGGCGTTGCGGACGCGGGAAATGTCGGCGGCGGCGACGCCGGTGATTTTCTCGGCTTCGCGCACGCTGATCTTGCGCGCATCGAGCACACCGACGATTTCGGCCGCAAGCTTGGCCTTCATCAGCTTGGTTTCGGCGTCGGTATCGCCAAAGTCGGCGAAGATGTTGCCGCTACCCCTGACAATCTCAAAATCGTCGTCGCTCACAGAGCTATCTTCTTTATTCGCTTCAGCCGGGCTTTGATGACCTCCACCTCCTTGAGAGGTGTGGCGACGCCTCTTGTGGACTTCTTCTGGAATGCGTGAACCACCCAGACCGCATCTCCGATCTGGACGGCCGATTTGCTAGCCCAACACGCTGGTTCAGGGACCGCAAGCCGCCCCCTCACCCGCCCTTGTCCTCCGCCAGCGTCTGCGCCACGATCGCATTGGCGTGGCCGTGGCCCATGCCGTGCTCGGTCTTCAGCATCGCCACCAGCTCCATATGCCTGGCGGGAGCGCGCGCCCGCACCAGCGCCTGCCAGTCGGCGATCGGGCGGCCGTATTTCTTTTCGATGGAGGGGAAATAAGAAGCCGGGCCTTTGATCTTGTCGTCGGTCATTGCGGGCCTTTCCGTGCGGCATCGATGGCGGCGACGTCGAGTTTCTTCATGGTCATCATCGCGGCGAAGGCGCGGCGGGCTTCGTCGCCGCCGGCGGCCATGGCGTCGAGCAGCGTGCGCGGGGTGATCTGCCAGGAGACGCCCCAGCGATCCTTGCACCAGCCGCAGTCGCTGGCCTTGCCGTCATTGCCGATGATGGCGTTCCAATAGCGGTCGGTCTCCTGCTGGTCTTCAGTGACGATCTGGAAGGAGAAGGCTTCCGATTGCGTGAAGGTCGGGCCGCCGTTGAGGCCGATGCAGTCGATGCCGGCGACGGTGAATTCCACCACCAGCACGTCGCCCTCGCGACCGTCCGGGAAATCGCCCGGCGCGCGGATCACGCGGCCGAGACGGCTGTCGGGAAATGTGTCGGCGTAAAAGCGGGCGGCGGCTTCGGCGTCGCGGTCGTACCAGAGGCAAATACGGTTGCTGGACATGGCTCTCCTCCCCGTCCTGTTCGAAGGCCGATCCTGTCAGCGCGACGGAGAACGCACAAGACGCGCGATGTGAATTTTCTCGCCGCTTGCCATCGAGGGGCAGCACCGGATTGCGGCGATCGCGACGCCCTCTTCGGAGAATGCGGAGAATATCTGCGGTCGAGTCCGATCGAGAGATTGACTTGGCGGCAGATCTGCGGATTTTTAGCCATGATGTAGAATTCTTGCGGATGGCGCTGTTGATGAACCAGACACCGGTGGCGGTCCGCGCGAGGATGGCGCGGGCGCAAGATGCGGCGGCCATGCTCGGCTTTCTCGAACGCCATCTCTGGCGCAGGACGGTGACCGACCCGGCTTTGCTGGAGTTCTGCGCCGAGCGTCTTGCGGCAGGCACGCTGCGCGGCGGCATGATCGAGGAGGTTCACAACCGGGCGGACGATCCTCTGGTGTTGTCGGCGGTCGGCGCGAGCGCTTTCGTGACCGATGAGGCCATTGCGGAATTCCTGACCGGCGACAGACCCATGGGCGCCCTGGACATGTTGTTGAAGGCCGGACGCGGCGAAGGCGGCATACTTGCGCGCGAAAGCGATATCGCCGCCGGCAATTCCGGCCCGGGGCTCAACCTGCTGGTGATCGGCTTTGCGCATCGCTATGACAATCCGGAGGATCCGCGCTGCCGGGCGCTGCTGGCCCGCGCCATCGGCCATTTCGTCGAGGCGCATTCCGGCTTTCTGCTCAAGCAGGCGGCGCGCGAGGATCCCGAGCCGGTCGCCGGCGTGCTGATCAGTTCCGGCATGCGCGAGATCCGACGCTACCGGCTCGGCGAGATGGAGATCGCCCTCACCCATCGCCGCCGCGACGACGCGCTGCCGATCTTTCCCGATTCCATCACATCGCAGATCCTTGCGCATGCGCCGCCGATCATTCGCTTCTCGCCGGCGCAACGCGGGTTGCTGGAACTCGCGAGCCAGGGAATGACCGACGAGGAGATCGGCGCGGCGCTCGACATTTCGATCAATACCGTCAAACGGACCTGGAAACTTATTTACGAGCGCGTCGAGGAACGCGCGCCGCAGGTGATCGGTCCCAGGCCGGCGGGAACGGCGCATGTGCGCGGCGCAGAGCGCCGGCGGCACCTGATGTCCTATCTCAAGCAGCATCCACAGGAACTGCGCCCGCACTGACGCGCGGCGGCGCCGTCGAAAAACCACGCAGGGAGCAACGCCGGGACCCTTTTAGGGTGATTGCGGAACGGCCGGCGGAGGCCAAACATATCGCCATCTCCAAGGAGAGGCGCGATGACCCTGAAGACGCATTTTCTCATCACCACCCGCACCACCACCTGGGCGATCGACAGCGATGCAGACGTGTGGATCGTCAAGCCCGCCGGCGCGATCCTCTCCAATCTGCAGGACGGCATCGTCGAATCCGTCGGAGCCTCCAACAACACGATCGACATCCAGGGCGAAGTGCGCACCAATGTGCTGAAGGAGAATTCGGCGACCGCGATCCTGGCCCAGGGCGACGGCACGGCCATCGGCGTGGCGGACAAGGGTAGCGTCGAAGGCTTTTTCGGGATCATGCTGTCTGGCGCCGATCAGCGGATCGTCAACAACGGCGTCGTGCATGGCGGCGACGACCGCGGCTATGGCGTCTATATGCGCGGCGACAAGGGATCGACGGTGGTCAATTCCGGCTCCATCGTCGCCGACACCGCCGTGTTCGTCTATGCCGGCATCAACCAGTCGACGCCCGACGGCGAGACGGTGATCACCAATACCGGCACGATCTATGGGGTCGACACCGGCGTGGAGACCCATAGCGGAGTGGGCGATTATCTGAAACTCGTCAACAAGGGGCTCCTGAAAGGCGAGGAGATCGCCTATAGCGGCGATATCGGCTCCGACAGGATCACCAATAGCGGCGCGATATCAGGCGATGTCGTCCTGGCCGGCGGCAACGACTATTTCCTGAACAAGGGCGGCAGACTGATCGGCAATCTCTATGGCGGCGATGGCGACGACACGCTGACCACCATCAACTCCAGCCTCAAAATGATCGAATCCGCCAATAAGGGGTACGACACGGTCTATTCTTCGGTCAATTATGCGCTCAACGCCAATGTCGAGCAGTTGCTGCTGACCGGCGGCAAGAATATCAATGGCGACGGCAACGAGATGGGCAACGCCATCGACGGCAATGCGGGCGCCAACCGGCTGCGCGGCTTTTCCGGCTCCGACACGCTGTGGGGCCATGCCGGCAACGACGTTCTGATCGGCGGCGGCAATGGCGACATCTTCGTCTTTTCCGAAGGCGACGGGCGCGACCGCATCGCCGATTTCCAGAATGGGTCGGACCTCATCAACCTTTCGGGCTGGACAGAGATGGAGACGTTCGCCGATGTCCGCCCCCATCTGCGCGTCGACGGCGACGACATCGTCATCTCCGCCGGCGGCGACAGCCTCAGGCTGACGGATGTCGATCGCTCGGAGATCAACAAGACGGATTTCATCCTGTGACGGCGCGCGCAAAGCTGCAGCGCCGCGCCCTGCGGGGCCTGCTGCCGACGGCGATCGCTGCGGCTGTGGCGGGACCGGCGCTCGCCGATGACTGCCGGCCGGTGGCCGACGCCTTTGATCTCCTCGGCAAAGCCTCCGCTTATCGGCAAGTCACCAGTCTCGACGGCAAGCTTCTGCTCGACAGCATCGCGATCGGCGACGATCTCTATGTCAGGGATGGCGAAAGCTGGACCAAGACCTCGCTCAAAAAAGGCCAGCGCGCGGCGATGACCAAGCGCATGGTTCCCGACGCCGCCAGCCTGAAGGACTGCGCTGTAGCCGGCGACGAGACGCTCGATGGCGCGGCCATGCATGTCTATGATTACACGCCGCCCGCCGTTCAAGGCGTGGGCGATCCCGGTCCGCAGCGGGTTTGGATCGGCGCCGATGACGGCCTGCCGCACCTTGTGACGAGCGCGCGCGCCAAGACGGACGCGCGGCTCATATTCGACGGCGTTACCGCCCCCGCGCCGTAAAGGCGCAGTCCAACAGGAAAGGAGCGCCCGATGGCCGGCGTCTCGCATGTCTACGGCAACCTCGCCTCCACAGTCGCCATCGACACGGATGGCGACGCCTGGACGTTCAAGCTGGGCGGAATATCCCCGAGCACCGGTCCCGGCATCCAGATGGTCGATGGCGCCGAGGGCAACGTCATCACCGTTCATGCAAACGTAAGGACCATCGCCGAATTCGAATCCGCCGTCGTGCTTTCAGGCACAGACTGGTTCATGTCGATCAGTTCGTTGGCGGTCATTTCAGGCTATAATGGCGTCTATATCGACGGCGGAGCTTCGGGGACGACGTCGTTTCTCGTCAATGACGGCGAGATCATCGCCAATGGCGGCGCGGGCGTGACCATGGCGCCGAAAGCGCAGTCGCCCTTGTCGATCACCAATTCCGGGCTGATCTCGGGGGTGGTGGGGCTCGAATCCGTGCGCGGCGCCAATTACGTCACCAACGCGAAGGACGGCGTGATCAGCGGCTCCTCCATCGGCGTGCTGATCGACGACAGCAGCCAAGCGCATCTGCTCAATCTTCAGAATTTCGGCCTGATCAAAAGCGCCAACACCGCCATCCAGGGTTCGAAGGCCGTCGATCATATCGAAAATTCCGGCCGGATCCTCGGCGATGTGAGGCTCGGCGCCGGTGATGACTACTTCGACACCATGGCCAAGGGTTCGAGCGTCGACGGCAAGATCTATGGCGGGACTGGAAACGATTTGATCCTCTTGCACAGCGCCGCCACGATGCTCATCGAAAAGGCCGGACAAGGCTATGATAAAGTCATATCGAGCGTGAATTACTCGCTCAACGCCAATGTCGAATCCCTGTCTCTCGAAGGACTGAAGGGGCTGACGGGAACCGGCAACGAATTGAACAATGAGCTCAACGGCGACGACGGCAACGACACGCTCCGCGGCATGGCGGGCAACGACACTTTGTTCGGCGATGTCGGCAACGACGTGCTGACCGGCGGGGCCGGCAAGGACATCTTCGACTTCTACACGACCCAGGGCCGCGACCGGATCACCGATTTCCAGAACGGGCAGGACCGCATGGACATCCACCTCTGGACCGGCATGGACACATTCGCCGATGTGAAAGCGCATGCATCGATGGCCAGCGGCGACCTCGTGCTCAAATTCGGCGCCGATGTCCTGACGGTGGCGGGCCTGACGCTGATGACGATGGACAAGACGGATTTCATCTTCTGATAGAGAACAATCCGCGCCGCCCTCACCCGCGCCTTTCGGGGAAGGAGAGCCGCGCCTCGAGCCCGCCCAGCGTGGAGGCGCCGAGCGTGAGGTCGCCGCCATAGGCGCGGGCGATGTCGGCGGTGATGGCGAGGCCGAGGCCGGAGCCCGAGGCGTCGGCGCTCGCGCCGCGGGCCAGCATGGCGGCGCGGTCGGCTTCGGTGAGGCCGGGGCCGTCGTCGCCGATGGTGAGAATGACCGCGCCCTCCTCCCGCCGCGCTTTCGCCTCGATGCGGCGGCTCGTCCATTTGGCGGCGTTGTCGAGGAGATTACCGATGGCTTCGGCGAGATCGGCGGGATCGGCCTCAAGGCTCAGACCGGAGGGACAATCGATCCGCCAATCGATGCCGCGATCCTCGGTCAGAGGCTTCAGCACCTGCACGAGCTTGCCCATCAGCGCGCCGACATCGGTGGTGGCCATGCGCTCGACGCCGAGCCTCGCGGCCTGCAATTGTCGGTCGGCGCGCTGGCGGACAAGATCGATCTGACGGAGCGCGAGATCGGCGGCGTCGGGATCGAGCCGGCTGGTGAGCTGGGCGAGCACGGTGAGCGGCGTCTTCAGCCCATGGGCGAGATCGGAGGCGCGCTGGCGGGCGCGTTCGATGGCGGTTTCGCGCTCGTCGAGCAGCAGATTGATCTCGCGCACCAGCGGACGGACTTCGAGCGGGCCTTCGTCATCCAGCCGCGCGACGTCGCCCGCCCGGATGCGGGCCACGACGCCGCGCAGCCTGTCGAGCGGGGTGAGCCCGAGGGCCGCCTGGATGAAGGCGGCGGCCGACAGCACCGCCGCCGTCAGCAGCAGCATGGTGCGCAGCCACGCATGAAAGGCCTCGAGCGCGTTGGTGATTTCACGCTCCGCAAACGCGACGCGGACGGTGAATTCGCCCGCCTCGGGCGCGTCCTCCAGCCGGGACCTGCGGCTGAGCACCAGAACCGGCGCGCCGTCGGGTCCCGCCGTCGTCTCGAAGGGCGGCATGTCGGAGGCGGTGAGCGGCTCATCGCCGAGCCTCGTGTCCCAGAGCGAACGGGACCGCAGCGGCTCTTGTCCCCCGGCCTCGAACTGCCAATAGCGGCCGCCCGCCGGCGCGCCGAGACGGGTGTCGGACCAAGCGGCGTTGAGCGTGAACCGGGTCTTGTCCCAGACCGCGGCGGCGGCGACGCTGTCGGCGAGCGCGGTCATCTCGGCGACATAGCGGTCGCGGACATAATCGGTGAAGAGCCGGCTCAAGGACCACCAGACGGTGGCGAGCGACAGCATGACCGCGATCACGGCGCCGATGGCCAGGCGAAAGCGAAGGCTGCGGATCATGCAGGCTCATCCGTGATGAGATAGCCGAAGCCACGCCGGTTCTCGAACGCGTCGGCCGCGGTCTTGCGGCGGAGCCGGGCGACCATGGCTTCGATGGCGTTCTTGGCGCTGTCGTCGTCGCGGCCCTGGACATGCAGAGCGAGATCGAGCGCCGGCGCCGGCCGGCCCCGGTTCTGCATGAGATAGGTGATCAGGCGATATTCCATGGCGCTGACGTCGATGGGCTTGCCGTCGAAGCTCACACGGCGGGCGGCCTCGTCGAGCGTGAAGCGGCCACAGCGCGCCACGGGGGCGGCGGCCGAGCGGCCGGCGCGGCGCAGCAGCGCCCTCAGGCGCGCGAGAAGTTCCTCGGGCCGGAAGGGTTTGGGCAGATAGTCGTCGGCGCCGGCGTCGAAGCCGTCGACGCGCTCCATCCAGGAGCCGCGCGCGGTCAGCACCAGCACCGGGGTCTCCACCCCCGCCGCCCGCCAGCGCTTGAGGATCGACAGGCCATCCATGCCCGGCAGGCCGAGATCGAGAATGATGGCGGCGTATTCGCCGATCTCGCCCTCCTCCCAGACTTCGGGACCGGTGCTGCGGCGCTCGACCACGAAGCCCGCGCCGGCGAGCTGGCCGCCCACGAGCTCGGCGATCGACAGGTCGTCCTCGGCGATCAGAATGCGCATGTTCAGGATCCCAGCAAGGAGAGGACGCGACCGCTCCGCGCGTCGATCCGCAGCGTGCGGATGACGCCGGCGTCGTCACGGATCTTGAAGCGATAAAAATAGCCGCGCATGCCTTTGCTGAGCCTCACGTCGATCACATCGCCCTCCATCTTGCTCTCGACGAGCTTGAGCGCCCTGGACAACGGCATCACCTCGCCTTTGAGGCGCTCCTGGCGCGCATCGTCATGGCTGAGGCCGGCGCGATTTCCATTTTTGCCGTCGCCGTCGTCGTCGCCATGATCGTCCCCGCCGTCATCGCCGCCATGGTCGTCGCCGCCGTCATGGCCGTCGCCGCCCTTGCCGCCGCCGTCATCGGCGCGCGCCGGTCCGGCCCAGGCCGCAGCCATGCCGAGAAGAAGCAACAGGAGATCGCGGCGCGCCAGCATGACGAGGTTCCAGGAATGCGAGACAGGTGGTCACGATCATGGCCCGCGAGAGGACCCGCGGTCAATCGCCCCAAGGCCCCGCCGCGCGGGACGGCGCGGCGGGGCTTCGGGCGGGAGATCCCGCCGGACCGGCGTGCGGCGGACGAGGCGCCGGTCATCGGAGACGTCAGCCGCGCTTGCCGTCGCGCCCGCCATGGTGACCGTGGCCGCCATGATGATTGCGGTCGCGGTCGCGGTCGCGATTACGGTGTTTGCCGTGTCCCTTGGCGTCGTCGTCATCGTCGGCGCCGTGATCGTCGCCCGCCTCGTCGTCGTCGCCGCCGTGATCGTCGTTCAGGTCGTGATCGGGGCCGTCGTCGGAAGAGGCGCCGTCGTCATCGGAGCCGTCGTCATCGCTGGACGAGGAGTGATGCTTGCCGTGCTTGCCGCCCTTGTCGTCGGGCCGGGTCTTGTCGTCGCGCCCCTTGGCGAAGGCGTCGCCGGCGCCGAACAGCGACGGGGCGGGCGCGGCGACGATGGCGGCAAGCGCCATCACCGACCCCAGCAACAGGCGACGACGTGATTGACTGGTGGTGTACATGTGCGTTTCCTCTCTCCAAACGGCCGCGGACCCATCCTGCGGCCCGGGCGATCCCGCCCTTGCAAGAGACTATGGCGGATCGCCGCTGACGGAGCGCTGAGGCCGGGCGTCAGCAAGTTGTCAGGAAAGAAGAGCGCGTGGTTCTTCGGCGACGGAGGACTGCCGGCGGTCTCAGAACTCTTCCCAGTCGCCGCCATTGGCGACTTTCTTGAGCGGGGCTGCGGGCGGCGCGGCGGCGCGGGCGGCGCGTTGCGGCGCCGGGCGGGCCGAGACGGTGGATGGGGCCGCTTTGGCGCGCGACGGCGCGGCGGAAGCCGGGGTCGCGCACGAGGTGCGGAACTGGCCGATCAGGGCCGCGAGCGCATCGGCGCGTTCGGCGAGCTGGTGGCTGGCGGCGTTCTGTTCCTCGACGCTGGCGGCATTCTGCTGCGTGCCCTGATCGAGCGCGGTCACGGCCTGGTTGATCTCCTTGATGCCGATGGTCTGCTCGCGGCTCGCCTCGACGATGGCCGTCACATTGCGGTCGATGTCCTGCACCCGGGCGACGATCGTCTCCAGGGCGCGGCCGGTGCGATCGACGAGATCGACGCCCGACTTCACCTGATTGGACGAGGTGGTGATGAGATCCTTGATCTCCTTGGCGGCCTTGGCGGAGCGCTGGGCGAGTTCCCGCACTTCCTGGGCGACGACCGCGAACCCCTTGCCGGCCTCGCCGGCGCGGGCCGCCTCGACGCCGGCGTTCAGCGCCAGCAGGTTGGTCTGGAAGGCGATCTCGTCGATGACGCTGATGATGTTGGAGATTTCCTTGGACGAATTCTCGATCTGGCCCATGGCGGCGACCGCGGCCGAGACGACCTGGCCGGATTCCTCGGCCGACTGGCGGGTCTGGCGGACCAGCTCGCCGGCCTCGGTGGCGCGGCGGCTGGAATCGTTGACCGTCTGGGTGATCTGTTCGAGAGCCGCCGAAGTCTCCTCCAGCGACGCCGCCTGTTGCTCGGTGCGCTTGGCGATGGAGCCGGCGCTGTCCAGCATTTCACGCGAGGTCACCGCGATGTCGCGGGACGCGCCGGCGATTTCGCCGATGACGCGGTCGAGCTTGGCGACGGCGGTGTTGAAATCGTGCCGGGTGCTCTCCATGGAGCGGTCGACCTCGATGGTGACCTGGGAGGTGAGGTTGCCGTCGGCCAGGTCGCCGATGGCGGCGCTCAGCGTTCGCACCGCCGTCATGCGCTCGGTCACGTCGGTGGCGAATTTGACGATGCGATAGATGGCGCCGCGCGAGGAGAAGACGGGATTGTAGGTGGCCTGGATCCAGACCTCCTTGCCGTTCTTGCCGACGCGGCGATAGGTGTCGGAAAAGAACTCGCCGGCGCGCAGCTTCTTCCAGAAGTCGATATAATCCTGCGAAATGACAAAGGCCGGATCACAAAACATGCGGTGCCGCTGCCCGATAATCTCGCCCTTCTCATAGCCCATGGTCTTGCAGAAGGCAGAATTGGCTTCGACCACCACGCCGTCGGGATCGAACTCGACCACCGCGACCGACCGCTCCAAGGCGCGCAACAGATTCTCGTTGTGCAGCGAGACGATCTTGGTGGCGGTGATGTCTGCGGCGATCTTGACCACGCCGACGACTTTTCCATTCTGCGTGATCGGATCGTAGGAAGCCTCGATCCAGACGTCGTTGCCGGCTTTCGAAATGCGCCGGAACTGGCCGCGATTGGGCTTGCCGGCGGCGAGGTCGCGCCAGAAGGCGGCGTATTCCGCGCTGTCGCGCAGCGCAGCCTCGACGAACATGCGGTGATGCTTGCCGACGATCTCATCGAGGTCATATCCGATGGCGGCGCAAAAATTGGCGTTGGCGCCTTCGATCGTCCCGTCCGGGGAAAACCAGATGATCGCATGCGAATGAGAAAAGGCGCCGTAATGCTCAACCGCGCGGCGGTTGCTGAAAAGCGTCGACAACATGAGTATCCCCTGAGACGTGTGCAACCTTATGCTGCACGCCCAAGGTTAATGATGGCTTTCTGAAACACCTCGAATTAATATTGGTCAGTTTCATAATGGGTTTTCTTGCCTTTTATGAACCTAAATTGTCTTTCCAGCAAGAAAGGCGATTTTCACCGCAACCCAGAGAATATCCGCCCCTTTTGAACTCAGGGCCGGTCAAATCACGCTCATTCCCCCGCGATGTCAGCGCCCGCGCGGCGCTCGGGCTGCGCGGACGCCGGACATGCGGAGTTTTCGCTCACCCCTTCTTCTCATCCAGCCGGTTGATCGCCTCGACATTGCCGGCTGAGGAGCCGTTCGGGTCGAATTCGGAGGCGAGCCACATGTCGACGATGGCCTTGGCGAGTTCGGGGCCGATGACGCGGGCGCCCATGGTGATGATCTGGGCGTTGTTGGATTTGGCGGCGCGTTCGGCGGAATAGGTGTCGTGGGTCAGCGCTGCGCGAATGCCCGGCACTTTGTTGGCCGAAATGCAGACGCCGATGCCGGTGCCGCAGCAGAGGATGCCGCGGTCGTTTTCGCCGCTGACGATGGTCTCGGCGAGATCGCGGGAGAGATCGGCGTAGAAGCCGGATTTGGAGAGATTGACCACTTCGAGATCGGCACGGGTCTTGAGATGGGCTTCGATGACGTCGATGAGCGGCTTGCCGGCGCTGTCGGCTCCGAGGGCGATTTTCATGGTGGTCTCCATTGTGTTGAGATGAGAAGCGTCAGGCCGCGTCGAGGGCCTTGGCGACGCGGGCGAGAATGTCGAGGTAGCCCTGAGGCTCCCAGGCGGAGCGGCCGATGAACAGACCGTCGATATGCGGCTGGGCGATCAGCTCGGCGCAATTGCCGGGATTGACGCTGCCGCCATAGAGAACGGGCACGTCGCGGCCCAGGGCGTTGCGCGCGATGTCGGCGATGTTCGCGTGGCGGGCGTCGGCGTAATCGGCGGTGGCGGGGATGCCGTTGACGCCGATGGCCCAGACCGGCTCATAGGCGAGCAGAACCGGGGCGGATCGGGCGTCGCCTTCGAGGCCCGACAATGCGCCTTCGACCTGGCGTTTCAACACCGCGTCGGCCTCTCCCGCCTCGCGCTCGGCCAATGTCTCGCCGATGCATATCAGCGGCGTCAGGCCATGGCGGACCGCGGCGGCGGTTTTCAGGCCGACGGTGCGGTCGGTTTCGCCGAAATGTTCGCGGCGTTCGCTGTGGCCGAGCTCGACCAGATCGAGGCCGCAATCGGTCAGCATCAGCGGCGAGATTTCGCCCGTCCAGGCGCCGTGATCGTCCCAATGCATGTTCTGCGCGCCGACCTTGACGGAGGTCTCCTTCAGTCGCGCCTTGACCTCGCGGACGGCGGTGAAGGGCGGAATGACGAAGCGTTGTATGCGCGGATCGCGCGCCGCATCGCTCGCCGCCAGCGCCTCGGCGAAGGCCATGGCTTCGCTGAGCGTCTTGTTCATCTTGAAGCTGGTGCCGACCCAGACCATGCGCATGCTTGCCTCCCTGATTTCCGGAGAAACATAACATCAGCTCTCGTCTTTGCAACATCGGAATGTGATAATGCGGCATCACGATGTTACATTCGATGACGGTCTCGTTCGTGCGAATTCGCAGCGCCGCCCTGCATCGCCTTTCGCGCACCGCGTCGACGCCGTCATCGGCTGCTGCGGCGCCGCATGACGTGACGCATCGCAAAACAACATTTCGGTGTGATGGAGCCAACGGACCATTGACAAAAATTTCAGAACGTGAAAATTCTTTCGTGAAATTTTTTTCGGCCAGACAAAAAAATATCACGCACTGCGGTAGACGCAGCGCAGCTAAACCGAGCGATCGGAAGGCCGACGGGAGGAGACACAGAGACCATGGCCCTATCGGCTTCAGGCGGCTTTCGCGACGACGAGACCAGCATGGCGACCCGCGCCGCCTGGCTGCATTACGCCGGCGGCCTGACCCAGGCCGAGGTCGCCAAACGGCTGGGCCTTTCGTCGCTGAAGGCGCATCGGCTGATCATGAAGGCCAACCAGGAAGGCCTTGTGAAAGTCTATATCGATTCCGACGTCTCCGAATGCGTCGAGCTCGAACAGAAGCTCTGCGAGCGCTTCGGCCTGACCTATTGCGAAGTCGCCCCCGATTTCGACAGCGACGAGCTTCCCCTGAAGGCGCTCGGTATTTCCGGCGCGCAATATCTGAAGCGCGAGATCGAAAGCGGCGAGACCAAGCTGATCGGCGTCGGCCACGGCCGCACGCTGGCCGCCTGCGTCGATTACCTGCCGCGCATGGCCAACACCAAGGCGCGCTTCGTATCGCTGCTCGGCGGCCTGACCCGCAAATTCTCGGCCAATCCGCATGACGTGATCCACAGGCTCGCCGAGCGCGTGGCGGCGGAAGCCTATGTGATGCCGGTGCCGTTCTTCGCCAACACCGTGGAGGACCGCGACGTGCTGTTTTCCCAGCGCGGCGTGCTCGACGTGTTCAACCTCGCCAACAGCGCCGATCTGCTGCTCGTCGGCATCGGCACGGCCGAGCGTGAGGCCTCGCTGGTGTCGACCGGCATGATCGAGACCAGCGAGATCGAGGAGATCAAGCATGCCGGCGCGGTGGGCGAAATGCTCGGCCATTTCTTCGACGCCGAGGGGCGTCCGGTCGAGACCATGCTGTCGAACCGCACCTTCACCTTGTCGCGCGAGGCGCTGAAGAACCGCCGCATCGTGGCGGTGGCGGGCGGCAAGCACAAGGCGCGGGCGACCCGCGCCGTGCTCAAAAGCGGATTTCTGTCCGGCCTCATCACCGATGAGCGGACTGCGGTCGAGCTGATGGCCGACGGGACTTGAGTTTTCCCGTCCGCGCCGCTGAGGAGAGCGGGGCGGATGGGGCGGAGGAATTACCGGTCAGGGTGGCCGGTATGGCTCGACAGAGCCGAGGAGACACCCAACTCGTGGAGGAGATACGGATATGCATGAGAAGGAAAAGGATCTGATCGACGCCTTCCTGCGCGGCCAGGTGGACCGTCGCGGCCTGTTGAAGGGCCTCGGCGCACTGGGCGTGACCGCGGGAACGGCCGGCATGCTGATGGGCATGATGCAGAGCCAGGCGCTGGCCGCCGACTTCGACTGGAAGGCGCATTCGGGCAAGTCGCTCAAGCTTCTGCTCAACAAGCATCCCTATGCGGATGCGATGATCGCCAACCTCAAGACCTTCACCGACATGACCGGCATCAACGTCACCTATGACGTGTTCCCGGAAGACGTCTATTTCGACAAGGTCACGGCGGCGCTGTCGTCGGGCTCCAGCGAATACGACGCCTTCATGACCGGCGCCTACATGACCTGGACCTATGGCCCGGCCGGCTGGATCACCGATCTCAAGGAATGGATCAACGACCCGGCCAAGACCAACCCGCAATATGCCTGGGACGACTTCCTGCCAGGCGTCAAGAACTCCTGCGCCTGGAACGGCACGCCCGGCGGCGCGCTCGGCTCCGACGACGCCAAGCAGTGGTGCATTCCCTGGGGTTACGAGCAGAACAACCTCTCCTACAACAAGGCGATGTTCGACAAGGTCGGCGCCAAGGTTCCGACCAATATCGACGAGATGCTCGACACCGCGGCCAAGCTGACCAAGGATGTCGGCGGCGGCGTCTACGGCATCGGCGTGCGCGGCTCGCGCTCCTGGGCGACCATCCATCCGGGCTTCCTGTCTGGCTACGCCAATTTTGGCCAGAAGGACCTCAACGTCTCTGCCGACGGCAAGCTGTCGGCCGCGATGAACACCAAGGAGTCCAAGGACTTCCACGGCAAATGGGTCAAGATGATCCAGGACAGCGGCCCGAAAGACTGGTCGACCTACACCTGGTATCAGGTCGGCACCGATCTCGGCGCCGGCGCCTCCGCCATGATCTACGACGCCGACATTCTCGGCTATTTCATGAATGGCGGCGACAACAAGATGAAGGGTCAGCTGGCTTATGCTCCCTTTGCGGCCAATCCGGCGGCTGAAGGGCCGACGCCGAACATCTGGATCTGGTCGCTGGCCATGTCCAACTTCTCGAAAGACAAGGACGCCACCTGGTTCTTCCTGCAATGGGCGACGGGTCTGGAACACGCCATCTTCGGCGCGACCAAGATGGACTTCGTCAACCCCGTCCGCAAGAAGGTCTGGGCCGACCCGATGTTCACCGAGCGGCTGAACAAGTCCTATCCCGGCTATGTCGAAATGCATGACAAGTCGGCTCCGGGCGCCTCGATCAAGTTCACGGCCCAGCCGCTGTTCTTCGACGTGACGACCGAATGGGCGGCGACGCTGCAGAAGATGGTGGCCAAGGAAGTGCCTGTCGACGAAGGCCTCGACCAGCTGGCGCAGTCGATCGACAAGCAGCTGCAGGAAGCCGGCCTCGGCTGATCGAAAGCTCCCCAAAGGGCTCCAAAGCGGGGCGCCCTTTCGCGACCGTAACCCTCTTTTGCGTCGCGCCCCGCAGGCGGCCGGGTTGTTCTCCCTGGCCCGGCCGCCTCTTCTCTCATGACATGCGCGATGGACGGAGCGATCCGTCCATCCAATGATGAAAACACTCCAAGACAATGGAGCGAAACATGGCCGAGACAGTCGCCGCAAAACGGGCCCCGTCGGGCTTCAGGATCTCCAAACGCGTCCTGCCCTATGTGCTGAGCCTGCCCGCGCTGCTGGTCTGCATCGGGATCCTCATTCCCTTCGTCACCGCGGTGATCAGCTCCTTCCAGCGCTACCGGCTGTCGCAGCCCTGGGCGCGCAAATTCAACTGGGGCGAAAACTACCTCAATTTCTTCACCGATCCGAGCTTCTGGAACACGCTGAAGATCTCGCTCGTCTATGCCGGGCTGACGGTCGTGCTCGAACTGCTGCTCGGCCTCGCCATCGCGCTTTTGCTGCAGAAACGCTCGACGGTGAACAATTTCATCTCGATCATGCTGCTCCTGCCGCTGATGACCGCGCCGGCGCTGGCCGCGCTGATGTGGAAGCTGATGACCAATCCGGGCTTCGGCATCCTCTCCTATGGCGCAAGCCTGATCGGACTGTCGGATTTCCGCTGGGCGTCCTCGCCGTCGACGGCGCTGTTCACCGTCGTGCTGGTCGATATCTGGGTCTATACGCCATTCATCATGATCCTGCTGCTCGCCGGCTTGCGCTCGCTGCCGACCCAGCCTTTCGAGGCGGCGGCGCTTGACGGCGTGCCGCGCAGCTTCGTGTTCTTCCGCATCACCCTGCCGATGCTGACGCCCTATATCCTGACGGCGACGCTGTTCCGGCTGCTCGACAGCATCCAGCAATTCGACATCATCTATGCGATGACCCAAGGCGGACCCGGCGACACGCTGACGGTGTTCCAGGTCGAGGCGTACCTCAACTTCTTCCAGGCGACCAATGTCGGACGCTCGGCGGCGCTGATGATCATCCTCTGGGCCATCACCTATTTCCTCTCAAACCTCTTCATCAAGAACTGGCTGCGGCTGCGCGAACGCGCCCGCGGCGAAGCGTGAGGCTCGATCATGGAAACCACCTCCCCTATCGAACGCGTGCTGCGCGCCATTGCGCTGACCCTGGTCGTGATCTTCTTCATGTTCCCGATCCTGTGGATCTTCATGATGAGCTTCCAGACCAACGAGACGATCCTATCGATCCCGCCGAAAGTGGTGTTTTCGCCGACGCTCGAAAACTATCAGGCGCTGATCACCGGCAAGCTGGTCTCCAACGCCGGCACGCTCGACATCGCCTTCATGCGCAATCTCGGCAATTCGGTGCTGTTGTCGGTCGCCTCGGTGGCGGTGGCGCTGCTGCTCGGCGTGCCGGCGGCCTATGCTTTCGCCCGCCACAAGTTCAAGGGCTCGGAGGACATTGCCTTTACGCTGCTGTCCTTCCGCTTCGCGCCGCCGCTCTTGGTGCTGTTGCCGCTGACCCAGTATTTCCAGTGGATGGGGCTGGCCAACACCTATATCGGCCTGATCTGGGTCTATCAGCTGATCTGCCTGCCGCTGATCCTGTGGATCGTGCGCGGCTATTTCGAGGACATCTCGGCCGACGTCGAATACGCCTATCGGATCGCCGGCCACGGCTGGTTCGCGACCTTCCGCAAGATCGCCCTGCCGCTCGCCGGTCCGGGCATTGCCGCCGCCGGCCTGCTCGCCTTCATCTTCGCCTGGAACAATTTCGTCTTCGCGCTGGTGCTGGCGTCGGCCGACAAGCAGCCGGTGACGGTGGGTGCGCTCGCCTTCGTCACAGCCTCTGGCATTCAATACGGCCAGATCGCTGCGGCCATCGTGCTGTCGATCGCGCCGACGCTTGCGCTCGCGCTCTACGCCCAGCGCTACCTCGTCGAAGGCCTGTCGCTCGGCGCGGTGAAAGGATAAATCATGGCCACGCTCGAACTCAAACACATCACCAAGCGCTTCAAGACGCATACGGTCATCGACGATCTGTCGCTCAGCATTGCGGAAGGCGAACGGCTCGTGCTGTTCGGCTCCTCGGGCGCCGGCAAGACGGTGCTGCTCCGGCTGATCGCCGGCGTGATCGATCCCGATCAGGGCCATATCCTGATCGGCGGCGAGGATGTGACCGATCTCGACGCCGAATATCGCGGCATCGGCATGGCGTTTCAGAATTTCGCGCTGTTTCCGCATATGGACGCCTTCGCCAATATCGCCACGCCGCTCGAGGCGCGCGGCGAGAAGGACGGCGCCATCAAGGCGGGCGTCGAAAAGGTCGCCAAGCTTCTCAAGATCGACCATGTGCTGACGCACAGGCCCAAGGCGCTGTCGAACGGCCAGAAGCAGCGCACGGCGCTGGCGCGGGCGCTGGCCGGCTCGCCGCCGGTGCTGCTGCTCGACGATCCCCTGCGCAATGTCGACGCCAAGCTCCGCTTCGAAATGCGGCTGGAGCTGCCGCGCGTGCTCGCCCGCCAAGGCGCGACCACCATCTATGTGACGCAGGACTACAAGGAGGCCATGGCGCTCGGCGACCGGATCGCCGTGATGGCGCATGGCAAGATCCAGCAGATCGGCGCGCCCGAGGACATCTATCTCCGTCCCGCCAATGTCGAGATCGCCCGTCTCTTCGGCGACCCGACCATCAACCTGCTCGACGTGACGCCGAAGAGCGATGCGGGCGGCGTCTATTGCGAGATCTCCAATGTGCGGGTGGCGCTGCCGCATGTGGCGCAGAGCGCTGCGGGCAAGCCCGCCATTCTCGGCCTCCGGCCCGAGACGCTGCGCTTCGTCGATCCCGCCGGCGAGAACGCCGTGCCTGTGACCGTGGAGGCGGAAACGCCGCTGAACGAAAAGACCGTAACGCTGGCGCTGACGGCGCGTAGCCGGGAAATCCTGGTGTCGCGGCCGGCTGGAGCGCCGGGGCCGACACATGGAAGCGCGGCGATCGCCATCGATGGCGGCCAGGCCTTCCTGTTCGACAAGGAAACGGGCGCGCGCCTGTCCGACAATGACAAAGCCCATAAGCATCAGGGAGTCGCGGCATGATGGAGACCGCTCTCAGGATCGACGGCGTCGACAAATTCTACGGCCCCGTGGATTACGGCGTGCATGCCGTCAAGAAACTGACGATGGATGTCAAGAAGGGCGAGATCATCGCACTGCTGGGCTCGTCCGGCTGCGGCAAGACTTCGACGCTTCGCATGATCGCCGGCTTTGAGGCCGTGTCGCGCGGACAGATTTCGCTGGGCGGCCGTCCGGTGCATATGCTGGCCCCGGTCAAGCGCAACGTCGCCATGGCGTTCGAAGGCTATTCGCTCTATCCGCCGCTGACGGTGAAGGAGAACATGGCCTTTGCATTGAAGGCGGCGAAACTCTCCAACGCCGAGGTGGAGGAAAAGGTCGCCTATATCGCCAAGCTGCTGGAGATCGAGGACATTCTCGGCCGCTATCCCAGCTCGATTTCGGGCGGCCAGCAGCAGCGCGCTTCCTTGGGCCGGGCGCTGATCCGCAACGCCGACCTGCATCTGCTCGACGAGCCGATGGGCCAGCTCGAGCCGCAACTGCGCGCCGTGCTGCGCGGCCGCATCAAGCATTACATCAAGGAGCGCGGGCTGACCGCCATCCTCGTGACCCATGACCAGACGGAAGCCAATGCGCTGGCCGACCGGATCGCGGTGATGGAAGGCGGGGTGCTGCAGCAGTTCGATACGCCCGAGATGATCAAGGAGCGGCCGGCCAATCTTTTCACCGGCACCTTTGTCGGCGAACCGCCGATGAACGTGTTTTCCGCCAGCGTCACAACATCCGGCGAAAGCGTGTCCTTCGGCCTCGGCGACGGGGTCAAGCTCGACTATCCGGCCTCCGCCTTCGCGCCCGAAGTGCGGGCGGCGCTCGGCAAACGCAACCGCGTGACGATCGGCATCCGTCCCTATGCGGTCAGGCGCGCCGATGACGGGGTTGCGGCCAAGGTTGCGGTCAATCAATGGCTCGGCGACCAGACCCATATCGCCGCCGATTTCGCCGGCGCCACCATGGTGCTGGTCGAGCATGACCGGGTAAGCCTCACCCCCGGCGAGACGATCCGCATCCATCTCGCGCCGAAAAGCCTGCATGTGTTCGACGCCGAGACGGGCGTTGCGATTTCGCATGGAGATCAATTGGCATGAGCGGCGGAGCGGTGAGACGCGACATCGTGATCGGCATCGACGCGGGCACGTCGGTGCTGAAATCCGTCGCCTTCGACCTGGCCGGCAACCAGCTGGCGGTGGCGTCGATCGCCAACCATTACGAGGCGGAGGGGCGTGCGGGCTGGGTGCAGGACATGACCCGCACCTGGGCGGACACGGCCCGCACGCTCGCCGACCTCGCCGACAAGATCGACAATCTCCGGGAGCGGGTGGCCGGCATTGCCGTCACCGCCCAAGGCGACGGCACATGGCGGATCGACGCGGACGGCAATCCCATCGGCAAGGGCTGGCTGTGGCTCGACGCGCGCGCCGGCGCGATCGTCGACCGGCTGCGGGGCGACGCGGGCGACATCGCTCGCTACCAGACCTGCGGCTCGGGCCTCGCCGCCTGCCAGCAGGGTCCGCAGCTGAAATGGATGCTGGAAAATGCCCCCGAGATGCTGGATGGCGTCACCACCACCTTCCACTGCAAGGACTGGCTCTATTTCAAGCTGACCGGCCAGCGCGCCACCGACCCTTCGGAAGCCGTGTTCACGTTCGGCGATTTCCGCAAGCGGAGCTATAGCGAGGAGGTGATCGATTTTCTCGATCTCCGCCACAAGCGCAGCCTGTTGCCTGAGATCGTCGATGGCGCGACCACGCATCATCCGCTGACCGAAGAGGCGGCGCGTCTGACCGGCCTGCCCGCGGGCACGCCCGTCGTGCTCGGCTACGTCGACGTGGTCTGCACCGCGCTCGGCGCCGGGCTTTACGAGCCCGGCGTGCAGGCGGGATGCTCGATCGTCGGCTCCACCGGCATGCATATGCGCTTCGCCGAAAGCCCCGACGACGTCTGGCTGAACGCCGACCAGACCGGCTACACGATGTGCTGGCCCGTGCCCGGCGCCTATGCGCAGATGCAATCCAATATGGCGGCGACGCTGAATATCGACTGGATCATCTCGGTGGCTTCAGGCCTGCTCAAGAGCATGGGCGTCGAGAAATCGAAAAGCGAGCTTCTCGGCCATCTCGACACCTGGCTGGCGGGGGCGACGTCGGACCCGATCCTCTACCATCCCTATATTTCCGACGCCGGCGAACGCGGGCCGTTCGTGGACGCCACCGCGCGCGCCTCGCTGGTGGGGCTGACGATGAATCACGGCTTCGGCGATCTCGTCCGCGCCGTGTTCGACGGGCTCGCCATGGCGGCGCGCGATTGCTACACGGCGATGGGGCCGACGCCCGACCGGGTGCGGCTGACCGGCGGCGCCGCGCGATCGGCGTCGCTCCGCGCCATTCTCGGCGGCGCGCTGAACGCCGGCGTGCAGACGTCGACGCGCGAGGAAGCGGGCGCGGCCGGCGCCGCGATGATCGCCTGCGTGTCGCTCGGCGTCTATCCCGACATGGCGGCCTGCGTCGCCGACTGGGTGAGCCCCTGCCTCAAGCCGGTGGAAGCGCCGGATGCTGCGATCGCGGCGCGCTTCGACCGCGCCTTCGACCCTTACCGCCAGACGCGGACCGCGCTCCGCCCGATCTGGCACATGCTCGCGGAAGCCCCTGAGGCCCCGCTTCGAAAGGACTGAGAGAATGAAGAAGATTGCGATCATCGGCGATCGTTTCATGCTGCCCACCGTGTTTCGCGACAAGATCGTCGACGCCTGTGGCGAGGACCACGACATTCGCCTGCTCGAGCAACCCTGGCCGGACGAGCCGATGGAGCATGGCTATGCGGTGGAAGGCATGGCCGGGCTCAAGGAATATATGGGGTCTGCCGAAGAGATCGTCTCCTTCGTCGACGACGCCGAAATCCTGGTGACGCAGCTTGCGCCGCTGTCGTCGGGCATGTTTGCGCAATTGCCCAATCTCAAATGCGTGGCGGTGTCGCGCGGCGGGCCTGTCAATATCGACATGCAGGCGGCCCGGGCTGCGGGCGTGCGCGTCGTCAACACGCCCGGCCGCAACGCCTCCGCCGTGGCCGAATTCACGCTCGGCGCGATCCTCGCCGAAACACGGCTGATCCGCATGGGACATGAAAGCCTGCGGGCCGGCGAATGGCGCGGCGATCTCTACCGCGCCGACCGGACGGGCCGCGAGCTCTCGGAAATGGTGGTCGGCGTGATCGGCTACGGCAATATCGGCACCAAAGTGGTGCGGCTGCTGCGCGCCTTCGGCACCAAAGTCATCGTGCATGACCCCTATGTGCAGCTGTCGGTCGATGACATCAATGGCGGCGTCGAGCAGGTGTCCTTCGACGATCTGCTGTCGCGCGCCGACATCGTGACCCTGCATCCCCGGGTGACCGAGGAGACCAAGGGCATGATGAACGCCGACAGCTTCGCCAGGATGAAGAAGGGCGCGATCTTCGTGAACACCGCCCGCGGCCCGCTCTGCGATTACGATGCGCTCTATGAGGCGCTGATCAGCGGGCAGCTGTCGGCCGCCATGCTGGAAACCTTCGCCGTGGAGCCGGTGCCGGCCGACTGGCCGCTCTTGCAGCTGCCGAATGTGACGCTGACCCCGCATATCGCCGGCGCCTCGGTGCGCACCGTGACCTATGCTGCCGAAATGGCGGCGGAAGAGGTGCGCCGCTATATCGCCGGGCTGCCCCCGGTCAATCCCTGCTGAGGCTGTTATGAGCACGGAAGACATCATCCGACGCTCCATCATCGAAAGCTGCCGGGCGATGAACGCGTCCGGGCTGAACCAGGGGACGTCGGGCAATATTTCGGTGCGCTATGGCGAGAGCATGCTGATCTCGCCGAGTTCGATCCCTTATGACGAGGTGACAGCCGACATGATCGCCTCGATGCCGATCTCCGGCGAGCGCGGCGCCTATGACGGGCCGAAAGTGCCCTCGGTGGAATGGCCGTTTCATCTCGACATCATGCGCTCGCGGCCGGATGTGAATGCGGTCGTGCACACGCATGCGCCCTTCTCGACCATTCTCGCCATCGCCCGCAAGCCGATCCCCGCCTGTCACTATATGATCGCCGCCTTCGGCGGCAATGACGTGCGGGTGGCGGACTATGCCCGCTACGGCACGCAGGATCTGTCCGACAGCGTGCTTCGGGCGCTGGAAGGCCGCACCGCCTGCCTGATGGCCAATCACGGCATGCTGGCCTGCGGCGACAGTCTCAAAAAAGCGATGTGGCGCGCCGTCGAACTCGAAACCATCGCCAAGCAATATTATCACAGCCTGCTGATCGGCGGGCCGGCGCTGCTGCCCGACGAGGAGATCGCCGGCGTCGTCTCGGCCTTTTCGGGCTATGGACTGAAGGAGAGCTGAGCATGACGGCTGACAAGGGCATCATCGACCTGTTCGTGATCGGCGGCGGCGTCAATGGCGCCGGCATCGCCCGCGACGCCGCCGGACGGGGCTTAAGCGTCGTGATGGTGGAGAAGGACGATCTCGCCCAAGGCACCAGTTCGCGCTCCGGCAAGCTGGTGCATGGCGGGCTTCGCTATCTCGAATATTACGAATTCCGGCTGGTGCGCGAAGCTTTGATCGAGCGCGAGGTGCTGCTCAATAGCGCCCCGCACATCATCTGGCCGATGCGTTTCGTGCTGCCGCACAACCCCGCCGACCGCCCGGCCTGGCTGGTGCGGCTCGGCCTCTTCCTCTACGACCATCTCGGCGGCAGAAAGCGCCTGCCCGGCACCCGCAGCCTCAACCTGCGCACCGCGCCCGAGGGCGCGCCGATCAAGCCCGAATACACCAAGGCCTTCGAATATTCGGACTGTTGGGTGGACGACGCCCGCCTGGTGCTGCTCAATGCGCTCGACGCCAAGGACAAGGGCGCGGAGATCCTGACCCGCACCGCCTGCACCACCATCCGCCGCGACGGCAAGCTGTGGGACATCGAGACCACCGACCAGCGCACGGGCGCCAAGCGCCGTTTCAGGGCCCGCTGCGTGGTCAACACCGCCGGCCCCTGGGTCAACGACGTGATCGGCCGGGTGGCGGGGCTGAATTCGGCCCGCAGCGTGCGGCTTGTGAAGGGCAGCCATATCGTCACGCGCAAATTCTGGGAGGGGCGGCAGGCCTATCTGGTGCAGAACCCCGACAAGCGGGTGATCTTCATCAACCCCTATCAGGACGACCTGACGCTGATCGGCACCACCGACATTCCCTATGACGGACGGCCGGAGGATGTCGCGCCCGACGGCAACGAGATCGATTACCTGCTGAAATCGGTCAACCGCTATTTCAAGCAGCAGCTGACCCGCGACGACATCGTCCATTCCTTCTCGGGGGTGCGGCCGCTCTATGACGACAACGCCGAAAATCCATCGGCTGTGACGCGCGACTATATTTTCGAGGTCGATGGCGACGGCGAGCGCGCGCCGCTGCTCTCGGTGTTCGGCGGCAAGATCACCACCTTCCGCAAGCTGTCGGAACATGCGCTGGAAAAGATCAAGCCGTTCTTCCCCGCCATGGGCGAGGCCTGGACGCGGCGCGGCGTACTGCCGGGCGGAGCGATGCCCAAGGCGGATTTCGACCAGTTCCTCGGCGATATGAAACGCGCCTATCCCTGGCTGCCGGCCCCGGTGCTCAAGCATTACGCCCGGCTCTACGGCTCCAGGCTGGTGACGCTTCTGGGCGACGCGCGCGGGATGGGCGATCTCGGCCAGTGTTTCGGCGGGGTGTTTTACGAGCGCGAGGCCTATTTCCTGATGCGCGAGGAATGGGCGGAGACGGCGGAGGACATTCTCGACCGGCGCACCAAGCATGGACTGAAGTTGACCGACAGCGAGCGGGCGGCGTTTGCGGGTTGGATGGAGCAGCGGCGCGTGCAGGCGGGGGCGGCGGAGTGAGGATTTCGTCGACAGGGTTGCGTCTGCGGCTACCCCCCTCTGCCCTGCCGGGCATCTCCCCCTCAAGGGGGGAGATTGGCCGGAAGCGTGCGCTCGGCGTCCTCCGGCCGCAGAGTTTGCCGCAGTCTCGACGTTGCGTGGAGGCAGGACGGCGCCACAGAGCAATCTCCCCCCTTGAGGGGGAGATGTCCGGCAGGACAGAGGGGGGTGAAGCCTCCGCACAAACCATGAAGGCAATCCCATGAGCAGCACCGAATACCAGGCCCTGATCGACCTCTCCGCCCGCATCGGCGCGGATCCCGCATTGGTGCAGGCGGCCGGCGGCAATACGTCGATCAAGGATGGCGACACGCTGTGGATCAAGGCGTCGGGCCTGTGGCTGGCGCATGCGAGGGAACGCGACGTGATGGTGCCGGTCAAGCTCGGCGCCATTCTCGACGCGGTCGCCAAGCACGATCCCTCGGCGGAAAAGGCGCATGTGCATGTCGACCAGGCGCTGGCGAAGAACGGCTTGCGGCCGTCGATCGAGACCACCGTGCATGCGCTGATGCCGCAGAAGGTGGTGGTGCATGTCCATTGCGTCGAGACGATCGCGCTCGCGGTGCGTGCCGACGCCGAGCAGATTCTGGCGGAGCGACTGAAGGGCGTGGCCTATGCTTTTGTGCCCTATTGCCGGCCCGGCCTGCCCTTGGCGCGCGCCATTCATGCGCGGATGCGGCCAGATATTTCCGTGCTGATCCTCGGCAATCACGGCCTTGTGGTGGCGGGCGAGACGGTGGCGGAGGCCGAGGCGCTGCTGACGGATATCTGCCAGAGGTTGGCGTCTCCACGTCGGCCGGCGCCGGCGGCGGATCTTCCGGCGCTGTCGCGGCTGGCGCTCGACAGTTCCTATATGCTGCCTGCGGATGAAAACCTGCATGACGCGGCGACCGATCTCGAAAACTGCCGGATCGCCGCCGGCGGCAGCCTCTATCCCGACCATGTGATCTTTCTCGGCCCCGGCTTCATGATCGCCGCGCCCGGCGAAAGCGCGGTCGAGATGGAAGACCGGCTCAGCAATCCGCCGCCGGTTCTCTTGTTTCCCGGCAAGGGCGTCTTGGTGAAGAAGGCGATCGAGCCGGGGCCGCTGGCGCTGCTCGGCTGCTTCGTCGATGTGGCGAGCCGCATTCCCGAAGGCGCGCGGCTCGGCTATTTCACGCCGGAACAGAATGCCGAACTGCTGGGCTGGGACGCCGAGAAATATCGCCAGGAGCTCAACAGGCGGGGAGCCAGCCTGCAATGACCCCGCGCCCGCTCGTCATCGGCCTGGATATGGGCACCTCGGGCGCGCGCGCCGTGGCGATGGACGGGGACGGCCTTGTCGTCGCCAGCGCCGCCGCCAAGCTTTCGAGCTTCAGCGACGATCACCGCGATCCCGAGGGCTGGCGGGCGGCGATGCGTTCGGCATTGACGGGCGCGCTGGCTGAGATCGACCGAAGCGCCGTCGTCGCCATCGCGGTGGACGGCACGTCTGGCACGGTTTTACCGGTGGATGGAAACGGGCGGCCGCTGGCGCGCCCGATGATGTATAACGATCCGGTGGAAGATGCGGGCATCCTCAAGGCGGTGGCGGAGAATGCGCCGCGCGACAGCGCCGCGCATGGGCCGACCTCCGGCCTCGCCAAGCTGATGGTCTTCCAGACGATTGCCGGCGTCGAGCGGGTGATCCACCAGGCCGACTGGCTGGCCGGGCAGCTGACCGGTCGCTTCGACCTCAGCGACGAAAACAATGCCCTGAAGACGGGCTATGACCCGATCGTGAGGCGTTGGCCCGACTGGATCGGGGCGACCGGGGCGAACATAGCGCTGCTGCCCGATGTGCTGCCGGCGGGCGCGACGATGGCGCGGATTTCGGCGCAGGCGGCGCAGACCTATGGGGTGAGCCCGACGGTGCTGATTGCCGCCGGCACCACGGATGGCTGCGCCTCCTTCCTCGCCACCGGCGCCGACCGGCCGGGCGATGGCGTCAGCGCGCTGGGCACGACGCTGACGGTGAAGATCCTGTCGGACACGCCGCTGTTTGCGCCCGACTATGGGCTCTATAGCCATCGCATCGGCGATATCTGGCTGGCCGGCGGCGCCTCCAACGGCGGCGGCGTGGTGCTGGCGCAGCATTTCGAGCCCGACGCCATTGCCGCGCTGTCGGCGCGGATCGATCCGGAGACCGACAGCGGCCTCGACTATTATCCGCTGCCGAAGCCGGGCGAGCGCTTTCCGATTTCCGACCCTGCCCTCGCCCCGCGCATGAACCCGCGCCCTGAGGACGACGCCGATTTCCTCAAAGCCATCTTTGAGGGGATTGCCGGCATTGAGGCCTTGGCCTATCAGAGGCTGGAAAGCCTCGGCGGCCCCAAGCTCGGCTCGATCCGCAGCGTCGGCGGCGGGGCGAAGAACGAGGTCTGGACGAGGATCCGGCTGAGGAAGCTCGGCGTCGCCGCCGCGCCCGTTCTCTCGGAGGAAGCGGCGGCGGGCGCGGCAAGGCTGGCGCTCAAGGCGGCGCAAGCGGAGGGATTGTTATGACGGAGACGATCACCGGCCTGCATGAGGTGGCCGACCGGTTCGACGCCTTTCTCATCGACCAGTTCGGCGTGCTGCGCGACGGCGCCGGCCCCTATCCGCAGGCGCCGGCGGAACTGAAGAAGCTGCGCGCGCTCGGCAAGAAGATCATCGTCCTCTCCAATTCCGGCAAGCGCTCGGTCGAAAATTCCGTGCGGCTCGCCAAGCTCGGCTTCAATGAGGCTGATTGGGACTGGTTTTTGACGTCGGGCGAAACCGCCTGGCGGATGATGGCGGAGGAAACGCAGGGCGGCGCGCGCAAACGCTGCCTGCTGATCAGCCGCGACGGCGACACTTCGCCGCTCGACGGGTTGGACTACGACCGTACGGACGACGCGGAAACCGCCGACATCGTGCTGATCGCGGCGAGCGAAGGCGACCGCTACGATCTCTGCCATTACCAGCGCCTGCTGCAGCCGGCGGCGGAGCGTGGGCTGCGCTGCCTCTGCACCAATCCCGACAAGGTGATGCTGACCGCCGATGGCAAGGCCTTCGGCGCCGGCCGCATCGCCGATCTCTATGAAGAGTTGGGCGGCGCGGTGACCTGGATCGGCAAACCCTTCCCGGACATCTACGACCAGGCCAAGATCTTTCTCAAGGACATCGCGCCGGCGCGCATCTGCGCCATCGGCGACAGCGTCGAGCATGACATCGCCGGGGCGCGGACGGCCGGCATTGCTTCTATCCTGGTGCAGACCGGCATTCACGCCGAGGCGACGGCGGCCGAGCGCGCAGCCCTTTTTGCGCATCACGCGGCGACGCCCGATTTCATCCTTCCCGACTTCCGCCTCTGAAAGGCCCGTTCATGGCGTTTACGCTCTCGCTCAACACCAATCCGTTGGTCAACCGTTTCGCCGAGGCCGACGATCTCATCGACACGATCGCGGAGAAGATCCGCATCGGCCATGTGCAGCTCACCCATGAATTCATCAATCCCGGCTGGCCCGCCGCGACGATCTCCAAGCATGAACGCGCCTTCGCCCGCGCGCTCGACCGCACCGGCGTCAAGGTGACCTCGGGCATGACCGGCCCTTATGGCCGGCTCAACCATTTCGGCCATCCCGACGCCGATGTCCGGCGCTATTATGTCGACTGGTTCAAGACATTCGCCGATATCTCCGCCGGGCTTGGCGCCTCGGGCATGGGCACGCAATTCGCCATCTTCACCCATCGCGATTATGACGACCCGGTCAGGCGCGAAGAGTTGATGAAGATCGCCATCGATTGCTGGGCGGAGGTGGCCGAACATGCGCAGGCGGCGGGGCTCACCTATCTTTTCTGGGAGCCGATGTCTGTGGGCCGCGAATTCGGCCACACGATCGCCGAATGCCAGGCGCTCGACCGGCGGCTGGCGGAGCAAGGCTTCGCCATTCCGATGAAGATGATGGTCGATATCGACCATGGCGACGTGACCTCGCCCAACCCTGATGACATAGACCCCTACGCCTGGGCAGGCGCCTTTCCCAAAGAGAGCCCGATCATCCACATCAAGCAATCCTCGATGAACAAAGGCGGCCACTGGCCCTTTACCGCGCAATACAATCGGGACGGCCGGATACAGCCCGAGAAACTGCTGGACGCGGTGCGCTCCGGCGGCGGAACCGACAACGAGATCTGCCTCGAACTTTCCTTCCGCGAACGCGAGCCGACCGACCACCTCGTCGTCGAGATGATCCGGGAGTCTGTGGAATTTTGGGAGCCGTATATCGATACGGGGTTCAATCGGGGATGACGCGGCGACGGGCGCTCAGAGGCGGCGCGCGGCTACAGAACGAAAAAGCCTCTCGACAGGCTCATGGGATCGTCGAGATGGAGCACGAAATCGGCCTTGCCGTCGCCATTGACGTCGCCGGAGATGTAGGTGTCCGACTTGGCCCTCTCGTAGCGCAATTCGCCGGCTTTGCCGGAGAAGGCCGCGGTGTCGATGAAGCTGAAGGCGTCGTTTTTCGCCGTGGCGGCATTGGCGTCGATGCCGGACAGGTTGATGCGGTCGCCGCTCTTGCCGTTGAAATCGTAGATCGTGTCGGACGCGGTCTTTGTGGCGCCGATGTCTTTCGCCGATTTCATGACGAAACTGTCCCTGCCCGAGCCGCCATAGAGAAGGTCGAAGCCGCCGCCGCCGATCAGCGTGTCGTTGCCGCCGCCGCCCTTCAGGACGTTGACGCCGCTATTGCCCGTCAATCTGTCATTGAAGCCGCCGCCGGCGGCGTTTTCGAAGAACAACAGCATGTCGGAGCCCTGGCCGCCGCCGATCGCCTGTAATGTGGTCGCGGCGAGATTGACCCTGACGCCGCCGCTTGCGGCCCCGTAGTCGACGGTGTCGATCCCGACGCCGCCATCCATCCGGTCGTTTCCGGCGCTGCCGCGGAAACTGTCCTTGCCGGCGAAGCCCACCATCCGATCGTCGCCCGCCGTGCCCGAAAGCACATTGGCGCCCTTCGTGCCGTCGATCGTGGCGACGCGCTCCAGGAAGAGCCCGCCATTGCCATTGTCGACCAGCGACAGATGAAACTGGCTCAGGCCATTGAAGGCGAAGCCGCGCTGCTCGCCGGCGCCGGAAAATTGGAAGACGCCGTTTTCGCCGGATTGGGTCCAGGCGAAATTGTCCGGCTCGGAGAGGCTATAACCGCTCTCCTGCGCGAGATCGACGCGGTCGCCGAGACCGAAGCCGCCGAGCGTGATCGTGTGACTGATGGACCATGGGCCGTCGATACTGTGGCGCAGCGTCTCCGCCCCGGCCCCCGAAAATGTCACCGTCCCGGTCCAGTCGCCCCGCAAGGTCAGGACGCCGCCATTGACGGCGCGCACAGCGCCTGCGCCGGAGAGCAGATCCTGAATGACCAGCGCGCCGCCATCCGCTTCGAAGACGCCGTCATTGACGATGGCGCCGCTGGTGTCGATCACCATGGTCTCGCCGGTCGTGGCGCGCACGACGCCTCCGGACATGTTGCGCAGCTCGAAGAGTTCGGTCCCCGGGCCATTCTGCGTCGTGCCGATATAGCCGCCGCCGGCGATCACGCCCGAATTGGCGAGCACGGCGATCTCGCTGCTGTTTTCACCGCGGATCATCGAGTTGGCGCCGAGCGTCAGCACGCCCGCGCCGGACAGCGCTGCGCCCTGCCCGTCGATCAGCAGCGTGGCGGCTTGCGTCGGATGGAAGCCGATGTCGCCATCGTTGACGATTGCACCGCGAAAAAGACCGCCGTCGATCCGGACTGCGCCATGATTGGTGACGGCGCCCTGCCCCGTCGAGCCGTCCAGAACCGAGGCGGCAAATCCGACGAGTTGGATCAAGCCGCCATTGGCCGTTTCCAGAGAGCCGCCCCGCACCTCGCCGCTGCGAATGACGACCGTCGAGTCCACGCCGTCCGCGAGAATGGCGCCGTCCTTGTTGTCGATCGCGGTGGAGCCCGAATTGACGCCGATCGACAATTCGGCTCCGTCGACGGCGCGCAGAACGCCGGCGTTGACGAAACCGACCGTGCCATAGATCACGAGCGCGGCGTCGGCATTGTCCGCCTCGAACACGCCGCCTTCGTGATTGACCACCGACAGGAGCTTCGTCGCCAGGGCGCCGTTGTCGTAACGCCCTACATAGCCCGCGCCGCGAATGACGTTGTCGACATTCTCCAGCGTCGATTCGACGGTGTCGCTGGCTCCCTGCAGCATGGCGAAACCGACATTGTCGCCCGCGCCGGCGCTGTAGCTGAGCACGACCTCGCCGCCGCCCGTCAGCCTCGCGGACGAGGCGACGCGCAACGCCGTCCAGTAGCCGAGCAGACCGATTTCGCCGTGATTGACGATGTCGCCCGCGATCTGCGCCTCCGTGCCGATGCCGAAGGGGACGCCGAGCCGGACGAGGCTGTCGGTGGTGATGGTGACGGCGCCCGCTTCGGTCGAACCGTCGAGGATGGTGTAGCCCGGGCCGCCCCCGGCCGCGACGTAACCGCCCCCGGTTTCCAGATAGATGACGCCGCCGCCGGACGTGTCCAAGAGCCCGCCCGTGAGCGCGGTGTTGTTGAGCACCGTTTTCGAGCCCGCGCCATAGGCGCCGACATAGCCCGATGACGACTGGTCGACGAAAGCGTTGTCGACGATGAGTTGCCCGCCGCCATTGGACACCAGCGCGCCTGTGTTGACCAGGGGATCGGTCTCGGCGACGCCCGGCGCGATGATCAACCTGCGCCCGCTCACATCCGCGTCGATGACGCCGCTGTTGATGATGGCCACGTAGCCGCCCGGGAAATATTGCTGGAAACTCCAGCCAATCTGCCCGACGCCGGAGATGCGGCTTTCATTGTGCAGCGTGGTGACGGCGCCCAGAGTGCCGGTCAGAAAAGCCGTTCCGTCGACATTGCTGGTCAGGCGCAGGTCGCCGGAGCCCGACAGGTGAAACTCGCCCGAATCCATCAACAGATAGGCCGAACCGCTTTCACCGCTGATGGTCATGAGATGGTTGTTGACGATGCCGCCGAGCACGGTGACGCTGTCGGTCAGGATCGTGAACGCGCCGTCGTTGCTCAAGGTGCCGCCGATCGTCATCAGCGATGCGTCGGCGATCACCGAGCCTGCGGAAGTGACGTCGAGATTTCGGGTGGCGACCTCCCCGGTCAAGGGGGAGTGATGGTCGAAGACATTGTTGGAGATCGTGACGCCCGCGGTCGCGACCACGACGTCGTCCGCGCCGCCCGGAACGACGTTGCCTTCGAAGTTCGTCCAGACGATCTCGCCAGACTCCTCGTTGATGACGACATCTGTCCACTCCGTTCCAAGTGTCGCCGTGAATGCAATCGCCATGCCGATCCTCCCCGTCGCGACAGCGTTCCCGACGTGCGGAGCGTCTATATCGCCGGATCACGATAGTGACGCGTGCAGAGCATGTCAATTGAAACGGCGCATCGCAAAGTTCTCTCCGCGTCTCTTCTAGCGCCGAGACACGAACAACCTTCGGATATTCTTCATCGCCTCGTTTACATCTTTTGGTTATTCACCGCAGTGCAAAACGTTCCAAGCGCCGATCCAAGTGTGACGGATCGGGCGCGCCCGATGCGAGGGCGGCCGGGCCGCGCGATGCAGCTGCTTGATGACCGCCAACGAAAAAGAGGCCGGAAGCCGGCCTCTTTCGTGATCAACGCTCCAGCATCGACTTGCCGAAATAGCTCGTCAGCGGACGCACCAGATAATCCCAGGGCGTGCGATAGGTGGTGCGGATGAACACGTCCACCGGCATGCCGGGGCGAATCTGCTGGGTCGGCCCGAGATATTTCTCTTCGCCGGGAAGCAGTTCGAGCGAGGCCGTGTAATAGCTCTGGCCAGTGCGCTCATTGGTGATGATGTCGGCCGAGACCCGGCGCACGCGACCGTTCAGATCCGGCGTATGACGGTGATCGAAGCTCTGGAAGCGAATTATGGCCTCCTGCCCCTCATGCACCTGGTCGATCTGGGTCGGCGGCAATTGCACGCTCACCACCAGCTTGACCTTTTCGGGCACGATTTCCATGATCGGCTCGGCGGCGCGCACGACCGCGCGGATGGCGTGGACCTGCAGGTTGAACACCTTGCCTTCCATCGGCGCCTTCACCTCGATGCGCGACAGCGTCTCGAGCGTGGAATTGCGGCGCTCCTTGAGCTCGGCCACCTTGGCGTCGGTGTCGGAGAGTTCCTTGATCGCCTCTTCGCGCATCTGGGCCGAGACGTTGATGATGGCGAGCTCCAGTTCGGCGACGCGCGCCCGGTTCTCGGCGATCGACGCCTGCGATTCCGACATGCTGCCGCGCGCCTGGGCCGCATCGCGCTCATAGGCGCTGACGCGGGTCATTTCGGTCAGCCCCTTGGCGAGCAGCGCCTTCTGGCGATCGACGTCGCCGGTGAGCAGCGTGAACTGCTCCTGCAGCGCCGCGATGCGCGCGCGCAGACCGTCGTTCTGCTTTTCGATCTGCGACTTGCGCTCCTGCAGCTGCTGGATCTGCTTGTCGCGGGTCAGCCGCCGCGCCACCAGCAATTCCCTCTGGCTGCGGATGATTTCAGCGGCCGTCTCGTCGGTCTTGGCGCGTTCGACGAGATCCTTGTCGAACACCGGTTCGGGCAGTTCGTCCTGTTCGGCGATCAGCCGGGCGCGCACGCCGAGCAGCGGATAGAGCTGGCTTTCCGTCACCGCGAGTTCAGCCCGATCGAAGGTGTCGTCGAACACGATCAGCGTCTGGCCGGCTTCGACGACCTGTCCGTCGCGCACGAGGATCTTGCCGATCACGCCGCCGGTGGCGTGCTGGATCACCTGTCGCTTGGTTTCGACTTCCACCACGCCCTGGCCGACCACTGCGCCGGCCATGGTGGTGAACACCGACCAGGCGCCGAAGCCGAACACCAGGATGAACAGCGTCGCGAAGCCCATGATCATGTAGCGCCGCGCGCTCCAGGATTGCACGGCGGCTTGGGGCGCGCTCGGCGCGGCGCGGAGTTGCAATGCGTCAGGGCTCATTTCTGCTCCCCGTTCTCGGAAGCGGCGGCATCGGCGCGACCCGGTTGTTGTTGTTCGGCGTCGCCTTTAGCTTCAGGCTGTGGCGGTTTTGAGGCCCCGGCGTCGGACGGTCCCGACGCCTGCGGCTTGACGCCGATGCCGGGAAGCAGACCGGTTCCAAGAATGCCGGGCAGCGCCGGACGCGCGCCCGATGGCGGCGCAGGACGCGGCGCGCTCGAGGGCGCGCCGCCGGGCGTCGGGCCCGTGGGCGCCTGCGGGCCGGGCGTTGGCGCGCCGGGCGCTGGCGCGCCGGGAGTTCCGCCCTGGGCGGCGCCGCCGTTCGGCGCCGGCGGGCGCGGTCCCTGCGGAAGCTGGGCGGGCGCGCCCGGCTGACCGCCGTTCTGCTGGCCGCCGGACCCGATCGACTGGTAATTCTTCAGATGCTGCTTGAGCACCTCGTCGCGCGGGCCGAAGGCCACGCGGTTGCCGCCTTCGAGAATGAGGATCAGGTCGCACTCCTCGATCGCCGCCGGCCGATGCGCCATGATGACCACCGAGCGGCCCTCTTTCTTGGCGTTGCGGATGGCGATGTTGAGCGCGGCCGAGCCCTCGGCGTCGAGATTGGCGTTGGGCTCGTCGAGCACCAAGAGCACGGGATCGCCGTAGAGCGCGCGGGCAAGGCCGATGCGCTGCTTCTGGCCGCCCGACAGGCGCTGGCCCTGGGCCGGCAGCTTGGTGTCGTAGCCCTGGCCGAGCTTGACGACCAGATCATGCGCCGCCGCCTTCTGCGCCGCCGCCACGACCTTTTCGGAATCGACATCAAGCGCCAGCCGGGCGATGTTCTCGGCGATCGTTCCTTCGAACAGCGCCACGTCCTGCGGCAGATAGCCGACATAATTGGCGAGGTCGTCGACATTGTACTGGTCGATCGCCGCGCCATCGAGGCGCACCTTGCCGGCCTGGATCGGCCAGACGCCGGTCAGCACGCGGGCCAGCGTGGACTTGCCGGAGCCGGACTGGCCGATCACGCCGAGCGCCTGGCCGGGCCTGAGTTCGAAGGACAGGTTGCGCAGCGTCGGCACCCGCTCGCCCGGCGGCACGACCGAAATGTTTTGCACGTCGAGAATGGCGCGCGGCTTGGGCAGCGTGGTGCGCTGGGCCTCCGGCGGCACCTTGGTCAGCACGTCCGCAAGGCTCTTCCAGCCCTGGATGGCGCGCTGGATCAGCGCCCACTGGCCGATCATGCCTTCGATCGGCGACAGCGCGCGGCCGATGATGATCGACGAGGCCAGCATCGCGCCGGAGCTGATATGGCCCTGGATGGCCAGCCAGGCGCCGGCGCCGAGGATGGCCGATTGCAGGAAGATGCGGAAGGTCTTGGAGGTGGTGGAATAAAAGCCGTTCTGGTCGCTGTAGTCGATATTGGCGTTGAGCATGTCCTGACGGAAACGCTGCCAGCGCACCGCGGTGGAGGTGCGCATGCCGAGCGCGCGCACGGTGTCGGCCTCTCGCTGCAGCGTGCCGGTCCATTCCTCCGACAGGCGGGCGGTGTTCATCGCCTTTTCCTGGTTCTCCTTGGTGCCGTTCTGGTTGAGCCAGGTCAGCGCGATGAGGATCAGGCCGCCGATCACGCCGAGCACGCCCATCAGCGGATGGAAAATGAAGATGATCACCACGAAGATCGGCGTCCACGGCACGTCGAACACCGAGAAGGCCGCCGGCGAGGCCAGAGCGCGCTGGATGGAATCGAGATCGCGCATGGCGGTGTTGGTGTTGATGCCCTGCGACGCCAGCATGGTGCGATCGGTGACGATGCGGAACACCCGCATTTCCAGCTTGGCGGCGAAGCGCGCCCCGATGCGCGCCGAAATGCGGGCGCGCATATGGTCGAGCACGCCCATGATCGCATAGAGCGCGACCAGCAGGAGCGTCAGCACGACCAGCGTGGGCTCGGAGCGGCTGGTGAGGACGCGATCATAGACCTGAAGGCTGTAAATCGAGCCGGTCAGCACCAACATATTGACGAAAAAGGAGAAAATACCGATTGCAACAAATGCGGAGCGGCTTTCGGCGAGGGCCGCCCGAAGCTCCTCCACACCGTTTTTCTTAGGAGCTGCGCTCAAAATAAGCCTCACACGAGAAAATATGCGTTATTTCAACAGTCTCGGCCGCACGGGCGCGGGCCCGACGAATCCCGTCTGTCGTTCGGCCATTGGTTAACCGCCATTAACGCGGTTTAAAGGTGACAATCAATAGCGCGCAGTACAAAGCTTTGTGTAAAACCCAGCTTTATCTACTCGATTTTCCTAGAAGAATTCAAAACTGGACTGTGGATCGTCCGCCATCGGAGGTTCTCGCGAAAAAAGTGGCCGACCCCGCCGGGCTTGAGCAAAATCAAGGCGCGCGACGCCGGCAGACCGCAGGGATGGCGCAACGCCCGGCCCGGGTCCGACCAAGGAGACGCAGATGACGATCCGCAATCTCGACCATGCGCTTGCCCCCCGCTCGATCGCCGTGATCGGCGCCTCCGAACGGGAGGGATCGGTGGGCGCGGTGATTCTCGCCAATATCCGGTCCAGCGGCTTCGAAGGCGAAATCTATCCGGTCAACCCGAAATATCCCCGGTTGGCGGGTCTCGATTGCTTCGCCCGCGTCGCCGACTTGCCCGAGGCGCCGGATCTCGCCGTCATCTGCACCCCGCCGGAGACGGTTCCCGGCCTGATCGAGGCCTTGGCTGCGCGCGGCTGCCGTGCGGCGGCGGTCATCACCGCCGGCGTCACCGCGACGAGCGGCCTCAGGCAGGCGATGCTCGCGGCGGCGCGGCCGCATCTCTTCCGCATCTTCGGACCGAACACGGTGGGCCTGATCCTGCCGCACGCCAAACTCAACGCCAGTTTCGCGCATATGACGCCCGCGCCGGGCGGCGTGGCGCTGATCTCGCAATCCGGCGCCATCGTCACCTCGCTGATCGATTGGGCGGCCGGCGAAGGCGTCGGCCTGTCGGCGGCGATCTCGCTCGGCGACATGGCCGATGTCGACGCCGCCGATTGCCTGGACATGCTGTCGGGCGATCCCGACACGCGGGTCATCGTGATGTATCTCGAATCCATCGCGAATCCGCGCAAGTTCATGTCGGCGGCCCGGGCCGCCGCCCGGATCAAGCCGGTGATCGCCATCAAGCCCGGCCGCCACGCCGCCGCGGCCAAGGCCGCCGCCACCCATACCGGCGCGTTGTCGGGCGCCGATCGGGTCACCGAGGCGGCGTTGAAACGCGCCGGCGTGCTCCGGGTTCGGGCTCTGGATCAGCTGTTCGACGCCGTCGAGGTGCTCTCGCGCTTTGCGCCGATGCAATCCATCCGCGCCGGCCTCGTCACGAACGGTGGCGGGGCCGGCGTGCTGGCCGTGGACCGGCTGATGGACTGGAAGGGCGATCTCGCCGAGCTTTCCACAGAGACGATCGCCGCTCTCGACGCGCAACTGCCGGCCAACTGGTCGCGCGCCAACCCGGTCGACATCATCGGCGACGCGCCGCCCGCCCGCTATGTCGAGGCTGTCCGACGCGTGGCCCGCGACCCCGGCGTCGACGCCGTGCTGGTGATGAACTGCCCGACTGCGCTGGCGTCCCCGCTCAAGGCCGCGCGCGCGGTGGCGGGGCTTGCGAAAGACGGGCGCATCGAGGGCAAGCCGACGATCGCCTGCTGGCTGGGCGAGGAGACGGCGCGCGAGGGCCGGGCGGCGTTGCGCGCGGCGGGCGTCGCGACTTACGCGTCGCCCGAAGCGGCGGCCGACGCCATCGGCTATCTCGGCGAATGGTCGCGCGCGCAGGCCGCGCTGTCGCGGGTTCCGCAGGCCTCAGCGGAAATCTCGCCGGAGGCGCGGGAGAAGGTGGCGGCGATCCTGCGCGCCGTCGGCCGCGACGGCCGCACCATGCTGAGCGAGGCCGAAGCCAAGGCCGCGCTCTCCGCCTATGGCCTGCCGACGCCGGAGACGCTGGTCGCGGCGACGCCGGACGAGGCCCGCGTCATCGCCGAACGCTTGCTCGCGGACGGGGGACGCCTCGTCGTCAAGCTGCAATCGCGCACGATCACCCACAAATCCGATGTCGGCGGCGTCATTCTCGGCGTCGACAGCGCCGACGCGGCCGTCGCCGCTTGCCGGGACATCGAGAACCGGTTGACGGCGCTCGGCCAGGCCGACGCCATCGACGGCTACGCCATCCAGCCGATGATCGAGCGTCCGGGCGCCCAGGAGCTGATCATCGGCGCGAGCCTCGATTCCGTCTTCGGCCCGGTCATCCTGTTCGGCGCTGGCGGCACGGCGGTCGAGGCGCTCGACGACGCCGCCATCGGCCTGCCGCCGCTCGACGCCGCGCTGGCCGGCGACCTCATCGACGCCACCCGCATATCGAGGCTGCTCAAGGGCTATCGCGACCGCAAGCCCGCCGACCGCGCCGCCATCATCGCCGCGATCCAGGCGATTTCGGCGCTGACCGCCGATTTCGGCGCCATCCGCGCCCTCGACGTCAATCCGTTGCTGGCCGACGAGGACGGCGTCATCGCGCTCGACGCCCGCATCGAGATCGATCCCGCCAAACTCGACGAAGCGGCCCCCAACCGCGCGCTCGCCATCCGGCCCTATCCCGGCGACTGGTCCGAAGACGTCGATCTCGGTCCGATCCAGGCGCATCTCCGCCCGATCCGCCCAGACGATCTCTCGCTCTACGGCAACTTCTTCGCCCGGGTGACCGATGAAGACCTTCGCCTGCGCTTCCTCTCGCCGCGCCGGCATTTTCCCGACCAGATGCTCAAGCGGCTGACGCAGCTGGATTACGACCGGGAAATGGCTTTCGTCGCGACCGATCGAAACACGGGGGCGCTGATGGCCATCGGCCGCCTCAACGCCGATCCGGACAAGGAGAAGGCTGAATATGCGCTGCTGGTGCGCAGCGACCTGCAGGGCCACGGCCTCGGCTGGACGCTGCTGCGCCGCCTGATCGATTACGCCCGCTCCGAAGGCGTGCGCCGCATCGAGGGCGTCATCCTCGCCGAAAACGACCGCATGCTGCAGATGGCCCGCGACTTCGGCTTCACCATCGCCCGCAACGCCGACGACCTCAGGCTGACGACCGCCAGCCTGATCCTCTGACCGGAGGGTGAGACAGGGGCTGGGGTGGGCGGTCGCAGCCGACGCCGCCGCGCCGTCAGACGTCACCCCGGCCGGTTGCGACACGTCAGGGCGGAACAATGTTGGGCGAGTAGAGCGGCGTAATTGACAAGGGAGGCCCTCATGGAAATTCAATCCATTGAAAACAATCCTGTTTCAAAGACATCGTCCTCGCGTTCTGCCGCCGATCAGGGCTTCGACGCCCTGGTCGTGGGCGCCTTGGCCGGCGGCGCAGCCGACAAGCAGGCGCTGAACACGGAATACCGCACCGCGCTGTTCGAGCTTGCCGATGACAACCAGGATGGCGAACTGAGCCGCCTCGAACTTTCACAGTCGGTCAAAAATGGCGGCGGCGATGAATCGCAGGTCGAAGCGCTGTGGCGAAGCTTGACCGACGACGTCGACGCCAACCCGACATCCGAAGATTTCAGCGCCCAATTGGCGACCAGCGCCTCGCCTGAAAACGGGACATTGGGTGCGGTCGGCTTCAACATCTTCGACGGCAATGGCGACGGCAAGTTGACCGAGGCCGAGATCGAGCGCCTACTGGAAGACAGCGACCACGACGACAACGCCGCCGCGCGCCTGCTCGAGCAGCTCCAGACCTTCGCGCCCTCCGAGCAAGGGGCCGCTTCCTAAGCCGTCTCCGGCCTATGGGGCGGCGGACGGTCCCGCGTCGTTGCGACCGTCTCTCCGCCCCCCGCATCGTATCCCGTCAGTCGGCTCTGACGATCAGCTTCCTGCCGCTGTGGCTGCCGTCGAACAGGGTCAGCAGCGTCTCGGGGAGCTTTTCGAACCCGTCGACGAATTCTTCCCGGTAGCGGATCTTACCGCTGGCGACCAAAGGCGTCATCTCGGCGAGGAAATCCGGGAACGCATGCATGACATAGGGTGTGGCGAAGGCCATGATATCGACGAAACGATAGTGGATCAGCGTGATCAGGCGAGGCAGATAATTGACGCCGCGAGGCAGTTCCGTATCGCTGTAATCGGCAATCGTGCCGCAGACGACCATCTTAGCATGCGGATTGAAATATTCCATCAGCACCGGAAAGAGCGGGCCTCCGACATTTTCATAAAAGGCGTCGATGCCGTCGGGAAGGGCGCGCCGGATCTGTTCTTCGACATCATCCGCCTTATAGTCGATCGCCGCGTCCAGGCCGAGCTCGTCCTTGAGATAGGCGGTCTTGGCCGGCCCGCCGGCGATGCCGACGACCCGGAGTCCGCGGAGCTTGCCGATCTGCGCCGCCGTCGAACCCACCGCGCCTGCAGCGCCCGTGACCAGCAGCGTGCCTCCGGGCTTGAAGTCATGAACCCTCGTCATGCCGTACCAGGCGGTAAAGCCCGTGAGACCTAGCGGTCCGAGCGCGGTCGACAGAGGCGCGACGGCCTCGTCGAGCTTGCGGATGTCGGATCCGTCCGAGACGGCGTAGTCCTGCCAGCCCGACCAGGTCTGGATTTGATCGCCAGGCGCGAAATCCGGGCAACGGCTTTCCACCACCACGGCGACCGTCGGTCCGCCCATCGGATCGCCGATCTCGATCGCAGGCCATTCGGACGAGCCGTTCCCCATCAAATTGCGCTGGTAGGGATCGATGGAAAACAACTGGTTGCGGAAGAGAACCTGTCCCTCCCCCGGTGTTGGAGCCTCTTCTTTCAGAAACGTGAAATCCGAGGGTCTCGCAGGGCCTTCAGGGCGGGCGGCGAGTGTGAATTTGCGGTTGGGCGTATCGGCCATCATTGTCCTCGATTGCGTGCAAGCGTTTCATAACGCTCATTACATAATAATCGTTATGAAACTGGACAGGATCTGTCAAGCGACTTACATAACGAGCATTCTGAAACGATGATCGGCAGTGGGATCACACCGCATGGGTCGCCCGAGGACTTTCGACATAGAGCAAGCGCTGGAGGCGGCGCTCGCCGTGTTCTGGCGCAAAGGCTATGAAGGCGCTTCCTACGCCGACCTGGTGGAGGCGACCGGCGTGGAGCGCCCTGCCCTCTACTCGGCCTTCGGCAACAAGGAGGCGCTTTTTCTCCGGGCGCTGGAGCGTTACAACGCCCATTACGGCAGCTATGTCTGGAAGGCGATCGAACTCGAAACGTCGCGGCAGGTCGCGCAACGGGTGCTCGAGGGCGCTGTCGAGCTCAGCACGCGGTTCGACGATCGAACGGGTTGCTTCGGCATCAATGGCGGCGTCGCGGGCTCGGACGATTCCGAAGCCAGCCGCCAAGCCCTGATCAAATGGCGCGCCGATGGCGAGGCTGTGCTGCGCGAGCGGTTCGAACGAGCCAAAGGCGAAGGCGATCTCCCCGACGACGTCGATCCGTCAGTGCTCGCCGCCTATCTGCTGACGATCGCCCATGGCGTCGCCGTCCAGGCGAAGGCAGGTTTTCCACGAGAAAAGCTGTCCGCCATCGCCAGGCAGGCGTTGAGCGCCTGGCCCGGAAAATAATCGCTGCTCGGAGAGGCGGGGCCGCCTCACAAGCTGTAGCCGAACTTCTCGATTTCCCAGGCGTTCATGTCGCGGATCAGCGCATCGGCCTTAGGGTGGGCTTTGAAGATGTCCTGGGTGGTCAGCGCGCGGTTGCGGGTCGAGCCCTTGGCGTGAATGTCGGTCATCGTGTCCCACAGGCCTGTCAGCCCCGGCTTCTGCGCTTCGAGGCGGCGCATGTCTTCTTCGAAATGTTCGTAGCGGATGTAGAAATCCACCACGTCTCGATCGCCGATCATGTAGTTGCGATAGTTGGAGGCGATATAGGCCTTCTTCTCGATCAGGAAATCGGTGAAGCCGGAAATATCCGGGTTGTCGGTCTTCTTGTTGCTTTTCCAGAAGAACATCGACACGGCGCGGTCCCAGGGGTTTCTCACCACCGAGAGCTTGGTGTAGCCGTTCCAGATCTTCGCCCCCAGCCGGCGGCGGGCGAGATTGGCGGGAATGTGGTTGTAATATTTGAGCGGCAGCCAGTATTTGCCGAGCCTCGGCTCCTCGTTCATCTGTTTGACGAAGAGTTTGGCCCAGCCGAAATTGAAATTGCACGGACCCTGAAAGCCGTGGCGGGCGCGGATCGCCTCGTCGGCGCGGGAGACGGGGGTGATGATGTCGCCGCCGTCGCAATATTTCGACAGGGCGATTTCCAGCGAGGTGCCGGCGACCTTGCGGGCCTTCAGGAAAATCAGTTTGTGCGCATGCGATACGATCATGGTCCGGGCCCGTCTCATCGGCGCGGGCCCTCGCCCGCATGGACCGGTTGTGTAAGCAGACGCCGGGCCAAAGGCAAGGCCTCGGACGCCTGCGCCATGCCGGTTTCAGAGCGCGAAATCGCCGGCCGTCAGCGTGTGCAGCCCGGCGAGCGCGATCTGGAAATCGGCCTTGCCGTCGCCGTCGATATCGCCTTCGACCAGCGTCAGGTCGTTGGCCTTGCCGGATTTGTCCACCTTGACCATATGCAATTCGCCGGCGCGGTCGTGAAAATCCTGCGCCTTGATGAAGCGGAAGGCGTCATTGCCGGCGCCTGTCCGGGCGTCGATCGACTTGAGGTCTATCAGATCGGCGCCGGTGAAATCGGCGATCACGTCCCGGTTCTTGCCGACCACGGAATCGGATTTGGCCAGGAAGATGAAGCGGTCCGAGCCGGCTCCGCCGTCGAGCGCATCGCGCCCCGCCCCGCCGGTCAACAGATCGGCGCCCCGCGCGCCGTCCAGCGCATTGGCGGCTTTCGAACCGGTCAGCCGGTCGGCGCCGTCGCCGCCCAAAATGTCCTCTATGCCCTCGATGGTGACCGCGACCCCGTCGATGCGGCCCTTGCCCGTGGCGAGGTTGAGGGTCGAGGCGGAGGATACGGCGGCGGCGTTGAGCAGATCGACGCCGCCATCCTTGTCGGCGAGCGCCTTGGAATGGTTGGCGACGAAATTCGAAAATTCGTTGGTGTACCAATAGGTGTCGTTCTTGCCGGCGCGGGCGCCGAACAGGTTCACGACCACATCGGACACCGACACGGCGTCGCCGAACCCGTCATCGACAAGCGTGACGCTCCAATCGCCCCGGCTCGACACGCCGCGAAACCCCTGGGCGTGGAAGGTGAAGCTGCCATTGACCGCATCGCCATAACCCGCATCGGCGATCAGTTCCTGCCTCTGGCCGTCAGGTCCGGTCAGATAGCAGCGGAAATCCTGGTCGAAAATCGCAGAGAGACCTATGGTGACCGTCACCCGCTCCACCTGAACGCCGGCGGCGAAGGTGGCGGTCATCGACGTTCCAGCCAGATCGCCGTCCGGCAGGTCAATCGAGGAATCGAGCAGATCCACCGACGTGGAGACCTGGTTGGCGCTGGTGGATCGGGCGCTCCAGCTCTCGGCCAGCCTCACGGCGGCCAACGCGTCGACCAAGCCGTAGCCGTAGTCGAGACTATAATGCATGCCGCCGCCGTTCCAGTTCGTCGCGCCATTCCAGCCCCAGCCGGTGCGTTCGAAACCTGTGACGGCGCCGCCGACCTCGGAGCCGACATGGCGGGCGCTGATGGCGAGAATGGTCTGGATGTCGCGCCAGCCGAGATCGGCATTGGCGTCTTCCATCAGTGCAACCACGCCCGACACCATCGGGGCGGCGGCGGAGGTGCCGTTGAAGACGCCGGTATAATTCGGATTATCGATAAGGTCGCCCGTGCCGGTGATGGCCGTGGTGATGATCTGGCCCGCGAGCGGCGAACCGAAGGCGGACACTAGGATCGGCGCGCCGTAACTCGAATACTCCGAGACCGTCCCATTGCGATTGACGGCGGCGACGATGATCTGGCGGGTATCGTTGTCGGACTGATTGTGATTGACGTCGATCTTGTCATCACGCGAATTGCCTGCGGACTTCACCAGCGCGATGCCGAGACCGCCGCGTCCATTGACGACCGCATCCTCGATGGCGGCATGGATGAGCGCCACATTCGACGCGCCATCGAATGTGTCGTAATCGCCGGCGCCGCCGAAGCTCATATTGATGACGCCGACGCCCTGCTCCACCGCATCGCCCAGAGCCGAAACGAACTGCTCGCGCCACTTGTCCGCAGTGACGTCATAGCTGATCCGGGCGCCGATCAGGGTCGCGCCATAGGCGACGCCGACGCCGCCGACGCCATTGTTGGCGGCTCCGATGATGCCCATCACCGCCGTGCCATGCTTGTCCAAGGAAAAGGCTGGCGCAGCGTCGTCGTCCAGATCGGCATAGTCGCGGTCCGCCGTCGCATCGTAATTGGCCGCGAGATCCTCGTGGTCATGATCGAATCCGTCGTCGATCACCATGACCTTGACGCCGGCGCCGGTATAGGCGTTCCAGACGGCCAGCACGTTGAGGTCGAACTCGCCGGCCGCGGAGTTCTTCAAATGCCATTGATCAGAAAACAGAGTGTCCGCAGGCGTCGTCATGGCGCGCTCCCCTCATGTACGAGTCCCCTAAAATAAGCAGAACACGATACACGCGAAGCGGCAAGTGGCCGGACTATCCCAAATCTGGGCGGGTTTTGGAGGACAATGGCGCCTTCGGGCCGATGGAGACGTCCGGCGCTCTTGTCGATCGCGCGATTTCACTGTCAAAAAGGTCTTAAAAAAGAGGAGCTGACGATCATGGCGCGCGCGACAACCCTGACCATCGAGAGCTTGAAAGACCTGGGCCTCGACAAACTCGCCGCATTGGCGCTCGACCAATGCGGCCGCGACGCCGCCTTCAAGAAGCTGGTCAAAGCCGCGCTCGCCGGCGCCAAGGGTCCCGAGGCCGTGGCCAAGCTGATCGACAAGCGGCTGGACGGGCTGGCGCGCGCCAAGAGCTTCGTCGATTGGAACAAGGAGCGGGCGTTTCGCGACGACCTCCAAGTGATCGTCGACACGATCATGAGCGAACTCGCGCCCGCATCTCCGCCCCTCGCACTCGATCGCATCCTGCGCTTCGTCGGCACGCATAGCGGCGTGTTCAATCGCATCGACGACAGCGGCGGCCGCATTCAGGCGGTCTATCATCAGGCGATCGAACAGATCGGACTTCTCGCGCCGCAACTCGGCGCGGAAGACCTGGAACGCCTGCCGGAACGGATGCAGGCGGCGCTGATCGACAGCGAGCACGGCTATCTGATCGACGCGGCGCAGGTCGCTCTGCCGAATCTGCCGGACAACGTGCTCAAGCGCTGGGACAAGACGCTCACGCCGCTCGCCGAGCCCAAGGCGAAGAAGTCCGGGCGCGGCGGCTTCGGCTTCGATCCGGTCGAACATCAGGCTTCCGAAATTCGCCAGCTGATCGCGCTGAGACTCGGCGATATCGACACGCTGATCGCCATCGAGGAGAGCTTGCCCGAACATCGGCAGGAGCCGCTTGCGGTAGCCGAATTGTTGCTGTCGGCCGGCCGCGCCGCAGAAGCGCTGGTCTGGGCGCGCAAAAATCCGAAAGGCGGCCTGAAAGTGATGCGCATGACCGATATGGCCGATGGCGGCATGGCCCTCGCTTTCGACGCGGGCCGGCGCGCGGAGTTGGAGGCGGGCATCCTCGACGCGCTCGGCGACAAGGATGCGGCGCAGGCGCTGCGCTGGAAACAATTCGAGACGGCGCTCGATCCGGGCGCGCTCGGTGCCTATATCGCCGCGCTCGGCGATTTCGAGGAATTCGAGGCGCTCGACCGCGCCTTCGCCCATGTCATGTCGGTCAAGCAGATTTATCGGGCGCTGCAATTCCTCGCCGCCTGGCCGCGGCTGGATCTCGCCGCCGCGCTGGTGGAGCGCGAGGCGACACAATGGGATGGCGCTTATTGGGAGATCCTGTCCGAGATGGCCGAGACACTGGAAAACGACCATCCGCTGGCCGCGACCATCCTCTACCGGGCGCTTCTCGACGACATTCTCGCACGCGCCCGCTCGAGCGCCTATGGCCACGGCGCCCGGCACCTGGCGCAGTTGGGCGTTCTGGCCAAGCGGCTGGACGCGGACGCCGTCGCGCGGCTCGGGCTAGAGACGCACACCGCCTATGAACTTGGCCTCAAGAAGACCCACGGTCGCAAGAGCGCCTTCTGGAGTAGGGCGGAGAAGAGGTAGAGACAAATGTTTCGGTAAATTTACGGCAATGGCGACATTTCCCGATTTTCATTCATATTGGCATGCCATAGGTTCCTTCGCTCAGAAGGTTGCTCTGGAGGATGTAGTCGCGGGACATGCAATTGACAGATAAATTGATCGACCGGATCTATGAGGCTGCCGTACTCCCCGAACTCTGGCCCGAGGTCATCGAGAATGTCGCTGCGGCCGTGGGCGCATATGGCGGTTCGCTCTTCACCGTCGGGGCCGGTCATTCGGCGGCGGCGGCGTCGCGCAACTGCGTCGAGCATCTCGACGCGCTGCTCAAAGGCAATTGGGGCAGCCTGAATATCCGCGCCCAGCGCCTGCTCGCCGATCCCACCGCGGATTTCGTCACAGACGAGGATATCGTCAGTCCGGAAGAACTCGAAAACCATCCGATCTACCGGGATTTCCTCAGGCCGCGCGGGCTCGGCTGGGTGGTCGGCACGCATATCATGGGGGCGGACGACGATATCGCCATCTTCTCGATCGATCGCCTCTATACGCAAGGCCCCTTCGACAGAAGCGTGGTGGCGGAGCTCAACGCGCTGCGTCCTCATATCTCGCGCTCGGTGCTGTTGTCGCGCAAATTCCAGGAGCAGGAGACGAAGGGTGCGCTTAAGGGGCTGCAATCGGTGGGCATTCCCGCCGCGACGCTCGATGCGCGCGGGCGGGTGCGGCTGATGAACGAGGCATTCTCACAGCTGTCGGCGCAGATCACCGCGGGCGCATCCGACCGCATTCATCTGACCGACGCGGTCGCCAACGCTCTGCTCAAACAATCACTGGAGGAACTGGCGCTTCGCTACGGTCCGCCGATGTCGATCGGCGTGCGGGGGCAGGACGACCACGCGCCCTTCGTGCTGCATCTGACGCCGATGCGCGGACGCGGACGCGACATGTTCGGCGGCGTCTCGATCATCCTTTCGATCGTGCCGCTGACGCAGCCGGGGCTGCCCTTCCGCATGCTGGTGCAGCGGCTCTATGATTTCACCAGCGCCGAGGCGCGCATCGCCGAACGGCTGATCGCCGGCGATTCGGTCAAGCAGATTTCCCAGGCCTTCGGCATCTCGGCTGAAACGGTGCGTTCGCACACCAAAAGCGTGCTGGCAAAAACCGGCGTCTCCCGCCAGATGGAGTTCCTGGCGCGGTTTTCGTCTTTTCTGGGATCGGGCTCCGCGCCGGAGTGATGTTCAAGACATGCAAATCGACGAAAAAGGGCGCCGCGCGGCGCCCTTCCTCATTCCCGGCTCCGACAGAACCGCTTATTCCTCGACGCCGTCGATGGCCTTGCGGGCCTGGACGGCGGTGAGGCGGCGGATTTCGACTTCGTCGCGGCGGGCGGCAAAGAGTTCGCCGGTCAGGATCTGATCGGCGAGATCGGCCGGGAGCGAGACGAGCACGCGGGCGTCGTCGCCATGGATGGCTGAGACTTCGCTGCGGCGGGCCGTGATCATGCCGCCGGCCACCGTGTTGTTGGTGTCGGGATCGATCAGGATGAAGGCGCCGGTCGAGCGGTTCTGCTCATAGGCGTCGAACACCGCCTGCTCGTCGAAAGCGAGATGCACGCGGCCGATGGCGTTCATGTCGAGGCTCTCGGCGGCGGCCCATTTGCCGGTCTTGAGATCGAGCTTGGAGATCGGCTCGACCTGCACGCGCTGGCGGCGCGAGCCGGATTTCAGCCAGTAGCGCTTGCCGGGCTGGATGCCGCCGGGCTGCAGCGCCACCAGTTGGGCGTCGAAGGCGAGACCGATCATCGGCTGGGCGTCATAGGAGGCGATAAGGTCGCCGCGGGCGATATCGACCTGACGGTCGAGCACGAGCGTGACCGCGTCGCCAGCCACCGCCGCGTTGCGCACCAGATCGAAGGTGACGATCTTGGAGACATTGGCGATCATGCCCGAGGGCAGGATGACGATGGAATCGCCCGGCTTCACCGCGCCGCCCGAGACCGTGCCCTGATAGCCGCGGAAGCTTTCGCCGGGGCGCGACACGCGCTGCACGCTCATGCGGAAGCCGGTGGCCTGGGCCGAGCGGACCGGGGCCTTTTCGAGCGCTTCGACGATGGTCGGGCCTTCATACCAGGGCATGGAGGCGCGGCCGTCATAGACGACGTTTTCGCCCTTGAGCGCCGAAAGCGGAATGGCGGTGACCTGGCGGACGCCGAGCGACAAAGCCAGTTCCTTGAAATCGTGGCTGATCTTGTCGAAGATCGCCTTGTCGTAGCCGACGAGGTCGATCTTGTTGACCGCCAGCACGAACTGGCGGATGCCCATCAGGGTCGCGATCGTCGCATGGCGGCGGGTCTGCTCGAGCAGGCCGGCGCGGGCGTCGACGAGCAGCACCGCGAGATCGGCGGTCGAGGCGCCGGTCGCCATGTTGCGGGTGTACTGCTCATGGCCTGGGGTGTCGGCGACGATGAACGAGCGGCGGTCGGTGGCGAAATAGCGATAGGCGACATCGATGGTGATGCCCTGTTCGCGTTCGGCCTGGAGACCATCGAGCAGCAGCGCGAAATCGGGCAGGCCGAGATCGTTCTGCTTGCCCGAGTCGCGGTTGAGCGCCGCGGCCTGGTCTTCCTTGACGGCCTTGGTGTCCCAGAGAAGACGGCCGATCAAGGTCGATTTGCCGTCGTCGACGGAGCCGCAGGTGATGAGGCGCAGCGGACGGGAATCACGCGTAATCGCATGGCTGTCGGCGTTGAGGAGCGCCTGTTCGGCGAGATTGGAGGGAGCGGTCATCTCAGAAATATCCTTCGCGCTTCTTCTTTTCCATCGAGCCGGCCTGGTCGCGGTCGATGGCGCGGCCCTGGCGTTCGGAGACGGTGGCGATTTCGAGTTCGGCGATCACCTCGTCGAGAGTGGAGGCCGTGGAGCGGATGCCGCCGGTCAGCGGCCAGCAGCCGAGCGTGCGAAAACGGACCATGCCTTCCTGCACCTGTTCGCCGGGAAGCGCTTCGAAACGCGGATCCTCGGCCCACATCAGCATGCCGTCGCGCTCGACATATTTGCGGGTCTTGGCGAAGTAGAGCGGCGGCAATTCGATGTTTTCCGCCTGGATATAGCGCCAGATGTCGACTTCGGTCCAGTTGGACAGCGGGAAGGCGCGGACGCTTTCACCCTGGCGGATCATGCCGTTATAGATGTTCCACAGTTCCGGGCGCTGGTTGCGCGGATCCCATTTATGGTCGGGCGTGCGGAAGGAATAGATGCGTTCCTTGGCGCGGGACGCCTCTTCGTCGCGGCGCGCGCCGCCGAAGGCCGCGTCATATTTGCCGGCGTCGAGCGCCTGGCGCAGCGCTTCCGTCTTCATCACGTCGGTATGATAGGCCGAGCCATGGCTGAACGGGCCGATCCCTTCGGAGGCGCCGCGCGGATTGGTGTGGACGACCATGTCGAGATCGAATTTTTGCGCCGTGGCGTCGCGGAAGGCGATCATCTCGGGGAATTTCCAGCCCGTATCGATATGCAACAGCGGAAAGGGCACCCGGCCGGGATAGAAGGCCTTGCGGGCGAGATGCAGCAGGACGGAGCTGTCCTTGCCGATGGAATAGAGCATCACCGGCTTTTCAAATTCGCCGGCCACTTCGCGGAAGATGTGGATGGCTTCGTTTTCCAGCGCCTTCAGATGCGGATCGAGCGGCTGGCGCGCCGGCGCATCCTTGGCGTGGGCGTCGAATTCGGACATGTGCATTTGTCTACCTTTCCCGGGATCGGGTTCCTATAGCAAGGGCGAGAACCGCCCCTCATCCCCCTGCCGGGACCTTCTCCCCGCGCCTGCGGGGAGAAGGAGGATGTGGCAAGGCCTGCGCTCCATCGACCTTCTCCCCGCGCGCGGGGAGAAGGTGGCGGCAGCCGGATGAGGGGCGGTTCGACGCCGAATTAAAGCTCGCTCGAATTGAGCGAGGGGAGCGCTGCTTCCGGCACATGCAGGCCGCATTCGCGCTTTTCGTCGTTCTCCCACCACCAGCGGCCGGCGCGTTCCGACTCGCCCGGCTTGATGGCGCGGGTGCAGGGTTCGCAGCCGATCGAGGGATAGCCGCGCGCATGCAGCGGATTGATCGGCACCGCCTCGTCGGTCACGAGACAGTTGATGCGGTCGAGATCCCAGTCGGCCAGCGGGTTGACCTTGAGCAGGTTGCGCTCGGCGTCATATTCGACGAAGGGCGTGTCGGCGCGGTTGCCGGACTGGCCGCGACGCAGGCCGGTAACCCAGACCGACGCGCCCGTCAGCGCGCGGGCCAGCGGCTTGACCTTGCGGACGCCGCAGCAGGCGTGGCGGGCCTCGACGCTGTCATAAAAGCCGTTCATGCCGTATTGGGAGACAAAGGCGTCGACATCTTCCTTGAGCGGGAAATAGCGATTGATCGTCATGCCGTAGCGCGCTTCCGTCTCGGCGATCAGCGCCACCGTTTCCGGAAAGAGACGACCGGTCTCGAGCGTGGCGACATCGATGTCGAAGCGGTTCTGGCCGATGACATGGGTGATGACCTGATCCTCGATGCCGAGCGACGTCGTGAAGACGACCCGTCCGCCGAGGCTGGCGGCGAGCGCCAGACGCTCCGCCAGATCGAGGCCGGCCATTTTGTCGTTGAGCGACTGCGCTTCCTGGGAGAGATTCATGATGGTCATGTCTTTGGTCCTGAATTCCGATGCCGGGATAATCGCAGTTTGGGCTGCCAATAGACAGAAATGCGTTTCCCTCAGGTCCCGAGGCGGGAGCAAATATCTCTGCGATTCCGTGCTTTCGGCGAAAAAGCTGGCGGACGCGCGAGGCCTGCCCTTCTTCGTCTCGCGCTGCGCGACCGCGAGTCCAAACCGGCGCTCCGACAGCGATGCGGCGGCAGATGCGGAGAATATTATTCCTCGTGCGCCGGCTTTTCCCGGCTCTGCGTTTCAGCAAACGCCGTTCTCACACGCATCCTGAAACAAATTTGCGCGCAAACCGCGTGAGATTTTGCTTTCTTCACTCCAGTGAATTGACATAATATACCAATTTAATAGGGTTTATGCATTCCGTCGATTAGGAGGACGAACGCATGATTACCGCACTTACCCGCCGCCACCTCGCATCCCGCGCCGTCGCGCTCGCCATGGGCCTCGCGCTGACAGCCGGCGGCGTCGCGCCCGCCTTCGCCGAAACGCAGCTGCTCAATGTCAGCTACGACCCGACCCGCGAATTCTACAAGGAGTTCGACGAGGTCTTCGCCGCGCACTGGAAGAAGGAAACCGGCGAGGATGTGTCGGTCAAGCAATCGCATGGCGGCTCCGGCAAGCAGGCCCGCGCGGTGATCGACGGGCTCGAAGCCGATGTGGTGACGCTGGCGCTGGAAGGCGACATCGACGCGATCGCATCCAAGACCGGCAAGATCCCGGCCGACTGGAAGACGCGGCTGCCCAACGATTCCGCTCCCTACACCTCGACCATCGTTTTCCTGGTGCGTCAGGGCAATCCCAAGGGCATCAAGGACTGGGGCGATCTGGTGAAAGGCGACGTGCAGATCGTGACGCCGAACCCGAAGACCTCCGGCGGCGCCCGCTGGAACTATCTCGCCGCCTGGGCTTGGGCCCACAAGGAATTCGGCGGCGACGAAGCCAAGGTGAAGGCCTATATCGCAGACCTCTACAAGCGGGCCCCGGTGCTCGACACCGGCGCGCGCGGCGCGCTCACCTCGTTTGCCCAGCGCGGCATCGGCGACGTGCTGATCGCCTGGGAAAACGAAGCCTATCTCTCGCTCGACGAATTCAAGGGTGAAGGCTTCGAAATCGTGACGCCGAGCCTATCGATCCTCGCCCAGCCGCCGGTGGCAGTGGTCGACGGCAATGTCGACGCCAAGGGCACCCGCAAGGCGGCCGAAGCCTATCTCGCCTATCTCTATACGAAGGAAGGCCAGACGCTCGCCGCCAAGCATCACTATCGTCCGTTCAAGCCGGAGCTTGCGCCCGCCGATCTCGTGACGAAGTTTCCCAAGCTGGAACTGGTGAAGATCGACGATCCGCTGTTCGGCGGCTGGAAGAAGGCGCAGCCGACCCATTTCGGCGACGGCGGCGTGTTCGACCAGATCTACAAGCCGGCAAACTGAGGCCTTTGATTACAGAGGGTGTTGTTACCCCCCTCTGCCCTGCCGGACATCTCCCCCTCGAGGGGGAGATTGGATGGGGGCGACGCCTTCCCCAATCTCGACGTCGATTGCTGGGCTAAGGTCTGGCCGCCTGCCGATCTCCCCCCTTGAGGGGGAGATATCCGGCAGGACAGAGGGGGGTGGCCACGGGCTGCAACCCTCTCTCTCATAACAAAAAACAATCTTCGGAGACGGGCAAAGCCTGCTCCTGCCTCACACAACGGGGAAGTCCATGTCCAACCAACCACTGACCGAGAGGATCGGTTTCAGGCGGCACAGCGTCATACCGGGCTTCGGGCTCAGTTTCGGCGTCACCGTCGCCTGGCTCGCGCTGATCATTCTCATTCCGCTCGCCGGTCTCGTGCTGCGCTCCGCCGCGATCGGCGTCGACGGCTATCTGGCACTTCTCGCCGACGGCCGCACGCTGGCGGCGCTCAAGACCTCCTTCGGCTCGGCCTTCATCGCCGCGCTGATCAACGTGATCTTCGGCATTCCGATCGCCTGGGCCCTGGCGCGCTACCGCTTTCCGGGCAAGCGCGTCGTCGACGCCATCGTCGACCTGCCCTTCGCGCTGCCGACGGCGGTCGCAGGCATTTCGCTCGCCGCGCTCTACGCCAAGAACGGCTGGGTCGGGCAGTTCTTCGAGCCCTTCGGCATCAAGATCGCCTTCGGCCCCGCCGGCATCGTGGTGGCGCTGATCTTCATCGGCCTGCCTTTCGTGGTGCGCACGCTGCAGCCCGTCATCGAAGAGATCGACCGCGAGGTCGAGGAAGCCGCCGCCACGCTCGGCGCCAGCCGCTTCCACGCGATCCGCCTGGTGATCCTGCCGTCGCTGACGCCGGCGATCCTCACCGGTTTCGCGCTCGCCTTCGCGCGGGCGGCGGGCGAATATGGTTCGGTGATCTTCATCGCCGGCAATATTCCCTTCGTCTCGGAAATCGCACCGCTGCTCATCACCATCAAGCTCGAGGAATTCGACTATGCCGGCGCGACCGCAATCGCGACCGTGATGCTGGCGGTGTCCTTCCTGATGCTGTTCGCCATCAACCTCTTGCAGGCCTGGACGCGGAGATACGCCAATGTCTGACGCCCTCCCCTCTTCCAAGACCCGCGCATGGCGCTCGCCGGCAAGCGAAAGCCTGGGCGCGAAGATCGGCGTCATGACCATGGCCGCCGTCTATCTCGGCCTGATCATCGTGCTGCCGCTGGTCGCCGTGCTGACCGAAGCCTTCCGCAACGGCTTCGAGACCTATACGGACGCGCTGAGCGACCCCGACGCGATGGCCGCCATCAGGCTGACGCTGCTGGTCGCCGCCATCGCCGTGCCGCTCAACCTCGTCTTCGGCGTGGCCGCCTCCTGGGCGATCGCCAAGTTTGAATTCAAGGGCAAGGCTTTTCTCATCACGCTGATCGACCTGCCGTTTTCGGTGTCGCCGGTCATTTCGGGTCTGGTCTATGTGCTGCTGTTCGGCTCGAGCAGCGTGCTCGGCCCATGGCTGAAGGAGAACGGCGTGGAAGTGCTGTTCGCCGTGCCCGGCATCGTGCTCGCCACGATCTTCGTGACCTTCCCCTTCGTCGCCCGCGAACTGATCCCGCTGATGCAGGAACAGGGCACGTCGGAAGAGGAAGCCGCCATCACGCTCGGCGCAAACGGCTGGCAGACCTTCTTCCGGGTCACGCTGCCCAATATCAAATGGGGCCTGCTCTATGGCGTGCTGCTCTGCAACGCCCGCGCCATGGGCGAATTCGGGGCCGTGTCGGTCGTCTCGGGTCATATCCGCGGCGTCACCACCACCATGCCGCTGCATGTCGAGATTCTCTATAACGAGTATAATCTCGCCGGCGCCTTCGCCGTGGCCTCGCTTCTCGCCCTTCTCGCCCTCTTCACCCTCGTCGTCCGCACCGTGCTCGAAATCTGGTTTTCGCACGGCATCGCCGGCGGCAACGGCTCGCATTAAGGTTCACCCCCATGGAAATCCGCATCAAGAACATCCGCAAGGAATTCGACCGTTTCCCGGCGCTGCACGACGTGTCGCTCGACATCCGCTCGGGCGAGCTGATCGCGCTGCTCGGCCCCTCAGGCTCCGGCAAGACGACGCTGCTGCGCCTGGTCGCCGGATTGGAGCAAGCCACCACCGGCCGCATCTTCTTCGGCCAGGAAGACGCCTCCTGGAAGCCTGTGCAGGAACGCAATGTCGGCTTCGTCTTGCAGCACTATGCGCTGTTCCGCCACATGACGATTCTCGACAACATCGCCTTCGGCCTGACCGTCCGGCCCAAGGCGACACGTCCGCCCAAGCAGGAAATCCGCCGCAGGGCGCTCGAACTCATCGACATGGTGCAGCTGACCGGGCTCGAGAAGCGCTATCCCAACCAGCTGTCGGGCGGACAACGCCAGCGCGTGGCGCTGGCCCGCGCCATGGCCATCGAGCCGCGCGTGCTCCTGCTCGACGAGCCCTTCGGCGCGCTCGACGCCAAGGTGCGCAAGGAATTGCGCAAATGGCTGCGCGATTTCCACGACCGCACCGGCCACACCACCATCTTCGTGACCCACGACCAGGAAGAAGCGCTGGAATTGGCCGACCGCGTGGTGGTGATGAGCCAGGGCGCGATCGAGCAGATCGGCTCCTCCGACGACGTCTATGACCGGCCGAACTCGCCCTTCGTGTTCTCCTTCATCGGCGACAGCGTGGAACTGCCGGTGACCGGCTCCAACGGCAGGACGCTCTACAACGGCGCGCCCGTGGGAATCGCCTCGACGACGGACGGCCCCGGCCGGCTGTTCTTCCGTCCCGCCGACGCCGAACTCGTCTCCGAAGGCGCGGGCGTGACAGGAACCGTGACCGGTCTGCGCCGCCTCGCCGGCACGCGCATCATCGAACTCAATGTCGGGACCAAGGCCGAGCCGCGGCTGATCGAGATCGAAGTTCCCCTGGAAGCGCAGGTCGCCAAGGGACAGGCAGTGACCTTCAGGCCGTCGCGGTGGAAGGTGTTTGCGGGGTGACGCCGAGGATTTAGAGCGTATCTCAGCTTTTCAGGCCATTTTTGCGCAGCGTGCAGAACCATGAGGATCTGCACGCTGATTTCTGTTTGGCGCTAGGCGAGAATGTATGGATAAGGCAGAACAATGACTTCGCGCGCGCCGGCAATCCGTCCGGGCCTGCCCATTCGGGATTGAGTGCGAGCATCGCAGCGCAGTCCCTGATTCTCGCTGTGACAGCGGTCGCGACGGCGGGGTTGCTACGCCCGATGGCAGAATCGCTTTTGTAATGTGCGCCGCGTCCGGGAAGGCGCGCAGCGGCCATTTCAGGCCCCGGTTCTCGCTGCGCGGAGGAAGAACACCTTCATTTCTGCATCCGTGGCGAAGTGGCCGGCCTCCGTCTCCGCTAGCCCTGCCTCGATCTCAGCCCGATGGGTCTCATCGAGATCCACATAATGTTCAACGGCGATTCCCACGAGCTCGGAGGGACTCACGACCGCAGGCCGCGGGGCGCGCTCCAGCTTGGCCGCCGCCTCATCGGATATATCGAGAATTAGGCGGGTCATGTTTGTCGCCCTGATCGTCAGCAATATTCGCCGGGACACGGCTCGCGTCAACTCGCTCAACCGTCCTGCAACGCCTACGTTCGCAGCCTCCCCCGGGGTTGATCTTGCCGCGCTTTCGGCTTATAAGCGCGCGATCGATACTTGCTTGCGACCTTTGGCCGAGACGACGCGCTCTTTCAGATTTCCTGTCAATTTCGATAGCCCATGCGACTCGCCGTATGGGAGAACCTGCGATTTGAAAGGAAAATCGTCATGAACACTGGTATCGTGAAGTTCTTCAACACCACCAAGGGCTTCGGCTTCATTGCTCCGGAAGAAGGCGGCGCCGACGTGTTCGTGCACATCTCCGCCGTCGAGCGTTCGGGCCTTTCGGGTCTGGTCGAGGGTCAGAAGGTGATGTTCGACATCGTCCGCGACCGTCGCTCCGGCAAGAACGCCGCCGACAACCTGCGCGCGGCCTGATTCTATCCCATGGCCGCCGGCCGGCTCACGCCGGCAACGATGCGACCGCGGTTTTTCGAGAGGTCGGGAACCACTCCCGGCCTTTTTTACTTTTCCATGGATATGCGTCCGAGAGACCGATCCACAACCGGCGGCCCTCCAGGGCGCCCGCCAGACTTCAAGGAGTTCGAATGCAAGTTCTCGTCCGTGACAACAATGTCGACCAGGCGCTGCGCGTCCTGAAGAAGAAGATGCAGCGCGAAGGCCTGTTCCGCGAAGCAAAGAAGCATACGGCTTACGAAAAGCCGTCCGAAAAGCGCGCGCGCGAAAAGGCCGAAGGCATCCGCCGCCAGCGCAAGCTGCAGCGCAAGAAGCTGCAGCGCGAAGGCCTGCTGCCCGCGCCGAAGCGCGCCGTGCGCCCGTCGCGTTGATCTGAACGCGCTTTCTTTCTTCCGACCTTCGCCGCCGCGCGATCTCTCGCGCGGCAGCCCCGCTCCCCCAAGAGGAGACCGCGTATGACCGCGACCAAAGACGCCTTCTTCAATCCGGCCAAGATGACCAGCCAGGAGAAGATCGCCCAGACCAACCAGACCGCCCGTCGCATCATCGACGAAGAAACCACCGCCCGCGAGAAAAAAACCGAGCGCCTGCGCCAAGCGCGCATGGAGCAGCAGGACGCGGAAGCCGTCGTGACGCCGGTGAAGAAGAAGGCGAAGAAGTAAGCATTGGGCTGCGATTTGCTTGCTTGGCGACAGCGCACAGTCGAGACCTGCGCGCTATATCAAAAGCTACTCATGCTTGGCCAGGATTGTCCCATGGGTCGAAGATCGCAGCGCCGGTAAATTCCACGTCTTTTTTGTTGCGCGTGACAAGGCGCAAATCGTTGTTGATCGCAGCGGCGGCGAGAAGAGTGTCTATGACGGGCGGGGGATGAGACGTCTTGCGCTTGATATCTCCTGAAAGCCGTCCCCACAGCAAAACATCAGCATCTCCAACAGAGAGAAGCCGCGTCGCAAATCGTTCGGCCAATGCGTTGCGGGCTGCGGAATATCGAGAGCGGTCCGGGGCGCCCTCCGCCAGATTGTATATGCCCTTGTCATATTCAGCCAAGGTCAACACGCTGATATAGAGGTTTTTTTCATCTTGCGCCCGCGCCCAGGCTTTGACGCTTGGCGCGCCGTTTGGGTTCATCAGAGATGAGACGACATTGGTGTCGAGTAGCCATCCCTTCACAAAACCAGATCCCGTTCCTTTTCCGCTTCTCGCTCCATCTCGAGACGATAGAGCGGTAAGGTTTCCATGAAGTTCAGGAAATCTTGTCCAGGCTGATCGGCCAGGAGGCGCTGGTATTCCTGAAGGCTAATCATGACGACAGTGCGGTCAGCATCGCCAGTGAGGAATTGCGGCCCCTCGGTTTCAACCCTCGCCAGGATCTCCCCTAGACGCTCTCCCGCGCTCTCGACGGTCCAAGCTGTCTTTTCTCGCTCTTTTTTCCTTTGCTGCTTCATTGGGCTCTCCCTACGAGACGCTGGATCATATCATAGCTCGACGCCCGTATACAGGGTTCGCGCGGCAGTCGTCCCAACAACCCGTATCAGAACGCGCGGGAGCCCCTCGCCCCGGCGCGTCACTCTCACTCTGCTGCCCTCATTTCCCGCCGCAGCACCCGCTCTCCGGCTTCGGCGCGCAGCACCCCTCGCCGTTGTTGTCCCGGCTGTGGTCGTTCTTCTCCGCCGGCAGGTCCATGGCGATGTTGGAGGCGAAGAAGCCGTTGGGTTTCAGAGTGAAGCCGGCATATTCGACCGGCATGATCGGAAAATCCTCGGGCTTGCAGACATGGGTGTGGCCGAAAGAGTGCCAGAGCACGATGTCGGCATTGTCGATATTGCGGTTCTGCTGCACAAATTTCGGCAGGCCGTCGCCGCCGGCATGGATATTGGGGTAGTCGCCGCTGGCGTATTTCTCCTTGGGGTCATAGGCGGTGACCCAGATATGCTTCTTGGCGAAGCCGCCGCGCCGGGCGACGGTGGAGCCCGGCTGTGCCAGCATGACCGGCGACGGCATCACCACCAGCTTGTAGCCCGGCGCCTTGCCGACGGAATTCTTCACATTCGGGTTCTGGACCTTCCAGTAGCGGCCGGTCTCGCCATTGGCGTTCTGCGGGCTGTCGAGCTCGCGCTTCAGCGTGCGGCTCGTCGTGTCGAAGACATTGCCGTAAGGGTTATCCTCGCCCCAGGGACGCGGCAGGAATTCATGTTCGGTCACCGTGTTGCCGGAGCCGTCGATGTCCATATGCAGGCGGGCGTTGAAGAAGTGCTGGTGGGTCGGGCCGCCGAGATTGTCGTCGACCATGCCGCCCCAGCGATAGGTCTCGCCATCGGCGATCGCGGTGGTCTGGATGATGCCGGTGAGCTTGGCTTCCAGCTGGATCGTGCCGTCCTGATAGAGATACCAGTAGAATCCGTAGTCGTAATTGCCGACGGTGGCGAAGAAGGAGATGACGAGGCGACGCGAGCGGCGGACTTCGAAAATGCCGTTGCGGAATTCGTAATGCTTCCAGAGGATGCCGAAATCCTCCTCATGCATGCAGATGGCGTTCTTCATCACGAAGGGCTGGCCGAGATCGTCGGCGGCGGGCACGTCGAAATAATGGATCTGGCCGAGGCAGTCGCAGCCGAGCTCCAGGCAATTGGCGAGACGCCCCAGGCCATATTCGCCGGCGTCGAAGGCGCTTTTCCAGTAATGGTTGGATGAGGGATCGGCATAGGGCACAACCATTTCGGTGACCGAGGCGCGGAACATGACCTTGCGTTCCTTGCCGTTTTCAGACGCCGCCAGTTCATGCAGCACCAGGCCTTCGCGCGGGGTGAAGCCGACGCGGAACGTCCAGCCTTGCCAGCTGACCTTCCAGCCGTCGACGGTAAAGCTCGGCCCTTCCGGCTGGACGATGTGCAGCGGCTTGAGATCGGTGCGGGTGACCGGGAAGGTCTCGCGGCCGTAATTGCGCTTCTTCCTCGGCACCGGCACGATCTTTTCGTCATCGACGAGATCGAGCACCTTGTTGTTGATCAGATCGACCACCGCGACGACGCCGTCGATCGGATGGGCGTAGCCATTGTCGCGGATATCCTCGCGCCAGTAGGACACGGCGCGGACGATGCGGGCGCCCTTTTCGAAATCAAGACCGAAATAGCCCGACGAGAAGGGATCGACCTGGACGAGCGGGATATCCTCATCGGTCAGGCCGCGCTTCTTGACGGCGGCGACCCAGCGCGGATCGGCCTTCACCGTGGCCTCGATGGTTTCGAATTCGCACAGCATCACCGGCGGCTGGCCATAGGGCGCGCTGTCGAGCGGCAGGCGGATATGGCTCGCGACCATCTTGGCGGAGAGATCGACGATGCTCTCATGCGTCTCGCCGGTGGTGATGTCCATCGACAGGATGAAAGCCAGGCGCGGCAGGGGCTCGCCGGCGCGATAGGCGGCGAGACCGGCTTTATCGGGTTCTTCCAGCCGGACGATCGGGAAACGGATGGTCTCGGCGAGCGCCTTCTCGTCCTTGAGGATGGCGACGGCCTCGGCGATTTCGTCGAGACTGAGCAGATCGAGCGGATGGGTGGTTCTGGCGGCGACAGCGTCCATGGCGGTGTTTCCTTCAAAATCAGGTCAGGACGACCCGCGCGGCGACAGGTGCGCGGGCCAGAGATGGGATCAGCCGCGGCCGGCGCAGATCTGGTCGATCATCGCCTCGCCATGGATGCAGAGGATCGAGCAGACGGCATGGGCTTCGGCGGCGACGGCCAGCGTGAGGGCAAGGATGACCCCGACAAGCAGCCGGTCGGCGATGGGCAGTTTTGCTAGCGCGATCATTCGAAGGCCTTTCCGAGCGTGGCGTAGAAATCGGGACGGGTGGACTTGACCCGAAGGGCGAAGGCCGCGCCGGCCAGGCCGACAAGGGCGATGACATAGGGGAACGCCTTGACGATTAGGCTCTCGCTGCCCGACAGCAGCGACAGATTGGCGATGACCAGACCCAGCGCGCCGAGAAGGCCGATGAGCGCCGCGGCGGGAGCGATCACGGTGGTCCAGACGCCGTGGCGCGAGGGCGTCTTGCGGAAGAACAGGATGATGGCCACGCAGACCAGCGCCTGCACTGCGAGAATGCCGATGACCGCGAGCGCCGACATCCAGGAAAACACCACCGCATAGGGATCGGCGCCGCCGAGCACGAACAGCGCGAGGATCAGCGCCGCCGTGGCCGATTGCAGCCAGCCGGCGACATGCGGCGAGCCATGTCTGGCATGCGCCTTGCCGAGCGCCTTATGCGCCAGGCCTTCGCGGCCCAGCGCGTAGAAATAGCGGTTCAGCGTGTTGTGGAAGGACAGCACGCAGGCGAACAGGCTGGTGATGAGCAGCACATTCATGACCTGGCTCGACCAGGCGCCGAGAATGGCGTCGGAGGCGGCGAAATAGAAGGTTTCGAGGCCGGCGCCGGCGGCCGCCTGCACCTTGGTCGGGCCGTAGAACTGCACGATGGCCCAGGTGGAGAAGGCGTAGAACAGCGTGATCAGCATCACGGCGACATAGGTTGCGCGCGGAATGGTCTTTTCCGGATTTTCCGCTTCCTCGCCGAAAATGGCGGTGGCTTCGAAGCCGATGAAGGAGCCGACCACGAAGACCAGGGCGACGCCAAGGCCGGGGGCGAAGACGGTGGCCGGCGCAAAGGAGGTCATGGTGAAGCCTTCCGGCCCGCCGCCGGTGAAGAGAATGCCGAGATCGAGCAGCAGCAGGATGACGATTTCGGCGACCATGCAGACGCCCAGAATGGCGCCGGAAAAGGCGATGTTGCGCTGGCCGCAGACATGCACGACGACCAATGCGGCTAAAGACCAGGCCCACCAGGGCAGATCGGCGCCGAGACCGGCCATGGCGCCGGCCATGAACACGCCGAACAGGCCGTAGACCGCCACTTGCACCGCCGTATAGGTGACCAGCGCCATCAGCGCGCCGCCGACGCCGGCGGGCTTGCCGACTCCCTGGCTGATATAGGTGTAGAAGGCCCCGGCCCCGCCCACATGGCGGCTCATGGCGGTGAAGCCGACCGAGAAGACAAGATAGAGCAGGCCGGCGAGCACGAAGGCGCCGGGCACGCCTGCGCCATTGCCGAAGGCGAAGGCGGCGGGCGAGGCGCCGACCACGGCGGTGAGCGGCGCGGCGGCCGCGACCACGAAGAAGACGATATGGGCAAGACCGACGGAATTCTTCGCCAACCGGTCTGGGATCACGGGCATGCTGGCTTCCAAAGTCATGACAACCCCTCTTTTGCTTGATTTATATCAAGAGGGTAGGCGCGGCATTCTGGCGCGGAAATTGCAAGTTCCGCCAATGAATCGATAATTCGCGCCAGCACCCGCTGCGGAGAGCGTCAAAATGGCAGCTGCACCCGATTTCATCACCCGAATGCCCGCGATTGCTTCAATTCGCGCCTCGGTGCTGATGCCGCTGGTGCAGGAAATCGACAAAAGATCGGGAAAGACCGATCTTCTGCTCGCCTCGCACGGAATTTTGCGGGGTCAGCTGAGCGATCCCTATGCGGTGGCGCCGATGGCGCGCTATATCGCGTTGTTCGAAGAGGCCGCCTCGATCCTCGGCGATCCCCATCTCGGCGCGCGGCTGGGCGCGGCCTCCAAGCCCGCCGATATCGGCCCGATGGGCGTGCTGTTTTCACTCTCGCCGAGCATCAAGACAGGCTTTCGGCGCATGGCGAAATTCGTCAACGCCGTGCAGGGCGCGACGCAATCCGGCCTGTTCGAGGATGGCGAAACCTATGTCTGGAGCTACCGGCTGACCGAGCCCGCGATGTGGCCGCGCCGGCAGGACAGCGAATATTCGATCGCGGCGACGGTGGAGCTCGCCCGCTCCTCCTTCCATCGCGGCTGGAGCCCGCTGGAGGTGCATTTCGAACATTCCGCGCCGCGCGACGTCGCCCCTCTCGAACGTATCTTCCGGGCGCCCTTGCGTTTCGGCCAGACCAGCAACCGCATCCTGATGACGCGCGAGGCGGCCGACAAGATCCACCGCGCCGAAGACGCCGGCCTGACCGCCATGCTGGAGCGGCACATCGCCGATATCGTCGGCGACACCGATCATGAGCCCACCTTGACCGAAAAAGTGTCGGCGCTGATCGGCATCTATCTCGGACACAGGCCGATTTCGGCCTCGGCGCTGGCGACGGAGCTTGGAATGTCCTCGCGCACCCTGCAACGGCGTCTGGCCGAACAGGGTCTTTCGCTGCGCGGAATGGTGCGGCAGCATCGCCGGCTGCTGATGGAGCAGAAGCTCACGGAGCATATGCCGAAAGCGCGCATCGCCGAGGCGCTGGGCTATGCCGACGGCACCGTGTTCTGGCGGGCGGCGAAGACCTGGAAAGCAGGCGACACCTGATGAGGCGGCGAGCGGCTGGCCAATCGGCGTCCTGCGGCTGACGAGGATGAAGCTCAGGCAGGCGAGAAACATGGCCAGCGCCACGGCCGTCGGCATCAACCCGCTCTCGGGCGGCGCCACCCAGGGCGTGAGCGCCGCCTGCAGATCGACGACGGCGCGGGCGAAGGGCGCGGAGCCGGTGACCATCATCACATAGGCCGGCAGGCTGGCGGAGGTGGCGATGGTGAAGGAGAAGGAATAGGAGGCGACGAAGCCGGCGATATAGGCGACGAGCCTCAGCCCCGGCTCGGCGGCGCGGCGGAAGAGCTCGACCGGAAAGCAGAGAAACATCACGAGCGCGGCGAGATAGAAGGTCTCGATCGGCAGCGCCGCCAGCACTTTTTCGAGCGGGATGCGCGCGAACCAGAGATTGCCGACAGCGGCCAAAAACTGCGCGCTCGCCCCGAACCAGACGAACAGCGCCAGCCCCCAGAGCGGGCTCATGCGCAGATAATGAATGCGCAACACGCTGGCCGCCAGCAGAACGGCTGCGGCGGCGAAGAGCCCATAGGGCCTGACCACGGCATTGAGCCGCGCCTCGACATCGCCGCAGCCGCCCACTGCCGCCGCGCAGCCCGAAAGCCGGAAGAACAGCCAGGAGGCGTAATAGAGATAGAAGGAGAAAAACACCCAGGCCCCGACGGCGAGCGCCGCCCATCTGAGATAACGTCCGGCAAACATCTTTTCGCGCGGCCTCCCCTGCTCTTTCGCAGCGGACGACAAGGCGAGCTATGGGCGCCCGGCCCCGGGGACGAACGGTTCCCCGGAGCCGGAACGATAAGCCCGGGCCTCATGCCCGCAAGCGCAACCCTATATTAGCAAAGAGAAAGCGCTCCGCTCGAAAGTGTGAAAACGGGGTGAAGAGGATGTGGCGGAGGGGGTGGGAGGTGTGTTGGAATGGGACGGGGATGGAGGGAAGCGTTGCGGATCGCAGGGGCTTTGGTAAATGTACTTGCAACGACAGATGGGTGCTAAAGGCGGTCGGCTCTGTAAATTGAAATTTTAATTGGAATAGTTCTTCTTCCTCAATACCTACATCAAAATTCAATTCATATCGCAATAACCAACCCAAGAACAGCAACCACAAGCGTCGTCCAACTTACTATAGGCTTGAATCTCATATCAATTTCATTATACACCTCTCTTCTCAATGCGAAATGACCGGTTTCCGTCAAGTAATAATCAGTGAAATTGCTAGACCAACGCCAAATACCATTTTCGTCCTCGCCCCATTGATCGTGAGGCTTTGGCGGCACAGGAATTTTCCATCTCGCAGCCATATTTAACGTTTTTCTTGTCTCTATCTCCGCTTTCTCATCTAAACACAGATGTATTTCAAACAAAATTCTGTTCTTGCAATTAAGATAGTCAATTACGTCATCGGGCTTTCGTGATTCGGCAATATTATTGAGGTCCGCCTCAAGCTCCTCAACCCGATGGTCAATACTTGCTAAATTAGCCCTATCCGCCGCCAACTGATGTATTAACGATATCCAGCTCATTTCCGTACTCAACCATCCTCAAGAATATTAATAAACAAAATTACAATACAGGTGCACTAATTGCAAGCAACGCATATTTTCAAGCACAAGCCATCATTCGGAAATATTGAAGATTTACCCGGTGCGAAGCAGCAGATCAAATTAGATGAACAGCGCGACCTCTACCTTACGCATCATCCCTTCCCAGCTTCATCAGCGCCGCGCGCCGTCCGCATAGATCTTTAAAGACCTGCCGCGCCGGAATGCTTGTGCGGCGCTCGTTCAGTGATTTGCGAATCTTCGTTCACTGGATGTTTTCCACCGAACCTCTCTCGCCCACAGTCGCCAGCATCCGTCGCGCCAGCGCATAGGCGCGGGCGTCGCCGCGCTCCATAAGCGCCCCGGCGACGACGCGCGCTTTATCGGAGAGGTTGGTCAGTCTGCTCGGATCGACATTGTCGAACACTCTGAGGGTGTAGGTTTTCGCCGCGACGGCGAGAAGCTCGATGAGGTCGGCGTCGCGTTTTGAAGATTGCGAGACCGCGAGGTCTGAAGGCTTCGGACGTGACGATGCAGCTGCGCCCGCATCGTCGCCGTCCGGCGCCAAGCCGCTTTGGCTCGAGATAGAATTTGCGCTATTTGCAGACATGATCGACGGCTCCCTGAGCTTGAAAGATAAGCTCGAACGCCGTGCAGCGCAACATCGGGTCAACCTTTTGCAGACAACGCCCGCTTGGTCATGCAGGCAACTGTCTTCCCCCCTCAAAACGCCGGATTATACCTGACCTTGCCTACCTCGATACCGTTCCAGTTCTTCATCACATAGCTCGCCCGCGCCTTCAGTTTGGCGGCGATGTCCTGGTCGTGGTCGAAGAGTTTGGCCAGCACGCCGGCGATCATGCTTTCGGCTGCGCGGGTGGCGCCGTCTTCGCATTTCAGCGCGACCGCCAGGCCCTTTTCCGGGACCACGGCGCAGAAGACGCCTTCGGCGCCGGTCTTGGCGAAGATGCGGCCAGGGGCGAGCGCCATCAGGTCGGTGCAGGCGCGTTTCGCGCCGGCGACGTAGAAGGGTTCCGCCATGCAGGCGTCGATGATGCGGCGGGCGGATCGGGCGCGGATGGGCTCCAGGTCCTCGCCGGTCAGCATTTTGGCGAAGCCATGGGCGAGGCCCTTCAGCGGCACGGCGTAAGTGGGGATCGAGCAGCCGTCGACGCCGCAAGTGTCATGCGCGAGCGCCGCGCCCGTCAGCCCTTCCATCACGCCGCGGATTTCGCCCTGCAGCGGATGCTCGTAGGTCACGTAATCCTTCACCTCCATGCCGGTGTGGCAGGCGGCGCAGATGAAGCCGGCATGTTTGCCGGAGCAGTTGTTGTGCAGCTGGTTGGGCCGCTCCATGGCGCGCGCCTGGGCGATGGCGACGGGCTGCTCGAAAGACCAGTGCGAGCCGCATTCGAGATCGGCCTCCGAGCGGCCGGCGGCGGCGAGCATGGAGGCTGCGAGCGCGGCTTGTTCCGGTTCGCCGGAATGGGACGACGCCGACAGCGCCAGCTCCTTGTTTCCGAAGCCGTAGGCGTCGGCGGCGCCGCTTTCCACCAAGGGCAGCGCCTGCATGGCCTTGCAGGCCGAGCGCGGGAAGACGGGGCGATCGATTTCGCCGAGCGAGAACACCACCTTGCCCTCGCCGTCTACGACGGCGACCATGCCGCGATGGCGGCTTTCGACGAGATCGCCGCGCGTGACGTCCACCAACACCGGATTGGTCATGATTCCACCCTCAGAAAGCCGAAATTCACCTGGAAAACGAAACTTGTGTGAGGGCATGGCAAAATTTGAAGGGGAAATCAACGCGGATGACAAGCATCAAGCATCTATCGCTGGCGATCGCGGCGTTATACCTCCTGCCGAGCCTGGCCTCGGCCGGCTATTGGGCTGCGCGGGACAGGCCCGCCAACTGGAGCTCTGCGGATTGGAGCGCCAGCGGCGTTCTCCCCTCGCCCGCCGAGGACGCCCGCGCTCGCGTGGCGGTGCTGGCGGCCCGCACCGGCGGGCTCAAGGGCGCCTTCGCCGTCCACAGCTGGCTCGTCGTCAAGCGCGCAGGAGCAGCTGATTACGATCGCTACGACGTGGTCGGCTGGGGCAATCCCGTCAGGCGCAACGGCTATCCCGCCGACGGGCGTTGGTATTCGAATGTCCCCGAGATCGTCTGGCAGGCCGAGGGCGACAAAGCCGAAGCGCTGATCCCGAAGATCGAAGCGGCGATCGCCGCCTATCCGCATGCGAAAGCCGGCAGCTACCGGCTGTGGCCGGGACCGAACTCCAACACCTTCGTGGCCGGCATCCTGCGCGCGGTGCCCGAGATCGACGCGGTGCTGCCGCCCAATGCCGTGGGCCGCGATTATCTGCCGGGCGGCGGATTCCTCGCCTACGACGCCGCCGGCGATCTGCATCTAACGCTCTATGGGCTCGCGGGACTGTCGGTGGGCGTCAAAAGCGGGCTGGAAGTCCATCTCCTCGGGCTGGTGGCCGGGATCGACGTGACGAGGCCGGGCGTGAAGATTCCGGCACTGGGGCGAATTGGGGTTTGACGAGCCGCGCCAGCCGCTACGCCGCCGCGGCGCCGCCGATCGGAATGGGCGCGGCGGCGGCGCGGGCGCGACTGGTGAGCGTCTTCAAAGCCACGGCGCGCTCCAGGCCCTTGATTTCGAATTCGCCGCAGGGCGCCGCCTCGGCGTGATCGGGCAAGGCGGCGAGCGCCAGCGCGTCTTCGGTCACGAAGATGCCGGGGCCGAGCGGCTTGATCTCGCCTTCGAGCTTGCCGACCATGTTGATCGTGTCGCCGAAATAGGAAATCTTGTGGTGGTCGACGCCGATTTCGGCGCGCACCACCGCGCCGGCATGGATGAGGATGCGCACTTCCGGGGCCTGGCCGAAGCGGCGGATCGTATCGGGCGTGTGCTTGTCGAGCTTGCGGATCACGTCGAAGGCGCATTGCAGGCAGCGCGCGCCATTGAGCGGATCGCGCAGCGGCCAGGACACCAGCGCCGCATCGCCGATATAGTCGTCGATCGCGCCGCCCCAGTCCTGCACTGGCTCCGACATGATCTTGAAGATGCGCCCAATATAGCTCGCCGCGGCGGTCGGGCCGTTGCGCTGGGCGTAGCCGGTCGAGCCGGTGACGTCGAGATAGAGGAAAATGCGGTTTTCCTCCACCGGCCGGCGGTAGCGGCCGAGCACGATGTCGGTGAAGATGCTGCGCCCGAGAAGCTCGCGCACCCGCAGCGCCGCCGACAGCAGCAGCGCCACGATCATGCTGTAGGCCCAAGCGGTCCATGGCGGCGCGTGCTGGCGGATGGAGATGCGCGGATCGGCGCCCTCGATCCACCAGTGCAGGAGCGAGGCGACGCGGGAGCCGACGATGAACAGAGCGGTGAAGATCAGCACTTTGGCCAGGACATAAGCAGGCGTCGACAGCGACGCCGTCCACTGCCTCAGGCGATTGAGAAACATGCCGCGCTCGAACAGTATCGTGGGCATGATGCTAAGAGGCGCATAAAGCAGGCCCAACATGGCGGAATTGAACGCCACATAGCTGTAGAGCATGCCGGCGAGCGCCGTGCTGATGAGACCAATCAGCCAGATCAGCGCTTCCCTGCGAAGTCTCTTCGGAGGCGTTATGTCCATGTTTTCATTGCGCCGGCCCCGCAGGCTGGCGCTCTCCTTTCCGTCGCGTCCCACTCTCTAGGCGGGCTTCGGCCGTCGCGATGCGCGTCCGTCGAAAGCTTGTACGGAAATCCGAAACCGCGTCAACTCGGCGACTTGATCAGATGCGGTCGGCCCCGCGTCACGGCATGAACTGGCCGCCATTGACATCGATGGTCTGTCCCGTGACATAGCCCGACATTGCGGCAGAGGCGAGGAAGAGATAGGCGCCGACGCAATCCTCCGCCGTTCCCGGACGGCCCAACGGCACGGCGGCGGCGACTTTTTCGCCCTGTCCCGGCAATGCGTATTTTTCCTGGAACGGCGTCTCGATGAAGCCGGGCGCCACAGCATTGACGCGGACGCCATATTTGCCGAACTCCAGCGCCAGCCCCTTGGTGACCGCGCCGACAAAGGCTTTCGACGAGCCGTAGACGCCGGAGCCCGCCGTACCGCCGGTGCGCGCCGCCACCGAGGTGGTGTTGACGATGAAGCCGCCCCGCTTCTTGAGATGGGCGATCGCCGCCTTTGAAGCGACGACCACCGAGCGGGCGTTGAGATCCATCACCGCGTCATAGTAGTCATCGGTCATGTTTTCATAGAGAACGCGGGCGACCATCGCGCCGGCATTGTTGATCAGGCCGTCGAGGCGGCCGAAGGCGCTTGCTGCCTCTTCGACGACGCGGGCGATCTCCGTCGATTTCGATGCGTCGCCCCGCACCAGCGCGGCCTCGCCGCCCGCCGCCCGGATATCGGCGGCCACGGCTTCGGCGGCGTCGGGGCTCGAATTGCAATGCACGATCACCTTGGCGGCCTGGGCGCCGAAGGCGCGAGCCAGCGCCGCGCCGATGCCGGTCGATGCGCCGGTGATCAACACCGCCTTGCCGGCGAGATCTGGTAGTGTCAGCATGATTTCCTCCCTCGGCGGCGCAGGCCGCGTGCGTGTCGGCCCCATAGGTATGCGCGACGAAACCGCCTGTCCAGAGCCAATGAGGAACGTCCCTCAGCCTGATGTATCGAGGTATGGTCCGGACCATTATCGGGCGCATATCTATGATGGACCCGAAGTCCGGCGACAATCGTTCAGGGGGCGGCGGCCCCTGCGCCCGTCCCGGCGCCCGTCGGCGCGGGCGCTTTGGTCAGGAGCGGCTCGTAACGCTTGTCGGTCAGCGTCTTCAGGAAGGCGACAAGCGCGTCGATTCGCTTGTCGTCGAGGCCGGGGCCGGTTTCCAATTCCTTGGTCGCCAGATTGTCGGCGATTTCCGGCGGGGCCCAGCGCTCCCCGGTCTCCGGGTTGATCTGCCGGCTCTTCTTCTTGGAATTGTACTTGTTGTAGAACAAGATTACGGTCCGGAGATCCTTGAACACGCCGTTGTGCATATAGGGGCCGGTCACCGCGATGTTGCGCAGCGTCGGCACCTTGAACTTGCCCTTTTCGGCCGGATCGCCGGCAACCTGGGGATTTGCGGCGAGGCCGATATCGACATAGCCCGATTTCACGCCGTTCCTGGCGCGGGCGGCCTCATTGGCCGGCACGCCGATATTGAAATATTTGTGGCTCGAAAAGGTCGAACTCTCATAGCGGCCGTCGGCGCCCTTGATGTCGTGGCAGAGGCTGCAATTGGCGAATTGGCTGGAGAAGAACAGGGTGCGGCCGAGCTCTTCCTGGTCGGTCAACTTCTCCTCGCCACGCAGATAACGGTCATAGCGTGAATCGAAGGGCGAGACGTCCTTGCCGCGCTCGAAGGCGGCGATGGCGCTGGTGACGGAGGCGAATGCCTTGTCGTCCGTGGTCAGCGCCTCCTTGCCGTACAGGCGCTGAAACGCGTCGATATAATCGGGATTTTCCTGGATGCGGGCGGCGACCGTCTTCTTGTTGGGCATGCCCATTTCGATCGGATTGAGCGGCGGACCGCCGGCCTGGTCCTCAAGCTTGGCGGCCCGGCCGTCCCAGAACTGTCCTCCCATCCAGACGCCGGTCGCCTCGTCCTTGTGGAAAGCGGGACTGAAGGCGGCGTAGGCGACGGAGGGGGCGTTGCGGTCGCCGAAGGACCTGCTGTCGTCGCCGCGCGAGACGGCGGCGCCGCCGGGCTCGTTGTGATCGCTGAACCCCATGTCGGGCATATGGCAGGTCGAACAGGCCTGCGTCCGGTTGAAGGAGAGGTTCTTGTCGTGAAACAGCGCCGCGCCGAGGCTCTCCGGCGTCGGATAGGCATTGGCGCCAGCGATATGGATCGCGGCGCCGGCCACGGGAACCGTCAACAGAATGGCGAGAGAACAGATCTTGATCGAACGCATGATGATCGTGCCGTAATGAGAAAACGTCCGTCGTTACCGCCGACGAACGGCCCTGTCCCTGACATCGGTCAAGGAAACAAGAAGATGAGCGTCCTTCTCACATTTTTGCGGCGGCGCGAAGGCCTCACGCGCAAGCCGCGTCAAATTAGCCGCAGCCTTGTGTTTTTTGCGGGCTTTGATGGCGCGCCGAGCCAGGTGACAGACGCTATTGTTGGGCCGGTTGCGCCCCCGGCTGCGGTTCTGCAGCAAGTCTCGTCGCGATCGTCCTGATATCGCCGGAGATCAGCTTGAGTTGTTCGGCGTTCTGATTGGAGACGTCCAGCGCGTTCTGGGCCAGTTTCTCGGCGTTGATGGCCTGGCCGACGGAACTGCTGGCGGCCATGATCCCGTTGCCGAACTGAGATGCGCCGAAGGCGGCAAGGCCGATCATGACCGCGACGATCGAAATCGCCGTGCCGACCAGGAAACCTTTGCTGGGAAGCGAGTGGCGCATCTGAGCAACTTCGGACTGCATCAAGACCATCTGGCCCTGAATCTGCTCGATGCGCTTGTCCACCGATCGAAGCTCGTCCTTCAGGTCCGACTTGAAGCTGGTGAGACCCGACTCGAACTTCGAGAACTCGCTCTTGAGATCAGCCACCGTCGCCTGGACGCGCGCTTCCGTGCGCTCCAGCTTGGCGTCGATCTCTTCACGGGTCACGGTCGTTTCCATCTTGCTCGCTGCCTTGGATGCCGACGACATATGGGGCGTCGTGCTCGGATGTTCCACCCCGAAGCCGATCAGACCGCTGCGCTCCACCGGTTGAGCGGAAACACCGGGCCATGCGCCTGGAAAATCCTCATATGTCGGCATGACCGGTTAGCCCTGATGCGAGCAGATTATCGCGAAAAGATTACCCGGACATTACCATTAAAAAGCGCGCGGTCAAGGCGATGCAACCAGACAAAGCTCCGCGTTTCTACAGCGGATGATAGCAGAAAAACCGGTGCGACGCCTCGCCGCTTTCGACCGGAAACGCCTGGCGGCATTCGTCGGTGGCGCGCGGGCAGCGCGGATTGAACGGACAGCCGGGCGGCGGATTGAGCGGCGACGGCAGTTCGCCGGTCAGCTGGATCCGGGTCTTCTTGCGGGTGGGATCGGCGATCGGCGTGGCCGACAGCAGCGCCGCCGTATAGGGATGGCGCGGATGGGCGAAGACGTCCTCGACCTTGCCCGTTTCCACCGGCTTGCCGAGATACATGACCATGACGTCGTCGGCGATGTGACGCACCACCGACAGGCCGTGCGAGATGAAGAGATAAGCGAGCCCCATCTCCTTCTGCAGATCCATTAACAGGTTGAGCACCTGCGCCTGGATTGACAGATCGAGCGCCGAAACGGGCTCGTCGAGCACCAGCACCTTGGGCCTGAGCATCAGGGCGCGGGCGATGGCGATGCGCTGTCGCTGGCCGCCGGAGAACATATGCGGATAGCGATCGTAATGTTCGGGACGCAGGCCGACGCGGGTCATCATGTCCACGGCCTTGGCCTTGCGGGTCGCCGCGTCGTCGCTCGTGTTGATCTTGAGCGGCTCCTCGAGGATCGCGCCGATCTTCTGGCGCGGATTGAGCGAAGCGTAGGGGTTCTGGAAGACGATCTGCACCATGGCGCGCAATTCGCGATCGGCGGCGTTGGCCGGGCGGCCGGCGATGGTGAGTTCGCCTTCGGTCGGCGTCTCGATCATAGTGACGAGCCGGGCGAGCGTGGACTTGCCACAACCGGATTCGCCGACGACGGCGAGCGTCTTGCCTTCCTCGAGCGAGAAGCTCAGGCCGTTCAGCGCCTTGACGGTGGATGGCTTCCGGAACGCGCCGCCGCCGACGTCGTAATAGCGCTTGAGATCGGTTCCCTGGATGATGGTCATGCGAAGGCCTCCTCCTTGCTCGGATGGCCCTGGGGGACGCCGTGGACGAGCGGATAGTTGCACAGCGCCGAGCCGAGTTCCGGCCCTTGGCGCTTGGCGGTTTGGCGACAGAGATCTGTGGCGAATTTGCAGCGCGGCGAGAAGAGACAGCCCGTGGGCCTGTCATGCGCGCCGGGCACGACGCCCGCGATCGACGGCAGGCGACCGCCGGCGACGGCGCGTTCCGGAAGCGCCGACAGCAGCGCCGCCGTATAGGGATGATGCGGGTCGGCGAAAAGCTCGATCACCGGCTGCTCCTCGACCTTCTGGCCGGCATATTGCACCTGGACGCGATGGGCGGTCTCAGCCACCACGCCCATGTCATGGGTGATCAGCACCAGCGCCATGCCCTCCTCCTCCTGCAGACGCACGAGAAGATCGAGGATCTGCGCCTGGATGGTCACGTCGAGCGCGGTGGTCGGCTCGTCGGCGATCAGCAGTTTCGGATTGCAAGCCAGCGCCATGGCGATCATCACGCGCTGGCTCATGCCGCCAGACATCTGATGCGGAAAATTGCCGAGCCGGCTTTCGGGCGCGGGAATGCCGACCTTCTTCAGGAGCTCGATCGAGCGGGCGCGGCGTTCGGATTTGGACAGACCGAGATGCGTCTTCAGCGCCTCGTCCAGTTGGAAGCCGACGGTGAAGCAGGGATTGAGCGAGGTCATCGGCTCCTGGAAGATCATCGCCACATCCTTGCCGATGATCTTGCGGCGGTCCGCCGGCGACAGGGAGCGGAGATCCTTGCCGTCGAACAGCATGGCGTCGGCGGTGATCTTCGCCGTCCAGGGCAGAAGCCCCATCACCGCGAGCATGGCCACCGACTTGCCCGACCCGGACTCGCCGACCACCGCGAGAATTTCGCCGCGATCACAGGCGAGCGACACGCCGTCGACGGCGCGAAACAGACCCGAGGTCGTCTCGAATTCGACGGTGAGATTTCGTATGTCTAGCAAAGGCATTGTTTTCGCCTCTCTCCAAGAATATCATTGGCGCGGTCCACAGGAACTGGCCCATGCGCGCTTATCAGCCGAAGCCTTCCAAACCGATCCCGCCCTACAACACGACGCCGCTTGATGGCCCGACGGGTCCCCAGCCGGGGTATTGACCGTCCGTGATTGAGGACGAGGCCGCCCCGTGGGGGCGGCGCCGTCATCACGACCTCTTCAGCTTGGGGTCGAGCGCGTCGCGCAGGCCGTCGCCCATCAGGTTGATCGCGAGCACGGTGATCAGGATCGCGAGCCCCGGGAAGGTGACGACCCACCAGGCGCGCTGGATGAATTCGCGCGCTTCGGCGAGCATCGTGCCCCATTCTGGCGTCGGCGGCTGCGCGCCCATGCCGAGGAAGCCGAGGGCCGCGGCGTCCAGGATCGCCGCCGAGAAGGCCAGCGTGGCCTGAACGATGAGCGGCGCAAGACAGTTGGGCAGGATGGTGAGAAACATCAGCCGCGTCGTGCCGGCGCCCGCCACCCGAGAACCCACCACATAATCCTTGCCGCGCTCGATCATCACCGCAGCACGCGTCAGGCGCACGAAATGCGGCTGGTTGACCAGCGAAATGGCGATCATGGCGTTGACCAGGCCCGGGCCCAACACCGCCACGAGCACCAGCGCGAGCAGCAATGACGGGAAGGCCAGGATGATGTCCATCACGCGCATGATCACCGTGTCGACCTTGCCGCCGAAATAACCGGCGACCAGGCCGATCAGCACGCCAGAGATCACCGAGATCGAGACGACGACCACGCCGACGAACAGCGAGAAGCGCGCGCCGAAGATCAACCGCGAAAGAATGTCGCGGCCCACCGCGTCGGTGCCGAGGATGAACAGCGACGAGCCCTTCTCCATCCAGACCGGCGGCAGGAGCAGAACCGAGCGGTCCTGCGCATCCGGCGCATGCGGGGAGACGAACGGCGCGAAGATCGCCATGAACAGGATGATCGCGAAGATGACGAGGCCGATGACCGCGCCCTTGTTGCGAGAGAAATAGAACCAGAATTCGCGGAGCGCCGAAGGCGGCGCGGCGACGGCGGTCTTTGTGTCTGTCAAAGCCATGTTCCCTCTCCTATCTCGCGATGCGCGGGTTGAGGAAGCCGTAGAGCAGGTCGACGATCAGGTTGACCAGCATGATGACGGCGGCGATGAGCAGCAGACCGCCCTGGACGACGACATAATCACGCTTGAACACCGCATCGACCATCCATTTGCCGATGCCCGGCCAGGAAAAGATCGATTCCGTCAGGATCGCGCCGGCGAGCAGCACGCCCACCTGCAGGCCGATGGTGGTGACGACCGGGATCATGGCGTTGCGGAGCGCATGCACGCCCACCACCCGGAACGGCGTCAGCCCCTTGGCGCGGGCGGTGCGGACATAATCCTCGCCCAGCACTTCCAGCATGGCCGAGCGCGTCTGGCGCGCGATCACGGCCAGGGGGATCGTGCCGAGCACGATGGTCGGCAGAATGAGATAGCTGACGGCGGACTGGAAGGCGCCTTTCTGGCCGGAGAGCAGGCTGTCGATCAGCATGAAGCCGGTGACCTGCGGGAAGAAATACATCAGCGAGATGCGGCCCGACACCGGCGTCCATTGCAGATAGCCGGAGAAGAAGATGATCAGCAAAAGGCCCCACCAGAAGATCGGCATGGAATAGCCGACCAGGGCGACGCCCATCACCGTCTGGTCCACCCAGGAGCCTCGCTTGATGGCGGCGATCACGCCGGCGGGCACGCCGACGGCGACCGCGAGCAGGATGGCGCAGAGCGAGAGTTCGACGGTCGCCGGAAACAGCGCGAAGAATTCGTCGAGCACCGGACGCTTGGTGACGATGGATGTTCCGAGATCGCCCGTGACGATGCCGCCGAGATAATCGGCGAATTGGGCGTAGAAGGGCCTGTCGAGGCCGAGATCATGCATGATCTGGGCGTGCCGTTCGGGATCCATGACGCGCTCGCCCGACATCAGCATCACCGGATCGCCGGGCAGAAGACGGATGAAGGAGAATGCGATCAGGGCGACGCCCACGAAAGTGGGGATCAGCACAGCCAGCCTGCCGATAAGAAACCGCAGCATGGGCTCTTTCCATTGTTCGAAAGCGGGGAAGCTCACGCTTCCCCGCTCATCACCCTCCCGCCATGGAAGGGCCGTTTCGATTGTGACGGATTATTCCGAGATGTCCACGCCGTCGAAGCGATGGATGCCGAGCGGATCCATCTGATAGCCGATGACCTTCTTGGACACGGGCGTGAAGCCGACGGAATGGTCGATCGTCGCCCAGGGAGCCTCGCGCTTGAACACGACCTGCGCCTCTTCATAGAGCTTGGTGCGCTCGGCGATGTCGGAGGTGACCTTGGCCTTCTTCACGAGATCGTCGAACTCTTTGTTGCACCACTGGGCGCGGTTGTTGCCGCCCACGGCGTTGCAGCCGAGCAGAGTGTCGAGGAAGTTGTCCGGGTCGCCGTTGTCGCCGGTCCAGCCGAGCATGACGGCGCCGTCGCGGTCCTTGGCCTTGGACTTGTCGAGATATTCGGCCCATTCATAGGAGACGATCTCGACTTCCACGCCGATCTTGGCGAAGTCGGCCTGCATGATCTCGGCCGCGCGGCGGGCGTTGAGCATGTAGGGACGCGACACCGGCATGGCCCAGATCTTCATCTTCAGGCCCGAAACGCCGGCCTTTTCGAGAGCGGCCTTTGCGGCGTCGACGTCGTATTTGTCGTCTTCGACCTTGTCGTTATAGGACCACATGGTCGGCGGGATCGGGTTCTTGGCCGGCTGGGCGGCGCCCTGGAAGACGGCGTCGACGATCGCCTGCTTGTTGATCGCCATGTTCAGCGCCTTGCGCACTTCCGGCTTGTCGAACGGAGCCTGGGTGGTGTTGTAGGCGAGATAGGCGACGTTCAGGCCGGGCTGCTCGATGACGTTGAGGTTCGGATCTGCCTTGAGGTCGGCGACATCGGCGGCGTTCGGATAGGGCATCACATGGCATTCGCCGGCCTTGAGCTTCTGGGCGCGCACGGCGGCGTCGGTGGTGATCGCGAAGACGAGATCGTCGATCTTTTCCTTGCCCTTGAAGTAGGTGTCGTTGGCCTTGTAGCGGATCACGGCGTCGGGCTGATAGGCCACGAAGGTGAAGGGGCCGGTGCCGAGCGGCATCTGGTTGAGCTGGCCCATCTTGCCGTCGGCCTGCAGCTTGTCGGCATATTCCTTGGACATGATGGAGGCGAAGTCCATGCCGAGATTGGCGAGGAACGGCGCTTCCGGCTTGTTCAGCACGAATTTGACGGTGAGGTCGTCGACCTTTTCGACGGCCTTGACGTTTTCGGGCAGGCCCATGCCGGCGGCATATTCCCAAGCGGCGCCTTCGACATATTTATGCCAGGGATGATCGGCCTTGAGCTGACGCTCGAAAGAGAAGATCACGTCGTCGGCGTTGAGGTCGCGGCTGGGGGTGAAGTATTCGGTCGTCTGGAACTTCACGCCGGCGCGCAGCTTGAAGGTGTATTCGAGGCCGTCCGGCGAAATGGTCCAGCTTTCGGCGAGGCCGGGCTCGAGCTCGGTGCCGCCATGCTTGAATTCGACGAGGCGATTATAAGCCGTGCGCGAAGAGGCGTCGAAGGTCTGGCCGCCGGTGTAGAGCGCCGGGTCGAAGCCTTCCGGAGACGCTTCCGAGCAATATACGAGCGTCTTGGCCTGGGCGGCGAGAGCGAAAGTGGACACGAGGGCGGTCGCTGCAAGCAGCGTGGCGAGCTTCTTCATCTTGGTTTTCCCCTATGGTTTGTCCCCGCTGACATCCGCCGGCGTGGTTGCGGCAAAAATGAGCGTATCCCTTTCTAAATTGCAAGCGGTTCTGAGAAAATAATTTTCCAAAAGGTCAAAAAGCATACAATTTCCGCGCTCTTTGTGAATTTTCGAAGGCGAAGCCCAAAATTCCCGTTCCGTTTTGCACAGGCTCGCGCTAGAGCGAAACCGCAGCAAAACAGCGCGCGCCGCGGGCTCCTCCCATGATTGTTCGCCCACGCCGCCCAGTTCTAAGGACATCGAGCTCAATGACCCTCCGCCTCGCGTTTGCCGCCGTCGTCACGGCGCTTCTCGCATCCTGCACCACGACCGGCGTCATCTCTTCCGATCCGCTCTCCCAGCGTTGGGTCGGGGCCGAAGCCGGCAAATTTTTCGCCGCCTATGGACCGCCGGCAGGCGACCAGGACAGCGGCTCGACTTCGACCTATGTGTGGAAGGGCGGCTACAAGACCGTGCGCGTGGCGGCTCAGGGCGAAGGCAAGGCGAAGAAGAAGGCCACCACCCGCTATCTGTCCTGCACCGTCAAACTCACGGTCAACGACAGCTACAAGATCACCTCGATCAAGGCGATGTCCGACCGCGCCGGTCTCGACGGCGCGCCGAGCTGGTGCGCGCAGTTCCTCGACGCCGCGCCGAAGAAGGCCTGATCGCGCCTCTTTCGCGATGATTTGAAGCGCCCGCCCGGTCGGCGGGCGCTTTTGCGTCGGAACGAAATCGCATTCCGGTGATTCTCCTCTGCGGAAACCGCGCCGGCGCGTAGTCTCGCCATATTCCCCGGTTAGTTTCCGCAAATCGGCATCAGGCTGTCACGGGCGGCGCCAAACAGGAGGGGCGGACATGCGATATCTACTCGACGGACAGGACATCGGCATGTTCGGGCCCGACGATCTCGACCGGCTCGCCTCGGCTTACGCCAGCCTGTGCGGCGAACACGCGATTTCCGACAATGAGGAAGCCTGCCGGCGTCTGGCCCGGGCCTTGATCCAGCTTTACCGCCATGGCGTGCGAGAGCCGCAGCAGCTCGTCACCGCGCTTCGCATGAGCCCGGCCGCGTAAGGCCGATCCCCTCGCCTCTCTCCTGCGTAGGAAAGAGAAAAGGAGACTGGCATGGCGCGATTTCTCATCATCGCCGCTTCGAGCGGCATCGGACAGGCGACGGTAAGGCTGCTGACCTCGGCCGGGCATTCGGTGGTGACCACCGCCCGCGACACCGCCAAGATAAACCCCGACATTCTCCTCGACGCCAGCGATTTCGACGCCGTCGACCGCGCCGTCCAGCAGGCGGGCGACATTCAGGGCGTGGTCAATTTTTCGGGGTCGCTGCTCTTGAAGCCCGCGCATCTGACCACCCGCGAACAGTATGACGGCGTCATCTCCGCCTCTCTGACCACCGCTTTCGCCACGGTGCGCGCCGCCGGCAAGCATATGAGACAGGGTGGATCTGTGGTTCTGGTCTCCTCCGCCGCAGCGATGGAGGGGCTCGCCAACCACGAAGCGATCGCCGCCGCCAAGGCCGGCGTGATAGGCCTGACGCTCGCAGCGGCGGCGAGTTACGCCGGGCAGAAATTGCGCGTCAACGCCGTGGCGCCGGGCCTCACCGAGACGCCGCTGACGGCGGGGGTGACCGGCAACGACCTATCCCGCAAAGTCTCCGAGGCGATGCATGCGCTGGGCCGGATCGGAACCCCCGACGACGTGGCGCGCGCCGTGTGTTTCCTCCTCGACCCGGCCAACGACTGGATCACCGGCCAGACGCTCGCCGTCGACGGCGGCCTGTCGCGTGTCCGGCCGAAGATGAAAGCATGAGCGCGCTCCGCCTGGTGCTGGGCGACCAGCTCAGCCGTTCGATCTCCAGCCTCGTCGGCGCCGACAAGAGCGAAGACGTCGTTCTCATGGCCGAAGTCATGGACGAGGCCAGCTATGTGAAGCATCACAAGAAGAAGATCGCCTTTCTCTTCGCCGCCATGCGCCATTTCGCCGAAAGCCTCAAGGCGGAGGGTTTTAGGGTCCGCTACATCAAGCTCGATGCGGCCGGCAACAGCGGCAGCCTGGGCGGAGAGGTGGAGCGGGCGCTGAAGGAGACGGGGGCGGACCGGGTCGTCGTCACCGAGCCCGGCGAATTGCGGCTGGGCCGGGAAATGCGCAGCTGGAAGACGCGGCTCGACATCGACCTCGAAATCCGCGGCGACGACCGCTTCCTCTGCAACCATCGGGAATTCCGCGACTGGGCGGAAGGCCGCAAACAGTTGCGCATGGAGTTTTTCTACCGGGACATCCGACGCAAGACCGGCCTGCTGATGGAAGAGGATGGCGAGCCGACAGGCGGGCAGTGGAATTACGACAAGGACAATCGCAAGCCGCCGAAGGACGGCATGCGCTTTCCCGCCCGCGTCGCACATCAGAAATCACCCATCACCCGCGACGTGCTGGATCTCGTGTCGGAGCGGTTCGACGACCATTTCGGCGATCTCGAACCGTTTCACTACGCCGTGACCCACAACGAGGCGATGATCGAACTCGAACACTTCATCGAGACCTGCCTGCCGCGTTTCGGCGACTATCAGGACGCCATGGTGGCGGGCGAGCCCTATCTCTATCACTCGCTGATCTCGTCCTATCTCAACGCCGGCCTGCTGACGCCGATGGAGATCTGTGAAAAGGCCGAAGCCGCCTTTCGCGCCGGGCATGCGCCGCTGAACGCGGTCGAAGGCTTCATCCGCCAGATCATCGGCTGGCGCGAATATGTGCGCGGCATCTATTGGCTTCACATGCCCGATTATGCGACGCGCAACCATTTGGAGGCGAAAGAGCCGCTGCCGTGGTTCTACTGGTCGGGCGAGACGCGCATGCGCTGCATGGCCGAAGCGATCGGGCATACCCGCAAACACGCTTATTCGCACCATATCCAGCGGCTGATGATCACCGGCAATTTCGCGCTGCTGGCCGGCCTGCTGCCGAGCGAGGTCTGCGAATGGTATCTCGCCGTCTATTCCGACGCCTATGACTGGGTGGAACTGCCCAACACGCTGGGTATGGCGCTTTATGGCGACGGCGGGCTGATGGCGAGCAAGCCCTATGCGGCGAGCGGCGCCTATATCAACCGGATGAGCGACTATTGCGGCGGCTGCCCCTATGATCCCAAGGAGGCGTTGGGCGACAAAGCCTGTCCCTTCAACGCGCTCTATTGGGATTTCCTCGCCCGCAACCAGGACCGGCTGAAAGCCAATCCTCGCATGGCCATGCCCTACAGGAACTGGGAGCGCTTTGCCGACAACAAGCGCAAGGCGTTGCGCGCAAAAGCCAAGACGACGCTCGACGCCATGCGCGAGGGCCGGCTCTGATGGCCAAGATGACGAAAAAGCGGGACCTGCCGACCAAGACCTGCCCCCGCTGCCAGAAGCCGTTCACCTGGCGCAAGAAATGGGAAAAGGTTTGGGACGAGGTGAAATATTGCTCGGAGCGGTGTCGGCGGGGGTGAACTCCTTGACTTCCGGTCGCCCCATGCAAATATAGGGAGTGTGGCATAAAGAGCATTTTGAGCCGGTTTCACCTGCATATCGACCCGCTCATGTGGATGGTAGGCTCTGCAGGGAGCTTATTCGCAGGACATTAAGTTGGTCTCCGAACCCTTGCGCTAAGGCGACGCTGCTACTGCGAGCACGATCAAAGCACGGTCCCGATGAGGGAACCGTGCTTTTTGTTTGCCGAATAGGCTGTGACGACAGACCAGAAGGGCATATCTCGCTGATCGCGCCATTCGAGAATTGCCGTTCCCGTCGCTGATCGCACAGCCATAAGCCGAGTCTTCCGAAAACTGTCGCCGCTGTAAAACAGCGGAGTGCCAGGACGGATAATCAGGGCCACGTAGTGACCGACCCCTTCCGATGTCGTGATCCCGGCGGCGGCCATCTCCTTTGCGTGTTCAGCCCAAATATGCCTCAGACCATATCCGTGATTGGGGCCAATATGACGCCCGATCAAGAGACGAATCTCCCCTCCAGGTAAGTGGACGCCGCGCGTGACGCAGGGAGGGACTTGTCCGAAAGTGAGGCCGCCAGTGATCGGATGGGGAACGAATTCGGTGGCCATCTCCGCCAGTCCATACAAAACTCAACCAGACGATTACCAGAGGTTGAGAGCATGAACAAACGGTACTTTCTTATGCAAAGAGCCGGTATGGCCGCCTTACTTCTTCCCCTTCTTCACCGGCTTGTCCTCTTCCTCCACATGCGCGTCATTCGCCTCGACCGGATCCAGCCGGTGCTTGATGGCCAGCGCATAAATGGCTTCGAGGATTGAGGCGTCCTTGAGGTCGGGGTCGGAGAGCGCCAGCAGCGAGGCGCGGACGATTTTCTTGCTGGAGGCTTTGGCGCAATGATCGACGACATAGGCGTAGAGCGCCTGATCCTTGAGCCCGTCGCGCGCGCCCTCGAGCAGGGCCTCATAGATTTTCTTGCGTCCGCTCATGCGTCCAACTTCCTTGCTTTACCAATTTTACACCACCCAGGAAGCTGACGACGCTGGCGTTTTCGGCCGCGTTCACAAAGCCTCGGGTCTGCGCAAGGGGAAGCGGAGGCTGTTGTCACAATCAAGCGTCATATTATGACATTGAGAAACAGCGCTTTGTGACAGATCAGACCGGCATGTCGAGTTTCAAAGTGACGCGATCCGCCGCAAAACAGGTCACGGCGTATTGGATCGGCGCGCCGTCGGGCGTGGCATTGACGGCGCGGGCCTCCATGACCACGGCGCCGGGCTTCAACTCCAAGAGCAGCCGTTCGCGCTCGTCGGCGAGCCGGGCGGTCAGGTCGGTGGTCAGGCGGATATAGTCGGTGACGCCGAGCTCCGCATAGGCGCGGGTGATCGAGCCGGTGTCGCGCACGGCAGCCGCCATGCCGGCGAATCGGGCGGCGTCGAAATGATTGATCGAGGTGGAAACCGGCACGCCGTCGGCGCGCGACACCAGCGTCAGCCGGAGCAGTTCGACGCCGAGTTCGACGCCGAGAGCCGATGCCAGCATGGCGTCGGCCTCGATGCGCTCTTCCGCCACCAGCCGGATGTCGCGAGAACTCGACTGTCCGGCGAGGCCTTCGGAAAAGCGCGTGCGGCGGGTGATCGGGAAGGTGAAGCGGGTCTGGCGGCGGATCAGCGTGCCGCGGCCCTGGACGCTGTCGAGCAGCCCCTCCTCCACCAGCGCGGCGATGGCCGCGCGCACCGTGTGGCGGTTGACGCCGAAGCGGGCGGCGAGCGCGATCTCGCCCGGCATCATGCCCTCGAATTCGCCATCGGCGATCGACTGGCGGATGGCGTCGGCGATCTGCCGCCAGAGAGCGACGCCCGAGCGGCGCTCGACCGGTCCCCGCGATTTTTCTCCGCTCACCGCTTTCTCCCGTCACAGGCCTGTCATGGTTGAAGGATACACAGCGCTTATCGAACTTGTCTAGTTAAATAGACAAATGGAGAGCGATCCATGACAGAATCCCCAGCCTCACCGGCACATGAAACCCAAGCAGGGCCGGAGCGCAAGCGCCGCATGAACGCTTTCGCCCGGGCCGGTCGCGGCGAACTCGAACAATTTCTCGCACAGCATGCCGGCGCTGTCGGCGTGTCGCCGGTGCGCGGTCCCGAAACCGGGCTGGTGATGGTGCGCGGAAAGATCGGCGGCGGCGGTTCGCCGTTCAATCTCGGCGAAGTCAGCGTCAGCAGGGCCAGCGTGCGGCTTTCGACCGGCGAGATCGGCCATGGACAATTGCTCGGCGGCGACAAGGTCCATGCGCGGCTGGCGGCCATTCTCGACGCGCTCGGACAGCGGGCGGAGTTTTCCGCAGTCGTCGATGGGCTGGTCGCGACGATCGAGGCGCGCGTGGCGGACGAGGATGCGGCGCTGGCGGCTGAGACGGCGGCGACCAAGGTCGATTTCTTCACGCTGGTGCGCGGGGAGGATTGAGATGGATCCGCGTTTCGATTTGCAGGCTGCGGGCTGGAGCTACCCCCCTCTGCCCTGCCGGGCATCTCCCCCTCAAAGGGGGAGATTGGATGGGGGCGGCGGCTTCCGCAGCATCAGACAGCGACTGTGCCGCAATGTCGAACCTATCGAGAGGTCGGGGCATCGCCGCAGTTCGATGTCCCCCCTTGAGGGGGAGATGTCCGGCAGGACAGAGGGGGGTGGCCGCAAGCGCTCCGCATCACATTTTCACGGAGCATGCGCATGACCGCCACAGACACCTACACAGGCGCCTTTTCCGACCCCGTGCTCGAGGCGCAATTGGCGTTTCGCGTGGTGATGGACGCGATGGCGCGGCCCGGGACGATCGGCTGGATCGAGGGCGACGCCCGCGGGCCGAAGCCGATGGGACGGGCGCAGAGCGCGATCGCGCTGACGCTGTTCGATCAGGATACGCCTGTTCATCTCTCCCCTGCGCTGGCCAAGGCCGGCGCAGCAGCCTGGTTGGGCTTCCAGACCGGCGCCGCCGTCACCGACATCAAGAGCGAGGCGCGGTTCGCTCTGATCGAAGCCGGGGCGCTGTTTCCGGCGCTCGCCTCTTTCGGTCGCGGCAGCCAGGATTATCCCGATCGCTCGACGACCGTGATCGTCGAGCTGGAGGCGCTGGAAGGCGGCGAGGAACTGACGCTGGCGGGACCGGGCATCCGCGACCGCATCACCATTTCGCCCAAGGGGCTGCCGGGGCTGTTTCCAGCGCTCTGGGCCGAGAACCATGCGCTCTATCCGCGCGGCGTCGACCTGATCCTGACGGCGGGCCGCGCCTGCCTGTGCCTGCCGCGATCGGCGCGCATCCTCGCCGCCACGCCTGAACTGACCGGGGAGAAAGCCTGATGTATGTCGCCGTCAAGGGCGGGGAAGCCGCCATCGCCAATGCCCATCGCCTGCTCGCCGACCGCCGCCGCGGCGACCGCAGCCTGCCGGGTCTGACGCTCGAGCAGATCACTGCCCAGCTCGGCCTCGCCGTCGACCGGGTGATGGCCGAGGCCTCGCTTTACGACCGGACGTTGGCCGCGCTCGCCATCCGCCAGTCGCGCGGCGACATGATCGAGGCGATCTTCCTGCTCAGGGCCTATCGCACCACGCTGCCGCGCTTCGCCTCCTCCGTCCCGGTCGACACCGGCGCGATGAAGATCGAGCGACGGGTGTCGGCGACCTATAAGGACCTGCCGGGCGGACAGTTGCTCGGCCCGACTTTCGATTACACCCATCGCCTGCTCGATCCCTCGCTCGCGAGGGACGACGCGGTCGAGGCGCCGGCGCGGCGCGAGGCGTCGCCCGAACGGGTGATGCGCGTCTCCGACATTCTCGACGGCGAAGGGCTGATCGAGGGCGACGGCGATCTCGGCCCCGATCATGTCGCGGGCGACATCACCCGCGAGCCGCTGGAATTTCCGCTCGCCCGCGATCTTCGCCTGCAGGCTCTGGCGCGCGGCGACGAGGGTTTTCTGCTGGCGCTCGCTTATTCCACCCAGCGCGGCTACGCCCGCACCCATCCCTTTGTCGGCGAGATCCGCATCGGGCTGGTGGATGTCGAGATCGAGCTGCCGGAACTCGGCTTTTCCGTCTCGCTCGGCCGCATCCGCGTCACCGAATGCCAGATGGTCAACCAGTTCAAGGGCTCCGCCAAGCAGCCGCCGCAATTCACCCGCGGCTACGGCCTCGTCTTCGGCCAGTCCGAGCGCAAGGCCATGGCGATGTCGCTGGTCGACCGGGCGCTTAGGGCCCAGGAATTCGGCGAGGATGTGGTCGCCCCCGCCCAGGATGAGGAATTCGTGATCTCCCATTCCGACAATGTCCAGGCGACGGGCTTCGTCGAACACCTGAAGCTGCCGCATTACGTGGACTTCCAGGCCGAACTGGGCCTCGTGCGCCAGATGCGCGCGGAATACGAGGCCCGCTCTCAGGACCAGAACGAGATGATGGAGGCCGCGCAATGATCGAGGGCCTGTCCCATATCACGCTGATCGTGCGCGATCCCGACGACATGGCCGATATCCTCAAGACCGTGTTCGACGCCGAGGAAATCTATGACAGCGGGGCGCAGCAATTCTCGTTGTCGCGGGAAAAGTTCTTCCTCATCGGCGGCGTCTGGGTGGCCGTGATGCAGGGCGAGGCGCTCGGTGAGCGCAGCTACAATCACATCGCCTTCAAGATCCCCGACGCCGCGTTCGACGTCTATGTCGAACGCATCGCCTCGCTCGGTCTCGATATGCGCCCGCCGCGGCCGCGCATTCCGGGCGAAGGCCGGTCGATCTATTTTTACGACCGGGACAACCACCTGTTCGAACTTCATACCGGCACGCTCCAAGAGCGGCTCGCGCAGTACGCCCAGCAAGGAAAGGCCGCGCAATGACGCCCGATATCGCCACTTACAACTTCGCCTATCTCGACGAGCAGACCAAGCGGATGATCCGCCGGGCGATCCTCAAGGCCATCGCGATACCCGGCTATCAGGTTCCCTTCGCCTCCCGCGAAATGCCGATGCCTTACGGCTGGGGCACGGGCGGCGTGCAGGTGACGGCGGCGATCATCGGGCCGGAGGATCGGCTCAAGGTCATCGACCAGGGCGCCGACGACACCACCAACGCCGTCTCCATCCGCGCCTTCTTCGAGAAAGTCGCGCGGGTCGCTGTGACGACGAAGACGCGCGAGGCCACCATCATCCAGACGCGCCACCGCATTCCCGAGGAGACGCTGCAACAGGGCCAGATCCTCGTCTATCAGGTGCCGATCCCGGAACCTCTGCGCTTTCTCGAACCGCGCGAGACCGAGACGCGGATGATGCATGCGCTGGAAGAATACGGCCTCATGCATGTGAAGCTCTATGAGGACATCGCCCGCAACGGCCATATCGCCACGACCTATGCCTATCCGGTGAAAGTGGCGGGACGTTATGTGATGGACCCCTCGCCCATTCCGAAATTCGACAATCCGAAGATCGACAATTCCGAGGCGCTGCAGCTGTTCGGCGCCGGGCGCGAAAAGCGCATCTATGCGGTGCCGCCCTACACCCAGGCGACCAGCCTCGATTTCGAAGATCATCCGTTCGAGATCCAGCGGTTTGAAAAGCCCTGCGCGCTGTGCGGCTGCACGACCTCCTATCTCGACGAGGTGATCCTGGATGATCGCGGCGGCCGGATGTTCGTCTGCTCCGACACCGATTTCTGCGAGGACCGACGTGCGCAGGGGCATGTTGGGGATCAGAGTGAGTTGGAGGCGGCGGAATGAGGGGCTTTTTCAAAGTCGCGCCGTCGAACGGGACGCCAATTCCCCCTCTGGCCTGCCGGCCATCTCCCCCACAAGGGGGGAGAAGACTCGCGGCTTCCTCCTGCCTCGCTTGGGCCGCAGCGCAGCGGCAGGTTAAGCCCCTCCCCCTCGTGGGGAGGGGTTGGGGCGGGGTCTTTTCTCCCCTCGCAATTGCCGCCGCCGCAGCGATCAAGACATCAGGAGCCCAGCCATGACCGACCTTCCTCTCCTCAAAGTGCATGGCCTGTCGAAATTCTATGGCGGCCGTATCGGGTGTTTCGACGTCAATTTCGATCTCTGGCCTGGTGAAGTGCTGGCGATCGTCGGCGAATCCGGCTCCGGCAAGACGACGTTGCTCAATTGCGTCTCCACAAGGCTGTCGGCGCAGGCGGGATCTGTCGAATACCGGATGCGCGACGGGCAGTTTCGCAATCTCGCCGATATGGGCGAGGCCGAGCGCCGGTTCCTGATGCGGACCGATTGGGGCTTCGTGCATCAGAACCCGGCCGACGGCCTCAGGATGACGGTATCCGCCGGCGCCAATGTCGGCGAGCGGTTGATGGCGATCGGCGACAGGCATTACGGCCATATCCGCGACACCGCCTTCGACTGGCTGAGCCGCGTGGAAATCGGCGCCGATCGCATCGACGACCAGCCGCGCGCCTTTTCGGGCGGCATGCGGCAGCGGCTGCAGATCGCCCGCAATCTGGTGACGGCGCCGCGGCTCGTCTTCATGGATGAGCCGACCGGCGGGCTGGACGTGTCGGTGCAGGCGCGGCTGCTGGATCTCATTCGCGGGCTCGTGTCCGATCTCGGTCTCGCCGTCATCATCGTCACCCATGATCTGGCGGTGGCGCGGCTCTTGTCGCATCGGATGATGGTGATGAAGGATGGCCGCGTCATCGAACACGGGCTGACCGACCGGGTGCTGGATGATCCGCGCCAGCCCTATACCCAGCTTCTCGTCTCCTCGATCCTGCAGGTGTGACATGACCACTCCCCTCGTCGTCCACGAGGTTCGCAAGAGCTTCACAATGCATCTGCGCGGCGGGCTGGAGCTGCCCGTCGTCAATGACGTGCATTTCTCGCTGAAATCGGGGCAATGCGCGGTGCTCGGCGGCCCCTCCGGCGTCGGCAAATCGTCGATCCTGAAGATGCTCTATGGCAATTACGGCGTCGATTTCGGCCAGATCCTGATCGCCCATAAAGGCCGCACCGTCGATCTCGCCACGGCCAGCCCGCGCGAGATCCTCGACATCCGCCGCCATACGCTCGGCTATGTCAGCCAGTTCCTGCGCGCCGTGCCGCGCGTTGCGGCGATCGACGTGGTGGCCGAACCGCTCGTCTCGCTCGGCGAAAGCCATGCGGCGGCGCGCGACAAGGCCGCCGAACTGCTGGCGAAACTCAACCTGCCGGAAGCGCTGTGGAGCCTGCCGCCCGCCACCTTCTCGGGCGGCGAACAGCAGCGCGTCAACATCGCCCGCGGCTTCATCACCGATCATCCGATCCTGCTGCTCGACGAGCCGACGGCGTCGCTGGACGCGACCAATCGCGCCGTCGTCGTGGAGATGATCCGCGCCAAGAAGGCCGAGGGCGCAGCCCTGCTGGGCATCTTCCACGACGAGGACGTGCGGGCCGAAGTGGCCGACCAGATCATCGACGTCTCGCATTTCTCCGCCCGAAAGGCCGCATGATGACCAAGCTGTCTGTTGAACCTCTGATCCATCCGACGGCCGACGTCCAGGACAGCCGGCTCGGTCGCTATACCGAGATCGGCGAGAACTGCCGGATCTCCGAACTCGACATGGACGACTATTCCTATATCGAGCGCGGCGGCCAGGTGTGGTGCGCCACCATCGGCAAATTCGCCAATATCGCCGCCTCCGTGCGCATCAACGCCACCAATCATCCGACCTGGCGGCCGACGCTGCATCATTTCACCTATCGCGCCGGCGACTACTGGCCGGATGCCGAGGACGAGACCGAGTTTTTCGAATGGCGGCGGGGAAACCGCGTCGTGATCGGCCACGACGTGTGGCTCGGCCATGGCGTGACTGTGCTGCCGGGCGTGACCATCGGCAACGGCGCCGTGGTCGGCGCGGGCGCGGTGGTCAGCCGCGACGTCGCGCCCTACACGATCGTCGGCGGCGTGCCGGCTAGGCTGATCCGCGAACGCTTCGACCGCATCGTGGCGGAAAAATACGAGCGTCTGGCCTGGTGGGACTGGGACCACGACCGGTTGCGCAATGCGCTCGATGATTTCAGATCCATGACAGCCGAAGAATTCCTGGCCCGCCACGCCGGCGTCTGATCGACCCCAAGCGCCTGAAACTCTCGGGCCCGCAGATGTCAGAAAACTGTCATCGCACTGACATTCAACAGTCAAGCAGCGGGCCTAGAGAAGGGGAAGATCTTAAAAAATCATAAAATGGGAAAGGCTGGCCGCATGTTCGAATTCAGGCATGTCACCAAGCAGTTTGGCGCAAAGACGGCGGTGCGTGACGTGACGCTCGACATACCGAGCGGGCAGATGGTGGGCATTATCGGCCGCTCCGGCGCCGGCAAATCCACCTTCATCCGGATGATCAACCGGCTCGGGCCGGTGAGCTCGGGAGCCATCCGCTTCGGCGGCCAGGAAGTTTCCAGCCTCCGCGGCGAGGCGTTGCGCCGCTGGCAGCGCGATTGCGCGATGATCTTCCAGCAGTTCAACCTGGTGCCGCGGCTCGACGTGCTGACCAATGTGCTGCTCGGCCGGCTGAACCATCGCTCGACGGTCATGTCGGTGCTCGGCCTGTTCTCCCGCGAAGAGCGGATCATGGCGATCGCCGCGCTCGAACGTCTCGGCATCGAACAGACGGCGCTGCAGCCCGCCGGCACGCTGTCGGGCGGCCAGCAGCAGCGCGTCGCCATCGCCCGCGCCCTGATGCAGGAGCCGAAAGTGCTGCTTGCCGACGAGCCGATCGCCTCGCTCGACCCCTTGAACGCGAAGATCGTCATGGACGCGCTGCGCGACATCAACGAGCAGGACGGCATCACCGTGATCACCAATCTGCACACGCTGGATACGGCGCGGCACTATTGCGAACGCATCATCGGCATGGCCGACGGCGCCGTGGTGTTCGACGGTCCGCCGGAGGCGCTGACGCCCGAGGCCGTCAAACAGATCTACAACACCGAGGACGGCATCGACGAAAGCATGACCTCGACCGCCATTTCCAGACCCGCCCGTCATGAACGCTCGCTCGAGCCCATCGCGCTCGCCGGCGTCTGAGGCGACACCAGTTCGCCCGCCCGCGTCAAAGGCAAAAACCGCATCAACAGAGCCGGATGATCCGGCTGAGGGAGACCATCAATGTTCAAGAAAGTCCTGTTCGCGTCCGTCGCGCTCCTGACCGTGGCCACCGGCGCCATGGCCGAAGACCTCAAGGAATTCCGCATCGGCATCCTCGGCGGCGAAAACGAAGCCGACCGCCTGAAGAGCTATCAGTGCATGGTCGAAAAGCTCCCCTCCGTGCTCGGCGTCGAAAAAGTGTCGCTGTTCCCGGCCGCCGATTATGACGGCGTCGTGCAGGGCCTGCTCGGCGGCACGCTCGATTACGCCGAACTCGGCGCTTCCGGCTACGCCAAGATCTACCTCGCCAACGCCAAGGCCGTCGAGCCGATCCTGACCACCGTGCAGACCGACGGTTCGATGGGCTATCACTCGGTGCTCGTCGCCCGCAAGGACAAGGGCTACAAGACCATTGAGGACCTCAAGGGCAAGAAGCTCGGCTTCGCCGATCCGGACTCTACCTCTGGCTACCTCGTTCCGAACGTGACGCTGCCGGAAGCGCTCGGCATGCCGGTCAAGGAATTCTTCGCCTCCACCGGCTTTGGCGGCGGCCATGAAAACCTCGTTCTCGAAGTGCTCAAGGGCAATTTCGACGCCGGCACGACCTGGGCTTCGGGCGTGGGCGAATTCAAGGACGGCTACACCTCGGGCAACCTGCGCAAGATGGTCGACAAGGGCATCCTGAACATGGACGACCTGGTGCAGCTGTGGGAATCGCCCTTGATCCCGAACGGCCCGATCGTCGTCCGCACCTCAATGAACCAGGACATGAAGGCCAAGTTCAAGGACTTCATGATGAACCTGCCGAAGTCCGACCCGGCCTGCTTCTCCGCCATCCAGGGCGGCGACTTCAAGAGCTACACCGAAGTCAATGTCGACTTCTACAAGCCGATCATCGACGCCCGCAAGGCCGTCATCGGCGGCTGATTCAAGCCTGATCCGCGCCGGTGGCCCCTAAGTCCACCGGCGCATTCTTTTCTGACGACGGCCGCAGATGAACAGCGGGCGTAAACGACATGCGGGAACAGGCGGACATGGCCCTCAGCAACACCCACCCGGTTCTGTCCGACAGCGGACGGCTCGTCGAACAGCATTGGCGCGATCTCGCCGCCCGCCGCCGGCTCTATACGTTCATCGGGCTTGCCGCTTTTCTGATCGCGATGAGCGGCTCGCTGTGGTTCGCCAACGAGACCAATTCCGGCAAATTCTTCGACCGCCTGCCCTATTTCTTCGATTTCCTGCACGAGCTTCAGCCGCGCGATCCTTTCGAGATCATCCGCGCGCTGTTCGACCTGCCCTCGCCCTATGACGACGGCAGCCTGAAATACAATTATCCCGAAGGCCGCTATTACCTGACTGAAAGCCTGTATCTGCCGGAATATATCTACAAGATGATCGAGACGATCAACATCGCGCTGATCTCGACCGTGATCGGCGTGGTGTTCGGCTTCATGCTGGCCTTTCTCGCCGCCAAGAACATGATGCCCAATCCGTGGATCCGGGCGCTGGCGCGGCGCTATATGGAAATCCTGCGCGCCTTTCCCGAAGTGGTGATCGCCGGCTTCTTCCTCGCCATCCTCTCGCTCGGTCCGGTGCCCGCCATCATCGCGGTCAGCCTGCACACGATCGGCGCGCTCGGCAAACTGTTCTATGAGGTGATCGAGAACGCCGATATGAAACCCGACGAAGGCCTGCGCGCGGTGGGCGCCAACTGGTTCGAGCGGGTGCGCTTCGCCATGCTCCCGCAGGTGCTGCCGAACTTCATGAGCTATTTTCTGCTCAGGCTGGAGATCAATGTCCGCGCCTCGACCATCATCGGCGCGGTCGGCGGCGGCGGCATCGGTGAACTCTTGCGCCTGTCGATCAGCCAGAGCCATGCGGCGAAGACGATCGCCATCGTCGGCCTGCTTCTGGTGACGATCATCGCCGTCGACCAGTTCTCCGCCTGGCTGCGCAAGCGGCTGGTGGGCGAACAGGCCTTCACCCCGATCGGCTGAGGAGAGTGACCATGACCCGCATCGCCCGCCCCGACATGGACGCCATCGTCGCCCGCCACCCGGAGATCTTCCAGCGCAGCGCCTGGCAGCGGTTCCGAGGCCCTGTTTTCACCGGCCTGTTCCTGCTCTATCTCGTCTTCTGCGGCTGGTTCTTCCATATCGGCGCGGTGTTGTCCGGCGCCAATTGGGGCATTGCCGGCGCCTATCTCGCCGACTGGGTGTCCTATGAAAGCCGGCCCGACATCGAGATCGGCAAGGACGGCAAATTGCGCGTGGTGTTCAACCGCGCCGACCCCGCTGGCATGAACGATCCTCGCCCAGACTGGCTGGTCGCAGATTTCAGCAGCCAATCCAAGGCCGCCCCCGAGGCGCAAGCGGCGTCCGACGCCTCCATCGCGCCGCAGAAGAAATCGACGATCAGTTTCATGGCGCCGCCGAAGGCGGCGGAACCTGCGGCTGCAACCGATGCCGCGGCGGCAACGGACGAAACCGAGCAAGTGGCGAGCAAGGTCACCGTCAACTTCTCCGCCTCGACCTCGATCGAAACCACGCCCGACCGCGTGCTGGTGAAACGCGGCTCCGAAACGCTGACCGTGCTTCTGGATGGGTCCGGCGAAACGCGGCTGACCGAGCCCATGCCCGCCTGGGCCGAACAGCGGTCGCCGGGCGGCAAGATCACCGTGTCGCTGGGCCTATCCGGTTGGGCCGATATCGAGGACGACCGGGTGCGCATCCGCAACCGCTTCTTCGGCTGGCCGAACTTCTTCTTCGACACCAATTCCGCCTTTTTCGGCAAGAGCTTCGGCCAAGTCACGAGCCTGATCGCATCAGGCCCCGAGCTGAAGCCCGGAACCAGCAATCTCTCGCTGGCGCTGAACGATTTTCTCTACAATCCGTCCTGGCAGCATCTCGATGTCTGGGTCAAGCTGATGCAGACCATCGTGATGGCCTTCGTCGGCACGGTGCTGGCGACGCTGATCGCCTTTCCACTGTCCTTCCTCGCCGCCCGCAACATTACCGGCAACCGGCTGACCAACCAGCTGATCAAGCGCTTCTTCGACTTCCAGCGTTCGGTCGACATGCTGATCTGGGCGCTGTTCTTCACCCGCGCTTTTGGTCCCGGACCGCTGGCCGGCATGTCGGCGATCTTCTTCACCGACACCGGCACGCTCGGCAAGCTCTATGCCGAGGCGCTGGAAAATGTCGACCAGAAGCAGCCCGAAGGCGTGCGCTCGGTGGGCGCCTCGCCGATGGCCGTCAACCGCTTCGGCGTGCTGCCGCAGGTGATGCCGGTGTTTCTCAGCCAGGCGCTGTATTTCTGGGAATCCAACACGCGCTCGGCCACCATTCTCGGCGCGGTCGGCGCCGGCGGCATCGGGCTGAAATTGTGGGAGGCCATGCGCACCAACAGCGACTGGGAAAATGTCGCCTATATGGTCATTCTCATCCTTATTGTCGTCTTTGTCTTCGACCACATATCCAACACGCTGCGCTCGCGCTTGATCGGGTCGACCAGTTCGACCATCATCCTGCCGCTTCCCGGCGCGCCCGCCTCTCCAAAGAAAGCAGTCTCCGCATGACCGAAGAGCTCATCATCCGCAACGCCCGCATCGTCCTCGAAGACGAGATCGTCACCGGTTCGCTCGTCGCACGCAACGGCGTGATCACCGACATCGACACCGGGCCGACGACGACAGGCGAGGATTTCGAGGGCGACTTCCTGATCCCCGGGCTGGTGGAGCTGCATACCGACCATCTCGAAAGCCATTATTCGCCCCGGCCCGGCGTGCGCTGGCAGATGGTCTCGGCCATCCAGGCGCATGATGCGCAGGTCGCCTCCTCCGGCATCACCACCGTGTTCGACTGCCTGCGGATGGGCTCGGACGAGGATGGCGGCTTTGCGCCGGGCGAAATGCGCGAGATGGCCGATGCGCTGAAGCGCGCCCAGGAAGAGGGCCGGCTGCGCGCCGACCACCTCATCCATCTGCGCTGCGAAGTCTCGGCCGCCGACGTGCTCGACCATTTCGACAATTTCACCGACGTCGCCGAAGTCCGGCTGGCGTCACTGATGGACCATGCGCCGGGGCAGCGGCAGTTCCAGACCATGGATCAGTACACGCTCTACTACAAGACCAAGCGCGGCCTTTCCGACGAAGCCTTCGCCCAGTTCGTGGCGCGCCGGCAGGAGGCCTCCGCGCTTTACGCCGACAAGCATCGCCGGGCGATCGTCGACCATTGCCATCAGCGCGGCGTCACCGTGGCCTCGCATGACGACGCGACGCTCGACCATGTCGAGGAAGCCAAGGGCTTCGGCGTCAAGCTGGCGGAATTTCCGACCAGCCTCGACGCCGCCAAGGCCTCGCATGAAGCCGGCATGAGCGTGCTGATGGGAGCGCCCAACATCGTGCGCGGCAAATCGCATTCCGGCAATATCGCCGCCCGCGATCTCGCAGGTCACGGCGTGCTCGACGTGCTCTCCTCCGACTATGTGCCGCTCAGCCTGATCCACGCGCCCTTCGTGCTGGCCGACGAGGACAACGGCATGGATCTCTCCCAGGCGATCCGCATGGTGACGACGACGCCGGCCAAGACCGTCGGCCTCGACGATCGCGGCCGCATCGCCTCGGGCCTGCGCGCCGATCTCGTGCGCATCCGCCGCGACCACGGCGTGCCGGTGGTGCGCTCGGTGTGGCGACAGGGACGACGGGTGGCGTGATGGATCTGGCGATCAAGCCCGCGCTGTCGACCCGGGGCCGGCTGGTGGTGATCGTCGGTCCCTCGGGGGCCGGCAAGGACACGCTGATCGACTATGCTCGAAACGCGCTCGCCGACCGGCCGGATTTCGGCGTGGTGCAGCGGGTGATCACCCGGCCAGAGGAGGCTGGCGGCGAAGCCCATTCCGCCTGCGGCCTCGACGATTTCGCCCGCTTGAAAGCCGAGGGCGCCTTCTGCGTCGACTGGGGCGCGCATGGCCTGTGCTACGGCGTGCCGGCCTCGCTAAAGCAGGTGATCGCCTCGGGCGCTGTGCGGCTCGTCAACGGTTCGCGCCGGGCGCTGCCTTTGTTTCGCGCAGCCTTCGGCCATGTCGAGACCGTGCTGGTGACGGCGGCGCCCGAGGTGCTGGCCCGACGGCTGGCGGCGCGCGGCCGCGAAAGCCTCGAGGAGATCAAGGCCCGGCTGGCGCGGCAGGTGGAGGACCGGCCGGAGGATTACGACCTGGTGATTTCCAATGACGGCGCGGTGGAAGAGGCCGGGGAGCGGCTGGCGGCGTTTCTGAGGGGGTGAGCTGAGGAGCTGCTCTTCAGCTACAGCTCTCTGAAGACCCGATGATTGACAGCGATGGTCGGTAGGGCCATCTTTCCAATATAAACGTGGTCCGCAAGCGTCAGGATCCATCGCCCGCCGAGGCTTATCAAGAAGCAGGGCTTTGACACGGTCGCGAAGCGGTAAAGGCGCTCGGCGCTAGACGGCAGGGTTCGCTCCTGCCATCCGCGTTTGAATGTCTACGACTGATACTGCTTTTCCAACTGAGGGCGCGAACTCAGGGTGTTTGCATCCCTATTCACCTTGAGTTCCGCTTCGGCAGATCGGGTTGGCTACGGCGACCTCGTAAAGGAGATCAGGCCATGACCCATCAGGCATTCACCAATGTTTGGGACGCGATCGAGGACAGCCCGTCCGAAGCCGAAAATATGAAGCTGCGGGCAAAGCTGATGATGGCGCTTGAGACGCATATCCACGCCAAAGGCTGGACGCAATCCGAGGCGGCCGGACGGCTGGGCGTCAGCCAGCCGCGCATCTCCGATCTGCTGCGCGGCAAGATCTCGCTGTTCGCGCTCGATACGCTCGTCAACATGGCCGTCGCTGCCGGATTGAAGATCGAGATCACCGTGACCGAAGCGGCGTGAGCCCTGTCACTCCACACGCTCCACCCGCGCCACCGTAAACTCGCCGCGATAGCTGTAGATCTCCCCGAACCAGGGATGCAGCACGCGCATCTTCATCCGAAACCGATCCTCGTCGATCGCCTCCTCCTCGGCCTCGACCCGACCGAACAGATGGTCGAACGGCAAGGGAAGCAGGCGGCCGAACAGCGGCAGGAGATAGCCGCGATGGCTTATGGCGATGCGGGCGCCGTCCAAGCGGTAGCTGGCGCGCCAGGCGAAGCCGGCCGGCATATATTCCACCATCTCGTCGCTGAAATAGGGCGTGAGCCGCGAGCGGAAGCGGTGCGTGCGGCCATCGGGCCGCAGGAAGGAGCGGTCGAAATCGCAGGCTTCGGCGCCCGCCTCCCCGCTGAAGCGGATGACGACGGGAATGTTCTCCCCTGTAAACGGCGCGAGCGTGCGCGAGAGTTTGATAAGCGGGGCGAGTTTCTCGAACCAGGGCGCCATAGTGATGGTCAGCGCGCCCTTGAGCAGCACGAGATCGCGGGAGCCGGCGCGCGGCGCATAGCGTCTGCGCAGGACGGGCGGCAGAGACGCCCAGTCCGGGCCGAACACCGTTTCGAACAGGGACCGGCTTTCCATCAGCGACCGCCGAGATTGTCGATCTTGCCCGCGCCGAGCAGGCGGATCAGAAGATTGCGGACGCCGCGCATGGCGGGATAGGTAAAGCGCGCCAGCGCCGGCGAGCGGAACAGAAAGGCGTTCATGCGATTGAACCAGCCGTGTTCGGAGCCGATCAGCCCCATCAGCGTCAGCGCCTCCGCGCCGTGATAGAGACGATCGCCATAGGCGAGCACCATGCCCTCGTCGAGGTCGAGCCCGGCTTGATTGATCCTCGCCATCAGCGGGTGGTCGCGCTCCACGCGGGCGTCGACGAGATTCAGATGTCCGACCGACTGGCGGATGCGCAACGCCTGCGCCGCCACCCGGCAGAGCGGACATTCGCCGTCATAGACGAACCAGACATCGCCTTGCATGACGCACTCCCCCTATTCCCTCCGTCACCGGTAACAGACGGGCAGGACGGGCGCAAAAGGTCAAAGTGGCGCAGGTTCCAAGACGCGAAACGTGGACTGCGAAAAGTTCGTCAAAAGAGGACGTCGTCGCGGCCGATCTCCCGGATGGAGACGCCGAGCAGCGTCGCATGCTCGCCATTGCCGACATCGATGATCACCGCCTCGCCCTTCTGGGTCATATGGTGGTCGACGAGGTCCCTGTAGTCGCGGATGGCGGCGATGCGCGAAACGTCGAGAAGATCGTGCTCTCCCTTCCTGTCGCCGAAATCCGTGACCGTGTCCGAACTGAACCGATCGAACACGAAGGTGTCGTCGCCCGCCCCACCGGTCAGCCGGTCGTCGCCCTTGCCGCCGACGAGCACGTCGTCGCTGCCGGAGCCGTTGAGGACGTCGCGGCCAGCCCTGCCGTTCATGCGGTCGCCGAGCGCGGTGCCGGAGACGGTGTTGTCCCTGTCGTTCAGCGCCCTGTCGAAGGTGGTGTTGAGCTGGATCTTGAAGGTGATGAAGATGTAGCTGTGGCGGCTGGTCGCGAGCCCGCCGAGATCGATGTAGAGCGCGTCCTCGCCCGTCGTCTGCTTGCTCGCGCCATAGGCATGGGTGAGCTTGATGTCCTTCTCGTTCAATCCGTGGATATTGGTGTTGAGCGTGAAGCCGGCGATGCGTTCGAGCGCGCCATATTTGTCGGCGAACATCGGGCCGTTGAACACCTGTTCGGACCAGACGGCTTCGGCCTTGAAATCGATGAAGAATCCCTTCTCGTAGAGATCGATCTGGAAGAGCGTCGCGCTCTTGCCGATTTCGACGTCGTCTCCCACGGTGACGTCGCCGCTATAGAGGGAGTTCTTGTCGAGATCGCCTTCATAGCTCGTATATTTGTTGGGATGCAAATAGGCGTAATAGAGTTTGCGGCCGTTCCAGCTCATATGATGCCTCGTGATTTCGGGCGACGCGCCGAATCATCAAAACCTCATATGGCGCGGGAAAGCTTTCGCGGAGCGGGTGACGCGGGCGCCGGGCCCGCGTCGGCTTTGATCAGCTGTTCTTGCCCATGGCCGTGGCGAGGAGATCGACATTGTAGCGGAACATCGCCTCATAGGTCGGCGCGGCGCCGTCCTTGTCCGAGAGTGATTCCACATAGAGTTCGCCGCCGGCGCTGGCGCCCGTCGCCTTGGCGATCTGCTTGACGAGGCGCGGATCGTTGGAATTTTCGAAGAAATAGGTCTTCACATGCTCGGCCTTGATCTGCTTGATCAGTCTGGCGACATCGCCGGCCGAGGCCTCCGTTTCGGTGGAGACCCCGATCGGGGCGAGGAACCGCACCTTGTATTGGCGGCCGAAATAGCCGAAGGCGTCATGGCTGGTCAGCACTTTGCGCGCGCTTTCCGGGATCTTGTCGATGCGGGAATGGGCGTAGGCGTCCATGGCGTCGAGCTTGTCGAGATAGGCGCGGGCATTGGCCTTGTAGGCCTCGGCGTCGGCGGGGTCGGCCTTGATCAGCGCCGCCTCGATATTCTTCACCCAGACTTTGACGTTGACCGGGCTGTTCCAGACATGCGGATCGGTGACGGTCTGGCCGTCTTCCTCCATCTTGCGCGTTTTGACGCCTTGGGAGACGGTGACCGGCTTGCCCTGATAACCCGAAGCGGCGATCAACCTGTCCATCCACCCTTCCAGCCCCTCTCCCGAAACGAAGACCACCTTGGCGGATTTCAGCGCCTTGGCGTCGGTGGGCGACGGTTCGAATTCATGGGGATCGCCATTGGGGCCGACAAGGCTTTTGACCGTGACATGGTCGCCGCCGACCTGTTTGGCGATATCGGCGAGCACGGTGAAGGAGGCGACGACGGGGATCTCATCGGCAAAGGCCGGGGCGGCGAAAGCGAGGATCACAGGCAGGGCCGAGGCGTAGAGCAGGGTTTTCTTCATGGCAGGCTTCCTTTCGGGATGATCGGGCGTGACGCCGGGCGTCAGCCCTCGAGATGCGGACGGGGAAAGAGTTTCGGCAGCCAGCCCGAGGGGGCGACGGCCAGCGAGACGACGAAGAACAGCGCCGCCGCCATGATGATGGTCGGGCCGGAGGCGAGTTCGAGATGATAGGAGGCGATGAGGCCGAGATAGCTGGCCGCCGCCGCCGACGCCGCCGAGATCAGCATCATCGCCGGCAGGCGATCGGTCCAGAGACGGGCGATGGCCGCCGGAAGCATCATCAGTCCCACCGCCATCAGCGTGCCCAAAGCCTGGAAACTGGCGACCAGATTGAGCGCGACCAGAAACAGGAACAGCGCGTGATGGATGGGTCCGCGCCCGCCAACGGCGCGCAGGAAGCCGGGATCGAAACATTCCGCCACCAGCGGCCGGTAGATGACGGCGAGCGCCAGAAGCGTGAAGGAGGCGATGGCCGCGATCTGGGTCAAGGCTTCGGCGTCGATGGCGAGGATCGTGCCGAACAGCACATGCAGGAGATCGATGTTGGAGCCCTTGAGCGAGACGATCAGCACGCCGAGCGCCAGGGACGCCAGATAGAAGCTCGCGAAACTCGCATCTTCGGGGAGCGTTTTGCCGCGGCTAACGAGACCCGCGAGCAACGCCACGGAAAGACCCGCGACGAGGCCGCCGAGGCTCATGGCCGAGACCGACAGCGTGCCCGCCGCGAGATAACCGATCGCCGCGCCCGGCAGCACCGCATGGCTCATGGCGTCGCCCATCAGGCTCATGCGCCGGAGCATCAGGAACACGCCGATGGGGCCTGAGCCGACGGCGAGGCACAGCGAGGCGACCAGCGCCCGGCGCATGAAACCGAAATCGGCGAAGGGCGCGATGAGGAGATCGTAAGCCGTCATGCCGCGATCTCCGGGCGGACGCAGACGCCCGCCGTCTCGTCCCAGCTTTCCGACATGGCCCGGGCTTTCAGGAGATTGTCCGGCGACAGTGCCGTCTGCGTCGGACCCCAGGCCACCTGTTCACGGGCGATCAGCAGCGTCTCGGGGAAATGCGTGCGGATCTGCTCGACGTCATGCAGCACCGCCACCACCGTGCGGCCCTCGCCATGCCAGCCGGCGACGAGCGCCAGCAGATCGGCTGTGGTGCGGGCGTCGATGGCGGTGAAAGGCTCGTCGAGCAGAATGACAGGCGCATCCTGCAGCAGCAGCCGGGCAAAAAGCGCCCGCTGGAACTGACCGGCCGACAATTGGCCGATCGGCCGGCGATCGAAGCCCGTCAGCCCGACGGCGGCCAGCGCCTCGCCGGCCTTGACGAGATCGGCGCGCGACATGCGCCCGAAGGCGCCGACGCGGCCCCAGGCGCCGAGCATCACCGTTTCGATCACCGAAATCGGAAAGCGCCGGTCGATCTCGGCGGCTTGCGGCAGATAGCCGAAATCATGCTTCGACAGCCGATGCTCGATGCGCCCCTCGACCGGCCTTATCTCGCCCATCAGCGCCTTGAGCAGCGTCGATTTCCCCGCCCCGTTCGGCCCGGCGATGGCGGTGAGACTGCCTGAGGCGAACTCGCCCGAGACATGATGCACCGCCGGATGCCTGCGATAGGCCAGCGTGAGATTGGACATGCGGATAGCCGCGCTCATGGCAGCGCCACCGCCCAGACCACGGCCGCCCAGAGCCCGGCAATGACCACCAGCGCGAAGGCGACGCGCAGGAGAGAGGACTGGCCGAGAAGGCCGGGGGAAAAGGGAAAATTGCGCCGCATCGGGTTTCCGAAAGTTAATGTAATAACATTACATTATGTGGCGATACAATAGTGGCCGAATGTTGGCAAGGGGGGAGTGTGTGGAGGACTGGTCGTTTGAGGGTTTTGTCGTAGACTTCGCATCTTAAGGGGTGCCTGGGGTTACCCCCCTCTGTCCTGCCGGACATCTCCCCCTCAAGGGGGGAGATTGGCTGGGAGCTCGATCCTCGCCCAGTCATGGACGTCGAGAGTTGGGGAAGCCCGCGCCACATCCAATCTCCCCCCTTGAGGGGGAGATGGTCGGCAGACCAGAGGGGGGTGGCCGCAATTTCTGCGTTATCGACCCCTGCCCCTACTCCCCGTGGACGCCTTTGCAGCGTCCCCGGCCCCCTCACAACTCATGCACCCTCACGCCCGGACATACCTGCATGGCCATGTCGCGGATATGCTGGTGGTGGGTGAGGTAGATGACCTGGCCGGAGCGGGCCATGGCGGAGAGTTGGGTGAGCGCTTCTTCGGCGCGCATGTCGTCGAAGCTTTCCATGATGTCGTCGGCGATGAAGGGCGCGGGCGGGCGGGCGGCGGCGTATTCGCCGTAGCCGGCGATGCGCAGCGCCAGATAGAGCTGATATTGCGCGCCCTTGGAGAGATCGCCCGCCTGTTTGGAGCCGCCGTCGGCGGAGAGCGCGATCAGCGTTTCCTGCTGGCCGTCGCGCTGGGCGGCGAGGCCGCGATAGGCGCCGCGGGTGAGTTGCGCAAAAGCGTCGGAGGCGCGGGCCATCATCGAGGAGCGGTGGCGGTCGCGATAGAGCCTCAGCGCCTGTTCGGCGGCGAGCGCGCCGAGCCGGAGTTCGAGCGTGCGGCGCGCACCCTCCTCGATGTCGAGCAGCACCGTGCGGCGGGCGGAGACCAGCCGGGCGACGCGGTCGTCGCCGTCGATTTCCTGGAGCCGGGCTTCCGCCGCACTGGCGGCGGCGTAGAGGCGCTGGGTTTCGAGATCGAGCCCTTCGGCGGCGGGCCTGGTTTCTTCGATCTCGGCGAGCAGCGCGTCGCGGTCGAGGCCTGTCAGTTCCTGTTCTGCCGCGGCGATATCGGGGGCTGCGAGACTGTCGCGGAGATCGCCGGCAAGATCGGCGATGGCGCGGTCGAGCTCCGCGCCGCGCCGGATGAGCGTCAGCGCCGCTTCGACGCCATCCAGGCCTTCCACGCCGAAATGCTCGGCGAGACGGGCGGTTTCGGCTGCGAGCGCGTCGCGGGCCGCCTCGATTTCGGCTCGTTCCTCGGTGAGCTTGACCAGACGGGCTTCAGTATCGCGGCGACGGGCGGCATCCTCGCGGGCGTCGCGCAGGCGGCGCTCCACATCGCGATGGATCTGCAAGGGCGATTGCGTGTCGTCGAAACCATAGTCGTTGGCGAGGCTGCGCATGGCGTCGCTGAAGAGATCGATGTCGCGGTTCATCTTGTCGATGCGATCGGCGGTGACGGCGCGAGCGGAGAGCGCGCTGTCGAGCGCCTGCAGCTGGTCGATCAGTTCACCGGCGACCGAAGGCGTCGGGGGCTCATGCCCCTCACCCGCTTCCATCAGCCAGGAGCCGGCCAGCGCTTCGCGCCAGGCGGCGCCCCATGCGGCGAGTTCAGCCTTGGCTTCGGCTTCGGCTTTACGGCGACGGAGGAGATCGGCCTCGCGGGCGGCGTAGGCGTCGGTCAGCGCGGCGCGGCGGGTTTCTGTGTCAAGAAATCGGCGGCCGGTGAAGGTCAACGCATCGAGCTCGGCGGAGGCGTCAACGCGCAGACCGCAGGCGGCGAGCGCTTCGGCCAGCCGCTCGCGGGCGGCCTCAAAGGCGGCGACCACTTCGTCGCGGGCGCGCTCGCCGTCGTCGAGGGCGGTGAGCGCTTCGAGCGCAGCGTCGGCGTCCTGTCGCCAGGCTTCGAGGCGGGCGATCTCGGGCTCAACGCCCGGAGCGATCTCTTCGACATAGACGGCGAAGGCGTCGCGGAGCGCGGCGAGCGCTTGCGCGGCGTCGTCGCGCTGGCGCGACAGCGTCTCGGTCTGGGCGTCCAGACGGGCGAGCGACTGGTCGAGACCGGCCAAACGGGCGGCTTCGGCGGCCTGGGTCATGCGGCGGGCGCGATAGGCGTCATCCGTGTCGAGCGCGGCGCGGAAAGCCTCGGCGGTCTCCAGGGAGAGGCTGGCGCGATGGACCGACCAGGCGGCCTCGCGGGCGGCGCGGGCGTCGGTGAGCACGGCGTCGGAGACGACGCCCTGCTGATCGGCGAGCGCCGCGCGTTCGGCGAGCAGACCGGCGCGTTCCGGCAGGAGACGGCGAAGATCGGCCTCGAGGCCTGATAGCGTCTTGTCCGCCTCGTCGAGGCGTTTGCGCCAGTCGGCGAGTTCGCGCACGGGCGGCAGGCGGAGATCGGTGAGATCGTCGCGGCGGCCGCGCCAGGGGCGCAGCGCGGCGAGCCGGCGGTCGAACTGGAGTTTGGCGGCCTCGACATCGCGCTCCAGCCGCTGGATGCGACCCGAGAGATCGACGCCCCGGCTTTCGGCGAGGCAATCGGAGAGCCAGGCGAGCGCGGCGGCGTCCGCCCCTGCCCCGGCCTCGCGGTCGATGGCTTCCTGGGCGGCGTCCAAGGCCTCATTGGCGGCGCGGGCCTCGCGGATGGCGGCGGCCCGGCGCTCCGTGAGCGGGCCATGCGCCTTGATCAGCGGCCTGATCGCGCCGAGACGGGCGGCGGGCAGCAGCAGCCGCGCCGGATCCTCTTCGTCGGACCGACCGAGACGGGCGAGGCTGTCGGCGACGCGGCGGTCGGCGTCGCGCAATTCGCCTTCGCGTCGCGGCAGATCCTGCGCTTCGGCGCGGGCGCGGGCGGCGAGATCGGCCAGCCCCTCGAACCGGCTTTCGGCATTCAGAATGGGATCGACGGGCTGCTCGTCCTCGCCGCCCGCAAGCGCCTGCTGCTCGCGGATCAGCCGCGCAAGCGCCGTCTCGGTTTCAAGCGCGCGGCGGCGCAGGGAGGCGACATCGCGGTCCCAGCCCTCGGGCGGCGCGGGCGGCAGGGAGAGTGCGGCGCGCTCCATGCGCAGCGCGGCGAGACGGGCGGCCTGGGGCAGCGCGCTCAGCCGCTTCTCAGCGCGGTCGAGCCTGACCCGGAGCGCGGCGCGGTCGCGATTGGCGGTCACATAGGCCGAGCGGGCGCGGTCGCGCTCGGCAGACAGACGGCTATGTTCCGTGGCGGCGATGTCGATGCGGTCGCGTTCGGCCTTCAACTCCTCCAGCCGCCGCTTGAGTTCGGCGAGTTCGGTCTTGGAGGCGCGGGGTTTGTGGAAGCCGTCGGTCTCCGTGCGGATCGCCTCGAGCCGTTGGGCGAGTTCCGACAGGCCGGCGCTGGCCGAAAACAGCAATTGTCCGAGATCGCCCTTGCTGTCGAGGATGGCGCGGCCGCCCTCTTCCAGCGTCGTCTCGTCGAGCGAGAACATGGTGCGATAGGCGTCGCGATCCAGCCCGCCGAGATCGCCGAGCAGCAAGTGATCGCCGACCGGCTGGTCGGCTTCATCAAGCAGGCTGGCCTGCGGTTTCTTGATGCGGGTCAACAGGCGCGGGCCGCTCGCGGTGTCCAGCCGCGCCGCGATGCGCATCGACTTGTAATCATGCAGGAAAGCGTAAGGCGAGCGCGGGTCGATGCCGTAAAGGAAATCGAGCCAGGCGGAGAACAGCGTCGACTTGCCGGCCTCATTGGGGCCATGGACGATGTGGAAATCCGGACGATTGTCGGGCCTGTCGCCGAAATCGAGGCTGCGATCGGTGAATTTGCCGTAGCGAATGAGATCGAGCGTGCGGATGCGCATCAGGCCTCTCCTGCCTCGCGCAGCCGCGCCAGGACAGTGTCGACGCCGTCGCGGGCGAGCGCATCCAGCCTCTGGGCGAATTCCGCCTCGTCCTGGCCGAACAATCCGCGCAATTCCGGCGGCAGGCCCTTGATGAGTTCGTTGGCGGCCTCTGTGGCGAGGTCGCGGAAGGCGGGGCCTGCGAGCACGTCGGCCTCGATTAGGCCGGCGAGTTCGGCGACCGGATCGCCCGAGGTCTCGGTCTTGGTCTCCAGCGGGCGGCAGGCGCTTTCGACCTGTTCGACGAACAGGCGGCCAAGCCGGCCGGCGGTCAGCTCCGCCTCCGCCTTGACCAGATCGAGTTCGCGGCGCAGGCGCCAGGCGAGCGGCGTGGAACCGGTCAGTTTCAGCCTGACGACGCCGTGATGATCGCCCGCCGTCTGCGCCTCCAGCGCGCGCGCAATGCGGGCGACGGCGTCGGACCAATCGAAGACGCCGGCGAGATCGACTTCGACGCGGTCGAAACGGGCGCTGGCGACGCTGCGCTCTTCCACCGTGATCGCGCCGTCGTCTGCGACGGTGACGAGGCTCACGGATTTGGCGCCGGCTTCGTTGATGTCGCGGCCCTGGGGGATGCCGGGCATGACCACGGTGGCGGCGCCTGCATATTCGGCGCGCTGGTGGATATGGCCGAGCGCCCAATAGCGGAAGCCCGACGCCTGCAGTTCCGGCAGGCTGACGGGGGCATAGGGGTCATGGCTCGCCGAGCCGCCGAGGCTCGTATGCATGAGGCCGATATTGACGGCGCCCTCCACCGGCGGCTTGTAGCTGGGCAGCAGGCAATCGGGCGCGCGCGGCTCGCGGAAGCTCAGGCCATGGATGACGATGTCAGGACCAGAGGCGCGGGCGAGCGGCACAGCCTCGGCGCGGCCCCCGAACAGCTTGACGCTGTCGGGCAACACCAATTCGCGGGTGATCTTCGACAGCGCGTCATGATTGCCGCGGATGATGTAAGTGGGGATGCCGGCTTCGTGCAGGCGGCCGAGTTCGCGGGCGAGAAACAGCGCCGTCTTCATCGAGGTCTGGCCGCCGTCATAGAGATCGCCGGCGATCAGAAGCGCATCGACCTGCTCGGTCAGGCAGAGATCGACGATGCGGGTGAGCGCGGCGCGGCTGGCGGCGCCGATCACGTCTGCGAGCTCCTCGTTCTTGAGCGCCAGCGAGCGCAGCGGGGAATCGAGATGGATGTCGGCGGTGTGGACGAAGCGGAAGGGCAAGCGGGCATCCGTTGTCTGTGTGAGGCGCTAGACCATATGGACCGAGGAGAACAAAAATGCAACCTTCGGGCGGAGGCAGGGCGTCGGGGAAAAGCCGCAGCGGCAGTTTCGCGGCTCATGCGGATCAGATAGAGCCTGGGACGACGCATGCTGCGGGGTCAGGATCATGGACAGAGGCGACAAGCCGGAAAAAAGCGCCGAAGAGCGCCTCGCCAAGCTGTTGAAGGCCTGGAACAAGGCGCCTGACGAGGCGCGGCAGGCCTTTCTCACGGCAATCGCAGGCGACATCGCCCCGCTGCCCGAGCCGATCGCCGATGGGCGCTACCTGACCCAAAGCGGCATCGCCCGCATCGAGGCGGCGCTGAAGCAGAGGCGGATGCGCCCGGAACAGGCCATGGCCGAAATGGGCTTCGGCCCGCGCGACAAGGCGCTCAGCCGCGCGCTGGCGATGGGCTACGGCTTGCGACTGTCGGTGATTTCAGCGCTTACGGCGTGGCTCGACAAGCAGGATTGATTGGCAAGAGCGCGGCTCGGCGGCCGCAATCTTCTTCACTTGATAATCTACGTATTTTCGTATATACGGCTTATTATCATGAGGAGGAGACATCATGGCGAAAATTGCAGTGCTCGGCGCCGGCCTCGGCGGCTCGATCATGGCCTATGAATTGCGCGACCAGGTGGGCCGTGACGACGAGATCATCCTGATCAACAAGGGCTCGACCTATTCCTTCGTGCCGTCCAACCCCTGGGTGGCGGTGGGATGGCGCGAGCGGGAGGATATCGAAATCGACCTCGCGCCGGCCTGCGCCAAGCGCGGGATTACGCTGAGGCCGGAAGGCGCGGCGCGGGTGATCCCGTCGGAAAACCGGGTGGCCATGCTCGACGGCTCCTCGGTGGCGTACGACTATCTGGTGATCGCCACCGGCCCCGAACTGGCTTTTGACGAGATCGAGGGTTTCGGGCCGGAGGCCCAGACGCAATCGGTCTGCCATATCGATCATGCGCTGATGACCAAGGCGTCCTTCGAGAAACTGGTCGCCGATCCCGGCCCGGTGGTGATCGGCGCCGTGCAAGGCGCGTCCTGCTTCGGCCCGGCCTATGAATTCGCCTTCATTCTCGACAAGGCGCTGCGAGACGCCAAGGTGCGCGACCGGGTGCCGATGACATTCGTGACCTCGGAACCCTATATCGGCCATCTCGGCCTCGACGGCGTCGGCGACACCAAGGGCCTGCTCGAAAGCGCGCTGCGCTCCAAACACATCAAATGGATCACCAATGCGCGGGTGACGAAGTTCACCGGCGAGGAGGTGCTGGCCGAGGAAATCAACGACGACGGGACGGTGAAGGCCTCCCATGCGATCGCCTCACGCTTCACCATGATGCTGCCGGCCTTTCGCGGCGTGGCGGCAGTGCGCGACATCGAGGGGCTCACCAATCCGCGCGGCTTCATCCTGGCCGACAAGCATCAGCAGAACCCGACCTTCAAGAACATTTTCTCGGTCGGCGTCTGCGTGGCGATCCCGCCGATGGGCAAGACTCCGGTGCCGGTGGGCGTGCCCAAGACCGGCTTCATGATCGAATCCATGGTGACGGCCACCGCCCACAACATCGCCCGGATGATCGAGGGCGGCGCGCCCAATGCGCAGGGCACCTGGAACGCCGTCTGCCTCGCCGATTTCGGCGATGGCGGCATCGCCTTCGTCGCGCAGCCGCAGATCCCGCCGCGCAATGTCAACTGGTCGTCGCAGGGCAAATGGGTGCATGCCGCCAAGATCGGCTTCGAGAAATATTTCCTCTACAAGGTGCGGCAGGGCAAATCCGAACCCTTCTATGAAAAGCTCGCGCTGCAGGCGCTCGGCATCGACAAGCTGAAGGCGGTCAGCTTCGATTGATAACCGGGCGACACGGCAAACCGGCCGCGCGTCCCCGCGGCCGGTTTTTTCACGTCATGATTTTTTCAGGTGAAGAGCACTGAGCCGCTGCGATAGAGAACATAGAGCGCGACGACAGCGACGATGGCCGCGAACAGGCGGTTGAGAAGCGTCTTGCCGGCGGAAAGTTTCGTCGCCAGCGCCATGCCGGCCAAGCCGCCCAGAACGCCGCCGGCGATGAAGTTGAGCGCCACGGGCCAATCGACCAGGCCGGACCAGGCGTAACTCAGCGCGGTGGCGAGGCCGAAGGTTCCGACTGACAGAAGCGAGGTGCCGACCGCCTTGATCATCGGCATGCGGGTGGCGGCCATCAGCGCCGGCACGATCAGGAAGCCGCCGCCGATGCCGAAAAAGCCGGACGCCCCGCCGGCGAGCGTCGCGACGCCAGCGGTGCGCAGACAGGTGGAGCGATCGGCTGGCAATTCCTGTTCCGCCTCCTGCCCGCGCGGCCTGAGCATCAAAGCCGCAACCGCCAGCATCAGCAGACCGAACAGAAACAGCAGCGACTGGCCGTCGACCGCCTTGCCGATCAGCGAGCCCAAAAGCGCGCCGGCCACCCCGACTGCGGCGAACACTGCGCCGCAGCACCAGCGGACATTGCCCCGGAGCGCATGCCCCGCCAGATTGGCGTAGGCGTTGACCGCCACGGCCACCGCGCTGGTGCCGATGGCCATATGCGGATCGCGCACGCCCACGACATAGAGCAGCAAGGGCGTGGCGAGAATGGAGCCGCCGCCGCCGATCAGGCCGAGCGTGAAGCCGACCGCGCCGCCGGAGACGAGCGCCAGGACCGTCATTTTCCGGAGACCGCCCGATAGGCCGCTTCACAACGGCCGCCGGAAGCGCAGAAGGCCAGGATGCGGCCATCGGCGCCCTTGAGGACCGACTTCAGTTCGGCGCCCTGTTCGGGCGTCATGCGGCCGGGGATGACGGGGATGTAGTGAATGTCGAGGCCGGCAGCCTCAGCCGCCTTGGCCATGTCGGCGAAACCGGGCTGGCCAAAACCTTCATTGTCGGGCCGCATGCAGATAACCGTCTTGTAGCCCAGGCCGGCGATGTCCTGCATATGGCCGGGCGACAATTGCCCGGTGACGTGGAAATGATCGTCGATGGCGCGAATGCTCATGGGTCTCTCCTTTTTCGCCGGCTCCGGCCGGCCTTGTTTGATGCGGGGTCAGAAGGCGTTGAGCGGCACTTTCAGATAGCGTTTGCCGTCGTCCTCGGGCGTCGGCAGTTCGCCGGCCTTCATATTCACCTGGATCGAGGGAATGATCAGCCGGGGCATGGCCAGCGTCTCGTCGCGGGCGGTGCGAAGGGCGACGAAGTCGTCCTCGCTGACGCCGTCGCGGACATGGATGTTGTGGGCGCGCTCCTCGGCGACAGTGGTTTCCCAGCGGATCTCGCGGCCATTGGGGCCGTAATCATGGCACATGAACAACCGCGTCTCGGGCGGCAGCGACAACACCTTGCGGATGGAGTGGAACAGGATGCGGGCGTCGCCGCCGGGAAAATCGGCGCGCGCCGTGCCGCCATCGGGCATGAACAGCGTGTCGCCGACAAAGGCGGCGTCGCCGATCACATGCGTCATGCAGGCCGGCGTATGGCCGGGCGTATGGATGGCGCGCGCTTCAAGCCCGCCGATCGCGTATGTGTCGCCGTCAGCGAACAGGCGGTCAAACTGGCTGCCGTTCCGCTCGAATTCCGTGCCTTCGTTGAAGATCTTGCCGAACGTGTCCTGCACTTGGGTGATCTTGTCGCCGATGCCGATCCTGCCGCCCAGTTTCGACTGGATATAGGGCGCGGCGGAGAGGTGATCGGCATGGACATGGGTCTCGATCAGCCATTCCAGTGACAGGCCATGGGCGCGGATGTGCTCTATGACGCGGTCGGCGGAGGCATAGGAAATGCGGCCGGCCGCATAATCGAAATCGAGCACGCTGTCGATTACGGCGCAGGCGTTTGAGCCGGGATCCCTGACGACATAGCTCACCGTATTGGTGTCGGCGTCGAAGAAGCCGACGACATCGGGATGGGATGGTTCGGCGGGCATGCGCGCCTCCATTAATTACGATAGTTCGTATATATGTATGTTTGTTCTGACGTCAAGGCCGGCGGGAACCTGAACGCGGCCGCGGTTGTTGTTGATGCTGAGCGGGTCCATCCCGCTGGAGTTGCAGCATCACGGAGGACGCCATGCCCGTTTCGGAAAAAGCGCTGATATCGAAGATCACCTGGCGGATCATGCCGTTTCTCGGCTTCCTCTACCTGATCGCCTATATCGACCGGCAGAATGTCAGCTTCGCCAAGCTGCAGATGGTGGATGCGCTCGGGCTCAGCGAATATGCCTATGGGCTGGGCGCGTCGCTGTTTTTCATCGGCTATTTCATCTTCGAAGTGCCGAGCAACCTGTTTCTCGAACGTTTCGGCGCCAGCCGCTGGTTCGCCCGCATCCTGATTTCCTGGGGCGCGGTGACCATCGCGCTCGCCTACACCCAGAACGCGACGATGTTCTACGTGCTGCGCTTCCTGCTCGGCGTGGCCGAAGCCGGTTTCTTTCCCGGCGTGCTCTATCTGCTGACGCTGTGGTTCCCCAAGGATTATCGCGGTCGGATGGTGGGACTGTTCATGATCTTCAGCGCCTTCGCCAACGCCATCGGCGCGCCGCTCGGGGGCGTGTTGCTCGATCTCGACGGCTTGCTCGGCTATGCCGGCTGGGAATGGGTGTTTCTCGCCACCGGCGTGCCTGCGGTGATCGCCGGCGTCGTGACGCTGTTCTACCTGCCCGACCGGCCGGAAAAGGCGCAATTCCTGTCGACAGACGAAAAGACCTGGCTGGCCGAGAGGCTGGCGCGCGAAAACGCCGGCATGAGCGCCGAAGCCGACAACGGCTTCAAGGCGCTGGTCAATCCGCGCGTGCTGTTGATGGCGCTCTGCTATGTCGGCTTTCCGCTGGCCGCCTATGGTCTCAGCTATTGGCTGCCGACCATCGTCGAGGGCTTCGGCGTGTCCAACACCACCAATGGCCTCATCAACATCATTCCCTGGCTGATCGTCGCGGCAGCGCTCTACATCGTGCCGTCGATGGCCGATCGCACCGAGAACAAGACGCCCTATATCGTCGGCCCCGCCTTCATCGGCGCGCTCTTCCTCGTGCTCTCGGCGGTGGTGACCAATCACACGCTGCAATTTGTGTTTCTGTGCGTGGCGGCCGCCGGCATCTTCGCGGGCCAGCCGGTGTTCTGGAGCCTGCCGGGCCGCTTCCTGCGCGGCGCGGGCGCGGCGGCCGGCATCGCGGCGATCAACTCCGTCGGCAATCTCGGCGGATTCGTCGCCCAGAATGTCGTGCCCTGGATCAAGGACGAAACCGGCAGCACGATCGCGCCGATGTTCTTCCTCGCCGCATGCCTGGCCGCGGCGGGCATGCTGGTGATCGTGGTGGGACGCTATGCGCGGAACGGGGAGACGATAGACGAGCCCGTGCTGCGCAAGAGCTGAGGATCAGACGACCTCGATCTCTAAGCCCCGGGCGCGATAGTCGGAAAGATCCGGCGTCGCGCCCTGTTCGGCGCCGACGAACGCCCCGGTCAATACGGCAAGCGGCAGCACCTGAAAGGGCGAGACGGCGTCGAGCTTGGCCGATGTCAGCAGCGTCCAGGTTTCCGCCGATTGGCCGGCGATGCGGCGCTTGATCGCCGCTTCCTCCGCATCGCCCGTGGTCAGGCCGTGGCGCGGATGCAGGCCGGTGACGCCGAGGAAGAACAGGTCGGGCCGGAGCGCATCGATCTGCTCGGCGGCGAGCGCGCCGGTCGCCACCATGGAATGTTTGTACAGGCGGCCGCCGATCAGGACGACGTCGGCGGTGGGATGGTACTCGAGCTCGGCTGCGATGGTGGGGCTGTGGGTGGCGACCGTGAAGGCGAAGCTCTTCGGCAGCGCGCGGGCGAGCGCGGCGTTGGTGCTGCCGCCGTCGAGGAAGATCAGTTGACCGGGTTGTATGAGTTCGGCCGCCTTTCTGGCGAGCCGGGCTTTCACATCGGTGGCGATGGCCTTGCGGGCGGCGAGATCCGGCAGATCGGGGGAGACAGGCAGCGCGCCGCCATGGACGCGCCGCAACAGCCCTTCGGCGGCGAGTTCGCGCAGGTCGCGGCGGATCGTGTCTTCGGACAGCTGGAATTCCTCGGCTAAAGCCTTGGCCACGATACGGCCCTCGGCCTTCAGCCTTTCGATGAGCACCGCCTTGCGCTCCGTCGTCATCATCCGCCATTCCCCCGCTCGATCATTGCGAGAGCCTTATCGCATGCGCGGTCTCCGGACGAAAGCCGTCAACCATGGCCCGCCAGACGCTCCACGGAAACGCTGTGGGTCGCAGCGCCCGTATCGCGGAACGCGATGATATTGCCAAGCGTCGTCTCGGCGATATTGTCGAGCGCCTCGTGGGTGAAGAAGGCCTGATGGCCGGTGATCAACACATTCGGGAAGGTCAGAAGCCGGGCGAAGACGTCGTCGCGCAGCACCTGGCTCGACAGATCCTCGAAGAACAGATCCGCCTCCTCCTCATAGACGTCGAGTCCCAACGCGCCGATGCGACCCGATTTCAATCCCTCGATCACGGCGCGGGTGTCGACGACGCCGCCGCGGCCGGTGTTGATCAGCATCACACCCGGCTTGAGAAGCGGCAGGGTGTCTTCGCGAATCATATGACGTGTCTCCGGCGTCAACGGGCAATTGAGGCTGAGAATATCGGATTGGCGAAACACCTCCTCCAAAGGCGCATAGACCATGCCCAAAGCCTCGCAGACGGGATTGGGCGTGGGGTCCAGACCCAGCAGGCGGCAGCCGAAGCCCGAGAGAATGCGCGTGAGCACCTCGCCGATCTTGCCGGTGCCGACCACGCCCACCGTCTTGCCGTGGAGATCGAAGCCGAGCAATCCGTCGAGCGCGAAATTGCCCTCGCGAACCCGGTTATAGGCGCGATGGATCTTGCGGTTGAGGCCGAGGATGATCGCCATCGTATGTTCCGCCACCGCATGCGGCGAATAGGCCGGCACCCGCGCCACCGTCAGCCCGTATTCACGCGCGGCGGGAAGATCGACATTGTTGAAGCCGGCGCAGCGCAGCGTCACCAGCCGCACGCCAATCGCATCGAGCCGGGCCAGCACCGGGGCGGAGAGATCGTCGTTGACGAAGGCGCAGACGGCGCCGGAGCCATCGGCGAGCCCAGCCGTCTCCAGAGACAGATGCGCCTCGGTGTAGCGCAGCGACAGGCCCTGGGCCGCGCCGCGATCGAGAAAATGCCGGTCGTATGGCTTTGCGCTGAACACCGTCACCTGCATGCCGTCACACTCCCCTATCTTGATCGCCGCGACGATGGCATGGCGCGCGGCGTCGGTCCACCGAACACGCCGCTCACCCGCATCCCGACGCAATATGAATGATTGACATGACAGGATCGTGCTATAAATCCGCCCGGACGGCGAAGGCAAAGGCGGGTGCTCCCTGCCGAGTACCGAGGTCCAGCTCCCCCGATGCAACAGAGACTTCCGCCGGCGCAGGTCGTTGGAAGACGAAACGCCATGAAACCCTTGCCCGCCTGCCAGGCCAAACCGATCCTGCGCGCCTATGAAAGCCTGACGCGCGAAAGCTGGTTCAACCGCAATGCGGTGACCGAACGGGAACTGCTGAAAATGCTGTTCGCGTTGCGCGGCGACGGCTCAGGCCCCGAAGACGCCTTCTACAAGGCGGCCGAGGACGAGGCCAAGAGACGGTTTTCGAAGATGCGTTGAGGCGCGGCGCTCTTTTCAAATCGGGCCCAGAACGCTATATGGAATGCGCGAGGACGACCTCGCTCGATGATGACAGACGGGACGGCCCGATACAGAAGGAGGCCGTCATGGCTTGGCTCTATCTCATCACCGCCGGACTTCTCGAAGTGGTCTGGGCTTATTTCCTCAAACAATCGGACGGTTTCACGCGGCCCCTGCCGGCGCTGATCACCGTGGTCGCGCTCGCCGCCAGCCTCGGGCTTCTGGCGCTGTCGCTGCGCAGCCTGCCGCTCGGGCCGGCTTATGCGATCTGGACCGGCATCGGCGCGGTCGGCGCCTTTGGCGTCGGGGTGCTGCTGCTCGGCGATGCGCTGACGCCGATGCGGGCCTGCGCCGCGTTGATGATCCTCGGCGGCATCGTGCTGATGAAACTGTCGGCCGAGGCCTGACCCCGTCAGGGCGTATAGGCCGACAGCGCCGAGATCACCGCGCTCCAGCAGGCCGGCTTGTGAAAGACCGGCCGCCGCCTTTCGGGCGGCGGTATCTCGGCGAGGCCGTGGCCGGTCATGAAGACATAGGGAATGCCGCGATCGGCCAGCGCCGCAGCGAGCGGGAAGACGGTCTCCGCCTCCAGCCTGACATCGAGAAGCGCGGCGGAGGGCGCCGGACGGCGCTCCAACAGCGCAAGGGCGAAGGCCACAGACGCGGATGGACCGAGCACTTCGGCGCCGCCGTCGCGCAGCTGCGCCTCCGCTTCCGCGGCGACGTAATAGTCGTCCTCGACCAGCAGGATGAGCGCGCCGGACAGAGGCAAGGCGTTGGCGAATTTTCGACGCGCCGCCAGGGCGGCGAACGCGGCCAATCGATCCGGCGCCACCAGGCCCCGGCGATACTGATGGAGGATATAGGCTGCGAAATCACGCCGCGTTTTCGCGTCACGAGGGAACCAGGCTTCGCCGGAAATGTCGTCGAAGATGGTCTGCAGCAGGAGGAGTTCGGACGAGGCGAGCACGCCGGCTGTCAAATGCCGTAATACGAGTTGCATCCGCCCTGCCTTTATTGGCGCGAAAGATCATAAATGCGCGGGCGAAAGCGAAGTTCCGTTCCGGCCAACCAAAAAGACAGTGGTCCGGAAAATCACGCCGGCGGCGGTTTGCGCGTTGAAGCATGGCGCCAGAACGGGTTAACTCGACCTCAAGAGCGGTTCGCCGCTTGCGAGAAGCCGGAAAGGATGAGACCCCATGACCCATTTCCATGCCGAGGACGGCGCGAAACTCGCCTATCGCGACGAGGGACAGGGCTTGCCCTTGCTGGCGCTCGCCGGACTGACGCGCGACGGGGGCGATTTCGATTATCTCGCGCCGCATATCGAGGGCGTCAGGCTGATTCGCCTCGATAGCCGTGGACGGGGCGGTTCTGACTGGACCGGGCACGCCACCTACACCGTGCCGCGCGAGGCGGCGGATGCGTTGGCGCTTCTCGATCATCTCGGCCTCGACAAAGCGGCGGTGATCGGCAGTTCGCGCGGCGGGCTGATCGGCATGTTCCTCGCCGCCACCGCCAAACATCGGCTTTCGGGCCTGTGCATGAACGATGTCGGGCCAGTTTTGGAACAGGCGGGGCTCGACCGCATCGTCGGCTATCTCGGCGTCAAACCGCAGGCGAAAACGCTCGACGACATCGCCGCCGCGCTGCCGCTGGCCAATCCCGGCTTTTTCAACGTGCCGACGTCGCGCTGGCGCGAGGAGGCGGAACGGCATTTCCGTGAGACGGAGATGGGTGTGGAGCTGACCTATGATCCCGAACTGCGCCAGAGTTTCGAGACGGCCGTGTCCGGCCCGTCGGTCGATCTCTGGCCGCTGTTCGATGCGCTGAAGGACCTGCCGATCGCGCTGATCCGCGCCGAGAATTCCGATCTCTTGAGCCGCGAGGCGGCCGAGGCCATGCAGGCGCGGCGTCCAGACATGATCCATGCCGAGACCGCCGATCGCGCCCATATCCCCTTTCTCGACGAGCCGGAAGCGCTCGACGCCATCAGGGCCTGGCTGGAACGGGTGAAGGAAAAGTCGTAGGGATTGTTATTGCGGCGCCTGGGCGCTCTGGCTGTCGTTTTCATAAAGACGAGTGAGCGTGAAGAACACCGCGCTCTGGAAATCGGCGACCTCGTGGGAGACTTCTTCTTCATCGACGCCCGCGGCCCGCAATTCGGCGGCCATGCGGCGGGCGCGGCTCTTCCACCACGCCTCCGCCTCGCCCGTGGAAAGACGCTTGATGACCAACGCCGCCTCCTGAACCTCGGAGGCGCGGGCTGCGGCGGGAAACGCGACGATCTGACACGATGAAGCACTCATGCGGCCCGGTATAGCCGAACATGCCTAATGTCCGGTTAATGACCGCGAGAGGTCTGGATTGTTTCGGAACGGATCATCGCCCGAACCCGCCCGGATCACGGCGCAGAAAGACCCAGTAACAAGGCGACGAGTTCCGGTTGCCGGTTGGAGCCCGTCTTGGCGAAGATATTCTTGACATGGGTGCGGACTGTTTCGACGGAGACATTGTGCGCGGTCGCGATCTCTTCGAGAGAATTTCCCCGCGCCAATTCGCGCGCCACCTTGCCTTCGGCAGGAGTCAGATCGAAGAGGCCGGACAGCACGCGCATATCCGGCGCAGTCCTTTTCCCCGGCGACGTCACCACCAGCAGCGCCAAGCCGCGGCCGAAGACATCGTGGGCCGACCGCCGCACCGGCAGGAGATGCAGGATGAGCGGCTCCAACCCTTCGGGCGAGATCATCGGGAAGGATTGGACGGCGCCGTTGGTGGAAGACGTCAAGGCCGAAAAGGCGGTCTTGACCAGCGCCGCCGTCGCCTTGCTCTCCAGGATCAGCCGATCGAAGGGCCCGGCCGAGATCCGCGGCGCCAGCGCCTCGGCCTCCTCGTTCATGGCCAGGACATTCAGGCCGGCTCCCAGCACCACGGCCGCGAGCCCGAGCGAGGAGAGCGTCGTCGCCATGGCCCGGGCCTCGGAAAAAGCTGCCGGGACGCGAGGAACACCGAGCGCGCCAGATCGGGCTTCAACGCATTCAAGTGAGCGATCTCGGCGTCGCTATAGTGGTCCATGCCCGTGCGGCGAAGGAGATCGAACATGATCATATGTCCGGTCGGCTCCTGGAACGCGCAGCCCGCCGACCAGTTCATGCCCGCCGGGCGTATGAATTCGGTGAGAACGACGTCGCTCTCGAGCTCGTCCTCGGTCAAAAGATCCAGTTCCCGCGTGAAGGTGAAGGGAAAACGCTCCAGCGCGCGCGCCGGACGCGGATTGTCCAACCGCCGCGGATCCGACGAGAACCTGAGAATGCCTTCGCGGATGTTCGGCGTGCAGACGAAGCGATGCCCGCCCTGCTCGTCGATGGCGAAAATCGTCGCGGTGGTCGCATCGACCTCGCGGGCGAGCGCCTCACAGGCCATGGGCCAGAGTTCCGGAAGCAATGCCGCTTCGTAGAACTGGTCAATCGTTTTCAGCAACATCGTTCGGGGGCGCCCGCATCACAATCAAAATGACTATTCGTATAAAAAATCCTATCCGAAACCGGGTCTCAAGATAAGCCATGAACAACAAAGCAATCGGAAACACTTGAAATATTGCCGATATAATCCGGCTGGGCTGCTTTCTGCTGCGAATGAAGTCCGGAGCTCGCCGAAGTAAAGGCAAATCCGGCGGGCGCGGATCGCCGGCCGGCGCAAAGCCCATGAAGTGCTGGAGGAGATCGAAATCGTTTCTTTTAAGATCGCGCTCCCGACCGAGGCGATGGCGCATGCGCCTCAATCCCTCGCCATCGCGCCGATGATGAAACGGTTGTCACCCTTGCTCTGGCAGCGGGTGCAGCGGAGCAACGGCTGCAGGTCAACCAACAGGACCGCCCCGAAGCGGCGTTGTAGATCATATCGGTCGAGCCAAGCTTCATGGGCGCAGCGGGAGCAGAGGCCGCCCAACCGCTGCCATTGGCGCAGGGATTGAAAAGTCGCCGGAGGCGGCTCCTCTGCGTCCGGAACGCGCTCGTCGCCGGAACTTTCGGCTATCAGCAGAATGGAGCGCGCGTGCCGCATGTCGCGCCTCACAGCCGTTCATAACGCGGCCTCCATCCCCGGCCGATGCCGTGGCTGATGAGGCATGATGCGGTGTAGAGCTGATCGCGCAGGAAGTCAGCGTCGAGTAGCAGTTCCTCGATCGCCTTGCGATAGTCGCCCTGGTAGAAATCGAGCACGCTGGCGATGATGTCCACCTGCGCCTGATCCGCCTCTTCCGGGGCGATAGCGCCGAGATCAAGACGCAATTGTTCGACCGCCGATGTCGCCATGGGACGTCTCCTTTCACGAGATAGGATTGGGTTCCGCACTGCGGATTATGTTCCTATTTTGTTCTTGTTTGTTTTAGGAGTCAAGCAGAGAAACCATCCGGGATTTCCAATCGCTTCCGATTGCCGACAATTCACATCGATCTTAAAAACCGTTACGTTCTCACTCTGTTCCTGATCTTGATTCTCTCAGCGCCAATCGACATCGGCTGGTTCTGGGGCATGTCGGGCCGCCGCAGAGAATTTCGCTTGAAGAGAAATCGGTGCTGAGAGCATGAGAAACGTCAAAGTCGGGAGCGTCGAACCGAAGGAGATTTCGCGTCATCGCGCGCGTCGGATCTGGCTCGACGCACAGGGGTTTGGACGACGCATCGTTTCAGGCAAGGGGCCGAAGGCGGTGACCGACCTGGTCCGTCACCTCGGTTACGTTCAGATCGACACGATCAACGTCGTGGAGCGTTGCCATCACCATATTCTCTTCACACGGCTGCCGACCTATAGCCGCAGCGATCTTCACAAGGCTCAGTCGAAGACCAGGGGCGTTTTCGAATATTGGGCGCATGCCCTCGCCTATATCGCCAGCGAAGACTATCGCTTCTTCATGCCGGCGATGCTTGCGCGCAAGGCGTCGCCGCATCTGCACTATCCCACGGTGCTGGAAGACGATACGCGGCGTCTGCTGGAACGCATCGATCGCGAGGGACCGATCTCCATCCGCGACATCGAGGATGATGTCCTCGTCGAGAAGGATCACGCCTGGGCCAGCCGCAAGCCGAGCAGGAAGGTATTGTCCAAAGCCTTTTTCGACGGCTCCCTGACGGTATGCGCACGCTCGGGCATGCTGAAAAGCTACGACTTGACCGCCAGACATTTCGGATGGACGCAATCGCCCGAACCGGCCTCAGCCGGCGAGGTCGATGTCTATGTGCTGGAGCGGGCGCTGCGGGCGCAAGGCATCATCAGCCTCGACTCCGTGTGTCATCTCGATGCAGGGCGCAAGCCGGCCATCCGGGCGCTGATCGAAGAGCGCGTCGCCGCAGGCTCGCTTACGCCCGTAATCCTCAAGGGCGATCGGACAGAGCATTGGGCTGCGCCCGAGGCCTTGGAGAAGCGCTTCGTGCGGCGGGAGCCGGAGGCGCATGTCCTATCCCCCTTCGATCCCTTGGTCATCCAACGCAAACGTCTCGAACTCTTCTTCGGCTACGCGCATCGATTCGAGGCCTATGTGCCTGCCGAAAAACGGGTTTTGGGGTATTTCGCGCTTCCGGTCCTCTATGACGGGCGTATCGTTGCAGCCATCGACATCAAGGCGGAGCGGAAAACCAAGACGCTGCTGATCAATAAATGGACGCGCTTCGGCGAAGAAAGTCCGGAGGAACGGTCTGCTGTCGAGGCGGCGCTCGGACGGTTCGAGCAATTTCAGTTCGCACCGTAATCACGCGGCTCTCAGAGTGCGCGGACGGCGTTGCGACCTTCCGCCTTCGGCAAATTGACCGGCGCCCGCGCGAGCCCGGTTCACACACCCGATCAACCTTGCTATGTTCTATTTTCGTTCCGGCAAAAAGAATCATCCCGCCGGTCCGGACAGCCTGCGTGGGGATCGATGACTGCTGCCTATCTCGAGAAACTGAATGATCGCCAGCGTGAGGCCGTCGAGCATGGCGTGGGCTTGGCCGATGCAGGGATCGGCGGACCGCTGCTGATCATCGCCGGCGCCGGTTCCGGCAAGACCAACACGTTGGCGCATCGGGTCGCCCATCTCATCGTGAATGGCGCAGATCCCCGCCGCATCCTGCTCATGACCTTCTCGCGCCGCGCGGCCTCTGAGATGGCCCGCCGCGTCGAGCGGATCTGCCGTCAGGTGCTGGGCGACAACGCCGCCATCATGACCGATGCGCTCGCCTGGTCCGGCACCTTCCACGGCATCGGGGCGCGGCTTCTCAGGATCTATGCCGAGCAGATCGGGCTCAATGTCGATTTCACCATCCATGATCGTGAAGACAGCGCCGACCTCATGAACATCGTCCGTCATGATCTCGGCTTCTCCAAGACCCAGAACCGCTTTCCGACCAAGGGGACGTGCCTGGCGATCTATTCCCGGGTGGTCAATTCCGAGAGCAGCCTCGGTGAGGTGCTGAAGACGGCCTATCCCTGGGTGCTCGAATGGGAGAGCGAACTCAAGCAGCTTTTTGCTGGCTATGTCGAGGCCAAGCAGGCGCAGAACGTGCTCGATTATGACGATCTGCTGCTCTACTGGGCGCAGATGGTCTCTGATCCTGATATTGCCGAGGATGTCGGCGGTCGTTTCGATCATGTGCTGGTGGATGAGTATCAGGACACCAATCGCCTGCAGTCCTCGATCCTGATGGCGCTGAAGCCCGGCGGACGCGGCCTGACCGTGGTCGGCGATGACGCCCAGTCGATCTATTCCTTCCGCGCCGCCACCATCCGCAACATCCTCGACTTTCCCGACGCCTTCTCGCCCAAGCCAGCCGACGTCATCACGCTTGACCGCAACTACCGCTCCACCGCCCCCATCCTCGCCGCCGCCAACGGCGTCATTGATCTCGCCCGCGAGCGCTTCACCAAGAACCTCTGGACCGACAGGCAGTCCGAACAACGCCCCGTTCTGGTGACAGTGAAGGACGAGACGGATCAGGCTGGCTATATCGTCGCGCAGGTGCTGGCCAATCGCGAGGTGGGCGTGCCGCTCAAGCAGCAGGCCGTGTTGTTCCGGGCGTCCAATCACAGCGGCCCGCTCGAAGTCGAGCTGACCCGTCGCAACATTCCCTTCGTCAAGTTCGGCGGGCTGAAGTTTCTCGACAGCGCCCATGTCAAGGACATGCTAGCGGTGCTGCGCTTCGCCCAGAACCCGCGTGACCGCGTGGCGGGCTTTCGTCTCCTGCAGATGTTGCCGGGTATCGGACCGCAAACGGCGGCCCGCATTCTCGACACGATCGCCGCCGATCCGGAGCCGCTGCTGTCCTTGATGGAACTGCCTCCCCCGCCCAAGAGCGGCGAGGACTGGCCCAACTTCACCACGCTGGTCGCCGCCCTCAGAAAATCCGAAGCGGGCTGGCCCGCCGAGATCGGGTTGGCGCGCACCTGGTATGAGCCGCATCTCGACCGCATTCATGAAGATGCTGATACGCGCAAAGCCGATCTTCTGCAGCTTGAGCAGATTGCCTCCGGCTACGCCAATCGCGAGCGCTTCCTCACTGAACTGACGCTCGACCCACCAGACGCCACCAGCGACCAGGCGGGCGTGCCGCTGCTTGATGAGGACTATCTGATCCTCTCGACCATCCATTCCGCCAAGGGACAGGAATGGCGCTCGGTCTTCATGCTGAATGTCGTCGACGGCTGTATTCCCTCCGATCTCGGAACGGGCACAACGGCGGAGCTAGAGGAAGAGCGCCGCCTGCTCTATGTCGGCATGACGCGCCCCCGCGACAGCCTGCATCTGGTCACGCCGCAGCGCTTCTTCACCCATGGCCAGAACGCCCAGGGCGATCGGCATGTCTACGCCGCGCGCACCCGCTTCATTCCGGCGACGCTGCTACAATTCTTCGAAACCAGCGCATGGCCCAAGGTGAGTGCGGCCGCCAGCGAGCGCAGCGCCAAACAGATCCGCATCGATGTCGGCGCACGCATGCGCTCGATGTGGACCTGAGAGACGAGACCGGGAGCCGCCTGCCATGAGGGATCTGTCGCCGGCGCCCCTGCGCAAGATCATCCATGTCGACATGGACGCCTTCTACGCCTCCGTTGAGCAGCGTGATAATCCGGACCTGCGCGGAAAGCCCGTCGCGGTCGGCGGGGCTGCGGCGCGCGGCGTGGTGGCGGCCGCGAGCTATGAGGCGCGCGCCTTCGGCGTCCGCTCGGCCATGCCGTCAGTCACTGCGGCGCGGAAATGCCCTAACCTTATCTTCGTCAAGCCGCGTTTCGAGGTCTACCGCGCCGTGTCGCAGCAGATCCGCGAGATTTTCGCCGACTACACGCCGCTGATCGAGCCGCTGTCGCTGGACGAGGCCTATCTCGACGTTACCGACAACCTCAAGTCCATGCCGATCGCCACCGAGATCGCCGAGGAGATCCGCGCCCGCATCAAGGCGACGACGGGCCTCAACGCCTCGGCCGGCATCTCCTACAACAAGTTCCTGGCCAAGATGGCGTCGGACCTCAACAAGCCGAATGGCCAGGCGGTGATCACGCCCAAGAACGGCCCCGCCTTCGTCGAGAGCCTTGCCGTCAGCAAGTTCCATGGCGTCGGCCCCGCCACGGCCGAGAAGATGCATCGGCTCGGCATCGAGACCGGAGCTGACCTCAAGGCGAAGTCGCTCGAATTCCTCGCAGCGCATTTCGGCAAATCCGGCCCCTACTTCTACGGCATCGCCCGCGGCGTCGACAACCGACAGGTCAAGCCGGATCGGGAGCGGAAGTCTGTGGGCGCTGAGGACACCTTCGCGGAGGATCTCGTCGCCCTGAATGACGCTCAGCGTGAGATTACGCCCCTCGTCGGCAAGGTCTGGGCCTATTGCGAGAAACACCGGATCAGCGCCAAGACCGTGACGGTCAAGATCAAGTTTTCCGACTTTCAGCAGATCACCCGCAGCCGGACGATCGAACGACCGCTCTCCGACCACCAAGACATCGAGCAGATCGCCAGACAATTGATCGAGACGGCGTTTCCGTTTCGCAAACCGGTGCGATTGTTGGGGGTTACTCTCTCGAATCTGGGCGAGAAAAGCCAACCGACGCAGGCGCAGCTGGATTTTGCGGGCTTGTAGCGAAAACGGGCAAACAGGTGACGGGCAACCGGCGCGCCGTGGGACGCTCTTCGAGCCGCTCCACGACCCGAGGTCAATTTCCAGGCTGGACGAGAGCGGCGATGTAAGCCCGGGTCCATTTGGCGAATTGGTCTTCCAGCTCGGACTCTGGAAGCGCCTCGAGATAGACATCGATGTCCGCGACGATCCGGTCTTTGATCGTCGGGTCATTCCTTGCGGCATGCTCGATCAGCGCCTTCAGCACCGTATCGATCGCCAGCTTCCTCGCCCCAGCCGCCACGCCGAACGGATCGGTTTCGTTTTTCTGCATGGGTTCAAACTCCTCGATAGATCGATAGCGAGCCGTAAGACGGCGGCGCCTATGCGAAGCCGCCAGGCTGAACGAGGCGCCAATTGACGCGCCGTCGACGGCGAAAGCATGACCGACATCAGCCGAGGGGCCCGAAACGCTGAAATGAACCGATCTATATCTTGACTTGCGATACATATCGGGAAAAATGATGCGAACTCGTGGAGGAGTGCATGGCCGAAATACGCTTGGAAAACATATCGAAGAGCTTCGGCTCGGTCTCGGTGATCCGAGACATATCGTTGACGGTGAACGCCGGAGAATTGGTCGTGTTCCTCGGCCCGTCCGGATCGGGGAAATCCACGCTCCTGCGGATGATCGCCGGCCTCGAAACGATCGATTCCGGCGCCCTGACCATCGGCGGCGTCCGCAGCGACACCCTGCCTCCCGGCCAGCGCAACATCGCCATGGTGTTCCAGAATTACGCCCTCTATCCGCATATGAGCGTCCGGGACAACATGGCCTTCGGCCTCGAAAACATCGGGGTGGACAAGACCGAGATCGAGACGCGCGTGACGACGGCCGCGCGCATGCTCGAAATGGAGCATTTGCTCTCCCGAAAGCCCGCACAATTGTCCGGCGGCCAGAGACAGCGCGTGGCGATCGGCCGGGCCATCGTCAAGGAGCCGAAAGCGTTCCTGTTCGACGAGCCGCTGTCGAACCTCGACGCGGCGTTGCGGGTGCGGACCCGGGTCGAACTCGCCCAGCTCCACCAGCGCCTGAAGTCCACCATGATCTACGTCACCCATGATCAGACGGAAGCCATGACGCTCGCCGACCGGATCGTGGTGCTCAATCAGTGCAAGATCGAGCAGATCGGCACACCGATGGAGGTCTATCTCAAGCCCGCGTCGCGCTTCGTCGCCGGCTTCATAGGAAGCCCGGGGATGAATTTCCTTTCCGTCGACGTGGTCCGCAGCGGCCGTACGCCCATCCGGTTTCCGAACGGCTTCCAGCTGGAGATCGAAGCGCCGGTTCCGGCCCCGGGCAAGTTCGATCTCGGCATCCGGCCCGAATCCGTGCGGATCGTCACGGGCGAGGATGATCCCGCCCGCCCTTCGACCGAAGCCAAGGTCGATGTCGTCGAGCAGCTCGGCGAGCGCACGCTGGCCTATTGCACGCTCGAGGACGGGTCGCCGTTCATCGCCCAAGATAGCGGACGCTCCCAGGTGCGGCCCGGCGATCGCGTTCGCGTGGCGCTGGACACGTCCGCCATTCATCTGTTCGACGCCGACGGACGATCCTATCAGGCGGTCTGAGGGAGAGGCGCGGCCCCGTTTCGACGGGGTCCGCACAGTCCGAGACGACACCGGCTAGCCCTTAATGCCGGCCGACAGGGTGATGGCTTCCGTGACGCGCCGCTGGAAGACGAGATAGGCCAGGGCGACCGGCAGGCCCGCCAGCACCGCCGCGGTGAGCTGTCTGGCGTAGTAGACGCCGAAAGCGTCGTTGACCTGGGTTATGCCCACCGTGATCGTCATCATATCCGTCTTGGTCACCGCGAGGAACGGCCACAGGAACGAGTTCCACGACCAGATGAAGCAGACGATCGACAGCGCGGTCGTGACACCCCAGTTCATCGGGATATAGACGCGGGTGAGGATCCGCCATTCCGAGGCGTTGTCCATGACGGCGGCCTCGCGAAACTCCTTCGGCACGCCGTCGAAGAACTGCTTGTAGACGATGATGATGACCGGGTGGATGAGCTGCGGCAGGACGATGCCGGCCCAGGTGTTGATCAGGCCCAGATCCGCCACCAGTTCGAAATGGTTGATGATCAGGGTCTGCATCGGCACCATGAAGCTCACCAGGATGAGCCACCAGAGAAGATTGCGGAACGGAAACTTCAGCTGGGAAATGGCGTAGCCGCAAAACAGCGACGAGCTCACCGTCAGCACGGTGACGGCCGCGGCCGTGACGATGGAATTGACGTACCAGCGTCCGATTTCGGTCTGGGTCAGCGCAAACCAATAGTGCGACACCGTGAAGGTCTCCGGCCAGAGCTCGATATAGGGCCGGACGACTTCGTCCTCCGGCTTCAGCGAGGAGACGACGCCCCAATACATCGGAAAAGCCCAGATGACGGCGCAGAACACGGTCAGCAGCGTGATGATCAGGCCGATCAGATTGATGCGGCGCGCAGTGGTCACATTCATCGATCCCGCCCTCCCGACAGGCGCGTCATTTGGAAATTCAGCACCGAAACGACGATCACGAGGACGAACAGGACCACCGCGACCGCGGCCGCCCTCCCCCCCTGATCCGATTGAAACGATCGCTGGAAGACGTAGTAGACGAGGACCACGTTGTCGTTGGGACGGCCGCCTGTGGAGAACAGATAGACCTGATCGAAAATCTTGAGCTGCGAGATCAGCTGAATGGTCAGGACCAGCGCGGTGATCGGCCACATCAGCGGCCAGGTAATGCGACGAAAGGTCGACCAGAGACCGGCATTATCCAGCGCGGCCGCCTCATAGATTTCAGCCGGAATCGCGCGCAGGCCCGCCAGGAACAGCAGGATGGAGAAGCCCGCGGTCCACCAGATCGTGATCACGCCGACGGCCGGCATGAACCAGGCCGTCGACTTGAACACCGGAATGCGCGGGATGCCCAGGAGGTCGAACACATACATGGCGATGCCGAACTGGAAGTTCAGGGTCCAGTCCCAGAGGAGATAGACCACCGACACCGGCAGAATGTAGGGCAGGAAGAACAGAGCCAGGATGGCGGCTTGAAGCCGGCCGGCGAGCCGGTTGACGCCGAGCGCGATCGCAAAGGCGACGAGCGTTCCGGGTATGACGGTGATCAGGACGAAATAGGCCGTATTCCACACCGCGGTGCCGAACCGGCGATCGGATGGAAGGCGCGCGTAATTTTCGAGGCCGACATAGGCGCCGTCGCCGATCAGGGGCGCATCCGTAAAGCTGATCATGAACAGCTTGATGGTCGGATAAATGAACACCAGGCCGTAAATCGCGACGAAAGGCGCGACGAGCGCCAAGGCGAAAAGGGTCTCTTTGCGTCGATTTCTGAGCATCATCCCCGCTCTTCCCTTGATTTCAGACGAGGATGGCCCCGGCGAACCATGAGCTCGCCGGGGCCGTCGTCCGTCAGAGGTCGGCCAGACCGGCCTTGATCTCTTCCACCGCCTTGGCGGGCTCCATTTCCCCGTTGAGCGTCGGCACGAAGAAGTTCGACATGACGTCGAAGATCGGCCCCGCGATGCCGGCGAGCGGCGTCCTGGGATCGAAGATCATATGGGAGGTGAGCGACGAATAGGTGCTGTTGGGCTCCATCGCCTTGTATTCAGCGGAATTGGTCACCGGGCCATAGGCCGGAATGTGACCGGCCGTCGCCCAGAACAACGAATTCTTCGACATCCAGCTCATCACCTCCAGCACCGCAGCCCGCTTTTCGGGGCTCATCTCCTTGCCCTTGTTGGCGGGGATCGCAAAGGCGTGGCTGTCGGCATAGGTCGAGGGATGATCGAAGATGACGGGGAGTTCTACCGCGCCCCATTCGAACAGTTTGCCGTTCTTCTGGAGATCCGTCATGGTCGGCACTTCCCAGACGCCGTTGATCATCATCGCCGCCTCGCCCGAGGTGAAGAGCGCGACGGTGGCGGGATAGTCGGTATAGGTCGACTGAAGCCCTTCCTTGGTCCAGTCCGACAGGACCGCCAGCGCGTTTTCGAGCTTCTCGGCGTTGTCCCCGGCCAGGAACTCGCCGTCGGTCATGAGTTCGCCATCCTGCTGACCCACCAGCGAATAGATGGTGCGGAACATGAAGTTGCCGTCGGCCGTGACGGAGCCGAGCGGGAACTTGACGCCGGCGTCCTTCAGAGCCTTGAGCGTGGCGGTGAAGTTCTCCCGCGAATCCATTCCCTTCGGCTTGCCGTTGTCGTCCAGCATGCCGGCTTTCTTGAGCAGGTCCTTGTTGTAATAGAGCACGATCGGGTGGGTATCGAGCGGCACGGCATATTGCTTGCCGTCGCTGCCGATCGCCTCCCAGGTCGCCGGCGCGTAGTCGGACTGGCCGAGGCCCATCGTCTTCCAGTCGTCGGCGGTGATTTCCTGCAGGATGCCCTGCTTCACCGCGAGCGGGATACGGCTGGCGTGATAGGTCATGATATCGGGGGCCTCCCCGACCGCGGCCGATGTCTGCACCTTGGAATAGAAGGGCGTGCCCCATTCCAGCGTCGTCGCGTCGATCTTGATCTTGCCCTTGTGGGCCTCGTTGAAGTCCGCGACCATCTGCTTCATCCGGACGCCGTCGCCGCCGCCGAAGAAGTCCCACCAGGTGATCGTTTCCTCCGCATGGGCGGCCGTGGTCATCAGACCGCCGGCGATGAGCATCGCTTTCGAAAGTTTGAACCAATTCGGCATGTCATTCTCCTCCCTAGACAGGCGGCATCGCCGCCACCGATTGATTTTAAAGGTGAACCCTGATCATCGAGTAGGAATACGGCGGAACGGTCAGTCTGATCCCGTCGCCCTCCACGACGGCATCCGTTGTCTTCCGCGGCGAAACGTTGTCGGGATTCTCCTTGGTGTTGCGCGCTTCGAGATCGTCGTGCTTGATCAGGATATGCTCGACGCCCTTGACGGGTCCGAAGCGCTCGATGTCGAGCTTGATGTTCGCAGGCTCGACGCCGTTTCGGTTGACGGCGAAGAAAGTCAGAGTGCCCGCATCGCCGTCGTGAACGCCGGCGATGTCGAGATAGGACACCGCGTCGGCGACATTCGAGGCATAGCTCGCGCAGTCGACATCGAGACGCAGCGCCGTGCCGCGTCCATGGCGCGAGGCCAGATGGAACGGATGGAAGATCGTCTGGCGCCACGCGGCGCCGCCCGGCTCGGTCATGATCGGCGCGATGACGTTGACCAACTGGGCGATGCAGGCCACCCGCACGACGTCGGAGCGCCGGATGAAGGTGTTGATGATGCAGCCGACCTGCAGCACGTCCTCGAAATTGTAGATGTCCTCGAGCAGCACCGGCGCATGCGGCCAGTCCCATTCGCGCATGCGCTTGGCGTCGTTCTTCCGCTCGTGGTACCAGACGTTCCACTCGTCGAAGGAAATCTTGACGTCGCGCTTCGAGCGCTTGCTGCCCTTCACGAAATCGATCACGCCGCTGATCGTGCCGATATAGCGGTCGAGCTTCTCCGGCAGGGCCAGGAATTCGGCGGTCTTCTTTTCGTAATTCTCAAAATACATGTGCAGCGAGATGTAATCGACCTGATCATAGGTCGCATCCAGCACCGTCGCCTCCCATTGCGGATAGGTCGCCATGTCGGAATGGGATGAACCGCAGACGACGAGTTCGAGCTTGTCGTCGAAGGCGCGGATGGCCTTGGCCGTCTCGTTGGCGAGATGGCCATATTCGGCCGCGCTCTTGTGTCCGACCTGCCAGGGGCCGTCCATCTCGTTGCCGAGGCACCAGAGCTTCACGTCCCAGGGATCGGCGCGGCCGTTCTTGCGGCGAAGGTCCGACCACTGGCTGCCGCCGGGATGGTTGACATATTCGACGAAATTCCGCGCGGCGTCCAGGCCGCGCGAGCCGAGATTGACGGCGAGCATCATGTCGACGCCGGCGGCTTCCGCCCATTCGGCGAATTCGTGAATGCCGACCTGGTTGGATTCGGAGGTGCGCCAGGCGAGGTCGAGCCGCGTCGGACGGCTCTCCTTCGGGCCTATGCCGTCCTCCCAGTTATAGGCGGAGACGAAGTTGCCGCCCGGATAGCGGCAGATCGGCGTATCGAGTTCGCGCACGAGATCGATGACATCCTTGCGCATGCCATTGGGAAGAGCCTCGGGATGACCGGGTTCGTAGATGCCGGTGTAGACCGCCCTCCCCAGATGCTCTAGAAAGGAACCGTAGAGCCGCTTGTCGATATCTGCGATTGTATAGCGCGCATGCGCGGTGACGCGAGCCTCCAAAGTCCTCTCCTCCCAGATTCAATATCAATAATTTCGGTTCGTATCCGAATTCTTGGTATATGAAGCCAAAGTGGCGGGCGCCGTCAAGTGAAACTATGGCTTTTCACACCTGGATGCGGAGGATGATGTCCTGGCCGTAATTGCCGAAGCCGCTGCCGAATATGTTGATCCCGCCCGGATGCTCGGCGTCGTCCTTGACGCCGACGCGCATGCGGATAGACCGATGCTTGTCCAGATCGAGCGCATCCAGGGTGACGTTGGATATCTTCACGCCGTCGACGAAACTGCCCTGGCCGTTGATGCGCCAGTTCTTCAGCTTGCCGTATTGCGAGCCTGCGAGCTTCCACCAGTCCGGGGTGAAGGCGCCCCGCTTGTCGCCGTAATCGCCCGGCGAGGTCCAGGTCCCGATCTCCACGCCGTTGACCTGGAGGAAGATGTCCGACGGCCAGTTTTCCGATGTTCCCGGGACCTCGGAACTCAATTCCATCGAGAATTCGATCGCCCTGGGCTTGGCCTTTTTCAGCAAGGTATTGTTTGGAAACTGATATTCGACGTAGCCCTTGTTAAACCACAAGAGAACGGCCTTCATGCGGTCAGGATCGAGAAACGTATCCGGAACATCCAGGAGACCGATGACGCCGTCCTTGGAACACATCCCGCAGGGAGCCGAAACTTCGAACTGCGTGTAGAGTCCCAGCGGCATGGAGACCTCGATCGCATCCGCCCGGGGATCGGCGACGGGTTCGGAAAACGAGATCAGTATTTCCTGAAACGCCGAATAGCAGAGCTTCTGGCTCCCCTTTTTCGCCCGCTGCCCCTCCGTGTAGATCAACCCGCAATCCTCGAGAATTTTCAGATTGATCGACGCGGTGGACTGCGGCAGCTTGAGCTCTTCGGCGATCTCGTTGACGTTCTTCGGCCCGCTCGACCGGAGAAGCTTCAACATCATGACGCGAACATCGCTGGCGAGACCCTTGATGAGGTCCTGCCGTTCGATCGGATCGATCACCAATACCTTGCCAGTCATATCTTCCCCTGTCTTCCAGTGCTCCATATCAGAATTTACGATATGTATGCAACCGGTTCGACGGAGCCCGCGGAGCGGCCGCGACGGGCTCCCGGCCCGGGACGAAAGAGGTCTTCGGTCCCGGAAAGGCCATCGGCATCACCTCTTCGCCGGAGATGAAACCGCTCTCGCGCGCCGATGCTGGGCGTCAGCTGCGGCGCTGCGTCATCGCCAGGACTATGGTCGCCGACGCCAGCACGGCGGTCAGCGTCAGGGGCGCGGACGGGCCGTAACCATCGACCAGATAACCGCCGACGACCGCGCCGATGCTGATGGCGACCTGGAACGACACCACCATCAGGCTGCCGGCCGATTCCAGCGAATCCGACGCGCCGCGCGACAGGTTGGTGGGCAGCACCACCGGCGCCATGCCGAATGCGAGACCCCACAGCGTCACCAGCGCGAAGGCGGCGGCGCTGTTGACGCCCCAGAGGACGAGCGCGAGCGTGGCGAACATCATCAACCCGGCGGTGACGGTGAGCGCCATGCGGATATCGGCGTCCGCCAAACGGCCGCCGACGACATTGCCGACCACGGCGGCGATGCCGAAGCCGAACAGCGCCACGGCGATCGACCCGGCGCCGAGCAGCGTGACCTGTTCGAGGAACGGCCGCACATAGACCGAGCCGGCGAAATGTCCCGTCATCAGCAGGAGGATGGCGAGCATGCCCAATTGCACCGTGCGCCGCTTCGTCAGCCGGAAGACGTCGGACAGGCTGTTGCTGGCGCTTGCGGGCAGAGACGGCAGACTGAGGATCTGAAGCAGCATGGCGACCACCGCGAGACCCGCCGTCATGGCGGTGGCGGCGCGCCAGCCGATCCATTCGCTGATCAGAGCGCCCATGGACGGCGCGGCGATGGTGGCGAGGGAAACGCCGAGGGTGACGATGGCCATGCCCCGGCCGGTCGCATTGGCGCCGACCATTCTCGCCACGACGGCGACCGAAAGCGCCCAGAACCCGCTGAGCGCGACGCCCAGCCCGGCGCGGCCCAGCAGCAACAGCCAGAAATCCGTCGCGAGCGCGGCGAGGAGATTGGAGGCGATGGCCAGGGCGCTCAGGCCGACCAGCACCGTCTTGCGGTTTAATTTGCCGATGAGGACATTGCTCAGCAGGGCCGTGACCGCGCCGACGGACGCGGTGGCGGTGACCACCTGGCCGGCGGTCCCTTCGCTGACGCCGAGGTCGCGCGCCATGGGCGTCAACAGGCCGGCCGGCAGAAATTCCGCCGACACCAGCGCAAAGCTGGTGGCCGCCATCGAGACGACGGCGAACCAGGTCGCGGGGCTCCATGGACGCGGGGCGGTGGAATCGAGCTCGATCGCAGAGCCATCGAGCTGGGATGTCGTATCCGTCATTGCACTATCTCCTGGGTTTGGAGCTCTCATAGCGAAGTCCGCCAGGATGATCTGTGATCTAAAGTCCGAATTCCATGTCCGTTCGTCCGGAATTGATGCGGCGCACAACGCCCGGGGAAAGGCTGGTGATGCGCTTGAAGGCGCGCGCGAAGGACGCTTCGGATTCATAACCCAGTTGCGAGGCGACTTCGGCCACCGACCTGTTCTGGCCGAGCAATTCGCGCGCCAACTGCATGCGCAGGCGGGCGAGATAGCGCGCCGCGCCCTCGCCCAGGATGGCGCTGAAGCGTTCGGCGAAGATCGAGCGCGACTGCCCCGCCACGGCCGCAAGGGTTTCGAGCGTCCAGTCATGGCCGGGATTGCGGTGCATGGCGGCCAGCGCGCGGCCGATATGAGGATCGCGGATCGCGGTGAGCCAGCCGCTGGTCGAGGCTCCGCTGCAATTGACCCAGCAGCGAATGAGCCGCGCCACCAGCACGTCCGCCATGCGCGACAAGACCGTGGCGCTGCCGATCTGGGGCTGACACGCCTCCACCGTCATGGCGGCGAGCAGCGGGCTGACGATCGGATCATTGCCGGCCACGTCACACCCTTTGATGATCGGCGGCATCAGGGCGATCAACGGATTGAGCGCATTCGCGCCCAGAGCCATCGAGCCGCAGAACAGCGTGCTCGTCGCCCCGGTCCCCTCCTTGACCACTTCGCAGACATTGTCCCCCAGCTTGGTGACCTGGCAGCTCTTAAGACAATCGCCGACCACATCGGGATTGCTGGCCAGTCGATGTTCGACGCCCTGCGGCAACAACACCAGATCGCCGCTCTGCAGCCCCTGCCATCCCAAGGCGTCCGTATGGATCCAGCAGGGCCCTTCGCTGACGAAGTGAAAGCGAAGCAGCTGTTGCTGCGGAAAAGCGAGGCTCCAGGGATGACGCAACTCGCAGCGCCCATAATTGACGCCGCTCAGGCGAAAGTCCTGGAGAACTTCGCTGAGCGCGTCGGTGGGGATATGGGTCGTCGGCGACTGGGATGAACGATCAAGCATTGAGGGATTTTACACGCAGTTCGTCCGACCCGCAATCCGGCTTTCAGGCGCCGAGGCCAAAACGAACCGATGACGCAGCTTTCAGGACGCTTGCGCAGCCATGCTTCAAGCCGCTTCGCGCTCGCCGCGCAGCAGGCAGGGTCGCTTCTGGACGACGGAGCGGAGTGGAGTCATGGCGCGGACAGAAGGTGAAGGTCACGCTTCTCAAATCCGTGGGGGCCGTCGTCGTGGTGGTGGCTGGGGCGCCTGGAACAAAATCCAACTTTTTCTAGCCGCATGAATTTACTTATCTTATTGCATTTACTATGCATTTTAAGATACAACTGTTCCGGTTTGGTGTTCCGGAATAGTGAGACGGTAGCATGGCAAGGCGGTCAAATCTACAGCGGCGCGATGGCACTTATTATGCCCGCGTCTACATCCCAACTGATCTGATTGACCACTTCAAAACCGAAGATAAGAAAGTCTCCCTTCGAACCAAGGATGAAGCGGCGGCAAAGGTGCGGCTCAATCTTGAGCTTGCAAAATGGGATGCGATATTTGATGACATCCGTTCCCGGCGCCAGATCACCGCCGACGACAAAGCCGCCGCGACATGGCAGCACTATGAGACCGTTCTAGATCGCGATGAAGCCGCGCGCCGGGCGCTGCCCACGGAAGCGCAGATTAACGCCGCCCTGAAGACTGCCATTGCCGACGCGGAAAAGGCGGGCCTTGACGCAGCCGACCCGGTAGCGATGCTCGGTGCCAGTCTTGAGGTTCGGGTTTTGAATGCACAGAAGGATTATGAAGCCGAAGCGCGCGCCGTCAAACTCAAGACATTGCGCCAGCACCTTGCCAGCGGCGAAACCGCGCTGATCGGTGATGAAGTGACCGGCTATGTGGCAGGCAACAAGCTGCTACCCAACGCCGCCGATACCAAAGACATCGCCCGGCGCATGATGCGGGCCGAAATCGAGGGACTTGAGCGCACCCTTGAACGTGATCGCGGCGACTACAGCGGCGCCCCAAAAGACCCCATTGTTAAGCCCGCCATCGGGACGGCTCGGGAACGTGCCAAGCCCGGTGAAACGATCATGGAGTTGTTCGAAGTCTACGCTCGGGAAAATCCGAAGGCCATCGCAACCGACACCCTAAATCAGGCGCGGCGGGATATTGGCACGTTCGTGGACTATGTTGGCAGCACTTTCCCGGTGCATCGGATGGACAAGAAGCCAGTGCGCGAGTGGAAAGCGCTATTGATGAAGTATCCGGTGAAGGCGACGGAAACCAAAGCTTTCGAGGGAATGAAGCTTGCGCAGATCGTGAAGCACAACGAGAAGATCGGCAAGCCCGTCCTGACACCGCGCACCGTGAACCGCTACCTTTCCAGTCTCGGCGCCTTCTGCAACTGGCTTGTGTCGCATGGATACATTGACCAAAACCCGACCGAAGGCATGAGCCTTGCCAAGGAGAAGAAAAAGACCACGATCCCCTTCACGACTGATCAGTTGAACACCCTCTTCGCATCACCGCTCTTCACCGGCTGCCAAAGCGCCAGCGAATGGCGCAACATCGCCAAGCCCGGTAACGTAACCATTCGGGACCATCGATACTGGATACCTCTGATCATGCTGTTCAGCGGCGCCCGACCCGGTGAGATTGCGCAGATGGCGATTTCCGATGTTCGGCAGGAACATGGTCATTGGATCATGCATATCACTGAAGAAGGAGAAGGCGATAAGAGCACGAAGAACGAGGGTTCCATGCGCGTGGTCCCGGTGCATAGGGATTTGGTCAAGCTCGGTTTCCTGAACTACCACGCTGGCATGAAGAAGGCTGGTCAAGCTCGGCTGTTCCCACTGGCAGAGCGCAATGCCCGTGGTCAGATGATTGCGGATTGGTCCCGTGAATTCAGCCGCTACCTGATCCGGCTCGGGATGAAAACAGGACGCGGGCTTTCGCTCTACAGCTTCAGACACGGCGCTACCGATGCGTTGCGCCGCGCCGGTTTCCTTGATGAACAATTCGGCTTCATCCTTGGGCATACGAAGGCGACCATGACGGGCCGTTACGGCATTCTTCCGCAGGGTATGCTTGAACAGCGCGTGGAACTGATTAATGCCATCAAATACCCGGACCTTAAGATTGATCATTTATTTTGATGTTTTTCGCTAAAAACATCAATTTTTGTGATTTTTAGGATTCACAGACGATTCGACCCGTGTCAGAATATTGCTAAGTCAAAGAAAGAGCTTAGCAGTATCAATGCGGAATACGCTTAAGAACATCGTGGAATTCTTTAAAGTTGAACGGTCGATACAGAAGGCCGTATCTGTCGCCGATCCCGATGTTCTCGGTTTTTTCGGTCTTTACCCGACCGCCTCAAACATCGAAGTCACGCCTTCTATTGCGATGCAGGTTCCCGCTGTATTCTGCGCAGTCGGGACTATCTCGGGAAAAGTCGGTGATCTTCCTGCAAAGCTGTTTGATCGCACCAGCCGCGAAGCGATCAAGGATCACCCCGCTTACAAGCTGATCCACGATGAAGCGAACCCCTTCACGTCCGCGTCAGAACTTCGCCAGCAGCTTCAGCGTGACGCCATGTTCACCGGCAATGGCTTCGCTGAAGTTGTGCGCTCATTCGACGGGCGACCATTGGAGCTCAACCGGCTGAACCCTCATTCTGTTCAATGCAATGAATATGACGATGGCACACCTTATTATATTGTGTCGTCCAAGAGCGGCGGGCAGGTTCGGTTTGAATTCACCGACATCCTGCACATTGCCGCACCGGATGGTTCGCCCATCGTCAAGGCGCGCGAAGCCATCGCCCTGACCATCGCCTTCGAACGCCACATTGCCAGCTTGTTCGCCAACGGTGGGCGCCCTTCGGGCGTGATCCTTTCGCCGAAAGTCATCGATCAGGAAGGCAAAAAGAACCTGGCTTCATCGTGGTTCAGCAGCCACTCGGGAAACCGGGCCGGTGGCACCGCGATCCTTGATGAAGGAATGGACTACCGCCCCCTTTCCACCACGCTCGCAGATGCGGAGTTTGCCAAAAACCGAATTGAGCAAATCCGCGAAATCGCCCGCGCCTTCAACATTCCGCCCACGATGATTTTCGAGCTCTCTAATGGGACATTCAAGAACGTCGCTGAACTGAATCAGCAGTTCCTGACCATGACCCTGAAGCCATGGCTGACCCGGTGGGCTTGGGCCTATGCCCGATGCTTGCTCACCCCTGAAGAGCGCGCCCGGTTCTACGTCGAATTCGTGACCGAAGATATCGTTTCCACCGATGAAGCAGCGCGCGCCGCCGCATATGGTCAGTATCGCAGCATGGGCGCAATGACCGCGAACGAAGTCCGCGCTGGCCTGAACCTGCCGCCGCGCCCCGACGCTGACAACCTCGCCAACCCCTACACGACATCGAACAGCACCGCGCCGGTAGAGGCGCCGCAGGATTCCGCGCAATGACCGACCCGACCAAACACCGCGCCTATTTTGGCGATGGCGAATATGACTTCGCTCTTTCGTTCGAGATTATTGAAGAGCTTCAGCGCAAGACCGGCGTTGGCATCGGTGAGCTTTACCAGCGGATCACCGCTAGACTCTTTTACATCTCAGATATTGTCGAGGTGATCCGTTGTGGCCTGATCGGTGGCGGCACCGCCCCTATTCGAGCGCAGCAGCTTGTAGACGCCTACGCAAAGAACCGCCCGTTCGCTGAAACCCTTCCACTCGCCCTCGATATCCTTGATGCACGGTGGGCAGGCATCCCCGACGCACTGATGACCAACGCCATCAATGACGCCCTTGAACAGGTGGCAGAATGACCGGCGCCGACAACCTGATCATCAAGGGTGAATTCTCTATCGATGACGCTGGCACCGTGACCGGCATCGCATGGCCGTTTGATACGGTCGATACCGAAGGCGACAGCATCGAAAAGGGCGCCTTCGAATTCGCCGCCGATGTTCCCATGGTTATGGAGCATCAAGACGGCGCCGTCATCGGCATTTGGAAATCCTTCAAGGAAACCGATACCGGCCTTGAAGTCACCGGGCGCCTCTTTCTTGAGGCCATCGGTCCCGCTCGGGACGCATACCGCAAGCTTCAGAAAGGCGCCATCACGGGCCTTTCGGTCAAGGGTGAAATTACCGGCGCCCGCAAGCTCGCCAACGGCACCCGCAGCATTACCGGCGTCAACATCCATGAAATCTCGCTTTGCCGTCGCCCGGTCAATCCGGGCGCCCGCGTCACCATCGTCAAATCCAGCGACAAGGAAACCCATATGGAACCTGAAACCATCAATGAACCGGAAGTGAAGAACGATCCGGTTGCCACGCCAGATGAACTGAAGCTTCTGAAGGCCCGCATGGACGCCATCGAAGCCAAGGCTTCCCGCCTTCGCGGCGTCAACAATAACAACCCGTCCGCCGACAATGACAACGAAGAGGTGAAAGCCTTCTTCGACAGTCTGCGCAACACCGGCATTCAGAAGGCGCTTTCGACTGCAACCGGCGCCGCCCTGATCCCGAATGCGCTGATGAACAAGGTTATCGTGAAACTGATGGCGCAATCGCCGGTTCGGCGCTTCGCCAACGTCATCACCGTCGAAGGCCCCTCTATCGAGGTTCCCAGCCTTGTCACTGACGTGACGATTGGCGAAGTCACGGAAACGTCGCCGCGCCCCGAATCCTCGCCGGAATTCGGCTCCAAGTTTCTGCGCGTCTTTGAATCGAGCGTGATCGTTCCGATCACGCGCCAGATGCTCGAAGATTCTGCCGTCATGCTGGAATCGTTTTTCGTCAACCGACTGGCGCAGGGCTACGCCGAAAAAGAACAGTCGCAGTTCATCGGCGGCAACGGCACGACGCAGGCCGAAGGCATCCTGACCGCGACCGAAGTTCTGGCGCCCATCACCACGGCTTCATCGACAGCCTTCACCGCTGATGAACTGATCGAACTCTTCTATGCTCTGAAGAGCGCCTATCGCGACAACGGCGTTTGGCTGATGAACAGCAAGTCCCTTGCCAAGTTGCGCCAGCTTACGGACGCCAGCGGAACCCATATCTGGCAGAGCAGCCTTGCCGCCGGTCAGCCCGATTTGCTGCTTGGCCGCCCGGTCTTTGCCGCCGACCACATGCCGAACCCGGTGGCAGGCGCAACGCCGATTGTGTTCGGCGATATCGGCGAAGCCTACACCATCGTTGATCGCGTCCGCCCCGACATAGAATGGGACTACCTGACCGGCTTCAGCATCGGCCTTGTAAAGGGCAACACCCGCGCCCGTTTCGGCGGCGGCGTCGTCAACGGCGAAGCCATCGTTAAGCTGAAGATGAAGGCTTAACCCATGACTATCCGGCTCGCAAAGTCTCCGATCACCCTTCAAGCTGGCGGCATTGCCGCCATCTTGAAGCCCTCTTTGCGGGCCGGTTTCATCATGGCCGAAAAGTGGACCTTGGCGGAACTCGACAAGGGAATTGCGGAACTCGATTTCCCGATGATTTGCAGCATCGCAGCCCTTGGCGCCGATGATCCCGTGAAAGCGCTGCGCATCTTTGCGCTTGAAGTTGCCGACCGAAAAGCCATTCCCCGGCTTCAGGTCCATATCCCTGCCATCCGCGAATTCGTGTCGCGCTCGCTCGGTCTTGTGGATCATGATGACAGCAAGCCCGGTGCCGTAACCGGCGCAACCGCTGAACCGAACCTGATCGAAAGGCTAACCGAACTCTTCGAATTCGCGACCGGCGTTCTGCATTGGACGCCCGCCGATACCTGGGCCGCAACCCCGGCTGAAATCATCTCCGCACAACGCGGCCATCTTGCCTACATGAACCAGCTTCACGGCGCCGGGACCAACAAGCCCACTCAGGCCGAAAGCTACACCACCGACCGCCTGAAGCGCGTTGAACAGCTTGGGTATGATCCCGCCTTTGACCGCGATGCGTTCAACAGCCTGAAGCAAAAGGGCAGCGCATGAAGCCGCCCCGCCTTTGCCATTGCGGCCAGACCGTGCCAGCCGGTGAGCGCTGCCAGTGCCAGCGTAAGCAGGACCGCGAACGCAACCGCCGCCACGATCAGAACAGGCTCAATTCCCGTGATCGCGGCTATGATCGCGATTGGGAAGAGCTACGCCGCTACTTCCTCGGCAAGTATCCGCATTGCCGCATGTGCGCAGCCATGGGCAAGACCACACCGGCAACCGTCGCTGATCATATTATCCCGATCCGCCTCGCACCTGATCGGCGCCTTGATCCGTCCAACCTGCAACCCCTCTGCGCTTTCCACCACAACAGCGTGAAGCAGAAGCAGGAGCGCAGCAGATGACAGCCGCAACCAACACCAGCGCAATCGAGTTTGAAGACGCCCGCGCGCTTCCACACGTCTTCTCTGACCTTTGGCACACCGTGCTTCAAACAGCCATCGAAGACGCCATTCATGGGCCACCCCATGCCGGTTCGCACACCCAAAAGCTCCGCGAGATCGAAGCAGCCCGCGCCTACATCCTGAAGCCGAACCCCGATTTCGCTGAAGTCTGCACCCTTGCCGGATGCGACCCTGAAGCCGTTCGCGACCGTGTTGCCATCATGATCAGCAAAGCACCATCAGCTGACACGCTGGCAGCAGCGCAGGAAAAAAAGAAGCCCATCCACACGGTGAGATCCAGCAGCAGGACCGGGGGTAGGTCTCGACTTGTCAGCGGCTTAGGGACCGGTGCGGGGAGTCACGCGCGAGAGAGCGCCGAAATGAGATTTTCCAACATGGACACCGAAGCCCGATGAGCGTCGTCTCCCTTTCCCTGTTCAAGGCCCATATCGGGCATGATGAAGTCATTGAAAGCGGCGCGCTCGGCAACCTCGCCAGCGGCACCGACGAACTGCTTCAGCATTATCTCGACACCGCCGAAGAGCGCGTGATTGCGTTGCTCGGGCGCCCGCTTTCCGACTTCACGACCATCCCGGCATCGGTCAAACAGGCCATCCTGTTGCTCGCCGCGCACGATTTCGAGAACCGGGAAGCCTTCCTTATTGGCGTTTCCGGCTCCGAAACCCCCAATTCCGTGGTTGATCGGTTGCGCCCCTACCGTATCGAGGTGACGGGCCGTGTCATCGAATAAGACCCTAACCGAACAATCGCGTGATCTTGAGCGGCGCCTGAACGCTGTCCCGGCTGAAATCCTTGCCGCCCTTCGCCCGGCCTTGATGCGCTCGGCTGAAGAGGTGGCGGCGAACATGCGCGCCCTCGCTCCGAAGGACACAGGCGAGCTTGTCGATTCCATCGCAGTCACCGGACCCGGTGAGACAACCCCGGCTTATGCCTCTCAAGGCGGGCAGCGCACCGCAGGCCCTAATCAGGCGCTTGTGACCGTTGGGGATGCGCAAGTGCGCTACGCCCACATGCTCGAATTCGGGACCGTCAAGATGGAAGCGCAGCCTTTCCTTCGCCCTAGCTGGCGCTTGGCGCGAACCCGCATCCTGAACCGCATGACCCGCACCATCAACGCAGTCACCAAAAAGCTGAACCCGAAATGATCGAACCGACCATTGCCCTGCAAGAGGCCATCCGCGCCAAACTGATCAACTCCCCGGCTGTAACCGCCCTTGTTCCCGCTGATCGGATCAAGGCCGGGACGACGCGCCCCGATGAATGCCCCTGCATCCGCATCGGTGAGGCGCATACGGTCATGCACGGCAATGACTATACATCGCAGCGCATCGCGGAAATCTTCCTTGATGTTCACGCTTGGACCGTCAACGAAGGCGAGCGGCAGGCCAAGGAAATCACATGGGCGGTTCAATGCGCCCTTGATGGCAAGCTGACCGTTACCGGCGGCGACTGCTTCGAATTCAAGATCACCGGCGCCCGCTACCCGCGTGACCCTGACCCCGACGCCTACGGTCATGGGGTTTTGTCGGTGGAAGCCCTTGTTCGTTGGGTGATCTGATGCGCGCCGGAAAGCTGAAACACGCCCTCATGATCGAACGGGAAGTGAAGGCTGTTGATGCAGCCGGTTACGTAACTTCGACGTGGACCCTGATCGGCACTATCAGGGCCGAACTTGCGCAGCAGGCGACGACCGAAGGCGCCACCGGCTACGGGGAAGCCGGGACGGCTGGCCTGACATTCAAGACCCGATACCTCACCGGCCTGACCACGGCTGATCGCATCCGATACCTGGGCCGCGCCTATAACCTGAAATCCATCGCGGATTTCGGGCCGCGTGGCGGCCTAGAATTGACCGTGGACGCGCTCGAATGACACGCGGATGCAAGCCTTCGGCAATCACGCCCGGAACGTCACCCGTCACCACGGTTCAGGCACCGCCGTCCTATTTGTCAAAGGATGCGAAAGCGGAATGGCGCCGTGTCGCGCCGATCCTGATCACCGAACGCCGCGTGTTGACCGTCGCTGATCTGGGCGCCCTCGAAAACTACTGCATTGCCTTCGGCACCATGCGGGAACTTCACCGGCTGCTTCAGGTGGAAGGTCACGTTCTGCCATCCGGCAAGCGGCACCCGGCAAGCACCGCCCTTATTCAAGCGCAGCAAATGCAGCTTCGCGCCGCCGCTGAACTTGGCCTGACGCCCTCGGCTCGATCCCGCGCCGCCCTTGGCGAACTCCCTGATGAAGATGAAGACTTCCTATGAGCACCCTTGTCATCCGCCCCGAATGGCTCTTTGACGGCTCACCCATTCCCGATCCCTTCGGCTATGGGGAACGTGACGTTCAATGGCTGCGCAAAAACCGCCATCCGAAGAACCCCGCGCCCGGCCATCCTTTCCAGTTGGCGCCGTGGCAGGAGCGTATCATTCGCGCCATCTTCGGGCCGCGCAACCCGGACGGAACCCGCATCATCAAAAAGGTGGTGATCCAACTTGGCCGCGGATCGCGCAAGACGGCGCTTGCCGCCGCTATCGTCCTGCTTTGCGCCTTCGGTCCCGAAGCGGTTCCCGGTGGCCTCATTCAGTCGGCAGCGACACATAGGAAGCAGGCGCGCGAACTCTTCGAAGAGGTGGCGCTGATCGTATCGCAGGACAAGCGGTATAACGGCAAGGCCAAAATCCGCGATTACAAATCCCAGATCGCCAACGCCAAAACCCGCACCCGCTATGAGGCGATTTCGTCCGAAGGCATCAATCATCACGGCTCCACCCCGAACGTCGCCATTCTTGACGAGGTCCACGGGTGGAAAAACGAGAAGCACCGCGAACTGTTCAAGGTTCTAACTTCTGCTTCTCGCAAGATTGATGACACGCTTGTGGTCATGCTCACCACGGCAGGCCGTGGACAAGAGAACATTGGCTACAAGGAAGTTGCCGACGCCAAGCTTGTTCAGTTGGGCATAGTCACCGCGCCGCACGTCTTGCCAGTCATCTTCGAATGTCCAGCTGATGTTGATTGGCGCGATGAGGCGATTTGGCATCAAGTGCTTCCCGGCCTTGCTGACGGCTATCCATCACTTCAAGGCTTGCGTGAAAACGCTTGTGAAGCGGAATTCTCAGTTACGGCTCGGGAAACCCTACAACAGCTTTTCCTCGGCATCTGGCAAAACCAGTCTTCATCGCCCTTTGTCAGCATGGAAGCCTATGACCGGTGCGGATCGATCCCGGTTGATTTCAAAGCCCTGAAGGGCCGCCCCTGCTTCATCGGCGTTGACCTCGCACAGGTGAACGACCTTGGCGCCGTGGTTGCGGCATGGCCGACCGATGACGGCGGCTATATCATCCGGCCATGGTTCTTCGCGCCCGCCGACGCCATCGCGGAAAAATCCCGCACCGAAGGCGTCAACTATGGTGAATGGGAAAAGGCCGGTTACGTAACCGCCACACCCGGCGCCACCATCGATTTCGACTTCATCGAAAAGAAGATCCGCGACATCTGCAAAGAGCACGATGTTCGCCAGATCGCCTTTGACCCGTGGCGAGCGCAGAAGCTTCAGCAAAACCTGATGGCCGATAACTTCCCGGTTGTCGATTTCAGACAGGGCTTCATTTCCATGTCGCCTGCCTGCGACGTGACAGAGAAGGCTATTCTCGACAGCAAATTTTACCACGCCGCCAACCCGGTCTTGCGCTGGAACTTCGACAACGTTGCCGTTGTCAGAGACGCCGCAGGCAATCGCAAATTCGACAAGTCCAAGTCCCGCGACAAGATCGACGGCGCCGTGGCTGCGCTGATGGCCGTCCGCTGCGCTGCGATCTATCAGGACAACCGATCCACCTACAACAACCCCGATAACGGCGGCGTCTTCATCTTCTAAGGAATGACAAATGGTTGAAATTGCACCGCTCGGCGGTCTCGTGGTCGATATTGAAGCCCGCGTCGATAAGCTCGAAAAGGGCATTGCAAAGGCGAACGCTGCGCAGCGGCGCGGCGCGACCGAAATGGAAAACCGCGCCCGGCAATCGGCGCGCAAGATCGAAGACAGCTATTCCCGGTCATTCGACCGGATCGGCAAGACCATCGAAAACGGTTTCGCCGCCTTCAGCCGTGGCAGCGCGGCGGTTGCTGGCGCTGGCGCGGCAGCGCTGGCCTTCAAAGAGATTGCGGATTCCGTCGCTGAAGTGGACCGCGAAGCCCGCAAGGCTGGCGTCTCGACGAAGATTTGGCAGCAGTGGGCCTATGTTGCCAAGGCGACAGGCGCCAGCGTTGACGGCGTCACCGACGCCCTGAAGGAACTGAACATTCGTGGCGATGAATTCGCCAGAACCGGCAAGGGCGGCGGCGCCGAATGGTTCACCCGGTTCGGTTATTCCGCCGAAGAGGTGGGCCGCAAGCTTCGCGAGCCGAACGACTTCCTCGACGAGTTGATCGGCAAGATCAAACAGCTTGATCAGGCGGGCCAGACGCGAGCGCTGGACGAACTGTTCGGCGGCGCTGGCGAAGAACTGGCAAAGACCCTCGGCTTGTCGGTTGAGCAAATCCAGAAGCTGCGCAGCGAAGCCGCAACCTTCAGCGCCGAACAGATCGAAGCCGCCAAGCGCATCAACGCCGAATGGGATACTATGTGGGCGAACTTCACCGTTCGCGCCAAGGCCGCAGCCATCGAAGGCGCGAACATCGCCGCGTCGATTGCGCAGTCTATCCGAGACGCGGGCGCAAGCGTCGGCGCTGATAAGTGGCTTGACAGCCAACGCCTTGCACCCGGCGCGCTTGAAGCCGGGCGCCGCGACTATGATCAGCGCCAAGAGCTTTCCGAACTGAACGACCTTCTGAAGCAGCGCGCCGAACTCATGGCAGAGCTTGACGGCATGACGCCGCTTGCCCGTTCGCTCGGCTTTGACGAGAGCGTGAAGGCCAACCTTCGCGACGTGGACGCGCGCATCCGCGAGGTGCAACAGGCATTGCAGGACACCCGCCCGGTTATCGACGGCGTCAAGGATTCCAGCGAACAGCTTTCGCCCGCCTTTGACCGCAACGCCACGGCGGCAATCAACTTCAAAACCGCCCTGGCTGAACTGAAGGCGCTTGTTCCGGGCCTGAAGGCCGACCTTGACGCGCTTGCGAGCGTGGCAACGATTGACGAGAAGTATCGGTCTTTGGCAGGCCGAAAGGATTTGTCGTGGGGCGAATTGATGCAGGCGACAGACATCGCCAACCGCTCCCGATCGGTCGCGACCTATGGGCAGCACGATAATATTCTCGACTTGATCGGCGCGGCAGAAGGAACCGACAGAGGACGCGGCTATAACGAGACGCTTGGCTATGGCGCGTATACGGGCGGCGCGGTCAACCTCACCGGCATGACGCTTGATCAGGTGCGAGCGCTGCAAACACAGATGCTCGCCAATCCGGCCAACACGTTCAACAGTTCGGCAGTTGGACGATTTCAAATCACGCGCACCACCCTCGACAGCTTGCGCGACGAACTCGGTCTTTCCGGTGATCGGCTCTTTGATCAGGCGACACAGGACGAGCTTGCGCGCGCGCTCTTGCGACGACGCGGCAATGACCCGGCGGCACTTCGCAATGAGTGGGAAGGTTTGCGCCGCGTGGACGATTCCACCATCCGCAACGCCTATGCAGGCACCCCCACGGCTGCGCAGAACCTTGAACCATCGCCCGGCCAACAGCGCCAGACAGACCTCATTCGCCAGCAGACCGACGCCCGCCGCAACCTGAACCAGACCGTTCAGGAAGGGCTTGATCAGGCCCGCTTTGAGCAGTCCATTTCCGGCATGTCGGAACGGCAGCGCCGTATCGAGCTTGAAGTTTATCGAGCGCAGCAGCAGGCTAAGCGCGACGGCATCACCTTGTCCGATGCGGAGCTTCAGAAGATCCGTGAAAAGATCGCGATGACCGATCAGCTGAACCAGAAGAACCAGCAGGTTCAGTCATCGACCGAAGGGCTGCGCAATGCGCAGCAGTATTTCGCGGAAGGCTTCACACAGTCGCTTTCGGGGCTGTTGACCGGCACAACCACATTGCAGGGCGCCGTTCAGAGCCTTCTGAACAGCCTGATCGACGCCACGCTACAGGCGGCGCTACTCGGTAAGGGGCCGCTTTCCGGTATTCTCGGCGGCGGCACCGGCTTACTCGGGATGATCTTCGGCTTCAGCAGCGGCGGCTATACCGGTGATGGCGGCAAGTTCGAACCGGCTGGCATCGTCCACCGTGGCGAATATGTCATGTCAAAGGACGCGACCAAGAGGCTGGGCGCCGCCAACCTCGAAGCGCTTCATCGTGCTGCGCTCGGGAAGCCCGGCTATGCCAAGGGCGGGCTTGTCGGATCACCGGCCAAGCTGGCACCTGTGTCATCGGAACATCGCGGCGGCGGCGTGACTGCGCAGGCCATCACCATCAACAGCCCTGTCACCGTCAACGCGCCCGGCGGCGATCCGCAGCAGAATGCCGATCTTGCCCGGCAAGTTGCGAAGGAACATGAAAACATGATGCGCGCCGTGGTGCGGCAGGAAGTGTTCAACATGCAGAAGCCCGGCAACATTCTGAACCGATAGCGCCCGGCATATCCCGCTTGCACCTCTTGGCGGGATATGCGATTCTATTGCCATAAACGTGCCAGCCAGCCGACGAACCTACCAGCTTACGCGCCTCGCAAACCCCCCCTGACAATTCTGCTATATAGAAACCGCTCATGGCGTCACCATGCGCGCACCATACTGGCACCGTTTACAAGGGCGACACCGGGACTCCAGACCGGCGCCATCAGCTAGCCAGAAGCAAACAGAAGATTAAGCACTGGCCGGTGACGGAGAGTGACTTTGCTTGATTGTCGCTGCATCCGTGAGGATGAAAGGACGCCAAAATAACGACAAGCGCTCTGTGACGCTCGAAAGAGGGACACAACGCTTGGTCATGGATCGATTGAAGGTAAGTCGGTTCATGACGCTTGCCCGAAAGGGCATAACCGCTTTGATCGAAAGATCGGGTAGCGGAGCGAATGCAGGTTAAGGGAAGCCACCTGCTGGACTGACAATCCTATAATAGCTCTTCACCAACTGTTGCACGGTAACAGACGATACCCTCCCTCTAGAATACACCGGCAGTTACATCCCCCCGTAAGGGGGAAGCTGCCGGTGTATTCTAGAGGGGGGGTAAGTCCTATTCCCGGTGGGCATTGGATTAGAGCAACAAACCGCCGGCACCACGAAATAGGTCAAGAGAACGCCGCGAAGCGGCGGCAAGGCCGAAGGCCGCGCAGGCGAGCGCAGCGAGCAACAGGCGTTAGTCACCACGCTGCAAACCATTTCCCGCATCCATACCCGGCAGCGATCAGCAGCAGCGCCGCGATAGCCCACGGGCCGGAGGCGGATGCTTCGAACAGCTTCCACACCTTGATAGTGATTTGATCTTTGGGGTTTGCCACAGCGCGCACCTTTCGCCAATTTGTTCGCGAGTGACTGGATACAAGCGGCCCGCTTTACGAGGCCAATTATGGCGCTATTCGCTAAATCTAGTATCAACAACTTTTCCGCCGATCCCCTGACCGATCTTGCTATATATAAATCAGCAGCCGAAACGGCTTCCAACTCTTCCGGCTGCCAGACAAAGGACGACCTGAACCCCGCGTGTGCCTTCCACGCGGGGTTTCTTTTTGCCTGCCATGTCCTGAAACGAAAACACCCCCACTGCATCGAAGCAATGAGGGTGATTTCGGGAGAGTGCCAGCCGAAGCACGTCTGCCGTTGCGAGTATTATAATACCACACTCGGCAGTGTTTGGAAGAGCCATCGTCAGGCTAAACCATTCTTTCTTTTATATTCTTCCGTGCGCTGCTGCATTTCTGCCAGATAGGCGGGCGAGTAACTGCCATCTTTGTCTAACATCTGCGGTGCGCGGTGCCTTAAGTCCGAAACGAAGCCCTTGATCAGCCACGCGAGTGCCGCACCGGCCATTAGCAGGAAGCACCACACAACGAACTGGATCACTCCTGAGGCCCAAAACAGATACCCCGGAACAGCGATCACCCCGAATAGCAGCAGCGGGCCGCCGATCAGGACAATCAGAATGGCAAAGAGCAAGAAAATGATCGCTGGCATAGTATCCCCCATGTATGCACCGCAGAACTGCATTTGCAGTTCACCACAATTTTTGCGACTTGACTAGCTCGCTCAAAGATCAGTCACCAGTGACTTAACTATCTGTATTTGTTGCATATTTTCCAATATCAGGCATTGACGCGATTCCCCAAATCAGCAAGATTCTCTTTGTCACCAATCGGAGGGAAACAGATGGATGATGTTTACGTGCCTGATGAGGATTACGCCCGGCTGCTTGATCACCTGCTTGATTGTAGGCTCGGGGAGATGCTTGCCGCCTACAAGGATGAACTGCGCAGCATGTTGACGATGGCGCTCGGGCTTCAGGCGGGGGTATGGCCGGAAAGTAGCCGGCCTAAATAGCGCCGTTGCAGATTAGCAACACGCACACGACAGAATTAGCTTATTCCTGAAGAAACCAGCTACAAAACCAACGTTGGTTGTGAGAGCTGGGAAATCCCAACAGCGCAGACGAATCAACCGACGAGCATCAACTCGCCGGTGATCGCTATGCGTTGTCTGGACCTCAACGACGCGACCGGCTCGGCCTGCAAAACTGGACGGCGCGTCTATCTGCAATGTCATCACAAGGAGATACCAGATGACGACTCTTAGCACGACTACCGCACCCGTCGCAACGCTCACCGAAAAGGAGCTTTGGGCGCAATTCCTCAGCACCACTATTCAGACGTCAATCAAGGTTGGCTCGGCAACGCTGAAGGGCGAAATTGACCCTAATTGCTCCCTCATCACGACCGGCGCTTATGGCTGGATTGGCGACTTCACTGAATATGTCGCTGATCAGCTTTCCAAGACCGATAGCCCCGCCGAAGAGCTTGATACGCTTATCGAGGATTTGAAAGGCTATCTTCTGGACCTCGATTTTCTTCGCGGCAAGTTTGCGGAAGTGAAGCACACTGCCATCATCATGCCGGAAGAACCGGATGAAGAGACTTGCTCGCCGGAAGAGCACCGCGCGTGGCAGCGAGCCGCCAATGAAGCTGAAGCCAACCCGCGTTACCGCGCTATCGCTGAAGACGAAAGGGAGGCCGCGTAATGGCTGGGAAAGTCGCCGCTGCCGCCGATCTAACCAAAATCATGCGGGACACCGTTGATGCGCTCATTCAAGATCGCAAAGACCTCATGTCCAAGCGGCTGCTTCAGCCGGAAGATCATCAGGAAATGATCGAAGGATTGCGGACCCGCCTGCGCTTCGTTCCTGATTTGGAGCCGCATCTTATTGAGGCAATTCGGGAGATGCGTATTTATGCGCAGATGGTCAGAGAGCGCGGCGTGACCTTGCCGCCTGATGTTGAGGAAAGTCTGAAGCGCTTCGCGCTTTGACAACGAAGCCCGCCGGTGAAGATCGGCGGGTTTATTCCGGCCTGTAGTGACGTTCTTCTTTGTGGCCGCAATTCGTGCACGTGACCGTCCGCAACTGATGGCCAAGCATTCCAAAATGGGGATGGGCGACCGATGCCGTAACCTTAAGCCGTCCCTCTTCACATATAGCGCACTGCTCACCGGACTGCATAGACGCAATCCTTGACTTTAGTTCTTCGATTTCACGACCTTTGGCGTGAAGTTCCTCGCGCGCATCCGTTAGCGCCATCCGCAACTCAGAAACGTTGTTGTATAACTCCGTCATCTGAGACTTGTAGCTTGCGGCATCAAAGTCACGTTCAACGTCACGTAGATCTTTGATTATGCCAAGTGTTTGACCGGCAATTGTCATTATTCCTACAAAGTCCATAACTACCTCTGGATTATTCTAGGAGATTTCTAAAGCAAGATTTTTAATTGGCTCTTATGAGCTTCTTTGCATCAAGAACATGCGTGTGCGGCCATGAAACGCCGAGGGTAAACTGTATCCGACTGACATTTGAGGATTCATGCTCTCGGCTACCATTCGCGCCGATCTTGACCGAGAAGACTTCAAGACCCGCCTCGCCGCCGCCCTGCGTTTTGGTGCCAGCAGAGATCGCGACATCGAAGGAGATGGTATCGATTTCCATCTCATCAGGATCATGCGTTTTCGGATTAATATAGCCGTGCTTACCGGCCACCTTGCGCTCTTCAATGGTTTCTTGAACCGCGTCCATCACGTCATTCAACGCAGCCTTAACGAACGCCTTCAGTTCCATTGTTTCGCCCTCAAGAATAGCTGTAGCAACGCAACACCTTTAGCGGGTATCGATCCGATTCGCTATCTCGGCAAACGTTCCGTTTTTATATGCCGGAAAACTGTTCCGGTTGCGATCTCTGCGTCACCGCTAATTTGTTGATTTTATTGATCTATATAGATATGGCTGGGGCGCCAGGATTCGAACCTGGGAATGCCGGTACCAAAAACCGGTGCCTTACCGCTTGGCGACGCCCCAACAGCGCCGGTCCAACTGTCGGGGCCGGCGAAGTGGGGCCTGATTAGCAAAGCCCGCGCCGCGCCGCAATCGGGTCGGCAGGATTTTTTGGGGAGATTTTCCGGCGCGGAACGAGGCGTCGCTCGAGACGCGCGCACGGTTTTCTGCGCTTCGTGCGGAACGAAGCGGCGGCTCAGGACTTCTTCCCAGGCGAAGCGACGAATGAATGGCGGCGGCGCTCTCAGCCGGGCCGGACATCCGAGCAGGATGAAGAGCATCTTGCCGCATCGTTTCGCATGAGTTCCGGCGCCGCATTGCGGCGCAGTTCATGGCGTCGATCCCGACGCCGGGCGTCCGAATCGGCGCCCTGAGATCAGACCGTTTCAAGGAAAGGAAACAGCCCATGGCTTCGATCAATTCCGCCCGCATCCTCATTCTCGCCACTCACGGCTACGAGCGTTCCGAACTGCGCAAGCCGCTCGAACAGCTGAAGGCCAAGGGCGCCGACGTCAAGATCGTTTCGCTCCAGAAAGAGCCGATCAAGAGCTGGGACGAAAAGAACTGGGGCGACACCGTCGACGTCGACCTCACGGTGGCCGACGCCCGCGTCGAGGAATTCGACGCGCTGGTCATTCCCGGCGGCCAGATCAATCCGGATATCCTGCGCGCCGACGAAAAGGCCGTCAAGCTGGTCAAGGATTTCGTCGCCTCCGGCAAGGTGGTCGCCGCCGTCTGCCACGGTCCCTGGCTGCTGGTCGAGGCCGGCGCCGTGCGCGGCCGCCGCGTGACGTCCTATCCGTCGATCAAGACCGACGTGGTCAATGCCGGCGGCCAGTGGGAAGACAGCCAGGTCGTCACCGACCAGGGCATCATCACTTCGCGCAATCCCGGCGATCTCGACGCCTTCGTCGCCAAGTTCGTCGAGGAAGTCGAGGAAGGCAAGCATCAGCGCCGTGCGGCATAACAGGCAGTAGGCAATAGCAGGCAGTAGCGAGCAGACAGGCGGGCGATGGAGAGGAACCTCCATCGCCTGCTTTTTGTGTTTCTTACCTCTTGCCTATTGGCTATTGCCTATTGCCTACTGCCTTTTCGCCTCTTCCCTTCAGGAGCCGCCGATGTCGACCTTCAGAGCCCGCCCGCCCGCCGAACCCACCGTGCTGCTGGACGACGCCGTGGTGCGCGTGACGCGCTGGGATTTCGTCCCCGGCGCCGACACCGGCCATCACGTGCACGGCATGGGCTATGTGGTGGTGCCGATGACCGATTGTCATTTCCTGATCGAAGACAAGGACGGCGCCCGCGAGGTCGAGGCCGCCCAGGGGCAGGTCTATCGCCGCGAGGCCGGCGTCGAGCACAATGTCGTCAATCGCGGCGACAGCTTCATGAGCTTCATCGAGATCGAGTATAAGTGAGCATGGACACAGCGGAGTTCGACCGCGCCTTCGAGCCGCGCCATGGCGAGGCCGTGCCCGTGGCGTCAGGCGTCCAGCGGGTGACGGTCAACAATCCCTCGCCTTTCACCTTCCATGGCACCAACAGCTATATCGTCGGCGCCGACACCGCGGTGGTCATCGATCCCGGCCCGGAGAATGACGCGCATTTTCAGGCGCTGATGACGGCGCTCGCCGGCCGGCCGGTCAGCCATATCCTCTGCACCCACACCCATCGCGACCATTCGCCCCTCGCCCGGCGGCTGAAGGAAGCGACCGGGGCGCTGATTGTGGCGGAAGGGCCGCATCGGCCGGCGCGGCCGCTGCATGACGGCGAGACCAATCCCTTCGCGGAAAGCTCGGACACGGACTTCTCGCCCGACATCATCCTCGGCGATGGCGAAACGATCGAGGGCGACGGCTGGCGGTTGAGCGGCGTCGCCACGCCCGGACATACCGCCAATCACATGGCCTTTGCGCTGGACGCCGAGGGCGTGCTGTTCTCCGGCGATCACGTGATGGCCTGGGCGACTTCCATCGTCGCGCCGCCGGACGGCGCCATGGCCGATTACATGGCCTCGCTCGACCGGCTGCTCCTGCGCGACGACCGGATCTATCTGCCCGGCCATGGCAGTCCCGTCAGAGATCCCCTCGCCTTCTGCCGGGGACTGCGCACCCACAGGCGCATGCGCGAACGGGCTGTGCTGGAGCGCATCCGGCTGGGCGACCGGCTGATTCCCGACATGGTCCAGGCGATCTATCGCGACACCGATCCGCGGCTGCATGGCGCGGCGGCGCTGTCGGTGCTCGCCCATATCGAGGACCTCGTCGAAAAGGGCGCCGTCGTCACCGATGGCCCGCCGCTGTTGAGAGGCGCCTACCGACCCGCCTGATCTCATCAAGGCTCGGGAAAGGCGCGGGCGCTAGACCCGGAGCGAGACCGGATCCGGAGCTAAGGCTTGACCACGCCCTATTTGTCCATCTGCGTTCCCTCGCGGAACCGGCAGCGCTATTTCAAGGAGCTTATACTGTCGCTTCTCGCGAGCCCTCGCGCGGATGTGCAATTCGTGCTGGCCGACAATTCCGACGACGCCGAGGATATGGCCGCCTTTGTCACCGCCCGGCCCGATCCGCGCGTCACCTTCCTCCCGTCGGCGGATCGCGTGTTGTCAATGCAGGAAAACTGGGAGCGGGCGGTGGATGCCGCCGTTGGCGACTGGGTGAGCGTCATCGGCGACGACGACCAGATCGATCCGGATCTCGTCGAGGCGTTGAAACTGGCCGAGGCCCTGAAGCCGGGGCTCGACGCCTTCGCCTGGACCAATCTCCATTACGGCTGGCGAACGCTTGAGACGCCGCGGCACACCGTGCGGCTGCCCGTGAAGGCGACGTTTCACGACATGCCCGCCTGGTTCGTGCGCCGCCGCGCCTTCGGCTGGGCCGACGCCTCCGCCACCATCGTCAGCGGCTTTTCGATCTATCACGCTGCGCTGTCGCGGCGGCTGCTCAATCGCATCCGCAAGCGGTTCGGCGACGTCTGGTTCGGCCATCCGATCGTCGATTACGACGCGGCGCTGAAGACGGCGGCCGAGGGCGAGGCCTTCGTCTATTGCACGCGGCCCTTCTCCACTTTCGGCGCCTGTCCCGAGGCCAATTCGGCGGCGCTTTACGATCTGAGAAAATTGCGCGAGGCGCATGATCGCTTCGACCGCGAAACGGGCCGCGAGACCGATCGCGACCCCTGGCTTTCAGACTTTCCCTTCCCCACCACGCTCGGCCTGCCGGCGGCGGTGGGCCAGGTGCAGATGTGGCTGGCGCATGCGCATGGCGTGGCGATGGAGCCGGGTTGGGAGGTCAATTTCGCCCGCGCCTGCGCCGCCTATTGCCGGGGCTTCGCCGACAAGAACGACTTCGAGATCATATCGGCGGCCTTGCGGACGGCGTTCGCGCGGTGGCGCGGCGGCGCCTTCGCCGCCGCCTTCCAACCGGAATTCCAGTCGAGACCTTCCGGCGATGTCTTTACCGGGCTGAGCGGCGACGCGCTCCATGTGGCCGACGACATCTGTGGAGCGGCGACGCCCACCGCCTTCTACGCGGTCGTGAACGGGCTTCTCGAACGCCCCTCGGAGATCAAGCCGGAATTGCGATCGGCCGGACGGGAATTCGCGCTTCTCAATTCGTTGTGAGCCTCAGCCGCCGGCGAGGCCGAGAAGGGCGGCGTCCAGCGCCTTCAGATAGGCGGAGATGAGCGCCGCGCCGCCGCCGAGATCGTGACGGCCATAACGGGCGGCGACGCGGACATCGACCAGCGTCGTCTCCTCTTCCTCACGCAGCCTGATGACGATATCCTGGCGGAAGCCGAAGACCATCGTGCGGTATGCGCCTTGGATGAGGGCGTCCTGCGGCTGGGCGGCGGCAAGGAATTCTTCGAGATCGGGCCGCGGCTCAGGAACCGGCACGACGTCGAGCGCGTCGGCGGCCGGTTCGTTGGTCCGGCCCGACGGCAACGCCCGGAGATCGTCGCTCGGCCCGCCCTTTTCGGCGACGATCCGAACCCCCATGTCGAGCGCCACCTGGCGGGCGGCGGCGTAGACGCGGTCGAGCCCGCCTTCGTAGCGGCGGCCGGTCAAGCCGGGATAGCTCGCCTGCTGCAGAAGCCGGTCCGCCTCGCCCACCGGCAGGCGCGGGCCGAGCCAGGATTGATCGGCCTCGACATCCGTCAGCCATTGCGGACGCCGGCCAAGATCGGTGGCGACATCGTAGACCGGCGGCGACTGCAGGTAATCGCGCGTGATCCAGCCGGCGGCGCCGAGAATGGGAAGCGCGACGAGAATGGCCTGGGCGGAGGCCGCGCCACCGCGCGCGCCATGCCGCCAAAGCATGGCGAGACCGACACAGGCCATCGCGGTCGCGGCGAGGGTGACGGTGACGGCGACGGTCGCCACCGCGAGAAACAGCGGCGTTTCGAAGCTTCCGAACCGGTGCAGCACCAGAGCGACCACGAAGAACAACAGGGAATACAGGGCGAGACGGCGGGCGGAATAGGCCGATTGGGACACTGGGCGTTCATACCGGACCGGCATTCGGGCTCCTCGACTGGATCGTCCAAGGCTGCTTCTCAAGGATTTCGACATAGGCGGTTTCGACACATCGGGCAATGGCTGCGTCGATCTCCTCCCCACCTTCCGGCGACGCGGCGCCTCAAATCCGCCCAGCTTTGCCGGAAGGGTGCCTCACGGTGGGGACGACGAACAGGAGAACGACATGCGACTGTCTGATAGCCTCGCCCTGCCGGCGCCCGCCTCGATCAACGGCCCGACCACCAGGACGCCCGAACCGATCGAGTTTACCGAACTGGCGCTGACAATCGACCTGCTGCTGGAAAGCCATCCGCTGTTTTCGGATGCCGTCAAGGCGGCGCTTCTGCCGCTCGACGGCGAATTCCTGTTCGACCTGCCGCATGCCGACAAGCCCGGCGGCAAGGGACGCGTCGCGGCGGTCCGGATCCGTTATGCCGGCTCCGACGCCGCCAAGCTCGCCTTCGTCTTCCTTTCCGACGACGCCATGGATGCGCGCGTCGCCCCGCCCGATACGGAGCTCGACCATCTCAAGAGTTTCGCGGAGAGTTTCGTCGGCGTATTGGAGAAGATCGCCGACTGATCCATGCTTGCGCCCCGGACAGCGTCGCGATAGAGGCAGACAGTCCCGCCCTCTCGCGCCAGAAGCGACGCACGTCCCATGACCTCGATCCCCGCAGATCCCCACCGCCGCCGCGCGGATTTTTCCATCGGCCTCACCGCCATGATCGCCGCGGCGCTGGCCATGAGCATTTCGCCGAGCCTGGTGCGGTTCGCCGATGTCGGGCCGCTCGCCAGCGCCTTCTGGCGCGTCTTCCTGGCGCTGCCGGTGCTCTATGCCTGGATGAAGGCCGACGAGAAGAGCGCAGCCGGCGGCAAGGGCAAGAGCTGGTCGCTGCCGATCCTGCTCTCGGGGCTGGCTTTCGCCGGCGATCTCCTGATGTGGCATCTCGCCATCATGAAGACCACGATCGCCAACGCCACCTTTTTCGCCACCATGGCGCCGCTGTGGGTGGTGATCTTCGGCTGGCTGCTGTTTCGTCACAAAGCGGAGAAGACGACGCTGATCGGGCTGGCGCTTTGCCTGTTCGGCGGCGGGGCGCTGGTCTATCAGAGCCTGTCGATCAACCCCGCCCATATGCTGGGCGATGCGCTGGGCATCGGCACCGGCGTGTTTTTCGGCCTCTACTTCCTCGCCGTCGGCGCGGCCCGCAAGGGGTCCGGCGCGGCTCGGGTGACGTTTGAAATGAGCATCGTCACCATCGTGGTGCTGCTGGCGGCCGCGATTGTTATCGAGGGCGACATTCTGCCCAAGACCGGCTTCGGCTGGGGCGTGCTGTTCGCGCTCGCCTTCGTCAGCCATGCCGGCGGCCAGGGATTGTTGTCGGTGGCGCTCGGCCGGCTGCCGACGGTGTTTTCCTCGCTGGTGATCCTGCTCGAAGCCGTGGTGGCGGCGGGCTTCGCCTGGCTGTTGCAGGGCGAACCGGTGTCGCCGCTACAGGCGGTGGGCGGCGCGATCATCCTCGCCGGCATCTGGGTGGCGCGGCCGAGAAGCTGACGCCGCCGCGGCGAGGACGACGCAGCGCCTCAGGCCGCCCTTCTCGCGGCTGCGGCTCCTTCTTCGACCTGGAATTGGGAGAGGAGCTCGCTCAGCCGCACGCTTTCCAGCGCCAGAGCAGATCCCGCCGACCGCATTTGCTCGACCATGGCGGCGTTTTGCTGCGTGCCCTGATCCATATGGTTGACCGCCACATTGACTTCCGACACGCCGGTCGACTGCTCCTGCGAGGCGATGGCGATCGCCTCCATGTGACTATTGGCGGAGATGACGAGATCGGCGATTTCGGACAGGCAACCGCCGGTGTCGCCCACCAGCTTGACGCCCTCCCCGACCGCCGATGCCGAATCCGTCACGAGTTGACGGATTTCGCGGGCGGCCTCCGAGGCGCGCTGTGCGAGACCGCGCACTTCCTGGGCCACGACGGCGAAGCCCCGTCCGGCGTCGCCGGCGCGCGCGGCCTCGACGCCGGCGTTGAGCGCCAGCAAATTGGTCTGGAAAGCGATCGCGCCAATCACTTCGATGATCTGCCCGATCCGCTGCGACGAACTTTCAATCCGCTGCATCGCCGCGATGGTGTCGCCCACCACCTGTTCGGATTGATCCGCCTTGGCGCGCGCGCCATGCACCGTGGTCCGCGCCTCGCTGGTGCGGGTCGCCGTCGATTTGACATTGGCGGTGATCTGTTCCAGCGCGGCGGCCGTCTGCTCGAGCGAGGCGGCTTGCTGCTCGGTGCGCCGGGCGAGATCGTCAGACGCCGCCGAGACGTCACGGGCGCCTCTGGTGACGATGGCGACGGAGGCGGCGACATCCGCGAGCACGCCGCGCAACTGCCGGACGGAGCGGTTGAAATCCTGCCGCAAGGGTTCGAGTTGCAATGAAAACGGCGTGGCGATCTCGCACGTCATGTCACCCGCGGACAGGCGGCCCAGGCCGTGGCCCAGCGCCGCCGTCGCCTGGTTCAGCCGCTCCTCCGCCTGCGCTTCCGCGAGGCGCTGGAGTTCGAGGCGCTCCTTCTCGGCGCGCTCGCGGCTCGCCTGAGCGTCGGCCTCCAGATCCCGATTGCGGATGCCGGCGTTGCGAAAGACTTCGACCGAGCGCGCCATGCCGCCGATTTCGTCGCGACGCATGACAAAAGGCACCGTGATGGCGAAATCGCTGTCGGCGAGACGGCGCATCACGCTGGTGATCTGTTCGATCGGTCGTACGAATTGGGTCGAGGCGACAAAAGCCGCAATCAGGGCCGCCGCCAGGATGCCGGCGGCGATGAGCAGCATCTGGTCGCGGGCGGTTGTGGCGCCTTCCACCATGGCGCTTTCAGGCGCGGAGAGAACGAGAAGCCAGGTTTCCTGGATGCCGGGAAACGTCACGGCAATAGCGGCTTGATAGAGGCCATTGTCGAGAATCCGCTCGGCGACACCTTCGCGTCGGGCGAGGTCGCCCAGTTGGACCACGGAGGGATCATCGGCCTTCTTGCCCAACAGCTTCTGGTCGGGATTGGCCAGCCACTGGCCGCCGCCGTCGATCAAGGCCACCGATCCGGTATCGAACGGCTTGAGCGCGCCGATCATCGCGGAGATATGCGAGAGCGCGAAATCGACGCCGGTCGCGCCGATGACTTTGCCATTCTGCTTGATCGGCGTGGCGATGGTGGTCAACAGCGTCTCCACGCCGCCGACAGTATCGCTGTAAGACGGCGTCAGAAGCGGGCGGCCTGCGTCGCGCGGCCCGACATACCAGACCTCGGCCGCCGGATCGGTCATGTCGAGCTTCTCGACGGCGATGTCGCGTCTGTCGTCGCGGTAGATATAGGTGGCGAAGCGGCCGCTATTGGCCTCGGCATAGGGATGGCCGACGAATTCCGCATCTCGGCCGTCCAGCGCATTCGGCTCGAACACCAGCGTCATGCCGAGGAGGTCGGGATTGTCATCCACAAGACCCGTGACCACGCGACCGAGATCATCGCGGCTCTTCGTCTCGGACGCTGCGAGCGCCTGCGCGGTCGTCGCCAATTGTTTGGCGAGTCCCGCGGCGCGGTTGATGTCACCCCGGATCGCGTTGGCGTATTCCCGCAACAGCCCCTGGGCGGCGGCTGCGGCGTCTGCCCGGCTCGACGCCGCCATCAGCGCAGATCCCGCCAACGTGACGGCGACGAGGCCGATGGTGAAGCCGAGGGCGGTGAGAATGAGCAGGCGGCCGCGCAGGGAATGAAAGAGGGTCATGGGGGTGCACCGGTAAAAATGCTCGATAATTCAGAGACTTCGAGCTTCAAATGAACAATGAAAAAGCGTGCGGCGTATAAGGCGGATGAAAAGGGAAAGGCGTCAGCAAGGCGAGGACATCAGGGTCTCCAAGGGATGCGGAAAGTTCAATCTGCTCCGCATTGTTCGAACTTCGTCCGGAAGAACTCCGAGGCCGCGAATGCGCCGCAAAGGTTTGACGCACAGCCGCGAAATATTGATTCGAAAGCGGTTAATTTTCAGGAAAAGTGCAGGCGGGTCGGAGATTTTCTGAATTAAAGGCTGCCAATGCCAGCGGGCTGAGACGTCGCTTTGCACGTGGTCGGCGTGCTGACCGCGAAGCAGACAGTGCTACCGGATCGACGGCTTGCGCATCTTACGCTTCAATTCCCCGATGCACACGGCCTGCGAATTGTGCAATTTCAATAAAGCCGCGACAGTGACTGGATTGTCGGACGACGACATGCCAATCTCGTGGCGATCCGGATGCTGGGAACAACTCCAAGGAACCGGCGGGGTCGATCCTGACGGCATAGCGCGCGCGGGAGAAACTGCGCCCATGACGTGTCGCGCGGCCTAGCTTCGGCGAGGGACGCACGCGACGCTGGATCTGAGTTTATGCCGCCGCGCTGACATCGGCAGCCGGTTTTTCGACCTTCTCCTCCACCGCCTGCTGAACCCAGCCGTTCAAGGACAGACCGCTTTCCGCCGCTCGCATCGCCGCCTTTCGATGAAGCTCCGGCGGAATGCGGATGTTGAAACTGCCCTTGAAGGGTTTGGACGGCTCGCGGCCAGCTTCGGCGCAATCGGCCAGATAGGCTTCCACCAGATCCTCCAGCACTTTCGGCGCATCGCTGGCCGCGTCGCATTCGCCGATTAGGAGATCGTCGAGATGCAGAACCTTGACGAACAGCGTCCCGTCTTCGAACTCGACGGAAGCTTGGTATCCTTTGTAGCTCAGCGGTTGCATGGCGCGCCTCTTTGGTCGAGCATGGACGCCCAAGATTAACGTCAACGCGCTCGGATTGGCAACACCACGCTCTTTCAGCACCCTACCGCTTCTTCCCGTTCCTGATCGTCGCCTGCGCCGCCGCGAGCTTGGCGATCGGCACGCGGAAGGGGGAGCAGGAGACGTAGTCCAGGCCCCATTGTTCGCAATAATTGATCGAGACGGGATCGCCGCCATGTTCCCCGCAGATGCCGAGTTTCAGGCCCGGTCGGGTGCGGCGGCCGCGTTCGGCGGCGATCTGGATCAGTTCGCCGACGCCGTCGAAATCGAGATTGACGAAGGGGTCGCGCTCGATGATGCCCTTCTGCATATAGGTCGGCAGGAAGCTCGAGGCGTCGTCGCGCGACATGCCGAAGGTGGTCTGGGTCAGGTCGTTGGTGCCATAGGAGAAGAATTCGGCCACCTCGGCGATGACATGGGCGCGCAGCGCGGCGCGCGGCAATTCGATCATGGTGCCGACGAGATAGGCGATCTTGAGGCCGCTTTCGGCGATCACCGAACGGGCGACTTCGTCGATGCGGGCCTTGACGTAATCGAGCTCGGATTTGAGGCCCACGACGGGGACCATGATCTCAGGTTCGACCGGTTCCCCGGTCTTGCGGGCGGCCTCGACCGCGGCTTCGAAGATGGCGCGGGCCTGCATTTCCACGATTTCCGGATGGGAAATATGCAGCCGGCAGCCGCGATGGCCGAGCATCGGGTTGAACTCGTGCAGCGCCTCGATGCGTTCGCGGAAATGGATCGGCTCCATGCCGAGCGTGGCCGCGACTTCGTCGATCTCCTCCTCGCTTTTCGGCAGGAATTCGTGCAGCGGCGGATCGAGCAGGCGGATGGTCACGGGAAGGCCGTGCATGATCTCGAACAGTTCGACGAAATCATCCTTCTGCATCGGCAGGAGCTTGTTGAGCGCGGCGCGGCGCTTGTCGACCGTCTCGGCGATGATCATTTCGCGCATGGCGGCGATGCGGTCGCCTTCGAAGAACATATGCTCGGTGCGGCAAAGACCGATGCCTTCGGCGCCGAAGGCGCGAGCGGCGCGGGCGTCGGCCGGCGTCTCGGCGTTTGTGCGCACCCGCATGCGCCTGATGCGGTCGGCCCAGGCCATGATGCGTTCGAAATCGCCCGACAGCTCCGGCTGCAGCATCGGTTGGTAGCCCTTGAGCACATGACCCGAGGAGCCGTCGATGGAAATGATGTCGCCTTCCTTCAGCTTGACGCCCGGCGCGATCAATTCGCGATTGCGCATGTCGACGCGCAGCGAGCCGACGCCGCAGACGCAAGGCAGGCCCATGCCGCGCGCCACCACCGCCGCATGGCTGGTCATGCCGCCGCGGGTCGTCAAAATGCCCTGGGCGGCGTGCATGCCGTGAATATCCTCGGGGCTGGTCTCGGTGCGGACGAGGATGACCTTGCGGCCCTCCTTCTCGGCGGCGACCGCGCTTTCCGACGTGAAGACGATTTCGCCCGAAGCCGCGCCCGGCGAAGCCGGCAGGCCCGAGCCGATCACGTCGCGACGGGCGGCGGGGTCGATGGTCGGATGCAGCAGCTGGTCGAGGCTGGCCGGATCGATGCGGTCGACCGCGTCCTCGGCGGAGATCAGCCCCTCCTCCACCATGTCGACGGCGATCTTCAGCGCCGCCTTGGCGGTGCGCTTGCCGGAGCGAACCTGCAACATCCACAATTTGCCGCGCTCAATGGTGAATTCGAGATCGAGCATGTCGCGGTAATGCGCTTCTAGCCGATGGCAGACCGAGACGAAGTCGCGATAGGCCTCGGGCATCAGCTTTTCGAGCGAGGGCTTTTCCGAACCGGTGTCGATGCGGGATCTTTCGGTAATGGATTGCGGCGTGCGCAGACCCGCCACCACATCCTCGCCCTGGGCGTTGACCAGGAATTCGCCATAGAGCGCGTTTTCCCCCGTCGAAGGATTGCGGGTGAAGGCGACGCCGGTGGCCGAGGCATTGCCCAGATTGCCGAACACCATGGCCTGAATATTGACCGCAGTGCCCCAGTCGGAGGGGATGTTGTGCATCAGCCGGTAGGTGATGGCGCGCGGGTTCATCCAGCTCGAAAAGATCGCGCCGATCGCGCCCCAGAGCTGGGCCATGGGATCTTCCGGAAAGCTCTCGCCGAGCTCCTCGTCCATCATCTCCTTGTAGCGGGCGACCACGCCGCGCCATTCCGGGGCCGTGACGTCGGTGTCGAGCGCGCGGCCGAGCCGGGCCTTTTCGTCTTCGAGGATCTCTTCGAAAATGTCGTGCCCCAGCCCGAGCACGACGCCGCCATACATTTCGATGAAGCGGCGATAGCTGTCCCAAGCGAAGCGGGGATCGCCGGAATCTTCGGCCAACGCCTCGACGGTCTCGTCATTGAGGCCGAGATTGAGCACGGTGTCCATCATGCCCGGCATGGAGACGCGGCTGCCGGAGCGCACGGCGAGCAGGAGCGGACGCTTCGCCGCGCCGAATTTGCGGTCGGTCAGCCGCTCGACCACCTGCAGTCCTTCGACCACGGCGGCTTTCAACCCATCCGGAAAGGCGCGGCCATTGGAGTAATAGAAGGCGCAGGCCTCCGACACGATGGTCAGGCCGGGCGGCACGGGCAGGCCGATCGCGCTCATCTCCGCGAGATTGGCGCCCTTGCCGCCGAGTTTCTCCAGCATATCGGCGCGCCCATCGGCGCGGCCGCCGCCAAAAGCATAGACCCATTTGGTCATTCCGACCCCTCCCGGCGGAATTCACAGTCTTGTTATATGGATAGCTATCTCATTCCAGCCGCTTTGGAAATGGGGGCGAGGCAGATTGTTGCTGCAATGCAGCATGAGAGATGGAGCGACTTTGCGACGATCCAAACGCCTATCGGTCTTTCATATACTCGTGTCGCGCCTTGATCCTACCCCATCAGCCCATAGCGCCCCAGTTCCACATCCAACTCATCAGCCCCGACGTAATGAATGGCGTTCCAGCCATAGGCGCGGGCGGCTTCGACATTGGCAAGCGCGTCGTCGATGAACAGCGTGGCGGCGGGGTCGAGGCCGAAGGTCCTGGTGTGGCTGTCATAGATCCGGGGATCGGGCTTGATCAGCTTCACCCGCGCCGACACAGTGACGCCGCGTGTCGCCTTGAGGAACGGAAAGATCACCTGCGCCTGGTCGAATGTGTCGTCGGAGAAATTGGTGAGCAGCGTGACGTCGCGGCCCTCGGCGATGAAGCGCTCGAGATGGGCGACGGAACGCTCATAGGCGTGCGGCACCATCTCATGCCAGTATTGGCGGAAGGCGCGGATATGCTCTTCGCGGTCGGGAAATTTTTCGAGCAGCAATTCTTCCGCCTCAAGCCAGGTGCGGCCGCGATCCTGCTCGACATTCCAGTCATGGGTGCAGACATTCTCGAAAAACCATTGGCGTTCTTCCGCATCCGGGATCAGCCGCGCATAGGGCAGGTTGGGATCGTAATGGATCAGCACCTTGCCGATATCGAAGACGATGTGGCGAATCTCTGGCAGGGACGTGTCAGCGGACATGCGGTTTCCTCTTGGGCTTGAATGCGTCGGGTATAGCGGCGGCGATCGCCTTTTTCATGACGGTCGGCAAAGCCTGATCGGCAAGCGTCGCGATCGGCTCCCACCAACCATCGGCCGTGGCAGGCGCGGCGTCGAGATCGGCCCTGTAGACGGTGAGCCGCAATTCGAAATGGGTGAAGACATGAGTAACGACCCCGCATAGACGCCAGTCGGCGGCGAAGGGCGCGGCCTCGGCTGCGTCTTCGCCGTCGCGCGAGGCGGTCCAGCCGGTGCCGGGCGGTTCGGTCATGCCGCCGAGCAGGCCGCTGTCGATCCGCTTGCGCAGCAGCACGCGCCCCTTAGCGTCGACTGCCACGAAGGCCGCGCCCTTGCGCGCCGGCTTGGCCTTCTTGGCGGCCTTGACGGGAAATGTTTCGGGATCATGTTCGGCAAAGGCGCTGCAGGCGTCGCGCCAGGGACAGAGCGAACAGGCGGGACGGCGCGGCGTGCAAATGGTCGCGCCGAGATCCATCATCGCCTGGGCGAAATCGCCGGGTCTTTCCTCCGGCGTCAGCGTGTCGAGCAGCGCCTTCAATTTCGGCTTGGCGCCCGGCAGCGGATCTTCCACCGCAAAAAGCCGGGTCAGCACCCGCTCGACATTGCCGTCCATCACCAAAGCGCGGCGATCAAAGGCGATGGCGGCGACGGCGGCGGAGGTGTAATCTCCGATGCCCGGCAGCGCCCGCAGACCATCCACCGTATCGGGAAACACGCCGCCATGCTCGAAGGCCACCGCCTCTGCGCATTTCTTGAGATTGCGGGCGCGGGCGTAATAGCCGAGCCCCGCCCAGGCCTTCATCACATCCTCATTGTCGGCGCGGGCGAGCTCATTCACCGTGGGCCATAGTTCGAGGAATTTCAGGAAATAGGCGCGCACGGCCTGCACCGTGGTCTGCTGCAGCATCACTTCCGACAGCCAGATCCGGTAGGGATCGGGCGTCACGCCCTTTTGCCGCATCGGCGGCGAGACCCGCCAGGGCAGGTCGCGATGATGCCGGTCATACCAGGCGAGAAGGCTTGCCGCGTCAGGCTGTTCCGGCATGTGTGTCTGTCGATCCCGTTGTCGCGGCCGGCAACGCTTTGCCGCGCCGGCCGTTATACACGGACCCCGGCGGTTGCCGCCGCGGCCGATGAAAGCTATGATTCTCTAACACTTATTCGCACGGGCCCGAAGAGACGATGTCTTCCTTCCAAAGAAAAGGCGCGCTTCAGATCGCCGAAGCCGCCAACCGGCTGATCGACCCGGTGCTCGCCCGCAAAGCGGGCATCAACACCGCGCTGATCGGCTCGTGGGACGAGATCGCCGGCGCCGATTTCGCCGAATGCACCCGGCCGGAAAAGATCACCTGGCCGCGCGCCAACGCCGATCGCTATGGCGACGCCGGCGGCGTCGAGCCCGGGGTGCTGACCATCGCCTGCGAAGGGGCGCGCGCGCTGTTTCTCGCCCACGCCCAGGGCGAACTCATCCAGCGCATCAACGGCTTCTTCGGCTACCCCGCCATCCGCCAGGTGCGGATCGTGCAGAAGCCTGTCAGCATGACCCACCGGCATCGCCCGAAGCCTCGGCCGCTCACCCGCGACCAGCAGGCGAAACTCTCCGACCTCACTGGCGACATCGACAACGAAAAGCTGAAGGCCGCGCTGGAGCGGCTGGGGCGCGGGGTGATGGGGCGGCGAGGGAAGTGAGGTAAGGTTATAGTCGCCAATAAACCGCTTGTTTTGCGACTTCAATAGACCGGAAAACTGTTCTTAGCACTCAGGCTCTATACTGCATGTTACAACTTCTATAAGATCCTCACGGGATTGCACCTCGCATCGACGTCGATGCCAATCCCAATCCCTCCTGTGACGCTCAGGAAAAGGGTCTCCGGTGCCGATAAGCTTCTACCCACGATCTGGTCAAATTCTCGTATGTGATTTCTCAGGCTTTCAGCCGCCGGAGATGGTCAAGCCACGACCTGTCATCATCGTGTCGCCACGGTTGCCGCACAGAAGCGAGATTGTCACCGTCGTCCCTCTGAGCACCACTGCACCCGCCCATAACCTGCCTTTCGTCGTTCGACTGTCCAAAAATTATCATCCCTTGGAGGATGACGCTTTGCCGGTTTGGGCGAAATGCGACATGATCATGAACATTGCACGGTCTCGCTTGAACGGCTTCAAGGTCGGTCGTCGCAAATGGGAAACGCCTTCGGCCAGCGGCAGCGATTTGGCCGCAGTACGGATGGGGGTGCTTCATGCGCTGGGCTTCGGCGCCTTGATAAAGACTGGTGAATAACCTATATCTGTGACGTATCCCGGTCATCGGGCTTTAAGACCTAGCTTGCTAGGCAGGCTCCTCATTCGGCGATGACAAGCTGCGAGACAGCCTAGATATTGTCAGGTCCACAAGCCCCGCGTTAAGCGGGGTTTGTTGTATCTGGGGATGACTCTTTTAGAGTGTTGTCTCTGATCTGTCTGATATGATCGTGAAAATGTCTAAACGCCTCGTCCAACGACACTGTGCCGATGGCGCCTTCATCGAAAGCTTTAACCGTCGGCGCAACCTCGTCCCTCAGCCATGTCTCCAACGCTTCGTCGCGCTCGGAGAGAGTGAGGAGTCCCTCTTCGATCACGGCGCTTTCACCGTCATATTCGCCGGAGGCGACTTTCTCACGGATCATCTCCGCCATATCGGCGGGTAGGCTGACGGTAAGTGATTGTCTGGCTGCCATGGGATGTGCCCCCTTTTGAGCGATATCATACCCTTGTCCTCACGAGCGCCCAAGGCCTTTCAACCCTTGCCGAGGCGACGAGATGCCTCTTCCGCGCCTCACATTTGTTTGAACGCTGGACCATCCGTCATACTTGCGGCGTAAGAGCCTGCGGTATATCGACAATACCACATTGGCCTTTTCGAGGAGCATTCATGTCCTACCTGTTCAAGAGCGCGTCGCCGCGCCTCATGTCCGTCGCGCTTCTGGCCGCCGCGAGCCTGGCGCTCGCCGCCTGCAGCGACGAGAAGAAGGCCGAGACGGCCGCGCCCGCCGCCAAGACGGAGACCGCGCAATCCGCGCCCGCCGCGACGACCCCGGCTCAGCCCGCCGTGAGCCATGAAACCACGGCCTCCACCACGCCCGTCGAACTGCCCAAGTCGGAAGGCGAAGTCGAGCTCGCCAAGCTCATGGCGCCCGGTCCGCTGCCGGAAGTGTCGCTCGGCAAGGACGACGCCAAGGTGACGATCGTCGAATACATGTCGATGACCTGCCCGCATTGCGCCCGCTTCCACAATTCGGTCTTCGAAGAGATCAAGCAGAAATATGTCGACAGCGGCAAGGTGAAGTTCATCCTCCGCGAATTCCCGCTCGACAACCGCGCCGCCGCCGCCATCATGCTGGCCCGTTGTGCGCCGAAGGAACAGTATTTCCCGATGGTGTCGGCGCTGTTCAAGAGCCAGATGACCTGGGCGACCGCAGAAGACGGCCGCGCCGCACTCCTGCAAATGGCGAAACTCGCCGGTTTCTCCGAGCAGAGCTTCGAAGCCTGCTTGACGAACCAGAAGCTTCTGGATGAAGTGAACGCCACGCGCGAAAAAGCGTCCAAGGATTTCGGCGTGGATTCCACCCCGACCTTCTTCATCAATGGAAAGCGTTACGCTGGGGAAATGAGCGTTGCGGAAATGTCGGCTCTCATTGACGCCGCTGAATAAGCACTCCCGACCGTTCACCGAAACGGGCGACAGCTTCGCGCTGCCGCCCGTTTCGGCGTTTATCGTCCTGTCGGCGCGGGGGCCTGCGCGATGAAATTCACCAAGCTGCGCATCACCGGCTTCAAATCCTTCGTCGAGCCCTCGGAATTTCTGATCGAGCCGGGGCTGACGGGCGTCGTCGGTCCCAACGGCTGCGGCAAGTCCAATCTGGTGGAGTCGCTCCGCTGGGTGATGGGCGAGAATTCCTACAAGAATATGCGCGCCTCGGGCATGGACGATGTGATCTTTTCGGGATCCGGCCAGCGCCCGGCGCGCAACTCCGCCGAAGTCGGCCTGTTCATCGACAATTCCGATCGCACCGCGCCGGCCGCCTTCAACGACGCCGACGAATTGCAGGTCAGCCGCCGCATCGAACGCGAACAGGGCTCGGTCTACCGCATCAACGGCAAGGAAGCCCGCGCCCGCGATGTCCAACTCTTGTTCGCCGACGCCTCGACCGGCGCGCGCTCGCCGGCCATGGTCGGCCAGGGCCGCATCGGCGAACTCATCCAGGCGAAACCCCAGGCGCGGCGGCAATTGCTCGAAGAGGCGGCCGGCATTTCCGGCCTGCATTCGCGCCGCCACGAGGCCGAACTCCGGCTCAAGGCCGCCGAGACCAATCTCGAGCGGCTGGAGGATGTGACCGCCCAGCTGACCAGCCAGATCGAAAGCTTGAAGCGCCAGGCGCGGCAGGCCAATCGCTTCAAGCAGCTTTCGGCCTCGATCCGCGCCGAGGAAGCGAAGCTCCTGCATATCCGCTGGGCCGAGGCCAAGACGGCGGAGGCCGAGGCCGACAGCCAGCTCAACCAGACCACCAACCTCGTCGCCGAGCGTGCGCAGGCGCAGATGGAAGCGGCCAAGACCCAGGCGATCGAGGGGCTGCGCCTGCCGGAACTGCGCGAGGCCGAGGCGCAGGCGGCGGCTGCGCTTCAGCGCCTCACCATCGCCCGCAGCCAGCTGGACGAGGATTTCCGCCGGCTCGACCAGCGCCGGCAGGAACTCGAACGCCGCATCGCCCAGCTCTCCGCCGACATCGCCCGCGAAAAGCAGATGATCGCCGGCAACAGCGAAATCCTCACCCGGCTCGACGAGGAGGAAGAGGAGTTGCGGGCGCATGCCGAGGATGCCGCGATCCGCGCTCAGGAACTCAAGGAGCAACTGGCCGAGGCGACCGACAACGTCGCCGACGCTGAGCGTCGCATGCAGGAACTAACGGCAGAGCGCGCCGAAGCCGCCGCCGGCCGCCAGCAGACCGAACGCTTTCTCGCCGACATCGCCCAGCGCCGGCTCAGGCTGGAGCGACAAGTGACGGACGCCCGGCGCGACCTCGAAACCATCGAGGCCAAGCTTGCCGCCCTTCCGGACCCCGATGAAAAGCGCGAGGCGCTGGAAGCCGCCGAGATCGCCCATGAGGATGGCGAACAGGCGGCGTTGACGGCGGAAAAGCGGCTTGCCGACGCCCGCCTGCAGGAAGGCGCGAGCCGTCGCCCGATGGAAGAGGCGCGCTCGGCGCTGCAGATGCTGGAGACCGAGGCGCGCACCATCCGCAAAATGTTAGCCGCCGGCGGCGAGAGCGCGGCGACGCCCGTCTCCGAACTCATCGAAGCCGATGCCGGCTGGGAGACCGCGCTGGGCGCCGCCCTGGGCGACGATCTCGATTCCCCGCTCGACGCGGCGGCCGCCAAATATTGGCGGCTCAATCCCGGCGCCGGCGACCCCGCGCTTCCCTCCGGCGTCGAGCCCCTGTCGCGGCACGTGAAAGCGCCTGCTGAACTGGCCCGCCGTCTCGCCCAAATCGGCGTCGTCTCCGAAGACGACGGCCCGAGATTGATGACGTCGCTCGCCGCCGGCCAGCGGCTGGTGTCGCGTTCCGGCGCGCTCTGGCGCTGGGACGGGCATGTCACGGACGCCGGCGCGCCGAGCGCGGCGGCGTTGCGCCTGACCCAGAAGAACCGGCTGGCCAGCCTTGAGAACGAGATCGAGGAAGCTCGCTTCCGGCTGGAAGATTACGAGACGGCGCATGAAGCGGCGCGCGAGGCGTTGCAGACAGCCGAGACCCGCCTGCAACAGGCCCGCGACATGGCCCGTCTCCTCGCGCGCAAGCTGACGGAAGCCCGCGAGGCGCTTGTCGCGGCCGAGAAAGCCAGCGCCGATCTCGCCCGCCTCCGCGATCTCGGCGCCGAACAGATCGCCGGCTACGAGACCCAAATCGACGACCTTGCCGTCCAGGAGGAAGAGGCGCGGCTGACGCTGGCCGAAACGCCTGATCTTTCCGCGCTTGATCTCGCGCTTCGCGAACAGACCGCCCTCGTCGCCGAACATCGCGCCCGGCTGGCGGAAGCCCGCGCCGCCCATGACGGCGAAGCCCGCGACAACGAAGCCCGCGCCCGGCGGCTCACCGCCATATCCAGCGAACGTCGCCTGTGGCGCGACCGCGAACAGAGCGCCGCCGCGCAGATCGAGACACTGGAGACCCGCGAGGAGGAAGCGCGGATCGAGCTCGAGGATCTCTTGCAGGCGCCGGAGGAATTCGAGGACCGCAGGCGCGCGCTGCTCAGCGAATTGCAAAAGGCGGAAGCCGCGCGCAAGGCCGCCGCCGATCAATTGCAGACGCAGGAAAACCGCGAGCGCGAGGCCGACCGCGCCGCAAGCCAGGCGCTCGCGGCCCTTGCCGAGGCGCGTGAGAAGCGCGGCCGCGCCGAAGAGCGGCTGCTGTCGGCCCGTGAAATGCGGATCGCGCAGGAACTGCGCATTCGCGAAACGCTGAATGTCGCCCCGCACGAGGTGTTCAGGCTAACGGGGCTTGCGGTCGACGACAAGCTTCCCGAGATCCGCGGCATCGAAATCGAAGTCGAGCGGCTGAAGATGGAGCGCGAGCGGCTGGGCGCCGTCAATCTGCGCGCCGAGGAGGAACAGGCCGAACTCACCGAAAAGCTCACCAACCTGATCCGTGAGCGCGACGACGTCATCGATGCGATCCGCAAATTGCGCTCAGCGATCCAGAATCTCAACCGCGAGGGTCGCGACCGGCTGATGGTGGCTTTCGACGCCGTCAATCAGCAGTTCAAGCGGCTGTTCACCCATCTCTTCAATGGCGGCGAAGCGGAATTGCAACTGATCGAAAGCGAGGATCCGCTCGAAGCCGGCCTCGAAATCCTCGCCCGTCCTCCCGGCAAGAAGCCGCAGACCATGACGCTTTTGTCGGGCGGCGAACAGGCGTTGACGGCGATGGCGCTGATCTTCGCCGTGTTTCTCACCAATCCCGCGCCGATCTGCGTGCTCGACGAAGTCGACGCGCCGCTCGACGACCACAATGTCGAGCGCTACTGCAACCTGCTCGACGAGATGACCAAGACGACGCAAACCCGCTTTCTGGTCATCACCCACAATCCCATCACCATGGCCCGCATGAACCGCCTCTACGGCGTCACCATGGCCGAACAGGGGGTCAGCCAGTTGGTCAGCGTCGACCTGCAGACGGCGGAGCGGTTGGTGGATGTGGCGTGAGCATTTACCATAGGGACCGGTTTGAAGCCGCGCTACCCTAGAAAGTCCTCAAGCCTTTCCTTCAGCGCCGCGTCATCCTTCATCTCGCATTCCCATACCGTCAGCACCCGCCAGCCGGTCTCGGCGAGCGCGGTTTGATGGGCGGCGTCGCGGGCGCGGTTGCGGGCGATCTTCTGGGACCAGTATTCGGCATTGGTCTTCGGCGCGCGGGCGCCGCGGGCGCAGTCATGGCCGTGCCAGAAGCAGCCATGGACGAAGATCAGCTTGCGACGGCCGGGAAAGACGAGGTCGGGTTTTCCGGGCAGGTCGGCGCGATGGAGACGGTAGCGGTAGCCGAGCCCGGTCAGGAGCTTGCGCAGCTTGAGTTCGGGAGCGGTGTGCTTGGATTTGACCCGCCGCATCACCGCGCTGCGCTGTTCGGGCGTCTCGCTCACGCCGCCCGCCTGCTGGACCCAATCGAGGCAAGCAGCGGCTCGAACAGATGCCGGGCGAGATGGCGGATGACAGGAACGGCGACCCCGTCGCCGGTCAGGTGATAGGCGTCGGTATAGGAGCCGGGCAGGATATAGCTGTCGGGCAGCCCCATCAGCCGCGCCGTCTCACGGGCGGTCAGCAGGCGGGCGGCGAGTGTTTCGCCCTCGACGATCAGGATCGATTGCCGGCTGGAGCCGCCGGCGGGGGTGCGCAGGCAGCCGGCGAGGCCGTCGAAGCGGATTTCGGCCCGCTGGATCTTGCCGCCCTCGCCATCGGGCCGGGTGCGTTTGTAGAGCGCGCCGACGCGGCGCTGGCCATCTGCTCTGGCGGCGTCGAGTTTAGTGCGGTTGTTGGCGTCCATCATCGACAGCAGCGTCTCGAGCCGGTCTTCCGACAGCCAGCGGGCGCCGGCGGGATCGGTCTCGATGATGTCGAACAACGCGATATTGCGGCGGGCGGGCGCAGGCAGCCGCCACCACAGCCAATGATCGGCGGCCTCATCCGAAAGGCGGGCATGGGCGGCGACCAGCGCCGGCGGATGCCAGTCCGCGGAGGGACCGGCGGCGATGCAATCGGTAGGAAGATCCAGTCCTTGCTTGACTGCGACGATGAACAGGCGCGGCCGCGACTGCGGCAGGAAGCGCGCCGCATCGATGACCATGGCGCCGAAGCGATAGCCGCCGGAGACGAGCGCCTGGCCGATGGCGGCGAAATCGCGGCCGCCATGCGAGGTGAGCGCGCCGCAGACATTTTCGAGCGCGATGATCCCGGGGGCGCGGCCTTCGGCGTCGAGCGCCTGCATCAGCCGCCAGAAGGTCCAGAAGGTTCCCGAGCGCGCGCCGCCGAGACCCGCGCCGACGCCGGCGAGCGACAGATCCTGACAGGGAAAGGAGGCCCACGCCAGATCGGCGCGTCCGGGGAGGTCGCTTGCCTGAAGACGGTTGATGTCCTGAAGCTTCAACCAGTCGCCGCCCCAATTGGCGCGATAGGCGCGGGCCTTGCCGGCGTCGAGATCATTGGCGAGCAGGCAGGACCAGTTTTCGCCCAGCCCGGCGCGGACCATGCCGCCGCCGGCGAAGAATTCGTAATAGCGCGGTGATTCCGTCTTCTGCATGCGCCATCCTAATCGATCTCGGCGGCCGGCGCAGCGGTTTTGAGCGAAGCGCTCATCGGCCTCGCCTATACGAAAACTATACGCGCCTTTATGTGGATTTTACGCCGTCCTTATGCGCCCTCGCCTATAGACTGGACGCCGCCATGCGCGGCTCTTACCAGTAAAGGCGCCCGCAGCATGCATGCTCCCCAGTCCCAAACCGGCTCGAAAACCTCGATGGGCCGGCTTCTCGCCCTCTCGCTCGGCTCGATCGGCGTCGTCTACGGCGATATCGGCACATCGCCCCTCTATGCGTTTCGCGAGGCGCTGCGCCCCGTGGCGCAAGACAACGTCACGCCCGACGAGGTGATCGGCATCATCTCGCTGATGCTGTGGACGCTGACCATCGTCGTCACCGTCAAATATGTGGTCTTCCTGCTGCGAGCCGACAATAAGGGCGAAGGCGGAACGCTGTCGTTGCTGGCCTCGCTGTCGCGAAAGCTGGAAGGACGGCATGGCCATGTGCTGATCCTGCTCGGGCTGATCGGCGCGGCGCTGTTCATCGGTGACGCCATGATCACGCCGGCGCTGTCGGTGATGTCGGCGGTCGAGGGGATGAAATTCGTCGCGCCCGGTCTCACCCGCTTCGTACTGCCGGTCAGCGTGGTGATCCTGATCGCGCTGTTTGCTGTGCAGTCGCGCGGCACAGGCGCGGTATCCAAGGCTTTCGGGCCGATCACGCTCGTGTGGTTCGTCACGCTGGCTGTCGCCGGCGTCAGCCATATCGCCGACGATCCGCGCATTTTCGCAGCGCTCAATCCGCTGAACGCCGTGACATTTCTCGTCCATGGCGGCTTTTCGGCGCTGATCGTGCTCGGCGCGGTGTTCCTGACGGTGACCGGCGCCGAGGCGCTTTACGCCGACCTCGGCCATTTCGGCCGCAAGCCGATCCAACTCGCCTGGCTCGCCGTGGTCTATCCGGCGCTGACGCTGAATTATCTCGGACAGGGCGCCTTCGTGCTGAATGATGCGCGCGCCATCGAGGATCCGTTCTATCTGATGTTTCCGGAATGGTCGCTGATCCCGGTGATCCTGCTCGCCACCGCCGCCACCATCATCGCCAGCCAGGCGGTCATCACCGGCGCCTTCTCGCTGGTCAGCCAGGCGATCCATCTCGGCTTCCTGCCGCGCATGGACATACACCACACCTCGCATACCGACACCGGCCAGATCTATCTGCCTATGGTCAACACCTTCCTTTTGTTCGGGGTGATGATGCTGGTGCTGATCTTCCAGACGTCGGAATCGCTCGCCACCGCCTATGGCATTTCGGTGACCGGAGCGATGGTGGTGACCACCATCATGTTCTTCGATTTCCTGCGCATCGAATGGAAATGGTCGCTCGGAGCGGCGCGGTCGCTCATCCTGCCGCTGGCGGTGCTGGAACTGGTGTTTCTCGGCGCCAATCTCATCAAGATCCATGATGGCGGCTATGTGCCGATCGGCATTGCGGCGCTGGTTGTGCTGGTGATGTGGACCTGGCGGCGCGGCGCGGCGATCGTCTCGGACAAATCCCGCCGCAGCCATGTCGCGCTCCGGGCTTTCGTGAAATCGATCGAGAAGGAAAGCGCGCATGGGCCACATCCCATTCCCGGCTGCGGCATCTTCCTGACGTCCGAGCCGGATGCGACGCCGTCGGCGCTGCTGCACAATATCAAGCATAACCGTGTGCTGCATCAGCAGAACATCATTCTGACCATCCGCACGGACGCGGCACCGACCGTGCCGCCCGCCGAACGCGGCAAGATGGAGCGGATCTCCGAACGCTTCTCGCTGTTGACGCTGACCTTCGGCTTCATGGACACGCCGAATGTGTCGCAGGCGCTGGCCCAGATGCGCAAGGAAGGGCTGAAATTCGACATCATGTCGACCACCTTCTTCGTCGGCCGCCGCAAGCTGGTGTCCGATCCCAATTCCGGCATGCCGGCCTGGCAGGACAGGCTGTTCATCGGCCTCGCCAGCATGGGCACCGATCCGTCGGACTACTTCCGTCTGCCGGCGAACCGGGTTATCGAACTGGGATCGCATGTCAGCGTGTGAGTCATGACCGAAAACACCCGTCGCATCATCGCTGCGAACACCAGCCGCCCCGAGACGTCGGGGCGGGCCTATGTCTGGGCGGCGGCGATGGCGGCGGCGGCGACGCTGATCGCCCTGCCCTTCCGCTCGCTGACCGATTCCGACACGCTGACGCTGGTTTACATGACGGCGGTGGTGGCGACCGCGCTCCGTTACGGCCTCGGACCGTCGGTTCTCGCCTCGGTGCTGTCGGTGGCGGCGTTCAACCTCGTCTTCGTCGAGCCCTATTACACGTTCGAGACGCTGAGCGCGGACGCCTATTTCACTTTCGCGATCATGTTCGCGACCTCGCTGATCGTGGCGGCCATGACCTCCGGACTGTCGCGGCGCATGTCGCATGCCGGCCGCGAACAGGCGCGCACGCGGCGGCTGCTCGATTTCGCCCGCGATCTGTCGCGCGCCACCAGCCCGGCGGAAATTCACGCCGCGGCCGTGGCGCGTCTGGCGCGGGACTATGAAGGGAATGTCAGCCTGCATCTCGCCGACGCATCGGAGACCCGCTTCTGGCAGGGGCCGGAGCGTGACCGAACACGCGTCGCCGAGGCTATCCGCATGAACGCCGGCGCCAATCTCGCCGTTGAGGAAGAGATCTGGATCGCCAGGCTGGAGGCCGCCGGCGAGACAGTGGGATGGTTGGCGCTGGAACGGATGGAGCCTGGTTCGCCCTCGGGAGAGGCGTCGCTGGAGTTTGAGACATTGGCCGCACTGATGGCGGGCGCGGTGGCGCGGGCGGAGAAGACCGAAGAAGCGGCCCATGCCGAAGCCGCGCGCGAGGCCGAAACGCTGCGCAATGTGCTGCTGTCCTCGCTGTCGCATGATCTGAGAACGCCGCTCACCGTGCTCGGGGGCACGATCGGGGCGCTGGCGCGCATGCGGCGCAGACTGCCGCGCGAGGCGATGGAGGAAGTGGCGAGCCTGTCGCGCCAGATCGCCTATCTGCAGAAATTCACCGGCAATCTTTTGAAGATCTCGGCGATATCGTCCGGCGATCTCAAGCTCAACCGGCAGGTCTATACGATCCAGGAGATCGTCGGGGCGGCGCTCACGCGCATGTCCGAGCGCAAGGGCGGACGAACGATCCGCACGGCGATTTCAGGCGACATTCCGCTGGTGGAGATCGACGGGGCGCTGATCGAACAGGTCGTCGCCAATCTCGTCGAAAACGCCATCGAACATACCGAAGATGATGGTGAGATCGCCGTCGAACTTGCCACGCGCGGCGCCTTCGTCCAGATCTCGATTTCCGACAATGGGCCGGGCTTAGGCCCTGGAGACGAAGACATGGTGTTCGAACGCTTCCGCACCGGCAGCCATATCGGCTCCGATCGCAAATCGGTCGGCGCTTCCGGCCTCGGCCTCGCCATTTGCCGCGGCGTAGTGGAGGCGCATGGCGGCCGCATCGACGCGGGCAACAATCCCGGCGGCGGCGCGCGCTTTTATTTCACCCTGCCCGCGCTCGAACAGGCGGCGGCGTGATGGGCGCTTCCGTGCTGATCGTCGAGGACGAACGCGAGATCCGCCGGCTGGTGTCGGCGGCGCTGAGACTCGCCGATTTCGAGGCGATCGAGGCGGAAACCGGCAAAGCGGGGCAACAGGCGCTGATCGGCCGGCGCCCCGATCTCGTGCTCCTCGATCTCGGCCTGCCCGACATGGACGGACAGGACTGGATCCTCAGTGTGCGCGAATGGTCCAAGACGCCGATCATCGTGCTCTCGGCCCGCGACCAGGAGGCGGAGAAGATCGCGGCGCTGGAAAACGGCGCCGACGACTATCTCACCAAGCCCTTCTCCTCCGGTGAACTCATCGCCCGCATCCGGGTGGCGCTCAGACATGCGCATGCGACCGAGGGTGCGGCCGAGCCGACCTTGCGTTTCGAGGAACTGGAGATCGATCTCGCCGCCCGTCGCGTCAGCCTGGGCGATGACGAGGTGCGGCTGACGCCAATCGAATACAAGTTGCTGATCACGCTGGCGCGCCACGCCGGAAAGGTGCTGACCCATGGGCAATTGATGAAGGAAATCTGGGGCAAGCGCGCCGCCGACAACAATCAGGGCCTTCGCATCCACACCCAGCATCTGCGCGAGAAACTGCAAGACGACCCGCTCGCGCCGCGCTTCATCATCACCGAGCCGGGGATCGGTTATAGATTCAAGGGGTGAACGCAAGGCGGCGCGCGCGATGCAACCCCCGGATATTCCGCGAATATTTTTACAATTGACAACTTTTGATTTATGTTCCTATATTGCCGATATCAGGATGTATAGAGCCGTCGAAACTAAGTTCACGACGACTGATTCAGCATTTCAAGACCTGCATTGCTACAATTAAACGCGTCAATATCGCTGGCTTTCCGCAAAGCGTGGGAGAGATTACATGCGCATGACCAACGGCGACACCGACAAGACATGGGAAGTTGCGGCGCACACATTCGCAGTGGGCGTCGGAAGCTTTACCAAGAGCTTGAAACACAATGAGTATGGCGAGGTCGACACCGCGCAATTTCTGAAATTCGTGGCCGCCACCCGCGGCGACGGGCATGGCTTCCAAGACGTCCCTTCCGGCCCGGAGCGTCAGCCCGGCAAAGGCAGCGCCGCATTCACCAATCCACAGGCCGGACTTGCAGCGGACCGACTGACACACCATCCCGCCGGCTATTCGATGCCGCCGGCCCCCTCGGTCAATTCGCTCTCGACAGCCGCGGAAATGGTCGAACTTTATTGGATGGCGTTGCTACGCGACATTCCACTCAATGAGTTGGACGCGCATGGAGAAGTGGCCGAAGCCGCCGAGGAGCTAAATCAGGTCTTTGAAGACGCCTTATCCCATGACAAAGAAGCCGGACGATTGACACCCGGCGTGGATCTTCCGGGACACGGGTCGACTTTCATCCCCTTCACATCCGCAACACTCTTTCGACTGGGACTGCCGGGCGATCACACCGGTCCGTTGGTCAGCCAGTTCTTCGTTCGTCCGGCGGCGTTCGGCACGCAGACGATCGACCAGAAACAGCGGCCCTATGCGGGCAATTGCGATTTTCTGACCGATTTCGACGACTGGCTGTGCGCGCAGAACAGCGGCAAGGATCGGCACGACCAAGCCTATCCCGCCGCCAACGAACACGACGACAGTTTCTACGATCCCACCGGCGCCCGCTATATCAGCACGATGCGGGATCTGGCGAGATTCGTGAACAAGGACGCGCTGCATCAGGCCTATTTCAACGCCACCCTGATCCTGCTGTCCGGCAAGGCGAAGTGGACGGACGGCAACCCCTATTCCGACGTCGGTCCGTTGAAAGGTCGCGAAGCCGGTTTCGGCGTGCTGGGTGGACCGCATATTCTCGCTCTGGTCTCGGAGGTGGCGACGCGCGCCCTCAAGATCGTCTGGAACCAGAAATGGCAGGTGCATCTGCGGCTTCGGCCGGAGGCCTATGGCGGATTGGCGCATGTCCAGACGGTCGGCGTGGGGGGCGTCAAGCGAAACTACGGACTGCCGTCTTTCCTGTCCGAGACCTGCGCCGCAAAGATGATCCTGGACAGGTACAAATCGCTGCTTCTTCCGATGGCGTTCACGCCGGGCAGCCCAACCCATCCGGCCTATGGGGCCGGCCACGCCACGGTGGCGGGCGCCTGCGTGACGATCCTGAAGGCGTATTTCAAGACTTTTTCCAAGACAGCGGACAAGACCGTCGTGCCCACGCCTTTCAACACTCTGTTCGAGCGCCTGGAGCCCGGCGGCGAAACCATCCGGCCTTATGGCAAGCCGGATCCCATCAAAGGCTATGTCACCGGCAAGGCGGAGAACGGGGATTGGGGGCGCATCTCATTGGCCAAATCGGTGTTCGACGAACTGACGATCGAGGGCGAGCTCAACAAGCTGGCCGAGAATGTCGCGATGGGGCGCAGCATGGGCGGCGTTCACTGGCGCACGGACAATGCCCGCAGCTTGATGCTCGGAGAAGCGATCGCGGCGGAAATCCTCGCAGACATCACCACCGACGTGAACGAAAAGCCGGAATTCACCTTCCGCACCTTCGGCCGCAAAGCAGATGGAGAGCCGGCCATCGTCCGCATCGCGCATGGGCGCATCTATGTCGACGACGTGCTACACGACACCCATACCAGCAGCCTTCTCTGATAGACGAGGACTATTTCAGGGGATGCAGGATGCCGGCGCTGTGGATCGAGCGGTTCAGCGCCGCTTCCAGCATCATCAGCTTGGCGACCTGGTAGGTGAGATATTCATCGAAGAAATTCTGCGAGATCCAGAGCGGCGAGCGGCCCGGGCGACCGGTCCAGCCGATGCTGTCCATGCGCATGGCCTGCGCGAATTTCCGGCTGAGATGGGTGACGGAGAGACCGGCGAGCTTGGCGAGGCCGGCGATGGAGTGATCGCCGCGGGTGCGCCAGCGCGGATCGCTCGCATCCGGCGCGACGATTTCCGAGAAGATGCGATCGAGAATGACGCTGCCGTCGTCGATCCAGACGAACAGCGAGAAGGTCGGCGCGGCCTGGCTGATCGAAATGGATTTCATGAGCGTTTCGCAGACCAACGGCTGCACTTCGTCGAACAGACGAGGGTTGGCGCGGAAGCGGGCGGCGCGTTCGCCGCCGTCGAGCGCGTCCAGCGTTTCCAGATGCACGGCGTGCCAGTGGCAGGCGAGATCGAGCGTCTCCTGGGTCACGACGACAGGCTTCAAGCGCTTGTCGGTGGGCGACACCTTGCGCTCGATGATGCGGTAATGCTCCATCTCCTTTAGAAAGGCGTCGGCGGTGTTGCGCGAGACGATGCCATAGTGTTCGACCGCATCGAGGAAAGCGGCGACATGGATGCCGGTGCGGCCCGACTTCACATACATCGACAGAGCGAGATGCGCCATCAGATAACGCTGATGCGTGGCCATGATCGAGGCCGCGCGCGGATAGGCCTCGGCCGTGGCGAGCAGCTTGCCGGCTTGCGCCCGCAAAGCGTCGATGAGCCTGGGATGGCTGGCCAGGCTGGAAAACAGGCTGTTCTTGGCGAAATCCGCCTCATGCGCGGACGCGATCTTATGCACGGCGACGACCCCGGTTTTCCCGCCAGAGGCGGATGATCAAGAGCCACATGGCTCGTGATCATAACGGGGACACATTAAGAAAAATTCTGTTCTGTTTCAATAAATCTGAAGGCGGGCGCTTGCGCGTCCGCCAGCAACTTTGAGGGGAGAAGATGGGGGCGCGGTCGACTGCTGGAGGTCAGCCGGCCGCGTCTCCCATTCCTTTGCGGACGACGGCCCGGAGATCATCGATCGGGCGCAGGGTGGAGCCCTCCTCGAAATGCCAGAACGTCCATCCGTTGCACGCATCCAATCCCTGGACCTTGGCGCCCAGACGATGGATGGATCCTGCTTCGCCGCCCGAGGCGAGCGTCCCGTCGGCGCGGACGATGGCCGCGTGGCGACGCTTGGCGTCGGTGAGCACCGCGCCCGGCTTGATAAGGCCGCTTTCGACCAGCGTGTTGAAGGCGACGCGCGGCTCCTGCTTCTTGCCGGTCATGACCGTCAGTTCGGCCGAGCCGAGCGGCTGGACGGCGGCGATGCGCGCCGAAGCGGCGTCGATATAGTCCTGCTCGCGCTCGATGCCGACGAAGTTGCGGCCGAGACGTTTGGCGACTGCGCCTGTGGTGCCCGAGCCAAAGAAGGGATCGAGGATCACGTCGCCGGGCTTGGAGGACGCCATGATCACGCGCGCCAGCAGCGCTTCCGGCTTCTGGGTCGGATGCACCTTCTTGCCGTCATCGCCCTTCAGGCGTTCGCCGCCGGAGCAGATCGGGAACAGCCAGTCCGAGCGCATCTGCACATCGTCGTTTGCGGCCTTCATGGCGTCATAGTTGAAGGTGTAGCTCTTGGCGTTCTGGTCGCGCGAGGCCCAGATCATCGTTTCATGGGCGTTCTGGAACCGGCGGCCCTTGAAATTCGGCATCGGATTGGTCTTGCGCCAGACGATGTCGTTGAGGATCCAGAAATTCATGTCCTGCAACGTCGCGCCGACGCGGAAGATGTTGTGATAGGAGCCGATCACCCAGATCGTGCCATGCGGCTTGAGCACGCGCCGGCAGGCCAGCAGCCATGCGCGGGTGAAGGCGTCGTAAGCCTCGAAGGAGGCGAACTGGTCCCATTCGTCGTCGCAGGCGTCGACCAGGCTCTGGTCGGGACGATGCAGCGCGCCGCCGAGCTGGAGGTTGTAGGGCGGATCGGCGAAAATCACGTCGACGGATTTATCCGGCAGCGCCTCGAGCGCGGCCACGCAATCGCCCTTGATGATGGAATTGAGCCAGGAATTCGACTGGACGCCCGAACGGGCTTCCCTGAGCGACAGGACAGATGCCATTTTTTCAAACTCACCAATACGCGTTACGCATTTACTGAGCGTTATGGTTACCGAGTTTGGTTACCAAATGCTGAAACCCTTGCGGAAAATTGGAGATTTTTCATCGTGGCGCCGGTCGTCGCCGTCTGCCCCGCTCTGTGGACCCGGTCCATCGCTTGCTTTTGCAGCCTCTTGCGACCGTATCGTCGAATTTATCGGATCGACTGCGCTTGGACCGGCGCCGATACACCGTCCGATATCGAGCCACAGCAAGATCCAACCCTTCTCGGCAAATAGACTTATTTTGGGCGATCGGTTTCGCCCTTCGTTAAACAATCAGAACTAGTATGCGCAATCATCGTCTCGCGATCGTCACAGGGGCTTGCGACGGCGCTCGCCATCGGTTTCGGGGGAAAAACGCATGTGCCTGGATTGTCTGCCGAAGCGGCTCAACCGCCGCACCATGATCAAACTCGCCGGCCTCGGACTGGCGGCCGCCGGCATGCCGCTGATGGCTTCTGCCTCGGAAACCAAGCACGCGGTCCAGCATGAGGAAAAGCCAGCGGATGCGCATCAGGCGGACGCTGCGACAGCGCTTTCGCCGGAGGAGGCGCTGAAACGGCTGAAGGACGGCAATGCGCGCTTCATGAATGACGCCAACGCCTGCGCGGCCGATCTTGCCGGGCGTCGCAAGGAGCTGGCGGCCGGCCAGCACCCCTGGGCGATCATCCTCACCTGTTCGGACAGCCGCGTGACGCCGGAACTGGTGTTCGGCGGCGTGACGCTGGGCGAACTCTTCGTGATCCGCAACGCCGGAAACGTGCTGGACACGTCCGCGCTCGGCACGATCGAATATGGCGCCGAACATCTGCACGCGCCGTTGATCGTGGTGATGGGCCACAAGAAATGCGGCGCGGTCGCCGCGGCCTGCGACGTGGTGCAGAAGGGAGTCCAGCTCGAAGGATCGATCGGCAAGATGGTGCAGCCGATCCTGCCGGTGGCGCTCAAAACATTGTTCAAATCGCCTGATTTCGTGGCGGAAACCGTGGCCAACAACGCCATCAGCGGCGCTCATCGCATCACCGAGGAGAGCCATATCGTCGCCCATCTGGCGAACGAGGGCAAGGTGAAGATCGTCTCGGCGGTCTATGACATCGAAAGCGGCAAGGTCGATTTTCTGGACATGGCCTGAGCACTCCTCCGGCGCAGCCGCAGACTGCGCCATCAGCGCCTTCGATCAACGGCGCTGATGGCGGACTTCGACGATTTTCATTGGACGCGCGGCGGCTCCTCGTGTTCGATGGCGCATCAATCGAAGGAATCCGCATGCTGACGATCTACGGCGTCTATCAATCCCGCGCATCGCGCGTCTACTGGACCGCGCTCGAACTCGGGCTCGACTTCGAGAGCGTGCCGGTGATCCAGACACGGCGCTTGCCGCAACCGGTCGCGCCCGACGCGCCCATCCATACACATGCGGCGGAATTCCTGGCGATCAACCCCAACGGCCATATCCCGGCGATCGCCGATGACGGGCTGGTGATCGACGAATCCCTCGCCATCACCCTCTATCTCGCCCGCAAGCATGGCGGCCCGATTGCCGCGGATACGCTGCGCGAAGAGGGCGAGATTCTGGCGTGGACATTTTGGGCTGCGACCGAAGTCGAACCGCATACGGTGAAAATCGTATTCGCCTATGACGACGGGCTGGAAGCGACCGAGGGCGGACGGGAAACTATCTCGGTGGCGCGGCGGATGCTGAAACGTCCGCTGACGCGGCTGAACGATCATCTCGGCGAGAACGACTATCTGACGGGCGGCCGTTTCACAGTCGCCGATCTCAATGTCGTGGAGATCATCCGCTACGCGCTCAGCGAGACGGATTTCATGGCCAATTATCCCGCGATCCTCGCCTGGGTGGCGCGCTGCCACGAGCGACCGGCCTTCCGCGAAATGATGGCGCGGCGCAAGGCCGAAGGGTGAGCCCTCACCATTGCTGAGAGCGCTCGGCCGGTCCGCCCCCTGCCCGCTTTCAGATAACGGCCGCGCGGCGCCATGCCCGCGGCCGTTTGCATGTCGGGCTCAGAGAGCGACGATCGCCGTCATCTCGACCTTGTAGTTCGGGGTCGCCAGACGGGCTTCGACCGTGGCGCGGGCCGGCGGGTTGGCCTTGTCGACCCACTGGTCGTAGACGCCGTTCATGGCGGCAAAATCGCCGATCGAGGCGAGATAGACGTTGATCGACAGGATCTTGGCCTTCTCCGTGCCGGCTTCGGCGAGGATGGCGTCGATGGCCGCCAGCACTTCCTTGGTCTGCTGTTCGATCGAGCCCTTTTCATCGTCGGCCACCTGGCCGGCGACATAGAGGACGCCATTGTGGGCGACGGCGGCGCTCATGCGCGGGCCGGGCTGATAACGCTTGATCATCGGGGTCTCCTTCAAAATATCTCGGCAAACATCCAGGCGAATGAGCCGGGTGTTTTCGTAGAGATTTGGACGGAAGGGGCAAGCGTTTTCGTGGAAATAGGCGCTTGGCCGCTGCGATTTTCCCCCACTCGGCGCTCAGGCGACGCCCGGAACGTCGTTGAGATCGAACCAGACGGGAATGCCGCGCTCGCGGGCGATGCGCACGTCGTTGTCCGCCCCCTTGGACGCGCCCGGCAGCCGCAGCACGCCCTCGCACAGCGCCAGCAGCCGGTGGGCGACCGGATGGAAAATCTCCTCGTAGAGATCATCGCCCACCACCCCGCCGCCCGCCGCCGCCCAGACCGGCAGCGCCACCCATTCGCCGATCATAGGCACATGGCCGGCCTTGAACAGCGCATAGGACGGCGCTTCGAGCGTTTTCAGATTGTCCGCCATTTTCTGTGGATCGTCATCGGTTCCGGAGCGATAGGGGCCGGCGATGAGAATGAGCATGGGATTTCCTTTCATTGTTTCCGTCGTCACTCATGCGATTTCGTGCAATATCGTTTATTTTCATGCAATGTCAAGCGCGATGCAAATCCTTGGCGAGCCGATCGGCGACGACCAACGGCGCGCGGCAAGTTTGACTAGCGCGGGCAAAGACGCGCTGTTATGGAGAGTGGAAACGCCACCACATGCGAGACCGACATGACGACGCGCTATTTCCGGCCCGATCTCCCGAAAGCCGTCCTCGCCCTCACGCTCACGGCGTTCGCGCTCACGGGCTGCGGATCGCGCCCCTCGCCGGAAACGCTGGCGAATGTGGACACGCGCGGCATCCCCAAGCTCGCCACGGAGCAGGTTTTCGCGATGACCACACGCGGCCGCACCAAGCCGGACGCCAATATGTTCGACAATTCCAAGGCCCGCGACGCCTCCTATGCCGAGTTCACCGTGTCGATTCCGCCCAATCACAGGAATTCCGAGGTGGAATGGCCGGGCGCGAAAGCCGATCCGAAAAAGACTTTCGCCGTGGTGGGCCAGAAACGGCTCGACCAGAGAGAATTCATCGACGCGATCGATCATGCCGATCCGAAAAGCCGCGATATCGGCATTTTCGTGCACGGCTACAACAACAGCTATCAGGAGGCGCTGTTCCGCATGGCGCAGATGGCGCATGACGCCAACATCCCCGGCGCCAAGGTGGTGTTCTCCTGGCCGTCGCAGGCGGAACTGGCCGGTTATGTCGCCGACAAGGAAAGCGCGACCTATTCGCGCGACTATCTGGCGCAGTTCCTCACCGAGGCGACCAAGCGGCGCAAGACCGGCGAGGTCTATGTGTTCGCCCATTCGATGGGGTCATGGCTGACGGTGGAGGCGCTGAGGCAGTTGCGCCTCGCCAAGCGCGACGACGTGCTCGACAAGCTGAAGGTGGTGCTGGCCGCCCCCGACATCGACGCCGACGTATTCCGGACGCAGATGCAGGTTATCGGCCGGATGAAACTGCCGATCACCATTCTGGTCGCCCCGGACGATCGGGCGCTGGAAGTGTCGAAATTCCTCTCCGCCAGCAGCCAGCGCGTCGGCGCGCTCGACGTGAAAGACCCTGACGTGATCGCCGCCGCCCAGAGCGTCGGCATTCAGTTCATCGATATTTCCAGCGTGAAGCCGCTCGATTCCACCAATCACAACCGCTTCGCGGACGTCGCGGTGCTGGCGCCGGCGCTGCGCGACGACAGGAAAGCGGGCCTGAAAGACGCAGGCGCCTTCGTGTTCAACGCGGCCGCGGCGACCGTGTCGAGCCCGTTCCGCATCGTGTCGGGCGTGTTGAGCCAGTAAAGGCCTGCCAATTTCCGTCAGCGATGAAAACGCTGCCTACCGATCGCTCGTCTCCCAGCGCGGATTGACCCAGGGCTCCTGGTTCGAACGGGCCAGCGGCTGTTTTCCCAAAATATGGTCGGCGGCTTTTTCGCCGGTCATGATCGAGGGGCCGTTGAGATTGCCATAGGTAATGTGCGGGAAGATCGAGGAGTCGGCCACGCGCAGGCCGTCGACGCCGATGACGCGGGTCTCGGGATCGACCACGGCCATGGGATCGTTCCTGTCGCCCATCTTGCAGGTGCCGCAGGGGTGATAGGCGCTTTCGAGATGTTCGCGCAGGAAGTCGTCGATCTCGGCGTCGCTTTGCACGGCGGCGCCCGGCTGGATTTCGCGGCCGCGATAGCGATCGAAGGCCTGTTGGCCGAAGATCTCGCGCGTCAGGCGCACGCAATGGCGGAATTTGATCCAGTCTTCCTCATGGCTCATATAGTTGAACCGGATGAGCGGATCGGCCTTGGGATCGGAAGAGCGCAGCGTGACGGCGCCGCGCGATTTCGACAGGTTGTAGCCGACATGGGCCTGGAAGCTGTGGGTTTTCGCCGCCGACTTGCCGTCGTAGCGCACCGCCACCGGCAGGAAATGATACTGGATATCCGGCTGCTTGACGCCCGGGGCCGAGCGGACGAAGGCGCAGGATTCGAACTGGTTGGATGTGCCCAGGCCCTTCTTGAAGAACAGCCATTGCGCGCCGGCGAGGCCCTGCATGTACCAGGGCAGCCAGCTATAGAGTGACACCGGCTCCTTGCACTCCTGCTGGAAGTAGAACTCCATATGGTCCTGCAGGTTCTGGCCGACGCCGGGACGGTCGACCTTCACCTCGACGCCGAGCTGACGAAGATGCTCGGCCGGGCCGACGCCCGAGAGCATCAAGAGTTTCGGCGAATTGAAGGAGGAGGCCGAGACGATGACCTCACGATTGGCCTTGATCACCTCGATCTGGCCGTTGCGCTCGATCTCGACGCCCACGGCGCGGCCGTTCTCGATCACAACCTTGCGGGCGAGACAGCGCACCAGCTCGACATTCGGCCGTTTCAGCGCCGGCTTCAGATAGGCGGTGGCGGCGGACCAGCGGCGGCCCTGCCAGCTGGTCTGCTCCATCTCGCCAAAGCCTTCCTGCTTGTGGCCGTTGTAATCCTCGGTCACTTCGAACCCGGCCTCGCGCCCGGCGTCGATAAAGGCCTTGTAGAGCGGGTTGGGCGAGCCGCCGCGACGGACATGCAGGGGACCATCGGTTCCGCGCCAGCCCTCTTCGCCGCCATGGGAATTTTCCTGGCGCTTGAAATAGGGCAGCACATCGGCATAGGCCCAGCCGCGCGCACCGAGCGCTTCCCAGCGATTGAAATCCTCCGAATGGCCGCGGACATAGACCATGCCATTGATCGAGGAGGAGCCGCCGATGACCTTTCCGCGCGGGGCGGTGATGCGCCGATTGTTGAGGTTGGGCTCGGGCTCGGAGAGATAGCCCCAGTTATACTGCTTCATGTTGAGCGGCCAGGCGAGCGCGGCCGGCATCTGGATAAACGGGCCGGCGTCGGTGCCGCCGAATTCCAGCACGATGACGCTGTTTTTGCCGTCTTCGGAAAGACGCGCCGTGAGCGCCGAGCCGGCCGAGCCGGAACCGATGATGACGAAATCAGCTTGCATGCGTGTCCCCTGTTCGTTTGTTTTTAAAGAACCCCTCCCAACCCTCCCCACAAGGGGGAGGGTTTAACGTGTGGCGGCGTCCCCACGCCATCCATCCTCATCGCATCTGGCGCGCCCTTGCATTTGGACCAAGGCGGCGCGGCAGTTTAAGCCCCTCCCATTGTTAGGAGGGGTTTAGGGCGGGGTCCTCTCAGTACGGCGCCTCGCACGGTCCCATCGCCACATAGACCGTCTTCAATTCGGAATAGTGGTTGAAGGCGGCCAGGGAGTTTTCGCGGCCGAAGCCGGATTGCTTGACGCCGCCGAAGGGGATTTCCACCGGGCAGAGATTGTAGGTGTTGATCCAGAACGTGCCGGCTTCGATCTGGTCGGCCATGCGGTGGGCGCGGGCGATGTCCTTCGTGAAGACGCCGCCGGCGAGACCGAATTCGGAAGCGTTGGCGCGGGCCACGACATCGTCCTCACCCTCGAAATCGAGCACGCACATCACCGGGCCGAAGATTTCTTCGCGGGCGATGGTCATGTCGTCGGTGACATCGGCAAAGACAGTCGGCTGGATATAGTTACCCTCAGCCGGCACGTCATTCGGGATCGCGCCGCCGGTGACGAGGCGGGCGCCCTCGGCCTTGCCCTTGTCTATATAGGACAGGATCTTCTCCTGCTGAGCGCGGTTGATCACCGGGCCCATCTGGGTCGCCTCATCCATCGGCTCACCGATGACAATGGCTTCGGTGCGCGCCTTGAGGCGGGTGAGGAATTCGTCCTTGACGCCTTTATGGACGAAGACGCGGGTGCCGTTGGAGCAGACCTGGCCGGTCGAATAGAAATTGGCCAGCATGGCGCCGGAGATGGCCGAGTCGAGATCGGCGTCGTCGAAGACGATCAGCGGCGACTTGCCGCCCAACTCCATGGTGACGTGCTTGAGATGGCCGGCGGCGGCCTCAGCCACCTTGCGGCCCGTCGGCACGGAACCGGTGAGCGAGACCTTGTTGACGTCGGGATGATTGACCAGCTGCGGGCCGGTGGCGCGATCGCCCTGGATGACATTGTAAAGGCCCTTGGGCAGGCCGGCTTCGATGAGGATTTCGGCGATCTTCAGCGCGCCGAGCGGCGTGTTTTCAGACGGCTTGAACACCATGGCGTTGCCGCAGATCAGCGCCGGCGCGCCTTTCCAGCAAGCGATCTGCTGGGGATAGTTCCAGGCGCCGATGCCGACGCAAACGCCGAGCGGAATGCGCTTGGTGTAAGCCCAATCGCCGCCGAGCGGAATGTGCTCGCCATTCAGCGCCACCGCAGCGGCGCCGCCGAAGAATTCGAAGGCGTCAGCGCCCGAAGTGGGATCGGCGACGATGGTTTCCTGGATCGGCTTGCCGGTGTCGAGCGTTTCCAGCTCGGAAAGCTCGCGGTTCTTGGCGCGCATGATCTCGGCTGCGCGCTTGAGGATGCGGCCGCGCGCGGTGAGGCTCATCTTGGCCCATTCGACCTGGGCCGCCTTGGCCGAGGCGACGGCGCGCTCGATGATGGCGGGGGTGGCGGCATGCAGCCGGGCGATGACTTCGCCGGTGGCCGGATAGACGCAATCGAAGGCCGCGCCGGCCGTATCTTCGATATATTCGCCGTCGATGAAATGGCTGGCGGGTGGTTGTGCGCGCATGATTTTCCCCTTGCCGGCAGGAGCCCCGGACATGCTGTAATTACACAAGCATATAACGGGCCCACGACAAAGCGACCTTGCTGGCGCATCCTATTTTTATCCCGATTGCGACATTTCCACTTCGCAGGAACGCCGTGCGGCGCCGAAAGCGAAAAGGCGTCCGATGGGGCGGACGCCAGATGAGCCTTGAAAACAGTCACAAACCGATCGGCCGGCGCGGCTGGAGAGGGGGCGGTGCGCGCCGGCCTAAAGCGGCGGCGATCAGTTGACGACCGTGACCTTCTCCGCTTCGAGCTTCTTGCCGGTTTTCTGGTAGGCGACCTTCACCTTGGCGCCGGTCTTGATGTCCTTGGCGTCGAAATTCTTCGGAAGCATGAACGTGTCGCCATTGGCGAGCGTCAGCTGATGATGCGAACTGTTGATGGCCTTGACCGTGCCGGTCATGGTTTCGCTTGCGGCGAAAGCGAGCGGCGCCATGGCGAGAGACGAAGCAACGAGAGCGGAAGCGAAGAGAATACGCATTGTATAACCTCCATGTAAAACGGGCATGATCACTCTTTGCATGCCCGACTTACCTGCGGATCGTCCGGATTTGTCGCGTCGCGCTTTCCATTGTAGTGAAGCGCCGGCAAATTCCCGATCCGCGAGGACAATTGATATTCGGATTTCGGCGAAACTCAAATTAATTCAACGAAATGGTTGTGGTCGAACCTTGTCGCGAATTTTATTCGGCCCGTTAGGAAAAGGCCCTGATTTCGCCAGGATCGGAGACGGCTGCGCCAAAGCAGCCGCCTCCGGTTTTGTTATTCGCCGCGTGGGTAGCGCTTGTCGCCTTCGAGATTGTCGAGGTTCATGTGGTTGCGCATATAGCGCTCCGAGGCCTTCTGCAGCGGCTGGTGATCCCAGGGGTAATAGGCGCCGTTGCGCAGCGCCTCGTAGACCACCCAGCGGCGGGCCTGGCTCTCGCGGACTTCCTTGTCGAAGGCGTCGATGTCCCATCGAGCCGCGATCCGGGCGCGGAAATCGGCGACGACGTCGGCGTAGACAGGATCGGCGGCGAGGTTGCGCAGTTCCCTGGGATCGGCGTCGAGATCATAGAGCTGATCGGGATCGAGGGCGCAGTGTATGAACTTCCACTTGCCTTCGCGAATGCCGACCAGCGGCGAATAGGACGCCTCGGCGGCGTATTCCATCAACACGGGCGAAATGCGCGGCGCGCCGTTGATCACGGGGACGAGGCTTTCGCCATCGGTCCAAGGCAGAATTTCGTCGATCGACAGACCGGCGAGATCGGCGATCGTCGGCGTCACGTCGAGGTTTGAGACAGGCGCGTCGTGGCGGCCGGGAGACACGCCGGGGCCGGCGATCATCAAGGGCACGCGGGCCGAGCCTTCGAAGAAGTTCATCTTGAACCACAATCCGCGCTCGCCCAGCATGTCGCCATGGTCGGAGCAGAACAGGATCATCGTGTCGTCGAGCTGGCGGGTGCGGGTCAGCGTGTCGATCAGTTCCCCGACTTTTTCGTCGAGATAGGAGATGTTGGCGAAATAGGCGCGGCGGGACCGGCGGACATTGTCCTCGGTCAGGTCGAAATTGGTGTAGTCGCAGGACATCATGATGCGCTGGGAATGCGGATCCTGCTCGTCGAACGGGATCGGCGCGACCTCCGGCGTCAGATGCGCGCAATCCTCGTAGAGATCCCAGAACTTGCGGCGCGCGACGTAAGGATCATGCGGATGGGTGAAGGATGCCGTGATGCACCAGGGACGGCGGTCGGCGTCGTCATTCTCGCGCGCCAGCTGATAGATCTTCTGATTGGCGAAGAAGGCGACTTCGTCGTCATACTCCATCTGGTTGGTGATTTCGGCGACGCCTGCGCCCGTGACCGAGCCGAGATTGTGATACCACCAGTCGATGCGTTCGCCCGGCTTGCGGTAATCCGGAGTCCAGCCGAAATCGGCGGGATAGATGTCGGTGGTCAGGCGCTCCTCGAAGCCATGCAACTGGTCGGGACCGACGAAATGCATCTTGCCCGACAGACAGGTGTAATAGCCGGCGCGGCGAAGGTGATGGGCGAAGGTGGGAATGGAGGAGACATATTCGGCGGCGTTGTCATAGACGCGGGTGCGGCGCGGCAGCTGGCCGGCCATGAACGAGGCGCGGGCCGGCGCGCAGAGCGGCGACGACGTATAGTTGTTGACGAAGCGGGCCGAGCGGGCGGCAAGCGCCTTGAGGTTGGGCGCATGCAGGAAGTCCGCCGGGCCGTCGGGAAAGAACGTCCCGTTCAGCTGGTCGACCATGATGATGAGGATATTGGGCTTCTTGGCGGACATGGACCCCTCTTGGGCGTTGAATTCAGGCGATGACGGAAGTTAAGGCCAAGCTCCCCGCGCAAGCGGCGCAGGAGCCGCGTTTTCTGTTCCGGTTGCGACAGACGCACGCCGCTGACGGGGGCGAGCTTCCCTGTCGGCAACCAAGGCTTTCATGCGCGATCAATCATTCACGACAGTCATAAAACTATCACGCTTCACAAAGGAAATATTCAATAATTTCATACAGCTTGTGCACGACTTCAATTGCTGGAGCCGCGCATGGCCGCCTTGACCAAAGAAATTTCCGCGTTTCCGCATACCTATGCGGGCGAAAAACTGTTATCCATTGCGAAACTCGTGCTCGACCCGGCTTTCCAGCCCGTTGTCGAAACCGCCACCGGCGCCGTCTTCGGCTATGAATCCCTGATGCGCGGCCATGATCAGATGGGCTTTTCCTCGCCCCTCGACCTCATCGATCGCATGGCCGAGATCGGGCAATTGAGCGCGCTCGACCAGATGATGGCGGGACGCGCTCTGGCGAAATTCTCCACTTTGCCCGATTTCCGCTCCTCGACGCTGTTCATCAATCTCGATTTCCGGCTGATCGCCGAGAGCGCGCCGATGCTGGACGCGCTGGTCCGTCATTTGAAGACGCATATGGTGCCGCCCTCGTCGATCTGCTTCGAACTCTCCGAACGCTTCGACAATACGACATCGCCGGAATTCGGGCCGCTGATGGCGCGGCTGCGGCGCTCCGGCTTCAAGGTCGCCATCGACGACTTCGGCGTCGGCCGCGGCGAATATAAATTGCTCGCCGATTACCCGATCGACTACCTCAAGATCGACCAATATTTCATCCGCGATATCGGCGACAGCGCCAAGAAGCAGCATCTGGTGCGCAACATCGTCGGCATGGCCCACACGCTCGGCATCAGGGTCATCGCCGAGGGGGTCGAGACCGAGGAAGAGTTTCTTTCCTGCCGCGAATTCGGGGTGGATATGGTGCAGGGCTATTACATCGCGCGTCCCTCGGTGAACGTGGACGACCAGAAGCGCAACTATCCGCATCTGCGCGACAAATCCAAAAATCGCGCCGCCGGCCGTTCGCTCGACGAATTGCTGATCCGCAAGCAGGTCGAAGCCATTCCGAGCGTCTATGAAAACGACTCGGTCGAAACGGTCTTCGAAATGTTCCGGCAAAATCCGGACCAGAGCTATTTCCCTGTGTTGAACGTCAACAACGAGCCGCGCGGCATCATCCAGGAAAAGGAATTGAAGGAGTATATCTACCATCCCTTCGGTCGCGACCTGCTCAAGAACCGCGACTATCTCCGTTCCATCTCCTATTTCGCCAAAGCTGCGCCGATCGTCAGTCTCGATTCCGGCACCGACGATCTGGTCACCGCCTTCGCCAATATGGAAGGCTGCCACTGCGTGCTTCTGACCGAGAACATGCGTTATTCCGGCGCGATCTCCGCGGCGTCGCTGATCAAAATTCTCAACGAAAAGCAGCTCAAGACCGCGCAGGACCAGAACCCGCTCACCGGCTTGCCCGGCAATCTCGCCATTCTCGATTTCCTGCGCCACACCTCCAAGGACGGCGACGAGCGGCGCTATTACTGCTATTGCGACTTCGACAATTTCAAGCCGTTCAACGACCGCTACGGCTTCCATGCCGGCGACCACGCGATCTCGTTGTTCGCCGCGCTGATGCGCCGCTACTTCTTTCACGAGAGCGAATTTATCGGCCATGTCGGCGGCGACGACTTCTTCATCGGGCTCACAGGCTACACCGAAGAAGAGATGATCCACCCGCTCGGCCGCCTGCTGAACGACTTCGCCTCGGAAGTCGCCGATCTCTATTCGGAGGAAGAGCGCGGCCGGGGTTACATCATGGGCCACGATCGCCAGGGCGTCGAGCGCAAGATCGGGCTGATGCGTTGCTCGATCGGCGTCTTGGAAATCCCCGAAGGCGCCGTGATCAGCGATATCGACCGGATCAGTTCTGAAATCGCCCATGTCAAGGCGGGCGCCAAGATCAGCGACACCGGACTGTGCATCGCTCGCCTGGGCGAAATCGAGCGGGCGTGAACCGACTTTCCCCAACAGGCGTTCTCCGGTAACACTCGCCGAAACACGGAGAACGCCGATGACCGCTTGCCCGCCCGCCTCCATGCGCTATGTCGACCTGCCCGCGCCCGGCGCGCCCGAGGCCATGACGATCGCCGAGGGTCCCCTGCCCCAGCTGCGCGACGGCGAGATCCTGATCCGCGTCGAAGCCGCCGGCGTCAACAGGCCGGATGTGGCCCAGCGGCAGGGAACCTATCCGCCTCCTCCGGGAGCAAGCCCGGTGCTGGGACTGGAAGTCGCCGGCGAGGTGGCGGCAATCGGCCCCGGCGTCAGCGCCTTCTCCGTCGGCGACAAGGTGACCGCGCTCGCCAATGGCGGCGGCTATGCCGAATACTGCGCCGTTCCGGCCACGCAGGCGCTGGCCTGGCCGCAAGGCTATGACGCAATCCGCGCCGCGGCGCTGCCCGAGACCTTCTTCACCGTCTGGGCCAACCTGTTCATGATGGCCGGATTGAAAGCGGGCGAAAGCGCGCTGATCCATGGCGGCTCTTCGGGCATCGGCACCACCGCGATCCAGCTCGCCTCGGCGATCGGCGCGAAAGTGTTCGTGACGGTGGGTTCGGACGACAAGGCGGAGGCCTGTGTGAAGCTCGGCGCAGCCAGGGCCATCAACTACAAGAACGAGGACTTCGCCGAGGTTATCCGCGCAGAAACCGGCAAGGCCGGCGTCGACGTCATCCTCGACATGATCGGCGCGGCCTATTTCGAGAAGAACCTTCAGAGCCTCGCCAAGGACGGCCGCCTGTCGATCATCGCCTTTCTCGGCGGCGCGGTGGCGGAGAAGGCCAATCTGAGCCCGATCATGATCAAGCGCCTTCGGTTGATGGGTTCGACCATGCGTCCGCGCACGGCGGCGGAAAAAGCGGAGATTCGCGATCAGTTGCAGGCCCGCGTCTGGCCGCTGCTCGAAGCCGGCAAGGCCGCGCCCGTGATCCACGAGGTCTTCGACTTCGCCCGAGTCGTGGAGGCGCATCGGCTGATGGAGTCGAGCGCCCATATCGGCAAGATCATGCTGAAGATGTGACGGCTGACTTGAGCCGGCAAAAAGGCTAGGATGACGCCGGCAGGAGACGGACCGCATGAAAGTCACGATCGGCGAATTTCAGAACAATGTGGAGCTCTACCAGGACAAGGCGGAGCGCGAGCCGGTCGCAATTGTCAATGACGGCGAAACGCGATCCGTACTCGTCTCGGCGGCTCTGTTCGAGACGTTGGTAAAGGGCCGTCTGAGCCGGGCCGTGGAACATCTCGACGAAGACACGCTGGCGGCGATACGGGAGGCGCGCGTGTCGGAAGAATATGCGCACCTCGATGCCCTGATTGCCGACTGGACGCCATGACGCTGCCGCGGCCGGAACCCGGTCTTGTTATCCGCTACTCTTATCTCTGGGCTGCAGACGCCGAAGCGGGACGCGATGAAGGAAGCAAAGATCGCCCTTGCGCCATCGTCGCTGGACGCCGCGTGGTGAGTGGTCTTGAGATCGTCACTGTCGTGCCCGTAACTCACAGCCCTCCCCGTGACGCCAACGATGCGATAGAATTGCCGGCGGCGCTGAAAGCTCATCTCGGTCTGGACGCCAAGAGATCCTGGATCATCGTATCGGAAACGAATGATTTCGTCTGGCCCGGTCCGGATATTCGTCCCGTCCCCGGGCGGACTGGTTCGAAGCGCTATACTTACGGCGTGCTCCCGCCACGGTTCTTTTCGCATGTCCGCGACAGGATTCTGGCTCGCGCGAATGAACACCGACTCCGCCGCATTTCCCGCAGCGAATGACTGGGCAAGGCAGCCATGCGCCCTCGCGCATTGCCTGACAGACGCCAATCATGTAGGCGGAGCCTATCCCGATCCAACACAGAGACCCCAAATGTCCGGCTTCGACCTCATCCTGTTTGACTGCGACGGCGTGCTCGTCGATTCCGAAATCATCGCGGCGGAAGTCGAGTCGAAGCTGCTGCGCGACAGCGGCTTCGAGATCACCGCCGAGGAGATGTGCATCCGGTTTGCCGGCCTAGACTGGAAGAACATTCTGTTGACCGTCGAGAAGGAGGCGGAATTGCCGTTGTCGGCCGCGCTGATCGACAAGTCGGAAGCGCTGCTCGACCGCGCGCTGTCGATCCGCGTCAAGATGATCGACGGCGTGCGCACGGCGCTGTCGCGGCTGACCGAGCAGCGTTGCATCTGCTCGAACTCCTCGTCGAAACGGCTCGACATGATGCTGACCAAGGTCGGGTTGAAGCCCTATTTCGAGGGCCATGTCTATTCGGCCAAGGATCTCGGCCCCGACCGCACTAAGCCGAAGCCCGATATCTATCTGCATGGCGCCAAGCAGTTCAACGCCGATCCGGCCCGCTGCCTGGTGATCGAGGATTCGGTGCATGGCGTGCACGCCGCTCGCGCCGCCGGCATGCGGGTGATCGGCTTCACCGGCGGCTCGCACACCTATCCCACCCATGCCGACCGGCTGACCGACGCCGGCGCCGAGACGGTGATCAGCCGCATGACGGAACTGCCGCAGATGGTGGATGCGCTGAAGAGCTGGTCGGAACTGGCTTGATATCGAGGGCGGCGTCCGTCGCCGCTCGGTCGGCTGTGGCGGCGCTCTTTTCAGTTTACGGGCGTGCGCCGCCCCTCATCCCCCTGCCGGGACCTTCTCCCCGCAATGCGGGGCGAAGGAGGATGGAGCGCCGACACTGCCCCTTTCGCCCTTCTCCCCGTTCTACGGGGAGAAGGTGGCGGCAGCCGGATGAGGGGGCAAGCCGCGGCATCTCCATACGCCAAAAGTGCAGGGCGACCAAACACCGCCCCCAAAATCTCACTTCGTGTTATACGGACCTTCGTCGATGCCTGCGAACAGGCGGGTCAGGCCGGTGGCGCCCTGGCTCAGGATCACGTCTTCCTTGGTGAACAGGAATTGGGTGGCGCCGAGATTGTCGGGCACGGTGACCGGGAACTTGGTCAGCTCCGAATAGAGCGTCGCGTCGCCGTCGGTGGCGGCCACGCGGATCGGCAGCGTATAGGTTCCCGCCTTGCCGGCCGGACCGGGAATGATGCGGCCCTGGACGACGACCGTCATCTTGAGGCCCTGATCGGTCTGGAAGCACTGGCGCGTGGTGCGCTCGAGCGTCGCCTGGAACACCAGCTTGCTCGGATCGGCCGTGCCGTCGGCGCCCTTCTTGACGCCGCCCTGATACTGGCGGAACACGGCCGTGCCTTCGCGCAGATAGATCTGCGGGCACTGGCCCTGCACGACCACGGGGTTCTGCGTGGCGTTGGCCGGCGCGGGCTCGGCTTTCACGACCGGCTTGAAGCCGCGATTGCTGTCGGGATAGGACGGAGCCGTGCAGCTCGCCAGAGCCGCGAGAGCGGCGAAGGAAGAGATAAGTCCGAGAAGTCTCCGAGACACGTGCTACGCCCCACCCTGATGTGACCACGCCGCGCGAGGCGGACGATTCACCACTGTTTTCTTTCTCTTTCGGACCTTTTCATGGCCCGGCGATGTGGTCTATACCAGCGCCCAAACAAAAAATCGATTGGCCGGAATAAAGATTCAGCCATTTTCCGGGGCTTTCCGGACGCAAAATGGACAATCGCGCGGGCCCCGCGCTGATAGGTTTCACCCGGCTCAAGCGACATCAGGAGAAGCAGCACGTGCGCTATATTTCCACCCGGGGCGAGGCCCCCAAGCTCGGTTTCTCGGACGCCCTGTTGACGGGCCTGGCGCGTGACGGCGGCCTCTACATTCCCGAGGAATGGCCGCATTTCTCCAAGAAGGAGATCCGCTCCTGGCGCGGCCTCTCTTATCAGGATATCGCTTTCAAGGTGCTGTCTCCGTTCGTCGGCGGCGAGATCGACGACGCCGATCTCAAGCGCATGATCGACGAGGCCTATGCGACCTTCAAGCATCCGGCTGTGACGCCGCTGGTGCAGTCGGGCGCCAACGCCTTCATCCTCGAACTGTTCCACGGCACGACGCTCGCCTTCAAGGACGTGGCGATGCAGTTGCTGGGGCGTCTGATGGATCATGCGCTGGCCGCCCGCGGCGAACGCGCCACCATTGTCGGCGCGACGTCGGGCGACACCGGCGGCGCGGCGATCGACGCCTTCGGCGGTCGTGATCGCACCGACATCTTCATTCTCTTCCCGCATGGCAAGGTCTCGCCGGTGCAACAGCGCCAGATGACCACCACCTCGCACGCCAATGTCTACGCCATCGCCGTGCAGGGCGATTTCGACGACTGCCAGAATCTCGTCAAGGCGATGTTCAACGACATCAAGTTCCGCGATTCCATGGCGCTGGCCGGCGTCAATTCGATCAACTGGGCCCGCATCATGGCCCAGATCGTCTATTACTTCACCAGCGCCGTCGCGCTCGGCGGCCCGGACCGCAAGATCTCTTTCACGGTGCCGACCGGCAATTTCGGCGACATCTTCGCCGGCTACGCCGCCAAGCGCATGGGCCTGCCGGTGGGCAAGCTCGTGATCGCCACCAACGACAACGACATCCTCGCCCGCACGCTGAAGACGGGCCGCTACGAGATGAAGGGCGTGAAGGCGACCACCTCGCCGTCGATGGACATCCAGATCTCTTCCAACTTCGAGCGACTGCTGTTCGAGGCCTATGGCCGCAAGCCCGAAAAGGTTCGCCGCGCCATGGACAGCCTCAAGCAATCCGGCGCCTTCGAGATCGAGGCCGAGGCGCTCGCCTTCATCCGCAAGGACTTCAAGGCCGGCCGCGCCACCGAAAAACAGGTGGCCGAAACGATCAAAAATCATCTTTCGGAAACCGGCTATCTGCTCGATCCCCATACCGCGATCGGCGTGCATGTGGCGGCGAAACACGAGAAATCCAACGCTCCGATGGTGACTCTGGCCACCGCGCATCCGGCAAAATTCCCCTTGGCGGTCGAAACCGCTTGCGGTATTAATCCCGCGCTGCCATCGTGGCTTGCAGGTCTGATGCAAAGGGAGGAGCGCTTCGAAGTGCTTAATGCGGACATCGAGACGGTGGAGAATTTCATCGCCAAACATGCCCGGATCAGGTCCTGACCGAGGCGACTTGAATATTGGTCATGAAAGTTGAGTCCACCAGACTTCCTTCGGGATTGACTGTCGTTACCGAGGATATGCCGCATCTGGAGAGCGCTGCTCTCGGCGTGTGGGTGAAGTCGGGTTCGCGTAACGAAGCCGCCGATGAACACGGCATCGCCCATCTTCTCGAACACATGGCCTTCAAGGGCACGGCGCGCCGGACGGCGCGCCAGATCGCCGAGGAGATCGAGAATGTCGGCGGCGAAGTGAACGCCGCGACATCCACCGAATCCACATCCTATTACGCGCGCGTGCTGAAGAACGACGTGCCGTTGGCGGTCGACATCCTCGCCGACATCCTGACGGAATCGGCTTTCGAGGAGGAAGAACTCGAGCGCGAGAAGAACGTCATCCTGCAGGAAATCGGCGCGGCCAACGACACGCCCGACGACGTGATCTTCGACAAATTCTCTGAGCGCGCCTATTTCGGGCAGACGATCGGCCGACCGATCCTCGGCACGTCCGAAACGGTGATGACGTTTACGCCGGACCAGATCCGCCGCTATCTCTCTCGCAATTATGTCGCCGACCGCATGTTCGTCGTCGCCGCCGGCGCGGTCAAGCATGACGAATTCGTCGAGCAGGTGGCGCGCCGCTTTTCGTCGCTGCCGACGACGCCGTCGGCGCCGATCATCATGGATCCCGCCCGCTATATCGGCGGCGACATCCGCGAAGATCGCGACCTCATGGACGCGCAGGTGCTGTTCGGCTTCGAAGGCAAGGCCTATCACGCCCGCGATTTTTACTGTTCGCAGATCCTCGCCAATGTGCTGGGCGGCGGCATGTCCTCGCGCCTTTTCCAGGAAGTGCGCGAACATCGCGGCCTGTGCTACTCGATCTACGCCTTCCATTGGGGTTTTTCGGACACCGGCATTTTCGGCGTGCACGCCGCGACCGGGGGCGAGAACCTGCCCGAACTGATGCCGGTGGTGATCGAAGAGTTGCGTCGCGCCTCCGAGAAGATCAATCAGGACGAAATCGATCGCGCCCGCGCCCAGATCCGCGCCCAACTGCTGATGGGCCAGGAAAGCCCTGCCGCACGCGCCGGCCAGATCGCCCGACAGATCATGCTCTATGGTCGGCCGATCCCGAACGAAGAACTGATGCAGCGGCTGAACGACATCACCACGGATCGCCTGACCGATCTCGCCGGCCGGCTGTTCTTCGACACCACGCCCACCCTGTCCGCCATCGGTCCGGTGGAGCAACTCGCGCCGATGGAAGACATCCTGCAGGCGCTCGGCAGCTCACGGGCTCCGGAACACAAGTCCGCCGCCGAATAGCGGCGGGCTGCTTCCGGAGCGCGCGTCGCATGGCAAGATCAGTGTTCGGCTTCTTGTCGCGGCAGGGCTCGGGGGAGGAGATTTCCGGTCCCGACCACTACCTCCGGCTTCCGCGCAACAGCGACTACAAGGCCTGGCGCAAATTGCGCAGCGAAAGCCGGGCCTTTCTCGAAAAATGGGAGCCGGCCTGGGACCCGGACGCGCTTACCGAAGGATCGTTCCGGACACGGGTGATCCGCGCCAACCAGGAATTCGCTTCCGGCGTGGCCGTGCCGCTCCTGCTTTTCCACCGCGACACCGAAGAATTGCTGGGCGGCGTCACCATCGGCCATATCCGCCGAGGCGCGTCGCAAAGCTGCATGATCGGCTACTGGATGGGCGAGAAACATGCGGGCAAAGGCCATATGAGCCAGGCGATCGGCCCGGTCATCAGCTATATCTTCATTCGCATGAACTTGCACCGCATCGAGGCAGCCTGTATTCCAGACAATGATCGCTCCATCCGCCTACTTGAAAAAGCCGGATTTGAGCGCGAAGGCTATATGAAGTCGTATTTGAAAATTCGGGGCGAATGGCGTGACCACCTTCTCTACGCGCTCGTCCCCAATAAAAACAACAGGTACGGGGCGTTAGGCATTTGAACCTTCTGATTGGAAAGCCGGTTGCCGGCGGCCGGGCGATGTTGTTTTGCCTGCTGACGCTCATGGCGCTCGCGGTCACGACCCTGTCGGCGCTGGCGCTGGAGCCGGTGAAGATTTCCCGCGAGGACAAGGCGCTCGATCTCACCAAGATCGCCGAAATCTACGCCAACCAGGGCGAGGCCTTCCAGGTGTCGACCGCCGCCGGCACCGACGGCATCGTCCGCCGCATCGAGGTGCGCGCCTCCTCCCCCGGCCACAACGGCGACTGGGCGGTGTTTGCGCTCGCCAATGTGTCGGACGAACAGCTCGAACGACTGATCGTCGCGCCCCATTACCGGCTGGTCAATTCACATGTGTTCTGGCCCGACCTCGGGTCCGACCGCATCCTGTCGATCACGCCGTCGGAAGGCTTCGCGCTCGATCGCGTGCCGTCCAACGACGCCGACGTGTTCGCGATCACGCTCAACCCGGGCGCCGTCATCACCTTCGTGGCCGAGATCACCTCGCCGCAGCTGCCGCAGCTCTATCTCTGGGAGCCGGAGGCCTATAAGGACACGGTCAACGCGTTTACGCTCTATCGCGGCATCGTGCTGGGCATCGCCGGCCTTCTGGCCGTGTTTCTCACCAATCTATTCGTCATCAAGGGCACCTCGATGCTGCCGGCCACCGCCGCGCTCGCCTGGGCGGTGCTCGGTTATGTCTGCGTCGATTTCGGCTTTCTCGAACAGTTGTTCGGCGACAACACGCTCGACGAACGCATCTGGAGGGCGGGCGCGGAAGTGGCGCTGGCGTCGGGACTGGTGATCTTCCTGTTCACCTATCTCAATCTCAGTCGCTGGCACGCCAATCTCGCTTATGCGACGCTCGCCTGGGTTCTCGGTCTCGGCACGCTGTTCGGAGTGGCGATCTATGATCCATCGATCGCCTCGGGCATTGCGCGCCTGTCCTTCGGCTTGACGGCGGTCGTCGGCGTGGCGCTGATCGTCTTCCTCGGCTTCCGACGCTATGATCGCGCCATTCTGCTGATCCCCTCCTGGCTGACCATCATCGCATGGCTGTTCGGCGGTTGGCTGGCGGTGACGGGACAGCTCGACAACGACATCGTGCAGCCGGCCCTGGCCTTCGGCCTGGTGCTGATCGTGCTGCTGATCGGCTTCACCGTGATCCAGCACGCCTTTGCCGGCGGCGCCTATCAGCAGGGCCTGTTCTCCGATCTCGAACGCCAGTCGCTGGCGCTGACCGGCTCCGGCGAGACGATCTGGGACTGGGATGTGAGCCGCGACCGCGTGACCACCATTCCCGACATCGCGCTTCGGCTGGGGGCGACGCCCGGCGCCCTGCATGGGCCGGCGCGCAACTGGCTGCCGCGCCTGCATCCCGACGACCGCGACCGTTTCCGCGCCACGCTCGACATCCTGCTCGCCCAGAAAAAAGGCCGGCTCTGCCATGATTTCCGCCTTCGCGCCGAGGACGGCCAGTATCACTGGCTGTCGATCAAGGCGCGGCCGGTGCTGGCTGGAAACGGCGAAATCGCGCGTTGCGTCGGCGTGGTGCAGGACGTGACGGAACAGAAGAACATCGTCGACCGACTCTTGTCGGACGCGCTCAACGACAATCTCACCGGCCTGCCGAACCGACAGCTGTTCCTCGATCGCCTGCAATCGATCCTGGCGCTGACCGGTCAGGAAGAAAAGCTGATGCCGACGGTGCTGACCATCGACATCGACCGCTACAAACAGGTCAACGATTCCCTCGGCATCGCCGCCGGCGACAATATCCTGATCGCGCTGACCCGCCGTCTCAGGCGGCTGCTCAAGCCGCAGGATACGCTGGGGCGTCTGGCGGGCGATGAATTCGGCATCGTGCTGGTCTCGGAAAGCGATCCCAAGCGCATCGCCGATTTCGCCGACGCGGTGGTGAAGGCGGTGTCGGCGCCGATCAATTTCGCCAATCAGGAGATCATCCTGACCGCCTCGATCGGGGTCGCCTCCTGGACCGATCCGTCCATCTCCGCCGAGGGCCTGCTCAACGACGCGGAGTTGGCGATGTATCGCGCCAAGAAATCCGGCGGCGACCGCGTCGAGCCGTTCCAGCCCGCCTTCCGCATGGCGGTGTCAGACCGCTTGCAACTCGAAAGCGACCTGCGCCGCGCCATCGAACGCAAGGAGCTCTCTATGGTCTATCAGCCCATCGTGCGGCTGGTGGACGCCGAAATCGTCGGCTTCGAGGCGCTGATGCGCTGGGACCATCCCAAGCGGGGCAATGTGCCGCCGGGCGAATTCATTCCGCTGGCCGAAAACGCCAATTTCATCGGCGATCTCGGCCAGTTCGCCATCGAGCGCGCCACGAGCGACCTCTCCGGCTGGTTGGCGCAAACCGGCGACGTGCCCTATTTCGTCTCGGTCAATCTCTCCAGCGCCCAGTTGATCAACAGCGCTCTGACCGACGACATCAGACGCGCGCTCAACCGCGCCGGCTGCCCGCCGAAACGGCTGAAGCTGGAACTGACCGAAACCGTGGTGATGGAAAATCCGGAGCAATCGCGCCTCGTGCTCGAGAAGATCCGCGATTCCGGCATCGGCTTGTCGCTCGACGATTTCGGCGCCGGCTTCTCCTCGCTGGGCTACATCACCCGCTTTCCGTTCGATACGATCAAGATCGACCAGGCGCTGGTGCGCGACCAGAGCGACAAGCGCGACGTGCTTCTGCGCTCCATCGTTTCCATGGGCGTCGAACTGGGCATGACGCTGGTGGCCGAAGGCATCGAGAGCGAGGAAGACGCCATCAAGCTCGGACAGATGGGCTGCCATTACGGCCAGAGCTTCCACTTCGGCCCGCCGATCGGCGCCGATGCGGTGTCGCGGCTTTTGAGAGAGCGCTTTCCGCTGACGCGGAAGGGGTAGTGTTGAGCAATTGAGCTTGCATTCGGCAACTCCATCACCTTAAAGTTGGGATGGCGTACTGGCTTCCGCTCGACATTAATGGCTTCGCGATAGACTTATCGCATCTTGAACCATTCGAGTTCACCGTCCTGCCGAAGGGCGGCGATACCGAGGCCACTGTCAGCGTTCGGTTTCACGATCATTGCTTTACAGAAACGTTCGATGCGACCAAACATTCCAGCGTCATCACGACAGGTTATGCCTCTTCACATGAACAGCGATCTTTCTCGCCGACACGCTATGAACTGAGCAAGCGGTTACCTTCGATCATTCTCAAACTGCCTCAGCGCCGAATATGTTGGACCAGCAAGGTAACCTTGTGCGCATAACGACCGACGACGGCAAAGTTTACCCGGTGTTTTTTACATTGCGGCGTGCGGGAGGCAGGCGACCGGAATTGTTTGTCGTCAGCGCCTACGAATGGACGAGACAGGATAAAATTGCGATCACGGGCGAAATGAAGTTCACGGTGGCAGTTGCTAAATCCTGCGTGGAGAAATGCCACGCTTCCCACCCCAATAACAGAAAAAGGCCCCGATGGACCTTTTTCAGCGTCTGGCAACCACTTTCATATCCCGCTTTGCGCGTAGACCCTTTCGGGCGGGGGAGGCTATCTCAGCCAGTTCAGCGCTCCGTGACACTGAGATGGTTTTGGTCGACTGGAATGTCAAGATGTCGTCGTCCGCCCAGCCCCCAGGTCAGCGCCCCTCACCCATGGCCCGCTTCCATCGACAGCATGGCCGGATTGACGCCCATCAGCGCCAAAGCGCGATTGTATTTGCCGTCGAGCATGCGGTCGAAGATCAGGGTCTCGTCCGCCGGGCAGGTCAGCCAGCCATTGTTGGCGATTTCGGTTTCGATCTGGCCGGCGCCCCAGCCGGCATAGCCCAGCATCAACGCCGCCTTGGCCGGGCCTTTGCCGCGCGACATGGCGCGGATGATGTCGACGGTGGCGGTGAGGCAGATCTCGTCGCTGACGGGGATCGAGGATTGGGTCAGATAATCGTCGCTGTGAAGCACGAATCCGCGGCCGGTTTCGACTGGTCCTCCGCGCTGGATGGGCATGCTGCGGGCCGCATCCGGCAGGACGATGGCGTCTTCGTCGCCGATCACCTTGAGATGCAGGAGAATGTCGACGAAGGTCATCTGCTGCGGCTGGTTGATGACGAATCCCATGGCGCCCTGATCGGAATGGGCGCAGATATAGACGACGGCGCGGGCGAAATTCGTGTCGGCCATTCCCGGCATGGCGATCAGGAAGTGACCGTCAAGAAAACCGCGTTCGCCTTTGCTCTTGAGCGTCTTAATATCCACCATGATCCCAGCCTATCAATTCATGGTGAAATTAAAAGGTCGAAGATGCGTTCCATCGGTTTTTTTCGTAATCGATCAAGAACGATCATTTGTGCGGACGGCGTGATGAAAAAGCAGAGTATGACGGGTTTGAAGACGGCGCTCGGCGCCCTGGCGATCGCGGCCCTGGCCGCGCCTGCGGCGCATGCCGCTGCGAGCCGATGGGCTGAATCGGACGGCGGCCGCATGCGGCTGGTGGCGCTGCCCAATCAGCATGGCGGCTATGATGCGGCGCTGCAGATCGAGCCCGCGCCGGGCTGGAAAACCTATTGGCGACATCCGGGCGAAGCGGGACTGCCGCCATTGGTGGACATCCGGGGATCCGACAATGTGACGCTCTCCTCAACCCGCTTTCCCGCGCCCGAGATCGGCCAGGACGAAGGCGGGCGGTTCTACGGCTATCACAAAGCCGTCGGCGTCATGCTGGAATTGACCAGCGCGAAGCCCGCCGCACCCGCTCGACTGAAGGCTACGGTGATGATCGGACTGTGCAAGGAGATCTGCCTGCCCTTCCAGGCCGAGTTCGAGCTCGCGCTCAGTCCCGAGGCGCGCCCGGAAAGCGACGAATTCATGGCCCTCGCCACGGCGCGTTCGGCGCTGCCGGAAACGCCGTCCGACGACTTCGGCATCCATGCGAGCCGGATGAGCGACGACGGAAAGAGCCTGCAACTGACGCTTCGTCTGCCGTCCGGCGCTACGCCCGAGGTCGCGCTCTCGCCTTCGGCCGGACTGGCGTTCGGACCGGCTCAGTTTACCCCCACCGGCCCCAGGGAAGGCGTGCTCGACCTGCCTGTGACGCGGCGGCCGGAGAGCGGCCCGGCGGATGTGACGATCCTGATCAAATCGGGATCGCGGGCGATGGAAACCACGCTTGCGGCGGAGTGAGAGCGCCCTATATTGGCGCGCGAAAGAATCCCGCATAACAATGGAGAGACGCCCATGACCATCGCCATCGGAGACAAGATCCCCTCCGTCAAGCTCAAGGAAAAGACCGCCGACGGCGCGGCCGACATCGACAGCGCCGAGTTCGCCGCGGGGCGCACGGTGGTCATCTTCGCCGTGCCCGGCGCCTTTACCCCCACCTGCTCGCTCAACCATCTGCCGGGCTTTCTCGACAAGCGTGACGAAATTCTCGCCAAGGGCGTCGACGAGATCGCCGTCGTGTCCGTCAACGACCACTATGTGATGGGAACCTGGGCCAAGAGCTCCGGCGGCGACGGCAAGATCCGCTTCTTCGCCGACGGCAACGGCGATTTCGCCAAGGCCGTGGGTCTCGACATCGACCTCTCCGGCGGCGGACTCGGACTACGCTCCAAGCGTTATTCCATGGTGGTGAAAGACGGCGTGGTGACGCAGTTGAATGTCGAAGCCACTCCCGGCACGGCCGACACCTCGGGCGCCGAAACGCTGCTCGGCCAGCTCTGATATCCGGCGCGGCGCCTTCGGGTATCGGAGGCGCCGCTCTTGCTCATGATTACGGCGGCCTGCGCCAGGATGCGCGGGTCGCTTCATACCAGACCTCGCCCTGCTCGGCGCCGGGGATCGGATAGAGCCAGCGTGGATGCTCCGTTCGGGCGTAACGAAGGCCGATCTTCTCCATCACCCGGCGCGAGGCGTGATTGACCGCCATCGTCGAGGCCGTGACCGTGTCGTATCCAGCCTCCCGAAAGCCCCAATCGACAAGTGCGACCGCTCCTTCCGAGGCGAGCCCCCGGCCCCAGGCGTCGCGCCGCAGCCGATAACCGAGCTCCGCCCGCCTTCCATCGTCCGGCCACAGGCAGAACCAGCCGACGAATGCGCCGTCCGCGGCCATCCGCCCGGTCCAGACATGGGGCTCCGTTCCGCGCGGCATCAGATAATCGGCGTCCGGATCGACACGTTCGGGATCGAGATCACGCCCGCCATTGAGAAAGCGCATCACCTCGGGATCGCGCTCCAACGCGATGAAATCATCCCGATCCTGCGGCTCTGAGGGCGACAGCATCATGCGCGGGGTGTGAAGACGGGTCATGGGGGCTCACGCGTCGAGGAATAGACCCATTATGGCCTACAGAGCGCCTGTCGCAAGCCCTGAGACGACGTCACCTGTCCCAGGTGATCAGGATCAGCGCCACGAACATCGACGGCACGGCGGCGAGCGCCGGGATGATGATGGCGGGGTAACCGAAGGCCAGGATGGCCAGCAGCCAGCAGGCGATGAGATTGACGATGAACAAAAGTTTCGTCGCCGCCGGCCCGCGCATAGCTTCGCGCAGCGCCCAGCCGAAAACCGGGATGTTGTACACCAGCGTCGTCATCTCTCTCTCCTTGTGTTGTTAGAGCTTGCAGGAGTTGATAATTGACAGATGGAGCTTAACGGAGAAGACGCGGCGCCGCAGGGCGGATTGCCGCAGGGGGCGACGACGTCTTCGTCTTGTCTTCCCGCGCGCCGGGTCGCGCGCGCCCTGCCCGCTGCGCGGCTCGCAAGAGCGAAACGCTTTCTTAGCCATTCCCACGCCGCATTCCCGTGACATGCAGGCCTCGCCGGTCGCTTTCGACCGCCATTCCGCACATTCCCAATCAGATCGAGGCGACGTTTAGAGTTTGCTTACCATAATTGTTCATTCTGACCCGGTTCGGTCGGGTCGCGGCGGCACAGGCTCCGTGCGTCCCGAAATGTGTAACGACCCGTCGAGGGCGGCTTCGCCGTCGCGTCGGGTCACGAGTTTCGGGTAAGTGTAGCCATGGCGTCTGTGAGTAAGTCTGCGCGTTCCGCGGCAAGGTCCGATCGAAGCCCTGTCCTCCTGCTCGCGGCGAGCGCCGTGGTGTTGGGCGGCCTGGTGGCCGGGTCGGTCTGGGGGGTGGCGTCCATGGTCGGCGCCATGCACGATGCGCGCCGGACATTGGCCGAAGGACCGAACACGTTTCTTCCATCCCCTCGCCCGGTTCAGGTCGCCGCAGCCGAGGCATCGGCCGGCGAACGCCGGGTGAAGATCGCCAAATTTTCGAGCCTGTCGGCATTCGCCGGCCTGCCGCTCGACCAGACGCAGATGGCGTCCGCCGCCGACCGACTCGCGTATCAGCGCCAGATCGACACTCAGCTCGCGCTCGCCGAGCAGAAGAAGAAGGCCGAACAGGCCAGGATCGCGGCGGCGGCGGAAAAAGCCAAGGCGATCGCGCTCGCGGCGGCGACGACCGAGACGCCCTCCATGGCGGCGGCGATGCTGGAAGACACGCCGAAACCCGACATGAAGCCCTTCAACCTCGTGCTGGCGCAGCCAGAGACGAGCGACGAGACGGCCCTGCCCCGCGAAGTTCCGCTGCCGGAAGCCAAGCCTCTGATCGAGACAGCCTCGATCGAGCGCAAGCCCGCCGAGGACAAGCCCGCCGCACCCAGAACACGCGACGACCGCCAGGACAGCGCGCGCGAAAAACCCAAGCGATCGCTGTTCAGCGATCTCTTCGGCGGCGGCGCAGCCGAACGCGGCTGGCCGGGCAAGAACACCAAGGTGGCGATCTACGACGTCTCCAACGCCACCGTCTACATGCCCGACGGCACCAAGCTGCGCGCCCATTCCGGCATCGGCCGCATGCGCGACAATCCGCGCTTCGAACATGTGAAGATGAACGGCCCGACGCCCGCCGGCATCTATCGCCTGTCGATGCGCGAACAGCGCTTCTATGGCGTCGAAGCCATCCGCATGACCTCGATCGACGGCCGCCATCCGAAGAACCGCACCGGGCTTCTCACCCACACCAATCTGCTGCGCGGCCAGATCGGCTCGCATGGCTGCGTCGCTTTCAGGAATTACGAACCGTTCCTGCGCGCCTTCAAGCGCGGCCAGATCAACATGATGGTGGTTGTGCCGGAACTGCCGTCGTCGCGCAATCAATTGGCGGCGCTTTACCGCAAGGCGGGGGCGTAAGCGCTCGGGGTGGCTGCTCACACTCGACAAATCTCGACGATGGCCTTTATCCTCCGTCGGACGCGGGCAAGAGACGTCCTACTGGAGGCGGAAACCACCCATGCTGATCGGATCCTGTCATTGCGGCAAAACCGGCTTCACGCTGAGAGGCGACCCCGGCTCGATCACCGCCTGCAACTGCACGCTCTGCCGCCGCTACGGCGCGCTCTGGGCCTATGACCACGAGGGCGAACGCATCGCCATCACCGGCGAGACGGCGTCTTACGCGCGCGTGGACCGCACAGAACCCAGCCTCGAAATCCTGTTCTGCCCATCTTGCGCCTGCGTGGTGAGCTGGCGAGGTCTCAGACTTCAAGCCGACGGTCGCAGGCGCATCGCGGTGAATGTCAGGCTCGCGCCGCCGGAGGATGTCGCCGATCTGGCGATCGATCATTTCGACGGGCTGGACAGTTGGGACGATCTGCCCTCGCAGGGGAAATGCGTGCGGGATTTGTGGTTTTAGATGTCTTGAGCGACCATCGCTTGCCACGCTTTCGCAGACACCGACATCCGTTTCTGTGCAGTCCTGGATTTTATGCGAAAAGTCGGGCGCGTGAACGAATGATCTTCCTTCGCGCAGTCCGCAAAAACTGAAAGCGTCATCTTTAGGAAGCTCTAATTCAACTCGTCGCCTCGCGAAACTTTTGTCGAAACAATACGTTCCTGTGTCGGACCCGCTTTTGCGCAGCAGGCCCATGCCCTGAAGCCTTCAGCAGGAATTTTCATGTCTCAGTCCGTGAAGCTTGTTTCCATAGGGACCGCGGTCCCTCCGTACGCCATCGCTCAACAAGACGTCGCATATGCCGCCCATCGGGCGTTCTCCTCCAGATATGCTGACTTCGACCGCCTCGCGAAAGTGTTCGAGAGCTCGGGAATACGCAGACGATATGCGGTCCGCCCTCTCGACTGGTATTTCAAAACGCCGGGCTGGCCGGACAGAAACGAGGCTTTCATTGACGGAGCAGGCGCTCTCTTCGTTTCCGCCGCGGAAAAGGCCTTGCAGGATGCAGGCTTGTCGGCGGCAGATGTCGATACGATTGTTACTGTAACATCAACCGGTATCGCGACGCCGAGCCTCGAAGCACAGATCAGCGCGACAATCGGGTTTCGCGCCGATGCCGAACGCGTTCCTGTGTTCGGTCTCGGCTGCGCGGGCGGGGTTTCCGGCTTCTCGATCGCAAGCCGGCTCGCCGCATCGCGCCCGGGAACGGTGGTTCTGCTGGTGGCCGTCGAGACCTGCACGCTGGCTTTTCGCATCGACAAGCTTACAAAAGCGAATATCGTCGCCACCGCGCTGTTTGGCGACGGAGCTGCAGCCTGCGTATTGCGCGCGACTGACGACGGTATTGCCGAAGTGGAGATGAGCGGCCAGCACACCTGGCCCAACACTTTGGACATCATGGGCTGGAGCGTAGATCCCGAGGGGCTCGGCGTGATTTTTGATCGGGCCATTCCGCCGTTCGCCGCCGACAATATCGCGCCCGCCATGTCGACCATTCTGGGACGATCAGGCCTGACATCCGGCGACGTCGATCGATTTGCCTGCCATCCCGGCGGCGCGAAAGTCATCGACGCGCTGGAATCGGCGCTGCAACTGGGTCAGGGAAGCCTCAATCATGAGCGTGACGTACTGTCCGATTACGGCAACATGTCCTCGCCGACAGCCCTGTTCGTTCTGGATCGCCTGATTGAGTCCGGCCTTCCAAACCGCACCATGCTCACCGCGATGGGTCCGGGTTTCACACTCAGCGGCGTGTCGCTGAAGGCGGCGGCATGATCTGGTCCATTCTGCTCTTGACCGCGGTGACGCTGGAACGGCTGGGAGAACTCGTGCTCGCACGACGCAACACCCGAGCCCTTCTCGCAAAAGGCGGGCGCGAGGTTGGCGCTGCGCACTATTCGACGATCGTATCGTTGCATGCCGCTTGGCTGATCGGACTGTGGCTCTTTGCCTGGAACGCCCCGCTCGAGACGGGCTGGGTGGTCGTTTTCGCAGGCCTTCAGGTTTTGCGGTTCTGGACACTGTCTACGCTCGGACGGCGCTGGACGACGCGGATCATCGTCGTGCCCGGCGAGACGCTGGTCACGGCTGGTCCCTACCGTTTCTTGCGCCATCCGAATTACGTCGTGGTGATCGGCGAGATCGCAGTTCTTCCACTCTGCTTTGACATGCCGATTTATGCGCTGGTCTTCACGCTCGTCAACGCGCTCGTCCTCACGATACGCATCAGGGCGGAAAACGCAGCCCTGTCGGGATCATCACATGCACAGCAGCCCTGACTTTCAGCAGACGACCTCGCCCCTGCTGATCTGGACAGGGTTCATGGCGATGTGCGTCGGGATGTTCATGGCGATCCTGGATGTTCAGGTGGTCGCGACCTCGCTTCCGACCATCCAGTCGGCGCTCGACATCGGCCCCGACCAGATGAGCTGGATTCAGACAGCCTATCTCATCGCCGAAGTGGTGGCGATACCCCTCACCGGCTTTCTGACCCGTTTTCTGACCATGCGGTGGCTGTTCGTCATCTCACTGACGGTTTTCGTCATAGCGTCGGCCGGCTGCGCCGTAAGCGGAAGCTTCACCGAACTGGTGTCTTGGCGGGTGCTGCAGGGTTTTTCAGGCGGAACCTTGATCCCATCCGTGTTTTCGGCCGTTTTCGTGTTGTTCCCGAAGGAGCGGCAGGCCATCGCTACGACGATCGCCGGCGTTCTCGCCGTCCTTGCCCCCACCGTTGGGCCGATCGTGGGTGGTTGGTTGACGGAGACTTACTCGTGGCACTGGCTTTTTCTGATCAACGTCATTCCCGGCATTGGCGCAGCCGTGATCGCGGTGGTCTCGCTCCCTCGTGAAAAGCTTGACTTCGGCGAACTTCGCCAGCTTGACATCGTTTCTCTGCTGCTGATGGCGGTAAGCCTTGCTTGCCTCGAATTGGCCCTTAAAGAGGCCCCCACCAACGGATGGACATCGCTTCCGATCACCGGTCTTTTTTGCCTGTCGGCATTCTGCGGCGCAGCCTTTGTCTGGAAGACTCTGCTGCGCGCGCCTCCGCTGGTGGAGCTCCGAAATTTTCGTGATCGCAATTTCCTGATCGGTTCCGTCCTGAGTTTCGTTCTGGGGATCGGACTGTTCGGCTCGGTTTATCTGATGCCGGTTTTCCTCGCATTCGTCCGGGGCCACAATGCGCTGGAGATCGGCGCAACCATGCTGGTCACCGGCGTCGCGCAGTTGGTGACCGCGCCGATTGCGGTGGCGCTGGAAAAACGCCTCGACGCGCGGCTGCTGTCCACGATCGGTTTCTCGATGTTTGCGGTCGGCATCGCCATGAGCGCCTTCCAGGATCCGCGGTCCGACTATGACGCGATGTTCTGGCCGCAGATCGTGCGCGGCGTCGCCATCATGTTCTGCCTGCTGCCGCCGACACGACTGGCGTTGGGAACGCTGGCGCTGTCCAAGGTTCCTGACGCCAGTGGTCTTTTCAATCTGATGCGCAATCTGGGCGGCGCCATCGGCATCGCGCTGATCGATACGATCATCTACACCCGCTCCGAACCCCTCGGTGAGGCGCTGCTCGAGAAGCTGAAAGCCGGAGACACGGATACGGCAAACTTCATCGGCATACCGCTCGATGTCATGGCGGCCAACAAAGGCGCAGTCGACAGTGCTGCGATGGAGATGCTGGAGCCGCTGCTGCAGACCGCCGCGACCGTGCAGGCCCTTAACGAAGCCTGGATGGTGGTTGCCGCGTTGACAGCCTGCGCGATCATCTGTGTGCCGTTCGCCAGGCGCGTGGCGCCGTCCGAGTAGTTGAGCCGCTCGGCCGGGCCGCCTCGCCGGGCGGAGCCATCAAAAAAGGCGGGAGCGCCCCCGCTCCCGCCTTCGACCGCCTCTGTATGACCAAAGACGCCCCGTGTTACATGCCGGCCTTCATCTCAACGGCCCAGAACATCGTCTCGCCCGAAGAGTCGTCGACGCCGTCATTGTCGGTCACCGCGAAGGGCTTGCCCGAGGCGTCGAAGGCGAAGCCTTCGAGCTTGTCGAGCACATAGCCCTTGGCGGTCTTGAGGTCGGGCAGGAAGTCGTGGACTTCTTCCTTGGTGACCACCGGCAGGTCGCCGCCGAGCTTGGCGGGCTTCAGCTGGTCGAGCGAGACGCGATAAAGCTTCTTGATCTTGGCCTTGTCGCCGATCTGGTTGTCGCGTTCGACGATATAGGCGAAGCCGTCATGGAAGGTGAGTTCCGACAGGCCGACCCAGCCGTCTTCGGCCTTGTCGAGCGGGTAGCGCACCGCGCCCCATTCTTTGCTCGAAGGCTTGTAGGAGACGAGCTTGACGTGGGCCTTGTCGTCGTCCTTCCAGGGACGCTGCACGGCCATCCACAGCACGGTGTCGTCGCCCTTGCCGGAAATGGCGACGCCTTCGAAGCCGAAGCGGGTTTCGTTGGCGGTCAGCTCAGTCGGCAGGCCGATCTCTTCCTTGATCTCGCCCTTCTTGTTGACGTGGTAGAGCGCATGCGGCAGCAGCTTGTCGCTATTGCCTTCGGAGGCCAGCCAGAACCAGCCTTCCTCATCCACCGCGATGCCTTCGATGTCGAGCTTCTGGGCGTTGTCGCCATTGCGCTTGACCACCATGCGGTCGACGATCTCGGCCGGGCTCTTGGTCGCGTCGATGGTGAAGATCGACGGCTGGTTGCCGTAGAAGCTGTCATTGACCGCATAGAGCATGCCGGGCTTTTCCGGCACGGCGGCGAGGCCCGAAAGCGCGCCCCAGCCGATCACGTCGCCGTCCTTGTCCTTGGAGACGATCTGCGGATAGGCAGGCTTGCCGTCCTGCAGTTCATAGAGCATGACATGGCTGCGCGCGCCGCCGTCTTCGACGAGGTCGAGCTCATTGGCGGTGGCGAGCAGCTTGCGGCCGGCAATGGCGACTGCGCCTTCCGGCGAAATGCCCGAGGGCAGCAGCTGGACGAATTCAGGCTCGGCGCCGGTGTCCTTGTAGACGGCGACCAGCGAGGCGCGCTCGGCCAGCACGAAGATGTATTTGACGCCATTGATTTCGGCGACTTCGAGGCCTTCCGGCTCGACGCCCTTCTTGCCGGCGCGCTTTTCCGGATAGTGGCCGGCGCGGGCGGCTTCGAGCTCGAGCGCATTGCCGGAGTCGAACAGCACCTTGCCCTTGGTGTCGAAGATGGTGAAGCTGCGGCTGCCGCCTTCCCAATCGCCTTCATTGGCGACCACGAGACGGTCATTGTCCAGCCACTTCAAGGCGTCCGGCTCGCGCTTGACGTCTTCCACCTTGCCGGTGAAATCGAGCTTGCCATTGGTCTTGGCGTCGGTGTTTTCGACCGTGGTCGAGCCGGCGGAGAAGTGGTTGACGATCGAGCCGGTCTTGCCGTCGATGATGACGATATGGTTGTTTTCCTGCAGCGTCAGCGCGATCTGGCCGGCGTCGTTGATGGCGACGAATTCCGGCTCGGGATCCTCAGGCGCGATCGCGGCCAGGCCGGTCATGGCGACATGCTTGAGGCCGGCGCAATCGGCGGCTCCGTCCTTGATCGGCACGATCACGAGATCGCCGGCGGGCGCCTGCGGCAAGGCGCCGTCATTGACGTCTTCGTCGCGCTCGTTCTCGATGGCGATGGCGAGGAAGGATTTGTCCTTGGAAAGCGCGATGGAATCGGGCTGGCCGCCGAGATCGCAGGTCGAGGTGACCTTCTTGGCCGCCATGTCGATGGTTTCGAGCTTGCCGGCCGGCTTGGCCTTGCTTTCGCCGGTGTTGACGGCGACCAGCGCGGTCTGGCCGAGAATGGTGACCGAGGTCGGTTCGCCGTCGAGCATGACCGAACCCAAAGCCTTCGGCGCCTTGGCGTCGGTGATGTCGATCATGCCGACCGCCTTCAGCGGGCTGGAGGTGTAGACGAGCGTCTTGCCGTCTTCGGTCGCTGCGATAATTTCCGCCGAGGTCTGGGCCTTGGCGTCCTGGTCGGCCGGCGTGTTGGACGCGACCGGGAAGGCGGCGACGCGATTGAAGGCGGATTCGGCGAGTGCGCCCTGCGCCACGGAGGCGAGCAGCAGGGACAGAAAGGCTGCCTGCGACAAACGGTTGGCCATGAAATATCTCCCTCTTGTGTCGAATACTGTTCCGTCACATGCGGCATGGACATGACACGCGGATGACAGAGGGAGCCGTGCGGCGTCGGTCGTCCGAAACGATCATCAAGCCCGTCGCGCGACGATCGTCCGTAGAGGTCGCCTCCCCGAACATTGCTTCGAGATGGAAAGTGAGTTACGTACATCAAAAATTGCGGAAGAGGGAGAAGAGGATCATGGACGGCTATACCCCAAAACCGGAGCATCGCATCGCGGACGAGGCGTCACTGCGAAAGCTGTTTGCTCCGACGCATGATCTGGCGATTCAAAAATGCCGCGCCTCGCTCAGCGAGCATGCCCAGGCGTTTATCCGGCGCTCGCCGTTTCTCTGCATCGGCACGCAGGGCGCCGACGGGCGGGCGGATGTCAGCCCAAGGGGCGACCCGGCCGGCTTCGTGCAGATTCTCGACGAACGGACGCTGGCGATCCCGGATCGGCCGGGCAACAACCGTCTGGACACATTGGTCAACATCGTCGCCAATCCCACGGTCGGCTTGTTGTTCATCATTCCGGGCTTCGACGATACGCTGCGGATCAACGGCCAGGCGGTCGTCGTAAACGATCCAGACCTTCTTGCCGGCATGGCGATCCAGAACAAGGCGCCCAAGGTGGCAATTGTCGTCACCGTCACCGAAGTGTTCATGCATTGCGCCAAGGCCTTCAGGCGCTCGCATCTGTGGGATCCGGATCATTTCCAGGACCGGTCGAGCATGCCGTCGCTGGTCAAGATCATCCTGGACGACACGACGGGCGCGCCTGATGACGCAAAGGAAATGCGCGCGCTCGACGAGGCGCTGGAGCAGGGTTACCAGAACAGCATGTATTGACCCCTGCGCGCCGTGCGGGCTGCATCGATGGCCCGCATGGCCGATGAGGCTCCCGTGACCTCAGAAGCTGACACGCGCCATCGTGGCGCGGTGATCGGCCGGCCAGGGGGTGACGACGATATCGGCTTCGGGTTTCTTCTCGCCGACGACGCCGGCCTCTAGCACCTTGAGACCCTTGGCGCGGCCGAGGGTGTAGTCGATGCGATCGTGATGATCGTCCTTGGCAGTCGGCTCCGACGTGGGCGTCCAGGTGAAGGCGGGCTTGGCGGCGACGTCCGGCCAGGCCGCCCGGAAGAGATCGGTGAAGCCCCAGCTTTCGATGCGCTTGGCCGAGGGATAGGCCACGACCATCGGCTGCAGCCCGGCTTTCACGGCGGCCTCGGTCCAGTCATGATGGGACGGCTCGTTGAAGTCGCCGAACACGAAGGCGGCGTCGGCGCCGTCTGCGGCCTTCATGTCCTGTTCCAGCAGATCGAGCGCGGGTCCGCGTGTGGCCGTGGCGGCGGCAATCGCCTCCTCGGCCGTCTTGAGGAAGGGCGCAGCGCCATATTCGATATTGAGCAACTGATAAGGCTGATAGGGATAATCGGTCAGGTGAATGTTGTAGGCCATGATCCGCTTGCCTTCGATCACGATCTCGACGCCCAGATCGTTTTTCGTGGCTTTGCCGATCGGGTAACGCGACAGGATGGCGTTGGCCCAGATCGCGGGATTGTTCGCCGACTGATCGTAATAATAATAGCCGAGCGCCTTGGCGATATCGGCGGCGACCGACTTGCCGGTCGGAACGCAGTTCTCGGCCGTGCAGGGGTCGGGCTCGGGCTTTGTTTCCTGAATGCCGACAATGTCGGGATCAACGGCCTTGATTGCGGCGACGGTCTCGTCGATCGGCTTGCCGGCATTGACGCCGCCGCCCCAGATATTGAAGCTCATGACCGTCAGCTCCATCGCCGAGGCGGAGAGAGGCCATGCCGAGAGCGCCGCAACGACAGCCGCGGACAGGGTGATGTTCATGAGGAGCCTCCGAGCAGCGGCGGTCCCACCGCCCAGTTCAGCGTCTTGTACCGCGCCAAGATAACATCAAGACGACAGCGATCGGCAACCAATCATTAAGCATATGCCGGAAACAAATTCGATGTTTTAGATTCACATCATACTTTTCGACGTAAGTGAAGCGGACCTCGTTTCGCTACGGACGCCATGATCACCATTCTCGACTGCCTCATCAACGAACATGACCTGCGCCTCGTCGTGGTGGCCGCTCTCATCTGCATGGCCGGCAGTTGGACGGCGATCCGGCTCTATCGGCGCGGCAAGGATGGCGAAGGCGCTGAGCGGTTCGGGTGGCTGTTTCTGGGCGCCACAGCGGCGGGGTCTTCGATCTGGTGCACTCATTTCATCGCCATGCTGGCCTATGAGGCGCCGACGGGCGTGAGCTTCAATCCGGTGCTGACGGTGATTTCACTGCTCGTGGCGATCGTCGGCGGCTTTGCCGGTCTGGTAATCGCAGGAGCCTTGCCGTTGCGCCTGGCCCCGACAGTCGGCGGCGGCGTTTTCGGACTGTCCATTGCGGCCATGCATTACATCGGCATGAACGCTTATGTCGTGGACGGCGTGATCGATTGGGATCTGGGATTGACATCGGTCTCCATCATTTTGGCCGCTCTCCTGTCGTCGGCCTCCGTCCATATCGCCAGCCGCGACCGGACGATGACCAGCAAGAGCATCGCGGTGGCGCTGATGGCCACAGGCGTCGTGCTCCTGCATTTCACCGGCATGGCGGCGTTTCGCATCACGCCGCTGTCGATCGGCGTTCATTACAGCGATCCAACCGCCATGCAGGGCATGGCGATCTCCGTGGCCATGGTGGGTCTCATCGTGCTCGGCGCAGCCTTCGCCAGCTATCTCATCGACGGACAGACACAGGCGCGCTCGCTCGACGAACTCAGGCGGATGGCGCTCAGCGATGTGCTGACAGGCCTGTCCAACCGGGCGCACTTCACCGAAGAGCTCGAGGCGAGAGCGCGCCGGAGCCGCAAAACCGGGCAATGTTTCACGCTCGCCGCCATCGATCTCGACCGGTTCAAGGAAATCAACGACATGCGCGGCCACGCGGCCGGCGACCGCACGCTCGTCACTATCGCCGAGCGCATGGACGCTTTCAAAGCGGAGGGCGCCCATGTATTCCGCATCGGCGGCGACGAATTCATCGCCCTGGTGGACGACGCCTCCAGGGAGGCTGCGGCGGCGCTTCTGGCGCGGTTGCGCGAAGCCGTGATCGCTCCTTTCGTGATCGACGGCTATGAGCTCAGCGTCGGCGCCAGCATCGGCGCGGCGCGCTTTCCGGACGATGCTGCGGACGTGGAGCAGTTGCAGCGCAACGCCGACCTGGCGCTCTACCGCGCCAAGGCGGATCCCTCCGACAAGATCTGCTTCTTCGACACCGAAATGGACGAAGCGGCGCGGTTGAAGCGCGAATTGGCGATCGATCTCAGGCGCGCCATCGAGAATGACGAGCTCCAGTTGCATTATCAGGTGCAGACCTCGGTCTCGTCGGGTCTCGTCACCGGTTTCGAGGCGCTGTTGCGCTGGACGCATCCGACACGCGGACGCATTCCGCCCTCCGATTTCATTCCGCTGGCCGAGGAAAACGGGCTGATCCTGCCGCTCGGCGAATGGGCGTTGAAGACGGCCTGCCGCGAATGCGCGCATTTCCGCAAGCCGCTCAAGGTCGCGGTCAATCTGTCGCCGGTGCAGTTCCTGCATCCGGATCTTCCGGGTATGGTGGCCGCGACGCTGGCGGAGACCGGCATGCGCCCGGAATGCCTGGAGCTCGAGCTGACGGAATCGGCGATCATCGCCGACAAGGCGCGCACGCTGGCGACGCTCAAGAAGATCCGCGCGCTGGGCGTGACCATCGCGCTCGATGATTTCGGCACCGGCTATTCATCGCTCGAAACGCTGCGAAGCTTCCCTTTCGACAAGATCAAGCTCGACCGGTCCTTCATGAACGAACTCGAGAGCAATCATCAGGCGCGCTCGATCATCCGGGCGGTTCTGGCGCTCGGCCGCAGCCTCGACATTCCGGTGCTGGCCGAGGGGATCGAGACGCGCGACCAGCTGGAAATCCTGCATGAAGAGGGATGCGATACGGCGCAAGGCTATCTGCTCGGCCGCCCCGCCCCGTTCGAGGAGATCAATCTGCTGACCGACCACGCGGTGCACACGCTGCGCAACACGCTGTGGGAACTGCGCGCCAAGCCCGGCCTGCCGCGCAGCCTGGCGGTGTGATCAGCGCTTCTTAAACGGCTCCATGCCCTTGCGGGCCAGTTCGTCGGCGCGCTCGTTTTCGGGATGGCCGGCATGGCCCTTGACCCAGTGCCACTTGACCTTGTGGCGCTGGTTGGCGGCGTCGAGCGCCTGCCAGAGCTCGCCATTCTTGACCGGCTTCTTGTCGGCGGTCTTCCAGCCGTTCTTCTTCCAGCCGAAGATCCATTTGGAAATGCCGTCCATGACATATTTGCTGTCGGTGTGCAGATCCACCTCGCAGGCGTCTTTCAGCGCCGTCAGCGCCGAAATCGCCGCCAGAAGCTCCATGCGGTTGTTGGTGGTCTCGGCCTCGCCGCCGAAGAGCTCCTTCTCGGCCTCGCCATAGCGCAGCACCGCGCCCCAGCCGCCTGGGCCGGGATTGCCGGAGCAGGCGCCGTCCGTATAGATCTCGACATGTTTCATGCGTGCGCCTTCACTTCGAGGCCATATTCGCGGGCGTGCGCCACCTTCTGATGGAAGCGCAGCTTGCGCAGATATTCCTTCGGATCCTTTTTGGTGACCATGGCGCCCGCAGGCGTCATGATCCAGTCATAGAGGCGGGTGAGGAAGAAGCGCAGCGCCGAGCCGCGCGCCAGGATCGGTAGCGCCCCAATTTCCGACTCCGAGAGCGGCCGCACCGACTGGTAACCGGCGATCATCTCCATGCCCTTGGTGAGATTGAAGGAGCAATCCTTCTCGAAGCACCAGGCATTGATGCAGACGGCGAGGTCATAGACCAGATAGTCGTTGCAGGCGAAATAGAAATCGATCAGGCCCGAGAGCCTGTCGTTCAGGAAGAAGACATTGTCCGGGAAGAGATCGGCGTGAATGACGCCGGACGGCAAATCTTTTGGCCAATGCGCTTCGAGAAAATCGAGTTCCGCCGGAATTTCCGCCGTCAGCCCCGTCTCCACATCATCGGCGCCATCGACCGACTTTTCCCAAAGCGGCCGCCAGCCGGACACCGACAGCGCATTTTCGCGGCGGATCTGAAACCCCTCGCCGGCCAGATGCATGCGGGCGAGCGCCTCGCCGACATCGCGGCAATGCCGCGCCTCGGGCTTTCTCAGCCACATGCCTTCGAGGAAGGAGATGAGCGCGGCCGGACGGCCCGCCAATTCCCCCAGTTGCGCGCCGTCCTTGCGCGGCACCGGCAGCGGACAGGACAGACCACGATCGGCCAGATGCTGCATGAGGCCGAGGAAGAACGGCAGATCGTTGCGGTCCACCCGCTTCTCATAGAGCGTGAGAATATAGGGCGCCTTTGTGGTGTGCAGCAGGAAATTGGAGTTCTCGACGCCCTCGGCGATGCCCTTATAGGACATCAGCTCGCCAGCATCATATTGAGTGAGGAAGGACTTGAGTTCGTCCTCGGAAATATCGGTGTAGACGGCCACGGCGGCGTTCCCATGCTGAAGGCTCGGATGCCGCACGCATAGCGCGGGCGTGGGATGATCGCCAGTCCCGCTGCGACAATGCCAGCGATAAATCAGTGTATTGGCCGCCAATCGAGATATCGCCGTCAAGCGATGTTGACCAGGCAATCCAAGCCACTAAACTTATAAGTGCAATCACCCTGCATCAAGAGCACAAACAATGGAGCCAGAATTTCCAATCGAATTCATCGTGCAGGGAACACCTGTGTCATTTCAGAGAGCCAATCCCCGCGCCAAGGAGGAGTGGAGAGACCTTGTGCGGCGCGCAAGCGCGCCCCGGCTTCCGCAAATGCATTTTGCCAGCTCTCAGCACCTATCCGTCACGCTCTTTTACTATCCCGACGGGCTCATGATCGGCGATCTGGACAACATCATCAAACTGACGCTCGACGCTATGAGCCAGCATGTCTATGTGGACGACGAACAAGTCGAAAGGGTTGTGATACAAAAATTCGAGAAAGGGCGTATATTTGCGTTTCAAGCGCCTTCGGAGACACTGGCGGCGTGCATGTTGGGTCCGAAACCGGCGCTGTATATCCGGGTTTCCAACACCCCTTACGAGGATTTGTAGGAATGGCCTTGGCTCTGAAAACCGAGACGGACATCCTTGAGGCGACGGCTCGATCGCTGGAAGAAAAAGGGTATGACGTCTTCTTCGATCCAGCATCGCCGTTGCTGCCGCCGGAATTGAGGGCGGTGCGGCCGGATGGCGTCGCCACGGGTCGGGAGCCGAAGCTCGTCATCGAAATAGCCCAGGAAAGCGCGAGCGACGCGCAACGAATAGCGAATATCCAGCGGATATTGCGATCATTTCCAGAATGGAAACTTCATTTGGTCGTCGGGTTTGCGTCCCAAGCTGCTGACCTGCCGCAGATAAATGCGGCCGACATTTCGGCGGTTGTCGAACGGGCCGCTTTGCTGGCGCAGGATGAAACCCAAGCGGCACTGCTTATGGCGTGGGCGGCAATGGAAGCGGTCGCGAGGGCGCGAATGCCGGAAGCATTCTCCAAACCGCAGTCACCGGGTCGAATTATCGAAATCATGGCCTCTGAAGGCTCGATCGCCCCATCAGAAGCAGCATTTCTTCGGGAAATGGCGGCGAAGCGAAATGCATTCCTCCATGGCGGCCTCAAGCAGCGTGTGGCCACGTCGGAGATTCAAGCCTTTCTGACAATCGTGCGCAACCTGATAACCCAGCCGGACGAATGACGCCGGAGGGCTATAAGCACAGCTATCCGTTCACCCAAGCCATATCCTCATGCGTCAGTTCGATATGGCGGATCTCGCGGTTGACCGGGAAATGTTCGTTTTCCTCGGCCATTTCAGCGAGTTCCACCGTCGCGTCGTAACGCTCGCGGAAGGCTTCGATGATTTCGTTGACGATGACTTCGGGCGCCGAGGCGCCGGCGGAAAGGCCGACGGTGGTGAGCGGCCCATAGGCTGCCCAGTCGATTTCGCTGGCGCGCTGGACGAGCGCCGCGTGGCGGGCGCCGGATTTCAGCGCGACTTCCACCAGACGCTTGGAGTTGGACGAGTTGGGGGCGCCGACGATGAGGAACAGGTCGCAATCGGGGGCAGCCATCTTCACCGCGTCCTGGCGGTTGGTGGTGGCGTAGCAGATGGAATCGGCGGCCGGATCCTGCAGATTGGGGAAGCGCTCCTTGAGCTTGGCGATGACGCCTTCGGTGTCGTCGACCGACAGCGTGGTCTGGGTGACATAGCCGAGATTGTCGGGATCGGCGGGCTGGTATTTTTCCGCGTCCTCGACCGTGTCGACCAGCGACACGGCGCCTTCGGGCAATTGGCCCATTGTGCCGATGACTTCCGGATGGCCCTCATGGCCGATCAGGATGACATGGCGGCCGAGGCGGCGATGGCGCAGCGCCTGCTTGTGAACCTTCGACACCAGCGGACAGGTGGCGTCGAGATAGAACAGATTGCGCGCCCTCGCATCCGCCGGCACCGATTTCGGCACGCCATGGGCGGAAAACACCACCGGCTGGGCGCGATGCTCCTCGGGGATCTCGTCGAGTTCCTCGACGAAGATCGCGCCCTTGGCCTCGAGCCCCTCCACGACATAGCGATTGTGGACGATCTCGTGGCGGACATAGACGGGCTTGCCATAGGCTTTCAGCGCCAGCACGACGATCTGGATCGCGCGGTCGACGCCGGCGCAGAAGCCGCGCGGAGCGCAGAGGCGGATGGTGAGCGGCGTCTTGGTCATGTCGGGGCGTGCCTTAGAAATCTGTCGTTCAGCCGGAGACCGGCGCAACCGCCATATAGGGATTGGCGAAGGCCAAGGTAATAGCCAGCGCGACAAGAGCGGGCAAGCCTTGAATGATCAGGATGCGGCGGGAGACCGACCAGGCGCCGTATAGGGCCGCGACGATGACGCAGCCGAGGAAGAAGGCTTTCAACTGAAAAGCTATGACCGGATCGGGGTGAACGAGCGACCAAAAGAGGCCGGCGGCAAGGAAGCCGTTATAGAGCCCCTGATTGGCCGCCAGAACTTTGGTCAGCTCGGCTTTTTCCGGCGTATTGCGGAAGGCCTTGAGGCCCGGCGGCTTGGTCCAGAGGAACATTTCGAGGATCAGGATCCAGACATGCAGCAGCGCCACGAGCAAGACGAGGATGGTGGAGAGGTGGTGCATGCGGGGCCTTTCGTAAATGGATTCGGGTGGAACAGTGGTAAGCTGGGTCGCTTCGCTGTCCAGGTCGTGCGCCGCCCCTCATTTTGTCCCGCCCCGCCGCTTGCGCCAGCTCAGCGCCCCGATGACCAACAATACCGCAGCCAGTCCGTACCAGGTCAGCGCATAGCTCAGATGGTTGTTGGGAAGGTCCACCTGGGTGACGCCGCCTTTGGGCCAGCCGCCGGGATTGGGGCTCGCGTCGGCGTCGATGAAATAAGGTTCGAGCTTATCAGCCGCGACGCCGGCGGAGGCCGCCATGGCGTGGATGTCCTTCCAGAAATAGATGCGCTTGGCGGGCTCGTTTTCCGGCGTCACCCAGGAGGGCTTGGCCGATAGCGGAGCGCGGTAGAGGCCTGTGATGGTCACCTCGCCAGAAACCTGCCCCTCGGCGCGCTTGGCCGGATCTATCAGCGCTTCAGGCACGAAGCCGCGATTGATGAACACGACATGGCCATCGGGCCGGATCAGCGGCGTATAGACGTGATAGCCGACATCGCCATCGAGGGTCGCGAAGAAATATTGCTCATGGGCGTGATCGAAGCGCCCCGTCGCGGTCACGCGGCGATATTCGCCTTCGACATCCGGGTTCGGCAGAGCCCGGATCGTCTCGACCGGGACAGGCGCGGCGTTGCGGTTTTTCTCGATCTCGGCGAGCAGCGCCTGTTTCCATTGCAATCGCTCGACCTGCCAGGCGCCGAGGGCCAGCAGGGCTGCGAATGCGACGAGGAAGGCGGCGATCCAGCCGATCGGCGGGGAACGGCGCTCAGCCATGATCGATCTCGCCGGGGCGCGCCTTGTTCTTGTATTGCAGCGCAATCAGCAGGCTCTTCATCACCCGGAGCAGCCATAGGCTGAGGCCGATGGCCAGCGGAATCCACAAGAGGAGATGCAGCCAGATCGGCGGATTGTAGTTGACCTCCATCCATAGCGCGAGGCCGACCACGAGGAAGCCGATGATCAAGATAACGAAGACGGCGGGTCCGTCGCCGGAGTCGGCGAAGGAGTAATCCAGCCCGCAGGCCGTGCAGGCGGGTCGCACCTTGATCAGCCCGTCATAAAGCTTTCCCTGCCCGCAGCGCGGGCAGGCGCAGGAAATCCCCGCCTTGACGGGATCGATGGGCGCGAACAGGGCTTTGTCTTCGGTCATGTTTTGGTCTCCCCTCGCCTTGTCCTATGATAGCCGCGCGCCATCAGGAAGGCGGCAAATCGCATCATCGGCTGATGATGTCGGCCCAGTCCGGATGCCGCTCCACTTGCGCCTTGAAGAAGGGGCAGAGCGGTATGATCTTCCAGCCGCCGGCGCGCGCCGCCTCGACCGCGAATTCGGCCAGTTTCGCGCCGACGCCCTGGCCGCGATAGATGTCGGGCACGCCGGTGTGATCGATGATGATCAGGCGCGGCGAAGCGCGGGAGAAGCTCATCTCTGCTTCGGCGCCGGCCTCGCCGGTCACGTAGCGGCCGCCCTTCGGTCCGTCTTCGGTTCTGATATCCATGTCGAAATCCTCCAATGAAAAAGGCGTCCGGCATGTCCGGACGCCTCGATGGTCAGATGCAAGCGGCGCTCGCCCCTGATGTCTCAGCCATGCACCGGAGCGCCCCAGCCGCCCCAGATGTAGATCGAGAAGAACAGGAACAGCCAGACGACGTCGACGAAGTGCCAGTACCAGGCGGCGGCCTCGAAGCCGAAATGCTGCTGCGGCGTGAAGTGGCCCGCAGCGGCTCGGAACAGGCAGACCAGCAGGAAGATGGTGCCGACGAAGACGTGGAAGCCGTGGAAGCCGGTGGCCATGAAGAAGGTCGCGCCGTAGATCGACTCCGAAAAGGCGAACGGCGCATGCATATATTCATAGACCTGAACGAAGGAGAACAGAACGCCGAGCAGCACGGTGAGCACGAGGCCCTGGATGACGCCTTTTCGGTCATTGTGCAGCAGCGCGTGATGCGCCCAGGTGACTGTCGTGCCCGAGAGCAGCAGAATCACGGTGTTGTAGAGCGGGAGGTGCCAGGGATCGAGCACTTCCATGCCCTTGGGCGGCCACTGACCGCCGGTGAAGCCGACGCGGCTGGCCTGGATGGCTTCGGCGGGGAAGAGGCTGGCGTCGAAATAGGCCCAGAACCAGGCGACGAAGAACATCACTTCCGAAGCGATGAACATGATCATGCCATAGCGCAGGTGGATGGCGACCACGCGCGTGTGATGTCCCTGATGCGCTTCCTTGATCGTATCGGCCCACCAGGCGAACATCGAATAGAGCGTCAGGATCAAGCCCACCACGAAAGGCCAGTAGGCCGCCTTGGCGAAATCGACGCCGAACAGGTTGAACGGCGCATCATGCACCCAACGGAACAGGCAGACCGCGCCGAACATCATGACGAATGCGGCAAACGAGCTCAAGATCGGCCAGGGGCTAGGATCTATGATGTGATAGTCGTGGTTCTTCTGATGCGCGGTGGCCATGTCTCTTCCCCTCTTCCAGTCCCTCTGACGACTGCCTGCAACGGCAGTGGTCGATTACAATTTCGCGGGCGCCGTGTCCTTTACGGGCGTCATCTCGGCGACAGGCTTCGGCTTGTCGCTGGGATAGAAGGTGTAGGACAGCGTCAGCACCTTCAGGTCCTTGGTCTCCTGCGTCGTGACGATCTCCGGATCGACGAAGAACACCACGGGCATATCCCGCGTTTCGCCCGGCTTCAGCGTGATGTCCGTGAAGCAGAAGCATTCGAGCTTGTTGAAATAAGCGCCGGCCACCATGGGCGTGACGTTGAACACGGCCTTGCCGGTTTCCGTTTCGCTGTTGGTGTTGGTGACGCGGTAGTTGATCTGCACCGTTTCGCCGATTTTCGGCGTCACGGCCTTGTCGACGGGCACGAAATTCCAACCCAGCGTCTGGGCGGAATTGGCGTCGAATTCGACCCGGATGCTCTGGTCCAGGATGCGGTCGGACGCTTGTTCGACGCGCTGAGTCGTGCCGTTATAGCCGGTCACCCGGCAGAACATGTCGTAAAGGGGCACCGCGGCATAGGCCATGCCGACCATCGCCGTCACGAAAGCGCCGCAGGCGATCACCACCGTACGATTGCGCCTGGCTGCAGCTTTTGCCTCCGACCGAACCACGCTCTCCTCCTGCATGGTTCAGCCTCCCGCGCCGGGCGTCATCTTGATGATGGTGATGGCGTAGAAGATCACCACCAGTGCGGCGAGAGACACACCGAGCGCGATGTTGCGGTTTCGGCGCGATCGCCTCTGCAGTTCCGTCAGTTCAACTCTGTCCATTCTCATACCTCCCCGGTAAGACCTGAGATCAGCGACATCGCGAAATGATCGAGCATGAGACACGAGAAGATCGCGAAGAGATAGAGGATCGAATAAGCGAACAGCTTCTTGGCCGGCCGCATGGCGTCGTCGCCATCCGGCATGCGCCGACAGAGGACGCCATACCAGACGAGGCCCGCGCCCAGCAGGCCCGCTGCCACGCCGTAAACGGGCGTGGCGAGACCGGTGAGCGCCGGCCCGACGCCGACAGCGGCGGTGAGCACGGCGTAAATCAGGATCTGGTCCTTGGTGACTCTCTCGCCGGCGACATTCGGCAGCATCGGCACGCCGACCGCGCCGTAGTCGCGCATCTTGAACAAGGCGAGCGCCCAGAAATGCGCCGGCGTCCAGAGAAAGATGATCATGAACAGGATGACGCTGTCGAACGACACGTCGCCGGTCACGCAGGCCCAGCCGATCATCGGCGGGAAAGCGCCGGCGGCGCCGCCGATGACGATGTTCTGCGGCGTCCAGCGCTTGAGCCACATCGTGTAGATGACGGCGTAAAAGAAGATGGTGAAAGCGAGCAGGCCGGCGGCGAGCGTATTGACCGCCAGGCCGAGCACGGCGATGGAAAAGCCCGACAGCGTCACGCCGAAGGCGAAGGCTTCGCGCGGCAGGATGCGGCCGGCGGGAATGGGGCGGGTGGCGGTGCGGCTCATCACCGCGTCGATATCGGCGTCGTACCACATGTTGAGCGCGCCGGACGCGCCGGCGCCGACGGCGATGCAGAGAATGGCGATCAGCCCGATGATGGGGTTGATGTGTCCGGGCGCCGCAACCATGCCCGCGACCGCGGTGAAGATGACGAGCGACATCACACGCGGCTTCAGAAGCGCGAAGTAATCCCGGAACGTCGCCTCGGAGATGACGAGCGGTTCGCTACCAACCAGATTGTCGCCGTCGACAAGCGCCATTGTAATTCTCTATTCCTGACTTCGGGAGGCGGCCGCGCCTTCGAGGCGCGGCCAGCCTTTGGCGTTACTTGATGCGGGGAAGCTGTTCCCACTGGTGGTAGGGCGGCGGAGAAGACAGCTGCCATTCCAGCGTTTCCGCGCCTTCACCCCAGGGATTGTTCCCCGCCAGGCGCTTCTTCGCAAAGGCTTCGAAGATGCCGTAGAAGAAGATCACCAGGCTGACGGCCGAGACATAGGAGCCGATCGACGAGATGCGGTTCCAGTCGGCATAGGCGTCCGGATAGTCGATGTAGCGACGCGGCATGCCGGCGAGGCCGAGGAAGTGCTGCGGGAAGAACACCAGGTTGACGCCGATGAACATGACCCAGAAATGCAGCTTGCCGATGAAGTCGCTGTACATATAGCCGAACATCTTCGGGAACCAGTAATACCAGGCCGCGAAGATGGCGAAGACCGCGCCGAGCGACAGCACGTAGTGGAAGTGGGCCACCACATAATAAGTGTCGTGGATCACGCGGTCGAGACCGGCGTTCGCCAGCTGCACGCCCGTGACGCCGCCGACGGTGAACAGGAAGATGAAGCCGATCGCCCAGACCATCGGGGTCTTGAACTCGATCGAGCCGCCCCACATCGTGGCGATCCAGGAGAAGATCTTCACGCCGGTGGGCACCGCGATCACCATGGTGGCGAACACGAAATAGCGCTGCGCATTGAGCGACAGGCCGACCGTGTACATGTGGTGCGCCCAGACGATGAAGCCGACCGCGCCGATGGCCGCCATGGCGTAGGCCATGCCGAGGTAGCCGAAGACCGGCTTCTTGGAGAAGGTCGAGACGATATGGCTGACGATGCCGAAGCCCGGCAGGATCAGGATGTAGACTTCCGGGTGACCGAAGAACCAGAACAGGTGCTGGAACAGGATCGGATCGCCGCCGCCTTCAGGCGCGAAGAAGGTCGTGCCGAAATTGCGGTCGGTGAGCAGCATGGTGATGCCGCCGGCGAGAACCGGGAGCGACAGCAACAGCAGGAAGGCGGTGATCAGCACGGACCATGCGAACAGCGGCATCTTGTGGATGGTCATGCCGGGGGCGCGCATGTTGAGGATCGTGGTGATGAAGTTGATCGCGCCGAGGATCGAGGACGCGCCGGCGACGTGCAGCGCGAAAATGGCGAGATCGACCGCCGGACCCGGCGTGCCGCTGGTGGAGAATGGCGGGTAAAGTGTCCAGCCGCCGCCGACGCCATGGCCGCCGGGCGAGCCTTCGGCAAACAGCGACAGGAGAAGCAGCAGGAAGGCCGGCGGCACGAGCCAGAACGAGATGTTGTTCATGCGCGGGAAGGCCATGTCCGGCGCGCCGATCATGATCGGCACCATCCAGTTGGCGAAGCCGCCGATCAGCGCCGGCATGACCATGAAGAAGATCATGATCAGCGCATGCGCGGTGGTGAAGGCGTTGTACATCTGCTTGCCGGCGTCGAGCGCCGCGCCGTCGTCCACGCCATAGACCATCTGGGCCAGACCGTGGAAGATCTGGATGCCGGGCTCCTGAAGCTCGATGCGCATGGCGAGCGACAGCAGGAACCCGATCACGCCCGCAAAGATCGCGAAGATCAGATAGAGCGTGCCGATGTCCTTGTGATTGGTGGAGAAGAACCAGCGCGACACGAAGCCGGGCGTGTGGTGATGTTCTTCATGGGCGGCGTCATGATGAGCCGCATGTGCGTCGTGTGAGCTATGTCCAGCCATTGCTATAACTTTCCTCTGCGCGCTCAGTTTGCGGCGTTCTGCGCGACGTCGACGGACTTGTCGGCCTCGACGGCGGCCATCAGCGCCTTGTTGGCGCCGGGAAGGTCGGTCGCGGCGGCGGCGAGCCAGGCCTTGTATTTGTCTTCGGAAACGACGCGGATGGCGATCGGCATGAAGGCGTGGTCCTTGCCGCAAAGCTCGGAGCACTGGCCGTAGAAGATGCCTTCCTTCTCCGCCTTGAACCAGGTTTCGTTCATGCGGCCCGGAACGGCGTCGACCTTGACGCCGAAGGACTGCATGGCGAAGGAATGGATCACGTCGGTGGGATCAGCCGTCACGATGACGCGAACCGTTTTGTTGAGCGGCACGACCATTTCATTGTCGACGGCGAGCAGACGCGGATAGGCGTTCTTGTCGCTCTTGCCGAGCGCGTCGCGATCGGCGTCTTCGAGCATCAGCGAATCGAACGACACCGGGGTTTCGCCGGCATATTCGTAGGACCACTTCCACTGGGTGGCGATGGCCTTGACGGTGAGATCCGGATTTTCCGGCTGCGTCAGCTGGTTCGTCAGAAGCTGGAACGAGGGGATGGCGAAGAACAGAAGAATGATGACGGGCGCCACCGTCCAGACCACTTCGATCAGCGTGTTGTGGCTGGTCCGCGACGGGACCGGGTTCTTGCTGGCGCGGAAACGCACCATCACCACGAGCAACAGGCCGAGCACGAGAAGCGTGATCGGAATAATGAACCACAATGTATAGTGGTTGAACCAGCGCACCTGTTCCATGATCGGCGTAGCCGCCGCCTGCAGATCCATCTGCCAATCGACCGGCTTGTCTGCAAAGGCTGAGGACGCTGTCCCAAGACAGAAAAGCGTCGCCAACGCCCCAAGAGCTTTGTTGTTCACGGATACCTCTCCCCAAGCGTTTGATCGAGATCAAACAATACCGCAGAATCCCTGCTATGTTTGAATTTAAAACCATATATCGCGACTTGTCGCAACCTCGGGCTCGCGCGGATCATGCGTCATTTTTGCGCAACATCAAATCCGCCGTGAAAAAACCGAATTCCGCAGAGAAAAATTCGTTTTTTTAACCACAGCAAGGGCTTGCCGCGCTTTAGCCGGGTCGACCGAGAGGATCGAGGCTCACCGTTTACGGGGCCGGTTCTTTCCTCTAGAGACATCGGAAGGTGAACGTTTGGCTTGATTCGACACCGAGGTTTTCATGGATTTCCGCGTTATTTCGCGTCTTGCCGCCGCGACGGTTTTTGTTTCCGGCCTCGCCGCCGGATCGGCGGCGCTCGCCCAGACCGCCACCCCGCCGAGTGCGGCCCAGCCGCAGCAGAGCGGCCAGCAGCCCGGGGTGGTCAAGGCCAATCACGGCGCCTGGTCGACGGTCTGCGACAAGCCGGCCGGCGCCAATGAAGAACAATGCGCGCTGATGCAGAACGTGATCGCCGACGATCGGCCGGAAGTCGGCCTGTCGGTGGTGATCCTGAAGACCGCCGACCGCAAGGCGAAAATTCTGCGCGTGCTCGCGCCGCTCGGCGTGCTGCTCCCCAACGGCCTCGGCCTCAATATCGACGGCAAGGATATCGGCCGCGCCTATTTCGTCCGCTGCTTCACCGACGGCTGTTATGCCGAAGTGGTGCTGGAGGATAATCTCCTGAAGGCCTTCCGCGCCGGCAAGACCGCCACATTCATCGTCTTCCAGTCTCCCGAAGAAGGCATCGGCATCCCGGTCGACCTCGCCGGCTTCGGCGAAGGGTATGACGCGCTGCCGTGAGGCCTTGACGCGGTATAGCCGACGCCTCCCTTCAATGGCATAATCCCTGCTGGAGGCTTTGATGAACGACATGACCGTGACATCGCCTGGAGACCTCAAGGAGCGGCTGAAGCTGCGGGCGGACGCCCATGGTTTTTCGAGGCCAGAGAATTATGTTGTCGATCTTCTCGCGCGCGATCTCAAGTTCACCGATGCCGAGAGCCGATTGCGCGCACTGGACGCCGCCATCGCAGAAGGGCGCGCCGATGTGGCCGCCGGTCGGACCATGGACATGGACGACGTGTTTGACGCTCTAGAAGCAAAGCTTGCCGGCATGGGCGCACGGCGAAGGTTGTGCTGACGCTCAAAGCTGCGTCCGACCTTCGAGCGATCAACGACTATATTTCCCTGACGGATCCAAACGCCGCGCTTTCCGTCATTCGCCGCCTCAGAGCGTCGATGCGCTCGCTGGGCGACATGCCCGAGGTTTTCAGTCCTTCCTGGCTATGAGGAGACTGGCCTGCGCAGGCGCGTCGAAGGCAACCACCTCATCATCTATGAGATCTTCCTGGGCCGCGTATACATCGTTCACGTCGTCCATGGCGCAACCGATCTCGAGACATTGCTGCGTGGAAAGGGCCCAGAGCGGCCCAGTGGCGCATGAACAGGCGTTGAAACCGCCCCTGCCCTTGCCCCGGACCCCGCGCATGCCTAGTTTACACTCCTGATTCAAATCGTAGAAAAGCTCCCTATGACCCACAGCCTCCTTTCCAAATTCGATCTGTCCGAAGCCGGCGCGCAGGCGCTTGTGTCCGAGACGCTGGCCCAAGCCGACGATGGCGAACTCTTTCTCGAATATGGCGAGGCCGAGAGCCTGAGTTTCGACAATGGCCGACTCAAGGGCGGAAGCTTCAACACCGACCAGGGGTTTGGCCTGCGCGCCGTGGCGGGCGAGGCTGTGGGCTATGCGCATTCCGGCGAGATGACCGAAAGCGCGTTGAAGCGGGCGGCCGACGCCGTCTCAGCCGTCACCCGCGGCTATTCCGGAACGATGGCGGCGGCGCCTATGCGCTCCAATTCCCGTCGTTATGGCGAGGAAAACCCGATCGGCGCGCCGTCCTTCGAGGAGAAAGTCGCGCTGCTCGGCGAGATCGACGCCTATCTGCGCGCCAAGGATCCCAAGGTGCGCCAGGTGACGGCCTCGGTGTCCGCCGGCTGGAAGATCGTCGAGATCCTGCGCGGCGACGGCGAGACATTCCGCGATGTCAGGCCGATGACCCGTCTCAATATCTCCGTCGTCACAGGCGACGGCGACCGGCAGGAAACAGGCTCCTATGGCATCGGCGGCCGGCGCGGCTTCGGCGATTTCATCTCGACCGAAAACTGGCGCTTCGGCGCCGATGAGGCGCTGCGGCAGGCGCTGGTCAATCTCGAGGCGCGCGATGCGCCGGCGGGATCGATGGATGTCGTGCTCGGAAACGGCTGGCCGGGCGTGATGCTGCATGAGGCCGTGGGCCATGGCCTGGAAGGCGATTTCAACCGCAAGAAGACGTCCGCCTTCGCCGGCCTGATGGGCGAAATGGTCGCCGCTCCCGGCGTCACTGTCGTCGATGACGGCACGATCGACCAGGCGCGCGGCTCTATCAATATCGACGACGAAGGCACGCCGGCCGCCTATAACGTGTTGATCGAAAACGGCAAACTGGTCGGCTACATGCAGGATCGCCAGAACGCCCGGCTGATGGGCATGAAGGCCACGGGCAACGGACGCCGCGAATCCTATGCGCATACGCCGATGCCGCGCATGACCAACACCTATATGCTCTCGGGCGACAAGACCAAGGACGAGATCATCGCCTCAGTCAAGCGCGGCCTCTACGCCGTCTCCTTCGGCGGCGGCCAGGTCGACATCACCTCCGGCAAATTCGTGTTCGGCTGCACCGAAGCCTATATGATCGAGGACGGCAAGATCGCCTATCCGGTCAAGGGCGCCATGCTGATCGGCAACGGCCCTGAAGCAATGAAGCGCATCACCATGATCGGCAATGATTCCAGCCTCGACACCGGCATCGGCAATTGCGGCAAGGGCGGCCAGTGGGTCCCCGTCGGCGTCGGCCAGCCGCATCTGAGGATGAATGACGTGACGGTGGGCGGGACGAAGGCGTAATTGCGTAAGCGGCAGTAAAGCAAGGACTAGCCGAGTGTATGGCCACCCCCCTCTGCCCTGCCGGGCATCTCCCCCTCAAGGGGGGAGATGCCCGGCACGGGACGGAGGACGGCAACCCTTGCCCTCCCCTACCCCGCCAGCAACCACCGCGCCAGAAGCTGGGCGGCGTCGCGCGCAGCGATGCGGGGCGACGAGACGAGGTAGAACGCATCGCGCGGAATGAGCGCGTGAGGGGCGGCCTCGATGAGGCGGCCGTCGCGAACCAATTGGCCGGTGATGGATTCCCAGCCGAGCATGACCCCCTGCCCGTCGAGCGCCGCCTGCGTCGCCTGGACATAATTGGTGAACTGGCGGCGGCCGATGGCGGCGTTTTCGGGCAAACCCGCGCGCTTCAAGAAAGTCGACCAGCCGATCCAGCTCGTATCCTCGACATTGACATGGATGAGGGGCGCACGCTCCAACTGCAGAGGCTCTGACCGGCGGGCGAGAAAATCGGGGCTGCAGACCGGCACGACCCGTTCGTCAAACAGTTTCGCCACCTCGCCATCGGTCCAGAGACCCGCGCCGTAGCGGATGGCGAGATCGAGCGTCGGCGTCAGACGCGGCGCGCCCTGAGCCGTGGTCATGACATTGACGGTGACATGCGGATGATCGGCTGAAAAACGCGCGAGCCGCGGCATCAGCCAATAGGTGGCCACCCCGACCGAGCAGGCGATGGTGACCGAATCGGCGGCGGCCTGCAGGCCGCGAATTTGCTCGACGGCGTCGGCGATGCGGCCGAGGCCGTCGACGACGGCCGCCTCCAGAATTTCGCCGGCGGCGGTGCGGGCGGCCGGCCGCGTGCGGCGGTCGAGAAGTCGGGCGCCGACATGCTCCTCCAATTGCCGCAGCGCCTGGCTGATCGCCGGCTGGGTGACGTTGAGTTCCTGGGCGGCGGCGCGCACGCCGCCGGTGCGCAGCACCGCCTCGAACACGCTGAGAAGACGCAGAGGGGGAAGATATTTCGCCAAGAATATAACCTAAAGCTTATCTTATGATTAGAGCTTCCACGCTTCCAGAAAACGCGCTTGCTTGCTAAAAATCAAGCCGTAAGCCGCTCCCAAGGCTCGAAAAAACACCCTACACAAGTTAATTCCAGAGGATAGGATAATACCAGATGGACGCTCATCTCAGCCATAGCGTGAGCCTGACCGCGACCGGCGTCAACGTGCCGATGCTCGATGGCACGGTGGCCTATTTCAACAATTACTGGCTGCGCGACAACTGCCCGACCTCGTTCGACAGCCAGACGCGCGAACGCACCTTCGATATTTTCCACGAAGCCGACGCGCCCACGCCCGCCAAGGCGACCATCCAGGACGAAGCGCTGGTGATCGAATGGGCCGGCTCCGGCCATGTGACGCGGCATGCGCTGTCATTCCTGGCGCTCTACGCCAAGGGCGAGAAGCGCCGCGACCCGGCCGACCTGCCGCGCCGCGCCTGGTATTCCGACCATTACCCGACCATCGCCCGCTTCTCGCAGCCGGCCTTGAAGGCCGACAAGGGCCTCGTCGCCCAATGGATCGAGGCGATGCTGGTGGAAGGCGTCGCGATCGTCACCGACATGCCCGACAGCAATGAAGGTCTCGACGATCTCGTCAAGCTGATGGGTCATGTGCGGCCGACCTTCTTCGGCGAATATTTCGACGTGCGCACCCATATCAAGCCGACCAACCTCGCCTACACCGCCAAGGCGCTGGAAATGCATACCGACACGCCGGCCGAAGACGAGGCGCCGGGCGTGCAGTTCCTGCATTGCCGCGCCAATTCCGTCTCCGGCGGCCAGAACCTGTTTCTCGACGGCGTGGCTGTGGCCAACGACCTGAAGAAGGAGTTCCCCGAGGACTTCGCGCTGCTTGCGGGCACCGACATTCCCTATTATTGCGAGCATGACCACTACGACATGCGCTCGCGCCAGCGGGTGATCGAGCTCGACCAGCACGGCGAAGTCTCGGGCGTCACCATCAGCCAGCATATGGCCGACATCTTCGACCTGCCGCAGGAGTTCCTGGACACATATTACCCGGCCTTCTGCCGCTTCGGCCGCATGCTGCAGTCGGACAAATATCTGATGCGCTTCCGGCTGGAAGCCACCGAATGCATCGTGTTCGACAATCACCGCATCGTGCATGGCCGCTCGGCCTATTCGGCCACCGAAGGCGACCGTTATCTGCGCGGCTGCTACGCCGATCGCGGCGAAATGCGCTCGACCTATCGCGCGCTGGTGTCGGAAGGCCGCTTCAAGGCCTGATCAGCCCCTCGTTTCACCGAATGCCGCCGCCTCGAAATTCCAGGCGGCGGCGCGGTTGCGAATGCGCCGGAACGCTGGCGACAGATCCGCGAGCGCCCGGTCCCATTCGGGATCGGGCGTTTGACTGTCCGCCAGCCGGAAGAAGATCGGGGTCAGCGCGGCGAGCGCGAAGGGATCGAAAAAGGCGCTCTTGATCGCCCAGGCGAACAAGGCGGCGCCGAGCAGTGACCAGGCCGACACGCTGTCGGGAAAGGACGAAAACAGTCCGCCCATCGGCGGCGTCAGGATCAGGAGCACGAGCAGCGAGGCTGCCCAGACCACCGCGCTCGCCGCCAGCCCATTGACGATGAGGCGTCGGGAATTCTGACCGTAGAGAACGAGCCCCTGTCGCGCCGCCTGCCAGGGGTTGGCGGCGCGCAGATGAATGATATAGGCATGGACGAGATCGACTATCGGGGCCATGGCGAGCGCCATCAGCCAGGTCAGCATGGCGGCGAGCCCATCCATGCCCCGCATGGTGACGAACAGCCGCGCGCCGCCGATGGAGCCGGGAATGGCGCCGGCGGCCTCGCGGATCTGCGGATCCAATTCCGACAACAGCACGGGGCCGGTAAAACGGTCCGAGACGAGCGCCTGCGCCTCGGCGACCTGCTCCTCGCCTTCCGACAGCAGGGGATCGCGCAGGCTCTCGCCGAAAGCGGCGACATGCGGCATCCCGACGGCGAGCCGCACGCGCCAACGAATGCGGCTGAGACCGAAAGCTGCCCCCCACAGCCCCATCAAGCCGCCCCAAGCGCCCAATATGCCGCTCTGCCCCGCCACGGCTTCCAGCAGCCATGCGCCTACGACCAGGCCGAACAGACTGGCGACGGAGACGGCCAGACCAGCGGCCAGGCGCAAGAGGAGAAAGGGCCAGGCGCGCTTGTAGATCAGCCAGGCGCGCTCGATGGAAAGTTCCAGCATCGGCGCCCCTCCCCCGATCCCGCTTACAGACCGAGACGGCGCATGATTGCGCGCAGTCGCGCCGCGAGGCCGGTTCTCCCCCAGCGAAAAGGCTGGCGCCCGAGCTTTCGTTTCGACATTTCGACCAGAGCGACGATCTCCGGATGATTTTCGAACCGGGCGATGTCGTAACTCACCGCCTCGACATCCTCGCCGGCGAAGAGCGGCCGTCGCGATGTCGGCGGCGCGATCCGGCCGTCGAGCGCCGTCCGCGCCTGTTCATCCAAAGCCGAGAACCACGGCGCGGACCGCTCGAAGCGCAAGAAGCTGCGACTGTCGGCGCCGAGGCGCGCCACCGTTTCAGCGATCTTCGCCATATCCGTCGCATCATGCGAGCGCAGGAATCGTCGCCAATAGAGGATGTCGCGGGGTCCTGAATCGGCTCCGCCCGCCTTGGAGAGGATGCGCAGATAGTCATAGATCTCCGGGGCAAGCCGTTCGTTGCGCGTCGCCGGCGCCGCCGGTCGGAGACCCTCGATATCGAGAATTTCGGCGCAGAACGCCGTGAAGATGTCGATCTTTTCTCTCCGGATTTGCTCGAAATCGAGCACGGTCAGCTTAAGGCGCGGCTCGGCCAGGATGGGACCGAGCTCCACCAGGCAGTTGAAGGCCATGGACGTTTCGGGAGACGCGACCTGCCGCTCGGCATAGGCCGACAACGACCGCGTGGCGCCGCCCTTGACCGTTTCCGCCCAGAGGGACGGCATCAACGACAACGGGTCGCGCAAAACATAGGCGATGCGGATATCGTTCTGTCCGAACAGCGCCCCGAGCGCCAGAAAATCCGCCGGGCTCCAGCGAAAGAAACTTTCGGTCGAGACGAGAATATTCGCGTCGCGCGCGGCGGCGCGGCGGCCCGCCTTGCGAATCGCCTCCACCATCGGTCCGCGACCGGAGCGGATATCCCCGACGCTGGAGCCGATTTCGTGATGGGCGTTGCGAACCTTCAGCGACAGGACGGGATAGAGCCAACCCTTCCGCCAGAGCAGCTTGCGGCTGCGGTAGAAATTGGCCTGCAGATAGGTCGAAGCCGTCTTTCTCGGACCGACATGGATGACCAGCATGGCTCAGCCTCGCAGGCGCTTGACGAGGCGGCGCCAGCCTATCAACCCGCCCCGGGCGGCGTTGGCGAGCACGACCCGCGGCCCTGACGGGCGAAACACATGGCTCATGCGATCCAGAAGCGCGGCGACGCCGGGATCGGCCAGCAATTTATCCTCCCGGTAGAAATCGCAGACCTGCACTCCGTCGAGAAACAACCGATCGCCGGCGGGCTGGGGGATCAACCGGTGGCGATGCTCGGCCAGCAATCGTTTTTCAACCCGCCTGAATACGAGATGCCGGCGCGGCACCTTTGTGCTCATACGCGCTTTGGGAACGGCGCTCACCGTGGCGATGATGTCGCGCCGCACGTCTTCGTTGAGGAAATGCTGGAACATCCGGCCGATATTGACGCTGGAGAAGGCCCGCCAGTCGCCGGCGCGGATCAGCATCAGCCGCATGAATTCGGCGAGTTCCAACGGCAGTCGATCATTGCTCGTCGCGCCCTCCTCGACATGCGGCAGGGCCGGAAGCCCGAGGATCTCCGTTACGAAGACATCGAAGATATCGAGGTCGCGGCGGCGGATTTCATCATAGGCGAGCAGGGTCAGACGGGAGTCCGGGATTTTGACGAGCCTCGCGACCTCGACCAACGGATTGAGAAGACGCGATTTCATCGGCGCCTTGAAATGCTGCTTCCGAAAGGCGGGGAAGGACAGTTTCTGGCCTGTCTTGATCTGTTGCGCCCAGAAGGAATAGAGAAGCGACGCCGGATCGCGCAGGCAGTAGACGATCCGCATCTCCTGTCCCACGACGTCGCGAAGCCGGATGATCTGCTCCGGTTTCCAATTGCGAAATCCTTCCGACGACAGAAGCAGGTTCAAGCCCTGCGCTTTGGCCTTCTCGGCGATGCGGCGGATCTCCGCGACCTTGGCGGAGCCGTCGTCGAGGATGTCGGCCGCGTTGTCGGAGAGGTCGTGATGGGCGACGCGAACGCGTTCGCCCGTCTGCGGATAGAGCCAGCCCGCGGCTTCGAGCGCGCGGGCGTTGGCGTGGAAATTGTGCTGCAGCCAGGTCGTCGCGGTCTTGTGCGGACCGACATGCAGCACGAACATCAGGTGAGCTCCGTGCGCGCGATCTTGATGCCGAAGCCTTCCAGGCCGACATAGTGACGCTCGCGCGAGGCCATCAACTGGATCGAACTGATGCCGAGATCCTTGAGGATCTGCGCGCCGAGGCCGATTTCCAGCCATTCGCTGTCGCGCGCCTGGGCCTGTTCATGGCCTTCGCGGCCATGGCCCAGCTTGCGATTGTGCTCGGCGGCGCCGACGCCCACGGAACCTTCGCGCAGATAGACGATCACGCCGCGGCGGGCGCTGGCGATCTTTTCCATGAACTTGCGCACAGGCCGGGCGGCGCTGAACACGTCGCCGGCGACATTTTCGGTGTGCAGGCGGACCAGCACGTCCTCGCCGTCGCGGATATCGCCGAAAACAACGGCGAGATGCTGCATCGGATCCCAGGGAAGCGTGAAAGTATGGGCCTTCGCCGGACCGAATTCGGTGTCGACGTCGAAGCTCGCGACGCGCTCGACCAATGTTTCCTTGCGCTGGCGATAGGCGATGAGATCGGCGACAGAGACCTGCTTGAGGCCGTGCTGCTCGGCGAAGGAGGCGACCTGCGGGCCGCGCATCACCGTGCCGTCGTCATTGACGAGTTCGCAGATCACGCCGATCGGCGGCAGGCTGGCGAGCTTGCAGAGGTCGACGGCCGCTTCCGTGTGGCCCGAGCGCATGAGAACGCCGCCCTCGCGCGCCACCAGCGGAAAGATGTGGCCCGGACGGACGAAATCGAAAGCCGAGGCGTTGGGATTGGCGAGATTGCGCACGGTCAGCGTACGGTCCTCGGCCGAAATGCCGGTGGTCGTGCCATGCTTGAAATCGACGGTCACGGTGAAAGCCGTCGTGTGGGCGCTGTCGTTCTCCGCCACCATGGCGTTGAGGTTCAGGCGCTTGGCTTCCTCGCGCGGCATCGGCGTGCAGACGATGCCCGACGTATGACGCACGATGAAGGCCATCTTTTCCGGCGTGCAGTGGACGGCGGCGACGATCAGGTCGCCTTCGTTCTCGCGATCGTCGTCATCGGTCACGACGACGATCTCACCTTTTTCAAACGCCCGGATGGCGTCGACGACGCGCTTCTGGTCATAGGCCATTGGATACTCCCTATTTCAAACGGCCCGTCTGGCCCCTGTCCCGCAGATAATGATCGGCAATCGCGCAAGCCAGCATCGCCTCGCCGACAGGCACCGCCCTGATTCCGACGCAAGGGTCATGACGGCCCTTGGTGCGGACATTGACCTCGCGGCCCTCGGCGTCGATCGAAGCGCGCTCGGTGAGGATCGACGAGGTCGGCTTGACCGCGAAACGCGCCACGATCGGTTCGCCGGTGGAAATGCCGCCCAGCACGCCGCCGGCATTGTTGGACAGGAAGACCGGCTTGCCGTCGGCGCCGATGCGCATTTCGTCGGCGTTTTCCTCGCCGGTGATTTCGGCCGCGCCGAAGCCGTTGCCGATTTCCACACCCTTGACGGCGTTGATCGACATCAGCAGCGAGGCGATGTCCTGGTCGAGCTTGCCGTAGATCGGCGCGCCGATGCCGGCCGGCACGTTTTCGGCGACCACTTCGATGACGGCCCCGATCGAGGAGCCCTTCTTGCGGATATCGGACAGATAGTCCTCCCAGACCGGGACCATGGCCGGATCGGGACAGAAGAAGGGATTGCGGTCGACCTCGGCCCAATCCCAATTGGCGCGATCGATCTTGTGGACGCCGATCTGCACCAACGCGCCGCGCACGATCACGCCCGGGACGACCTTGCGGGCCAGACCGCCGGCGGCGACGCGGGCGGCGGTTTCGCGGGCCGAAGAGCGGCCGCCGCCGCGATAATCGCGAATGCCGTATTTGACGTCATAGGCGTAATCGGCGTGGCCCGGACGATATTGCCGGGCGATCTCGCCGTAGTCCTTGGAGCGCTGGTCGGTATTCTCGATCATCAGCGAAATCGGCGTGCCCGTCGTCACATAGGTTTCGCCGTCGGCCTCGGGCATGACGCCGGAGAGCACCTTGACCAGATCCTCTTCGCGACGCTGGGTGACGAAACTCGACTGACCGGGTTTGCGCTTGTCCATCCAATGCTGGATCTCGGCGAGCGTGAAGCGAATGCCGGGAGGGCAGCCGTCTACGACGCAACCGAGCGCCGGACCATGGCTTTCTCCCCAGGTGGTGACGCGAAACAGGTGGCCGAAAGTGTTGTGCGACATGAACTGATTTCTTCCGAACGAGGCGGCTTTGTCCGCCACAGCGGCGCCGTCGGCACACATAGAGCGTCATTTCAGAAATTTGAAGCTTTTTCGACGGCCAAAAACGGCAAATCGGCAGATGCGCCCAGAAGCGCCTGCTTGCATCCGCCCCTCCGCATGCTAACGCTTTCCCCTAGAAATATTCAGATCAAGGAAAATTTTCGCCACATTTCCGGGAGACATAAAATGTATCTGTTGATGAAGACCATATTCGTGGGGACGAACATGCGCATTCTGATCGCCATGTTGATGGGAGCGGCCTTCTTTTTGTTTCCGCAGGCGAGTTCCGCCGAAAGCGCCGATGTCGAAGCCGTGATCGACAGCGTCGATGAAAACGACCTCACGCTGAAGCTCGGCGATGGAAAGACCTATATCGCGCCGGAAGAATTCAACTTCGACGGTCTCAAGAAGGGCGTGAAGGTCGTGGTCTTCTATACCGAAACCGACGGCAAGCGCGTCATCAACGATCTGCAGATCGTCGAGTGAGACTTTCAATCTTCAATTAACGGCCGTGCGATAAAACCAAGAGCAATCGCTCATTTTTAAATGGAATTTTCATGACGGACGGAATCGTACAAAGGTTCAGGCCCGTCGCCCGACAGGCCGCCATCACTGCGGGGCTCGAGCTCGCGGCCATTATGTCGCGCTTCGGCGTCGGCAAGGATGCGGCGGGCGACGGCCTGATTTTCACGCTGCATCATGTGCGGCCGGCCACCGCCACCGCGTTCCAGCCCAACCGCATCCTCGATGTGACCCCCGGATTTCTCGATGCGGTTCTCGTGGCGCTTCGCGAGTTGGACTATGACTTCATTTCGCTCGAGGAGGCAGCCGACCGGTTGAGGGCGCCGCCCACAGGAAAGCGCTTCGCCTGCTTCACGCTCGACGACGGCTTCCGCGACAACGCCGTTCACGCCAAGCCGGTCTTTGCGGCGCATGGCGCGCCTTATACGATCTTCATCGCCAAAGGCCTGAGCGAAGGCAGCCATAGCGCGTGGTGGGAAACGCTGGCGGCGCTGCTGCAGTCCGTCGACCGCATCGAGTTCGATTTCGGTCGCGGCAACGAAAGCTTGCCGACCGCCACCACGGCGCAGAAGATGGTTGCCTTCGAGAGGCTGTCCCAATTCGTCAACCGCATCGACGAGGCTCAGGCGGTGGCGGCGATCGATGCGCTGGCGGCGCGCCATGGCGTCGATCCGCTTGTCGTCTGCCGGGATCTCGTCATGACGCCGGCGGAATTGCGGGTCCTCGCCGAAGACCCGCTCGCTCATTATGGCGCGCATACCATCAGCCACCGCGGGCTGGCGCGGCTGGACGACGCGGAGGCCGAAGCGGAAGTGGCGGACTCGGCCGCCTATGTCGCCGAAATCACCGGCCGCGCCTGCCGCACCTTCGCCTATCCCTATGGCGACGCCCGGTCCGTGTCGACGCGCGAGCGTGAACGACTGAAGCGGCGCGGGCTGATCGGCGTCACCACCCGTCCAGGCATGCTGCGGGCGGGCGGGGTGGCCGACATGCAGGCGCTGCCGCGCGTGTCGCTGAACGGGCTTTACCAAAAGGCGCGCTATGTGCGCGCCCTGGCGTCGGGTCTGCCGTTCAAGCTGATGGGCTGAATGTCACGGATATTTCCGCACCTTCTCCCAGCCGGCCTCCGCCCGCTTGAACTCCACCCGGTCATGCAAGCGGAAGGGGCGGTCGTGCCAGAATTCGATCGACACCGGCTTCAGCCGGAAGCCCGACCAGTAATCGGGGCGCGGGATGGAGCCGATGCCGAACTTGGCGGTGTATTCGGCGACCGCCTTTTCAAGCGCGAAGCGGCCTTCGAGCGGGCGCGACTGCTTGGACGCCCAGGCGCCGATTCGCGAACCCCGCGGACGGCTGTCGAAATAGGCGTCCGCCTCGGCTGCGGAGACCGGTTCGATCGGGCCGCGAATGCGGATCTGCCGGCGCAGCGACTTCCAGTGAAACACCATGGCCGCCTTCTTCTGGCCCAGAAGCTCCCTACCCTTGGCGCTCTCATAATTGGTGTAGAACACGAAGCCGTCGGCGTCGAAGCCCTTCAGGAGAACCATGCGCACATTCGGCAGACCATCCTCGTCGACGGTGGCCAGCGCCAAGGCGTTGGGATCGTTGATTTCGGCGGCTTCGGCGTCCTTCAACCATGCGCCAAAGAGAGAAAAGGGCTCATTTTCTTCGGTGAAGTCACCGCTTCTTAACTCATTGTCGCTCATAGTTCGCCAAATGCCTTATCATAAGTTTGAGTAATCGGGCCGTAGCTGTTGCGACACATATCAAAGCGAACCGGCGCCCAAAAGGGTCATTTTGCCGCCGTCCTCCGGGCGGCAGCGGTGATTCTGGCGCCTGTCTGCCTGTCGGGCTGCTTCGGCGGCGGCATGATGCCGGGCCTCGACAGCGCCGATCGTTCTCTCACCACCAGTTCCGTGACGTCCGCCTCTCCAGCGCCGACGGAAAAGGAATCGGACGAAATCACCGTCCGCAACGCCGTGAGTTCGGTCGACATGTCCAAAATGGGAACGGCGTCCATACCCTGGGCGAATGCGAGCACCGGCAGCGCCGGCGTCATCAGTTCGATCACGGAAGAAGCGGAAGGCGATTACGCCTGCCGGACATTCACGACGACGCGCCATTCCTATCGCGGCATCTCCAATTTCTCCGGCAAGGCCTGCCTGGTCGGCGAGGGAGAATGGCGCCTGGTGAGTTTCAAAGAAGCCGGCTGACCGCCCGTCGAAAGGAGCGGCGAAGGCGGCGGCGTTAGTCAGGGTGGAAAGTCATGCGTGATCCCTATTCGGTTCTCGGCGTCAGCCGCAACGCCGACCAAAACGAAATCAAGGCCGCCTGGCGCGCCGCCGCCAAGGCGTTGCATCCCGACCAGAATCCGGACGATCCCACCGCCGCGAGCCGCTTCAGCGAAGTCGGACGCGCCTATGACATCCTGCGCGACCCGGACAAGCGCCGCCGCTTCGACCAGGCCCGCGCCCGCTCCTCCGGCCAGAGCACGGCGGCAAAGGAAAAGACCTTCATGGAACAGCGCGCCGAGCGCGCCCGGATGGAGGCCGAAGCCCGCGCCGCCCGCGCCCGCGCGGCGGCGGCCGCTGCGGCGCTGGACGCCGAACTGGCGGAAAAGGGCGCCGACAAACATGAAAGCGCCGAAGATGTGCTCGCCAAGATGTTCGGCGGCAAGAAGGCGCCCGAACAGGCCGCCGCCGCTGCCGACAGAAAGGCTGAGCCGCGCGCCGAGCCGAAGACGGAGCCGCGGGCCGACCAACGCGCGGCGACCCGGGCGCAGCCTTACGCGGAGCCCGAGCCCGACGGCGGCGAACCGAAAGTGTCGCCGGCGCTCGATCTCATCTCCTACGTGTTCAAGCGGTTGATCCGGCCGGCGGCGGCGCCCGAGCGCGCGCCGGACCTGGTGCTGGACGCCGCCGTCAGCGTCGAGGACCTGCTAAAGCGCCTCAACCCGACCGTGACGCTGCCCGACGGCAAGATGATCAGCATCCCCCTGCCCGAGGACGCCCGCGACGGCAGCGTGGTCCGGGTGGAAGGCTATGGCCATCGCCTGCCGGGCATGAAACGCGGCGACGTGGTCGCCACGCTGCGCATCAAGCCGCATAAATGGTTCCGCTGGGACGGCGGCGATCTGTTGACCTATGTCGACATCGACATCGAAAACGCCGTTCTCGGCTGCGAGGCGACGGTGACGACGCCGGACGGCGACACGAAAGTGACGATCCCGCCCTGGTCAGGCTCGCAATACAAGGCGCGCATCGCCGGCAAGGGCCTGCCCAAAAACAAGACGGAGCGCGGCGACCTGATCGCCGAAGTGCGGGTGCTGCTGTGGGACCATCCGGACCAGAAAGTCATCGATCTCATGCGTTCGATGAAGAACGGCCTGTATCTGTGACGTTTTTGTGAAAGAATTCAGCGTTCGCAACGCGAAGCTCGCACGTGGCGGCATGTCTAAGCCGGGAAATAGCCAATTCTTACATTTGCAAACAATTGATGAACCGGGCGGCGCTTGAACCGCCTGCCTCCCTGTGCCATAGGCCTTCGACATTCGTCTTATGTGGAGAGGTCTTCATGGTACAATCTGCCGGACTGATGGCGGGCAAGCGCGGCGTCATCATGGGCGTCGCCAACAACCGTTCGATCGCCTGGGGCATCGCCAAGGCCATCCATGCGCAGGGCGGCGAAATCGCGCTCACCTATCAGGGCGAAGCGCTGAAGAAGCGCGTCGAGCCGCTCGCCGCCGAAATCGGCGCGATCGTGGCCGGCGACTGCGACGTCTCCGACGAAGCCAGCATCGACGCCGCCTTCGCCGAAATCGAGAAGATCTGGGGCAAGATCGACTTCCTGGTGCACGCCATCGGCTTTTCCGACAAGGACGAACTGACCGGCCGCTATGTCGACACGTCGCCCGACAATTTCGACAAGACCATGCGCATCTCGGTTTACTCCTTCACCTCCGTCGCCCGTCGCGCCGAAAAGCTGATGACCGACGGCGGCGCCATGGTGACGCTGACCTATTACGGCGCCGAAAAGGTGATGCCGAACTACAACGTCATGGGCGTCGCCAAGGCCGCGCTCGAAGCGTCGGTGAAATATCTCGCCGTCGATCTCGGGCCGAAGAACATCCGCGTCAACGCGATCTCGGCCGGCCCGATCAAGACGCTCGCCGCCTCGGGCATCGGCGATTTCCGCTATATCCTCAAGTGGAACGAGTATAACGCGCCTCTGCGCCGCACCGTGACCATTGAGGAAGTCGGCGATGTCGGCCTTTACCTGCTGTCGGACCTGTCGCGCTCGGTGACCGGTGAAACCCACCACGCCGATTCCGGCTATCACGTCGTCGGCATGAAGGCGGTGGACGCGCCCGACATCAGCGTCGTCAAGGACTGATCCTTTTTCGGGAGCGCCTGTGAGCCTCTACATCATCCGCCACGGCCAGACGGCCTGGAACGCCGAGTGGAGGCTTCAGGGCCAGAAGGATATTCCGCTCAACGATCTCGGTCGCCGGCAGGCGGCCGAAAACGGGGTGGCGCTCGCCCGCCTGGAGGCCGATCTGACCGGCTTTCACTTCGTCTCCAGCCCGCTCGGCCGGGCGCGCGAAACGATGGAAATCCTCCGCCGCTCCGCCGGCGTCGACCCAACAGCCTACGAGATCGAGGACCGCCTCAAGGAAATCTGCTTCGGCGATTGGGAAGGCCGCACATCGGCTGAGATTTCCGTCGACACGCCCGACAGGGTGAAGGCCCGCAAGCGGCAGAAATGGGATTTCATCCCGCCGGGCGACAATGCCGAAAGCTATGAGATCCTCTCCTGGCGGGTCGGCTCCTGGTACCGCGCCATCACCCGCCCCACCGTCGCCGTCTGCCATGGCGGCGTGATCCGCTGCCTGTTCAAGCTGTCCGGCACACTGGACAAAGACGCCGCCGCCAAGATGGAGGTCCCGCAGGACAAGATCCTGCGCCGCGCGGATGACGGCACGCTGGAGTGGGTTTGATCAGCAGGATCACCTAATCTCGCCCCAACAGATCCCGCGCCGTTGCCTGCGCCATCTCCGCCAGCACCTCGTAATGCGGTTTGCGGGCGCTCGAGGCGCGCCAATAGAGGCCGACGTCGCGCCAGATCGGCCAGTCGCGGATGCGGGTGAGCGCGACATTCTGCTCCTTGGCGAATTCAGAGCGAACATAGAGTTCGGGAAACAGCGACATGCCCATGTCGATCGCCACCATCTGGCGGATGGCGTCGAGGCTCGTGCCTTCGTAATTCTCCGCGAAAACGGCGCCCGACGCCTCCGCCAGGCTGCGGACGTTTTCGAACAGCCTGTGGCCGCGGCCCAGAGTCAGAAGGGTTTCGCCGGTAAGTTCGGCGAGCGCAACCTCGTCTTGGCCGGCCAGCCTGTGGCCGCTCGGCAGGCCGAGCATGATTTCCTCCCGGCAGATCGGCGCATAGGCGAAACTCGTCTCGTCGGCGGGACGAGGACCCAGAGCGCAATCGATTTCCCCTGCGCGGATGCGGTCTTCGAGCGCCGTCGGCCGGTCTTCGCGCAGATGGACTTTCAGCGCTGGAAAACGGGCGTGCAGCGGCGGCAGAAAGTAGGGCATGAGATAGGGGCCGACCGTCGGCGCGATGCCGAGGCGGATGAGACCGCCGAGATTCTTGCGTCCCGACGAAGCGAGCGAGACGATCTCGTCGAGACCGAGCAGCAGGGTTCGCGCTGCGGCGATGACGTCCTCGCCGATGGGCGTCGGGACGATCTGGGAGGCGGAGCGATCGATGAGGGTGACGCCCAATTGCTTCTCCAGCAGCGCCACCTGCACCGAAAGGGTCGGCTGCGAGACATGACAGCGCCGGGCCGCTTCGCCGAAATGCCTGATATCGCCCAGAGCAACCAGATACTCCAACTGCCGATGGCTGGGGCGATAGGGCATTCGATAGCTCCTCTCTATCGAATTCATATAATCAATCAATTGGCGCAATCAAGCAACGCGACCCATATTCATAGTCGTAACCAAGGAGACCGATATGAACCCGCTGATGAAAGCGTTGCGCGTGCGTCACGAAATCCTTCAGAGCAAGATCGAGGGCGAGATGAAAGCCAAACAGCCCGATACGCTCAGGATCACGGCGCTCAAACGCATGAAATTGAAGCTGCGCGATCAGATCGCCGCGCTGGAGCGCGCGGGCGCGGCCTTCCAACAGGATCGTCTGAACCGCCGCCACGTAAGGACGATCCCGATCAAGGCGTAAGCCCTCGGCCCGGTTCCTTGCCCGGGCCTTCCCCCCAGCATACCAAGGCGCCTTGGTATCAGGCTACGCCTGCCGCCCCTCGCCTCCAAAGCGAGGGGCGTTTCTTTTGTGAGGCGTCACCGCTCCAACAGCGCCACCGCCTCGACATGCGACGACCACAGGAACTGGTCGATGGGGGCCACGCTTTTCAGCTTGAAGCCGCCGTCGATGAGAATGGCGAGATCGCGCGCGAGCGTGGTCGGGTTGCAGGACACGGCGGCGATGCGGGCCACTTTCGAACGCGGCAGTTCACGCACCTGGGCTTCGGCGCCGGCGCGCGGCGGATCGAAGACGAGCGCGTCGATCTGCTTGAGATCCATTGCCTGCATCGGCCGGCGGAAGAGATCGCGGCGCTCGATGGAGACCGGCTTGAGGCCCTGCGTGTTGCGGGCGGCGTGGTCGAGCGCAGCAAGCGCCGGACCGTCGAATTCCACCGCATGCACATGCGCCTTGCGCGCCAGACGCAGCGAGAATGTGCCGCAACCGGCGAACAAATCGGCGACGCGCTTGGCCTTGCCGACATGGGCGACAACCAGTTCGGCCATCGCCTGTTCGGCGCGTTCGGTGGCCTGCATGAAACCGCCCGGCGGCAGCACCACCGGGATTTGGTCGAACATGACGACCGGCTTATGCGGCTCGACCAGAATCTCGTCGGCGACGGAGATGCGGGCCACGCCCTTTTCCTTGAGACAGAGATCGATGGCGACCTGGCGCTTTTTCTGGTCCGGCTTCTTCATATCGTCGAAAGCGAGGTCGAGGCCCGACGCCGTCAGCTGGATCGTCACCCGAAAGGGATCGGCGCCCGAGGCCAGCGCGCCGGCGATACGGCGGATAGACGGCAGGCGATTGACGATGCCCGCTTGCGCGATGGGACATTCCTCGACGGCGACGATGTGATGGCTGCCGGCCTGCATGAAGCCGAGCATCAGCCCCTTGTCGGTCGGCCTTCCCGACATGGTCACCCGGCGGCGTTCGCCCGGCGCGCAGGCGAAGAGCGGCAGCACCTCGGTTTCGATCCGCTGCTGGCGCAGCGCCTGGATCACCAGATCGCGCTTGTAAGCCTGATAGGGTTGATCCGCCCAATGCTGCAGGGAACAGCCGCCGCAGGCGCCGCCCTGGCCCTCCGGACCGAAATGCTTGCAGGCCGGCTCGCGTCGGTCCGCCGACAGTTTCGACCAGGACAGAGCCGTCGCCTGGTTCTTGACGCGCGCCACCGCCACGTCTTCGCCGGGCAGGGTGAAGGGCACGAAGACGGGACCGGCTTCGCCGCGGGCGATGCCGTCGCCTTCCGCGCCGACAGCGTGAATGGTCAATTGTTCTGTGCTCATGTTTTCCGTCCGGCCAGGAGATATTCGGAATTTCCGTCGCCGCCGGAAATTGGAGACGGGCTTACACCGAGGCTTTCCCATCCGCCAAGCGAATTCAGCCATACGGCCATATCCGCGGCGGTTTTCTCGGCCAGTCGCTTGTCGCGCACGATGCCGCCCTTGCCGACGCCGTCGCGACCGACCTCGAATTGCGGCTTGACCAGCAGCAGGCACCAGGCCCCCGGCGCGGCGAGATCGAGCGCCGGCGGCAGCGCGAGCCTCAGCGAAATGAAGGAAACGTCGGAAACGACGGCGCCGATCGAACGCCCGCCGAGTTGCGCCGCCTCGAGCGCGCGGGCGTTGACGCCTTCGAGATTGGTCACGCGGGGATCGTCCGCGATGCGCGGATCCATCTGCCCGTGACCGACATCCACGCCGATGACATGGCGCGCGCCTTCCTCGAGCAACACTTGGCTGAAGCCGCCGGTCGAGGCGCCGATGTCGAGGCAATCGAGGCCCGCAGGCGTGAGCCCGAAGGCGTGCAACCCCGCCTTGAGCTTGAGGGCCGCGCGGGAGACATAGGCGCGGGCAGGGTCGTCGACGGTGATCTCCGCCTCATCGGACACCAGCGCGCCCGGCTTGGCGACGATCGCGCCATCCACGGCGACCGCCCCGCGTTTGACGGCGTCGGCGGCGCGGGAGCGGCTGTCGAACAGGCCGCGTTCGATGAGAAGTTGGTCGAGGCGCATCTATGAACCTGTGGCGTTGGTCGACATCGATCCTGGCGCTCATCGATATCGGTGAAAGCAGGCAGATACACGCTCGTACTTTTCGACGCTACAATTTTGCGGCGCCGGCCCGTCGTTCGCAATGTCTTCAGCAAACTTCTTTCGTCAGCCTACCCTTAGATAAGCGCCTATTAATTTATTATCGCTAAATCTAACGGCCGTTGAAATTCTTTGGAAATGCAGGATGGTTCGCGTCACGGGCCATCGAACAAGGGGCCGGGAATGAAGAGACCATCTGTCAAAACCGCGATGATCGGCATGCTGTGCGCCATCATGGCGTCCGTCGCCACCCTTTCGGCGGTGTCGCTGTCCAGCGTGTCCTCGGTAGGCGCTGCGACGGAAACGATCGGCAATTACTGGTTTGAACGGTTGCTGACGGCGCGGGAGATCAAGGGCGCCTTCGCGAATGTCCGCTTGGTGCTGGCGCGTCATGCGATGATCGTCAACACCAGCGACTTCGAAGCGGAACAGAAAAACTACAGCGAGGCGCAAGCGGCGCTGGACAAGGCGATAGCCGCCTATGAGGCCGGCGCGCGCACCGAAGAGGGTCGAGCGCTGATCGCCGACATCAAACCGCTGATCGCCGATTATTACGCTGCTGCGGCTGATTTCGCCGAATTGATCAAGAACGACAAGAAATCCCAGGCTTTCCCGGTCTTTAAGACGGCGTTGAAGCCGAGGGCGGACGCGGTCAACGAAAAGATCGGCCAACTCGTCGACTTCATCGCCATGAGCGCCAAGCAGAACGTCGACGGAGCCAATGACGCCGCCCGCTCCGCATTCGCCTGGACGCTGGCAATCGCCCTGGCCGCCTTGGCCATGGCCGCCGCCGGCATCTATTTCGCTGTTTTCGGGGTCGCCAATCCCATCCAGCGGATTACCGTGTCGATGCGCAATCTCGCGGGCGGCGACGCGGTGTCCGAGATTCCGTTTGCAGGCCGCGCCGACGAAATCGGCGCCATGGCGGGCGCAGTCGAAGTGTTCCGGCAGAACGCCATCAACAATCGCCGGCTCGAAGAGGAAGCTTCCGCCAACCGCAACCAGACGGAGCAGGCTCGTCTCGCAGAACAGCAGCGCATCGCCCGGGAAGCCGAGCAGTTGCGCATCGCCACATCGACGCTCGGCGAGAGCCTGAAGCGCCTCGCCTCCGGCGACCTGACCTGCCGGATCGAAACCGCGTTCGCCGCCGAATATGAAAGCCTGCGCGGCGACTTCAACGCCACGGTCCAGCAGCTGTCGCAAGCAATCTCTTCCGTGTCGATCGCGGTGCGGAATATGGACAGCGGCACCCGTGAGATTTCCTCCGGCGCCTCCGATCTCTCCAAGCGCACCGAACAGCAGGCCGCGTCGCTCGAGGAGACCGCAGCCGCGCTCGATCAGATCACCGCCAACGTGTCGAGCTCCAGCAAGATGACCGACGAGGCGCGCGGCGTGGCGCAGTCGGCCAATCAGAGCGCCGCGCAATCGGCGCAGGTGGTGGCGCATGCCGAAGAGGCCATGCAGCGCATCGAGCAATCGAGCCAGCAGATCTCCAACATCATCGGCGTGATCGACGAGATCGCGTTCCAGACGAACCTGCTCGCGCTGAACGCCGGCGTCGAGGCGGCGCGGGCCGGCGAGGCCGGCAAGGGTTTCGCCGTCGTCGCCCAGGAAGTGCGCGAGCTCGCCCAGCGCTCGGCCCAGGCCGCCAAGGAAATCAAGGGCTTGATCCAGAACTCGACCTCGGAAGTGGAAAGCGGCGTCAAGCTGGTGCGCGACACCGGCGAGGCGCTGAAGACCATCGGCGGATATATCGGCACGATCAACCGCCATATGGAATCCATCGCCACCTCGGCGCGGGAACAATCGACCGGCCTGGCCGAGGTCAACGTCGCCGTCAACCAGATGGACCAGACGACGCAGCAGAATGCGGCGATGGTGGAACAGTCGACGGCCGCCGCCGCGTCGCTCGCCCAGGAGGCCGGCAAGCTGCGCGACCTCGTCGCCCAGTTCCGCCTGGAGCATGGCGCGGCCGTGCAGACGGCGGCGCTGCGGCAGACGGCGACAGCCATGGCGCGGCCCGTTACGGCGCCCCGCCCCGCCGCCGCCCGCCCGGCTCCGGCTCGCGCCGCCGCCAAGGCCGTGTCGCACGGCAATGCGGCGATCAAGGACGAGTGGGAAGAGTTCTGAGTTCACCCATCACGCGACTTCACGACATGGCGCGGGGCTCGGGTCCCGCGCCATGCTTTTTCGCGGCCGTGACTCGGCGGTGTTGCAAGGCCGTCGCGCCTAGCGCACGAAAGCTGATCATGTGCAATTTTATATTGTTTTTACAATAAGTTGCTCGGTTAGCAAGAAAAGTAAATTCACATGACGAACCAACTATTCCTTAATTTTCTATGGTTATTACTTAGTCAGTTTTGACAGGTTTTGCGCTTTGTCAAGCAAGTCATTCGTGTTGGGGCGGAGCCATCGTGAAATCCATCATCAATTCTCTTCCGTTGTCGGTGCAGATCATCGGCAGCGTCGCAGCCGTTCTGGTTCTCGTCGGCGCGGCCAATCTCGCCTATGAGATTTCGCAGCAAAACGCGTCGATCGAAGAAAACGCTCAAAAGCGTGGGAACGCGGCGTTGGACATGCTCGAATCCGTCCATGTCAGCGCCATGCTGAACCGGGACAAGGTGGCGGACGGCGACCCCGCGATCGGCACGCTCGACGGCACGATGGAACGCTTCTCGTCACAGAGCCAGGGCGTCGATCTGTGGCTGGTGATGGGTCCGAAGATCGTCGCCTTCCAGAAATCCGAAGGCGCCGAAGAATTTGAGGGGCCGAAAGACGCCGTCGACGAAAAGACGATTTCGGACAAATCCCCACAAGTCACGGTCACAGGCGACCATATGCGCATCACCCGCCCGGTCATTCTGGGCCAGGGCTCGGCCGCCGACCCGGCCTGCGCCGCCTGTCACACCGCCAAGATGAACATTCAGGCCGGCGAAATCGTCGGCGCCTATAGCGCCGCGGTCGACCTGGCGCCCGATCGGGCGGCCGTGTTCGACGCAATCAAAGCAAAGCTTGCGATCGGCTTCGCGGTTCTGGCCGTGGCGCTCGGCGCCATAACCGTTCTGCTGCGGCTGACCGCGATCCGTCCGTTGCGCAGACTCGCCGACGCCACCGAACATCTCGCCAAGGGCGACATTTCCGTGGATGTGGACGGCCAGAACCGCTCCGACGAAATCGGAGCCATGGCGCGTGCGCTCGACGTGTTCCGCGACGCCTTCCAGCGCAATCGAAAACTCGAGTCCGAGGCGGAGGGAAATCGTCAACTGATGGAGCGCAATCGCCTGGAGGCGCAGGCTCGCGCCGAAGCGGACGCGGCCGCTCGACTGAAGCAGGCGACGTCGGGTCTCGCCGGCGGCCTCAGACGTCTCGCCCGTGGCGATCTGGCCTTTGAACTCACCGAACCCTTCTCGCCCGATTTCGAACCGCTGCGCCACGACTTCAATTCGTCGATCAAGCAACTCGGCGACGCGCTGTCTGCGATCCAGGCGAGCGTCGGCGTAATCGACGCCGGTTCGCGCGAAATCGCCACCGGCGCCGCCGACCTCGCCAAGCGCACGGAATCGCAGGCGGCCTCCCTGGAAGAGACCACGTCCGCGGTCGAGCAGATCACCGTCAACGTCTCCAATTCGACTCATCTGACCCAGGAAGTGCTGGACGAAGCGACAGTGGCCAACACCGACGCCGGCAAGTCGGGCGCGATCGTCGCCAATGCCGAAGCCGCGATGCAGCGCATCGAAGACTCCTCGGGCAAGATCGCCAGCATCATCAGCGTGATCGATGAAATCGCCTTCCAGACCAATCTTCTGGCGCTGAACGCCGGGGTCGAGGCGGCGCGGGCGGGTGAAGCCGGCAAAGGCTTCGCGGTGGTGGCCCAGGAAGTGCGCGAACTCGCCCAGCGTTCCGCCAACGCCGCCAAGGAGATCAAGGGGCTCATCCAGAACTCGTCCAACGAAGTCGGCAACGGCGTGAAACTGGTGCGCGACGCCGGCGCCGCGCTCAACGCCATCGGCGGACATATCCAGACGATCAACCGCAAGATGGAGGAAATCTCCACCGCCTCGCGCGAACAGTCGATCGGGCTCAAGGAAGTCAACGCCGCCGTCTCGACGATGGATCACTCGACCCAGCAGAACGCCGCCATGGTCGAGCAATCGAGCGCCGCAGCCGCCACGCTCGCCCAGGAAGCGGCCAAGCTGCGCGATCTCGTAGCGCGGTTCTCGCTGACCCAGGGGGCGCCCCCCGCCAGCCTGTTGCGCCAGACCGCTTCGCGGATGGCGAGCCCGACCTTCGGCGCCCCGCAACGGAGCCGCAGCGCGGCGTCGCGGCCGGCAAGCGGCAACCTCGCGGCGAAGGACAACTGGGAAGAATTCTGACCGGCGCTCCCTGCCCCAAAACGCCTCCCCCGGACGGTCCGCCGTCCGGGGGGGTCATTTTGAACGCTGGTCAATTCGTCGATCCTCGGCCATAGTCGTCGCGTCACAAGGAGCCCGCCCATGTCCTTCTTTCCCGGCCACGACCCCGAGCCCGGCGATGCGCATGCCGTCGATCAGGTCGAACTGCTGATCGTTCCGCGCTCCTCGGACATCGGCAGTTTCGAAGTGCGCCGGGCGCTGCCCTCCGCCAAGCGTCGCATGGTGGGGCCTTTCATCTTCTTCGACCGGATGGGGCCGGCCTTGTTGCGGGCCGGCCAGGCGATGGATGTTCGGCCGCATCCGCATATCGGACTGTCCACCGTCACCTATCTGTTCGACGGCGAGATCCATCATCGCGACAGCCTGGGCACCGGCATGGTGATCAAGCCGGGCGACATCAATCTGATGACTGCGGGGCGCGGCATCACCCATTCCGAGCGGACGCCGGACAAGCTGCGGGGCAAGCCCTTCTCGATCTCCGGCCTGCAGACCTGGCTGGCGCTGCCGGAAAGCCATGAAGAAATCGATCCGGTGTTTGCCCATACCAGCGTCGACGCGCTGCCGACATTCGAAGACGGGGCGACGCGCGGCCGGGTGGTCATCGGCGGCTGGCAAGGCCTCGTCTCGCCGGTGAAGACGCCGACCGACACCCTCTATGTCGACCTGACGATCGGGGCAAACGAGACTTGCCCCTTCCCTGCCGGCGCCGAAGAACGCGCGGCCTATGTGCTCGAAGGGTCTGTGTTCATCTCGGGCATGGAACATCCCGCCGACCAGTTGCTGGTGTTCCGGCCCGGCGATGCGATCGACCTCACAGCGGGCCCGACGGGTTGCCACATCATGCTGTTCGGCGGCGAGACCATGGCGCAAAAGCGTTATATCTGGTGGAATTTCGTCTCCTCCTCCAAGGAGCGGATCGAGCAAGCCAAGGAAGAATGGCGCACGGGCAAATTCGACATCGTGCCCGGCGACGAAGAAGAATTCATTCCCCTTCCCGCGTCGTGAACGAACGAATGCCGGCATAGCTTGGCGGATGCGCCCGAAAGGTCTAGTATCTGCTGAAGGACGCCTCATTTTCAGCGTTGTTTGCTGTTGAAAAAGGCTTAAAGAGCGATAATAAGGCCGGCTCGAACTTTGTCCGGTGACAGGATCAGCCCGTGAACGCATTGCCCCAGACGCCGCTCCTCGACAAGGTCAGCTTTCCGGCCGATCTGCGCAAACTCGACGACAAGGAGATGCCGCAGCTCGCAGCCGAACTGCGCGTCGAGATGATCGACGCGGTGTCCAAGACCGGCGGCCATCTCGGGGCCGGGCTCGGCGTGGTCGAGTTGACGATCGCGCTTCACAAAGTGTTCGACACGCCCGACGACCGCATCATCTTCGATGTCGGCCATCAGTGCTATCCGCACAAGATCCTCACCGGCCGGCGCGAGCGCATCCGCACGCTCCGTCAGGAGAACGGTCTGTCCGGCTTCACCAAGCGGGCGGAAAGCGAATATGATCCGTTCGGCGCGGCGCATTCTTCGACCTCGATTTCCGCAGGCCTGGGCATGGCGGTGGCGGCCGATCTCGACGGCCGCAGGCGCAATGTGATCGCGGTGATCGGCGACGGTGCGCTGTCGGGCGGCATGGCGTTTGAAGCGCTCAACAATGCCGGATCGCTCGACGCAAGGCTGATCGTCATCCTCAACGACAACGACATGTCGATTGCGCCTCCGACAGGGGCGATGAGCGCCTATCTCGCCCGCCTCGCCTCGGGCCGCACCTATCTCGGCTTCCGCGAACTCGGCAAGAAGCTCACCGCCTATCTCGGCAAGAAAGTCGACCGCGCCATCACCCGCGCGGTGGAGCATGCGCGCGGTTATGTGACCGGCGGCACGCTGTTCGAGGAGCTCGGCTTCTACCATATCGGCCCGATCGACGGTCACTCCTTCGACCATCTCCTGCCGGTGCTGCGCAATGTGCGCGACAATTCCACCGGCCCGGTGCTGATCCATGTGGTGACGCAGAAGGGCAAGGGCTACGCGCCCGCCGAAGCCGCCGCCGACAAATATCACGGCGTCAACAAGTTCGACGTCATCACCGGCGCGCAGGCGAAAGCCAAGCCGAACGCGCCGTCCTACACTTCGGTCTTCGCCGATGCGCTGATCCAGGAGGCCGAACACGATTCGAAGATCGTCGGCATCACCGCCGCCATGCCGACCGGCACCGGCCTCGACAAATTCGGCGAACTCTTCCCGAAGCGCTGTTTCGATGTCGGCATCGCCGAACAGCACGCCGTGACTTTCGCGGCCGGCCTCGCGGCGGACGGCTACAAGCCGTTCACCGCTCTTTATTCGACTTTCCTGCAGCGCGCCTATGACCAGGTCGTGCATGACGTGTCGATCCAGTCGCTGCCGGTGCGCTTCGCCATCGACCGCGCCGGCTATGTCGGCGCCGACGGGCCGACCCATGCCGGATCGTTCGACACGGCCTTCCTCGCCACGCTGCCGGGCATGGTGGTGATGGCCGCCGCCGACGAAGCTGAGCTGAAACATATGGTGCGCACCGCCGCCGCCTATGACGACGGCCCGATCTCCTTCCGCTATCCGCGCGGCGAAGGCGTTGGCGTCGATCTTCCCGAGCGCGGCGAGATCCTGCAAATCGGCAAGGGTCGGGTCGTCAAGCAGGGTTCGAAAGTGGCGCTGCTTTCCTTCGGCACCCGCCTTTCCGACTGTCTTATGGCGGCGGAAGATCTCGACGCGGCAGGACTGTCGACGACCGTGGCCGACGCCCGCTTCGCCAAGCCTTTGGATCTCGAGCTGATCCGGCAGCTGGCGCGGCATCATGAGGTGCTGGTGACGGTGGAGGAAGGCGCGATCGGCGGTTTCGGCGCACATGTGCTGCATGCGCTGGCGACCGAAGGCCTGCTCGACGGCCGCCTTAAGGTGCGGCCGCTGGTGATGCCCGATATTTATATGGACCAAGCCAAGCCGGAGGCGATGAATGCGTATGCGGGTCTCGACCGCAAGGGCATCGTGAGCGCGGTGTTTTCGGCTCTCGGCCGCGAGATGGCCGAACGCCTCGCCTGAGCGGAGACGGCAACGCGCCGTCAAATGGGGCGCCTGCCCCATTCTTGCCCGACTATGGTGAAATTTGGGGTGCGCATCGCACGCTTCGATGCGCCGATCGTCGCTCGACGACCCCTTGCCGTCGCTTTGCCGACCGCTTTTCAGCAGACTGAACGAGGATGAACATCGGAATGAACATTTGCAGAATGGCAGCTTTGGCCGCCAGTCTCCTCGCGCCCGTGCCGGCCCACGCCATTGACCAGAAAATGCTCAGCCAGATCAAGCGGCTGGCGCCACGCGACCAACTGGAGCAGCGCTGCGACACGGAAGGCATGGCCAAGGTGAAAGGCGACAAGGTGATCGCCTACACTTTTTCGGACCCGCATTACCGCAAGGCCCATATCGACGCCCCCGGCGCCGTCTTCCGCCGCAACGGCGAGTGGTACCGGCTGTCCTACAGCTGCACCACCAGCGCCGATCATATCGATGTCGTCCGGTTCGACTACAAGATCGGCAGCAGGGTTCCACGGGAAGAGTGGGAGCAGTATCAGCTTTATGATTGAGAGGATTCTGCCGGTCGCGGAGCTTCTTGCGGACACGCCGGCAAGCGTGGCATAATTCCTGGACGGAGAAAAATGATGCCGCGCAGTGACAACCTCGGCCCCCAGTTGGAAAGCTATGTGGCTGACCTCGTGAAGTCAGGACGCTACACATCCCGGAGCGACGTTCTCAGGGAGGGTGTTCGTTTGCTCGAAGAACGCGACACCCGGCTAAGCGCCCTGGACGCGGCAATCGCTCGTGGCCTGGCCTACGCCGACGCTGGACGGGTTAAATCCGTTGACAACGTTGCGGACCGCCTGAGCGAGAAATACGTCTAGAGACGTTTAGCGAGAGCCCCTCATCCCCCAGCCGGATTTTCACGCTCAAACGATCAACCCGGATTGGCTGCAGGATCGTTGTAGTTCAGGATCAGCACATCGAGATCCTTTTCCGGCCAGAAGTCCGTCGCCTTCATCTCGAAGGTCGTGGGGCCGATCTTCTTGACGCCGGTTCCGCAGAAGCTGACATAATTGTCCTTGGAGCCCTTGTCGACGATGAGGGTGAAATCCTTGATCGGCCCCGCCCAGTTTGCGCCGGTGGTCAGCACATAGGAAATCCAGGATTCATAGTGGTAGGCCTTGCCGTCCATCATGGCTTTCAGCGATTTCTGCGCTGCGCGCACGAAAGCGTCGTCGACGCAGTATTTCGCCTTGTATTCCTCGTAATACTGGCCCTTGGGCTCACGATTTTCATCGAGAAACGCCGGCTGCACCGTGCCGCCGACGCTGGGTTTGTAGGTATGGGAGACCTTGATATCGACGCCTGGCTCATAGCGCGCGCGCCAGTAATAGGCGGATTTTAGCGTCCACACCGGAATGTAATGGGTCTCTTCGCCATTGCCCTGGTCCCAGCTGTCGATGCGCACCAGACCATCGGCCACCCATTGGTCGAGCGTTTCCTTTGGCAGGTTGTCGACCATCTTCTGGGTCGCTTCGCTGTTGGGCAGCAGCGGCACGCCGGCCGCCTTGATCTGTTCGGTCACGTCGAGCGCATTGGCCCAGGCGCGCTGCTGCAGCTGAGGCTCGATCGCCGCGCCATCCTGGGTGACGGTGAAATCGAGGAAATTGTCGCGGTTTTGATCGCCGGAGGAGACGTCCGACATCGGCCCGCCCTCGATGTCCGGCATCGGGAAGGCGACCAGCGTGTCGATCGCCTGGTCGGAGGAGTTGCGGAACACGTAATCGACGCGAATTTCGTTCATGGAGATGAAGAGAACCTCCTTCTCCATGGAGATATCGGCGCTGCGGGTAAATTCCAGCCCGCCGGTCTTCAACACGGCAGTGGTGTCGTTTGCCAGAGCGGCGCCGGCGCCGAGGGCGACAAGCCCGGCGGCCATGGCGAGGTGTTTTGTCATAGGGTCCCTCCTGATCATGAGGCGGGACGCTAGCGGGCTTGGCTTCGGGGGTCAACGCCCCCAAGACTATGAAGACAGACGCGATTCCCGGCTCAAGCCGGATCGAGCGGCTCTACGCCCGCGGGCTTGCCCGCGCGGTCGAGGCGGATCTTCTCGATGCGGGATTCGGCTGCGCCGAGCAGCGTTTCGCAATGCTTCTTGAGCGCCTCGCCGCGCTCATAAATGGCGATCGACTGGTCGAGCGGCACATCGCCTCGCTCCAGGCGGGCAACGATCGATTCGAGTTCCTGCACGGCCTGTTCGAAGGTGAGGCCGGAAAGTTCTGTCGTGTCGGTCATCGTCATCCCCTCATCAGTCTCGCGATATGCAGGCCTGCCGATTCCGCCAAGCCTTCGAGGTCATAGCCGCCTTCGAGCACGCTGACGAGACGGTTTGAGGCATATTTCCCCGCGATTTCCATCAGCCGGCCGGTGATCCAGTCGAAATCGTCGCCGACCAGATTGATCTGGGCGAGCGGATCGCGGTGATGAGCGTCGAAGCCTGCCGAGATGAGCAGGAAATCGGGCCGGAAATTTTCGAGCGCCGGCAGCACGCGGCTCTTCATCGCCTCGCGGAAATGATCGCCGGCGGAATTGGGGCTGAGCGGCGCGTTCACGATCGTGCCTTGCGCGCCCGTCTCGTCCTTGGCGCCCGTGCCGGGATAGAGCGGCATCTGATGGGTCGAGCAAAACAGCACCGACGGGTCGTTCCAGAAAATATCCTGGGTGCCATTGCCGTGATGCACGTCGAAATCGACGATGGCGACGCGTTCGACGCCATAAGTCTTCTGCGCATGACGGGCGGCGATCGCCACCGTATTGAAAAAGCAGAAGCCCATGACCTTGTCGTGTTCGGCGTGATGACCCGGCGGACGGCCCGCGACGAAGACATTGTCGGCCTTGCCGGCGAAGACGTCGTCGACGCCGGCCATGGCGCCGCCGATCGCGGTGAGCGCCGCCTTCAGGCTTTCGGGGCTCGCATGGGTGTCGGCCTCGATCTGTTTGATCCCCTCTTCGGGCATCGAGCGCATCACGGAGAACAAATGCTCCTCGGGATGGGCGAGCAGCACCGCGTCCTCATTGGCGATGGGCGCTTCCTTGCGGTCGAGCGTGGAGAAATGCGGATGCTCGAGCGCCGCATTCAGGGCGCGCAAGCGATCGGGACGTTCCGGATGGCCCTCCGGAACATGATGGGCGAGAAAGACCTGGTGTTCGTAGAGGCGTGTCGTCATGGGGCCTGATATAGCCTTTCGGGGCCTGCGGGTCCACCTTCACCGACGCTGCAGCGCGGGATAAAAAGCGTTAACCCAACCGAAGGACGGATTGACAAGGCGTGACCGGTTTGTGACAGAGGAAGCACCATATCTCGCAGGAAGGGAAATTTCCGATGGCAAATCTCGCTCTCTCCTCGGGCGCCCAGACGCTCGATACGCTGTTCGGCTCGACGTTCGCCCGCAAGGCGGCCATCGCTTTCGGCGGCAGCCTGTTCCTCGCCGCCATGTCGCAGATCGCGATCGGCTGGCCGGTGCCGACCACGCTGCAGACGCTCGCCGTGATCCTGATCGGCCTGACCTTCGGCCATCGCCTCGCCGCAGCCTCGCTCGGCCTCTACCTGCTCGAAGGCGCGATGGGCCTGCCGGTCTTCGCCCAGTTCAAGTCGTTGATGCCGCTCGGCCCCTCGGCCGGCTATCTCGCCGGTTTCTTCCTGCAGGCCGTGATCATCGGCTGGATGGTCGATCGTGGCTTCGCCCGCGGCTTCGTCGGCGCTGCGATCGCCGTGGTCATCGGTGAAGCGGTGATGTTTGCCTGCGGCGTCGCCTGGCTGTCGACCTTCATGGGTCAGGCCTCGCTGATTGAGAACCTCCAGGCCGCTTTCGCAGTCGGCGTGGTTCCCTTCATCGCCATCGACCTCGTCAAGGCCGCGCTTGCGATCCTCATCGCCAAGGGCGTGATCTCCGGCGCTTCGCGCCTCATCCGTGGCTGATCGAGCCGACACAGGTTTGAATGACATGATGCCCGTGCGTTTGCGCGGGCATCATTTTTTGTGCGTGCTCACCTACCGCGGCTATGGCTATACGCCCGCCTTCGTCGCCAATATGAGCCGGGTGGTCGCGGCGATCAAAGCCGGCGCAGCGGTGGAGCTCACCGAAGGTCCCGACGACATCTGCAACGGTTTCACCGCCGCCTGCCGCGAGATCTCCGATCACGACTGTTCGCGCGCGTCCACGATGGAGATGGATCGGACGGCCATCGCCTCGGTGTCTCGCCTGCTTCCCGATCTCGCAGACAAGGGCTCCGCCATCGTGCTGACCGCGGAGCGGGTCGAAGCGTTGCGCGCCGCCTTCGCGAGCGGAGACATCCGTCGGGCCTGCAAGGACTGTTCCTGGGCGGATTTCTGCACGGCGATCGCCGCCGACGGCTTTTCCGGCACGAAGCTCTGACCCGTCACCCCTTCTTGGCGAAGAAGCCAGCATAGACACCGGCGGCCTCTTTGGAGCGCAACTGGGCAAGGAAGTGTTTCATCTCCTCATCCATGTGATCGCGCAGCACATCGACGTCGCCCTTCAGCAGCCGGCGCGAGATCATCAGCGAGTCGCGCGGCTTGGCGGCCAGTCTGGAGGCTGCGGCGAGCGCGGCGCCTTCAACCTCGTCCTCCGGCAGAACCTTCCAGATCAGGCCGGCCTCACGCGCCTCTTCGGCGGAGAAACCCTCCCCCATCACCAGCATGGCGAACGCGCGCTGATAGCCCATGATGCGCGGGCCGAGCAGCGACGAGCCCGCCTCCGGCACAACGGCGAGATCGGTGAACGGCGTCTTGAACACGGTGCGCGTCGAGGCGAAGGTCAGGTCGCAATGCATATGCATGGTGACGCCGACGCCGATGGCGATACCGTCGACCGCCGACAGAAGCGGCTTGGTGAAGCGCGCGAGTTCATGCAGGAAAGCGATGACATTCTTGGCTTCGCCTTCGGCGGCGGCGATCTGGATGAAATCGGCGAGATCGTTGCCGGAGGAAAAGCAGCCGGGGCCGCCTGTTAGGACCACCGCGCTGACGGCGTCATCGGCATCGGCTTCAGCCAGCGCCAGGGCCATCTGGCCGTACATGTCGCGGGTGATGGCGTTTTTCTTGTCGAGCCTGTTCATGCGGATCACGGTGACGCCGGGATGCGCCTCGGGGCGTTCGATCAGGATATTGTCGGTCATGTCAGTCTCCTCAGGCAAGGGCGGCGCGAACGGCGGCGAGGCTTTCGGCGCCGTGCATCACACGATCTTTCAGCGCCGTCGTTTCGGCGATCAGATTTTCGGCGGCGAAGCGGGCGAGCGCGACGCGCGTCTCGGCCTTGCCATCGTCAACAGGGGTGATGGCGGCTTTGGCAAGGTAGACGCCCGTCAGCGTGAGCCCGAACTGGCGCTGATAGGGCGTGGCGCCGGCCAAGGCTTCTGTCATTTTGCCCTCACCCATGCTGGCGAGCAGCCAGGCGGTAGCTTCGCGGAGATCGGCGAGCGCGGCGTCGAGCTTATCTGCGGTGCGGCCGAAGGCGGGATCGTTGGAGGCGCGGACCAGATCGACCGTCACGGCGAGCTCGTCGATGAAGCCGAGCACATGCGCGCCGTTCGATTGCGGCAGCTTGCGGCCGATGAGATCGATGGCCTGGATGCCGTTGGTGCCTTCATAGATCGGTGTGATGCGTGCATCGCGATAGAGCCGGGCCGCGCCGGTTTCCTCGATGAAGCCCATGCCGCCATGCACCTGCACGCCGAGCGAGGCGACTTCGACGCCGCAATCGGTGGGAAAGCTCTTGGCGATGGGCGTGAGCAGATTGGCCCGCTCCTGCCAGTGGCGGCTTTCGTCGCCTTCGGTCACATGCGCCATGTCTATGGCGTGGGCGCAGGCATAGGCGATGGAGCGCGAGCCCGCGGTCAGCGCCTTCATGGTGGCGAGCATGCGCTGGATGTCGGGATGTTCGATGATCGGGCTCATGCCGGCGCCGGGCCAGCCGGGCGTGCGGCCTTGCGTTCGCTCTTTCGCATAGGCGGCGGCTTTCTGGGTCGCAGCTTCGCAGATGGCGACGCCCTGCATGCCGACGGCGAGACGGGCGTTGTTCATCATGGTGAACATGCAGGCGAGACCTTTGTTCTCCTCGCCGATCAGATAGCCGATCGCGCCCTTCTCCTCGCCGTATTTGCCGTCGCCGAAAATCATGGTGCAGGTGGGCGAGCCGTGAATTCCGAGCTTGTGTTCGACGGAATGGCAATAGACGTCGTTGCGGGGGCCGAGCGAACCGTCCTCGTTGACCAGGTATTTCGGCGCCAAGAACAGCGAGATGCCGCGCGAGCCGGCCGGCGCATCCGGCAGGCGGGCGAGCACGAGATGGACGATGTTGTCGGTGAAATCATGCTCGCCGAAGGTGATGTAGATCTTCTGGCCGAAGATGCGGTAGCTGCCGTCGTCGCGGCGCTCGGCGCGCGTGCGCATGACGCCGAGATCGGACCCGGAATGCGGCTCGGTGAGGTTCATCGAGCCGGTCCATTCTCCCGAGATCATTTTGGGCAGATATTTCGCCTTGAGGTCGTCGGTCGCATGCGCCTCGATTGCCTCGATCGCGCCGATGGTCAGCGTCGGGCAGAGCGAGAAAGCGAGCGAGCCGCCGTTCCACATTTCGAGCGTCGCCACGAGCAGCATATGCGGCAGCGCCTGGCCGCCATAGGCTTCCGGCGCGGTGAGCGAATTCCATCCGGCGGCCGACCAGGCCTTGTAGAGATCGGCCCAGCCGTCGGGCGTCTTGACCGCGCCGTTGATCAGGCGCGACCCCTGCCTGTCGCCGACCTCGCCCAGAGGCGCCACTGCGTCGCTTGCGAATTTTCCGGCCTCTTCGACGATGGCGTCTGCGACATCTGCTGTGAGCTCCGCATAGACGCCGCGTCCCAGCGCGCTGTCCAGCCCCTGCGCCTTGAGCGCAGCCAGAATATCTCCCACGGGCGCCTTGTACATTCCGCTCCTCCAAGCTGATCGTCCCGCCGCAGCCTAGCGCACGCCGCGGCCCTTCGGAAGCAGGTCTAATTGATTTTTACGTAAACGTCAATTAAGCCTAATTGTGGAATGCGCCCTTCCGCATAGTTCACCGCCGTCGACAAGTTTTCCTGCGACCGCTAACGCTCTCGGCGTTAACTCCATCGCGGGACGACCATGAAGCTCGAGCGCAGAATATCCGTCATCGCCAGCCTGATCCTCGGCGCCACTTTGGCGATCGGCGGCTGGATCCTCTATTCCGACGGGCGCGCGGCGCTTTCCGACAGCGAGAAGAAGGAGATCGAGGCCACCAGCCTGGTGCTGACCACCGCCATGAGCCAGGCGGAAAACCTGACCGTGAGCCATTCGGAGCTGATCGCCCAGAACCCCGATGTGGTGGCGCTTCTGAAAGCGGGCGACCGGCCGGCGCTGCTCGAAAAGATGAAGCCGGTGCTCGCCAGCCTGAAGCTGGAAGCCGGCGTGGACGTGCTGCATTTTCAGACCGCGGACATCAAGTCCTTCCTGCGCGTCTGGGCGCCGGAGGATTTCGGCCAGGACCTGTCCAAGATCCGGCCGATGGTGCTGGCCGCCAATCGCAGCGGCAAGCCGCAGAAGGGACTGGAGATCGGCCTCAAGGGCCTGAGCCTGCGCGCCGTCTCGGCGGCGATCGATGGCAATCGGGTGATCGGCACGGTGGAAGTCGGCGTCAGCCTGAAAATGCTGATGGAAGCGTCGAAATCCTCCAGCGGCGCGGATTTCGCGATCTTCCTCGATCCGCAATATATTCCCACCGACAAAGGCGGCTTCGGCGACGGCGGCGGGAAGCTGCGGCTCGACGCCTCCACCAACAGCGTGCTCTTCGACGGGCTGCAGCAGGCGGGACTGATCAAGCTGTCGCGCGGACCGGAACTCGCCATCACCAAGCGCGATGCGGCCACCATCGGCGTCATGACCCGGCCGCTGCTCGACTATTCAGGAAAGGTGATCGGCGCGATGATCGTCGCCCGCGATTTTTCGGCGGAAGAAGGCGCGTTCCGCGCCACGCTGGTGACCGTGATAGTGGTGGCCCTGTCCGGCCTGATGATCGCCTTCGGCGTGATCATGGCGACGCTCAGGGCCTTCGTCTTCCGCCCGCTCGAAGAGCTGGCCGATGATCTGCAGGGCGGCCGCATCGGCGCGCCCACCACGGCGCTTGCCGCATATCTGAAAATCCGCGATGGCGCAGGCCGGACGCTGCGCAGCGGCGGAGACTCCTGATGATCCGGCTGGGAACGCTTGTTTCGCTCCTCCTGTTGCTCACGTGCCTGGCGCCGCACGCCTTTGCCGCCGCGCCGCCGCCATCCCTGCCCGGTCGGGTGCATCTGCCGATCGAAACCCATCTCTCGGTCCGGCTTCTCAACATCACCCGGCTGGAAGAGACCAAGGGTGAGATTTCGGCGCGGGTAGAATATACCCAAGGCTGGAAAGACCCGAACCAGGCCTTCGATCCTTTGGCCGCCGGCGTCTATCGCCATGACTATTTCGGCGAGGAAGCCGAGGCCAAGATCGCCGCGATCTGGACGCCCGACGTCACCATCGCCAACCAGATCGACGAGCCCCGATCGCGCTCGGTGGCGCTGTCGATTTCCGCCGATGGGACGATGTCGCTGATTCGGCAGCTGGACGCCGATTTCCGCATTTCCGTCGATCTCGCCGCTTTTCCCTTCGACCGACAGAACATCGATTTCGTCTTCACCGCCCCGCGCTATTCTGCGAGCGACCTGATCTTCGTGGTCGACGATCGCGACCGCGAGATCTCCGCCATCGCCGACCAGATCTCGATTTCGGACTGGCGTCCGGAGCGGCTGTCCTTCGCGCTGACGCAATTCTATGGCTGGAACGCCAAGCCTTTCGTGCGCGCCACGGTGACCGCGACCGTGAGCCGCGAATGGCCGCGCTATCTGCTCCGCATCTTCATCCCGTTTGCGGCGGTGGTGTCGGTGTCGCTGTTCATTCTCTGGGCGCCGGATAAGGTCAAGGTCGATCACGCCGGCATCACTTATTCGGCGCTTCTGGCGCTGGCGGCGCTGTCCTTCACTTTCGAATCGAGCTTTCCAGGGTCGATGTCGGTGAATTCGCCGATCGCCTTCATGATCTCGCTCGGCTATTTCTATCTGGTGCTGACATTGCTCGTGCATCTCGGTCTACAGCATGCGGAGTTTCCCGCCGCGCGCCGCAACGCCTATCTCATCGAGGAAATCCATCGCAGCGTCCGCTTCACGCTGCCGGCGATCTTCACGCTGATCTGCATCTGCTCGGTCGTGCGCTCGCTGTCATGATTGTGTAGCAAAACTGTCATGTCGGCGACCTAATGCTGTCCGAGCGCATTTTCGGACAGAAGGACGTCGCCAGCATGGAGCTTCCCGTCTCCGCCATTCCCGGTTTCGTCTGGGCGACGCGTTTCGAACCGGAAAGCGGCGCGAGTATACGATTGCCGCCTGAGACCGAGCTCGACGCACTCCTGTCACAAAGCGGATTTCATTGGCTGCATCTGGGTCTGTCCGATGCGCGCGTGCCGCATTTGCTGGAGCGCATCCCGGATCTTCCCCCGGAAGCGGTGCAGGCGCTGACCAGCCGCGATGCGCATGCGACGCTCTCGGTGTTGCCGGAGATCGTCTGCGGCACGATCATCGATCTGCAGCGCGGCTTCGACGAGATGACATCCGAGATCGGCTGGCTGCATTTCGCCATCACCGACCGGATGATCATCACCACACGCCTGCATCCGTTGCGCAGCATCGACCGGGCGCGGCAGGCGCTGGAGAAGAACAGCGCCCGGATCTCGGGCCCGATGGATGTGTTCTCGACCCTGGTGATCGAATTCCAGCGCACCGTGATGGCCATGGCGCAGGAGATCAACGAGGAGCTCAACCGGATCGAGGATTTCGTCTATGAAAACGCCGAGAGAGACGAGCGCCACCGGCTTGCCCCCGCCCGACGCTCGATCGTCAAGCTCTATCGCCATCTGCGCACGGAACTGGCGCTGCTCCGCCGCGCCGCGGCCTCCGACGACGACGAGGCGCCGGAAGGCTTTCAGGAAATCGCCCAGAAATTGACCGAGCGGATCGAGGTGGTGGAGCGCGACGTCTTCTCGCTGCAGGAACGGGCGAGGCTTCTGCATGAAGACATCGATTCCCGGGCGCAGGCCGAGACAAACCGCCACCTCTATATCCTGTCTCTGCTCACAGCCTTCCTGATGCCGCCGACGCTGGTGACGGGCTTTTTCGGCATGAACACCGAGAACCTGCCTTTCGCCCATACCGAAGGCGGCACCTTTTTCGCGGGCGTGCTGATCACGCTGTCGATCGGCGCCGCCTGGATGCTGCTCAAGAAAGCGCGAATCCTGTAACCCTCAGACCCGATAGATCTGTCCCGTCTGGGCGCCTTCGACGCTCTTCGAATAGGCGAGCGCGGCGTCGGCCACGGGAACCGGCTTATAGCCGCGGAAGAACGGGCCATAACCTTCCATGGATTCCTCGAAGACGGTCGGGCTGATCGCATTGATGCGGATGCCGCGCGGCAGTTCGATGGCGGCGGCCTTGACGAAAGAATCGATCGCGCCATTGACCATGCTGGCGCTGGAGCCGGCGCGGATCGGATCATGGCCGAGAATGCCGGAAATCAGCGTGAAGGAGCCGCCGTCGCGCACATAAGACACCCCTTCGAGCACGAGATTGACCTGGCCCATCAACTTGTCCTTGATGCCGACCGCCATCAGGTCGGCGGTCATGTCCTTGAGCGCGCCGAAATGCACCTTGCCGGCGGCGGAGACCACGGCGTCGACCTCGCCGACCGTCTTGAACATCGCCCGGATGCTGTCGACATCCTTGACGTCGACCTTGACGTCGCCACTCCGCGAAGCGGAAATCACTTCGTGACGCACCGACAATTCGCGCGTCACCGCCGAGCCCAACACGCCGCTCGCGCCGATCACCAAAATCTTCATGCCGCTTTCTCCCTTGGCATTGTCTCATTCGCCCCATGGGTAGCGAAAGCCGGAAGCCGGGGCAAGCTGATCCATTTCAGCACAGACCGGGGCGCTTTGGATCGATCTGCTCGGAAATAATGCGAAACCCGTAAAAGTTTAGCGACGGCGTCAAAGGTTCACCCATGCTTCTGTGCGATGACGGTTCAATCGGGAGAAAGGGAATTTGGCGATGGTTCAGGCGAGCGCAGGCGTATTGAAAGCATTGGACGGGTCGTTCGTGGCGGGCCGTCCCGAGGACGTGGCGCTCGTGGACGCGCCGATCGATCCCGCCTGGATCGTATCCGGCGCGCCCAAGGCGCGCGCCGGCCTCCATTCGCCGAGCGTCGACGGCCGCGCCGAAACCAAGATCTGGGACTGCAGCGCCGGAAGCTTCTGGTGGACCTTCCATGACGAGGAAACGGTTGTCATCCTCGAAGGCGCAGTGCGGGTGACGACGGAAGACGGCGCGGCGCGCCTGCTCAGATCCGGCGACATCGCCTATTTCGCCCAAGGCAGCCGCGCTCTCTGGGAGATCGAGGACTATGTGCGGAAGATCGCCTTCTGCCGCCGCAAATATTCGGCGCAGGTTCTGATGCTCCGCACCATGCTCGGAAAGTTGAGGCGCAAGAGCGTGCCCTACATCCTGCCGCCGGCGATCATCGGCTCGATGGCGCTGATGATGACGCCCGACTTTTTCTAAAGACGGTCGCATTCTCACCACTTGTTAACCTTACTGGCGCACGCTTTGCTTTCAACACAACGGCAAGGCGAGCATGAGATTGTTCCGAACGATCACCCTGGCGACAGCCCTTCTGGCAGGCATCCCCGCCGCGCGCGCGGCCGACGACGAGCCCTGGAAGGACCCGCGACAGGCGATCGTGCTCGACGCTTACGAGCTGAATATTCTCGACTGGGAGAAGCTGTTCGCCAACAAGCGCATCGCCGGCTTCATCTCCAAGGCGTCGGACGGGCTGCCGGAAGTCTATGACTGCTCCAAGCCCCACAAGGGCGACACCACCGCGCATTGCAAGACGATGTGGCGCAAATATGCTGTCAGCCGCGAACTCTACCAGACGCGCCGGCTTCTCGCGCGCCAGAACGGCCTGCTCTGGGGCGCCTATCATCTGGCGCGACCCGGCAATCCGATCGACCAGGCCAATCACTTTCTCGACTACGCCCGCCCCGAGCCAGGCGACCTGATGGCGCTCGACATCGAAGGCCTCGACGACGAGAAGTTCATGTCTTTGGACGACGCGGAGATCTTCGTCCGCCACATCAAGACGCGGACCGGGCGCTATCCCGTGCTCTATACCAATCACGATACGGCCAAGCTGATCGCGCTGAAGCGCGAGGATTATCCGCTCTTGTCGCGCCTGCCGCTCTGGTATGCGCGCTACAAGCCGGAGATCAAGGGCGTGTTCCCAATGGGTCATTGGGAGAACTATTTTCTCTGGCAATTCTCCTCCATCGCCAATTGCGACGAAAAAGCCTGCCCGATGCGCATCGACGGCGCCGAGGAGGATATCGACGTCAATGCGACCGGCGGCGACCGGGCGACGCTGGCGCGCGCCTGGAGCCGCGGCGATCTACTGCCGGAACGGCCGCCCGTGCTGCAATATCTGGTCAGCGCCACGGGCGCCCTTGGCGTCAGCCATATCGGCGGGGCGACATATACCCTCTCGGGACGCGAACAGGCGGCTTCGGAGACCCGGACGGCGCAATATTTTCGTTGAGTTTCACGGCTTTGGGGCAAGCCTCGCGTAATCATGCGCCTCTAGGCTGCGAGCTCAGTAACAGAGCGTAGAGCGAGCGAATGCAAGCGCAGGACCAACAAACAGCCAAGACCGAGATGATTGCGCAACTGCGCTATTTCGAGGAAAAGAAGACGGTGGAGCAGGCTCCCAAGAAGCCTGCAGTCCATTCCGAATTCCTGCGCACCGGCCGCATCGACCGAAACCGCCCCAATTGGGACGGCGTGCAGAAGCGCTATCTGTCCTATGAAGAAGTCGCCGAACGCGCGGGCAAGCAATTGACGGCGGCGGGCGAGCGTACGCATGAGCGGCTGAACGGCTTTCATCGTTCGATCCGCTTTCCCAAACTGGTCTTCCATCGCACGCTCAAGGGCACGCCGCATCTCGGCTATTGTCACGTCACCGCGGCCAAGACCAGTTTCGCGGAATTCAAGGACGTGAAATGGGCCTTCTACATCGCCAATTTCTTTGCCGACATCGAAGCCGAGCATCTGACTTTCGAAAAGATCAACATGCGCGCCGAACGCATGTATTTCGCCGTTGCGGTCGAGAAGGATGAAGAGCAGCAGAAGCTCACCATTGACACCAGCGTGCGCGGCAACGGATTGCTGTTCCGCACGCAGGACCCCAAGGTCGCCTTCAAGAATGTGCTGATGCTGGGCGCCAAGCAGGACCAGCTACGCCGGATCATCCAGGCGCTTTGACGCCGGCGAACTTGGCAAGCCGTTCCGCCCGCGCTATAGGCGGGGCCTGACGAAAGACGGCTTCATGGCGGATATTATCGACATCGGCACCCAGAGGGACGCGGCGCTCGCCCGCGCCGTCGAGATCCTGTCTGCGGGCGAGCCGGTGGCGATGCCGACCGAGACCGTTTACGGGCTCGCCGCCGATGCGACCAATCCCGACGCCATCGCCCGCATCTACGAAGTCAAGGGAAGGCCGCGCTTCAATCCGCTGATCGCCCATGTCGCCGATCTCACCATGGCGGAGCGGCATACGCGTTTCGATCCGCTGTCCCGGAAGCTGGCCGAAGCCTTCTGGCCCGGGCCGCTGACGCTGGTGCTGCCGCTGACGGCTGAGAGCGATATCCATGATCTCTGCACCGCAGGCCTGCCGACCGTGGGTCTGCGCTGCCCACGCGGCTTTGCCAGCGAGCTGATCGCCGCCTATGGCAAGCCGCTCGCCGCGCCCTCGGCCAATCGCTCCGGACGGATCAGCCCGACCTCGGCGGCGCATGTGGCGGACGATCTGGGCGACCGTATCCAACTGGTGCTCGACGGAGGCTCGGCCCCGGTCGGCGTCGAAAGCACGATCGTCAAGATAGAGGATGGCGAAGCCAGGCTCTTGCGTCCCGGCGGGCTCGACGCCGCCGAGATCGAGGCCGTGCTGGGCATGCCGCTCATCCGCGCCGATCATGGCGCGGCGATCGAGGCGCCGGGCATGCTGGCCTCGCATTATGCGCCCGACGTCGGCGTGAGGCTCGATGTCGACTGCGTCAAGCCCGGCGAGATCCTGATCAATTTCGCCGGCCAGGACATCGCCGGACGCGACATGGCCGTAGAAGAACTGGATCTCAGCCCGCGCGGCGACCTGCGCGAAGCGGCCGCCAATCTCTTCGCGATGATGAAGCAGGCGGATGCGCTCGCCCCTGCCGCCATCGTCTTCGCGCCCATTCCGACGGAGGGATTGGGCGAGGCGATCAACGACCGGCTTTCCCGGGCGGCGGCGCCGAAAGGCTGATTGAGGCGAAAGCCGAAAGGACAAGGCATGCTCGACCAGACGCTTCTCGACCGTCTCAAGGCCATCGTCGGCGAGGCCTATGCGATCACCGATCAGACGGAGATCGCCCCGCATCTGAAGGAGACACGCGGCCTCTATTTCGGCGCCTCCCCTCTCCTGCTCAAGCCGGGCTCGGTCGAGGAGGTCTCGGCGATCATGGCGCTGGCCAGCGAGACCGGCACGGCCATCGTGCCGCAATCGGGCAATACCGGCCATGTCGGCGGCCAGACGCCGCGCGAGGGCGGTTCGGACGTGCTGCTGTCGCTCTCACGCCTCAACCGCATTCGCGAAGTCGATGTCCCCGCCAATACGATGACGGTCGACGCCGGCTGCATTCTCCAGACGATCCAGGAAGAAGCGGAGCGCCATGACCGGCTGTTTCCGCTGTCTCTGGGCTCGCAGGGTTCCTGCCAGATCGGCGGCAATCTCTCCACCAATGCCGGCGGCACGCAGGTTCTCGCCTATGGCAATATGCGCCAGCTCTGCCTCGGGCTCGAAGTGGTGCTGCCCACAGGCGAGATCTGGAACGGGCTGCGCAAGCTGAAGAAGGACAATACCGGCTATGATCTGCGCGATCTGTTCATCGGCGCCGAGGGCACGCTCGGCGTGATCACCGGAGCGGTGCTGAAGCTGTTTCCGCGGCCGCGCGGCCATCAGGTGGCGTTCGCCGGGCTCGACAGCGCCGAAGCCGCGCTCTCGCTGTTCGAACGGGTCTCGGCCGTCTGCGGCTCGTCGCTGACCGGCTTCGAGCTGATGGCGCGGATCGGGGTCGAGTTCACCGTCAGGCATATCCCAGGCGTTCGCGAGCCGCTGGATGTGGCCTATCCCTGGTATGCGCTGATCGACATTTCGACCTCCGACAGCACCGAAGCCGCCGCGACCATGATGCAAAGCTTGATGGAGGAAGCATTCGAGGCCGGACTCATTCGCGATGCAACGATCGCCGCCTCGACCCAGCAGGCGCGCGATTTCTGGCGTCTCCGGGAAAGCATGTCCAACGCCCAGAAGCCTGAGGGCGGCTCGATCAAGCATGACGTCTCAGTGCCGGTCTCGGCCATTCCCGCCTTCATGGCGAAGGCGGAACAGGCGGTGATGGCGGCGATCCCCGGCGCGCGGATCTGCGCTTTCGGCCATCTGGGCGACGGCAATATCCATTACAACATCTCCCAGCCGGTGGGCGCCGACAAGCAGGACTTCATCGACCGCTGGCGGGAAATCAACGCCATCGTGCATGCGCTGGTGCTGGATTTCGGCGGCTCGATCTCCGCCGAGCACGGCATCGGACAATTGAAGCGCGACGAGCTGGCCGAGATCCGCCCGGACATCGAAATCGACCTGATGCGGCGTATCAAGACAGCGTTCGATCCGGCCCTGATCATGAATCCTGACAAGGTGATCCGGACGCCATGACGGGCCGCATCCGCACCAATCTGCGCTTCACTTTCCCCGGCGGGGCGCCGCTGAGCCATGGCAAGGCGCAACTGATGGAGCTGATCCGTGAAACCGGCTCGATCCGCCAGGCGGCGCTGCGCATGAACATGTCCTATCGGCGCGGCTGGCTGCTCGCGGATGAGCTCAACCATCTTTTCATCGAGCCTGTCATCGCCACCAAGCATGGCGGTAAATCGGGCGGCGGCGCGTCGCTCACGACCTTCGGGCAAGAGCTGTTGACGCGCTTTCGGGCGATGGAAGCCCGCACCGCCGCGGCGTTGCGCGACGATCTCGCCTGGATGGAAGAGAATATGCGCAATGAGGATGCAGCGTGCGGCGCTTCGGATCGCGACGAGCCGGATCAGACCTCCCTATAGACGCCCGCAGCCTCGCCCGTCACCGCCTTGAAGACTGCGTGGATCACCTCGCCCGGCGCGAGCTCCAGCCGCTCGGCCGAGAGAAGCGTGATGCGCGCCAGTAGCGTCTGCCCATGACAATCCAGCGTGACGAGAACCTGGCGCCCCTCCGCCGCGATGGTTTTGATCGTGCAAGGGAGAATGTTGAGCGCACTCAACCCTACCGGCCGCGATTGCGAAAGCACGACGTCCGTGGCGGGAATGCGAAGCCGGAGCATCGCGCCGATCGGCGCTGCGACTTCCTGTATGGTGATCAGATGCGCGCCGATCTCGGCGATGCTGACGCCGTAATAGGGATCGTGGCCGACCAGGCGCGCCTCGATCACCGCCTGCGGCGCGAGCGGCTCCGTCAGACCGCCGACGCCCGCCAGCACATCGGCCGGCCCGCCGACCGCCTTTACCCGTCCCTCATCGAGCAGCACGATGCGGTTCGCCAGCCGCGCCACTTCCTCCACGGAATGGCTGACATAGACGATCGGGATGCCGAACTCGTCGCGGATCCGCTCGATATAGGGCAGGATTTCCGCCTTGCGCGCCCGGTCGAGCGCCGACAGCGGCTCGTCCATCAGGATCAGTTGCGGATTGGAGAGAAGAGCGCGCCCTATGGCGATGCGTTGTTTCTCGCCGCCCGAAAGCGTGGCGGGCCGCTGCGTCAACAATTTCGACACGCCCAGGAGATCGACGACGTCATCCTCCCGCATGCCGCTCGCGCCGCGCGAAAAGAAGCGGCCATAGAGCAGATTCTGCCGGGCGGTGAGATGGGGAAAGAGCAGACTTTCCTGGAAGACATAGCCGATACAGCGGCGATGCGGCGGCGTGAACAGGCCGCGTTGCGCGTCGCTCCAGACGGCGCCGTCGAAGCGGATTATACCTTCATCCGGGCGGGTCAGCCCAGCGAGCATGCGCACCAGCGTCGTCTTGCCCGAGCCCGAGGCGCCGAACAGCGCCGTCAGTCCGCCATCCACAGTGAAGCGGGCGGCGAGATCGAAATCGCCTTGGCGGTGGCGGATATCGACCTCGATCATGACCGCGCTCCGAGCCGCGCCGCGACGTAACGCGAGATGAAGCCGGAGAGAAAGATGGCGAGCATGGAGAGCGCGATGGACAGAAGCGTCAGGCGGAAAGCCTGCGGTTCGCCATCCGGGTCCTGAAGCGCGGTATGGATGGCGGAAGCCAGCGTCTGGGTTTCGCCGGGGATGGCCGAAACGAAGGTGATGGTGGCGCCGAACTCCCCCAGGGAACGGGCGAAGGCGATGACCACGCCGGCGATGACGCCCGGCAGACAGAGCGGCAAAGTCACGGTCAGGAACACCCAGAGGGGCGAGGCGCCGAGGGTCCGGGCCGCCTGCTCCAGGCGTTCGTCGATGGCTTCCATGGAAATGCGGATCGCCTGCACCAGAAGCGGAAAGCCCATGACGGCGGCCGCGAGCGCCGCGCCCGTCCAGCGGAAGGAGAGTACGACGCCGAGGCTCTCCAGCGCGCCGCCGAGCGCGCCCTTTCGCCCGAAGGCGACGAGCAGCAGATAGCCGGTGACCACCGGCGGCAAGACCAAAGGCAGCGACACTAGGCCCGAAAGCAGCGTCTTGCCCCAGAAATCACGACGCGACAGCAGATAGGCGACGGCGATGCCGAGTGGCAGACTGAGCGTGACGGCCAAGGCCGCCACTTTCAGGCTCAATATGATTGCAACCCATTCTTCATCCGAAAACGCCATACCTCGATCATGACCCGGCGAGAAAGGTAAATCCAGCCTGTTTGAAGATCGCTTGCGCCTCCGCGCCATTCAGAAAAGCCAGGAAATCCTGCGCCGACGCATTGGTCGAAGCAGCGACGGGCGCGATCGGGTAAATGATCGGGGCGTGGCTTTCCTCGGGAAAGACGCCGATCACCCTGACGCCCGCTTCCGCCTTGGCGTCGGTCTGATAGACGATGCCGAGCGGCGCCTCGCCGCGAGCGACCAGTTGCAGCGCGGCGCGGACATTGTCGGCGGCTGCGACTTTCGGCTCGACGGTTTTCCACACACCGTAATGTTCGAGCGCCTCGCGACCATATTTGCCGGCCGGCACGCTCTTCGGCTCGCCCATGGCGATGCGACCGTCGCCGAGCGCCTCGGCCAGCGGGAAATCCTGACCGATGGTCAGCGGCTTGGAGAAATCCGGCGCTCCGACCAGGACCAGTCTGTTGCCGAGCAGCTTGACCACCTGCTCCTTCTTCACGAGGCCCTTGTCGACCAGATAGGTCATCCATTTGAGGTCGGCCGACAGAAAAATATCGGCCGGCGCGCCGGCCTCGACCTGCTTGGCGAGCGCTGAACTCGCTGCGAATGAAATTGCGACGTCGACGCCGGTCTTGCCCTCATAGAGACTTGCTGCCTTGTCGAGCGAGCCCTTGAGACTGGCGGCGGCGAAGACCGTCAGGCTCTTCCCTTCCTGGGCCATCGCTGAACCGCTGCAGGCTAAAACTGTCATCACCGCGACAACGACACTGAACAAACCCCGACGCAACATCCCATTCGCCTCCCATTCGTGATATCCAAATGGATATATCGGTGATCATGGCGACGCAATCGGAATCTTTTCGACAGACGCCGCGGGAGAGTGAAATCAGCTGTTCTTGAGCTGTGCGATGGACAGAAGCGTATCGGCGCTGATCGACGACGCGGATCTGCTGAAGAGGCTCACCAGCGGATCGCTGCCGGTGTCGTTCTGAAGGTCATACATGGCCGCAAAGCGGGTGATGAATTTCTGAAGCTCTTCCGGATCCTGAAGTTCTTCGAAATCCATGTATTTCTCGACGAGCGCGCTCTGCTTGTCGATGTCCATCGACGACATTTCCGCCGGCAACTGGTAAGCGGTGCGGAAGACTTCGAGCAGGGCCTTGTCGCCGAGAATGTCGAAGGCGGTGTTGACGCTCGGGAACATGCGTTGGAAATACAGCGCGAGCTGGGCGCCGACGCTGCCTGCCCCCGTCTCGTCTTCCAGGCTCTCCTGGAGATAGAGATATTCCGTGGTCAGGCGGCCATGTTCGTCCTGGACGCCCGGCTCCTTCGGGGCTATGCCGCCCTCCTCGGTGAAATTATACATCGAGGCCATCTCCGCGAAACGGTGATCGGCCTGCTGGTTGGCGAAACTGTCGGGATCCGACAGATCCGACGTCATGACCTGCTTGAGAAAATCCGCACTGACGTCCTTGGGATCGAGCCCGAAGGATTCGAGCATGATCCCGGTCAGGCGGCTGTCCTTGAGGAACTGGTCGCGGCTGGTGATCGACTGCATCGTCTTGGTGTAATAACTGGCTTCCTCGGTGGCTTTCTCTTTCTCGTCCTCATTGCCGAACCGGGTCTTGCGGACGACATAATCCTTGGCGACCTGCTGGAGATTGGCTTGCGACTGCGCCAGGCTCGGCGCGTCCATGTTGCCGTCCTCATCGAAGTTGAAGGCGCCGGCCAACGCTTCGAAACGCTTGTCCTTGTTGGCGGCGGCGAAGCTCGCGGGGTCCGAAAGCTCGCTGGTCAGCGCTTTCTCAATATCCTTCTTGCGCGTCGCGCCATCGAAACCGAAGGCGGCGAGCACGAAATTATAGAGTTTGGCGGTGCCTTCGAGGTCGTCGATGCTTTCCACCGTGCTGATCGTCCGGCGGTAATAGCTGTACAGATCATCGTCGGTCTGCTGCTGCCGGTCGTCGTAGCCGACGAGATAGCCTGCCGACGTCTCTGCACGCTGGGTGGTGGTCTGCGCGCCGCCCGTTCCCTTGATCGTTCCATCCGTATTGAAATTGAAAGCCGCGGCGACCTTTTCATATTTCGCCCCGCCCATGGTCGTGGCGTAATTGGCGGGGTCGGACAGGTCCGATGTCAGAATGTTTTTGAGCGTGCTGCGCAGGGTCACATCCTGAAGGCCATAGGCATTGCGGACGTAATCGAACATACGGCTGTCGTTGACGAGTTCGTCGACCGAGGTGATCGTCCCGATCTTGGCCTCGTAATAGTCCTTGTTGAGCGCGGCCAAGGCCGGCGTCGTGCGGCCCGGCACGGTGCTCGTATAGGCGAACATGGTCTCGGCGGTTTGGTCGGTGGTCTGCGCCGCATCGCCGCCGTCGAGCGCGCCCGCCGCGTTGAAATTGTAGGCGCGCGCCATCGCCTGGTAATTCCGGCGGTCGGGGGTGGTCAGTTGATTGACGAAACTCGCGGGATCGTCGACGTCGCTGGTCAGAACCTTGGTGAGGAAGTCCTTGCTCCAATAAGGAGAATCCACGCCGTAAGCCTTGAGCGCGTAGTCGCGGAGGCGAGAATTGTCGAGCAGGTCATCGACCGTCTTCACGGTGGATATCGTCGCCTTGTAATAGGCGTTGGCGGAGGCGGTCTCTTCGTTGGTCTTGTCGATCTCGTCCTGATAGGCGCCGATGACCCCGTCGATCTGGGTGCTGGTCTGGACGATCGCCGTATCGGTCGTAGAGAATTTGAACGCGGCGGCGAAGTCGCGGTATTTCTGATCGGCCAATTTGTTGGCGAAGGAATTGTCGTCGGTGAGGTCGCTATCGAGCACTTTCTTCATGAAGGCGGTCGCATAGGTCATGTCTTCCAGACCATAGGCCTTCATGGCGTAGGAATAGAGGCGATAGTCGTCGACGAACTCGTCGACGGTTTTCACCTTGCCGATATTCTCTTGGTAATATTGCGCTTCGCGGGCGGTCGCGGCGTCGTTCTTCACCCGGTCGAGACTGGCCTTGTAGTTCCGGTTGACGGTTTCATAGGTGAGGAAAGTGGAGACCATGGAGAGCCCTTCGCGCGCGCCTTCCGATTGTCTCACAGAGTTCTTATCCGAAACTTACCGGCGGCCGCCAGGTCCCTCCGGGACACTGTCGGATCCCGTCGGGGATGCTTGACGACCGGTGGACAGATCTCGAACAATTGCAGCCCGACAGTAAACCCGAATGAAACCAATTCAAGTGGGCAATTGCTAACCATTTGTCGGAACAAAGGTTTTTTAACCAGAGTTTTTAAGTCGGCTCATACGGACGCCGCCTATCCTGACCCCATCAAAGAGGACGCAAAGTCCCAACGCAGAGAAGAGCAGAAGCTCTCAAGCTAAAACAGGGTCAAGAAAAATGCAGAACACCGTCATGCAACCGTCGTGGGCTTCCGATGTCTTGAGGCTCGATCCGGGTCTCTTCCCCCAGCAACTGACCTATGAAGTGGGCGGCACTGACGACAAGGTGTCGGTCACGCTCGACGAACGCGGCGCCGTGATGCGGCGTTTGCTCCCCGGCAGCGGTCTGCCCCTCAGCATCGCTCTTCCTTCCCGCGTCTTCGCAGGCGTTGCGGCCCGCGCCATCGATCACGGAAACGGCGAAGTCACGGTGACGCTGGAGCTTCACCACACAGACCCGAATTGCTGCGTGCCGCTTCTGGTGGCGCATGATCTCTACGACATCGCCGCCGATTGGCGCGCCTGGTCGGAAGCCTATCGCATTCCCATGTTGATGGTGGAAGCCGACGGCGTCGCGCGACAGCTCGACGATCATCTGTTGAACGTCGCCTCCCGGCCCGCCAAGCCGCGTCGTCGCCACTCCTATTTCGCCAGCCGCCGCCCTCGCTTCCTGGTGCGCCGCAAGACCGGCGACTTCGGCGTGAGCATGAAAATCCAGGGCCGGGAAATCTTCGCCCGCGACTGAGCGCATCCCGACAAAAGAATGGCGCCCGACGGCGCCATTCTTGATCACGATCAGAACGAGAAGTTCGACGAGGTCAGATTGATCGATCCGTCGAGCTGGATCTGCATGTCGACGACGCCGTCGCCATTGAGATCGAGTTGGACGAACGTGTCGCCCGACAATTTCTCGTAGCGGATTTCGGCGGTGCCGCCGCCGGTGAAATCGTCGTCGCCCTTGAAGACGAATTCGTCGGCGCGGCTGAACTCGCTGAAATCGAACTTGTCCTCAGCGAGATTGAAGTCGGAGATGAAGTCCAACAAATCGACGCGACCGCTGTCCTTGGTCGAGCTGTAGAGATAGACGTCCGCGCCGCCGCCGCCGGACATGAAATCCGCGCCCGCGCCGCCGGTGATGGTGTCGGCGCCCTCGCCGCCCGAAATCGTGTCGGCGCCGGAGCCTCCGTCGATCACGTCGTTGCCGGCGTCGCCATAAATGGTGTCGACGCCGCCGCCGCCAGTCAGGATGTCCTTGCCGTCGCCGCCATAGAGGTAATCCGCGCCGTCGCCGCCGGACAGCGTATCGTTGCCCAATCCGCCGACGATGCGATCATTGCCCAGCCCGCCGCTGATATCGTCGTTGCCGGCGCCGCCGTCGAGATCGTCGTTGCCCGCGCCGCCGTCGATGTCATCGTTGCCGTCGTCACCATCGATCGAGTCGGCGCCGTCGCCGCCGTTCACGGTGTCGTCGCCGAGACCGCCCGACACGGTGTCATTGCCGGCGCCGCCGTCGATGAGGTCGGAGCCGTCGCCGCCCGTGAGACGATCGTCGCCGTCGCCGCCGTTGATCACGTCATTGCCGGCGTCGCCGTTGATCGTGTCGGAGCCGGCCTCGCCATACAGCTTGTCGTTGCTGTCACCGCCGTAGATCCGGTCGTCGCCGTCGCCGGCTTTGACGAAATCGGCGCCGGCGCCCGCGTCGATGTAATCGTCGCCCGCCCCGGTTTCGACCCGGTCGGCGCCCATGCCCGCGAGAATGGAATCCACGCCCGCGCCGGAGATGATCGTATCGTCGCCGACCCCTGCCGCGATCGTGCTGCCGCCGTCGCCGACATTGATGACGTCGTCGCCCTCGCCGCCATCGACCGTATCGAACCCTGATCCGGCGGTGATCCGGTCGTCGTCGTCGCCGCCGTTGATGGAAGAGCCGCCGTCGCCGACGCTGATGACGTCGGATCCGGCCGCGCCGATGACCGTATCGAAGCCCTTGCCGAGAATGATCGTGTCGGCGCCGTCGCCGCCGTCGACGGAATTATCGCCATTGCCCAGAACGATGCGGTCCTTGCGGTCGCCTCCGACGACCGTGTGGTCGCCGGCTCCCGCGGTGATGCGGTTGGCGCCTGCGCCGGCGTCGAGGAAGGCGTCGCCGGCGCCGATCGTGATGATGTCGTCGCCGGTTCCGCCGAGAATCGTGTGGGATTTGCCGTCGCCGACCGTGATCGTATCATCTCCGGCGCCGCCGGAGATCGATGCGCCGCCGTCGCCGGCTGAAATCGTGTCGTCGCCATCGCCGGCCACGATCGTATCGAAGCCCTTGCCGAGCTTTATCGTGTCGGCTCCTGCGCCGCCGAAGATCGAATTCTCGCCGTCGCCGAGCTCGATCCGGTCGTCACCCTCGCCGCCGGTGACGGTATGGTCGCCCGCGCCGGCGATGATCCGGTTGGAGCCCCTGCCGGCGTCGAGAACGCCGTCGCCGGCGCCGACCTCGATCCGGTCGTCGCCTGCGCCGCCATAAATGCTGTGCAGATCGCCGTCGCCGACGGTAATTTTGTCATCGCCGTCGCCGCCCGCAATCGACGCGTCGCCGGCCCCGGCGTCGATGTCATCGTCACCTTCGCCGCCGATGATCGTGTCGGCCCCCGCTCCGGTGACGATCTTGTCGTCCCCCGCACCGCCATCGATGGAATTCGCGCCGTCGCCCGCCCTGATGACGTCGGCGCCGTCGCCGCCGTCGATCACGTCAGACGCGGCAGCCGTGGTGATGGTATCCGCGCCGGCGCCGCCGAAGATCGTGCTCACGCCTTCGCCGCCGTCGATGACATCATTGCCAGCGCCGCCGTCGATCGAGTCCAAACCGGCTCCGCCGTCGATCGTGTCGTCGCCGGACCCGCCCTTGATGACGTCGTCGCCCTCGCCGCCGTCGATCGAATCCGCGTCCGCGCCGCCGTCGATCGTATCGTCGCCCGCGTCGGCGACGATCACGTCCTTGCCGGAGCCGCCGTCGATCTCATTGTCGCCAGCGCCCGCGGTGATCGCGTCGGCGCCTGCGCCGCCCGTCAATGTGTCGTTGCCCTTGAGACCGATGATCGTGTCATCGCCGCCGCTGCCTTCGAGGATGTTGTCGCCGTCGGTGCCGGTGATCGTATCCGCGCCGGCCGAGCCGACGATGTTTTCGACTTCGGTAATTTCCACCCAGCCGCCATAAGCGCCGAAATTCGACCAACCGTCGAGCTTGACCTCGAAGCCTTTGCCTTCCTGAAGGATCAGCGTATCGGAGCCCTCGCCGCCGGACACGCGGTAGCTGTCGGACACGAAGCGATCATCGCTCTGGGCGGATGTCGTGAAGATCCGGTCATCTCCGCCGCCGAGATTCATCTTGCGGTAAAAGCCGTTCAGGCCGAAGTCCCCGGCGGAGTCGCCGAAATCATGGCTCATGCGCCGTTCGTAATAGAGGCTCTTGAGATAGGTGTATTTGCCGGGGTCGTCTTCCGGGAAGGTCGGCTCCGGCACGGCTTTGTTCGCGAAGGAAGAGACGATTTCGCCGTCCCAGCGCACATAGTCGCCGTCCGATTCATCCTCGGCGTCCTTGTCTTCGACCTCGTCGGTCGTCGTCTCATCGGCATCGTCGCCATTCTGGTCGGAGGCAGCGCTCGAAATGGAGGAGGGATCGACGGCGGCGGTCTCTGCGCCGTCTTCGGACCCAGCGGCCTGCGGCGCGACGTCGACCGTCAGATCGGTGTCGGACATCGAGTTGGACGCGGCGGAGACCAGGCTCGTCAATTCGCTCGAAACCTCTTCTTCGTCTCCCGACGACAGGACGGAGGTCAGAGCCTCGACGTCATAATCGGTCGTTTCCAGCGCATCGAGAAGATCGGCCAGCCAATCGACGCCGTTGGCATCGACCAGATCGGCGAAATAAGGAATATCGAGAAGTTTATTTATGAGCGTTTGAGAATTGGACATGCGCCCCGAAACCCCGGCAAATCACGGAAAAAATTAACCGTTGTTTCCCATAGGGTCGATAGGCTGTCAATTTAACCATACGGGATGACAGAGCTTTTCCAAATATCCCGTCAGTTTCACACAATTATGCAACAGAGCCGAAAGCCTCACGCAAGGGGAAGAGATAGAAACAATCCCGCGAAGACAACAGCCCCGACAATGGAATTGAACTTGAACAGATCAAGGCACTGGCTCGCGTCGTCGATATCGAGAATCAACAATTGCCAGCCGAACAGAACGGCGGCCACGACAAGGCCGAGCCATGCCGGGAAAGACACGGCGGCCGCGCCGAAGGAGAAGGCGAGCAAAACGAGGGTCAGCGCAAAGAAGATCGTCAGCCAGATCTTGGTCGCGTCGCCGAACAGGCGCGCAGTGGACCGCACGCCGACGAGCGCATCGTCTTCCTTGTCCTGATGCGCATAGATCGTGTCGTAACCGATCGTCCAGGCCACCGCCGCCAGATAGAGCCAGACGGCCGCCCAGGACAGACCGCCGAACACGGCCGCCCATCCCATCAGGCCGCCCCAGGAAAAAGCAAGGCCCAGGAAGAATTGCGGCCAGTCGGTAAAACGCTTGGCGAACGGATAGATGGCGACGACGCCGAGCGAGAGAATTCCAAGCAGGATGGAGAAACCGTTGAAGCTCAGCAGCACGATGAGGCCGGCGAAAGCCTGCAGCGCCAGAAAGACCTTGGCGTTGAGACGGCTGACGCGGCCCGACGGCAGAGGTCGAGACCGGGTTCGCGCCACCGCCATGTCGATGTCCTGATCGACAAGATCGTTGTAGGTGCAGCCGGCGCCGCGCATGGCGACGGAGCCGATGAAGAAGAGGATGAGATGACCGATCAACTGCCAGAAGGCCGGACGACCCTCTGACAGCGCGGCGTTGGCTGCGAGCGCCGCCGACCAGAAGCAGGGCCACATCAGAAGCTGCCAGCCGATGGGACGATCCCAGCGCGCCAGCTGCGCAAAGGGCCAGGCCCAGCGCGGCAGAGCGCGGTAAACCCAGTTGTCGGAAGGCGCGTCGGCCACGCGGCCGTTGTCGGAGATCTGGCTGGTCATGACCTAAGCCATGACCATGACATCATGCAGCCGTCAAGCGCGCATTCGGTCTCAGGGCAGCGCAAAGCCGAATTTGTAGCTGGTGGAGATGCCGACCACGAACTGATCCTTGGAGCCGCGATCCTGAACCAGGCTCGAATCGGCGGCGGGGCCGACGAGATGGTTGTACTGGCCGAACACGCCGGCCTCGATGCGGTCCGTCGCCTTCCACACCACTTCCGAGCCGAAGCCGACGGACTTGAAGCCGCCATCGGGATCGTAGGCCGCCAGGCCATGCTTGGCGCTGCGCTTCTTGGTGACCTTGTAATAGGCGTCCATATAATCTTCGGAGGCGATGGACAGGCGCGGACCGGCGGAGACGCGCACCGTGTCGGTCACGTCGGCGAAGGCGTCGAGCGCGAGATCGGCGACCACGCCGTTATGGCTGCGGATGCCGTGGCGGATTTCGGTGCGGAAGCGCATCCAGTCAGTCGGATAGACTTCGCCGAACACGCCGGCTTCCAGGCCGAACTTCACCGCCTTCAACGCCTTGAGGTCATCGGACGTGTCGCGGTCGCGCGGCATGACCAACTTGCCGGTGATGCCGGCGCGGATCATGTCGTTTTCGAACAGCGCGAAAGAGGGATTGTCGTCGCGCGAAGAAAACCGCGGCGCCGTGGCCGACTGGCGGCTCAGCGAGATGATCGGCGAGGCCTGGAGGATATAGCTTTTCGATCCCTCGAAGCGCGGAGCGACGAAGCCCGAGGCTCCGGCCTTCAGATACCAGTCTCCCGACCAGAAATACTGGCCGTCTTCCGCCAGAGCGGACAACGGAAGCGTGGCGAGAACGGCGGCGAGAACTACGGCGCGACGGGACAAGGAAACCTCCTACTGGCGTTCGCCTCATTGAGACAGAGCCTGTTATGCCGGCATTTACGATAAAACCTTCCTAACGGATTTGGTTACCAAATGTCTAACGCTGAGTTGCGCATATCCCGATTAAACCAGGCCTTGACCTTTCCGCCCGCCGGGTTAAACCGCCGGATAGCTGGAAAAGGAGACTGCGCATGAAGGTTCTGCTGATCGGTTCGGGCGGGCGCGAACACGCTTTGGCGTGGAAGCTGGCGCAATCTCCGCTTCTCGACAAACTCTATGCCGCGCCCGGCAATCCCGGCGTCGCCGATCACGCCGAACTGGTCGACCTCGATGTCGACGATCACCAAGCGGTCACCGCCTTCTGCAAGAGCAGCGCGATCGACTTCATCGTGTTCGGGCCGGAAGCGCCGCTGGTGGCAGGCTTGAGCGACATGCTGCGCGCGGAAGGCTTTCTCTGCTTCGGCCCCTCTCAGGCGGCGGCGCAGCTCGAAGGCTCCAAGGGTTTCACCAAGGATATCTGCGCCCGCTTCAGTATTCCGACTGGCGCCTATCAGCGCTTCAACAATGCGCCGAAGGCCAAGGCCTATGTGCGCGCCCAGGGCGCGCCGATCGTCGTCAAGGCCGACGGCCTCGCCGCCGGCAAAGGCGTGACGGTGGCGATGACCGTCGAGGAAGCCTGCGCAGCCATCGACGATTGCTTCGAAGGCGCATTCGGCGCAGCCGGCGCCGAAGTGGTGGTCGAGGCGTTTCTCGACGGCGAGGAAGCGAGCTTCTTTGCGCTGTCGGACGGCAAGACGGCGCTGGCGCTGGCCTCCGCCCAGGACCACAAACGCGTCGGCGACGGCGACGCCGGCCCCAATACCGGCGGCATGGGCGCCTATTCCCCTGCCCCGGTCATGACGCCGGAGCTCGTCGAACGCACGATGAAGGAGATCATCGAGCCGACCATGCGCGGCATGGCGGAGATGGGGCATCCGTTCAGCGGCGTGTTCTTCGCCGGCCTGATGATCACCGACAAGGGTCCGGAGCTGATCGAATACAATGTCCGCTTCGGCGATCCCGAATGCCAGGTGCTGATGATGCGGATGAAATCCGATCTGCTTCCGCTTCTGCTGGCGGCCGCCAAAGGCGAACTCGACAGCGCCCATGTCGAATGGCGCGACGAGACGGCGCTGACGGTCGTGATGGCCTCCAAGGGCTATCCCGGCTCCTATGAAAAGGGCACGGCTATCGAGGCGCTGCCGGAGGATGCGGCGGACCTGCATGTCTTCCACGCCGGCACGGCATTGAAGGACGGGCGTCTCGTGGCCACCGGCGGGCGGGTGCTCAACGTCACAGCGCTGGGCGACAGCGTGTCGGAGGCGCAGGGCAAGGCCTATCGCGCCATCGACGAAGTCCGTTGGGACAACGGATTCTGCCGCCGCGACATCGGCTGGCGCGCCGTCGCGCGCGAGGGAAAGTAACGATCTCTTAACCAGCGTTGCTGACCGGACTTTAAGAGATTTTTCATATGCTCCCGGAAATTGGTTTTCGGGAGCCCGTTATGCGTCTGGCCATCATCGCCGCACTCGCCGCCGTATCCGCTCCGGCTCTCGCCGGGTCGATCGACGTGAAGTCGACGGATCGCACCAATCGCAGCGTCGAGTTCATTCGCTGCGACGTCTGCGACTCCGAAGCCGACGCGGAACAAAAGGCCGAGGCGACCGGACCTGTTCTCAAGCCCGGCGAGCAGAAGATCGAGATCCGCACGGTCAACGGCCAGAAGATGATCTATCGCACCGAAGCGTGGATGGGCGGATCACCCGTGGTGATGGTGAGCAAAGTTCCGGCGAGCCTCGACGCCGCCGTGGCCGATACAGAGCCCGCTCCCGCCGAGACGCCGACCATCGATCGCGACGCCACGACGTCGGCGGTCAGCGCCGGCATGCAGGAAATGCCGCCGGCAATCGGAGAAACCAAGGCCGCGGAGCCGGCCTTCGATCCCGGCGCGCTGCAATTGCGGCTGCCCTGATCAATCCAGCGACAGGCGCGCCGCCAGCCGGTCGATGTCGACCGGCGCAAAGACCTCGACGCCATGGGCCGACAATAACGCTGCGGTGACGCCCCGCCCGGCGTGACGTCCACCCGAAAACCGGCCGTCATAGATGTTGAGCGAACCACAGGACGGACTGCCGTCGATCAGCAGCGCATAACGACAGCGTTCCGCGCGGGCCATGGCGAGGGCTCGGCGCGCCCCCTCCACGAACATCTCCGTCACGTCTGCGCCGTCGATATCGATCACTCTGCCCTCACCCGCGAGCACCGCGTCTCCCGTCGCTTCGTCAGCGATCTCAGCGGGAGGGCGCGGCGTCTGGAATCCGCCCGCCAGTTCCGGACAGAAGGACACGAGACGGCCTTGGCTTCGCCACCGGTCGATCAGCGGATGGGCGAGCGGCTTTCCCTTGCCGTCGTAACGGACCGGCGCGCCGAGAAGGCAGGCGCTGATCAGGATCTTATCCATTGCCGCGCCTGAGATGCTCGTCGAGCCTCGGCATGATCTCCACGAAGTTGCACGGCATATGGCGGTAGTCGAGCTGCAGTTTGAGAATGCCGTCCCAGGCGTCCTTGCAAGCGCCGGGCGAGCCCGGCAGCACGAAAATGAAGGTGGCGTTGGCGACGCCGCCGGTGGCGCGGGACTGGATGGTCGAGGTGCCGATCTTGTCGTAGGAGATGCGGTGGAAGACCTCCGAGAAGCCGTCCATGCGCTTCTCGAACAGCGGCTCCAGCGCCTCCGGCGTCACGTCGCGGCCGGTGAAGCCGGTGCCGCCCGTGGTGATGACCACATCGACGCGCCCATCGAGCGTCCAGGCTTTCACCTGGTCAAAAATCGCCTGCTTGTCGTCGGGGACGATGGAGCGGGCCTCGAGCCGATGTCCAGCCGCCTCGATGCGCGCCGCCAGCGTGTCTCCGGAACGATCGTCGGCGAGACTGCGGGTGTCGGAAACGGTCAGAACGGCGATGCCGACCGGCACGAAAGGCCTGGTGTCGTCGATGCGAGACATGTCAGAATTCTCCCGTGGATGCGCAAGCCTGCCAATACCAGTCTGGTCGCTCCGCCTCAAGCGCGCGGGCCGCGGCCGATAGTCTCTCTCGATCGGGATAGAGCGCAAAACAGGTGGCGCCGGAGCCGGACATCCGGGCGAGAAGCGGTGCTGTTGACGTCAACAGCGCCATGGCCTCTGCAATCTCCGGGGCTAGATGTTCGGCCGGCGGCTGGAGATCGTTGCGGGCAGCCTGGAGCGCGGTGATCCAGTCGGAGAACCCTGCTTCTTCGCCGGGAAGGCTGAGAGTGGGGTTGGTCTTGTTCGTCAAACGCTTGAAGATCGCCGGCGTCGACACCTCCACCAGGGGGTTGACGAGCAGCATATCAAGAGCGGGAAACCGCGCCAGAAGCGTGATGTCCTCGCCGACGCCGCGCGCGACCAGCGGCCGGCTCTCCACGCACATCGGCACATCCGCGCCGAGCGGCAGCCCGAGATCCCGCAGCTCCTCCATGCCGAAACCGAGGCTCCACAGACTGTTCAGGCCGCGCAAGACGGCCGCGGCGTCGGCCGAGCCGCCGCCGATGCCCGAGGCGATCGGCAGGTTCTTTTCGAGATGGATATGGACGGGACCGGCGTCGCGGCCGATGGCGGCCGCCTTCGACCGCAGCGCGTCGCGCGCCCTGAGCGCCAGATTGCCGGGATCATCGGCAGACAAAGCCGGCCCGAAACGGCCGGACAGGCTGAACCGGTCCCGTTCGGCGGACGCGATGGTCAAGCGGTCGCCGGCGCTCGCGAAGACCACCAGCGAATCGAGCAGATGATAACCGTCGGCGCGCTGGCCGGTGACATGCAGCGCGAGGTTGATTTTCGCGGGCGCGAATTCTTCGATCATGACGGGACCTCGGGCGCTTGCGCGCCTCATGCAAAAAGGCCGCCTCTGCGGCGGCCCTCCTCATTCACTTCGCCGCAGGCAGCTTCAACACCTGGCCGGGCTTCAGAGCGCCTGGCCTGCGCTTCAAATCCGGATTGAGATCGAGGATCTCGCGGAAACGATCGCCGTCGCCGAGACGGTCGCGGGCGATGGTCCAGAGGCTGTCGCCGTCGACGACCGTATGCGTGGCTTCAGCGGCCCCTGGCATGGCGGCGGGCTCGGTGACGGCCGGGGTCGCGACCGGTGTCGCGGCAGGCTTTTCTTCCGCCTTGGGCGCGACGGCAGGCTGGGCGGGAACGGGCTCGGCCGACGGCGCGTCGGCGGCAGGAGCCTGTTTGGCCGGCTCGCTCGCCTCGGCTTCGGCAGCCTTCTTTTCGACCGCCGTCACCGATTTGGTCGTTTCCGCGCTGGCCTGGACCGGCGGCAGGCCATCGCGAATCTTCTTTTCGATCTTGGGGATCAAGTCCGCGTCGGGCTTGAGTTCGAGCGCGGTCTTCCACTGGAAAATAGCTTCGAGCTTGCGGCCGACCTGCCAATAGGCGTCGCCGAGATGGTCGTTGATGGTGGCGTCGGAGGCGCGCAGATCGGTCGCTCGCTCGAGTTCCGACACCGCGTCGTCATAACGGCCGAGGCGATAATAGGCCCAACCGAGCGAATCGACAATATAGCCGTCGTCCGGACGCAGATCGACGGCCTTGCGGATCATCTCGAGGCCTTCCTCGAGGTTGATGTTCATATCGACCCAGGAATAGCCGAGATAGTTGAGCACCTGAGGCTGGTCCGGATAGAGCGCGAGCGCTTTGCGGAAATTCGGCTCGGCGATGTCCCACTTCTTCAGACGCTCATAGGCGATGCCGCGCTGGAAGAAAATCGACCAGTCGGTGCGCTTGGGGATGGGGCCGATGACTTCGACCGCCTTGTCGTAATTGGCGGCCATCTCGGCATATTCCTTGTTGTCGGACAACAGGCTGCCATAAGCGAGATAGGCGCGGGTGTCGCGCGGATCGGCGGCGATCGCCGCCTTCAGATGCTCGCGCGCTTCCTCGATCTTGCCGGTGCCGGCCAGATTGAGGCCGAGCTGGAGATCGGCGACGCGGCGAAGAATCGAATTTTCCGGCACTTTGCGATACCATTCGATCGCTTTTTCCGGCTTGTCGTTGGCTTCGGCGAGACCGCCGAGCAGAACGGCGGTGTCGGCATCCTCGGGCGACAGCGCATTCGCCGTCACCAGATAAAAGGTCACGATATCCTGAGCGCTCGCCCGGTCGGGCGCGCTCGACAGCGACTGGTTGAGAGCGCCGCCGACGGAGAACAGCACGGACGCCATGCCCTGGGTGGCGTCGGTGATCGCAAATTCCGGCTTCTCGCCGGCTTCGATCTTCTTGCGGAACGCCTGCAGCGGAATATAGCCGGGCGCAAAGGCTTCGCCGGCGGAAATGGCGTCGAGCGCCTTCTGGCGGTTGCCGGCCCGGGCTTCGAGCGTCGCCAATGCGATCACGCCGCGCATATAGGTATCGCTGGCCGCCGTGCCCTCTTCGCGATTGGCGACGGTTTCCGCGAGTTTCTTGCGCGCGGTCTCGATATCGCCCGAGGCTGCGGCGATCATGCCTGCCGTGTAATTGCGGAACACCGAAAACCATTCCGGGCCTTTGAGGCCATTAGCTGAGGCGATGGCCTCCTTGGTCTTACCCTCGCCGAACTGCCCCCAGGCCACGATCAGCGAATTGATCATGCGGTCGAGCTCGTTTGGGCCTTCGTATTTCAGGAATTTATAGGCCTCGGTATAGTCCTTCTTGCGGATGGCGTCGATGCCGCGGGCGATCTTGGCGATGCGTTCGACAGCCGGATCATCCTTGAGTTTAACCGCCTCGGCGACGCCCTCGTCGAAGTCGCCGTTCATGAACAAGCAGATCATCAGCCGTTCGCGAACTTCGAGGTTGGACGGATCGAATTTCAGCGCCGTGCGATAGAGCTTGATCGCGCTTTCGTAATCATAATCGCCATCGGCGGTGCGTCCGGCGAGAAACGCTCCGGAAAACGTGTCGACGCTCGAAATATCGAACTTGACCTCGGGGGCCGCCGCGTCCGGCTTGGCGGCTTCGACGGCGAGGACCGGCGTCGACAGACTAAGAAGCAGCCCAAGAGCCGTGCCGAACTTCAACCGACCGATGTTCAAGAATGCCATTCGACAGCCTTTCATTGATGCGCTCCGCGCATTCCGCCTTGCGCATGTGGCGACGCCGGCAGCGGCATGCAAGCCGACGACGCAAATCATGAGCGTCCTTAAGACCACAATTCGCCGACCCTCACAAGAGATCCGGATAGGCGCTCCGATTCCGGCGATACACGGCGAAACGGGCTTTTAGTTGACGCGCGCGATGCAAAATTCGATCACGTCGATCAACGCCGATTTGAGCGGCGAAGCCGGCAATGCGGCGATCGCGTCATGCGCCATGGTGCCATAATGATTGGCCCGGGCGATTGTGTCGGACAGCGAGCCGTATTTGGTGATCAGGCCCATGGCGCGTTCGAGATTGTCCTCGGTCGACTCGCCGCCCTCGATGGCGTTTCGCCAGAAGGCGCGCTCGTCTTCCGAGCCGCGACGCCAGGCGAGAATGACCGGCAGCGTGATCTTGCCTTCGCGGAAATCATCGCCGGTGTTCTTGCCGAGCTCGGCCGCCTTGCCGCCGTAATCCAGCGCATCGTCGACGAGCTGGAAGGCGAGACCCAGGTTCATGCCGTAGGAGCGCAGCGCGGCGCGATCGGCCTTGCTGGCGCCGGCAATGATGGGACCAACTTCAGCGGCGGCGGCAAACAGCGCCGCCGTCTTGGCGCGGATGACCTGGAGATAGTCGTCCTCGGTCGTTTCCATATTCTTGGCGACCGACAATTGCAGCACTTCGCCTTCGGCGATGACGGTGGCGGCGGTGGCCAGCACGTCGAGCGCATCGAGAGAACCCACTTCGACCATCATCTTGAAGGCCTGGCCGAGCAGGAAGTCGCCGACCAGCACGCTGGCCTGATTGCCCCAGAGGATTCGGGCCGTCTTGCGGCCGCGGCGCATGTCGCTTTCATCGACGACGTCGTCATGCAGCAGCGTCGCCGTATGCATGAATTCGACGCTCGCCGCGAGCTTGATATGGCCCTCGCCCTTGTAGCCGAACAGATTGGCCGCAGCCAGCGTCAGCATCGGGCGCAGGCGCTTGCCGCCCGAGGAGATAAGATGGTTGGCGACTTCCGGGATCATCTGGACGTCGGAACCAGCCTTCGACAAAATGAGTTGGTTCACGCGCTCCATGTCGCCCCTGGTCAGATCGACCAAAGGCTTGATGGAGGCCTGTTTGTTTTTGCTTTCATCAAGCGGTATGACCACGCCCAAGGAACCGGCTCCTGTTGAATTCTTTGGGCGGACCATAAAAACCAAGGGGCCGAGCGGCAAGAGGCGAATTGCCCCGGCGCCCATGAATTGACGAAATTTGACCCAGAGGGAGCGTGAAGTGATCGAAATCATGCGCAGCAACGACCCGGTGGCCATGTCCTACGCCGTGAGCCTGCTCGAGGACCGCGACATCGTCTGCTTCATTGCGGATCAGGGCATGAGCGTGCTCGAAGGTTCGATCGGCATTCTGCAACGGCGGCTGCTGGTGGAGGACGAGCGCATCGACGAGGCCCGACGGACGCTCCATGACGCCGGACTGGGCGGCGAACTCAGATGAATGTCGGTCTGCCGCAAACGCTGGAACGCGATGACGACAAGCCCGTCGTCGACACGATCGACGCGTTCCATTTCGGACGTTTCTTCCTCGTCCAGCCCAAAGGGCGCGGCCATCGCTCCGGCATGGACGCGATGCTGTTGGCCGCCATGGTGGATGCGGACGGTCCGATCGAACTCGCCGATCTCGGCGCCGGCGCGGGCGCCGCGGGTCTCGGCGTCGCGGCGAGACTTGAACAGGCGCGCGTGACGCTGGTCGAGAAATCCGCCGAGATGATCGCCTATGCGCAGAGGACGCTCGCGCTGCCGGACAATGCCGCCGTCGCGGCCCGGGCCCGGCTGATCGAGGCCGATGTGACTCTCAAGGGCCGCGAACGGGTGGCCGCCGGCCTGCCGGACGACATTTTCGACCATGTGATCATGAACCCGCCCTTCAACCATGCCGGCGACCGGCGCGCGCCGGATGGCCTGAAGGCGGAGGCGCATGTGCTGCAGGACGGGCTGTTCGACGCCTGGATCCGCACCGCCGGCGCCATCCTGAAGCCAGGAGGCCAGATGTCGCTGATCGCCAGGCCGGAATCGATCGCCGAGATCATGGACGCCTGCGGCAAGCGCTTCGGCGGGTTGGAATTCACGATGATCCATCCGCGACAGGGCGAAAGCGCCATCCGGCTGCTGGTGAGCGGCGTCAAGGGTTCGCGGGCGCGGCCAGTGTTTCGCGCGCCGATCTTCATGCATCCCGAGGGGTCGCACAGGTTCCTGCCCGAAGTGGACGACCTCAACAATGGCCGCGCAGCCTATCGCCGGCTGGCGCCGCGCCGCTAGGGCCTTCCAAAGGGGCTCGCGCGCTCCTATATCGGTCTCAACCACCGCACGCCAAGATCAGGAACAATCAATGGGTTTTCTCAGCCGTCTCATTCCCGCCCGCTTCCGCAAGAAAAAGGTCAAGATCCCCGTGGTGCGGTTGTCGGGCGTGATCCAGGCGGGCGGGAGCCAGTTCCGACCGGCACTCAATCTCGCCAATATCGAGGACCTGCTCGAAGAAGCCTTCGAGACCAAGAAGGCGCCGGCCGTGGCCATCGCCATCAATTCGCCCGGCGGATCGCCGGTGCAATCCCGGCAGATCTTCTACAAGATCCGGGCGCTCGCCGAGAAGCACGAGAAAAAGGTGCTGGTGTTCGTCGAGGATGTCGCGGCGTCCGGCGGTTATCTGATCGCGCTCGCCGGCGACGAGATCATCGCCGATCCGACCTCGATCGTCGGCTCCATCGGCGTGATCTCCGGCGGCTTCGGCTTCACGGAACTGATCAAGAAGGTCGGCGTCGAGCGCCGCATCTACACTGCGGGACAGAACAAGTCGGTGCTCGACCCGTTCCTGCCCGAGAAGGAAAGCGACGTCGCGCATCTGAAATCATTGCAGCTCGACGTGCACCGCGTGTTCATCGACATGGTGAAGGAGCGCCGCGCTGGCAAGCTGGCCGAAGACGACACGCTGTTCACCGGGCTGTTCTGGTCCGGCGAGAAGGGTTTGGCGCTCGGTCTCGTCGACGCGCTCGGCGACATGGAAACCGAGCTGCGTTTGCGCTATGGTGACGAGGTCGAGATCGAGCCTGTGGAGGCCTCGCGTGGATTTGTTGCCCGGATGATTTCGGGACGCTCCGCCACGCCGCGGCTGGGCGGAGAGATCGGCGCGGGCGCTGCGGAAGCGGCGATTTCGACGGCGGAGGAACGGCTCTGGTGGAGCCGATACGGACTTTAGGATTTCAAAGTGGGTTTATCGAAGATCGTCTTCGTCGTCGTGATCGGACTTGTAGGCTGGATGGTCTACAAGAAGTTCGTCGCCGACGCCTTGAAGCTCGCCAAGGCCAACGCCGCCAAGCGGCGCGAAGCGGAAACCGGCGCGATCGGCACGCTGGTCAAGGATCCGGTCACCGGCGAGTATCGCCTGCGCAAGGAAGAAGACCGCTAAGGCTCCTCGCGCCCTCGCGCAAGCCTCTGCCAATCCTGCCCCGCATAGGCGACGCAGATGATCTTGACGATGCGCGCGGCGTCATCGACGGTGAAGCAGATGACTGCGCGACGAGAAACCGGAAGAACGCGCAGACCCGGCATGACCTCCGACCGAGGGCTTCCGATATACGGATGAAGCCGCAGCATCGCCAGGGCTTGTTCAATTTGGCCAATCTTATCGTAAGCCGTCTGATATCCGGCGAAATTACCGATGAGATCGACGATCGCGGCGAGATCGAACTTGACGTCTTGGTGGCGGACGATGCGGTAGGTCACATCAGAGGCCTGCCTTAATCTTTTCTCGGGCTTGGCGTCTGAGATCTTGGAACATGGTGTCGGCCTCATCCACTGTAATCCATTGATCGTCCGGCAAGGACGCCCTGCGCCGGATCTCCTCCGCCATGGCTGTCACAGCGTCCGCCTCCCCTTCTGGCTCATCCACTTCCAGCATCAGGTCGCGTATCTGATCCTGCACGAGTTCCGAGATCGAGGCATAGTCGCCCCGGCTCACCAACCGTTCGGCAAACTCCAGCTGTTGCTCGGAAAGCTCGATCGAGATCTTCACATTCATGGCTGCCTCCGACTTTATATGCCGCGATCATAAGCCCCAATGACCTTGCGATCAATCGAAACGGCGTCTTGACAAGATCAGGCGCCATGCGAACATATAGGGAACATTATGAGGAGGACGTCATGCTCGACCATATCGGTTTTCCCGTCTCGGACTATCAACGTTCCCGCGCTTTCTACGATGCGATCATGCCCGCCATCGGCGCGAGCCGGATGATGGAGGTAACGGCTGAGATGACCGGCGGAGCGGCGCATGCCGGCTATGGCGTCGACAAGCCGGATTTCTGGATCAGCAGCGGCGGGCCGGTGACCGGCGTGCTGCATATCGCCTTCCAGGCCAAGGACCGCGCTGCGGTGCGCGCCTTCTATGATGCGGCGATGGCGGCAGGGGCCAGGGACAATGGCGCGCCGGGGCTGAGACCGCATTATCACGAGAATTACTACGGCGCTTTCGTGCTCGATCCCGACGGCCACAATATCGAGGCCGTGTGCCATCGGCCGGAGTGATGGCGGCGGGACGCCGGCGCTTGACGCGGCAAGGGCCTTGACCCTTCCCGCCCGCCATGGCACTCAGCCGCCAGCAATTGCCGAGGGTGTATGTCATGTCCGCGATCCCAGATCATATGAATCCCAAGCGCTCGTTTCAGGCGCTGATCCTGACCCTGCATAACTACTGGGCGGACAAGGGTTGCGCGGTTCTGCAGCCTTACGACATGGAAGTGGGCGCCGGCACGTTCCACCCGGCGACCACGCTGCGCGCGCTAGGCCCCAAGCCGTGGAAAGCCGCCTATGTGCAGCCGTCCCGCCGCCCCTCGGACGGGCGCTATGGCGAAAACCCCAACCGCCTGCAGCATTACTATCAGTATCAGGTGATCCTGAAGCCCAATCCGTCCAACCTGCAGGAGCTCTATCTCGGCTCGCTCGCGGCGATCGGCCTCGATCCGCTGCTGCATGACATCCGCTTCGTCGAAGACGACTGGGAAAGCCCGACGCTCGGCGCCTGGGGTCTCGGCTGGGAATGCTGGTGCGACGGCATGGAAGTCAGCCAGTTCACCTATTTCCAGCAGGTCTGCGGCATAGAATGTTCGCCGGTGGCGGGCGAGCTGACCTACGGTCTCGAACGTCTCGCCATGTATGTGCAGGGCGTCGACAATGTCTACGACCTCAACTTCAACGGCCGCGAGGGCGCCGAGAAGATCTCCTATGGCGATGTCTTCCTGCAGGCCGAGCAGGAATATTCGCGACACAATTTCGAATACGCCAATACCGAGATGCTGCATCGGCATTTCATCGACGCCGAGAAGGAATGCCAGGCTCTGCTGGCCGCCGGCGCGCCTGGCGATCAGGACGCTCAGCGCCTGCACAAATGCGTGCTGCCGGCCTATGACCAGTGCATCAAGGCGAGCCATGTGTTCAACCTGCTCGACGCGCGCGGCGTGATCTCAGTGACGGAGCGCCAGAGCTATATCCTGCGCGTGCGCACGCTGGCCAAGGCCTGCGGCGAAGCCTTCCTGCTGACCGACGCCGGTGGCGTCAACTGGACGGCGTGAGCCGTCCGCCGCCTGATCTATCGCATCCGGCCCTCGCCGTGAGATCGACGGGGCCGGCTCCCACGCACCGCCCGTATCGGATCGCCTGATGACGCTCGAGAAACTCACCATCGTCCCGACCTCCAAGCCGCTTACAGGCCGCGTGAGCCCTCCGGGCTCGAAGTCGATCACCAATCGTGCGCTGCTCGTCGCAGGCCTCGCCAAGGGCGTGAGCCGGCTGACGGGCGCGCTGAAAAGCGACGACACCCGATATATGGCCGAGGCGCTGCGCGCCATGGGCGTCACCGTCGATGAGCCGGACGCCACCACCTTCGTCGTCACCAGCGACGGCGTCTGGAAGGAACCTTCCGCCCCTCTCTTCCTGGGCAATGCCGGCACGGCGACGCGCTTCCTGACGGCGGCGGTCGCTTTGGCAAAGGGCCGTTTCGTGGTGGATGGCGACCAGCATATGCGCAAGCGGCCGATCCTGCCGCTGGTCGAAGCGCTGCGCTCGCTCGGCGTCCAGATCGAGGCGCCGACCGGCTGCCCGCCGGTGACCGTTGACGCGGAAGGACGTTTCGCCACCAATCGCGTCGTGATCGACGCCGGCCTTTCCAGCCAATATGTCTCGGCCCTCCTGATGGCCGCGCCGCTCGCCAGCGAACCTTTTGAGGTCGAACTCGCCGGCGCCGAGATCGGCGCGCGCGGCTATATCGACCTGACGCTGGCCTCAATGCGCGCTTTCGGCGCCGAGGTCGAGCAGACTTCGCCGGCCACCTGGCGCGTGCAGCCCACAGGTTACGTCGCCGCCGATTACCATATCGAGCCCGACGCTTCGGCCGCCACCTATCTCTGGGCGGCGGAAGCGCTCACCAGCGGCAAAATCGACATCGGCGTGGATGCCGGCGCTTTCACCCAGCCGGACGCCAAGGCTTATGAGGTCATCTCCGCCTTCCCGCATATCCCCGCCGTCATCGACGGTTCGCAGATGCAGGACGCGATCCCGACCATCGCCGTGCTCTCCGCCTTCAACGAAACGCCGGTGCGCTTCGTCGGCATCGCCAATCTGCGCGTCAAGGAGTGCGACCGCATTCGCGCGCTGTCATCGGGCCTCAACGCCATCCGTCCGGGACTGGCGACCGAAGAGGGCGACGACCTGATCGTGGCCTCGGACCCGAGCCTGATCGGCCAGCGCCTGCCGGCGGAGATCGACACTTTCGCGGATCACCGCATCGCCATGAGCTTTGCGCTTGCGGGCCTCAAGATCGACGGCGTCACCATTCTCGATCCGCTCTGCGTGGGCAAGACCTATCCGGATTACTGGAAGGCTCTGGGCGCGTTGGGCGTGGAGATCATCGAAGGCTGAAGAGCGTTGAGATTGCCGCTGCGAGGATGTCCGGGATACGTCAGCGCGGATCGGATCCGCTGATTGACAGACCGTCGCGCTGATTGCAACATGATTGGATCGATGCAATCAATCCGGTTTATTTCTCAATGAATTTTTTTGCCTGGATCGCGCGGCGCGGCCCGCAGATCTTTGTCGCCGCCGGCCTTTTTGCGTGTATTTCCTGGCTGCTGAATGCCACTTTCGTATTTTGGCCGAGTTGGTTTTCGGGCAATGGATTGGTCCTGGCGCTTGTTTACGGCCCCGGCCCTGACATACTCGCCTATCTGGGTCTCGGTGTGTCTCTCGCTGTCACCGTTACCTTCTCGGCCTGGATTTACGGCGCAGCAAAGCTCCTGCGACGTCGGAACGTCAACTTCAGCCCCACGCCTTGGGTCGCTTGTCTGAGCATCTACGCGCCGGTACTGAGGTACATCATGCCGACCTTCGCACTCAGCCAGCTAGCCCTACATACACACAGCGCAGACGAGCAGCCGTCGAAAACACTCTATCGGCTGGGTGCAACAACCGGCGCACTTTTCTCCTTACGCATCCTTCTGACGAGCGCAACAGAACCAGGGTTGGAGGCGTCCCTTCCCGCCTCTATTTCCCTCGCCATCGAGTTCGCCGCATTCGTGACGCAGTTCGCCTTCTTCGTGACGGCCATCCTTTTCATGCGGCGCATGCAGCGCCTGCAGCTCGTCATGCTCGCCGAGGGGCCGGTCGCCTAAAACTCCAGCCCCGCCGCGACCCGGTTTTCGATTCGAAGCGCCAACCCCTGGATCTTGGCCATCAGCACGTCGAAATCGATGGGCTTGGTCATGTAGTTGTCGGCGCCGGCGCGCATGCCTTCGAGCATCTTTTCCCGGTCGGCGAGCGCGGTCAGGAAGATGAAAGGCATATTGGAGAATTGCGGGTAATTGATCTGCAATTCCGCCAGAAGCTCGGCGCCGTCCATCTCCGGCATGGTGATGTCGGAGATGACGATATCGGGCCGGTGGCGCAGGATCAGTTCCAGCCCTTCCTTGCCGTTGGAGGCCTGAAGCACGCGCAGGCCTGCGTCTTCCAACTCCTCGGTGATCAATTCGCGGACGTCCATTTCGTCTTCGACGCAGAGAATGGTGATCATGCCGATATCCTTTCTTCTTGCTGGGCCGGGCGGATGGGCGCGCTTGCGCGGTCCGCCTGCGGCTTGGTTGCGGGTCCATGCACGGGCAGGATGAGGGTGAAGGTCGACCCGTCGCCCCGCTCGCTTTCGACCCTGATGTCCCCCTCATGCAGATCGACGATCTGCTTGACGAGGTTGAGCCCTATCCCCGTTCCGGCGATGCCCGTGGAGGTGCGGGCGCGAAAATAGAGCGAGAACATTTTCGGCAGGTCGTCGGGGTCGATGCCGACGCCATGATCGCGGAAGGAGATCACGGCGTAATCGCCTTCGTCCCAGCCGGTGATCTCGATGTCGGGGGCGTGCGGCGAGTATTTCACCGCGTTCGACAGCAGATTTGTGATCGCCTGGCCAATGCCGAGCGGATCGCAGCGGATCTTGTCGGGCAGGAATTGCAGGTCGACATGGAAACGATGGCGCTTGGAGAATTCGCGCTGACGCTCCACCGCCTGTTCGATTAGCGTCTTGATCGAGCAGTCGGCGAGATTGAGCTCGATCTTGCCCGTGGTCATGCGGCCGGCCGACAGGAAGCTCTCCATCAATTCCACCATGCGCGCCACGGAGGCGCGGATCTGGCCGGTTTTTTCGGCGAGGAACTCCTGATTGACCGCACCCCTCTTGCGGATGAGCCGCTGGGCGGCGCCGTCGATGATGGCGAGCGGGGTGCGGAATTCGTGGCTGGTCATCGAGACGAACTGACGCTGCAGCGCATTGATCTGTTTCTCGTGGTTGAGCGCCACTTCGAGCGCATGCGCCTGCGCCTCGATCTCCAGCGTGCGCTCACGGACCTGGTCTTCCAACTGGTCGCGATGGCGGATGAGTTCGATCTCCGCCTGCTTGCGCACGGTGATGTCGGTGTAGCTGAGAATATAGCCGCCGGCCGCGAGCGGCTCGGCCCTGACCGAGAGAACCCGTCCATGGGCGCTGACCCGCTCGAAACTGTGCGGCAGGAACAGCCGGGCGTGGTTGACCCGCTCCAGCACGAGCGCGTCGATGTCGCCGTCGCCATATTCGCCGCGTTCGGCATTGATGCGGATGAGGTTTTCGAAGCTTGCGCCGGGCGGAAAGGCGTCGGGCGACACATCGAGCAGATCATAGAGATGCCGGTTGGCGATCATCAGATCGAGACGATGATCGAAGACGGCGATGCCGCCCGGGAAAGCCTCGAAGGCGGCTTGCAGAATGCCGAGCATCTTGCGCTGTTCTTCGGTCGTGTCGAACACGACTTCGGCGAGGCATTCCCCCTTTTCGCCCCTGAGAGAGATGACCTTGACGGTGACGCGGTACTGGCTGCCGTCGCGGCGGGCGTGGAAGGTCTCGAAGGTCACGAATTTCTCGCGCCCCGAAATCACCGGATTGATCAGAATGCGATATTCGTCGAGCGTCAGATCGGGCTTGAGCGACACCGGCGTCATCCGGATCAACTGGTCTTCGCGGTAACCGGTCTTGATCGTCGCCGTGCCGTTGGCGCGGAAGATCTCCAGCATGTCCGGATCGATGAGGTAGATTTCGTCGGTCGAGATCTCGACGAGATCGGCGAACTGGTGGTCGGCGTCGGCGCGGCGGCGAGACAGAACGATGTCGGCGAGATCGCAGATCAGCAGCCGCAGCACCGCCATCCGCTCCTCGTCCATGCGGCGGCGGCTCTTGCCGAGGAACAGCACCGAGCCGAAAATCGCCCCCGAACTGCGGTCGATCAACGGCAGGAGATAGGATCGCGCCCGATCTTCCGCGCAGAGCGGCTGGGCCTGGCCCGACTGGGGGTCGTATTCCAGGGGAATGGTGCACCAGTCGGCCTGGGTGTGATAAAGCAGCTTATGCCGGCCGCCATAAGGCGTTTCGTTGAAGATGGCGGCGCAGGGCCCGAGATCGAATTCGCGCGTGGCGATGATCTCGTTGAGCACGCCGGAGAGAACCTCGTCGCGGCTCTTGTCGCTCAGCGTCCAGCGCAGCATGGCGCGGGTGGCGACGAGACCCCAGATGGGCATTGCATTCCAGACTGCCTGCGGCATATGGGGATTCCCCCTGAAATGGCTTGGAGGATCAGATTAGGTCATGCCCGCTAATGAAGCTTGCAAGGCTGTGTTAAAACTTTAGCGAGGCCTGGTATTTCGCGCTTTCCGAGCATGCCGCCAAGCGCAATTCAGGCATGACAAGCGCCGCGGAACTTGCTAGGTCCGGCGCGACAACTCCCCATCCGCCCGCGAAAGCGAAAGACACCATGCCCGATCTTCTTCTTGAACTCCGCTCCGAGGAAATTCCCGCCAGCATGCAGCGCAAGGCCGCGGGCGATCTGAAAAAGCTGCTCACGGATGCGCTGGTCGAAGCGGGCCTCACTTATGAAGGCGCGCGGGAATACTGGACGCCGCGCCGGCTGACGCTGGACATTCGCGGGCTCACCGCCCGCTCCGCCGACCAGCATGAGGAGCGCAAGGGACCGAGCACGAAGGCGCCGCAGGCCGCCATCGATGGCTTTCTGCGTTCGGCGGGCCTTTCTTCTATCGATCAGGCTCAGGTGAAATCGGACCCGAAGAAGGGCGATTTCTATGTGGCGACGATCCACAAGCATGGGCGCGCCGCCGAAGAGATCATCACCGAGGTGATGCCCGGCATCATCCGCAATTTCCCCTGGCCGAAGAGCATGCGCTCGGGCGTCGCCTCGGCCAAGCCGGGTTCGCTGCGCTGGGTGCGGCCGCTGCAATCGATCGTCTGCACTTTCGGACCCGAGCATGACGAGCCGGTGGTGATCCCCTTCGAAGTCGACGGCATCACCGCCTCCAACGTGACCTATGGCCACCGCTTCCATGCCCCCGAGGCGATCACCGTCAAGCGCTTTTCGGATTACGTCTCCGCGCTCGAAAAGGCCAAGGTCATTCTCGACGCCGATCGCCGCAAGGAAATCATCCTGGCCGACGCTAAAAACATCACCTTCGCCTCCGGGCTCGATCTCGTCGAGGACGAAGGGCTGCTCGAGGAAGTCTCCGGCCTGGTGGAATATCCGCATGTGCTGATGGGCAGCTTCGAAGAGGATTATCTGAAGATCCCTGCCGAAATCATCCGGCTGACCATCAAGACCAATCAGAAATGTTTCGTCACCCGCCTGCACGGCCAGGAGGCGCTGTCGAACCATTTCATCCTGATCTCCAATATCGAGGCCAAGGACGGCGGCGCCGAGATCATTCACGGCAATGGCAAGGTCGTGCGCGCGCGCCTGTCGGACGCGGCGCATTTCTACAAGCGCGACCAGGGCGACCTGCCCGATCTCGATACGCTGAAGGCTTCGGCGGCGAAATTCGGCCTCGATCTTTCCAAGCCGCTCGACCAGCGCATGGCCAAACTCGACCATCTCAATGTGACCTTCCACGCCAAGCTGGGCAGCCAGGGCGAGCGCGTGACGCGCATCCGCGCGCTGGCGGCCAAGCTCGCTGAGGTCACCGGCGCCGATCCCATTCTCGTTGACCGCGCCGCAGTGCTTGCGAAAGCCGACTTGCGCACCGAAGCGGTGGGCGAATTCCCCGAACTGCAGGGCATCATGGGCCGCAAATATGCGGCGCTGCAGGGCGAGGATGCAGCGGTCGCCACCGCCATCGAGGATCACTACAAGCCGCAAGGCCCCTCAGACCGCGTGCCGACCGACAAGGTGGCTGCGACCGTGGCGCTGGCCGACAAGCTGGATACGCTGATGGGCTTCTGGGCAATCGACGAAAAGCCGACGGGCTCGAAGGACCCCTATGCGCTGCGTCGCGCGGCGCTGGGCGTGATCCGGATTATTCTGGAGAACAATGTTCGCCTCAGACTGTTAAGCGTGGCTTCCGACCGCGACCTCCTCTCCTTCTTCCACGATCGCCTGAAAGTCTATCTCAAGGACGCCGGCCGCCGTCACGACATCGTCGATGCGGTGCTCTCCGAAGACGCCGACGATCTCCTGACCATCGTGCGCCGCACCGAAGCCTTGTCGGCCTTGATCGGCACCGAGGACGGAAAGAACCTGCTGGCGGGAACCAAGCGCGCCACGCAGCTGCTGGCCGCCGAGGAGAAGAAGGGAACGAAGGCCGCCGAACGGATCGATCTCAGCCTGCTGAAACTGCCGGCGGAGACCGCGCTGCATCAGGCGATCGTCAACGCCAGCCAGAGCGCTGCCCAGGCCGTGGCGCGCGAGGATTTCGCCGCCGCCATGGAAGCGCTGTCCAAGCTCCGCGGCCCCGTGGACGCCTTCTTCACCGACGTGCTCGTGAATGACGAGAACCCTGACATCCGCGCCAATCGCCTGGCGCTTCTGGCCGCCATCCGCAGCGCCACTGGCACGGTGGCGGATTTCAGCAAGATCGCCGGGTAAGAGGGCATAGCCGCAAAAACGAAACCGGCCGCTTTCGCGGCCGGTTTCGTATGTGGGCGCCGCGGTTCACGCCGCCTGTTTGTGATGCGCGCCCGCATTGGGGTGGACGCGGAAGGCGCTGATCAGTTTGACCAGCTCTTCGGTGTCGTCTGCCAGCACCTGGGCGGAGGCGGTGGTCTCTTCGGCCATCGCGGCGTTCTGCTGGGTGGCGAGATCCAGCTGGTTGACCGAACTCGCGATGCTTTTCAGCGTCGCATCCTGTTCCTGGGCGCTGTGGGCGATCTTGTCGACGATGGCGTTGGCGGCGGCGATCTGTCCGGAAATACGCTTGAGCGCCTCCCCCGCCTGACCGACGAGATCCACGCCTTCGGCGACCTGGGTCGAGGAACGCGAAATCTGCTCCTTGATCTCCTTGGCCGCGGCGGCGGAGCGCTGGGCGAGCTCGCGCACCTCCTGCGCCACGACCGCGAAGCCCTTGCCGCTTTCGCCGGCGCGGGCCGCCTCGACGCCGGCGTTCAGCGCCAAGAGATTGGTCTGGAAGGCGATCTCGTCGATGACGCCGATGATCTTGGTGATTTCGCTCGAGGATTTTTCGATGCCGCTCATGGCGTCGATGGCGCGGGCGACGATCTGGTCTGAACTGTTGGCGTCGGAACTGACCGTCGAGACGCGATTGGCGGCCTCGCGCGCGCCTTCCGCCGTCTGGCGGACGGTGACCGACAATTCGTCGATCGCCGCGGACGTCTCTTCGAGATTGGCGGCCTGACGCTCGGTGCGGAGCGCAAGCTCGCCGGAGGCGCGACGGATCTCGTCCTTCGACGCCCCGATGTCCGAGCTCTTGCGATTGACCTTCGACATCGCCCCTTCGAGCTTGGACAAGGATCTGTTGAGGTTGAGCCTGAGCGAATCGTATTTGGCGCCGAGATCGCCGCAGCGGACCGTCAGATCGCCGGTCGCCAATTGCTCCATCGTGTCGCCGATCTCATAGATCACCCGCTGCAGCGCCTCGGCCTCCTGATGCTCGCGCTCGACATTGGCCTCACGTTCGGCGGCGAGTTCCTGCTGCTGGCGCGCCTCGCGCTCGGCGAGGTCGTGGCGCTCACGGATCTTGGTCTGCAGCGCCGCCGTCGCCTGCGCCATCATGCCGATTTCGTTGGAGAGGCCGGCGTGAGGCACGGAAATGGCGGTGTTTTCGTCAGCTACTTCGCCGAGGGCCTTTCGAACCTCTTCGAGGGGTTTGGTGATAGACCGCATGATGACATAGGCCAGCGCCGCGCCGAGCGCGAAAATTGCCAGCATGACGCCGACCGCCTTGGCGATCATGGCGTTCACCTGTGCGTCGAGATCGTCGACATAAAGACCGGTGACGACGACCAGCTTCCAGGGCTCGAAGGCGAGCGCATAGGCGCTCTTGCGGAAGAAGGCGTCCTTTGGCTCGCCGGGCTTGGACGCATCGAAATCGGTGCGCCCGCCGCCCGCCTGGCCCAGCTTCAGCAGTTCCTCTCGGTAGAGCTTGCCCTTGGGATCCGGCTTGCCGCGCAGATTCTTGCCGACCTTGTCCTTGTCGTAATGGAAGGCCATGTTGAGATCGTAGTCATAGGCGAAGAAATATCCGTCGGGCGAATATTTCATGCCGTTGACGATCTGATAGGCCTGGGCGCGGGCCTCTTCTTCCGTCAATTCCCCGGCGAGTTGGCGCTCGTGGAACTGCTTGAGAATGGAGACGGCGGACTCCGTCTCGGTCCGCAGCATTTCATAGCGTTCATGATAGACGGCGTCTGCGGCGGCGCGGATCTCGAAGGTCACCGCCACGGCGAACGCCGCCATCAGCGCGAAAACCAGCAGGTAGAGTTTATGCGCAATCTTCAGGTTGATCATCAGGCCCCCTCGGCGTCCCAAACCGCGCGGAAACAGGACGGTCTCCGGCGTTTGTCCCCAAATTTAGGGGATTACGCTTAAGCATCCCCTAACTTTAGCGCGCCGATCACCGAATTCCCGCGCGTCGCTCAACGCTCGGCCTTGGCCCGACCTTTCAGAACCGCGGCCGGAATCAACTCCGTCCGCAATCGGAGCCGCGGCGCATTCCGGGCGAACCGCGCCAAATCGACGCCCGCGTCCAGCGCGGCGAGCAAATCGCGCTTCTGCACCAGAAGACCGTATTCGAATGGCTTGCCTGGTTGCGCGATGCGCCGGAACCAGGGTTGACGATGGCGACGCGAGGCCGAAAACCGGGCCGCCTTTCCGCCGATCGCGGCATATTCCAGCACTTCCTCAACCCAACCATTTTGCGGCCGGGCGCCGGGTTCGAGGAAGAGCAACCACTCGCCTCGCGCGCGACGCACGGTGTCGGAAAGCGTCCAGCTCTGCAGATATTTGCAGCCCGCGGCGTCGGCGAGCCGGGCGGTGCCATCCTGCGACCCCCTGTCGAGCACGATGACTTCGCTGACGACGCCGTCGACCGCGCCCGAAACGAGCACGGAGAGGGTATAGGCGAGCTCTGGCTCGCTGTTCTCGCATTCCAACATCACCGTCAGCATGGCCTAGCTTTACCGAAAGCCGCGCGCGATTGCCAGCCGCATTTTGTTCTTGCATTGTTCTCCTTTTCACGATAGGAAAATTGTCATCAGGCGGTCAGCTGACCGCGCCGGAGAAGCCCAATGATCAATCTGTCCCTTTCGCGGCAGGCTGCCTTCCAGCCTGCCAACACGGCGGAGCTTGCCGATGGACTGCTCAAGGAAAGCGGTGTGAGGATCGACATCGACCGCCGTCGCGGCCGCGGCGCGGGCCTCAATCCGGCGGGCCGTTTCGAGTCGAAGGAGCGCGAGGCGCTGGACGACGGCTGGCAGACGCTCGAAAGCCTGGAGCCGTTCCGCACCGAGGTTCAGGTCGAGAAGCCGCGCAGCATCATCACGCGCAACGACAGCCCCGACGTGCCGTTCGACCGCTCGATCAATCCCTATCGGGGCTGCGAGCATGGCTGCGTCTATTGCTTCGCCCGGCCGAGCCACGACTATATGGGCCTGTCGGCGGGCCTTGATTTCGAGGCCAAACTCTTCGCCAAGCCGGATGCGGCGCGGCTTCTCGAACGGGAGCTGTCGAAGCCCGGCTACAAACCGAAGACGATCGCCATCGGCACCAATACCGACCCCTATCAGCCGATCGAAAAGGAATGGCGCATCATGCGGCAGATCCTCGAAGTCCTGTCGACGGCCAATCATCCGGTCTCGATCGTGACCAAGTCGGCCTTGGTGATGCGCGATATCGACCTGCTGTCGAAGATGGCCGAAAAGGGCTTGGCGAAAGTCGCGCTGTCGGTGACGACGCTCGATCGCAAGCTCGCCCGGCTGATGGAGCCGCGCGCCTCGACCCCGACGCGGCGACTGGAGGCGATCCGGGCCTTGACCGAAGCGGGCGTTCCCACAGCCGTGCTGGCCGCGCCGATGATCCCGGCGCTCAACGATCACGAACTCGAACGCATTCTCGACGCCGCGGCCGCCGCCGGGGCCAGGGAAGCCAATTACATCCTGCTGCGCCTGCCCTTCGAAGTCAGCCCGTTGTTTCGCGATTGGCTGCTGCGCAACTATCCGGATCGCTACCGGCACGTGATGAACCTGGTGCGCTCCATGCGCGGCGGAAAGGACTACGACGCCGAATTCGGCAAACGCATGAAGGGCGCCGGTCCCTATGCCTGGCAACTGCATCGGAGGTTCGAACTCGCCGCCAAGAAGCTCGATCTCAGGCGGCGCGGCATTCAGCTGAACACCGATCTCTTCGTGCCTCCGTCCGGCTATGGGGTGCAACTGAGCCTCCTCTAGTTCTCAGTATCGGATGCTGGGCCCGGCATGTCCCTGAAGCCGGACCCAGCGTCGACCAGCGCCCTCCGTCGAACCGCAACGACGGATGGCGCCCGCAAGCATCCCGGGCCGCCGCCCTCGATCCGGGACTTGCGGGGAATCGGCGGGATATGCCACAAACCCCGCATGACGCGTCCCGCCGATTCCCTACCTTTCTTGTTTGAAGACGTCGCCCCGACTTTCGCGATCGAGGAAGCGTTGATGCGCGACGGCTACGACCGCATCGTCGGCCTCGACGAGGTCGGCCGCGGACCGCTCGCGGGACCCGTGGTCGCTTGCGCGGTTGTGCTCGACCGCGCCCGTATTCCGACCGGCCTGAACGACTCCAAACAACTCTCGCTCTCCGAACGCGAGAGGCTCTATGCGGAGATCCTGGGAAGCGCCGAGGTCGCCATCGCCTCGGTCAGCGCCTTGGGAATCGACCGGACGGACATTCGCAAGGCGAGCCTCGAAGCCATGCGGCGGGCGACCCTTTCTCTGTACAGGCGGCCCGATTTCGCAGTCATCGACGGCCGCGACGTTCCCCCCGGCCTGCCCTGCCCCGGCAAGGCCTTCGTCAAGGGCGATTCCCGCTCGGTCTCGATCGCCGCGGCGTCGATCGTCGCCAAAGTCACCCGCGACCGGATGATGGAGGCGGCGGCGCATTCTCATCCGGGCTACGGCTTCGAGAAGCATGCGGGCTACGCCACCGTCGTGCACCGCCGCGCCATCATCGAACTCGGCCCCTGCCCCCTCCACCGCATGAGCTTTCGCCCGCTGCGGAAGGACTAGTTCTTGTCGCGGGATGGATTGCCGCGGGGACACTATTTCAGCTACATCATTATCGTCCGGCGCCCGCTCGCGCGGGAGAATCGGGAAGCCGGTGCGAAACCGGCGCGCGCCCAGCGCTGTAAGGCGGATGCCGCTTCGAGACGCCACTGGGAGACCGGGAAGGCGAAGCGGCAGATGAAACCGAGCCAGAAGACCGACCGGACGACATAGCCCGACGCGCGAGGACGGCGCAGCGGGCACGCCAGACGCAGGGGGTAACATGCTTGGCGCCGCTCATCGCGACCTCACGGCCGTGGGTCCGTTTTCCGATGCCGACAAAGACGCGGTCTACCGCGCCATCCATACGCGGCGCGACGTCCGCAACGAGTTTCTTGCCGATCCGATCGATACGACGCTGCTCGACCGACTGCTGGCGGCTGCCCATGCCGCCCCTTCGGTGGGGCTGACACAGCCGTGGAATTTCATCCTGATCCGCGAGGAAGCCAATCGCCGCGCCGTCCACCGATTGTTCGAGGAGGCCAACAACGAAGCCGCCGACCGGTTGGAGGGCGACGTCAAGAAGAAGTACCGGGCGCTCAAGCTGGAGGGGATACTCAAAGCCCCGCTCAACATCTGCATCACCTGCGACCGCAAGCGCGGCGGCGAGTTCGTGCTCGGCCGCACGCATCATCCCGACATGGACATCTATTCGACTGTCTGCGCAGTGCAAAATTTCTGGCTGGCCGCACGGGCGGAGGGCATCGGCGTCGGCTGGGTGAGCATCTTCGACCATCGCCGCCTGGCCGCGTTGCTGGGCATACCCGACAGCGTTGAAATCGTCGCCTATCTCTGCGTCGGCCATGTGTCGGAGCTCTACAGAAAGCCGGAACTCGAAACCAAGGGTTGGCGTGACCGGATGCCGCTCGACCGGCTCATCTTTTCGGAACGCTGGCCGGAGGAGTCGCATGTGTTGCGGCTCTATCGCGAAATTGCGATGAAACCGGTACCGCCCGCCTGAAACGCGACAGCGCCCATAAAAAACCCGCCTCGCGGCGGGTTCTTCAATCGAGGCTCCGAGACGCGCTCAGTTGAGCCGGGACTTCACTTCGCCCACCGCGTCGTTGAACAGCGCGTTGGAGAGCGAGGCGTCGGTCTTGCCGGCGATCAACTTTTCCGCAGCGGCGACCGCGAGGTCGACGGCGGCGGAACGAACAGCGGCCACAGCTTCGGCTTCCGCCTGCTTGATCTTCTGTTCGGACATCAGAGTGCGGCGAGCCACGTAATCGGCGGTCTTCTGCTTGGCCTCCTCGGCCAGAGCATCGGCTTCCCGCTTTGCGGCGGCGACGATTTCGGCGGCTTCCGCTTCGGCGGCGGCGCGCTTCTTCTGGTATTCGGCCAACAGGGCCTGCGCTTCGTCGCGCAGTTTTTTGGCCGAATTCAGTTCAGATGCGATCTTCTCCGCGCGCGAATCGAGCGCGCGGGTGACCATGCCGGGAACCTTGAGGTAAATGATCACCCCGAGGAAGATCAGAAGCGCGACTTGCGCCCAGATCTGCGCCCAAAATGTTGCATCCATTACGAGCCTCCTCAGCCTTTCACGGCGTTGACCGCGTCAGCGGCTTCGCCCGAGTTGACGGAAACGCCGGTGAGCCGGTTGACGATCTCCGCTGCGGCGTCCTGCGCCACGGTGGAGACTTCGCCCAGCGCAGTCGCCTTGATGGCGGCAATGCTGGCCTCTGCTTCCGAGATCTTCCTGGCGAGATCGGCTTCGAGCTGCTGGCGCTCGGCGTCCGACTTCACTTTGGCGGCGTCACGAGCTTCGGCTGCGATGCCCTGCGCCTTTGCGCGAGCTGCGGCGAGTTCCTGCTCGTATTTGGCGACTGCGGCGTCGGCTTCGTCCTTCATCCGCCGCGCCTCGGCGAGATCGCCGGCGATGCGGGCTTCACGGGTCTCGATGATCGAACCGATGCGAGGAGTAATCAGCTTCGACACCAGGAAATAGAAGGCGCCGAAGGTAACCGCCAGCCAGAGAAGCTGCGATGGATATTGGGTCGCGTCGAAGGGAGGGAACACATCGGCGTGGCCGGCGTCGTGCGGAACACCGGTTTCGGTGTGCACTTCGGCTTCCGTCGACTGCACTGCCCCTTCCACCGCCGTGGCGGACAGAACATAGGCTGTCGTCACAAACATTCCTTCCTCCAGGGCAAGGATACGGTATCAAAAAACGGGCCACGGCCGAACGCCATGGCCCGATGGTTTTTTGAGACGCCGATCAGCCGAAGAGAGCGAGAAGAGCGACGAGCAGCGAGAAGATGCCCAGAGCTTCCGTCACGGCGAAGCCGAAAATCAGGCGGCCGAACTGGCCGTCGGCTGCAGACGGGTTGCGAAGCGCGCCGGCGAGGTAGTTGCCGAAAATGTTGCCGAGGCCGAGGGCTGCGCCGCCCATTCCGAGGCAAGCGATACCGGCGCCGATGTACTTTGCTGCTTCAGCTTCCATTGTAGAACTCCTTCAGTGTTTTCGTTTGGTGGCTGTTAATCAGGAGCGCCGGTCAGTGTCAACCGACGCCGAACTCTACTCACGACCTTAGTGGCCCGGATGAACCGCGTCGTTGAGATACATGCAGGTCAGAACCGCAAACACATAGGCCTGCAGGAAGGCGACCAGGAATTCGAGACCGGTGAGACCGATGGTCATCAGCAGCGGCAGGATGGCGCCGACGATGCCGATCGGGCCGAGCACGCCGAGCGAGACCACGAAACCGGCGAAGACCTTGAGCGTGATGTGGCCGGCGAGCAGGTTCGCAAAGAGACGAACCGAGAGGCTGACGGGGCGCGACAGGAATGACACGACCTCGATCATGGTCACCAGGGGAACGACGAGCATCGGCACGCCCGACGGGACGAACAGACCGAAGAAGTGGAGGCCGTGCTTGTAGAGACCATAGAGCACCACGACCAGGATCACGAGCAGCGCCAGAGCGAAGGTGACGATGATCTGGCTGCCGACGGTGAAGAAGCCGGGCACCATGCCAAACAGGTTGGACACCAGCACGAACAGGAACAGCGAAAACACGAAGGGGAAGAACTTCATGCCTTCCTTACCCGTCGAGTCCTTCAGCATCTTGGCGACGAATTCATAGGCCAGTTCGGCGATCGACTGCATGCGGCCCGGCACGATGGCGCGCGGGGCGGACGCCCAGACGAAGAACAGCGTCGCAACGACGACTGTCAACACCATGAAGAGAGCGGAATTGGTAAAGTGAAAGCCGGTGCCGCCCACATTCTCCCAGAGCGGGACAATATGGAACTGATGGATCGGATCTACCTTATCGCTGGTCGCCACGTTTGTTCTCTCTCGTTTTCATCACGGCCGCGCCTCAGGGCTTCGGCCTCTTGTCCTTGTTGCGGGCTTCCCCGATCCTGTCCACCGGATGCGGCGCGGTCACCACGCCCACCACTCTGAGGACATTGAGGATGCCCGCGCAAAATCCCAGGAGCAGAAAAATGACCAACCCCCACGGCTTGGTGGGCAGGACCAGATCCAGAAGATAGCCCAGCATCGCGCCGACGATGACGGCCGCAATGAACTCAGAGGAGATTTTCAGCGCCTGCGAATAACCTTTCCGGTCATTGTCGCTGGCCGCTCTCGCTGCCTCCTCGGGGCTGCCTTGCGCGTGTCCCAACTCCTTGTGGAGTTTCTCCATGCGCGCTTCCAGACTGTCCTGGCGGTCGGTTTCCATTCTCGCCTCCTCACGGGCAGGGGCATTAACCCAGCATATCTGCTCGCGCAAGGCTGAAAATTGGCAAGTTCCAAACTGGAGACCCCCGCTCTCAAGCCGCGTGCACCATAGTTTCGACCTTTTTGGGAGTCAAGGCGAGCCCGCGCTCGGCATTCATGTATTTTTAACCTGAAAATTCAGGATGTTACAGACAAGTCAGCGGGTTTTGGAAACTTTGCGCGCAATTGCCGCGGCCCGAAAGCCTATCAGACCCAGCCGCCGCGATAGGTTCTGTAGAATATGTGAAGACCGATGCGGCTGACCCGCTTCATGGTGCGCGCCCAGTTCGGCCTGACATAGACGGCGTGATAATGGGTCGAATCGCCGACTTCCTTGAGGTAGATTTTGCCGGCCGTCACGGCGAGCGCCACTTCCTTGGCGGCCTCCAGGCGCGAACGCGACCAGATGATGTCCGGAATGCGATCACAGGCGAAGGAGAACTGGCAGCGATTGCGCCAGTCCTCGTTCTGATAGACCACGCCGCAGATCGTGTTGGGGAAAGCCGGGTTGCGCACCCGGTTGAGGACCACCTGCGCCACGGCGGCCTGCCCCTTGAGGGGCTCGGTGATGGCTTCGAAATAAATGGCCTCAGCCAGGCATTTCTGTTCCTTCTCGCTGAAGACGGTCGCCGGCAGCACGTTGGCCGCCCAGCCATGCGCTTCCTTTCCGGCGTCCGGAACGAAACGGTCGCCCTGAGGCTTGGCCAGAATGGAATCGAAGGGCGATTGTTCGGCGTAATCGGGTTCCGGATCGGCGTAGGCGGTGGCGAGGCTGTCGCCCTTTTCGTTGGTGATCAGGCTTGCCAGCATGGCGGGGACGCCATGGTCTTGCACGCGCGGCTTCACCTCATGAAAGGCGAGAGCGATCTCGATCTCCTTGCCCTTGATGGTGGGCTTCTGGAACAGCGTTACCCGCTCCTCCGTCAGTTCGGGCGCGAGGAGATGCGCCTGACGGTCGAGAATGCTGCCGGCGGTGAAACCTTGCGGGGGCCTGACGCGTTCAGACGCCAGGACCCTGCCCTTCTTGAGGCTGCGGGTTATGCGCGCCTCATCCGGCGTCTCGGGCTCTTCGCGCTTGTCGGACGACAGGGCGACCTTCTGGCCGCCGGCAAGCACGAGACCGCGATTGGCGGGATCGTAGGCGCGGCGATCGGCGTTCTTGAAGACGATTTCGGCGCTCTGGATCGAGCCGGCGCCGATGGGGGCCATGTAGCTGCGCCAGGATGCGGCGCCGGCCGGAGCGGAAACGAGGCCGGTCACATCGGCCTCCGCCGCAATGGTGGGGAAAAAAAGCAGGCCGGCGAGCGCGAAAACGCTAGGGCCCGCCCAGTCGGACGGAATGCGCGAACGGCGCGCGGCCAAGGAACGCTTCAACACGTGAACGCTACTCCACAGGAACTGGAAATCATTGGCCAGACAATGCGCTATTAACCTTGATGTTTGGTTAATCCCGGGATTTGTGGCCTTTGCGAGGCGCTGGGCTCTCCTCAAACGTAAACGGGCGGCTTCAAGCCGCCCGAAAAATTCCGTGATCCGGAGAGCAACCGATCGCCTAAACGGTCACATGAGCGCCCAATTCCACGACACGATTGGCCGGAAGCCGGAAATAATCCGATGGATCGGTTGCGGCGCTGGCGAGCGCGATGAACAGGCGATCCTGCCAGGAGGGCATGCCGGAATTCGCGTCGGGGATCAGTTTTCGCCGTCCGAGATAGAAGGACGTCGACATGATGTCGAATTTCAAGCCGGTTTTCCTGAGATGGGCGAGCGCCTGGGAGACGTTTTGCGTTTCCTGGAAGCCGAAACTCAGTTCCAGAAGCTGGAAATGTTCGGAAATCCGTTCGATTCGCCCGCGTTCCTCGATCGGTACGCGCGGTCGGTTCTGCGTCTTGATCGTCAGAATAATGTTCTGGCTGTGCAGAACATGATTGTGCTTGAGATTGTGCAGCAGCGCCGCAGGGGTCGAGGTGGGATCCGAAGTGAGGAAGATCGCCGTGCCCGGCACCTCGATCGGCCCATGCTCGCTCTTCTTCTCGAGCGATTTCACGAAGGTGCCGAGAGGAATATGGGTGCGACGCGTTTTCTCGAACAGGATTTTCGTGCCGCGACGCCATGTCCACATGATCACGACGAAGCAACCGGCGATCAGCACCGGCACATATCCCCCGTGATGCAGCTTGGTGAGGTTGGAGCCCAAAAAGATGGACTCGATGCACAGGAGCGGAGCGATGACGACGATCGCTTGCAGGCGCGACCATTTCCAGAAAGACCGCACGAAATTGTAGAGAAGGATGGTCGACACCACCATGTCGCCGGTGACCGCGATGCCATAGGCCACCGCCAGCGATTCCGACGACTTGAACATCAGCACCAGCGCCATGACCCCGAACATGAGGATAGTGTTGACAGCCGGAAGATAGATCTGGCCGGTATTGGTGTCGGAGGTGTGGTAGATCTCCATGCGCGGCAGGAAGCCGAGATGGATGGCCTGACGCGACAGCGAGAAGGCGCCGGTGATGACCGCCTGGCTGGCGATGATGGTGGCCACGGTTGCGAGAATAACGGCGGGAAGACGCAGATATTCCGGAAACATCAGGAAGAACGGATCGGACAGCCCTTCCGGATTTTGGAGCACATAGGCGCCTTGGCCGAGATAATTGAGCGTGAGAGCCGGAAAGATCAGACCGAACCATGCGAGACGGATGGGCGCGCGGCCGAAATGGCCGAGATCGGCGTAAAGCGCTTCGGCGCCGGTGACGGCGAGGAACACCGAACCAAGCACGATGAAGCCGACCAGGCCGCTATTGGCGAGAAACCAGACGCCGTAATAGGGGTTGAAGGCGGCGAGAATGCTGAGATCGTCGAATATGTGGTAGACGCCAATGCCGCCGAGGGTCAGGAACCAGAAGGCGGTGATCGGGCCGAAAAAGGCCGACACCGCGCCTGTGCCGCGCGATTGCACCGCAAACAGCAGGATCAGGATCACCACGGAAATCGGCACCACATAGGGATTGAGCGCCGGCGTTACGAATTTCAGCCCCTCGACGGCCGAGAGAACAGAAAGCGCCGGCGTGATCATGGCGTCGCCCAGAAACAGCGCCGCGCCGACGATGCCGATCAGCAGCAGGACGCTGGCCCGACGTTCGGACACCGCCTTGGTCACGAGAGACAGCAGCGACAGCGTTCCGCCCTCGCCGTCATTGTCCGCCTTCAACAGAAAAACGACATATTTGAGCGTGACGATCACCGTCAGGGCCCAGATGAACAGCGAGATCAGGCCGATGATCTCGATGCGGTCGACGCCGTCATGCGAGACGGGCCGCAGCGATTCGCGGAAGGCGTAGAGCGGCGACGTGCCGATATCGCCGTAGACAACGCCGACTGACCCCAGCGCCAGCGCCAGAAGCTTCTTTTGGGACATGGGGCCCGAGTGGCCGCCCGAATGCAGATGTGTGTCCGACATGGTCAGTTTCAGGCTTAAAGCCAGCCTTTCCAACGAAAGAAGAAGAAGGGGATCACTGCCGAGACGATCATCATGATGATCGCGGCTGGATAGCCCCACGTCCATTCCAGTTCGGGCATGAAACGAAAATTCATGCCATAGATTGAGGCGATCAGGGTCGGCGGCAAAAGCACCACCGATGCGATCGAAAAGATCTTGATGATGGCGTTCTGCTCGACATTGATCAATCCGAGCGACGCGTCGAGCAAGAAGGTGGTGTTCGACGATATGAATGCCGCATGTTCGGACAGCGTCTGCAGATCATGAACGACCGATTTGCACAGCGACCTGGCTTCGGCGTCGCCCTGGATGACCGGCGAGCCGGACAGAAACGTCATCAGCCGCGACAGAGAGGCCATGCTGTCACGCGCCTTGGAGATCAAGCGATGGTGATGACCGATTGCCGACAGAAGATTTTCGAGGAACCTGGGAGGGCGCCGCTTCACCGCCTGCTCGCCGTCGCCGAAAATGGCCAGCAGCAGCGCCTCGCCCTTCATTTCCGCCCGTTCCAGTATCTCCGCGGTCCGGTCGGAAATCGTCTCCATCAGCCTGATCAACACGGCGTGCGGCGCGCAATCGCCATTCGACATGCGACCAAGGGCGGCTGAAAACAGCTTGAAGGATTTCGGCTCGTCATAGCGCACCGTCACCAGATGCCGCTCGGTCAGCACGAAGGCGATGTCCGCCAGCTTCGGCGTCGCCGTATCGGCATGACAAAGCAGAGACGCCGTCATGTAAAGCGCCCCGCCTTCGGCGTAGAGACGGCTCGACGGTTCGATATCGTGCAGGTCCTCCCGCGTCGGAACCTCTATGCCGGTCAGGATCTGGGCGTAATGATCCTCTTCGCGCGTCGGATGAGCGAGATCGAGCCATACGACGTCGGCTGGAAGAGTCTGCAATTGCTGATCCACCGGCAGCACCATCGACTCACCGTTCGAACGGTAAGCAATGATCATGAGCGATAAGCTCCGGACATGGTCATTCCGCGCCCCGATGGCATTGGTCGCAATCGCCCCGCGCGCCTGCGAAATGGTCAAATGTGGTCACGCGGCAAAACCCCGCGTCCGTTCAGCGAGGTTGGTATCGCGCAAAACGCGCCTGTAATCAAGACATAACGAGCCCGCGGCCCCGCCGGGGCCGCACGCGTCCAGTTTCAAGTCAGACTGGATCTCATTCGAATATGATCGAGGGCGCGGCGCGGGCAAGCGGCTCATTGCTGAACAGTCTGGCGGCGATGGCGCCGGCGATCTCGCGATAGACCCGCGCATGCGGCCCATCCGGCTCGGTGACGACGACCGGCGCGCCGGCGTCGGATTTTTCGCGGATGGTCATCGCAAGCGGCACTTCGCCCAGGAAAGGCGCGCCGATCTTTTCCGCCTCCGCGCGCGCGCCGCCATGGCCGAAAATGTCATGCGTTGTTCCACAATTGGGGCAGATGAAATGGCTCATATTCTCGACGAGACCGATCAACGGCACTTCGACCTTCTTGAACATGTTGATCGCCTTGCGGGCGTCGAGAAGGGCGAGATCCTGCGGGGTGGAAACGATCACCGCGCCCGAGAGCGGCGCCTGCTGGGCGAGCGTCAGTTGCACGTCGCCGGTGCCGGGCGGCATGTCGATCACCAGCACGTCGAGGTCGCCCCAGGCGACTTCGCGCAACATCTGCAGAAGCGCGGACTGGATCATCGGTCCGCGCCAGATCATCGCCACGTCCTCGTCGACGAGAAAGCCCATCGACATCGCCTTGAGGCCGTAATTCTCCATCGGCTTGATCAGCCGACCATCGATCTGCTGCGGACGCCCGGACAGACCGAGCAGCCGCGGCACCGACGGACCATAAATATCGGCGTCGAGAATGCCGACCTTGTAGCCCAGCGCCTGCAGGCCGAGCGCGATGTTGACCGATGTCGTGGACTTGCCGACGCCGCCCTTGCCTGAGGCGACCGCTATCATGCTCTTGACGCCTGGAATGCTTTGCTTCGGCGCGGCGCCGCGCGGCGGATGCGGATGCGCGTGGCCCTGCTGAGGCGCGGGCTGCGGTCGTGGCGGCGTCGGCGATCCCGCCTTCTTGTCGGCCGTCAGCGCGGCGAAAGCGCCCTTCATGCCTGGCATCTCCTTGACGACGCGTTCCGCAGCCAGGCGCAACGGCTCGAGATCCTTGGCTTTGTCGGAGGGCACAGTGATGGAGAAATAGGCTTTGCCATCCGAGATGAACACCTCGGACACCATGCCGAGATCGACGATATTGCCCGTCATGTCCGGGCCCCGCACGCTTTTCAGTCGCTCGAGGACATCTTTGCTGGTCACATCGCTCATCACAGGCCCCTTGTCTCGGTTTGGCCTGTAGATAGTGGAACCGCAAGGGCGCGCCAACCCGGCTCGGGAGACAAATTTCCAGTTTGCCCTCCGCGTCACGACCATTGCCGGGATGCAGGTTCGTTGTCTGGCCCGAAACAAGTTCCGCCTTCCATGCCGGCGTCGCGAAATGCGGCGGCATGGAAGGCGGCTTGCCTTCGCGCATCCTTTTTTCGGATGCTTTTTTAAGTCCCCTCCGGACCTGACAATTGGAATGCACGAAGCGTGCCAGACACACAATCCGGTGAAAACCGCCGCGATCCATGAGAATGCCCGGCAGCGAAGCCGGCGCAGCGCTCCTGAAGAAGCAAAATCGGTGAAGGAAGACGAAAAAATAGGCGCCCAAGAAAGAACCCGCCCGGCAGGGCGCGGGCGGGTTTCTCTACATGGCGTCCCAGGACAAGCCCGGGAGGGGTATCGCCATGAAAACAATCGGTCGACATGCGCGTCGGCCGTGGTGACCGCGCGGGGCGCGACCGCGCATATTCATTCTTGGAAACTAAACCGTCGCTTGCGCGGCGTCATCCCCCAAATGGGGTATAAATGCGACGCGGAGATGAAGCGGGCGGACTGCCGAGGGCTAAATCAGGAGATAATGCCCATGCGAAGCGCTTTCGCGACGGCTTGTGTCCGATTGACGGTGTCGAGCTTTTTCGTCGCCCTGTTGAGGTAGTGGTTGACGGTGTGTTCCGACAAATTGAGAATGTTGGAAATTTCCATGCTGGTCTTGCCCGCCGCCGTCCAGGTCAGACAGTCGATCTCGCGCTGCGTCAGGTCTTCGCCGCCTTTGCGATCCTTGCGCGCCAATTGATAGAGGCGATCGAACACGCAGGTGGAAATCATATGGAGCTGCAGCATTTCCTGATTCGCGAAAGGCTCGCGCTCGCCGGAATAGCCGATGGCGCCGCGATCTCCGCCCGCGTCACAGACCGGAAAATAAGCGCCCCGGATCAGGCCGTACTGCTCGAACAGTTCGACCGCCCGATCGGTCTTACCGTCCCGTCGCTGCTGGTTGATGGCGTGGATGTCGTAGGAGAACGGCACCGTCGACGTGCGGATGTGGTTGAGCGCAGGGCTATCCGCCAGCAAGCCGTCGGCATCGTATTTCGCAATCAGTTCCGACGGCCAGCTGGTGATCACCGAGGCCGATTGCAACGCAACCGCCGTGGATGTCGGCACGCGCAGAACGATGAACGCTCTGGCGCCGAACATCTCGGTCGTCTTCTTTAGAAATCGCAGAATATCGAACTGCGTCGACAGTCCGGCTAACTCCGAGATCAGAGCTTGGTGGTTCACCGGTTTGGCTGTCTGTCGATCAAGCATCTATCAGTCTGTCATACCGTTTATCGGCCGGGGCTGAAGCCGCCACGCAAATTCGGAAAGAAACCTTCAGCTCGACGAGCTGACGCATTGCGAAGCATGTCCGCGAAAAACTCGCGCCACGACGGCGATCTCGCAAAACAGCCTGTGCGCCGTCCATGATTCGCTCCGCAATCGTTTACATAGCAGATATCTGCGCCAGCTGACCGAAAAAAGAACAAGTAACGGCATTTTGGCCGCACCGAAAGAGTTTCCACAGGATCGGTCTTAAAGCATAAAAATCCGCGATATTCCTAAAGTGTGATTTTTTCGGGAAGGGGTTTTCCCTCGGTCGCTTCAGGAATATACCACACCGCACAGTCCGGAGCCTGTGAGGGAGCGGCGCTCGGCGCCCAGAACGAAGAGAGGTGGACCCGTGGTCTCGCAATCCGCGCAGTTCGAGGATTTGCGCTCCGCCCGCGTGCTGATCACCGGCGGCGCATCCGGCATCGGCGCTGCGCTGGTCGCCGGCTTCGCGCGGCAGGGAGCGAAAGTCGCCTTCGTCGATATCGACGGCAAGGCGGCGGAAACGACGATAAAGTCCATGGACGCTCCGTACACGCCCCGGTTTCGGCCTGTCGACGTCTCCGACATCGAAGCGACGCGAGCCGCCGTCACCGACTTGATATCGACGCTCGACGGGCTCGACGTGCTGGTCAACAATGTCGGCTGGGACGATCGTCACGATGCGGAGCAGGTGACCGAGGCCTATTGGGACCGCAACATGTCGGTCAATCTGCGCGCCGCCTTCTTCATCTCGCAGACCTGCCTGCCCGCTCTGAAAAAGTCGGGTCGCGGCGCGATCATCAATTTCTCGTCCATCGCCTTTATGATGAACCTGCCGGATCTTCCCGTCTATCTCACGGCGAAATCCGGCATGATCGGCATGACCAAGGCGCTGGCCGGCCAGTTCGGCAAGGACAATGTCCGTGTCAACGCCATCTTGCCCGGCATGGTGCTGACCGAACGGCAGAAAGAACTGTGGATTTCCGACCAGGCCGAAGCCGCGCATCGCGATCGGCAATGCCTGAAATTTTCCCTGACCGCCGAAGACATGGTCGGACCATGCCTCTTTCTGGCGTCAGACAGCGCGCGGGCGATCACCGCGCAATCCTTGATCGTCGATGGAGGCTATTTCTGATGGTGAAACCGCAATTTGCAGCGGTCGACTGGGGCACGTCGAGTTTCCGCCTGTGGCTGATCGGCGAAAACGACGTCGTGATCGGCGAAAGCCGGTCGGGCGAAGGCATGACGACGGCCCGCGAGGCCGGCTTTGCCGAGGTGCTCGGCAAGCATCTCGACCATGTGCAGGCTCCGGCCGACATTCCGGTCATCGTCTGCGGCATGGCGGGCGCCAAGCAGGGCTGGGTGGAAGCGGGCTATCTCGATGCGCCGGCGCGACTGGCCGACATTGCCGAAGGCGCGATCCGAGTCGAGGGACAGGACCGCGACATCCGCATCCTGCCGGGGCTGGCCCAACGCGATCCCAACGCCGCAGACGTGATGCGCGGCGAGGAAACGCAGCTTCTAGGTTGCGCCCAGAGAATCAAGAACAGCGATTGCCTGGTCGCCATGCCCGGCACCCATTCCAAATGGGTGCGCGTGGTCAAGGGCGAAGTGCTGGGTTTCGCCACCTTCATGACAGGCGAACTGTTCCAGGCGATTTCGCAGCATACGATCCTGCAGCACGCCATCAAGGATTCGCCCGGCTTCGACGGCGCCAATCCGGCCTTCGTCAACGCCGTACATGCTGCTTTCAAGGAACCGGAACTGACGACGAACCGTCTCTTCTCGGTGAGAGCGCGCGGCCTGCTGTTCTCGCTCACCAATTTCGAGGCGGAGGCGACGCTGTCGGGCACGATGCTCGGCCTCGAACTCGCCGGCGCGCTGAAATCCGCGCCGAAGGACACGCCCGTGGTGCTGGTCGTCTCCGGCAAGCTGAGAGGTCTCTACGAAGCCGCCTTCCATCGCGTGGGCCTGCAATTTTCGACCGTGGACGCCGACGAGGCGGTGCGGGCCGGTCTGACCCAGGCGGCGCGCAGCCTGTGGTCCTTTTAAGAAAGAAGTGAAATGAGCCGTATTCCCTTTCCGGACATGAAATTTCCGCTGGTCGCCATTCTGCGCGGCCTGACGCCGACCGAGACGCCCGCGGCGATCGAGGCCCTGCTGAACGCCGGCTTCCGCGCCATCGAGATTCCGCTGAATTCGCCGGAGCCCTTCCGCTCGATCGAGATCGCGGCGAAAATGGCCCCCGCGGATGCGCTGATCGGCGCCGGCACCGTGCTGACCGAGGAAGACGTCGACCGTCTCGAAGACGCCGGCGGCCGCCTGTTCGTGAGCCCCAATGTCGACGCGCCCGTGCTCTCCCGCGCCGTATCGAAGGGAATGGTGACGCTTCCGGGCGTCTTCACCCCCACCGAGGCGCTGGCAGCCGCGAAGATCGGCGCGACGGGTCTGAAATTCTTCCCGGCCGGCGTGCTGGGCGCTGTCGGCATCAACGCCATCAAGGCGGTGCTGCCCAAGGATCTGCTGCTTGCGGCGGTCGGCGGGGTCTCCGACGAGAATTTCGGTGAATACGCCAAGATCGGCATCAAGGCCTTCGGCCTCGGCTCCAGCATCTACAAGGAGGGCATGGACGCCGCCGACATCGCCCGCCGCGCAAACACCACGATCGACGCCTATCGCCGCGTTTTCGGAGCCTGATCATGACGGATATTCAAGACTTCACGGGCAGAATCCTGTCGGACACGTCCGCCCTTCTCGGCGAAGGCCCGACCTTCGATCCGACCACCAACACCGCCTACTGGTTCTCGATCCTCGATTGCGAACTTCACGAACTGGCGCGCGACACCAACCAGTTGACCATCCACAAGCTGCCTTTCATGGCGAGCGTGCTGGCGCGCATCGACGACGAACGGCAGCTGATCGTCTCCGAAAACGGCCTTTATATTCGCGAGAAGGCGACGGGCGCATTGTCGCTGGTGACGCCGATCGAAAACGATATGCCGCATATGCGCTCGAACGACGGCCGCACGCATCCATCGGGCGCGCTTTGGTTCGGCACGATGACCAAGACCGGCGAAGGCCGCAAGGGCGCGGGCAAGATCTACCACGTCGCCGGCAGCACGGTGACGACGCTGTTCGAGGGCGTATCGATCCCCAACGGCATCTGCTTCTCGCCGGACGGAACGATCGGCTACTGGGTCGACACGATGGAGAACCGTTACATGCGCGTGGCGCTGGATGCGCTGACCGGCCTGCCGCTGGGCGAGGCCGACGTTTTCTCCGACGAAGCGGGCTTGGATGGCGGCATCGACGGCTCGGTCTGCGACGCCGAAGGCTATGTCTGGAATGCGCGCTGGGGCGTGGGCGAAGTGCGGCGTTACAGCCCCGCCGGCGAGGTCGTGGCGATCTACAAGGTCCCGGCCACGCAGACCACCTGCCCCGCCTTCATCGGCGCGGACGGCGACCGTCTGCTGGTGACCTCCGCCCGCGAAGGCATGTCGGCGGAGGAGCGAGCCGCAGATCCCAAGGCCGGCTTCACCTTCGATCTCGGCGTCAGCGTGAAGGGCGTCTTCGACGCTCCCTTCAAGCTCTGATCACGCATTCGGGGCGCGCCGACACCATCGCGCGCCCTGCCGTCTCGATGAGATTGCACATTCGGCTCTTCCGCCGGCCGCCCCTTGCGAATTGCCTCCCCTCTGTGCTTAATCGTTTGAAACCGTCTTGGGAGAGACGATGACAGGCTCGGGGGAGTTCATGAAAACGATATTGCGCGCGGTCCGATTCTGGATCGCGATTTTTCTCACCACCTTTTTGATCGCCAGCCAAAGCGCAGCCCAGGCCGCCGTCAAAGCGCCGGAAGACGTCGTTCAGGACTGGTACAAACTGATCCTGGAACTGGTCCGCCACACGCCCAATTATTCGCCGCCGGTGGCCAGCCGGTCCTTCGCCTATATCGGCGTAACCCTTTATGAAGTCACCGCGAGCGGCAAGAGCGACATGGTTTCGCTGGCCGGCCAGCTGAACGGGCTGACAGAGACGCCAAAGCGCGAAGCGGGCGCCGTCTATGACGAATCGATCGTGCTCAACGCCGCGATGAATTTCGCCGCCCAGAATTTCTTCGATCGCACGGGGCCGACCGGCCAGCGTGCGCTCGCCAGTCTCGGCAAGAAGATGCACGCCAAAGTGTCTACCGGCGCGCCGGACGATGTGTCGAAGCGCAGCGAGGCCTATGGGCTCGCCGTCGCGCGCCATATCCTCGAATGGTCGAAGAGCGACGGCGGCGCACTGGTGGAAAACATGGGCTTTCCGCGCGAATTCAAGCTGACGCCCGGCCCTGCCCATTGGGTTCCGACCAGCAAGATCGCCCAGCAACAAATGCCGCTGCTGCCGGACTGGGGCAACAATCGCCCCTTCGCCATGCCGTCGGGATCGACCTGCCCACTGCCGCCCGCGATCGCCTATAGCGAAGCGCCCGACAGCGATTTCTACAAGGAAGCCAAGGAAGTCTACAACGCCGTCAACGGCTTGACCGCCGAGCAGCGCATCATCGCGCGCTTCTGGTCCGACGATCCCATGTTGTCGCCGACGCCGCCCGGACACTGGCTGTTCATCGCGCTCGGCATCCTCAAGAAGGAAGACGCCGGAATCGAAAAGACGGTGGACGCGCTGGCGCGTCTGGGCGTGGCGGTGGCGGACGGCTTCATCGGCTGCTGGGACGCGAAGTTCAAGCATGATCTCGTGCGTCCGGTCACCTATATCAAGCGCGTGATCGATCCCAAATGGGAGCCGATCCTGATCACCCCGCCCTTCCCGGAATATCCGAGCGGCCACAGCACGCAATCGGGCGCCGCCGCCGCCGCTTTGACCGCCGTGTTCGGCGACGACTACGCGTTCGACGATCACACCCATGAAGACGACAATCTGCCCGTCCGGCATTTCAAAAGCTTCAGGGCGGCGGCCGAGGAGGCGGCGATTTCGCGTCTTTACGGCGGCATCCATTTCCGCGCCGCCATCATGCGCGGTTTGGAGCAGGGCGAGTGCATCGGCGCCTATGCGGTGAAGCTGAAGACGCGGGTCGGCGCATGAGACGGCTGGCCCTTACCCTTGCGATCGCGAGCGCCCTGACGCCGCTTTCGGCTCACGCGGGAACAGATGTCGCGCAACCTCGCTTCGAGGAGGAAACGGAGACCGCCGGCGTCAACAGCGTCTATTCCGGCGACTGGCAATATATGGTCGGCGGCGGCGCGGCGAGCTTCGACTGCAACAGCGACGGCTTCGAGGATCTCTGGCTCGCCGGCGGCGAAGGCAGCTCCAAGCTTTTCGTCAACTCATCGAAGCGGGGCGGCGACCTTAAATTCGAGGAGACAAAGAGCGGCGCGGAATTCGATGCCACCACCGGCGCATATCCGATCGACATCGATGGCGATGGGATCAAGGATCTCGTCGTGCTCCGGGTCGGGGAAAGCGTGGCGCTCAAGGGGCTGGGCGGCTGTAAATTCGAGCGCCCCAACGAGGCCTGGGGATTTACCGGCGGCGACGCCTGGTGGACTTCCTTCTCCGCCACCTGGGAGCGCGGGCTGAACTGGCCGACGCTGGCGCTCGGCGCCTATGTGGATCGCAACGAGGACACTTATCCCTGGGGCACCTGCACCGACAACTGGCTGCTCCGGCCGGAAGGCGCCGGCAGGCGTTTCGCCAAACCCTTACCGCTGACGCCGAGCTTCTGCCCGTTGTCGATCCTGTTCACCGACTGGAACCGGTCCGGAACTCCTTCGCTTCGCGTTTCCAACGACCGCGAATATTACAAGGGCGGCCAGGAGCAGATGTGGAAGATCCCATCCGGTGAGCCGCCGAAGCTCTTCACGCAGGAGGAAGGCTGGAAATATCTACGCATCTGGGGCATGGGCATCGCGAGTTACGACGTCGATTTCGACGGCTATCCCGAATATTTCCTGACCAGCATGGCGGACAACAAGCTGCAGGCGCTGGCTGCCATCCCGAAAGACGGCAAGCCGAAACCTGGTTACGCCGACATCGCCTTCGCCAAGGGCGCGACCGCGCATCGCCCCTATACCGGCGGCGAGTGGAAGCCCTCGACCGCCTGGCATACGGATTTCCAGGACGTCGACAATGACGGCCGGGTCGACCTGTTCATCGCCAAGGGCAATGTCTCGACCATGCCGGACTTCGCCATCAAGGATCCCAACAATCTGCTCATCCAGCAGCCGGACGGTAAATTCGCGGAGATGGGCGACAAGGCCGGGGTCGACAGCATGAAGACCTCGCGCGGCGCGGCGCTGGCCGACTTTAATCTCGATGGCCTCGTCGATCTCGTCGTCGTCAATCGCTGGGAGAACGCCCAGGTCTGGCGCAACGTCACCAAGGACGCCGGGCGCTTTATAGAGTTGCAGCTACGCCAGGACGGCGCCAATCGAGACGGCATCGGCTCCTGGGTCGAGGTCAAGCTCGGCGACCGCGTGCTCCGCCGCGAAATCACCATCGGCGGAGGACATGCCGGCGGATCGCTCGGCTGGATTCACTTCGGCGTGGGCGGGCTCGACAAGGTCCAGCTGCGGGTGATCTGGCCGGATGGCGAGGCGGAGCCGTGGCGCGACGTGGCGACGAACCGCTTCTACATGGTCATGCGCGGCAAGGCGCCGGAGGCTTGGGAGGGGAAGTAACCCCTCCCCGCCTGCTCACAGGATGAAGTCTGAAAGCTTCAAAGAATCGACATCGACGCGAATGGAGAAGTCGGCGACCCGGTCGCCGTCATCGTCGCCATACAGCACGCCTTTCGACAGACGCAATTCGCCGGCGTCGCCACTGAAGGCTGCGCCGCCGATATAATCGAATTGTTGGCGTCCGCGATATTCGGTATCGGCGTCGATCGAATGCAGGTCGATCAAATCGCCGTCTTTTCTGCTGAAATCGGTGATGGTGTCGCGGTGTTTTGTTTCGGGTCCATCTGCTGAATTGAAGTGGAATATGTCCGCGCCAGCGCCGCCGGTCAGGATATCCGCGCCGGCGAGACCGTCGAGGAAGTCGTTGCCCTTGCCGCCGGACAGCTTGTTGACGGCTTCGCCGCCCCAGAGCGTGTCGTTGTAATGCGAACCGATGGCGTTCTCGATATTGTTGTGATAGCGCTCGCCGGCGGCGGCCCCGCCCGGCTCGATCAGTTTGCCCTCGTAGTAAAGGGTGAAATAGTTCAGTTCGGTGACGACGCCGTCCTTGGCCTTGATGAAACTGATCGTGTCGTTGCCGGAACCGCCATCGAGGCCCGACACGTAAGACTCCTTCATCGGCTTGCCCATGCCGGCGTAGATCAAGTCATTGCCGGAGCCAGCATCCACCGATGTGCCTTTTGTCAAGACATACAGGGTGTCATTGCCACCGCCGCCATTGAGAACGCAATTTCCGAGCGTGCTCTTTCCGAGCGTCGTCGAGCCATAGAGAATGTCGTTGCCGGCGTCGCCGCTCAGCTCGTCGTTGCCATCCCCTCTGTTTTCTCCCGCATAAAGAACGTCATTGCCAGCGCCGCCCGAGAGTTCGTCTTCGCCCGCGTCGCCATGCAGAATATCATCGCCGGCATTGCCTTCCAGCGTGTCGTTGCCGGAGCCGCCGTAAAGACGGTCGGCGCCGCCGCGCCCTTCGAGAGAGTCTTGGCCGGCGTAACCGTAAATCCTGTCTGCGCCTGCCGTCCCGTACAGGATATCCAGACCGTTCGTTCCTTTGATGGTGTTGTATCTTCCAGCCATATCATCACCTTTTAAAAACAAAACAGCGATGATGTCCTGACCGAGGAATATGACCACACAGCGGCGGTCGACACCTTAAATGTGCATTGAGTGTTTTTGCTCTTTTTAGTATATATTGCGCCCTCAAAGCGGAGGCGCATCTACTTCATAAGTCCAGACCCGAAAGCCCTTGAGAAGGTGGGGCCCGAAAGAATTGACCAATGGGATGTCCGCAGCGTCTCGACCGCGGGCGACGACGATGCGGCCGATACGGGGGATATTGTTGCGCGGATCGAACGTCACCCAGCCGCAATCGAGATAGACTTCGATCCAGGCGCTGAAATCCATGGGATCGACCACGGGCACGCCGATGTCGCCGAGATGGCCGTTGATATAGCGGGCCGGAATATTGAGGCATCGGCACAGGGTGAGCGCGAGATGGGCATAGTCGCGGCAGACGCCGACTTTCTCCTCGAAGGCCTCGAAGGCGGTGCGGGTCGACCGGGCCTTCATATAGTCGAAGGCAATATGATTGTGCACGAAATCGCAAATGGCCTGCACGCGCCCCCAGCCGGCGGGAACGGCGCCAAACATATCCCATGCCGCCTGGCTCAGGCGATCGGTCTCGCTGTAGCGGCTGCCCATCAGATAGACGAGGCACTCATCCGGCAGTTCCGCGACCGGAACCTCCCGCGCGTCGAGCCTTGCCTGTTCGGGCAGGCCGCTGTCTCGGATCGTGGCGTCGCCCCAGATCGTCAGGTCTCCGGCCGGGGCCAGCAACCGACGGCACTTATTGCCGAACATGTCCAGATAGGTCGTAATCGGGAGCGCCGGCTGCGTGAAGGTCGTCTCCGGCGCGATCAGGTCGCCGGCGCGGTCCTCGTGGACCGAGAGAAGGCAGACGAGCGGGGTGGGATTCTCGCAATGAATGCTGATTTCATAACCGTAACGGATGAACATGCGATCACTTTCAAAATCAATGGACGGCGAACAGCGCATGGCGACGGCGCAGAAGATGGGCCGCCTCTTAGTCGCGAGAAGCGCTGCAGGCCCAGGCGGCGCCGCGAAGCGTCAGCGCTTTCCCTGCGGCGCCTTTGCGTCGGCGCCGGCCAGCTTCACCTGATTGCCGAACGCGACTTCCTGCTTGGGCGCCGGCTTGTCCTTCTTGGGCTTGCGAATTTCTTTGGAGCTGTGTTTTTGACCTTTGGCCATCGGCGTGGTCCCTCTCTTGAATTACGCCCTGCGGCGGTCTTGTTCCAGCGCTGCGTCGAGCACACCGGCGCTGATTTCCGGGAGGCGGCCAGACGGCCCGCGCATGCCGATCGCCGGGAGATGCATAACCGAGTCCACGCGCCGCCAGACGGCGCCCTCGTCGCCGACACATCGAACTTCATTGTGAATCACGTGATATTCGCCTTCCGGCAGCGCATGCTCGACCCCAGGAAGTTGGAACGAGCCATGAAAGCGAACCGTGGTCGACCTGCTGCGTTTGTTCATATTTTGTTCTTTCCAGCCTTTGGAGACGCAGTCCCCGAGGCGACGCGAAGTGCGGCGACTTGTGGTGATACAACGTCACATGCGGCTCAATGTTTCGGTACGAATAAAATTGCGCCGACGCGGCGCAGTCTCTTGGCATTCACAGATGAGGCGCAACCCAGGAGCCGTGCCTTCCGAGGAGAATCCAAATGCCGGCTCGCATGTGCAAGCGGACGCAAAGATCGACACCCGACTGTACATGGCGCATGGCCGGCAGGCAAGGCGTGACGCGACGAAGCGCCCTATAGGGATCGCAGGTTCAGGTCTTCAACGGCTCGAGACCGGCATAGAGGTCCAGCGCTTCCGGATTGGCGAGCGCCTCCTTGTTCTTGACCGGCCGGCCATGTACGACCTCGCGGACGGCGAGCTCGACGATCTTTCCGGATTTGGTGCGCGGGATGTCGGCGACCTGGATGATCTTGGCCGGCACATGCCGCGGCGAGGCGCCGGTGCGGATCTTGGTCTTGATCTTCTTGTCGAGATCGGCGTCGAGCGTCACGCCCGGCTGGAGGCGGACGAACAGAATGACGCGGACGTCGTCTTCCCAATCCTGACCGATGCAGATCGATTCCGCCACCTCCTCGAGCTGTTCGACCTGATTGTAGATTTCCGCCGTGCCGATGCGCACGCCGCCGGGATTGAGCGTGGCGTCCGAACGGCCGTGAATGATCAGGCCGCCATGCTCGGTCCATTCGGCGAAATCGCCATGGCACCAGACATTGTCGAAACGCTCGAAATAGGCCGCCTTGTATTTGGCGTCGTCTTTGTCGTTCCAGAAACCGACGGGCATGCAGGGGAAAGCCTTGGCGCAGACCAGTTCACCCTTTTCGCCGCGCACCGGCTTTCCTTCGTCATCCCAGACGTCGACGGCGAGACCGAGGCCCGGGCCCTGGATCTCGCCGCGCCAAACCGGCTTCACCGGGTTGCCGAGCACAAAGCAGGAGACGATGTCGGTGCCGCCCGAGATCGAGGCGAGCTGCACGTCGGGCTTTACGGCCTCGTAGATGAAGCTGAAGCCTTCGGGCGACAGCGGCGAGCCGGTGGAGGTGACGGCGCGCAAGCTCTTAAGATCATGCGTCTTGATCGGCTCGATGCCGCTCTTGCGCACGGCGTCGATGTATTTGGCCGATGTGCCGAACACGGCGAAGCGCTCGTCGGCGGCGTAATCCCAGAGAATCTCCCCGCTCGGGGCGAAAGGCGAGCCGTCGAACAGGCAGAGCGTCGCGCCGCTCGCCAGTCCCGAGACCAGCCAGTTCCACATCATCCACCCGCAGGTGGTGAAGTAGAAGAGCCGTTCGCCCGCGTGGAGATCGAGATGAAAACGCTGTTCCTTGAGATGCTGCAGCAGGGTCCCGCCCGCCGAATGGACGATGCATTTCGGCACGCCGGTGGTGCCCGACGAAAACAGGATGTACAGCGGATGACTGAAAGGAAGCGGTGTGAACTCGACCGCCTCGACCGGATAGGGCGCGATGAATTGCGCGAGCGTCCGTCCATCGGCGAGCGAAGCGGCCAGGCCATCGGCATCGCCGGCATAGGGGATGACCAGCACCGGCGCGCCGAGTTCCGGCTCGACGGCCCGGACCTTCGCAGCGACATCCTGAAGCTTGCCGTTATACCAGTAGCCGTCGCAGACGATGAACAGTTTCGGCTCGATCTGGCCGAAGCGGTCGAGCACGCCGCGCTCGCCGAAATCGGGCGAGCAGGACGACCAGATGACGCCCATGGAGGCGGCCGCCAGCATCAGCGCGATGGTCTCCGGCATGTTGGGCATCATAGCCGCGATACGGTCGCCTTTTTCGAGGCCCATGGCCCGGTAGGCCTGTTGAAGGCGCGAGACCATCGCCGCAAGGTCGTCCCAATTCCAGCGATAGGATACCTTGTCCTCGCCGCGAAAGATCAAGGCTGCGTCGGCGCCGGTCTGCGACAGCAGATTCTCGGCGAAATTGAGCGTGGCCTCCGGGAAGAAGCGGGCCTTCATCATGTCGTCGCCGTCGATGAGATCGCGCGCGCCCTTGTCGCCTATCACGCCGCAATAGTCCCATACCGCCGACCAGAATGATCCCCGCTCCGTGATCGACCACTGATGGAAGGCGTCATGATCGGGCAGGTCGACGCCGAACTTTTCCGCGCACCAGCGGCGGAACAACGTCATCTGGCTCTTCTCGATCTGCTCGTCAGACGGCGTCCAGAGCGGCTTGACTTCTCCCATGACTTCTCTCCTCAAACGCCCCTGAAGCGGGGTCCATTTGCGCCGCAATGCAGCATAAGTGCGCAGCGGTGGCAATCCCGCGTCCACAGCTGATCGATGCGCGTGAAGAGGCGAAATAAAGCAGTTTTTTACCAAGCTGCTTTACATTTTCGGCAGTTCTGCGGAGGGCCCCATGCCCCACATGATCATCGGTGTGTTGAAGCTCATTCTGGCGAGCCTGATTCTCGGCGCGGCCATGAATCTTCTCGGCCTGTCCGCCGAGCGGATCCTCGCGGGCTTCGGCATGTCGCCCGCCGACCTCTGGCTGCTCCTGCAACGATGTGTCGTCTGGGCCCTGCCGAATATCGGGCTGGGGGCGGCGGTGATCCTTCCGGTTTGGCTGCTGACCTATCTCTTCCTGCCGCCCCGCAGCGGATATGACGAATAAGGACCCGACCGCCATTACGCCTGGGCGGCTGCGGCGCGTTCGTCTCGCTCGCGTTGCGCTTCCTGACGTTTGGTGGCCAGGGACGCCGCGATCACGCCCAGCGTCACGAAGCCGATCAGAATTGTGCAGGCGGCGTTGATCTCGGGCGTCACGCCGAGCCGCACCTGACTATAGATCTTGATGGGCAGCGTGGTGGCGCCCGGGCCGGTGTTGAAGCTCGCAATCACCAGATCGTCCAGCGACAAGGTGAAGGCCAGCATCCAGCCCGACACCACAGCCGGCAGGATCAGCGGCAGGGTGATCTTGAAGAAGGTCTTGACCGGCGGGCAACCGAGATCGAGCGCCGCTTCCTCGAGGCTTCGGTCGAATGTCAACAGCCGCGACTGAACGACGATCGCCACATAGCACATGGTGAAGGTGGTATGGGCGATGGTGACCGTCCAGAAGCCGCGATCGATGTTGATGGCCACGAACAGCAGCAGCATGGACAGGCCGGTGATCACCTCCGGCATGACGATCGGCGCATAGATCATGCCCGAAAACAGCACCCGGCCGGGAAAGCGGGCGAAACGAGTCATCGTCAGCGCCGCGAGCGTTCCAAGCACCGTGGCGATGGTGGCGGAGAGCACGCCGACGCGGGCCGTGACCCAGGCCGCGTCCATCAGCGCCTGGTTCTGGAACATGGCCACGTACCAGCGCGTGGAAAAGCCGCCCCAGACCGTGACGAGCTTGGAGGCGTTGAAGGAATAGATCACCAGGATCAGAATCGGCACATAGAGGAAGGCGAAACCGATCGTCAGGAAGGTCGTATCGAATTTACCGGGTTTCATGGCTCGATCCTCACGCAGCTTTCTGCTGCTGATTCTGGTAGATCACGATCGGGATCACCAGCATGGCCAGCAGCACCACCGCAACGGCGGACGCCAGCGGCCAATCGCGATTGCCGAAGAATTCCACCCAGAGCGTCTTGCCGATCATCAACGTATCGGCGCCGCCCAGAAGGTCGGGAATGACGAACTCGCCGGTGATCGGGATGAAGCAGATCATCGACCCTGCGATCACGCCGGGAAGCGACAGCGGGAAAGTGATCTTCCAGAAGGCTTTCCAGGGCGGGCAACCGAGATCGCTCGCCGCCTCCAGCAAGGTGCCGTCGAGCTTCTCGAGCGCCGAATAGAGCGGCAGCACCATGAAAGGCAGGTAGGAATAGACAATGCCGATGAACACCGCATATTCGGTGCGGAACAGTTGCACCTGCTGGTCCGGCCCGAGGAGATGCAGAGATTGCAACAGCATGGTCAGGAGCCCCTCGGGCTTGAGAATACCGATCCAGGCATAGACGCGGATGAGAAAAGAGGTCCAGAACGGCAGGATCACCATCATCAACAATGTCGGGCGGATCTTGGCCGAGGACCTGGCCATGGCGAGCGCCATGGGATAGCCGATCAGCAACAAAAGCAGCGTGGAGATGGCTGCGATGCGGAGCGAGGACAGATAGGCCTTGATGTAGAGCGGATCCTCGGTCAGGTAGAGGTAATTCTCGACATCGAGCTGCGACAGGAAATCGCCCAATTGCGAGAAGCCCTCGAACACCGGCGTGTAGGGCGGCATGGCGATGTCGCTGTCCGACAGCGAGATCTTCAGGATGATGAAAAAGGGCGCGAGAAAGAACAGCGCCAGCCAGAGATAGGGGATGACGACCACCAGCCAGCGGCTGGGACGGCTGTGGGAAACGGCGCTCGGCTCCATGATCCCCTCCCCTATCGCGTCAGCACGAGGCCGGCGTCCGCCGACCAGGAAAGCCAGACTTTGTCTTCGAAAGTGATCGGCCGCTCGACATGGCGGGAGACATTGGCCTGTGCGGCGCGCAGCACGCGGCCGTCGGGCGTCTCGACGATGAAGACCGAGAAGTCTCCGAGATAGCCGATATCGATGACTTCGCCGGCGATGCAATTGGGGCGGCCAGTTTCAGCGGGCGGATCCAGCGAAATGCGGACCTTTTCCGGCCGGATGGCGAAGGCGACATTGGCGCCTGAGACCGCCGCGCATTCCTGCTCGACCTCGATCTTCAACTCGCCGGAACTCAGGCTGACCACGCCATGCTGACTGGCCGAACCTGTATTGGCCGAGACAACGCCCTCCATGATGTTGATGTCGCCGATGAAATCCGCGACGTAGCGGCTGTTGGGCGCTTCATAGATTTCGGCCGGGGTCGCCACCTGCACCACGATGCCCTTGTCCATCACCGCAATGCGGTCGGACACGGTCATGGCCTCTTCCTGATCGTGGGTGACGATCAGAAAGGTGAGGCCGAGACTGTGCTGGATGTCCATGAGTTCGAACTGGGTTTCCTCGCGCAGCTTGCGATCGAGCGCGCCGAGCGGCTCGTCGAGCAGCAGCACCTTGGGGCGCTTGGCGAGCGAACGGGCGAGCGCCACCCGCTGGCGCTGGCCGCCCGACAGCTGGCTCGGCTTGCGCTTGGCGAAATCGGTGAGCTTGACCAGCCTCAGCATTTCCTCGACGCGAGCGTCGATCTCGCTTTTGGCCATATTGTCCTGTTCGAGGCCGAAGGCGATGTTCTTGGCGACCGTCATATGCGGAAACAGCGCATAGGACTGAAACATCATATTGGTGGGCCGCTTATAGGGCGGCGTGCCGGATATATCCTTGCCCTGCAGCAGGATGCGGCCTTCGGTCGGCTCTTCGAAGCCGGCGAGCATGCGCATCAGCGTGGTCTTGCCACAGCCGGAGGGGCCGAGCAGCGAGAAGAATTCCTTCTCGTAGATGTCGAGGGTGAGATTGTCGACGGCGACGAAATCGCCGAACCGCTTGGTGACATTCTCGAACCGGATGAACGGCTTTTCGCTCTTATCCATCCATGGGCTGAACTTACGCTTTACGGGCCCCAGTGTCTTCGCCATTTTCCCCTCTGTCCGCTTTCCCGCGCCCGCGGTTGATCCGCATATGCGCGCGCTCATCTGTCGAGCGCCTTAGTCTCGAAAGCGGCGGGGCTACGGCCCCGCCGCAAGCCCCTGGAAGGGTTACTCGCCTGTTTTGATCTGCGTCCAAATCCGGTTCAGCACACGCTGTTCCTTCGGCGCATAAGGCGAAATGGTGAAGAGCTTCGCCAGAGTCTCTTTGGTCGGATAGACGGATGCGTTCTTGAACACGGCCTCGTCGAGCAGCTTCTGCGATTCCAGATTGCCGTTGGCGTATTGGACATAGTTCGACGACTTGGCGATCACGTCGGGGCGCATCATGAAATTGATGAATTCATGCGCTTCCTCGACATGCGGCGCATCGGCCGGAATGGCGAGGTTGTCGAACCACATATAGGTCCCTTCCTTGGGGATCACATAGTCGATCTTGACGCCGTTCTTGGCTTCCTCGGCGCGGCTTTTCGCCTGCAGAACGTCGCCCGACCAGCCGATCGTGATGCACACGTCGCCATTGGCGAGGTCGTCGATATAGGCGGACGCATTGAAAGTGCGCACGAAGGGACGGATCTTCTTGTAGACTTCGCCGCCGGCTTCGAGATCGGCGGTCTTCTTGCTGTCGCCGCCGAGGCCGAGATAGTTCATGGCGATGGCGAAGGTTTCGTCCGACGCGTCGAGAATATTGATGCCGCAGGACTTCAGCTTCTCGGCGTTTTCGGGCTTGAACAGCACATCCCAGCTGTCGATCGGCATGTCGCCCAGCGCGGCCTTCACCTTGTCGACATTATAGCCGATGCCGGTGGTGCCCCACATGTAGTTGACGGCGTATTCGTTGCCGGGATCGTATTTCGCGAGACGTTCGGAGACGACCGGCCACATATTCTTGAGGTTCGGCAGCTTGGACTTGTCGAGCTTCTGGAACACGCCGGCCTTGATCTGGCGGGCGAGGAACGGCCCGGTCGGCACCACTACGTCATAGCCGGAACCGCCGGCCAAGAGCTTGGTCTCCAGCAGATCATTGGAGTCGAAGACGTCGTAGACGACCTTGATCCCGGTCTCCTTGGTGAACTCCTCGAGGACGGAGCTATCGATGTAATCGGACCAGTTGTAGACGTTGACCACCCGATCCGCCGCCTGGACGGACCAGCCGGCAGACATGGCGAAGACAACCCCCGCCGCGAGACCAACCAACTGTTTTTTCATGATAAACTACTCCTGTTTTGTCCGGATCGGTTTTCGATTTATGATGTCCCGGCTTCCCCGCTGTAAACAGATTAGAAAGGATTTTGCAGCGCGACAACTGAAAAATGGAAAGGTTTGAACAAGTTGATGAGCGGGTGTGTTTTCAACACGATGTCTACTGGAAATCGAACACGCTCAATCCCGCCACCATCTCGTCCAGTCCCAGCGGGCGGGTGAGCGGCGGCTCGGCGCGAGCGAGGCAGCCGGCGCGTTCGCAGAGACGACAGCCTGCGCCGATCGGCAGGGGCTCCAACGCTTGGCGGCCATAGACGATCTGGCCGGCATGCGCCGCATCACAGCCGAGCAGCAGGGCCGTGCGTCTGACGCGTTCGCCATAGCCGGCCACCGGTCCCTCCAGCGTGCGCGCCACGGTGAGAAAGCGGCCGCCATCCGGCATTTCGACCATTTCCGACAACACCTGCCCGGGTGAGGCGAAGACCGCATGCACCGAGAGTTTCGGGCAGGCGCCGCCGAAGCGGATATGCGGATAGCCCTCTGCGCCCAACGTGCGCACTCGGTTCCCCGCCGCATCCACCTCCATGAGGAAAAACGGCAGCCCCGCCGATCCCGGTCGCTGAAGCGTCACGAGCCGGCTGGCCGCCTGCTCGAAAGAAGCCTTGAAGCGTGCGGCCAGCAGGCCGATGTCATAGGCGCCGCGCTGCGCCGCCGTCAGCATCGCGCCATAGGGCATCATCAGCGCATGGGCCGCATAACGGCCGAGTTCGAAACGGCCGATGCGACGCGCTTCGGCGGACGACAGAGGCAGCGCCTCGAGCGCAGCGGCAATCTCGATCCGGAGCGCGATCTGGCAGGCCTCCTGCGCCATCTCGCGCAATTGATCATGCGGATAAAGGCGTTCGGAGAGAAACAGGCGCTGCGAATGCCGGTCGTATCGGCGACGAAGATTGGGCATGGCGTGGATCGGCAGCGTGCGCACCACGACGCCATGCTCGGCGCGCAGCCATTCGCGCAGCGCATGGGCCAGGTCCTCGCCCGGATCGAGCCTGGCGTGAAAGGCTTCGGCTGCGGCGTCCACCGCCTCGAAGTAATAGGGCATTGTCGAAAACACCTCGCGCGCCTCGTCCATCGGCAGGCGCGCGGAGGCGAGCGGCGCGTCATGGCCGGCCTGGGCCAGCATGCCGGCGAGATCGGAGAGCCGGGCCGCCTGCTCGCGATAGGCGCGGTAAAGCTTGATCAGTCCCTGAGCGGCGTTGGGCGCGGCGTCGGCGACTTCGACCAGCTCCTCAGAGCCCGGGATTTCACCCTGGAGCAACGGATCGGAAAAGACTTCCCGAAGCTCCCCGACCACGCTTTTCGCCTCGCCGCGCAACTCCTCGACATCGATCTTGTAGACGGAGGCCAGCTTGAGGATCAGTTGCACGGTGAGCGGCCGCTGATTGCGCTCGATGAGATTGAGATAGGACGGCGATATGCCCAGCGCCTGGGCCATCGCCGTCTGCGTGACGCCGAGGCCATTGCGGATGCGCCTTACGCGCGGCCCGGCGAAGATCTTCATCTCCGACATTTGTCACTCCTTTTACAAAAGATCCATTGGTGACGAACATTTACAGACTTTACAGATTTACAGCATGATCTTGTAAATCCCTCAACACTATAACCCGTTCTCAGAGCTGATTTCCATTTATTTTCTGGATTTTTTTGCGCTGCAATGTAAATTCTTCTTATCAACGAGATAGCAAGCAGCTCTCGCAGCATTAACTGCCCAGAATGAATGGAGGAAAATATGACAGACTTTTACAATCTCATCCCGAACGCTCCCAAGAGCCGCTATGACGGCATCGAGCGCAGCTACACGGCTGATGACGTCAAGCGTCTGCGCGGTTCGGTGGAGATCAAATATTCGCTCGCCGAAATGGGCGCCAACCGGCTGTGGCAGTTGATCCACGAAGAGGATTTCGTCAACGCGCTCGGCGCTCTCTCGGGCAACCAGGCCATGCAGATGGTCCGCGCCGGTCTGAAGGCGATCTACTTGTCGGGCTGGCAGGTCGCCGCAGACGCCAACACCGCATCGTCGATGTATCCGGACCAGTCCCTCTACCCGGCCAACGCCGCCCCCGAGCTCGCCAAGCGCATCAACAAGACGCTGCAGCGCGCCGACCAGATCGAGACCCAGGAAGGCAAGGGCCTATCGGTCGACACCTGGTTTGCGCCGATCGTCGCCGACGCCGAAGCCGGTTTCGGCGGCCCGCTGAACGCCTTCGAGATCATGAAAGCCTTCATCGAGGCCGGCGCCGCAGGCGTGCATTATGAAGACCAGCTGGCGTCGGAAAAGAAATGCGGCCATCTCGGCGGCAAGGTCCTGATCCCCACCGCCGCCCATATCCGCAACCTGACCGCGGCGCGGCTCGCCGCCGACGTGATGGGCACGCCGACGCTGATCATCGCCCGCACCGATGCGGAAGCGGCCAAGCTCCTGACCTCCGATATCGACGAGCGCGACCAGCCCTTCGTCGATTACGACGCCGGCCGCACCACCGAAGGCTTCTACCAGGTTCGCAACGGCATCGATCCCTGCATCGCCCGCGCCATTTCCTATGCGCCCTATTGCGACATGATCTGGATGGAAACCTCCAAGCCCGATCTCGAACAGGCGCGCAAATTCGCCGAAGCGGTGCACAAGGTGCATCCGGGCAAGAAGCTCGCCTATAACTGCTCGCCGTCGTTCAACTGGAAGAAGAACCTCGATGACGCGACCATCGCCAAATACCAGAAGGAACTCGGGGCGATGGGCTACAAGTTCCAGTTCATCACGCTCGCCGGCTTCCACCAGCTGAATTACGGCATGTTCGAGCTGGCGCGCGGCTACAAGGATCGGCAGATGGCCGCCTATTCGGAGCTGCAGCAGGCGGAATTCGCCGCCGAGATCAACGGCTACACCGCCACCAAACATCAGCGCGAAGTCGGCACCGGCTATTTCGACGCCGTCTCCATGGCGATCTCGGGCGGCAAGTCATCGACCACCGCGATGAAGGAATCCACCGAACACGACCAGTTCCGCCCTGCGGCGGAGTGATTTCCCTGCGCCTGCCCTTCCGGCGGACGCCGGGAGGGCCTTTTGAACCATCATGAACCCCGAGATAATCAAGAGGAGAAATGCCATGACCGTCCAGACCCGCGTCAAGGAACGCGCCGAAGAACAAGCCATCACCATGACCGCCGAGCAACAGGCCGCGATCCGCATGCTCGCCAATGACCTGCACAGGCTCAACCACACCGTCATGAAGGCGGTCGACGCCGGCGTCTCGGTCGAACTGATCCGCTCGGCGCGGCATCACAACGAGGGCAACTGGGGCGACCTGATGATCCCGGTGATCGTCACGCAAGGCGGGTGACGCAGTCGAGGCGGAGGGATCCCGCGAGCAAGGGGATCCCGTCGCTGTCTTCTGTGAACAGGCGGCTCACGCGGCGCGAAGCCTGCCGCTTTCAGCGCGCTCGAGTTCGAACCGGCCAACGAGCGACATCAGCCGGTCCGCCTCTCCCGACAGGGCGAAGGTCGCTGCCCCGGTTTCTTCGGCCATGGCAGCGTTGCGCTGGGTCAATTGATCGAGCCGTCCAACAGCTTCATTGACCTCGGCGATCGAAGCCGACTGCTCCCGGCTTGACTGGGCGATGCCGCCGATCTGGGCGGAGATGCTGGTGATTGCGTCAGATATTTCCAGAAGCGCGGCCCCCGTGCGGCTGACGAGATCCGCGCCGATTTCGACCTCGCGGGTCGAATTGCCGATGAGATCCGATATCTCCTTGGCGGCCACGGACGAGCGATGGGCCAGTTCGCGCACTTCCTGAGCGACGACGGCGAAGCCACGTCCGGCCTCCCCCGCCCGCGCCGCCTCGATGCCGGCGTTCAGCGCGAGGAGATTGATCTGGAACGCGATCTCGTCGATCACATCGATGATCCTTGCGATCCGTCCCGAGGTCGACTGGATGCGCTGCATGGCGCGCGTGGCGTCGTCCACCACGATGCTGGAATTCTCCGCCGCGCGACGGGCGGATCCGACGGTCAGATCCGCATTCCCCGCCTGTTGGGCCGAGCGTCGCACCGTCGTGTGAATGCCGTCGACGGCGGCGGCGGTTTCCTCCAACGACGCCGCCTGCTGTTCGGTGCGGACCGCCAAAGCCTTGGCGCTCTCCGTCATCTGCACGCCATTCTCCTGGATCTGGACCGAAGCGCCGCGGATCTCGACGAGCGTGTCGCGCAATCCGCCGACGGAGGCGTTGAAATCCAGACGCAACTTATCGAGCTGCCCTGCAAACGGCGTGTCGAGCGAAATCGCCAGCCTGCCGCGCGCCAGCGAATCCAGACCGAAAGCCAAGGCTTCGACCGCTTCGGCGATCTCGGCGTTGCGGCGCTCTCTATCGGCTTCGTGCCGCCGCCGCTCGGCCTCGGTTCTCGACTGTTCTTCGACGCTTCGGCGCTCCAGATCCCGCTTGGTCAGCGCGTTGGATTTGAACACGTCGAGCGCGCGCGCCATGTCGCCGATCTCGTCGCGGCGGTCGCTGCCGACGACCACGGTGTCGAGCGCGCCGTCGGCGACGCGGCGCATGGCGCCGGTGATTCGCGCGATAGGGCCCCGCAGGGTGTAGACCAGAGCGCCGCCGGAGAGAATCGCGATCGCCACGCCCGCCAGACTGGCGACGAGCGACAGCGCATTGGCGGCGCTGCCTTCCTGCTCCGCAGCGGTCTTCTGATTTTCGGCGAAGCCGGCGAGTTGCATCCCGACGGCGTCGATTCCGCGTGTCGCTTCGGCGAACAGTCCGGCCCGCTCGGCGGTCGTGCCGATCAGGGCCGCGCTGTCGCTATCGATCGCGTCGAGCGCGGGCAGAAGCAGCGCCGATTGCTGTTTGGCGAAAGCGAGGTCTCCGGCTGTGCCTTCCAGCGAGAACATCGCTTTGCGGCAGAGCGCGATCTGTTCGGCGAGCGCGTTACGCTTGGTTTCCGATCGATCGAGCATGAAGCTGGAATAAGCGATACGGGCGAGGAACGCGGCGTCGACCACCCTGCGCGCATCCTGCGTAACGAGCTCGGACTTTGCGAGTTGGCCTTCCAGCTCCGCGAATGTCGCCGACACGTCTTTCATGCGCGTCGTCGCAGCCGCGTCGAGCATCGGCGACAGCGTCATGAGGCCGTCGAGCTCGGCCAGCGCCCCGGCAGCGGCATCCGGCGCACGCGGCTCGGCCTCGAGCAGGGCTTTCAGCGTCTTCAAGCGCTTCGAGAAATCTTTCCCCGCCGCCTTGGCGTCTTTAGGCAGCGCCGGCGCCATCAACTTGTGGCGCAGTTTGAGCTCGTCCAGGTTCGCCGCAAGTCCCTTCAGACGGGCGGCGTCGTCGGACGCTTGGAGGAAATCGCGACGCGAGGCGCCCGCCAGGGCGGTTGCTGCGAGGATCTTGTCGGCCTGCCTCAGGCGCTCGCGTGCGTCCTGTTCGGCAGCGCGGATGGTTTTCTCGTAAGCCGTCGCCTCCTGTTGCAACACGGCCTGAGACGACACCACCACGGACATCGCCGCATTCAGCTTGTTCTCCAGAGCCTGCTCGCGCCGATGGACCTGCCATAGCGTGTCCATGCGGGCGCGGATGTCGCTGACCTGTGCGAGGGCGTCGGCGAGATCCGACACGCCTTCGGCTTTTCCATTCAGGCCGATCCGGGCGATGTCGAGGGTCTTTTCCTGTTCGGACAGCCTTGACTGGAGAGTAGCCCGGCTTTGCTCGCTCGTGTCGGAAAGAAATGTAATCATCGCCGCATAGACGTCCTTGAAGCCGCGCAACGATGTCGTCGCGGCGCTGGCGACCGCAATGCGATTTTGCAGGGCCGCCGAGGAGAGAACGCCCACCAGCCCGACCGCGGAGATGCTGAGAACAAAGGGCAGAACCAGCACCACGACCTTGGTGCGGATACTGAAGCGCGATAGAATACGATCGATCCAAATCATGATCCAAATCCCGAATGAGGATCGCCGCCTCCCTTCGCACGACCCCTGAATTTCCACGGGAGATAGCAATGCGGGCCGTGAAGACGCGGTTAATGGAACTTGGACAAACGCAAATATCATGAAATCTTCACAAGCACTGAAAAATCAGCGGCATGACTGGCGTCTGAGCGTGATGGACCGTCACATTACGACACAAAATTTGCACTTTCGAGCCATACCGTTAACCGCCGGATTTGCGTCTCGTCGAGGCGGCCGGCCGTTCAGATCTGAGAGCGCGCGTTTTTTCCGCCGCTGAACAGCTCCGCATGCGCCTTGAGCAATTTGGCCAGACGATCGGCGACCAGGCGAATTTCGCGTCTGGCGCGATCGTCGCTATGCGTCACCAGCCATTGGCGATGGCGCAGCGAGATGATCTCTTCGCCGGCCCGCTCCAGTTGCGGATCGCGGTCGCCGATGAAGCAGGGCAACACGGCCATCCCGGCGCCGGCGCGAATGAGATCGAGAAGCGAACGTGGGCGATTGACGGTCATCGAGATAGCCCCCGGCTTTTCCCGATGCGGCCATTGCAGATAGGCGGAATGCGCTTCCGCCTCCTCCACCGCGATCCAGCGATCATAGTCCACGCCGTTGCGCCGTCGAAAGGGCGCATAGGCGACTTCGCTGATCAAGCGGGCGGCGAGATTGGGTTCCTCGGGCTCGTGGGCGCGCATGCCGATATGATGTTCGCGATGGCTCAACTGCGACCGCTGTTCGCCGATCGACAGGTCGAGCCGGATCGGATCGCGCCGGGTCACGAGAGAGCCGACATTCTCCGACACGAACAGGCCGATCCAGCTGCCGAGCGCAATGCGGATCGTCACCGCGCCCTTGGCCTCACTCTGCCATTGTTCGACGCGGCGAGCGGCGCCCTCCATGACGAGAAGCTCCGAAAACAACGCCTGGCCATCCGACGTCAGCGCATAGCCGGTCGGGCTGCGATGAAAAAGCGACCGACCCAGGCGCTCTTCGAATTGCAGCACACGGCGACCGAGAGTGGCGGCGCTGAGGCCGGTGGCGTGCGCCGCGCCCGTCAATCCGCCATAGCGGGCGACGGTCAGAAAAATCTGATAGGCGTCCCAGGGAATGTCTTTCATTCTTGAAAAACCGATCTCGATTTTGGAGATATATACCTCTCATTTTGAATGACAGTCTGCAAGCGTCGCCAATGAGATTGGCTCCATGAATGGAGGAGAGACGCGATGCACGCGATTCTGACCGCCTTTTTCTACGCCCGCCACTGCGAGATGATGCGAGAGCGCCGCCGGTGGCGGGAGCCTTGCCCGCAACAGGCCCGGCCCTCGCTTCTCGCTCGGCTGCTGCGACGAGGTCATTAAACAAAAAATGCCCGGCGGGATGCGCCGGGCATTTGGGAAGCGATCGTGGATGACGCCGATCAGACGTTCAAGAGCAGATATTCCCGCTCCCACGGGCTGATCACTTGCATGAAGGTCTCGAATTCGCCGCGTTTGACGCCGGCATACATGCCGATGAACTCGTCGCCGAACACGTCGCGCAGAGCAGGCTCCGTCTCGAGCTGCGACACGCCCTCCAGCAAGCCGCGCGGCAGTTCGACGGAGCCTTCGTTGGCCGTGCCGTCGGACGGCGGCGTCGGCTCGAGCCCCTTGACGATGCCGAGATAGCCGGCCGCGAGCGAAGCCGCCAGCGCCAGGTAGGGATTGGCGTCCGAACTCGGCAGACGGTTCTCCACGCGGCGAGCGGCGGCGTCGGACACCGGCACGCGGAAGGCCGTGGTGCGGTTGTCGTTGCCCCAGGCATTGTTGACGGGGGCGGCCATGCCCGGCGTCAGCCGCCGGTAGGAATTCACATAGGGCGCCATCATCACCAGCGTCTTCGGCACATATTGCTGCATGCCGCCGATGAAGTGATAGAATTCCTTGGACGCCGAACCATCCGGATTTGAGAAGATGTTCTTGCCGCTCCTGGCGTCCACCACCGACTGATGGATGTGCATGGCCGAACCCGCCTGGCCCTGCATCGGCTTGGCCATGAAGGTCGCGTAGATGCCATGCCCCAGCGCCGCCTCGCGGATGGTGCGCTTGAACAGGAAGACCTGGTCGGCCAGCTCGATCGGATCGCCGTGACGCAGGTTGATTTCCAGCTGCGCCGGCCCCTCCTCGTGGATCAGCGTATCGATCTCGAGGCCCTGCGCCGCGGAGAAGTGGTAGATATCGTCGATCAACTCGTCGAATTCGTTGATGCCGGCGATCGAATAGCCCTGCCCGCCCTGGATGGAGCGGCCGGACCGGCCCTGCGGCGGCCGGAGCGGGTAATCGGGGTCGTCGTTCTTGGCGACGAGATAGAACTCGATTTCCGGCGCCACCACCGGCTTCCAGCCGCGCTCCTTATAGAGATCAAGCACATGCTTGAGCACGTTGCGCGGCGTATAGCGCACCGCCTTGCCCTCGGTGTCGACGATGTCGCAGATCACCTGGGCCGTGGGATCGGTTTCCCAGGGAACGACCGAAAGCGTCGACAGATCCGGAACCAGCTTGATGTCGCTGTCGCGGGAATCGTAGCGAAACTCCTCCGTCTCGTCCGGATACTCGCCCGATATCGTATGACGGAAAATCGCCGACGGCAGCGCCAGCGACGTGTTGGACGTGAATTTCGACGTCGGCATCATCTTGCCGCGCGGAACGCCGGCGAGATCGGGCGTGATGCATTCGATGTCCTCGATACCACGGGCGCGAAGCCATTCGGCGGCTTCCTTCCAGGTGTCGACGCCGCGCAGGCGAGAGATTTTGGGCGATGGCTTTGGAGGAAGAACGGTCGAGGCTTTTGCAGTCTTTGTATGCGCTTTCCTAGCGGCCATGATACACCGGTTTGAGGTTTATGATGGGGCGATCATAGCGTTTCCCGCGCATTTGGCGAGGGGGCAGCCACTTTTTGGGCAAAGTTTTAACCGAACCTACGGCTGAATCGGTATTTTAATTCTTTCTTGAGAAAGACTGCGGATCGTAGTCTTATCATGGCGGCTCATGAACAGGAGTGAAGAATGGCAGGACATCACCAACGCCGGCGCGCAGTCGCGATCGCCAAGGCGGAGAAGGCCGACACCACCGCCCGGCTGTTCTGGATCGCGACGCTCTCGGCGGGTTTCGCCGCGCTTTACGTGATCTCCCTCTTCCTCGCCTGAACGGCAATACATCGCTTTTCGACGCGCCGCCTTACGCGGCGCGGCTCTCTGGTCTTGCCGTCGAGGCTGCCCCGCAGTCGCTCGAGGGGAGACGACCACAGGTTGGATTGCTCCTGCTTATATAGGTAATCCAAAATTAACAGGAACTGTGGATATTGCCAGGATCGACGATGATGTCGACTGACCGTAAACCACTTTCGCAATGACTGCGACGTGACGGCGCCGGAACCGGCCTGCGCGGAGCTTTATCGCCTGGCATGATCGACGCAACGGTCAGATGCCTTGGCGAGGAGCACCTGATGAACATCGACCGTATTTTGTCCCGGTTCAAGATTCAAACCAAAGTCCTGATCTTCATTCTCCCGTTCGTCGTGAGCATCACGGCTGTCGGTTTGACTGGGCTATACGCCTCGGGTCTGCTCCAGGAGCGCATGGAAATTTCCAACAGCGTGCTTCAGAGCCTGAGCGGTTTCCGCGACGTGTCGGACAAAATGAACAAGTTCCTGGACGAAACGACGCCGGAACTGCGCGATACGGTGAAGAATCAGTTGATCGCCCAGCGGGATCTCTTGAACCAGATGCTGTCGCAGCTGGATGAGAACGCCGAGGGCTGGTCCGATCTTTCAGAAGCGACGAAATCCATCAACGGCGTGATCGATCGCTTCGATGGCCTCTGGGCGCTGCACGAGAAAGAGGAAGCGCTGAAGAAGGCGATCCGCGACGGCGAAAACGTCATCGTCGGCTCGCAGATGAAACTCAACGAGTCGGCCACGGAATTGCAGCGCGCCGTCCGCACCGATGAAAGTGCGGCGAAATCCATGCTGCGCGAAGCGGAGCGCATCACCACGTCGGCGGCGTTCCTCAGCGATCTCGCCAGCAAATATACGCGCCAGAAGAGCCCGGAAGAGAAGCTGAAATTCGTCCAGGGCAACCTGGACGAACTCAAGAAGCGGGCGCGCATCCTGCGCGCCGCGCTCCCGGCCAAGAACAAGGCGGTCTCACAATCGCTGCAGACTGCCGTCGGCGATCTCGCCGCCCTTTCGTCCGCCACGAGCGCCACCGACGATCTCGCCGCCAAGATGAACACGAAACTGTCGAGCTTTAGGCAGATCTCCGTCTATCTCGGTCTCGCCGCGTCGCAGAAGATGAAGGAAGCCACGCTGAAATTCGCCGAACTCGACCAGCCGCTGGTCAAGGCCGAAGGCGTGCTCGGCGACAGCCGCAAGGTCGTCAGCGCCGGCTATTCCATTCAAATCGAACTCGCCCGCTTCATGATCGCCCCCACGGCCGAAAATCTCGCGCGCCTCAAGAAGGAATTCGACATCGTCAAGACCGACATGGTCGCCCTGTCGGGATCGGCGCATGATCTCGACTTCTTCAAGAAGCTCGAAAGCGCGCTTCTGCCCGCCGTCGCCAAGATGGACACGGACAGCAAGGCGCTGGTGTCGGTGACCGACGAGCGCATGGGCCAGTTCACCGCCGCCGCCGCCGATATCGACGCGATCTGGAAGCAGCTGACGGCGTTTGCCGAACTGCAGAAGGAAAGCGCCGGCAAGGAGCGCGACAGCGCCAACTCCATCTCGGTCGGCGCCACCATCACCGGCATCCTCATCGCCATCTTCGCCGGCATCGGCCTGGTCATGACCTTCAAGGGTCCGATCGGCCAGATCACCTCGGCCATGCGCAAGCTCGCCGAGGGCGTGCTCGACACCCGGATCAACGGCGAGGCCCGCATCGACGAAATCGGCGAAATGGCGCGCGCGCTCGGCGTCTTCAAGCAGAACGCCCTGTCCAAGATCGAGATCGAGCAGCGCTCCGACGCCGAACGCGCCGCAGCCGAAGAAGAACGCCGCCGCAACGACGCCGAGAAGCTCGACGTCGACCGCCAGATCGACTTCGCGGTGAATGCGCTCGCCGCCGGGCTGGGCCGTCTCTCCCAGGGCGACATTTCCCAGACGATCGAAACGCCGTTCTTCGGCAAGCTGGAGACGCTGCGCGCCGACTTCAACTCCTCGCTGTCCAAGCTGCAGGACACGATGGCGCGCATTCGCGAAAACACCGAGATGATCCAGCATAACGCCGGCGAAATGAGCGCGGCCGCCGACGATCTCGCCAAGCGCACCGAACAGCAGGCCGCGGCGCTCGAACAGACCGCCGCCGCCGTCGAGGAGATCACGGTCACCGTGAAATCTTCCGCCGAACGCGCCGAAGAGGCCAATCGCATCGTCGGCGAGACCAAGAAGAGCGCCGACGCATCCTCCACCGTCGTCTCCTCCGCCATCGACGCCATGGGCCGCATCGAAGACGCCTCCAACCAGATCGTACAGATCATCGACGTCATCGACGACATCGCCTTCCAGACCAACCTGCTCGCGCTCAACGCCGGCATCGAGGCGGCGCGGGCCGGTGAAGCCGGCAAGGGTTTCGCCGTCGTCGCCCAGGAAGTGCGCGAACTGGCGCAACGTTCGGCCGGCGCCGCCCAGCAGATCAAGGATCTGATCGGCAAGTCGAGCACGGAAGTCTCCTCCGGCTCGCGGCTGGTGCAGCAGACCGGCGAGGTTTTGGCGGAAATCTCGCACAAGATCGTCACCGTGTCGGAGCGGGTCGAGGCCATCGCCATGGCCAGCCGCGACCAGTCCAACGCGCTGGCCGAGGTCAATTCGTCGGTCAATTCGATGGACCAGATGACCCAGCGCAACGCCGCCATGGTGGAGGAGACCAACGCCGCCACCCGCCAGCTCGCCGACGAAGCCGACAATCTCATGGGCCTCGTCCAGCAGTTCCGACTGGCCGGCCAAAGCCATCAGGCAAGACGGGCGGCCTGAGTTCCAACCTGGCGAAAACCCCCAAAAAACGCGGTCAAGCCGCGTTTTTTACGTTTTGCGAGACGAGTAGATTCACCATTTCTAAAACGTAAAATGAGACCCTCGACTTGTTTTCTATCAATTCGAGGCCCGGTCCATGCTTTCCGTCTTTCGTTCCTCCGCCGCAAACCGCCTTGCCGCGATCAATGTGCTGGCCGTGCTGGTGACGGCGGTCGTCATCGCGATGGCGATGATCGTCAGCCTGAGAAGTTTCGTCATGGACGACGCGGTCGCGGATTCCCGTCAGGCGGCCGGCATCTTCAGTCAGTTCTATGAAATGGACCAGCCCGGCGCCGAGACGCTTTCCGAAGGAGGCGCTCCGGTGAGCGTCAGAGTCGATAAGGTGGTCGTCAAGCCCGACTTCGTTCTGGTGGACCGGGTCGCCCTCGCCATCTCCGGCGTCGCGACCATTTTCGAACGGCAGGGCGGCGATTTCGTGCGGGTGTCCACCAATGTGAAGAAGGACGGCAAGCGGGCCGTCGGCACGAAACTCGCAGCCGATCACCCGGCGCAAGCGCCGCTCGCCCGCGGAGAAGCCTATTTCGGTCCCGCCACGCTGTTCGGCAAGAATTTCATGACCGGCTATGTGCCGATGAAAGGCGCCGACGGACAGACGGTCGGCATCCTGTTCATCGGCATCCCAATGGACGTCTATGAAGCCCAGATCGACTACCTCGCCTGGCTGGCCGCGAGCGTCGGCGCCGCTGCGGTGGCGGTGTTCGGCCTGGCCGCATTCCTGACGGCCCGGCGCATCGTCTCGCCGCTCTCGGGTCTTTCCGACGTCATCAATCGCGTCGCGGGCGGGGCGTTGAACGTGAACGTCCCCTATCTCGACCGATCGGATGAATTCGGTAGGATCGCCCGGACCATCGACATCTTCAGGGCCGGCATCGCGCACAAGGCGGAATTGGAAGCCGAGGCTCGGAGTTCGGCCGAGAGACTCAAGGCGTCGCAGGAGCAGGCCAATTTCGAGAAGCGGACAGAGGAAGAGAAACTGAGCCGCGCCGTGGATCTTCTCGCCGGCGCACTCGGCCGTTTCGCCCAGGGAGATCTCGACTGTCGGATCGAGACCGCGTTCGAAGGGCGCATCGAGGCGCTGCGCCGGGACTTCAACGCATCCGTGGACCGCATGGGAGAGACGCTCGGCGGCATCCAGGGCGCCACGCGCAACATTCACGCCAATACGGGGATGATGGCCAATGCGATCGGCGATCTGGCGCGCCGCACCGAGCAGCAGGCCGGTTCTCTCGAAGAGACCGCGGCGGCCGTGCAGGAAATCACCCATAATGTGCAGAGTTCCTCCGCCCGCGTCGAGGAAGCGTCGCGGATCATCGGCAAAGCGCGCGCGACTGCGGACAATTCCGCCTCGATCGTCCAGAACGCCGTCTCGGCGATGGTCCGCATCCGCGACGCGTCCGACAAGATCAGCCAGATCATCAGCGTGATCGATTCCATCGCGTTTCAAACCAACCTGCTGGCGCTGAACGCCGGGGTCGAGGCCGCCCGCGCCGGAGAGGCCGGCAAGGGCTTTGCCGTCGTCGCGCAGGAAGTGCGCGAACTCGCCCAACGCTCCGCAAAGGCCGCCAAGGAGATCGGCGACCTCATCGGCAACGCCACCCAAGAGGTGTCGACGGGGTCGGACTTCGTCGAGCAGACCGGTTCCGCCCTGATCGAAATCTCCAAGCAGATCGTCGACATCGCCGGACATGTCCAGACCATGTCGACGGTCGCCCGGGAGCAATCTTCGTCGCTCCAGGAAATCAACGCCACGGTCACCAGCATGGATCAGATGACCCAGCAGAATGCGGCGATGGTGGAAGAGACGAATGCGGCAACGCGGCAACTGGCCGACGAAGCGGACGGACTGATGCAAATGATCGAAAAGTTCAAACTGATGCGCAGACCGAACATGACCAACGCTCATATTCGAACAGCCGCATAAATCACCAATCTGCTGAAACAAAGAGCAAGGCGCGATTATATCGCGCCTTTTTTTAACTCTACCTAATTTTTATGCGGATGTTGTCATGTGATTTTATTGAAACATCCGGGTATGCCGTTAGCGCAACCTTAATCTCTGGATGCAACTGTCGGGACGAATATCGGCAAACCATCTTCGCCGCGCGCGCAGATGCGAACATCTGTTTCATCGTAATCGACGCAGACCCAAGCAGCTCCAAGGGTTTTTTCAATGAATATCGACGCACTCCTCTCGCGCTTTCGAATCCAGACGAAAGTCCTGATTTTCATTCTCCCTTTCGTCGCCGCGATCTCCGCAGTTGGTCTGACCGGACTTTACGCATCCGGTCTGCTGCAGGCGCGCATGGAGGTCTCCAACCGGGTTCTGCAAAGCCTCAGCGGCTTCCGCGATCTGACGGCGGCGATGAACGCGTTTCTGGATGATGCGTCCGACGAGAGGTATTCGGCGACCGTGAGCACCCTGTCGCAGCAGGACGGCCTTCTCAACGACATGTATGCCCAGATGCGCGATGGCGAGGCCGGCAAGACCGAATTGGCCGAGGTCATCTCGGCCATGGGCAAGGTCGGGCCCCAGATCGAGGCTTTGAAGGCGCTGCACGAGAAGGAAGTCGGCATCGTCAAGACCCTCAACCAGAACATCAGCGACATCGGCTTCGGTAAGCTGGAACTGAACACGTCCGCAAACTCGATCGAGCAACAGGTTTCGCGCGACGACGAGGAGGCGAAGACGATGCTCGACGACGCCTCGCAGATCACCGGAGGCGGAGCGCTCGTCAACGACATCGCCAAAGCCGCGGCCCTGAAGCCGTCGGCGGCTGAGAAGCTCGCCTATGTCGAATCCAGGATGAAGGACCTGAAGGCGCTGAAATACCGGCTCGCCGCGCTGATCGGCGATCCGAATGCGGTCGCCGCCAAGAAGCTCGGCGAAGCGGTCTCAGCCGTCGAAGCCGTGCTGGCGGAGAAGCAGGTGACCGACGAGGCGGCCGCCAAACTGATGACCAAGCTGAACGCCCTTCGCCAGGTGAATGTCTTCATCGGGCTCGCGGCTCAACAGAAAATGAAAAATGCGACCGAGCGTTTCGCCGCGCTCAAGACCGAGATGAAGCGCGCCCAGACCATCGTCCGCGACGGCCGGGCGGCGGTCGAGGCCACGTTCCTGATGGAAACCGAGATCGCCCGCTTCATGACGGCGCCCTCGGAGGCCAATCTGTCGACGCTTTCGCCGATGATCATCCGGCTGCGCACCTCGCTCGCCACGCTGGCCATGAGTGCGAAGGGAACATCGCTCGCCACGAGCCTCGACATGAGCTACGCTCCGGCGATGAAGACGCTCGACGCCAATGCAAAGGCCTTGCTCGACGTGTCCAAGAGCCGCAACGCGGCCTTCACCGCCGCCGCCGCCGATATCGACGCGATCTGGAAACAGCTGACGGCGTTTGCCGAACTGCAGAAGGAAAGCGCCGGCAAGGAGCGCGACAGCGCCAACTCCATCTCGGTCGGCGCCACCATCACCGGCATCCTCATCGCCATCTTCGCCGGCATCGGCCTGGTCATGACCTTCAAGGGTCCGATCGGCCAGATCACTTCGGCGATGCGCAAGCTCGCCGAGGGCGTGCTCGACACCCGGATCAACGGCGAGGCCCGCATCGACGAAATCGGCGAAATGGCCCGCGCGCTCGGCGTCTTCAAGCAGAACGCCCTGTCCAAGATCGAGATCGAGCAACGCTCCGACGCCGAACGCGCCGCAGCCGAAGAAGAACGCCGCCGCAACGACGCCGAGAAGCTCGACGTCGACCGCCAGATCGACTTCGCCGTCAATGCGCTCGCCGCCGGGCTGGGTCGTCTCTCCCAGGGCGACATTTCCCAGACGATCGAAACGCCGTTCTTCGGCAAGCTGGAGACGCTGCGCGCCGACTTCAACTCCTCGCTGTCCAAGCTGCAGGACACGATGGCGCGCATTCGCGAAAACACCGAGATGATCCAGCACAACGCCGGCGAAATGAGCGCGGCCGCCGACGATCTCGCCAAGCGCACCGAACAGCAGGCCGCGGCGCTCGAACAGACCGCCGCCGCCGTCGAGGAGATCACGGTCACCGTGAAATCTTCCGCCGAGCGCGCCGAAGAGGCCAATCGCATCGTCGGCGAGACCAAGAAGAGCGCCGACGCCTCCTCCACCGTCGTCTCCTCCGCCATCGACGCCATGGGCCGCATCGAGGACGCCTCCAACCAGATCGTACAGATCATCGACGTCATCGACGACATCGCCTTCCAGACCAACCTGCTCGCGCTCAACGCCGGCATCGAGGCGGCGCGGGCCGGTGAAGCCGGCAAGGGTTTCGCCGTCGTCGCCCAGGAAGTGCGCGAACTGGCGCAACGTTCGGCCGGCGCCGCCCAGCAGATCAAGGATCTGATCGGCAAGTCGAGCACGGAAGTCTCCTCCGGCTCGCGGCTGGTGCAGCAGACCGGCGAGGTTCTGGCGGAAATCTCGCACAAGATCGTCACCGTGTCGGAGCGGGTCGAGGCCATCGCCATGGCCAGCCGCGACCAGTCCAACGCGCTGGCCGAGGTCAATTCGTCCGTCAATTCGATGGACCAGATGACCCAGCGCAACGCCGCCATGGTGGAGGAGACCAACGCCGCCACCCGCCAGCTCGCCGACGAAGCCGACAATCTCATGGGCCTCGTCCAGCAGTTCCGACTGGCCGGCCAAAGCCATCAGGCAAGACGGGCGGCATAATCGCCTCCGACCGGCGAACGGATCCGATCGCCGGTCGTTTTTCGTCTAAAATAATACGCTCGGTCAGATTTACGGGCAGGATGGCCGCCGGCGTTAGGTCGTCCTTAATTCCCCGATGCAACACTCCCCTGATTACATCACACGACGCAACCCACGCTCGATGAGCGGCCGCGTCGCTGTGGCACAGGAGGGGATTGCCGTGATCGACAGATTTATGTCGCGTTTCAAGATTCAGACCAAAGTCATTGTACTCGTCGCACCGTTCGTTCTCAGCATCTCCGCGGTCGGAGCGACCGGGCTTTACGCCTCCGGCCTGCTGCAAGGCCGCATGGAAATTTCAAACAGCGTGTTGCAGTCGCTGAGCGGCTTCAAGAGCGTGTTCGCCAGCATGAGCGACTTTCTGCGCACGCCGTCCGACGCGACGCATGAAAAGGCGGCTTCCGATGTCGCCGCGCAACTTTCGTTGCTGCAGCAGACGGCGGACGACCTCCGCGTCGAAACCGACGTCACCCTTCTGACCGAGGCGCTCGAACAATCCAAGACGATTTCCAGCAATGTCGAAACGCTGTGGGGGCTGCAATCCAAGCAGAACAGCATCATGGCCAGCGTCGCCAAGGCGCAGGAAACTCTGACCGCGGTTCAAGGCGATATCGGCAAGAAATCCTTCAAACTGATCTCGGAAGCCAAGAAGAAGGAAAAGGCCGAAAAGAAGGGCTTGAACAATGCGGTGGAGATCGACCGGATCGCGACCGCTCTCGACGCCCTGATCGTCGACTACAACAAGGTGCTGGGCGACGCCGACAAATTGGCGGTGCTGAAGAAATACGCGCCGACCCTCGAGACGAGCGCCGCGAAGCTGGCGACCGCCGTGCCGAAAGCCAAGCTTCCCTACGCCAAGAAATACGAAAAGCTGCTCGCGCCCGTACTGGCGCAGATCAAGTCGGGCGACCTGAGCCCCGCCGCCATGACCAAGACCAATGGCGCGATCAACAGCTTCCGCACGCTGGCCACGATGTTCAAGCAGTTCGGCGCCGACCTGATGCGCCAGTCGATTCTCAATCTGGCCGCCGCCGACGCGCAGATCACCAAGGCGGACAGCGTCGCCAACAAGCTGCGCTCCATCGTCAACAACAACAACGAGATCCGCGTCGTCTTCGCCGAGTTGGTCGCAAAGCCCGACCAAGCGGGCGTGAAGAAGGTTCAAGAGTCGCTCTATATGTACAATACCGAGGTGCAGCGTCTGGCGAGCGCGGTCAAGGACGACGCCTTCTTCCAGGGTCTTCCCGAAATCGTCAAGCCGGTGACGACCAGCCTCGACCAGAGCGCCGCCGACCTTGCCGCCAACGCCCGCAGCAAGGAAACCGAATTCGCCGCCGCCGCCCAGCAGATCGACCAGACCTGGAACAAGTTGACGCAATTCGCCGCACTGCAGCGCGACAGCGCCGGCGCCGAGCGCGACCAGGCCAATTCCATTTCGATCGGCGCCATGGCGCTCGGCGTGTTGATCGCCATGGGCGCCGGCGCTGCGCTGGTCATCACCCTCAAAGGTCCGATCCTCGCCATCACCGGCGCCATGCGGCGCCTGGCCGACGGCGCGCTCGACACCGCCATCACCGGCGACCGGCGTCCCGACGAAATCGGCGAGATGGCGCGCGCGCTCTCGGTCTTCAAGAGCAACGCCCAGCAGAAGATCGTCATGCAGGAAGAAGCCGAACGCAATCGCCGCGTCGCCGAAGACGAACGCCTGCGCAACGAGGCGGAAAAGGCCGAGACGGCTCGTCAGGTCAATTTCGCGGTGCGCTCGCTCGCCGAGGGTCTCGGCAATCTCGCCCGCGGCGAACTTCGCTTCACCATCGATACGCCGTTCGGCGGCGAACTCGATGCGCTGCGCCAGGACTTCAACAGTTCGATCGCCGGGCTGCGCAACACGTTGTCGGAAATCCGCAACGCGTCCGACCTGATCCAGGACAACGGCCGGCAGATGGCCGACGCCGCCGACGATCTGGCCAAGCGCACCGAGCAGCAGGCGGCGTCGCTGGAGCAGACCGCGGCCGCCGTCGAAGAAATCACCGCCACCGTCAAGACGACCTCGGGTCGCGCAGGTGAGGCCCAGCGAATCGTGGAGACCGCCAAGAAGAACGCCGAGACTTCTTCCGACGTGGTGCAGAACGCCGTTTCCGCCATGGTGCGAATCCGCGACGCGTCCGACAAGATCAGCCAGATCATCGACGTCATCGACTCCATCGCCTTCCAGACCAATCTGCTGGCGCTCAACGCAGGCGTCGAAGCGGCCCGCGCAGGCGAAGCCGGCAAGGGCTTCGCCGTCGTCGCCCAGGAAGTTCGCGAGCTCGCGCAGCGTTCCGCCAAGGCGGCAAAGGAGATTGGCGATCTGATCGGCAACTCCGCCCAGGAAGTCTCGACCGGCTCGCATTACGTCGAACAGACGGGCGAGGCGCTGATGACCATCGCCAAGCAGATCGTCGAGATTTCGGGACATGTCGACCTGATCGCGACATCGAGCCGCGAGCAGTCGTCGTCGCTGTCGGAAATCAACGCGACCGTGAACGCCATGGACCAGATGACACAGCGCAACGCGGCGATGGTGGAAGAGACCAACGCCGCCACGCGGCAGTTGTCGCAGGAGGCCGATCTGTTGCGCGAACTCGTCGCGCGCTTCCAACTGGACGGCGCGAGAGCCCAAGAGGGCCGCCGGGCGGCCTGACGGGCTCAATTGCCGAGAGACGGGGAAAGCGGGCGCATCGTGGCCCGCTTTCTTTTTTGCGCTTAGAGGCCGCAGGCGCGCGGCTTGCCGCCATACTCCTTTTCACGCTATCAAATGCCGTCCGGCAGGACCGGATGCAGCGACAAAGGTTCATCATGGCATGGCAAAGCCCGATCTCTCCCGGTATCTCCTGGTATGAAGACTCGGTTGGAGATCGACCCGAATACCCTCCCCTCGACGGCTCGGTGAAGACGGACGTCGTCATCATAGGCGGAGGCTTCACGGGGCTGCAGGCTGCCTATAACCTGGCCCGCGCCGGCGTGGATGTCAGGCTCATCGAAGCCCATCGCCTCGGCGACGGCGGATCCGGACGCAATGGCGGCCAACTCGGCACAGGTCAGCGTTGGTGGCCCGAAGAGGTCGAGGCGGAATGGGGCCTCGAACGTTCACGCGCTTTGTTCAATATGGGCGAAACCGCCAAGGCGCATCTGTTCGATTTCGTCGCGCGCGAAAACATCGACATGGATTACCAGCCCGGCCACATGATCGTAGCGCACAAGGCGCGCATGGAGACGGATTTCCGCGCCAATGCGGAGATCGCGGCGGAACGCTACGACTATCCGCATCTGCATTTCATGGACAAGGCCGAGACGGATCGAAGGGTGGGCTCGCGCCGGTTCCATTTCGGCGTCCATGACGCCGGGACCGGCCATGTTCATCCGATGAAACTGCTGGTCGGTCTGGGAAAAGCCGCGGCGCGGGCCGGAGCGACGCTGCATGAAATGACCGGCGCGAGCGCAATCGCCTCCGAAGGCGGCAAGGTGCGGGTCGAGACGCCGCGCGGCGTGATCACCGCCGGCAAGGCGCTGATCGCCACAAACGCCTATATCGGCAATCTCGAACCCGCCACGGCCGCCCATGTGATGCCGATCGGCTCCTTTATCGGCGCGACGCCGCCGCTCGACGATTTTCCCGACGTCATTCCGGGCGGCGAATCGGTATGCGATTCACGCTTCGTCGTGCGCTATTTTCGCAAGTCGAAGGACAACCGGCTGCTGTTCGGCGGGCGCGAAATCTATTCATCCGAAAAGCCAGACGACATCACCACCCATATCCGCCGGCAGATCACCGAGATCTATCCGCAGCTCAAGGACATCAGGCTCACCCACGGCTGGGGCGGATATGTTGGGATCACCCTGCCCCGCCAGCCCTTCGTGCGCGAGGTGATGCCGCATGTGACCTCGATCGGCGGATATTCGGGCCATGGCGTGATGCTGTCAAACTATTGTGGCAAACTCTACGCCGACATGATCTCGGGCGCGGCCACTGATCTCGAGCTCTACCGGTCCCTCGACGTGCCGCCCTTCCCTGGCGGCGCCAAATTCCGCGCGCCGCTCCTGTTCCTGGCGCTCACATGGTTCTCGATGCTCGACCGCCTTTGAGCGCGGTTCGAGACGAGGCGCCCAACCTTCACCCTGGCGCTTTTCGAGAGAAAAGCGCGTCAGGGCACTGGAATTTTTAAATCGATTAGATTATGACAACCACGCCTGATCAAGAGAAGAGAACGCCCATGAGCAGCCAGATCATTCCCGTCGAACCATTCGATTACGTCGTCTTTGGCGGCACGGGCGACCTCGCCGAGCGGAAGCTTCTGCCGGCGCTCTTTCATCGCCAGGAGGCGGGTCAATTCACCGAGCCGACGCGCATCATCGGCGCATCGCGCGGCGATCTCAGCCATGACGATTACCGCAAATTCGCCACCGAATCGCTGAAGAAATTCCTGAAACCCGGCGAATACACCGAAGAGGCCGTGGCGCGCTTCACCGCGCGGCTGTTCTACGTCTCCGTCGACGCCGGTTCGGAAAAGGGCTGGGACAATCTCCGCAAGCTTCTCGACGAGGGCAAGGACCGCGTGCGCGCCTTCTACCTCGCCGTCGGACCGGCCATTTTCGGACCGATTTCCGAGCGCATCCGCGATCACAAGCTGATCACCAAGAACACCCGCATCGTGGTGGAAAAGCCGATCGGCCGAGATCTCGCTTCCGCGCTTGAACTGAACGACACGATCGGCAAGGTCTTCCGCGAAGAGCAGATCTATCGCATCGACCACTATCTCGGCAAAGAGACGGTGCAGAACTTGATGGCGCTGCGCTTCGCCAACGCGCTCTACGAGCCGCTGTGGAACTCCGCCCATATCGACCATGTGCAGATCACCGTGGCGGAATCGGTCGGCCTCGAAAATCGCGCCGGTTATTACGACAAGGCGGGCGCGCTGCGCGACATGGTTCAGAACCATATGCTGCAGCTTCTCTGCCTCGTGGCGATGGAAGCCCCCTCCTCGATGGCGGCGGAAGCGGTGCGCGACGAGAAGCTCAAAGTGCTCCGGGCGCTCAAGCCGATCGACGCCAACAATGCCGACAAATTCACCGTCCGCGGCCAGTATCGCGCCGGCGCTTCGGACAAAGGCGCGGTGCGCGGCTATCTCGAAGAGCTCGAAGGCGGCGTGTCCAACACCGAGACCTATGTGGCGATCAAGGCCGAGATCGGCAACTGGCGCTGGGCGGGCGTGCCCTTCTACCTGCGCACCGGCAAGCGTCTGGCGGCGCGCGTGTCGGAAATCGTCATCACCTTCAAGCCGATCCCGCATTCGATCTTCGATTCGTCGGCCGGCCGGATTTCGGAGAACCAGCTGATCATCCGTCTGCAGCCCGACGAAGGCGTCAAGCAATCGCTGATGATCAAGGATCCGGGTCCGGGCGGCATGCGTCTGCGCGAAGTGTCGCTCGACATGAGCTTCGCCCAGGCCTTCGACGTGCGCAATCCGGACGCCTATGAGCGCCTGTTGCTGGACGTCATCCGGTCGAACCAGACGCTGTTCATGCGCCGCGACGAGGTCGAGGCGGCATGGCGCTGGGTCGACCCGATTCTCAAGGCATGGGATGAAACCGGACAGCCCGTGCAGGGTTACACCGCCGGCACCTGGGGACCGAGCCATTCGATCGCGCTGATCGAACGCGACGGCCGCACCTGGCACGAATGATCGAGAAGACGGGAACCCGCTGATGGCTCATCAAATGCATATATTCGACAATGGCGCGGCGCTGGCCGAAGCCCTTGCCGGACGCGTGGCGGGAGCCCTGTCCGAGGGCGTCGCGACGCGCGGGGCCGCCTCGATCGCCGTCTCCGGCGGCTCGACGCCCAAAGCCTTCTTCAAGGCTCTGTCGACGGCCGATCTCGACTGGTCCAAGGTGACGATCACGCTGGTGGATGAACGCTTCGTGCCCGAAACCAACGAACGCTCGAACCACAAGCTGGTCGCGGACAATCTGATGGTCGGGGCGGCGGCGCGCGCGAGATTCGTGCCCCTCTATCACGCCGTCGCCGATGCCGAAGACGCGGCGATGGTGGCGACCGGCGACGCCGACCGGATCGTCAGGCCGTTCGACGTGGTGATCCTCGGCATGGGCGGCGACGGACATACGGCGTCGTTCTTTCCCGGCGGCAACAATCTCGCACAGGCGCTGAACCCGCGGACGCGCCGCGGCGTCATCACCATGGAAGCCGACGGCGCCGGCGAAACGCGGCTGACCTTCACCTTTTCGGCGCTGCAGGACGCGCGCCTGCTGGCGCTGCATATCGAAGGCGCCGCCAAGAAGCCGGTGATCGACCAGGCGCTCGCAGAAGGCGCGGAAAGCGCGCTGCCGATCGGACGCGTCATTGCGACGGCGGCGTCCGAAACCCAGATCTACTGGGCGCCCTGACGGCGCCCCATCAGGCGGGGTGCGACTTCGCCGACCGAAAGCCGAAAGGAACCATCATGGCAGCCGACAAGAGAATCGCGGCCATCACGGCCCGGATCGTGGAACGTTCGAAGCCCGCGCGCGAGGCCTATCTGGGCCGCATCCGCGCAGCAGCAGCCAGCGGCGTGCATCGCTCGGTGTTGGGTTGCGGCAATCTCGCCCATGGCTTCGCCGTCTGTTCCCCCGCCGAGAAGGAGATGCTGGCCGGAGACCGCGTCGCCAATCTCGGCATCATCACCGCCTATAACGACATGCTCTCGGCGCATCAGCCTTACGAGACCTATCCGGCGCTGATCCGCGAGGCCGCCCGCGAGGCCGGCGGCGTGGCGCAGGTGGCTGGCGGCGTGCCGGCGATGTGCGACGGCGTCACCCAGGGCCAGCCGGGCATGGAACTGTCGCTGTTTTCGCGCGACGTGATCGCCATGGCCGCGGGCATCGGCCTCAGCCACAACATGTTCGACGCGGCGGTGTTTCTCGGCGTCTGCGACAAGATCGTCCCCGGGCTCGCCATCGCGGCCCTGACCTTCGGACATCTGCCGGCGATCTTCATTCCGGCGGGGCCCATGACCACCGGTCTGCCGAACGATGAAAAGGCGCGGGTGCGCCAGCTCTACGCCGAAGGCAAGGTCGGCCGCGCCGAGCTTCTCGAAGCCGAATCCAAGTCCTATCACGGGCCCGGCACTTGCACCTTCTACGGGACCGCCAACTCCAACCAGATGCTGATGGAGATCATGGGCCTGCACACGCCCGGCTCGTCCTTCATCAATCCCGGCACGCCGCTGCGCGACGCGCTGACCAAGGAAGCCGCCAAGCGGGCGCTGGCGATCACCGCGCAGGGCAACGAATTCACACCCGTGGGCGAGATGATCGACGAACGCTCGATCGTCAACGGCGTGATCGGCCTGCACGCCACCGGCGGCTCCACGAACCATACGCTGCATCTCGTGGCCATCGCCCGCGCGGCCGGCATTCACCTGACCTGGCAGGACATCTCGGACCTCTCCGACGTCGTGCCGCTGCTCGCCCGCGTCTATCCGAACGGGCTTGCCGACGTGAACCACTTCCATGCGGCGGGCGGCCTCGGCTTCCTGATCCGCGAGCTGTTGAAGGACGGCCTGTTGCATGACGACGTGAGGACCGTGTTCGGCCACGGCCTTCAGGCCTATACGGTCGAGGCGCGTCTCGGCGACGGCGGCGCGGTGATCCGCATGCCGGTGGCCGAAGAGAGCGGCGACGCCAAGGTGCTCACCACCGTCGACAAGCCGTTCCAGGCGACCGGCGGCCTCAAGATGCTCAAGGGCAATCTCGGCACCGGGGTGATCAAGACCTCGGCCGTCAAGGCGGAACGCCTTGTGATCGAGGCCCCGGCGCGGGTGTTTCAGGATCAGCAAGGCCTCAACGACGCCTTCAAGAACGGCGAACTGACCGGCGACTTCGTCGCCGTCGTGCGTTTCCAGGGACCACAGGCCAATGGCATGCCGGAACTGCACAAGCTGACCACCGTGCTCGGCATTCTGCAGGATCGCGGCCAGAAGGTGGCGCTGCTCACCGACGGCCGCATGTCCGGCGCATCCGGCAAGGTGCCGGCGGCCATCCATGTGACGCCGGAAGCCAAAGCCGGCGGATTGATCGGCAAGATCCGCGACGGCGACATGATCCGCATCGACGCGATCAACGGCGCGATCGAAGCATTGGTCAGCGACGCGGACCTGGCGGCGCGCCCGCAGGCCGAAGCCGACCTTTCCGGCAACGATTACGGCATGGGCCGCGAACTGTTCTCCATCTTCCGGCAGATGGCCGGCCCCGCTGATCACGGCGCGGGCGTTCTGGCCTGACGGCTTCTGGGACGGGCGCGCAGACCGCGCCCTCCCCCTCCCCTTGCAATAGGCTGGGGACCGTGCAGATCCGCTGGCTGCATCATTTTCGAGGGGTCGGTGACGTGTCATCGGCTTCCGTGCTAGAAATCCTTCGCCGGGCCTCATCCTCCGGAAGAATGCAAGGATTTTACGATGACCGCACAAATCTATCTCCGCCGCGCGACCGACGCCGATCTGGCCCGCATCATGGAGATTGAGCGGACGCCGGGATATGAGACGGTGGTCGGCCGGTCCTCCGCCGAATTTCACGCCCGCGCGCTCGTCGATCCCGATTACGCCTATCTGGTCGCCGCCGACAAGGCCGGCGCTATCGGCGGCTTCGCCATCCTGCGCGATCTCGGCAATATCATGGGCAACACCTGCCTCAAGCGCATCGCCGTGGCCGATCCCGGCAAGGGTCTGGGCCGCCGGCTTCTGAGCGGCGTGATCGGCTGGGTTTTCACCGAAACGGCGACGCACCGCTTCTGGCTGGATCACATCATCGGCAATGACCGGGCGCGGCGCGTCTATGAGGCCTGCGGCTTGACCCGCGAAGGCGTCATGCGCGAGGCCTATGCGCTGCCGGACGGCCAGCGGGTCGATCTGGCGTTGATGTCGCTGCTTCGAACGGAATGGGCGGCGAAGTCCGGCTGAAGCGGCGAAAGGACAAGGCCATGTGGAGCCGGCTCGGAGATCTCAGGCGCGCCAACGCCGCCGATATCGATGGGATCATGGACATCGAGCGCCAGCCCGACTACGACCGCCTCGTGGGCCGCTGGACGCGGATCGAGCACGAGCGCAATCTCGCGCGGCCCGGCTACGTCTATCTCGTCCATGACGACGCAGAAGGCCGTCCCGTCGCTTTTTTCGCGCTCAGCGGGCTCGGCAATCACGACGGCGATGCGATGATGAACCGGATGATCCTCCGACATCCCGGCCGGGGGCTCGGTTCGCGGTTGCTGCCGCGGGTGATGCGACTGGTTTTCGAAGGTTTCGGCGCGCGCAAATTCTGGCTGCGGGTCGCGCCATATAACGAGCGCGCCATCCGGCTCTACCGCCACTGTGGTTTTCAGGATGAGAAGCTGCTGCCCAAGGCAGGGCGGCGTCCCGATGGTGAGCAGATCGATCTCCTGTTGATGTCGATCGATTGGGAGGCCTGGGACGAACAGGAAAACGCCGCGACATCCTGAGCGGAGTTCGCGGCGGCTGGATCAGAATTTCGGCGCGGTTTTTCCGAGCTTTCGATGCGCGGCGATCACCGTATTGGCCATCAGCATGGCGATCGTCATCGGGCCCACGCCTTTCGGCACCGGCGTGATCGCGCCAGCCACCGGCTCGCAGGAAGCAAAGTCGCAATCGCCGACCAGTTTGGTCTTGCCCTCGCCCTTTTCAGGCGCAGGCACACGGTTGATGCCAACGTCGATCACGGTGGCGCCGGGCTTGACCCAATCGGCCTTGACCATTTCCGGACGGCCGACGGCGGCGACGAGAATATCGGCCGTGGCGCAGACCCCGGCGAGATCCTTGGTGCGGGAATGGGCGGTTGTGACCGTGGCGTTGCGGGTCAGCAGAAGCTGCGCCATCGGCTTGCCGAACAGATTGGAGCGGCCGATCACCACGGCGTTGAGGCCGGACAAGTCTTCACCGCGCACCGAGCGCACCAGAATAAGCGCGCCGGCGGGGGTGCAGGAGATAAGCCCAGTGTCGATATCGCCGGTCGCGAGCTTGCCTGCATTGACCACGTGCAGTCCGTCGACATCCTTTTCCGGCAGGATCGACTGGATCACCGCTTCGGAATCGAGATGCTTGGGCAGCGGGAGCTGCACGAGAATGCCGTGAATGGACGGATCGCCGTTGAGTTCGTCGACCAGCGCGAGCAGGTCCTTCTGGGTCGTATCGGCGGGCAGCGAGTGCTGGACTGACTTGAAGCCGCATTCCTTGGCCATCTTGCTCTTGGCGCCGACATAGGCCTGGCTGGCGGGATCTTCGCCGACGAGCACGACCGCGAGCCCCGTCTGCACGCCGGTGTCGGCTTGCAACGCCGAAGCGGACGATTTCACCTTATCGATGACGGCCGCCGCCGCTTCGACGCCATTAATGATGTGAGCCAAACTACCCTCCTTCGCCGTGCAGTCCCGTCCTTGCGCGCGATCCTAATCGCGCTCGCCGTTCGGCGATGGTCTCAACGCGCCCCGGACCGGCGCATTGGTGACATGGGCGACAGAGGCGATCAAGACGGGATCAATGGGAATCGCGCTTCGGCGACAGTTGTGAGAGCGTTTGACGCAATTGCTCGACCTCTTTCCAAAGCCGATCGAGATCCATATCGGTGGAGCGTGGCGCGGCGGCGGTTGACCGGACTATCGCGCGCGGCTCGCGTTCCGGTGACCGGGCGGGACCGAGGCGATCGTCGTCATGGCTGCCTGCGCCGCCGCCCGCCATGAATTTTTCCGCGGCGCGCCCCAGCAACTGTACGGCCTCGATGAATTTGAGCAGGTCGTTGTCGGCGTGTTCGACCGGCGGCTGAAACGAGGCCAGCGGCGCGATCGACGGCGGCTCGACCCAATCTCGCGGCGCGAGAGGCGGCGGAGGGGTGGTGCGCTTGGGCTCGGGAGCAATGCCGCGACTGCGGAGAATGGACGAAATCTCATCCCGCAAAGCTCGGCGATCCTGGCCTTCGTGAGGCGCGGCCTGGCGCGCTTCGGCGCTTCGGAGATCCATGAGGCGTCGCTCGAGATCCTCGAGCCGCTCGAAGATCGAAACCCAGTCGCGCCCATCACGGCGCTCGACATGTCGGGCGCGCTCGGCGTCGGATAGATAATCGAGCAGGGAGCGCGCGTGCATTCGCCGTCTCAGTTCGGGTTAAACAATCGTCTTCGACTTTACCCTTTGTACATTCATTTTGGTAAATGAAGCCTTAATCCCGCTTGCCGGGGTTTGTGATCAGCAGGGGCCTGCGCACGCGCTGGGTCGGGGCCTTTGCGGTTTTGCCAGCTGCGAGGCGTCGCGCGGTATGCGCCACGACATGAAACAGAAAGACGGGCCCGCCGATGAAGTAGCGGCCCGCGAGGCGGCGCGGCTCCTGCAGGAAGCGATAGAACCATTCCACCCGCATCTTGCGCACGAATGCCGGCGCGCGAGGCACTTCCCCCGCCACGAAATCGAAAAGAGCGCCGACGCCGAGCACGAGGCGCGCGTGTTCGGGCCTGATATGGCGATCGATCCATTTTTCCTGGCGCGGCGTGCCCATGGCCACCAGGAGAATGTCCAGCTTCATCGCCGCAGCTTCGGCCAGGATTTCGCTGGACTGGTCCTCGTGAAAATAACCGTGATGAATGGGAATGATCTCGTGCCAGGGCGCATGCTGTTCGAAATTGCGGCTGGCGCGCAAGAGGATCTCCGGCCGCGCGCCGATCAAGCCGATCCGCTTGGGCCGCGTCATGTAGGTCAGTAGCGACGGCACGAAATCGGTGCCGTTGAGATTGGCAGGGAAAGACGCCCCATGCGCCAGGATCGATGCGATGTCGACGCCGATGCCGTCGGGCAGCACCAGATGGCGATCCAACGCCTCGCGATATCCATGGTCGCGAAACATGATGTTGGCGTTGTGGGCGTTGATGAAGGAGATCACCGTCTGTCCCACCGGGACCTCGGCCAGCGCGTTCACGAATGTAAAGGCGTCCGCCCAGCCCAGATCGCAGACCGGAAGACCGAGAATCTCCCGATGCGAACTGAACACCGCCATATTCGAAACGATATTCATGCTGCTACTCCTCACGCGGACACAAGCGGCTGGACCCATCAGCCGGCTCAGAAGGTCGCGGTCGGGAAAACAACACCCCGGAAGGCACAGTCATCCGCCCCGTCTTCACTGTCGATGAAGTAACACGGGGCGCTAAAATGGCCTTTAAGTAAATCGATAGAATGCCGCGCGGGCAGCTAACGATGAGTTTACCATCGTATATTATGTATATATATCAATAATTTAGACTGAAGTTGCCTCGATCTCTCGTCGCAGCCATCCAAATAAATATCCGGCGCGCCTATCTCATCGCGGTCAAAATATGTTTCGTTATAGTTCAAAACACGTTTCGAAACAGGACATATTCAATATTTAGACTTATTTTAGTTGATGGCGCAAGGAAATCTTAACGATCATCCCGCGCCAGCAGGCTGCGCGTTGGCTGCGAAGTTAACGGACGCAGCCCCGATTGCGTCTCAATGGCCGCCTTCGGCGGCCTTGCCAGCCGGAATATCCGCCGGCGGCGTTTCGTGAACGATGTTCTGCGTCTTGTCCGCGCGCTGCTGGCGCAGATCTTCCTTGGAGAGATAGTCGATCTGCTCGAAGACGACGTCCACCACGACCTCGGACCCCAGCCGCTTGTTGAGCGCGTTCTTGATGCGCTCGCGGAACGCCTTGACGTCAAGCTCCCTGTTGTCGCCGACACGGATGATCTGATCGCCAACGAGGGCGGTGTAGAGTTCATCCGTCAGCACCGCCGGGATCGGCAGCGTGACTTCGCCCATCTTCGACTTGTCGACGATGTAGGACGTCTTGGTCAGAAAATAGCCTGCCACATCTGCGTTCTTGATCACCGGCAAGGTGACCATTTCGCCATGGACGAGTTCCTGCACCGCCTTTTTCTTTTCGGCCTCGGCGTTGGGATCTTCCGGCTTGGCGAGCTGGATCGACCCGTAGACCGCGCCTAAAGTGACGATGGCGACCCAGACTCCCGTGGCGATGAGTTTGATCATGACGTGTTAGATCTCGCCGTAACGAAACTGTTCCTGGGTGTAGGTGCCGTCGCCATCCTGTTCGCGCGCCGCCGTCTTGAGGATGTCGGTGACGGTGCGCACCGCGTTGAGATGCGCTTCCAGCCGCCGGGCGTTGAGCATCAGCTTCTGCTTGAGGAATTTCATCTGCGTGGACAGGCCGTTCGGCAGTTCGCTCGGCGCGCTGTCCTTGCACAGCATCGTCAATTCATACAGGCAACGGCTCTTATGCGCGTTCGACGCCTTGATGTCGAATTCGACGTCCTTGCCGATCCGCTCGTTCTCATTGTCGATGATCAGCTCCAGCCGGCCGAGCACGGTCTTGATCCGCATTTCCTTGAAATTGTCTTCAGTGAGCGCCGTCGCCATTATGTTCGTTCTCCAATGTCGCTAAGCATGGGGATACTCAGACACGCTTTTTCTTGTCGTCTTCGGCGAAGGAGCCGGGCAGAAATTCGTCCAGCGCCTTCATTTCAAACCGTTGAAGGCTTCGGGACGTCATGCTCTGGCGCTCCGACAGCTCGGCCTTCTCGACCTCGGGAGTCCTTTGCGCCTGGCGGGAAGCGAGCTGCTCGGCGATGCCGACGCCGCGGCCCCGCGAAATCTCGTTGCCCATCTGCTCGGCCATCATGCTTTTCCAGATCTCGCCGGCGGAGCCCTTGCCGTAGACCTCCTCGCTGTCGGGCAGCATGGTCTTGATGAAGTTCTGCAGCACCATGGCTTCGAACTTGCGATAGGGCTCCGGGATGTCCTTGTCCTTGCCGCTCGGACCGCTGCTGGTGCGAATGTGGTCGCGGACGATATTCGAGTCGAACCCGGCATCCGCGCCGTTCAGCTTGCGGGCTTCGGCGACCGCGATGCCGGCCTTGAGCTTCGCCTGGGCGATCTCGACCTGCGCCGGATCGGCGGCGTTGATCACGTCCTGGATGATGTCGGTGGGAGGATTAATCGCCATGGAGAATGAGACGCCGTCATGCTTCAAGAATTTGCTGAAGAACACAATGGCCTTTCAAGCTTGACCGTGGCTTATCGCCATATCAGCGGCGGCGTCAGGGCCGGTCGAAGCCGTCCAGAAGCGTTCTCTGCTCGATGAGATCATAGATCGCGTTGTCGTCGGCCTCGCGGCGTTCGTCGGTCAGCGCCTCCTTGCGGTGCTCGTCGAGCCGGTCGCCCTTGGCGCGTTCCTTGCGCATCCGCCCTTCATGAATCTCCTGCACGGTGGCGAGATGCTGGTCACGGGCCGTGAGCCGGCCGATCTGGCTGGCGTAGAGGCTCGTGAAGACCTGATGCACCGGCGAGAGAGAGCCCAGCGCCTCCACGGTCACATCGAGGCTGCGCTGGATCTCCGCCCGTGCGCGGGTGGTCGAAGCGAGATCGGCCTGCGCCATGTTTTCCAACTGCCGCTGCACCCGGACGAGACGAGCGAGCTTTTCCGACCGCGGGAGTTTCGCCATGCGTCACCTCAAGATCTGGCTGAAGCCGTCGCCGAACAGAGACAGCATGGCCGCAGCGCCAAAATAAAGCAGGATCGTACCGCCGAGCACCATGTATGGCGTGGAGATGAAGAACACCGGCACCACTGGCGCGAGCTTGTTGATGAAGCCGATCGCCATGTTGAACAAGACGTTGAACAGGATGAAAGGGCTCGCCAGCCTCAGCATGATCGCGAAGGTGGTCGACAGCGTGTCCACCAGAGACACGAGCGCCTTCTGGGCTTCGAAGCCCGTCCCGGGCGGCCAGGTCTTGTAGGACTGGGCGATGGCGAGAAACAGCTGGTGATGGAAATCCAGCATGAACAGCACCATCAAGCCGGCGAAGGTGAGCAAATTGGTGAGCTGGCCTTCGCTGGTGTCGTCGAGGATGTCGTTTGCGGGCGGGGTGTTCAAGCCGATCATCATGGTGATGACGGTGCCGAGAAACTGCAGTCCCAGCGCATAGAAGCGGGTGATCAGCCCCAGCACGACGCCCGTGAGCGTTTCCATCGCGATCAGACCGACATAGCTGGCGATGCCGCGACCGATATTGGGATAGATGTCGTTCCACATCAGCGGCAGAAGCGCCAGCGAGACGGTCGCGGCGATGAACAGCCTGATCATCACGGGAACGCGGGCCGTCGAGAAGCCCGGCAGGACCATGATGCAGCCCCCGATGCGGCAGAACACCACAACGAGGGCCAGCACCAGACCTTCGGGATCCTGGATCATGAAATGGTTCCGAGGATCTTGATCTCGATGCCCTTGGCGAGCTCCACATGCGACAGCACCGGCAATGTGGCGAACAGCCGTTCGATGATCATACGCACATAGGAGCGGGTTTCCGGCGAGGTGACCAGAACGAAGGGCAATCCGCGGTCGAGATATTCGCGCACCACCTTGGTGGCCTGTTCCGAGAATTCCTCGAGGTGGCGCGGATCGATGTCGAACTCGATGATCTCGCCCTTGGCGTCGCGCTTGATCGCCTGGTGAAACACCATGTCCCATTTGTTGCCGAGCCGAAGCACGCGCAACACGCCATTGTCCGACAGGTCGCCGCAGATCTGCTGCGCCATGCGCACGCGGACATGTTCAACGATCTGCTCGGTCTTGCGCACATGCGGAGCGAGTTCGGCGACCGCTTCGAGGATGAGATGCAGGTTGCGGATCGAGACGCGCTCGGCCAACAGCAGCTTGAGCACCGCCTGCAGGCCCGAATAGGACATGTGCGTGGTGCAGATTTCGTCGGCCAGCTTCTTATACTCCGGATCGAGCCGGTCGATGAGGATCTTGACGTCCTTGTAGGACAGAAGCTGCGGCAGGTTGTTGCGGATGACCTCCGACAGATGCGTGAGCACGACCGAGACGTTGTCGATCGGATGGAAGCCTTCGCGCTTGAGTTCTTCGGTGAAGGTTTCGACCACGGAGACGGCCGGCATGCCGAAGGCGGGTTCGCGCACATCGTCGCCCGGCACTGTCGGCCGGCGTCCGCCACCGGTGATGACAAGCACTTCGCCGACACGCAGCAGATTCGAGGCCACTGTCGTGCCGTGGATGCGGATATGATAGGACTTGTCGGGAATTCCGAGCTCGTCCGACACCTTGATTTCGGGCACGACGAAGCCGTACTGGCTGGCGAATTTCTTCCGCATCTTGCCGACGCGGAAGGCCAGTTCCTGGTGCGCGCCCAGCAGGCGGGTGGAGACCTGCTTGCCGAGCTGCAGCTCGATCTCCGGCGTCCTGAGCGCGTTCTTGACGGAATCCTTGTCCTGCTCCTTGACCTCGGAGGCTTTCTTCTGCTCCTCGACCATGCGCTTGGCCTGGTTTTCAGCCTCGATGCGGCGCGGGATCACATAGCTGCCGAACGCGAGAATCACGCCGAGAGCGGTGAAGGGAAAGAAGGGAAGCCCCGGCACCAGCGCCAGCGTGAAGACGAGACCCGCCGACATTGCGAGCGCGCGGGGATAGCCCGCCAGCTGATCGACGACCGCTTTGTCGGTGGTGCCCGTCTGGCCGCCGCGCGACACCAGCAAGCCCGCCGCCAAGGAGATGATCAGCGCGGGAATCTGAGACACGAGACCGTCGCCGACCGACAGCTTGACGAAGACGTCGGCGGCTTCGGTGAGCTCCATTCCGTGGCGGAAATAGCCGATGATGATGCCGCCGAAAATGTTGATCGCGGTGATCAGGAGACCCGCGACGGCGTCGCCGCGCACGAATTTCGAGGCGCCGTCCATGGCCCCGAAGAAGGAGCTTTCATCCTCGAGTTCTTTTCTACGCCGGCGCGCTTCGCTTTCGTCGATCATGCCGGCGGACAAGTCCGCGTCGATCGACATCTGCTTGCCGGGGATGGCGTCCAAGGTGAAGCGGGCGCCGACTTCGGCGATGCGGGTCGCGCCCTTGGTGATGACGATGAAGTTCACCACGATCAGGATCAGGAAGACGATCAGACCAATGACGAAATCGCCCGACATCACCAGGCTGGCGAAACCGGCGATGACATGACCCGCCGCCTCGTGGCCTTCATTGCCGTGCGACAGGATCACGCGCGTCGTGGCGATGTTCAGCGACAGGCGCGTCATCGTCGCGATCAGCAGGATCGTCGGAAAAGACGAGAAATCCAGCGGCTTCTGGATCCAGAGAGCCACCATCAGAATCAGCACGGAGAAGGAAATCGAGAAAGCGAGGCCCAGATCGATCAGGAATGCCGGTATCGGCAAAAACAGGATCGACAGGATCGCGATAATACCGATCGCGAAGCCGATATCGCGCCCTTTCGGGGCGACTTTTGGAACTGTAATCGACTGAACATCAGCCATAAATCTTCCGCCTCTTCATGAAGCCGCTATTCCACGAGATAGCGGATAGCAGCGGAAGCTTGCGCGAAGTGTTCGGCGTCCGGCCGTCGGCGGCTAGAAGCCGCTCTGCACGCGCGAGAAGATCATGGTCGTGAAGATGGACATCTGCGATCCGATGAACGGCGCGGACAAAGCCACCGCCGCGAAGACCGCGAGGATTTTCGGCACGAAGGTCAGGGTGATTTCCTGAACCTGCGTCAGGGCCTGCAGCAGCGCCACCACGACGCCGACGATCATTGCGGCGAGAACGGCGGGGCCGGAAGCCACGAGAACCGTCCAGATCGCGGCTTGCACCATATCCAGGGCGTCAGCCTCATTCATAGCCGGTCCTCTTGCGCTGTCGTCTCAGGTTCCGTCCGAACCGTCGTTATTGTTGTCTACACCACCCGTCGAGCTTTCACCATTGTCCCCGGAGGAATCGTTGGTCCCATCGGATGAGGAGCTTGCGGAGAGAATTGTGATGCCCTCCGCGAGCGTCACCTCCTCGCCGGATTTCAAGGTGGCGACGATGCCGTCCGCCTTGATCGCGATGGATTCGACCACGCCGCTGGTTTTTCCGTCGGCGCTCTCGATCGTCTTGCCGATATAGTTGGCGGCTGTGGCGAGCGAATTCTGCGAGATTACGTTTTCGAGCGCGGTGTTCGTCTTGATCTGCTGTTCGACCTGCGAGAACGACGCGAGCTGCGCCATCTGTTCTGTGGCGTCCATCGGATCGGTCGGATCCTGGTTCTCCATCTGCGCGACGAGAAGCTGTAGGAAGTTATTGTAGTCCAGCGTCGCCGCTTTCGCGTCGGCATTTGTCGTCGACGTCGTGTTGGTGGGCGGCGTCGTGCTGGTCGACGTCGCCGAAAGCGCCGTCAGCGCGCTCATTGCCATGGAGCGATCTCCCTGCGGATATTCTCGCGAACCGCCGGCGTCATTTCCTGATTGCTGAGGATCTTCTCCTCGATGGCGTAGAGGCCGCGGATGGCCTTGAGCGCCTCGAAAGGCTTGCCCGAGGTCACGATCGCATCGACGCGCTTCAGCTCCGCCAGGATCTCTTCGTTCTGGAAGCTCGCGAGCAACATCACGATCGACTTCTTGAACATCTGTTTGGACTGTTCGGCGCCTTCGGGATTGATGAGCATCATCTGAACGATGAAGTAGAGCTGCTTGAGCGGCGTCGTCGCGCCTTCGGGCTGCAGCACGTGGTTTTCGAGCAGGAAGGTCACATCGTTGAGGAACTCGATGGCGACTTTGCGATCAACCCTGAGAACAGCCCCATTGATGAAAATCCGCTCTCCGGATTTGAGAGAAATACGCAAAGTGCTCTTCATTTCAGTCCATCCCTGATGATGGTTATGATATCCGCAATACCTTTGAAATTTACGGACTGTCGCATTCTGATCCGGTCAACCTCCTTGAGGATCCAGATCCCTATGGAGATCAGGTCCGCCTTGAGATTTGCGGGCAACTGGTTGTCGGCGAGCCGGAGGTCATCGATGAGAGCCACCCAAACTCGCCGGGTGTAATAGAGCGCCTCGACGGCCTCCCGGGATTCACGGCCCTTATGTTCGGCGGCACGCAAGAGAGTCACGGCGCGATCAAGAACCTGCTTTTCGCGTTCCCGCGAGTCGGCGACATCATCCGCCATAATTTCTGCGTAGGAAAACTGGTACATTCAGCCCCTCATATTCCGGTCATTTTTGAAGCGTATCTGGTTTGCCTGAAGCCAAGCTTACGCTTCCAGAAAAGGTTCGTTTCATAAAGTCCGAGAAACGTCCGGCGCGGCCTATCCAACCGCGCCAACTCCTTACAATGCGTTTACGAGACTCAATTCGTTGATGCGCGCCGTCAGCGAATAGGAGATTTCCATCTGATTGCTCAGCGCGGTGATTCGATTGGACGCCTCATAGACGTCGACGCCTTCGAGATCGTCGAGATTGAGCTTCACGATGTCGATTTGCGCCTGCAATGTTTCGTTCGCCTGCTTCACGCGGTTCTGCGACAGGCCGAGCTGGCTTCTGTCGGCGTCGACGCCGGAGATCGCCTGCCCCATGAACGAAATCGCGGTGTTGCTGACGACGTTGCGCGAGGCGATCGAAAAATCGGAGTTGAGCATCTCGATCGCCATGACGGAGGCCATCGCCATATAGCGGAAGCCGTCGGTGATGGTCGTCGACGAACTCTGGATCACTTCCGTCCGTGAAATGCGCGCCGTCGTCGGCGTGCTCGAAGCGTTGGACCAGTTGGTTTCCCAATCACCGCCGACCGTCAGGAACATCGGCTCGAGTTCGTCGGTGATGAAGGCTTCCATATCCGCCGCCTGGATGCTCCCCACGCCGGGATCTGTCGGGGCGAAGCCGAAATGATTGGTGAAGGCGTCCACGAAGGCCTGACGCGCCGGACTGCCGTCGGCCATGTAGTCCGCCAGCGGCGCCTCGTCGGTGTTGATGCCCGAAAGCACATATTCGCCGTTCACGGAGGTGTTGCCGGCGGAAATCGCCTGTTCCAACACGTCGGTCATCGTCCTCTTGACGGTCATCAGCTGCGAATCGTCGTTGCTGCCCGATAGCGCGACGAGCGTGTTGAGTCCGGTCTGCGCCGAACCCGCGATCGTGTCGAGGGCCGTCTGCGTCGACGAAAGCCGCTGCTCCACGACCGCGTTGGTCTTGAGCAGGTTCTCCATCATGTTCACTTCGGAATGGAGATTGAGACTGCGCGTCGTGGTCGCGCCGAGTTCTTTGCCTACGTTGGAATAGACGCCGCTGACCACTTCCCTCTGGGCGTCGATCAATTCGGCCTGAACCGAATTGATGGTCGAGCGCATGGCGTTCTGAACCGAGATGTTAGAAATGAAGGAGGTCTTCATGATCTATCCTAAACTGCATCGAGCAGGGTCTGAATCATCGTATCGACGGCCGTCACCAGCTTACTCGACGCTTTGTAGCTCTGCTCGAGATCAAGCATCAGCGACATTTCCTCGTCGAGGCTGACGCCGGTCGTGTTGGACAGCGACTCGGTGATCCGGGTCAGCTGCGCGTCCTTGTTTTCCTTGGCCGTGGCGCTCTCGGACACCAGTTGCTCCAGCCAGCCGATCGAAGCGTTGGCGTAGCCCACGATCGAAATGCTGGTGTCGAGATAGGTGTCTTCATGGAAATCCTGGTCCTTCGACATCGACGCGACGAGCCCGTCGAGGATTGCGGAATAGCTCGCGTCGTCATCGGTGTTGCCGAGGTAATCCGGGCTGGCGACCGATTGACCGTCGACATCGTAGCCGCCGTCGCGCAAATCGGTCGGATCCCCGCCCTTGGTCTTCACCAGGGCGTCGTTCACCTTGATCAAGGCGGCGAGACCATTTTCGATGTTGGAGCCGTCCGGTATCGAATCGCCGGCGGTGTAACCGGTCCAGGTGAACAGGCCCGGCATATCGTCCTGGCCGGAGCCGCTCATATCCACCTGAGCGAATGTGGAGATCAGACCGCGCGCGGTTTCATCGAGCTGCGACTGATAGAGTGGGATGATGCTGTCGCGGACCTGCAGCAAAGCGGCGAGGCTGCCCTTGGCGGTGGAGTTGCCGCTTGAGCCCGCATTCATGGCCGCGCCGTCCACGATCAGGGGATTGCCGGTCGTCGACGCTCCATAGGCGGGAACCGGCGTGAAGATGATCTCGCGCGGGCTCGTGTCGAGCAACATGGTGCCGTCCGCAGTATAGAGGACCATGTCGTTGTTTTCGCGCGTGAAGGACCGGACGCCGATGATCTCCGAAATCTGGCGCAGATAGCTGTCGCGCGCGTCGAGTTCGTTGTTGATGTCCATTCCGTTCGCGGTGCCCTGGCGCACCGTGTCGTTGACCGACTTGAACTGGACGAGGAGATTGTTGAGCTTGTCGATCTGATCGTCGATTTCCTGATCGATGACGCCCCGCATGCCCTGGATTTCCTGGGATACGGAGTTCAACGAGGTCACGACGTCCTGCGCGCTGGACACGACGGTCGAGGCGAGCGTCGATTCGTTGGGCTTGGTGGCGTAGGCCTGGAGATCGTCGCGCAGCTTGCTGATATAGGTCGACGGCGCCGTCTCGTAATTGTTGCCGCCCAGAAGCGTGCGAATGTCGGTGAGCTTCTTGTCGATCGTGTCCTGTGCGCTGGATTCCGCCGTGGAGGCCATCGACTGCTTGATCAGGCCGTTGTCGGCGGCGCGCTGGATCTTCAGGACCTGAGCGCCATTGGAATCGAGCGTCAGAATGCCAACCCGGCGCGAATAGTCCGGGTTGGATGCGTTTGCAATGTTGGTGGACAAAGCCGCCGTCTGCAAACCGGTGTTCGAAAAGATCGTTTGCGCGGTGGTGATGGCAGACGATAGCGACATAACGATCTCCTAGGCGACGACGGTGTCAGCGAGCCAGATTCACGAGGGTTTCCAGAAGGTCCGAACCGGCCTGGAACACCTTGGAATTGGCGGTGTAGCTTCGTTGCGAAGCGATCATCGTCGTCAGTTCGTTGGCGAGGTCGACATTGGAGTCCTCCAACGCGCCGGAGATGATGTCCCCGAAGGCCGAGGTTCCGGCGAAACCCATTTGCAGATCGCCGGATTCGGCGCTCGGCGAATAGACGTTGCCGGAGATGACTTCCATGAGATCCGGGCTGGTCACGGTGCCCAGAGCCAGCTTGTAGAGCGCGGTGTTGTCGCCGTTGTCGTATTTGGCGGACACCGTGCCGTCCGAGCCGATCTCGACGCCGGTCACGATCGACGCGCCATTGCCGTTGACGTCGGCTTCGGTGACCGAGAACTTGTAGCCGAGCTGGGTCATGCCGGCGAAGTCGATCTCGAAGGGATTGGGCATGTTGGGCAATTCGTCGCCGGGGATCGTCAGCTTAGACGTCGATCCGCTGTCCAGCGCGCCGGTGTTCGGATCGAAGGTCAGTGTCTCGGTATAAGCGGCAGCCGAATAGGGGAACGAACCTGAATCGGGGTCGGCATTGGCCTTGTTGAAGACCGCGACTTCCCACTCAGTGTCGCTCGTCTTCGTGAAGTAGACGTCGAGAATGACCTCATTGCCGAGGCTGTCGAATGCCGTCAACGAACTCTTGTGCGTGTAGTCGACGTCTTCGACCGCGCCGCTGTCACCGACGGCGACCGGCGAACGCGCAGCATCTTCCACCGGCTGCCCGGCATCGAGATTCGCCGAGAAGATCGCATCCGTAGACGCGTTCGCCTGCATGTCGGTGGAGCTGACATTGATGGCCTGCAGGCCCGCGAAACCATTGGCGACCACCGAAGGCTCGTCCGCGCCATAGTCGTAACCCATCAAGGTATAGCCGCCGGCATTGACGAGGTTGCCTTCCGAATCCGGCTGGAAGGAGCCGGCGCGGGTGAGGAACGTCTGACCGGACGCATCCTGAACAAGGAAATAGCCCTTGCCGTTGATGGCGAGATCGGTGTCGGAGGTGGTGTAGGTCAGCGAGCCCTGCTGCGAGATCGAGTACCGGGTTTCGGTCTCGACGCTGCCCGAATTGTAGCTGCCGTTGGTCTGCGGCATAAGAAGGGACGAGAACTCCGTCGACGCCCCTTTATATCCAGTCGTGCTGGAATTTGCGATGTTGTCGCTGACAGTGCTCAACCGGTTGGCTTGGGCGTTCATGCCCGAAACACCAGTTCTCATCATTCCGTAAAGGCTCATCTCGGATCCTCTTTTCCGTAATATTTACAGACTAGAAGACGTGCCTTGCGTGAACCTTTGCGGGTGATGGGCCAATTCTTTTAATGCGCGCCGCGCAAACGCGACGCGCGCATTTTCACTGCCAGTCGATGCAATAGCCGAGGAAGCGCTTGGAATCGATCGGATCGACGCCGAGCTTCTTGCGCAGTTTCTTGCGCAGTTTGCTGATGTGGCTTTCGACGACGTTCTCTTCGACGTCTTCGTCGAAGATGCCATAGATCGCATTGAAAATCTGCGTCTTGGACACGCGCCGGCCGCGATTGGCCACGAGATATTCCAGGATGCGACGCTCGCGACGCGGCAATGGGAAGACTTCGCCATTGATTTCCGGATCGCGGCCATCGGAGAAGACTCTGATGGCGCCGACGTCGGTATATTTGACGTCGGTCGCTTTGTAGCGCCGACGGATTGCCGCAGCGCGTGCGAGGATCTCTCGCGGGTGTACAGGTTTGCGCACCACGTCATCCACCCCACAATCAAAGAATGCAAGGGTCATCTCCAGAGAGGGAGAATCAGACACAGCAATCACAGGAGCCTGGCTCCGATCCCTGATCGCCTTCGGCAGGCCGAGCGCGAGCTCGGACTGACCGATCAGGAATGCTTCGACTGCGTCGATATCAGAATCCGCAGCCGTATTGACCCACTCCCCGAATTCGTGAGGGTCGAAGCCCGTAGAGGGCACGCCTTCCCGACAAAAAAGTGAGGTATATCCATCTTTTACGAGCGCTCGCTCGTCTACCACTACGATCATCGTCCGCCTCCGAATCAGTGTAGTGAAACAACACCCCATTCGTACGAATCGGAAGACTCCCGAGCAACTAGAGCTAATGACAGGGTCAAATTAACAGTTGATTAAGAAATGTGGGGCGATTTGATCCATATGTAGTATGCGTTTCGAAACGGCACACAAATTTAAATGGGGAAAAGTTAACGTATGGTTAATCGCGTCAATGGGGCGTCTTGACTCCCCAATGTCACCACAAAGAGACCAAAAATTCGCCAGATTCAAATGTACTCGGAAAAGACAACCGTCAGTTGCTACAAAAATCCAGCGCCTTCGGCGTCCAAACGCCATACCCCGTCGCGACGAGGTTCGAAATCACCCTGCAGACATAGCGCTTCTGGGCTGGATTGTTGTTCGGCCCGGCATGATAACGCGCAACGGCCATGGTCCATGTAACATGCTTCGCATGCAGTTGCGCGAGAAATCGTGCGGCGTAATCGACATTTTTCTCCGGGTCGAGCATGGCGTCCAGGGATGAAAATTGATCGCCATGGTAGCGCTGATTGATTTGCATGCATCCGAGATCGATCAGTTCCGCGCCGCGCGCGCGGGCGTCGCGAAAGGCCTCGAGAGCCTCATCCGGCGAGCGGGCGAAAACAGCCTTGCCCTCGATGTTCAACGCCCAGGGCTGAAGTGAGCCTTTGCGACCGGTTTCGGTGAGGCCCACCGAATACAGGATACCCTCCGGCACGCCGTATCGCGCCGCAGCGCGCGAGATTTCCCGTTCGCAAAGTCCCGAACTGGCGCGCGCGTCAGAGGTAGAGACCGTCGCCAGAATCGCCAGAGCCGCCGCCGTCAGGCTCATGCGAGGCGCGTTGTTCACCGATCGCGAGCCGCTCGCTGCGTGGGACAGGACGCCCATCGCCACTTTGCTGACGCTGAGCGTCACCCTGTCCTTCGCGCAGGTTCTGGTTCGAGCCATTCTGTCCCTGATCCTGTTGCTGACTTTCCGTCTTGGGAGACGGGTTGAGTTGGATGCTGACTTGGTCGACCGAGAAACCCTGGTCCCGCAGCGACTGGACGATCGCGGAATGGTCCTTGGCGAGGTGGCGATATCCCTCGATCGTATCGACAGTGACTTCGACGGAGAGATCTTCACCCTTCAGCCTCAGAACTGCCGTCATCGTGCCGAGATGTTCGGGGTTCATCTGTATTTTCAGAGTGTTGACGGTCGTCGCGGTGGTTTGCGCGCTCATATCCGGCGTGGTGGCGTAGGGTGCTAGCGCCCGGCCCGCCTCACCCGCCAGCGCCGCAGTCAGCAGCTTGGCGTTGTCGCCGCCGAAGCCGAGATAGCGACGGGAGTCGAGCACCGTCAGCTGATCAAAACCTGTGAAATCGATATCGTCGCCTGTTCCGCCTCGCTTGACCGTTTCATCGCCGACGGGGTCGGCTGTCATCGGATCGCCTTGCTGAGGCTGGGTGGAAACCTGGGCCAGAGCATCCCTGACGCTGTCGGTTCCGCGCGGACCAACGGCGTCAGAAAGATCGGCCGACTTGGCCGCGATCGACGCGGCTTGTCCCACGTTCGGCGCGAGGGCCGAAACGAGCTCATCGCCGCCTTCGTTTGAGGACTCGACGATCGGCGCCGCATCCTCATCATCTTCCTTCAGGCCTTTCGACAAAGCCGACAGCAGATGATGGGCCGCGCCCTGATGTTCGGTCAGCTGCGCCTCGTCGAGCAACATCGCGATCGGGTCGGTGTCAGGGAGGACAGACGTTTCGGTCTCTTCGGACGGCGCCGCCATCTGTGCCTCGGCCTGAACATCGACGGCGATCGTCGGCTGGTCCTCCGTCGTGTCGGCGCCGCCAGCGCCGACGAGCAGGGCCACGAGACGCGCATCATCCATGTCGAGCGCATGGCCAGGAAGCCTGCCGACCATCGGTCCGGCAGTCGAATGGGAGGCAGTCTCGCCGGTTTGCGCCAAGTGCGGCGGGATAACCTCTCCCGCGCCAGGCAACGACGTCGCGGCGGCATCGGCCGGACCCTCGAGGAGCTCCGCCGGAGAGGTTGCGGCTTGCTGGGTGAGCTTCGGACTGGCCTGGACGACGGCGAACAGGCTGATGATCGAGCGCGCCAACTTGTCGTCGCCTGCTTCCACGCCGCCGTCGCCGATCGCGTCGCCGGCAACGTCATCACCCGTGGTTTCGGAGCCGACGGAGCCGGACGACGCCTCTTCGAGAAAATCGCCGAAACCCAGTCCCTGGCCCTGGGCGCCGCTTTCGTCCTGAGAGCCGCTGGTTTTCAGTCCGCTCGCAGCGCCAGCGCCGCGACCGATGGCAAGTGCCGAAGCATCGATCATGATTATTCGCCTTCCTTCGCCAGGAGCGCATCGATGTCCTTGAGCCGGGCGCGACCGGAAGCGACGAGATTTTCCGCCTGATCCATCCGCGCATCCAGGGCTTGGCCGCGGGGGGCCGTTTCCGATCCCGTCGGCTGTTGCAAATCTGGAGCTGGTTGTGGGTCGGTCGATCCCGTCGTCTCTGCATCGAGCGCCAGTTCGGACATTCTGTCCCGGTATTCCTTGTCGGACATATCTCGATTTGCTTGTGCGAGACTGTCAGCATCCGGAGGAGCCATGACTTCCTCGGCGACGATTTGCGCCGCGTCGCGCAAGAAGCGATCCTTCGGAGACAGATCCTGATCGGCAATGCCGCCCAGACGGGTCAACACGTCCTCGATGCCGTCGCTGGGGATGTCGACGAGACCGCTATAGAGTTTGGCGAGCGCCAGCGGCGACGTCTCGTCCGGTTCAGACAGAGCCTTCGCGCGAGCGGTGGCGAAATCGGTCAGCGGCTTGTCGCCGTTGATCGCCGCGCGGCGGGCGAGCCGCAGATAGATTTCGCGCTGGCGGCGACGTTCCACCAGCGACAGCGCCGCTTCGATTTCCTCCGGCGGCAAGGCCTTGGGATGGTCGATGGCGAGCGCCACGAACACATCGGCGAATTGAGACGCATAGGGTGAATTCATATAGCGACGCGCATAGCGACGCGCGTAAGGCAAGGCGGCCGCGGTGTCGCCCGACCGCGAGGTCATCATCAGGGCGCGGCGCAAGGCCGCTTCCTCGATGATCGTTCCCGGCGCCTCGAGGCGCGCCCAATCGAAATATTTCAGCGCGGTTTCCTTGTCGGTCTCCATCATGGCGTTGGCGCCGATGAGCTGCAGATAAGGGCCGATGGTCGTGAAACGATATTCCGGCACCACTTCCTTCAACTGCTTGACGGCGCCCGCGCCGCGGCCGTTGAGATAGCGGCGCAGGATGCTGGTGACGCGATTGTCGAAATTGCCGCTCACATCGCGCTGGGCGAGAAGATCGAGCGTCGACGGATTGCCGCCGCTCATCGCATAGATCAATGCGGCGTCGACGTTTCGCGTGTCGTCGAAGACAGAGGCGCTCGCCTCCCTGAGACGACGATCGATTTCCCCGAGCAGGAACCTTTGCATGTCCAGCGCCGTAATGTCGCCCGAAATCACCTGGTCCTGGATGTTCTGCAACGAGCGAACGAGCCGGTAGGGTTCGGCGGCGTCCGTGGTGGACGCCTCCTCGGCCCGCGCGCCGGCGCCCAGCGCCAGCAGGCTCACACCGATCGTCAGAAACGCCCTGCGCATATGGACCGAAAACGGCATCCGTCAGCCCTCGGTCGCCTGGACGAGAATCTCGATGCGGCGATTGCCGGCGTCGAGCGGCTTCTCCGGAATTCGCAGGCGCTTGTCCGCAAAACCAGAGATCTGCGATACGCGCGCCTCCTGTACGCCCGCCCTTTTCAAGATGAAATAGGCGCTCTGGGCGCGGTCGGCCGACAGCCGCCAGTTGTCGTAACCGACCGCCTTGAAGGGCCGCGCGTCGGTATGGCCGCGTATCGCGATCTGGCCGGGCCGGCCCTTCAGCAATTTGCCGATCTGATCGATGGCGACGACGGTCTCCTTGGTGGGGATCGACGAGCCGATCTGGAACATCGGAGTCTTGACCTGATCGCTGATGCTGATCAGCAGGCCGCCTTCGGCTGGGGTCACGATCAGGCCTTCGGCGAGATAGCCGACCTTGCCCTTGAGTTCCTGTTTCAGCTGCTTCTCGAGATTCTCCGCCTCCCGGGCGGCGGAAGCGACCTTTTCGCCGGATTGGTCGGCTTTGCCGTTCTTGTCCTTGTCGCTCTTGCCGGTGAGCGCCTGATCGGACTGGCCCTGCTCCTTCTTGTCCGTCTTGCCGGTTTCAGACATGTCGCTCTTGCCCTTGCCGATCTTGTCGGTCGAGCCGTGCTTGTCCATGTCCGAGCCTTCGCCGGCCTTGTCCTTCATGCCGTCGCTGTCGGTCAGTCCCTCGCCGGCCTTGGCTTCGCCGCTCGGCATCTCGCCGCCCTTGCGGTCGCCGCTCAGGGCCTCGCCCGTTTTGGACGAATCGATGTTTTCGGCGTTCTCCACCATGCCGTCGCCAGGCAGGCCCGAGATCTCCGCCGGTTGCTGCGACGGATCGGCGCCCGCCTGTTGGGACACTTCGACCTGCTGCGTCCAGAAATCCGGATCGAACGGATCGCGAAAGGCTTCGCCGCCGTCTGCGCCGGTCGCGGGTCCCGCCGATTGCGCGCCGCCGTCGCCCTTGGCGGAGACATTGGCCTTGTCGTCGGTCTCCTGGGCGATCTCTGTGATCACCGCGTAGGGATTTTCGAAATAGTCGGCTTCGGAATACTGGATCTGTTCGCCGGCTGTGGAGGTTTCGTCCGTGCCTTCGGATTCCGCTTGGCCCGCCGCCTTCTTCTCGCCCTCGCTATCGGACTTGTCTTGAGTGTTCTCGCCCTGGGCCTGCTTGTTCGGCTTCTTCAAGCCCTTTTCCGCCGGCGTCGAATCCGTGAGTTTGATCGGGTTGAAGTAGCTCGCGACGGCCGCCTTGGTCTTTTCGTTGGCGGCATTGACGAGCCACATGATCAGAAAGAACGCCATCATCGCGGTCATGAAGTCGGCATAAGCGATCTTCCAGGCGCCGCCATGAGCGCCCTCGTGACCGCCGCCATGCCGCTTGATGATGATGATCTCGTTTTTGCCGTGGTGGTGGCTTTCGTTCTCGCTCATTCGACGCCCTCAGCCAGGGCCTGCGCCCAGGTTTCCAGACGCGTCACTAGAACGGCGTCCTCGATTTCGACCGTGAGGTCGGCGGATTGGTTTTCGATATATCTCGCTTCGACGGCGTCGGCCTCCATGAGAGGCTTGAGGCGACCGACCAGACGCGCATCGCCGCGCACCGTCACCTGCGCTGCCTCGCGATCCTTCAACGCCTGCTTGATGAGGTCGTGAAGGTCGGTGACGGCCCGATCCGCGAGCGTCGCGCCGAGCATGGGCATGAGGATCTGCAGGGTGCTGTCGGCGACCGCTTGGGCGATTTCGCCCGTCATCTCGTGGAAACGGGTATGGATCATCGCCACCGTTTCCTGTTCGTGGCGCGCCATCAGCTCGGCGATCTCGACGGCGTGTTTGCGACGCTCCTCGGCGAGCGCCTCTTCGTGCGCATGCTCGGCAGCCGCCGCCGCTTGCGCATACCCCTCGTCGAAAGCCGCCTTGCGCTCCGCCTCGAGGTCGACGGTCGGTTCCGGCTCGAAAGAAAACGCCGAAGACGATTCGCCATCGTCGAGCGAAAAGGCGGACGGAAACGCGAGATCGTCGACGGGCGGCGGCGGCGGCGCGCTGAAATCTTTGAGATATTTGGTCAGGATTGCACTCATTGCAGACCGCCGTTTCTGGAGACATACGGGCGCGGGCCCTCTATGGGAAAGCCTATCGGGAGAAACTTGCGCGAAAATGAATGCGTTGGGCCGCGCCAGGGCAATAGCGCGGCCCAACTCGTCCTACCGTGGCGATGACCGGCGCCGCAGCAGTATCTGGAGAAGATCAAGGAGAGAACGTCCTGACGCCGTCGTCGAGCAGAGGCGGCGAAGGCCCTTTCGCCGATCGCGGACGCCGACGTTCTTCGCTCCGAAACGTTCGCCCTCAGCGGCCGGGCGCGACGCCCGGCCGCGTGGGCCTCAACGTTACTTGAACAGCGAGAGGATGTTTTCGGCGTTGGTGTTGGCGATCGACAGCGACTGGATGCCGAGCTGCTGCTGGGTCTGCAGCGCCTTGAGCCGCGTCGATTCTTCGTTCATGTCGGCGTCGACGAGGCGACCGATGCCCTTGTCGATCACGTCCATGAGGGTCGCGACGAAGTCGTCCTGCATATCGATGCGGGAGGAAATCGAACCCAGAGTGGCGGCGGAGTCGGTCAGGTTGCTCAGCATCTTGTCGACGGCCGAGATCATCCCGTCGAGCTGGAAATTCGTCGTCGAGGTCGACAGCGTCACTTCCGTGCCGGTGGCGACGGTCGCCGCGCCGGTATTGATGAGGAAGTAGCTGGCGGTCGTGGTGGTGGTGCCGGTTTTCACCGTCGCCACCGTGGCCTTGGTGAGAATGCCGTTGTTGGCGTCGGTGGCGTCAATCAGCGTGGAGGTGGCGGTGTCGAAATCGAGCGTCTCGATGGACACGGTGCCGCTCGAAGCGCGATTGAACGAGGACACGAGTTCGACGGTCGTCGGCGGCACGCCGGTGTCGTTATAGAGCCAGTTTTCCCCGGAGAACGAGGCCGACTCGGCGATGGATTCGAGCTGGTTCTTGAGTTCGCGAAGTTCTTCGTTGATCTTGTTGCGATCGACGCCGGGCTCACGCGCCGCGACGAGCTTGGCCTTGATTTCGGTCACGACATCGATTGCCGAACCGAGACCCGTGTAAGCGGTGTCGGTCTTGGCGGCGCCCAGACCCAACGCATCCTGCACGGTCGACAGGGCCTTGTTGTCCGAGCGCATGGTGGTGGCGATCGACCAATAGGCTGCGTTGTCGGACGCGGTCTCGACCCGGTAGCCCGAGGAGATGCGCTGCTGCGTGGTTTCCATGTTGTTGTTGATGTCGCGGAGGGTCTGCAGCGCAGCCATCGCTGCGGCATTGGTCATGATGCTCGTCATAGGTTTGCCCTAGAATATCGTTTTCGGGAAACATCCGGTCACGCTACCGGCAAAGACAGGAGAGCATCATGCTTGCGACCACGTTTTGCCCTGGCGGTCGCTCCGTCAGTTATGAACATTATGTAAATGAGCATGGTTAATCAAGCGTTAACCGCCATTAGGATTTTTTAACGTCGATGAAGGAAAGCTTAAGGCAAGTTTCGCGGCGGCGAAATCTCTGCGGCGTCATGGCGTAAAACGCCGACGCGCCCGACCGGATCAGGCGGACCGCAGCTTCAAAGAGAACCGCAAACGCAGAAAAGCCGCGACCGGATTTTCCGGCCGCGGCAGATATTCGTCGTCTCTCGTCAGTCTTAGTTGCGGAACAGCGAGAGGATGTTTTCGGAGTTGGAGTTGGCGATGGACAGAGCCTGAATGCCGAGCTGCTGCTGCGTCTGCAACGCCTTGAGCTTGGTGGACTCTTCGTTCATGTCGGCATCGACCAGGCGACCCACGCCCTTGTCGATCACGTCCATGAGGTCGGCGACGAACTCGTTCTGCATGTCGATGCGCATGTTCGTCGAACCGATGACGGCTGCGGCTTCGGTCATCTGGGTCAGCATGTCGTCGACGACCGAGATCATGTTGTCGATCTGGTAATCGGCCGTGCTGTTGGTCAGTTCGACCACGGAGCCGTTCTGCGTGTTGCCGCTATCGATGGCGATCAGATAGTAGGCGCCGGTCGACGTGGTGGTGCCGGTCGGATAGCTGGTGAAATTGGCCGCGGTCAGGATGCCCAGGGTCGGATCGACATTGTCGATGAGCGTGGAATCGGCGGTATCGAAGGTGATCAGTTCGACGGAAACGCCGCCGGTGGAGTCGCGAACGAAGGAACCGACCATGTCGACGGTCGAGTTTACGGTCGTGTCGTTGTTGTAGAGCCAGTTCTGCCCCGAGAAGGAGGCGGACTGGGAGATCGACACCAGCTGGTTCTTCAGTTCGGAGAGTTCCGAATTGATCTTTTCCTTGTCGACGCCCGGCTCGCGCGCGGCGACCAGCTTGGCCTTGATTTCGGTGACGACGTCGATGGCGGAATTGAGACCTGTGTAGGCCGTGTCGGATTTCGCCGCTGCGAAGCCGAGGGCGTCCTGAACAGTCGAGAGCGCCTTGTTGTCCGACTTCATGGTGGTCGCGATCGACCAGTAAGCAGCATTATCCGACGCATCCTGGACGCGATAACCGGAAGACACCCTGCCCTGCGTTTCTTCCATGCCTGCGTTGATCGACCGAAGAGTGTCGAGAGCCGCCATAGCCTGGATATTGGTGACGATGCTAGTCATGGTTGTTTTGCCCCTCATACTACGGGAAAAATTTAAAGGGACATTCCGGGATTGCGTCCGGTAACGAGAGGCCGCGTCATGCGTGTTAACCCTCAATCAGGGTTAACCTGTCGTTTCGATGAAGGTAGATAAACACGCCCATGGTTAAAGAACCCTTTCCCGCTCGTGAAATTAACCAAAAACCTTCACCACGTTTTTTCGGACGCAAAAAAGCCGCCGGTTTCCCGGCGGCTCTCGAACTCAGTTTTGGTTGTACTGTTAGCGGAAGAGCTGGAGGATGCTGTCGGAGTTGGAGTTCGCGATCGACAGCGACTGGATGGCCAGCTGCTGCTGCGTCTGCAACGCCTTGAGCTTGGTGGACTCTTCGTTCATGTCGGCATCGACCAGCTTGCCAACGCCCGAGTCGATCGTGTCCATGAGGTCGGCGACGAACTCGTCCTGCATGTCGATGCGGGAGTTGGTGGCGCCGAGGGTCGCAGCTGCGTCGATCATCTGATCGAGCATGTCGTCGACGACGGAGATCATGTTGTCGATCTGGTAGTCGGCCGTCGAAGACGACAGGGTGATTTCGGTGCCGCCCTGGGTAACCGAGCTGTCGTCGGTCGCGATCAGGAAGTAGGAGCCGGTCGCCGTGGTCGTGCCCGTCGCATAGGACGTGAAGTTGGCGGCCGTCAGAATGCCGTTGGCCGTGGTCTTGTTGTCGATCAGGGTCGATTCGCCGGTGTCGTAGCTGATCAGGCCGACGGAGACGCTGCCCGACGAGTCGCGAACGAACGAGCCGACCATGTCGACGGTCGCGTTGGCGGTCGAGTCGTTGTTGTACAGCCAGTTTTCGCCCGAGAAGGAAGCCGATTCGGAGATCGACGACAGCTGGGACTTGAGCTCGGTCAGTTCCGAGTTGATCTTGTCTTTGTCGACGCCCGGTTCGCGGGCGGCCACGAGCTTGGCCTTGATCTCGTTGACGACTTCGATCGACGCATTCAGACCGGTGTAAGCGGTGTCGGTCTTGGCGGCGGCGAGACCGAGCGCGTCCTGAACGGTGCTCATGGCGGTCTTGTCGGAACGCATGGTGGTCGCGATCGACCAATAGGCGGCGTTGTCCTTCGCGGTGTCGACGCTATAGCCGGTGGACACAGCGTTCTGTGTATCTTCCATGCTGCTGTTGATGGAGCGCAGCGTGTTGAGTGCCGCCATGGCGGACGTGTTGGTGACGATAGAACTCATTTGAGTGTCCCTTTTTAACGAGTTACAGGATTAGGGACATGCCGGGCTCGATTTCCTTACCGGTCACGATGTTCGGCCTCATGCCATTCGAAGCGTCTCCCTCAAGACCTTCGATCACCGTGTATGAGGGGAGTATCGGGGCCCAGTACTTTCGAAAACCTTAAACGAGACATTTCCGCCGACGCCGCCGCGAAGTATGGTTAACAAACGGAAAACGGGGCGCTTTCGCGCCCCGTTGTTTATTTTTTGATCATTTCGCTCGTAAATCTTGCGTCAGTTGAAAGACCTGACCAGGCTTCCCACCAGCAGGTTCCAGCCGTCGATCAGCACGAAGAAAAGGATCTTGAACGGCAGTGAGATCGAGGTCGGCGGAAGCATCATCATGCCCATCGCCATGGTGATGGTGGCCACGATCAGGTCGATCACGAGAAAGGGAAGAACGATCAGGAAGCCGATCTCGAACCCGCGGCGAATTTCGGAAATCATGAAGGCCGGCACCAGCACGCGGAGGTCCGGAGCCCCTGCGGTGGCGGCGGTCTGTCCCTTCTCCGTCGCGATATCGGCGAAGAGCTTGAGATCCTTGTCGCGGGTGTTGGCGGCCATGAAGTCCCGGAATGGCACGGAGATCCGGCGCAGGGCCTCCGTTTCGTCGATCTGCTCGGCCAGAAGCGGCTGAACGCCGTCCCGCCAGGACCGCTCCAGCGTCGGCGACATGACGAAGAATGTCATGAACAGCGCCAGGCTGGTGAGAATCATGTTGGACGGCGTGGTCGCCAGGCCCATGCCGGAGCGCAGAATCGAAAAGGCGATGATGAAGCGCGGAAAGCTCGTCACCATCACCAGAATTCCGGGCGCGATCGACAGGACCGTCAACAGCCCGAAGACGCGAATGATCCAGCTGGCCGCCGAGCCGCTGACCGGCGTGTTGAAAATGTCGGGCGCCGCCGTCTGCGCAAGCGCCGCGCCGCCGGCGGCGATCGCGATCGTCGCGGCCAAAGCGATGACGACTGTTTTCCTGAGGGCGGTCATTCGATCACAAAGGTCCTGAACATGATTTTCTCGACCTTTCCTTCCGACAGGAGATCAGCCCTCTCCTCCAGATCTTCCTTGAGATACTGGAACCCGCGCGGACCCTCGATCTGCTGCAGCGTCACGGTGCGCAGATAGCGGGCGATATCCTGGTTGATCGTTTCGGCGATCTTCACATCCGGCTTGTCCTTGAACAACAAGGCGACCTCGAGCCGTATCCATCGGTCGGCCGGAAAAGCGAGATTGGTGGTGATCGCCTCGAGCTGCACCACGCCGTTTTCCTCGGTCGAAATCGCAGGCAGGCCCTCGCCTTCCTTTTTTTCGCCTTCGGCCTTCTTTTCCGCCACTGGCGGTTTCGGCGCGTTCACCGTCGGGGCGAGCATGCCGCCGAGAAACCATCCGGCGCCGGCGGCGATCACGGTGACGACCACCACCGGAACGATGGTCATCACCAGGCCCGACTTCTTTTTCTCGACCGGAGGTTCTTCCGCAATATCGACCATTTCGTCTCCTCAGACCCGGCGCGCGACAGATTTCGAACCGTCAGAACACGCCGAAGATATCGACGGCCTGCTGGCCGACGGGCGGGTTCTGGATTTCCGACAGACGACCGCGGCCGCCATAGGAAATGCGGGCTTCGGCGATCTTGTCGTAGGACAGCTTGTTGTCGGCGTTGACGTCCTGCGGACGCACGATGCCGGCGAGATTGAGCACGCGGATTTCCTGGTTGACCCGCACTTCCTGCGAACCGCTGATCAGCAGATTGCCGTTGTCCAGCACCCCGGTCACGACCACGGCGAGTTGCAGCGACAGCTTTTCCTTGCGCTCGATGGAGCCGTCGCCGGTCGAAGACGAGGAAGAACTGTTGCTCATTTCCCCATTGACATCGACGTCGGCAATGAGGCCCGTGTTTTTGACATTATAGTCCTTGGACCATGAGCTGTCGCGGCTGCGGTCGGTCTTGTTGTCGAAGGTCGCCGAATCGTCGATTTCGATGGTCACCGTCAGGATATCGCCGACCTTGAGGGCGCGCGCGTCCTTGAACAGCGCCGCCTTCGAATCGCTCCACAGGGAATAGCCCGTCGCGATTTGAGCCGGTTGCTTGGGGTATTGTCCCATTTCGTTGTTCTTGGTGAATTGCAGGCCGGTGCCGATAGGACTCATGGCAGGCGCCCTGTTGAGCTCCTTGACCGACTTTGCGTTGCATCCCGCGACGACGACGAGGCCCGCCAACAAAAAGAGTTTATAATTCATGACGGGTCTCTCGAAGTGCTGCGATTGCCGGCTGCGGATATGATCGATGCGACCATAGCCGCCTGCTTGGCTTCCATCTCGGTCAGGATCAGGCTCGACTGGCGCGGGCTGAGCTTCATGATGATCGCCGACGACAGGTTCGGGTCCATGAGTTCGAGCTGCTGGGCCGCAGCGTCCGCGGCCATTTTCTTATAGATTTCGACGAGACCGGCCTCGGCCTGTTTGGAGAAGGCGTCACGCTTCTTCATCCATTCCTCATACTCCGCCTTTCGCGTTTCGAGGATCGTGATGCGGTCGTCGACCTGCGCCTGGAGCTTTTCGAGCTCGATCTTCTGAAGGGCGAAGCGCTGGTCCCGCGCGGCGTCGGCGATATTGGCGCAAAAGGCGCGGATCTCTTCGCGCGCCGTCTTGACCGCCGGCTTCGGCGCGGATTTTTCGTGGTTCTCTTCCGCCGACATCGCCGCCATGGGCCCGATGCCCAGGCAGAGGCCGATCACCACGCAGGTTTTCGCGATCGTCTTGGACAGTCCCGTCATTCCGGTCATTGCAACACCAACTCCGCCTGCAGCGCGCCCGCCTGCTTGATGCCCTGGAGAATGGCGATGATGCCGTCAGGCTTCACGCCGATCGAATTCAGTCCCGACACCAGGGTCTTCAGATTGGAGCCCTTGATGATCGCCACCTTGCTGTTGGCTTGCTGCGCGATGATGTCCGTCTGCGGCTGCACCGCCGTCTCGCCGTTCGAGAACGGCAAAGGCTGCACCACGGTGGGGTTTTCGCTGACCTGAACCGTCAGGGTGCCGTAGCTGACCGCCACTTCGGAGATCCGGACATCGGCGCCGATCACGATCGTGCCGGTGCGCTCGTTGACCACCACCTTGGCCGGCGTGTCGGTGTCGATGGGAAGGTTCTCGATCTCCGCCATCAGTCGAGCGAGATCGGCTCGACGCGGCTTTTCCACGACCACTTCCTGGGAATCGTTCACCGTGGCGATCGGCCCGCCATAAGCCTGGCTCGAGAATGCGTTGATCGCGTCGGTCATGCGCACCGCGGTCGAAAAATCCGGGTTGCGCAGTTGCAGGACGAGATTGACCGAATCCTTGAAGCGGGACGGCAGGGGACGTTCGATGATCGCGCCGTTGGGCACGCGGCCGGCGGTCGCCACGCCCTGCGTCAACTGGGTGGCGTCGCCGGTGGCCGAAAAGCCCGAGACGATGAGCGGGCCCTGCGCCACGGCGTAGATCTGCCCGTCCGCGCCGGTCAGCGACGTCATTACCAGCGTGCCGCCGCGGAGCGACGTGGCGTCGCCGAGCGAGCTGACGGCGACATCCATGCGGCTGCCTGGGCTCGCGAACGGCGGCAGCGTGGCGGTGACCATGACCGCGGCGATATTCTTGGACCGGTTTTCGCCGCCCTGGGTGGAGATGCCGAGATTCTGCAGCATCGCGCGGAGCGACTGTTCGGTGAAAGGTGAAGAGCGCAGACTGTCGCCCGATCCCTGCAGCCCTACGACGAGACCGTAACCGATCAACTGATTGTCGCGGCCGGCCTGCAGCGACGCCACGTCCTTGATGCGGGCTGTGGCCGCCGCATGCGACGGCGCCGCAGTCGACAAGGTCATCAGGCTGGCCAGGATCAGGGCGAGGAGTTTCTTCATTTCTGCACCACGAGGATCGAACTGTCCGGTCTGACCGTGCCGGAGATGATCACGCCGGTGTCGGTGTTGCGGACCTTGACGAGGTCGCCGACGACGCCGTCGTTGAGCGGCGTGCCGGCCGCGGTGATCTTCAAGCCGCCGCTGTCATAGACCAGCACGATCTTGTCGCCGCGACGCACCGTCCACGCTTCACGCAGCGAACCGAGCATGATCGTCCGGTTGGGCAGAAGCGTTCTCGTCGTCACCAGACCGGCGACATCGGACAGCTTCTGCGCATAGCCCGGCGCAATGTTCGGATTGGTCACGGGTACGGTCTTCACCTGGCTCTCGGTGATCTCCTGGCCGGGATAGATGATCTGAGTAGGGACGACCGCCATGCCGAAGTCAGCAGCCGTCGCCGAGCCCATCATCGCCAGGGACGCGAAGGCGAACGCCAGCGTCTTCAGCCCATGTCTCTTATGCCGCATGTTTGCCATCATGGTCGTCCGCTCCTCCTTACTTCATGCTCTGGCTCACCGTCTTGGACATCTCGTCCGCGGTGGTGATGACCTTGGAGTTCATTTCGTAGGCGCGCTGGGCCGAGATCAGGTCGGTGATTTCCTTGACCGAATCGACGTTCGAGCTCTCGAGGTAACCCTGCTTGACATAGCCGAAGCCCGCGTCGTCGCCGACGCCGACGATCGCGGCGCCCGAGGCGGTGGTTTCCTGATAGAGGTTGCCGCCGAGTTCCTTGAGGCCCGCTTCGTTGACGAAGTTCGCGAGCTGGATCTGGCCGAGCTGCTGGGGCGCAGTCTGGGCGCCGATCGTGGCGTAGACTTCGCCCGACCGGTTGATGGTGATCTGGGTGGCGTCGTTGGGAACGGTGATGGTGGGGATGACGAGATAGCCGTCGGCCGTCACCAACTCGCCGTTTTCATTCTTGTTGAAGGCGCCGTCGCGCGTGTAGAGCGTCGTGCCATCAGGAGCCTGGATCTGGAAGAAGCCGCGCCCGACGATAGCCATGTCGAAGTCGTTGCTGGTCTCGCTGAGATCGCCCTGCTCGAACAGGTTGCGCACCGCCGCGGTCTTGACGCCGAGGCCGATATTGATGCCTTCCGGCACCGTCGCCTGGTTCGCAGTGTTCGCGACGCCCGCCGCCCGATCCGTCTGGTAGAGAAGATCGGTGAATTCGGCGCGCGCGCGCTTGTAGCCCGTCGTGTTGATGTTCGCGATGTTGTTCGCGATCACCTCGAGATTGGTCTGCTGTGCGTTCATGCCGGTCGCGGCGATCGATAGCGCTCTCATTCGTTACCCTCAGATGTTCATCTTCACGATGTCGAGATAGGCCGAGACAACCTTGTCGCGGAACGCCATCGCCGTTTGCAGTGTCTGGTCGGCGGTCATGACGGTCTCGACGACCTCGCGAACGCTGGCTTTGCCGAGCATGCCGTCCATGGACTTGGTTTCGGCGGCCTTCAGATTATCGACGAAGGACGCGCCGATATTGGACATGAAATCCGTGAAGCTGGCGCCTGCCGCGCCGGCTTCCATAGAGGGCTGGGTCGCGGCGGTTTCCGCGATCTTCTTGGTTTCGGACGCCAGGGAGGCGCTCAATGCGCTGATAGGTTCAATCATTGCGAGGACTTCAGAAGATCGATGGTTGCGGAAATCAGATCACGTGTCTGACGAATGGATTGCAGATTGGCCTCGTAGGAGCGGTTGGCTTCCCGCATGTCGGCCATTTCGAGCAGGACGTTCACGTTCGGATACTTCACGATGCCGTTGGGGTCGGCGGCCGGATTGCCCGGTTCGTATTCGGTGAGGAAATCCGACGTATCGACGCCGATCCGCTTCACCTTGACCTTTTCGACGCCGGAAGTGCGGTCGAGTTCGTCCGAGAAGCTGATGGTCTTGCGACGGTAGGGATCGGCGCCCGGCGTGTCGCCGGTTGAACGCGCATTCGCGAGATTTTCCGACACGACGCGGAGACGCGTCGACTGGGCGGAAAGACCGGAAGCGGAAATCGTGAGGGAATCGGAAAGCGGATCCATGGATTATCCCTTCCTCACGGCCATCAGAAGCATCTTGTTGAAGGCTTTGACGACGGCGGTGTTGAGATCGTAATCGCGGCGGATCTGGCCTTGCTTCATCAGTTCTTCGGACAGGTCGACGGAGTTTCCGGACAGTTTGGCGACCGCCTTCTTGTCCTCGTCGGACTGGACCACGTAGGTCGCAGCCGGCGTGTCGGTGAAGTGCCGCGCATTGGTGGCGGCCATCGGCGTCGCCTGATTTTGCAACACGAATTCGAAGGGCTCGACGTCTTTGGCCCTGAAGGCCGGCGTGTTGGCGTTGGCGATATTTCCGGATACGGCGCCTTGGCGGACCGAAAGCCATTCTGCCTGTCGCGACGCCAATTCAAATAGTTGAATCGGTTGCATGGGTGTTCTCCGTCTTCATGACCGAACTTTTGTCTTCATGACACCACGGACCATAGAGGGAGAATCTTGCGCGGGACTTGTCCCAAAAGCCGCAATTTTCAGGGTTCGCCGGAAAACGCGAAAAGGGCGGCACCGGCCGCCCTTTCCCACTTGCCCGTCCTTGAACGGCGCGTCAGTTGCCCACGCCGTAGACCGTTCCCTTGTCCGTCACGACGACCCATTTGCCCTCGCGCTGTTCGAGCGCCGCCACTTTGGACGCGTCCGGCAAAAGCGAGCCGGGCTGCACCAGATAGACCCCGCCTTTGTCTTCGATCATGGCGCGGCCATTGGCGACATGGAGGACCTTGAACCTCATGGCGTCGCCCGGAAAGGCCTGGTCGAGAGCGGATGCGGCGCCGTCGTCGCCGATATCCTTGCCGATGTCGGGGACGGAGCCGGTGATGATCTTCTCGCCGGCCAGCGGGTCGCCGCTCTTCTCGTCGCGGTCCACGATCGCCGCCGGCGAGGGATTGACGATCGCCCGACCCGCCCATTCGGGAAGATCGCGGGACAATTCCTGCACCGCGACGCGTATGCCGAACTTGTCCTCGTTGAAGAAGACATACCAGGGGAAAAACGCTGCGGTCATCGCGAGCGCTGCGCCCGACCAGCCAATGATGCGGTCCACGGTCCAGAAAGGCTTGCGCAACGCTTTCTTGGGCGGTTCGACGGGTTCGTCGGCGTCAAAATCGGTCATCGTCACCTCGGGCGCCCGTTGGCGCCGTTACCCGGCTGGTTGGCGTTCTTCAGAGCCGAGGCCAGATCGGCGAAGGCGTCGCGCGCCGGCCTTTCCCCAGGGGTCTGCTTCAAAATTTCATAGATCGGCGGAACCTGCTTGACCGCCATGTCGAGGTCGGGATCCGCGCCGGCGCGATAGCCGCCGATGAGGCGAAGATCCCGGGTTTCCTCGAATTTGTGGATCAGCGTCTTCAGACGAGACACCAGCTTCTCCTCGTCCGGCGTCCACGCCTTGCGGGCGAGACGCGAGATCGATGCGAGCGGATCGACGGGCGGGTACCGGCCCTCTTCCGCCAGGGCGCGATCGAGTACGATATGGCCGTCGAGAATGCCGCGCGTCGCATCGGCGATCGGATCGTTGTGGTTGTCACCGTCGACCAGGATCGAGATGATCGCGGTGATCGCGCCGGCGCCTTCCTGTCCGGGGCCTGCCCGCTCGAGCAGTTTCGGCAGCTCGGTGAACACGGATGCGGGATAGCCGCGGGCCACGGGAGGTTCGCCCGATGCGGTCGCCACCTCCCGGATCGCATGCGCGAAGCGGGTGACGCTGTCGACGATCAGCAGCACATTCTTGCCTTCGTCGCGGAAGTGTTCGGCGATGGTGACGGCCGAGAGCGGCGCCATCTTGCGCAGCATCGGGCTCTCGTCCGATGTCGCGACCACCGCCACGGATTTCTTCAGATGCGGCCCGAGCGTGTCTTCGATGAATTCGCGGACTTCACGGCCGCGTTCGCCGACCAGCGCGATGACGACGCGATCGAAAGCGTCGGCGCGGGCGAGCATCGACAGAAGCGTCGACTTGCCGACGCCGGACCCTGCGAACACGCCAAGACGCTGACCGTGGCAGAGAGGCGCGAAGATGTCGATCGCCCGCACCCCGGTGCGAAACCCTTTCGAGACGCGCTGGCGCGTCATCGACGGCGGCGCCGTATTGGAGATGGAACGGGCGACGCGACCTTGCGCGATCGGTCCGAGACCATCGATCGGTTCGCCGAGCGAATTGACCGTGCGGCCGCACCAGCTGTCGTCGGGATTGAGGCGGAACGCTCCGCGTTTCAGAATGATGTCGTCGATGCCGATGGGATCGCCGGGTTCGATGGGGCAGACATAGACGAGATCCGGCTCGACGCGAACCACCTCGCCGAGATGGATGCCGGACTCGCTGCGATGGGCGACGAATTCTCCCAGGCGCACATGACGGGACAGCCCCGTCACGGTGTAGTGGCCCGCCGCGATGGTCTTGACGCGCCCGGCATGCGCCACCAGCGCGCCGGGCTGGTTGAAGCGCTGGAACAGGGCGCCGATGGCGGCCATTCGGTCGCCGGTGGTCCCCGTCTTGTCTTGCATCGCCCTATCCATTCAAATCCGCCCGGTCAGGACGCCCCGCCCAGTGTCTTGATTGCGCCGGTGAGCGAGTTTTCGTTGTCTCTCATCAGCTGGGTGACGTAGTCGAATGTCCGCTGCACGGTGATCATTTCGGTCATCTGCTTGAGCGGGTTGACGTTGGCCTGCTCGACGTAACCCTGCAGCACGCCTGCGTCGGGGCGGTCGACGACCGGCTGCGGCGCTTCGCCCGGAATCACGGCCGTGTTTCCGGCGCGGATGAAGTTGGCGCCGATATTGGCCGACATCAGACCCAGTGTCGCGACCGGTCTGCCATCCTGATAGAGTATGCCGTCGGTGGAGGCCGTCGGCGGCCCGCCTTGGGCGTTGAGCTGGATCGGCGCGCCGCCGGCGTCGAGCACCGGATATCCCTCCAGCGTCACGAGATCGCCGGTTTCCAGCATCGAAAAGCGACCGTCCCGCGTCACGGCGTTGCCGGAGGGGGAGGCGACATGGAACCAGACGTCGCCCTTGGCGGCGAAGTCGAGCGGGTTGCCGGTCTGGGTAATGGCCCCGTTGTCGGTGGAGAGAAACTCCTCGCCGGGAGACACATAGCCGACGCGGGCGCCCTCCGCCTTGGTCATGACCTCGTCGAACTTCACCTGTGTCGCGCGAAATCCGACCGTATTCATATTGGCCAGATTGTCGGCGATTGTATTGAGCCGCTTTTCCAGCGACAGCTGCGACGACAGCGCAACGTAAAGACTCGTTTCCATGCTCGCCCTCTGACCGGGTCTCATACCCGGCGTAACACTGCCTCGAGCGAAAGCCGCGCACGCCGCGACTCTCCTTGTTTGGCGAAAGCATGTTCGGGCTCGCTTGCGCGAACCTGTCGCCGCAGCGCGGAAATCCCGCAGGGCGCCCAACAGCTTCACACAAGCAAGAAACCGTATCCAAAGCTGGATTTATTGTGAGATCAGCGCGGGCGGCGTCGTATGAACATCATTATCGGCTTGGTCATTGTTTTCGGCTGCATCATCGGCAGCTTCCTTGCGACGGGCGGCCATCTCGAGGTGCTCTGGCAGCCTTATGAATTCCTCGTCATCATCGGTTGCGGCCTCGGCGCCTTCATCGCCGGAACGCCGATGAAAGTCATCAAGGACTCGGGCAAAGCGATCGGTGAGGCGTTCAAGAATTCGGTTCCCAAGGAACGCAACTATCTCGATACGCTCGGTTGCCTCTATGCGCTGATGCGCGATCTGCGCACCAAGTCGCGCAACGAAATCGAGGCGCATATCGACAATCCCGACGAATCCATCATCTTCCAGAATGCGCCGTCGGTCCTCAAGAACAAGGAACTGACCGCTTTCATCTGCGACTATGTCCGACTGATCATCATCGGCAATGCGCGCAGCCATGAAATCGAGGCGCTGATGGACGAGGAAATCCAGACGATCGACCACGACAAGATGAAGGCCTTCACGCAGTTGCAGAACATGGGCGACTCCTTTCCGGCCATCGGCATCGTGGCCGCCGTTCTCGGCGTCATCCACGCCATGGGCGCGATCACCGAACCGCCGGAAGTTCTGGGACACCTGATCGGCGCGGCTCTTGTCGGAACGTTTACCGGTATTCTACTTTCCTACTGCATCATGAATCCGCTGATCTATATGATCAAGGCCGTTCGTAGTAAGCAGCTTCGTCTGTATGTGATCGTCAAGCAGACGCTGATCGCCTATATGAACGGATCGGTTCCGCAAGTTGCTCTCGAATACGGCCGCAAGACCATTTCCTCCTACGAACGTCCGTCGATCGACGCGGTCGAGCAGGAAATGATGAATCCGGGCGGCGGCGGCGAAAAGGCGGCATGATGACGGAGGGTGTGGCAATGCGCACGAGAGCGCCGGCGATAGATCCCAAGATCTACGCCCTGCTGACAGGAGAGCTGGGCACCAACCAGGCGGTCTCCAAAGTGTGCCTCGAACTCGGCCAGGTCCTGACTGCTTTCCTTCCCGATCTCGTGGAAATGGAAACGCAGCAGAAGATGAGCTTCTATTTCGAGCGCTGCGAAACCGGTTACAAGAACGAACTGATTTCGGAAATGGCCCCGGGCACGGTGCTGATGGACGGATCGCTGAAGAACTGGTGTCCGGACTTCACCATAGCCTGCTCGTCTTCGGCGATCATCGCCCTGGTGGAAACATTGATGGGCGGAGATCCGTCCACGCTCGGCAATGTCGAGGCGCGGCCGGCCTCTTCCATCGAGCTCGAAATGGCGCCGCTGATCATGGAGAAGATCGCCCAGGTGATCAAATCCGCCGTCGACGCGCCCGGCAATTACGAACCGATCCTGACCCGGCCGGTCAACCTCAAGAACCGTCCCAAGCCAGCCGAAGACTATGTCGACATGTTCGCGGCGCTGATCAGGATGAAGATCGAATTCGGCAGCCTGACGTCCTTCTTCGAAGTCGTCATCCCGCAGAAGACGCTGCTCAAGACCAAGGTGCGGGCTCCGACGGCCAGCGCCGCGGCAAAATCGGTGAACGATTGGGCCGACATCCTCGAAGACCAGGTCAAGCGCTCGGACGTGAAGGTCGAGGCGCGCATCCATCTCACGCCGCTGACGCTCGGCGTCATCGCAAAGCTTCAGCCCGGCGACGTGATCCCTTTTCTGGACACGGACGATGTCCGCGCGCAGGTCAGCGCCAACGGGCGCGACCTCTACAGCTGCGAATTCGGCCGGGCCGGCAACAACTACACCGTTCGGGTCAAGGAGTCGTCTGGTTCCGACCAGGATCTCCTGAGGGATCTGCTCTCCTGATCAGGCTCAGAAAAGCCTTGCGCAAGATTTAACTGGAATGATGATCGTATGGCACCGAAGAAAGCAAAAATCGAAGACGAAGCACTCGAAACCGGCGATGCAAACGCCGAGCTCGATCAGGCGATCGACGACCTTCGCGGCGTTCTGAAAGCCGACGAAGCCGGCCTCTCCGATTTCGGAGAGGATTTCGGCGCAGAATTCGGCGGCGGAGACGCAGGCGTGGATACGCCGATGGGGACGAATTTCGGCGGCGGCGCCGATTTCGACGGCGGCGGCGGCTTCGGCGGCGACTTCGGTGATTCGGCTTTCGGCGGCGACGACTTCGGAAGCGGCGCGTCGATGGGCGCGTCCGCCGAGCCCGGCAGCGCGCTGCATGCGAACCTGGATCTGATCAAAGACATCCCAATTGATGTTCAAATCATTCTAGGAACTAGCAAAATGCAGGTTTCCGGCTTGATGAATCTGACCGAAGGGGCCATTATCGCCCTTGATCGGAAAATTGGCGAACCGGTCGATCTGATCGTCAATGGAAGGCTCATCGGGCGTGGTGAAATCACCGTTTTGGAGAATGATGAAACCCGTTTCGGCATCAAACTGTTGGAAGTTAAACCGAGCGGCAGGCCTTAGAGTATCAGAGTTACAAACCGGAATGATTCCGGGGGAGCGTCGATATGTTCGACTTCGACAGTTTTGAGACCACGTCTGCGAGCACGCTGACGCCGCCGGAAAAGGCGGCGGCGGTTCTGCTCGCTATGGGCAGACAGGTCGCAGGAAAATTACTTAAATATTTTACTCAAGCCGAATTGCAGGTCATCATCCACTCGGCCCAGCGGCTGCGTCAGATTCCGCCGAACGAATTGATCGACCTCGTCAACGAGTTCGAGGATCTGTTCACCGAAGGCGCGGGCCTTATGGACAACGCCAAGGCGATCGAAGGTATTCTCGAAGAGGGCCTGACGCCCGATGAAGTCGACGGCCTGCTCGGCCGGCGCGCCGCCTTCCAGGCTTACGAAACGACGATCTGGGAGCAACTGGAAAGCGCAGAACCGGCATTCGTCGCCAAATATCTGATCAACGAGCATCCGCAGACCATTGCCTATATCATGTCGATGATGCCGTCCTCGGCCGGCGCGAAGGTGCTGCTGGAAATGCCGGAAGCGCGCCGCGCCGACATTCTCAACCGAACGGTCAACCTCAGGGACGTCAATCCCAAGGCCGTCCAGGTGATCGAAAACCGCGTGCAGGACATCATCCGCGACCTCAACGCCGAGCGCAACGCGCCGGGCACCATGAAGGTGGCGGAACTGATGAACGAACTCGAGAAGAACCAGGTGGAAAACCTGCTCGATTCGCTCGAAGCCATCAGCCAGGAAGCCGCAAAGAAGGTGCGCCCGAAGATCTTCCTGTTCGAAGACCTGTTGGTCATGCCGCAGCGCAGCCGCGTCATGCTGTTCAACGACATCGCCGGCGACGTCATCACGATGGCGTTGCGCGGCGCATCGATGGACATCCGCGAAGCCGTGCTGTCCTCGATCGGCGCGCGTCAGCGCCGCATGATCGAATCGGATCTCGGCGCGCCCGACACGACGGCCAATCCGCGGACGATCGCGATCGCCCGCCGTTCCATCGCGCAAGAGGCGATTCGGCTCGCCGCCAACGGCCAGATCCAGCTCAAAGAATCCGGAGCGGTCGAAGCGGCCTGACGAAAGTAGACGGCCATGGCTGAAGACGCCGACAAAGACAGTAAAACGGAAGCGCCGACCCAGAAGCGTTACTCCGAAGCCGCCGAAAAGGGCAATGTGCCCTTCTCGCGCGAGATTACCGTCTTCGCCTCCACGCTCGGCATCTATGTCTATTTCGTATTCTTCCTGCCCAGCGGCGTCTCGAAGCTCTGGGACACGCTGCGCGGGGTGTTCGAAAAGCCGGAGCAATGGCGCTTCGAAACCGGCACCGACATCGTCGCGCTGTTCGGCCGCGTCTTCTGGGAATCGGCCGCCATCGTCACGCCGGCGTTCATCCTCATGGCGACGTTCGGCATCGCCGCCTCGATTCTACAAAATCTCCCGACACCGGTTCTCGAACGAATCGCCCCGAAATTCTCGCGGCTCAATCCGGTGAGCGGCTTCGGCCGCCTTTTCGGCATGCCCGGCATGGTCGAGTTCGGCAAATCGCTGATCAAAATTCTCGTCGTCGGACTGGTGGTCGGCCTGAGCCTCAGATCGGAATATTTCAAATCGCTCGACGCGATGTATGCGGATCCCGACTTTCTCCTCAAGCGTCTGTCGTCGGATGTCAGGACGATCCTGGTCATCATCCTGTTCTCGGCGGCGATCATCGCCATCGCAGACTATTTCTGGACTCATCATCATTGGTATGAAGAGCTCAAGATGACCAAGGAGGAAGTCAAGGAAGAGCGCAAGCAGACCGACGGCGATCCGATGATCAAACAGCGTCAGCGGTCCTTCGCCCGCGATCTCGCGCGCAAGCGCATGATCAGTTCGGTGCCGCGAGCGACGCTCGTGATCGCGAACCCGACCCACTATGCGGTGGCCCTGCGCTATGTGCGCGACGAGGATCCGGCTCCGGTCGTGGTCGCCAAAGGAACGGACCTCATTGCCCTCAAAATACGCCAGGTGGCCGAAGAGAACGGCGTTCCGGTGTTCGAAGACCCCCCTCTCGCTCGCTCCATGTTTGCGCAAGTCTCGGTGGATACTGTCATCCCGCCGGTCTTCTACAAGGCCGTCGCCGAACTGATACAACGCATTTATGCGTCCAAGAATAAAGCCAGACGGGTTCACTGAAAACGATGAAAAAAAGCCCTTTCTCCATCGAACACGAAAAAATCGTGGCCGAGGCGTTGCGTCCCGTTGCAACAGAACTCAGGCTGATCGACGCTGCAGACCTCGTTTCGCTGCTGCGCTACGAGCGCTGGGGCAATATCGCGGATCTCGTCAATTCAGCGGCGGAACTCTATTTCCTGCCCGGCACAATCCGCTTCGGCATCGGCGGCAATTACGAGATGGACTGGAACAAGCTGCCGCAAATCTCGCTCGACCTCGAAATCATGGCCGACGCGGTGACCGTCTATGCGCAATTGTCGCTGACCGACGAGCTGGCGGGCATCGAGATCAACCATATCGCCTTCCATGAAGCGAATGACGATCCGGATCAGGATACGGCGCTCCTCGCCGAAAGCCTGCAGCGGGCACGCTTCATCACGCCGAAAATGCAGGCGCTCGAGGCGCATTCCTCCAGCGCCCTGCAATAGGCCGAAATCGCGAATTCAGGCGATATAGCCGAGGCGAATAGCCTTGGCGATCGCCTGAATACGATTGACCGAATCGAGTTTCACCGTGGCGGACGACAGGTAGGCGTTGACCGTGTGCACGGATAGACCGAGCTGCACGGCGATCTCCTCGCTGACCAAGCCGTCTCCGGCGAGCTGCAGGCAGGCGATTTCACGGCTCGACAGCACCTCGTCGGGCGCCGACCGGCGTTCGTCGAGCGTCAAGAGATCCATCATCAACTGATGTGACCGGGCGTGAAGATCGAGAATCGTCTCCCAGGCGAGATCGAGGTAATTGGCCGAAAACACGATGAAGCCATTGCCCATCGACCCCAATCGAACCGGAAATGCGATTCCGCACACCGGCAGGCTGCGCTGCTTGATCCGGCTCACGAAGCCGGTGAAATCCGGCGTCTCGGCGGTCTGCGCCTCTCCCAGTCCGTTCCAAAGCAGCGGCAACGACGATGTCTCGAGATGATCGAGGAACACCTGGCTGTAATGCTCGAGGATCGAGGCCGCGGCGATCTGGTTGTCGGACTGGAAATTGTCGAGAATGCAGGCCAGCTTCCGCTTGCTGGGAAGACCCGAATTGTTGGTCTTGAAGACCGCGAAATTGCGGGCATGCGCGGTGCGCTGCATGGACACCAGCCTCGGAAAGAAATCCGAACGGCTGAGCGAACGGATGTTTCGCTTGCCGCCGCCATCCATGCCGGTCTTGCCATCCTTCACAGGCGCCGCTCCTCAAACAAGATTGTGTCGCACGGCATAGGCGATCGCCTCCGATCTGGTGCGGGTGGCGGTCTTGCGCATCACGCTGGTGATATAATTGTTGATGGTGTTCTTGGAGATGCCGATGATGGTGGCGATCTCGTCGCTCGTCTTGCCCTCGGCGATCCAGTAGAGACATTCCAGTTCGCGGTCGGTCAGATCCATGTCACGGGCGCTGCGGACCGCATCCCTGAACATGAGGCTGGCGAGGTAGCCGGCCAGAAGTCCCGTTTCCCGCAATCTCTGCTGCGACAGGATCACATCCGGCGGGCAGATGAACATCAGGCAATAGCGTGTCCGTCCGGCATTGAAGATGATCGTGCAATATTCGCGCCCCGACTGATCGGCGCCGTTCTTGTCGTCGACCAATAGGGAGAAGGCGGGGTTGAGCACGGACAGGCATTTCTCCAGCTCGGTGCTTCGCGACAGTCGCGCCAGGAGTTCGCGCCCGCGATTGCGAACGAGGTCGAACGGCCAATTTGAGGAAATGATGTTGTCGAGACCGGCTTCGCTGTTCAATTCATGACGGGCCAGCAGATACCCCTCCGCTCCGACATAGTCGCAGAGCGCCATTGCCGCGGAGGCGACGTCCTGGGCCGAAATGCTTCTGTTCAAACGGTCCAGCATCTGGTCCGCGCTGATCGTGCCATTCACATGCGCCCGGACCGAGCCCGACGCTTCTGTCAACGATCCGCTGTCGCTTTTAGCGGTCACTTCACCACCCGGTCGGTTGCCGCGGGCCCGCGAAGAAAAACGCTGCCCCGTTCATTGTCGTCATCACGATAGATCCGAACGCCTTCATGGTGAAACTGATTCGACCCCGAATACAATTTTTTAATCCTCCGGCTCAAGTAGCCTCGCGATTTTCAGTGGTTTCCGAAGCCACTGCAAACAGAAAACGCCGGCGCGAGGCCGGCGTTATTGTCGTTTCGATTTTTTGGGTTAGGCCGCTTGTTCCGGAATCGCCCACTTGCGGAGAATTTTGGCGGCTCTTTCTTCGCTGATCTCCACCATGCGGCCCAGTCGGCGCTCGGGACCTTCCTTGACCCGCTTGGCGAGTCCGGAGCCGTCGTCCTCTCCGGGGTTGAGGATGTCGTCGGTCGAATCGAAGCCGAAGTCGGAGCCGAAGCCGTCCATGAGGGTGGCGCCCGGTCCGCCGACCGTCGGCGGCGAGAAGTCCGGCAGTTCCAGTCCGGCGCTTTCGCCGATGGGAACCGAGCCAGGGGCGCCGAGGGCCGCCGCGCCGAGTTCGGGACCGCCGATCGCCTTGATGAGCGGACGGAAGCCGAGCCAGACGATGAGGAAGGCGACGGCGACGAAGGCCAGCGCGTTGATCATCGTACCCATATTGCGCATGAAGATGTCCGCGAAGGATTCGGACGTCGCCGCTTCGTTCAGCAACTGGTTGTCGAGGAAGTCGATCGCCGAAACATTCACCACGTCGCCGCGCGTCGAATCGATGCCTGCCGCCGAGGTGACGATCTTCTGCATTTCCGCGACGATCTTGTCGAACTTCGCCTGATCGAAAGGCTCGCCGGCTAGCTTGGCGATGCGGCCGCGATTGACGACCACGGCGATCGACAGCTTGTCGATCGTATAGCCGTTGCGAACGGTGGCGACGGTCTTCTGGTTGATCTCGTAGTTGGTCTGTTCTTCCTTCTTGTTCGCCTGATCCGACGACTTCGGTCCGGCGCCGGCGCTCTCGTTGCCCTGGGGAACGTTCTGTTCGACCGTCGTCGCCTGCTCCTGGGACACCTGTTCGGACTTCTGGTCCTCCTTGGTGACGCGAACGGAGCGTTCGACCTTGGATTCGGGGTCGAAGATGGTTTCCTGGATCTGCTGGGCGTCTGTATTGAGCTTGGCGGTCACCGACGCGCGGAAATTGTCCATGCCGAGGAAAGGCGCCAGCGCATTGTCGATCTTGCTTTCGATTTCCTGCTGAACGTTCTGAACGATGCCGAGCGAGCGGTTCAGGGAACTGCTGGACGGATCGTCGCCGGATGCGAGCAGTTGACCGGCCGAATCGAGAATGGTGACGTCGTCGACGTTCAGGCCCGGAACGGCGGAGGCCACCAGATGCCGAATGGAGGCCGCGGCCTGGCGGCCGACCTGTTCGGAGGCGCGAATCATGACGGACGCCGTCGGCTTCTGTTCCGACTGGCGGAAGGAGCCTCGATCGGCCATGACGATGTGAACGCGCGCGGCGTTGATGCCGTTGATGGTTTGGATGGTGCGGCCGATTTCGCCTTCCAGCGCCCGAACCCGGGTGACTTCCTGCATGAAGGAGGTCAGGCCGAGCGATCCGACATTGTCGAACAATTCGTAGCCGGCGTTGGCGGAATTCGGAAGGCCGCGTTCGGCGAGAAACAGTCTCGCCTTTCCGGTCTGGCCGACGGGCACGGAGATTGAGCCGCCATCGGTTCCGACCTGATAGTCGAGCCCGCCTTCGGCGAGCGCGATTCCCACCTGATTGAGATCGGAAGCTTCAAGACCAACATAGAGGGTTTCATACCCTGGCTTGTTGACATAGTAGCTGCCGACGAGGATCGCCAGGAGGGTCAATCCGAAGATTGCGCCCAGAGCCACGAGCTTGGTCATGCCCAGCGACGTCAGGTTCTTGAGTATAGCTGTAAGCTGATTCAACAGATTCATTCTGTTCCCGCGAAGTTAAGCGCCACGAGGTCAAGGTATCATTCCTTGCCTACACTCTATGGCTTCAAACTTGCGCGAGGGTGATGTCGGGAGGTCAGCGGCCTCCGGATCTCCTACCCATTTTTCGCCCTTCCCCACGGGCCCGCATCAGCGGCGTCAGAACAGATCGCAGTCTCCCGCGGTCTTGATGATCGGCTGAGAATGGCCGCGGCGAGTGCCTCCGGAAAGGGCGCGCTGCATGTCCGCCAGCTTGACCAGATTGAGCGCCGTGGTGATGTCGACCAAGGTTTCCTCCGGGATGGACGCCGTCACCGTATCGATGAACTCCGCGAGACCGCGGGTTTTCTGGACGGCGAGATCGATGCCCTGCAGAACCATCATGCGATCGGCCGCGTCCATGAAGTCCACGCCGTTCGAATTGGTCAGGAAGGGTTCGATGCGCTCGATCAGATAGGCGACGTCGTGCAGTTCGGAAACCACCCGCATCAGGATTTCTGGCAGCGACTCTTCGATCTCGGCCGTATGCGATACTACACTCGAATGCATGGCGTGATCCTTCCAGATCAGAAAAACTCGATCGACGACTCGGCGGGCTTCGGCGCTGGCACGGGGCGCGTTTCGAGCTGCACGGTCCGCTGCGTTTCGGCGCCGGTCAGCGCATATTGACGTGCCCGGCCGGAGACCGGCCAGAATTCGAGCTTGCGGCCGGCGTCGCCGCCGGTCGACGCGCCTGCGATCTTGATGCCTTCGTCCTTGAGGAAGCGCATCGCGAATTCCGCGTTCTGCTGGCCGACATTCGAAAAGGACGCGATCGTCTTGGCGCCGCCGAAGATTTTCGCTTCAAGACGGTCGCGACGGGCGCCCTGCTTCAGCAGGCCGTTGATCAGCAGTTCCATCAGATGCACGCCGTAGCGGGATACGTCGCCGCCCTGCGCCATGGCCTCGGCGGAGCCGGGAAGGAGAAAGTGATTCATACCACCGACGCCGACCACCGGATCGCGCAGACAGGCGGCGACGCAGGAGCCGAGCACGGTGGACAGAACCACATCGGGATCGCGCGAGACTTTCCACTCGCCTTGGATTACATGGACACGTTTGAAGCCATCGCTCATTTCAGGGACCCGAACACAGCCTCGATGGCCGCTTTCATCTTTTCGATGGTGAAAGGCTTGGCCAAGACGTTGTTCGCCCCCATCTGCGCCGCCTTCTGGACGAGCGCGCGGTCACCCTGAGCGGTCAAGATAATGAAGGCGGCTTTCTTCGTAGCCGGGTTAGAGCGCACGGCCTGAAGAAGCCCCAGGCCATCCATTTTCGGCATGTTGAAGTCCGAGATGACCAGGTGGTGAGGCTGTTGGGCCATGATCTGTGCGCCCTGTTGCCCGTCGCCGGCTGCCGTAATTTGCTTGAACCCGAGCTGGGTCAAAGCGTCACTAAGAAGCAAGCGGCTCGTTACCTGATCATCGACAATAAGGACTTTGATTTTTTCAGCGATAGACATCAGTCGCTCCCTTCTTTTCGGGCGGCAGTAAGTTTCAATATTTCCTCCCCGATGGCCGTCAGCGGAAGCTGCGTTTCCACAGCGCCGAGTTCGAAAGCCACACGGGGCATTCCATAGACCACGCAGGTCTTTTCATTCTGGCCGACGGTGCGCGCTCCGGCGTGACGCATCTTAAGTAGTCCCGATGCGCCGTCGCGGCCCATGCCAGTCAGAATGACGCCCACCGCGTTGCGTCCGGCAAGTTCGGCCACCGAATCGAACAGGACGTCGACCGAGGGGCGATGTCCGTTGACCGGCGGCTTCTCCAGCAGACGGCACACGGGCGCGTGGGCGTTTGCGACCGTCATGTGACGCTCGCCCCCCGGAGCAAGATAAACGCGGCCGATTTCGAGCCGGGCTCCATCGGTCGCTTCCTGCACCTGAGGCGCACAGAGGCGGTTCAACCTTTCCGCGAAACTTTTCGTAAAGGTTGACGGCATGTGCTGGGTTATGACAGTCGGCGGGCAATTAACCGGAAATTTCTTAAGAACTTCTATCAAAGCCTCCACGCCGCCTGTGGAAGATCCGATCGCCACGACCTTTCGCCCGACCCGGTAGTCGGACGGGACCGCGTTGATGTTGGCGGCCGGCGCCGGGTTCGCCGGTTTGCGCATGTATTGATAGCGATAGCTCGACTTGGCCGCCGCCTTGACCTTGTCGATCAGTTCATGGAACGGACGCGTATCGCCGGGAGCCGGCTTGCCGATGCAATCGAACGCGCCGATCTCCAAAGCCGCGATGGTGGCTTCCGCGCCGCGATGCGTCAGCGACGACACCATGATCACCGGCATGGGGCGAAGCTTCATGATCTTTTCGAGAAAATCGAGCCCGTTCATGTCGGGCATTTCGATGTCGAGGGTCACGACGTCGGGATTGAGTTCCTTGATGGCGGCGCGCGCCTCCATGGCGTCGCGGGCCTGCCCGATCACATTCACGTCGGGGTCGGAATTCAACACGGCCGAAATCAGCCCCCGCATCGTGGGAGAGTCGTCGACGACGAGTACGCGTGCTGGCGCCATCAGGTCTTCCTCCCCCCTGACTTGCCGATGAACTTGTAGGTCGTGATGCCGGTATTGTCGAAGAAGGCCTTGGCCTCGCCCGAAACGCGCTCGGAATGACCGATATAGAGATGACCGCCGTCGGTGAGAAGATCGGAGAAGCGGTTCCAGATGCGGACCTGGGTCGGTTCGTCGAAATAGATCACCACGTTGCGGCAGAAGATCACGTCGAACTTGCCCTTGAACGGCCAATTGGCCATGAGGTTGAGCTCGTTATAGGTGATCAGCCGCTTGACGGTGTCGCTGACCTGCCATTTCTGCTTTCCGTCGATATTCACCTCGGAGAAATACTGCTTGCGCATCTGCGGGCTGACGGTCTCGAGCGAACTGGCGTCATAGGCTCCGAGCCGGGCCGCGGCGAGAATCTTCGGATCGATATCGGTGGCGAGGATCTTGAAGTCGTAATCGGCGATGTTCGGCATCACCGACAGCGCCGTCAGCGCGATCGAATAGGGCTCCTGGCCATCCGAGGAGGCGGCGGACCAGATGCGCGCGCGTCCGCCCGATTTCAGGCGGCTGATCATGCCCGGCAGAACTTCGGTGCGCAGATGGTCGAAATGGTGGTTTTCACGAAAGAATCGCGTGAAGTTGGTTGTCAGGAAAGACAGCATTTCGCGGCGCTCGGCCGCGCCGTTCGGCGACGACACGAGTTCGCAATAGGTGCGGAAATCCCGAAGGCCCAGTTGCCGGATATGCTTGGACAGCCGCGAATAGACGAGCGAAGCCTTGGTCTCGTTGAGATAGATGCCCGCATCCGAATAGATCATCGCGGCGATCTCGGAGAGATCGCGGCGCGTCAACGGGAACTCACCCCCTGCGAGGATCTCTTCCTGATTACGGCGCGGGTCAATGGCTAAACTCATGGTCACGCAGCTTCGCTTTCACTCTCGTGGAACAGGGCTTCCAGTTCCATCAGGCAGATCATTCTCCCTTCGATCGCGATGATGCCGCGAGCAAAGGATCGTTCGAGATCGGAGGCGATCTCCGGCGTGGGCTGGATCAGGTCGTCCGTCACCGTGAGGATGTCGGACACCGCGTCCACCAGCAGACCAACGATCTTGTCCCTCATCTGGGCCACGATGATGACGTGGCGCGCCGTGGGTTCGGCCGGCTTCATGCCCAGCCGGGCCGAGAGATCGATGATCGGCAGGACTGCCCCGCGCAGGTTGATCACTCCGCGCATGTAAGACGGCGTGTGCGGCATGGGGGTGGCAGGCGTCCATCCACGGATTTCGCGGACGGACATGATGTTCACGGTAAACTCCTGATCGCCGATCCGGAATGCGATGAGCTCGCGACCTTGCTGCGAAATGGCTTTTGCTGTGTACGACATTCTGACGAACCCATACTCCTCACATCATCTTCAACCCGTCGCGGCGAGCGCGCTCTCCGATCTCAAGGACTGACCTCGGGAAGCTGCGACCACCGCGTCCACGTCCAGGATCAACGCCACCCGGCCGTCGCCGAGAATGGTGGCGGCTGCGATGCCCGGAACATGCGTGTAATTGGCCTCGAGACTCTTGATGACGACCTGGCGCTGACCCTGGATCGCATCTACCATCAGCGCGCGCTGACCGCCGCCTTCCGACTCCACCAGCAGCGCGACGCCATCCACCGGATTGGCCGAATTGCTGCGATAGTTGAGGATACGGCCGACATCGACCAGCGGGCAGAACGAATTGCGGATGGCGATGAGTTTCTGATGGGCGCCGAAGGAGTGGATGGCGCTCGCCTCCGGCTGCAGCGTTTCCACGATCGCGGTCAGCGGCACGACCAGCGTCTGGTTGGCGACCGTCACCACCATGCCGTCGAGGACGGCCAGCGTCAGCGGCAGGCTCATGATGAAGGTCGAGCCCTGCCCCGGGCGCGACTGGATCGAGATGCGGCCGCCTAGCGCCTGGATGGAGCGCTTGACGACGTCCATGCCGACGCCTCGGCCGGACACGTCGGTGATCTTGTCGGCGGTCGAGAAGCCCGGCATGAAGATCAGGTTGTCGATCTCCTCGTCCGACAGATTGGCGTCGGCCGGGATGAGGTCGTTGTCGATGGCCTTCTGCTTGACCTTTTCGCGGTTGATGCCCGCGCCGTCATCCGACAGTTCGATCAGGATGCGACCGGAACGATGCTTGGCGGTCAGCTTCACGGTGCCTTCGGCCGGCTTGCCGATGGCGGCGCGCTTTTCCGGGCTTTCGATGCCATGGTCGACCGAATTGCGGATCATGTGGGTCAGCGGCTCGGCGAGCTTGTCGATGACCGTCTTGTCGACTTCGGTGTTTTCCCCTTCCGTCACCAGACGGACGGACTTGCCCACCATGTCGGCGACTTCGCGGACGATGCGCGACATGCGCTGGAAGACTGGTTTGACCGGCTGGGCGCGGATCGCCATGACCGAATCCTGGATCTCGCGGGTGAGCTGCTGGAGCTCGTCGAGGCCCATATTGATGCCCTGGGTGCCGGTCGAGTCGTTCTCGATGACGCTCTGGGCCAACATGGCCTGATTGATGACGAGCTCGCCCACCAGGTTGATGAGGCGGTCGACGCGATCGAGATCGACGCGGATGGTCTGGTTGGCGCCGGCGGCCGAATTGGCGTCGGCGGCTTTCGCGGCGGCGGCGGCGGGCTCGCGCTTTTCAGCGGCGGGGGCTGCGGCGCGCTCGACCTTGGCGACGACTTCCGACGCGGCGGCGGCGGTCTGCCTGGCCATGGCGGCGGCGGCGGCCATCTCCTCTTCCGCGTGATGATCCTCGATCATCACGGCGGGCTCGTCGTCCTCAAGGATGCTGAGATCGAACGGAATGGGCACCATCGGCAATTCTTCGGCTTCTTCGTTGCCGATGCCTTCGCCGTCGCCCAATTGCTTGATGTCGAGTTCGCAGTCCCATTCGGCGAATTCGAACACCTGACGAACGGCGTCTTCGCCCTTGTCAGTCTTCAGCCAGACCTTCCAGGAGAAATAGGCGCTTTCCGGCTCCATCTGGTCGAGAGCCGGGAGCGTGGTCATGTCGCAATGCAAGCTCATGTCGCCAAGGCGGCGCAGATCGCGCAGCAGCAGGGCGGCGTCGTTGCCTTTGGTGTAGAGCTCCGTGCGCGGCTTGAAGTTGATCTCGAAGGTCGGCGCAACGGCTTCGGGTTCGTCGCCGAAATCGTCGAAGGAGAACGGGATCGGCTGAAAGCCGCTGTCATCGGTCGGCGCAGGCGCGGCGGCCGCCGGCTTGGGCGCAGGCGCCGCGGCCTTGGGCGCGGGAGCGGCCTTCGGAGCGGGCTCCGCCCCGCCGGCGCTCGGCAGGGGCTCGCCATGGGCGAGCGCTTCGAGATCCTTCACGAGACCCGAGGTCCGGCTCGGATCGACCGAGCTGCCGTCGCGGGCGGCGTTGGTCAAGTCGGCCAGCGCATCCGCCGACTTGAGCATGACCTTCATGACATCGGGACCGGGATCCAGCTTGTTGGAACGAACGCAATCCAGAGTCGTCTCGAACACGTGGGCGAACGCCACGAGGTCGTCAAGACCGAAGGCGCCAGCGCCGCCCTTGATGGAGTGGACGGCTCGAAAAACGGCGTTTACCGTTTCAGGATCCGTGTCTCCATCATTCATCTTGAGCAGACCCGATTCCAGTTCCGCGAGCTGTTCCTCGCATTCCTGGAAAAAGATCTCTTTGATTTCGTTCATATCCATAGGATTGTTCCCGTTAAGCGGTTACGCGCTCGATGGCATCGATCAGTTTCGTCGGGTCGAACGGTTTCACGATCCAGCCCGTCGCGCCTGCCTGGCGAGCGCGATTCTTCTTTTCCGCGTCACTTTCCGTCGTCAGAACCAGGATCGGGATCGCGCGGTACTTGTCGTTCTTGCGCACGCCTTCGATAAAGCCGAAGCCATCGAGACGCGGCATGTTGATGTCCGTGACGATCACGTCGGGATTGCAGGTTTCGAGCACTTCGAGACCTTCGACGCCGTCTTCGGCCTGGATGGTTTCAAAGCCTGCATTGTTGAGAGTGACCAGAAGCATGTTTCGGATGGTTCTGGAATCGTCCACCGTGAGAACGCGTTTCTTCATTACTTGCTCTCCTTTGCGAGCATCATTTCGTGATTGACTCCGATGAGCTGCATCGTCTTGACGAGCGCGTCGGAGATGTTTGAGAACTTGAACGAGAGCTTTTCCTGTTCCCAGGTCTTGGATGCCGACATCAGCACCTGGATGCAGAGAGCGCCGCAACGCTCCACTGCGGATCCATCAATCGCGAGATCGCTGCCGCGCATCGACATCAGCTTGCCGTGCAGGGCGGAGGCCTCGTTCAGATCGAGGATTTTCTCCAGACTGAGTTTCTTCATTGCTTTGCCACTCATTGGGTCTTTCCCGTCGCTTTGATTTCAGGTCCCCGTTCATGCGTCATGACGCCACCCTTTCCTCGAGCAAGGCGAATGCCGTCGGTCCGGTTTCCGTCACGGGCGCAACGATCTGGTCGCTTCCTGTCCTCCGGGAAGGTCCCGAGACGCGGCCATGGTCGGATTGGCCGAGCCTGAACGCCCTGATCGTGTCGCCAAGCTCTACTATTACAGCCTTAAGGTTATCGGAGTGTTCACACGCGCCCGTCGCGACATGAGAAGTTTCGGTGAGCATGCGGCCAATCGAATTGGCCGCTTCCGCAAGGCTGGAGACTTCCGATGCGCATTCGCTCGTGTCGCGCGCAAGACGCGAAATCGCCGTATTGATCTCGGTGACCTGCGTGGCGATTTCACCGATCGCCCCTTGTGTGCGGTTGACCATCGCGACGCCGCTGTCGACCTGAGCCTTGGTGCCGGTGACGAGATCCTTGATCTCGCGCGCCGCGTCCGCCGATCTCTGGGCAAGTCCGCGCACTTCCTGCGCGACGACGGCGAAGCCCCGGCCGCTGTCGCCGGCGCGCGCCGCCTCGATGCCCGCATTCAAGGCGAGAAGATTGGTCTGGAAGGCGATGTCGTCGATGACGCCGATGATCTGACCGATCTTTTCGGCCGAGCTTTCGATATCGGCCATGGCGTCGATGGCCTGTCCGACGATCTTGCCGCTTTCGATCACCGCGTCGCGGGCTTTTCCGGAAGCGCCCTCGGCAAGACCGGCGCGATCGGCCGCCGCGGACACCTTGGCGGCGAGCGCAGCGACGTCGGAAGCGACCTCGCCCAGCCGCCCTGACGCCTGATCACTGTTGGACGCGAGCGCCGACGCCAACAACGCAATGCGGCTCGCTCCGTCGCGCGCCAGTTCGGCCGTGTCCGAAGACCGCCGCAATTCTGCGCTGATGACCTGCAACGCGCCGTTCAGGCTACCCAGGAGGTCACGGTAATCTTCCAGCGCCTGCTCTCCGACCGGTTGGGAAAAATCCTTGCCGGCGAGCCGTTCGGCGATCTCGCCGATCAAGGCCCGGGTCTCGCCGCGACGGGCGGCGTCTTTCGCCGCCAGTTCCTTCTGGTGGTTCAGCCGGCTCTCGTTGAAGCGCAGCGAGGTGGAGATTTCGAGATCCACCATGACGGCGCGGATGAGCGCTGAGACGAGCCGCAGCGCCTCATCCCGCTTGCGGGCGCCGCCGAACCAGCTCTTCGGCCAGTTGTCGCGAAGAACGCCGGCGACGAGGTGCTCGAGAACGACCGCTTGCCCGGCGATACGCCAGCGCGGATCAAGCCCGCCTCGGCTCTCGGTGTCGGATAGCAGTTTCACGCGCTCGGCATAGAGGCTGTCGAACCGCGCATCGGTCAATACGTCCCAATGGGACTGACAGAGATCGTGGAGGCGATCGATCTGCCCTTCGCTCTGGAACTGGCGTGCGGCGTCGGGGAAGGTTTGGTAGCGCTGGAAGAGATCGCGGAGACCATCTTTCACATGAGGCAACAGGTCGTTGCGGCGTTCGCGCAAAAGCGCGGCTTCTTCGGCGGCGAGCCCCGCGAAACGCAGGCGACCGCCGAGGCTTCCGCCTTCGCGTCTTTCCCTGTCCGCCGATGCAGCCCCGTCCACCACTTCAAATCCCCGTCACAACGCGCGACGCCAGCCGACGGGCTGACACGGCCTGCTTTGCACGGCTGCGAAAGATTTCCGCATTTCGCCGCGTAGAGCACGATCTCACAGAACATGTTCGAAAATCCGGACTTGATACCGGCACGGCGAAGCGGCTTCATGCCAATCGGACCACGCAGCGATCCCATTCCGGCGTGAGTAAAATGTTTATGGTTAATTCCTTGCCTGAAGGTTAACGCCATCCGCGAACACTCATTTTTCCTAAAATAAGAGCGCCGCCAACAGCGAACATCAACCGGCCAAGCCGGCAATTAATCGCCTCGGGCGCAGGATTTCCGTATGCGCGTCCGCGTGGGAGATACTTGTCGCACCGGCGGATCCACCTTCTCTGCCGTTAACCTTCTTCAACGCGCAATCCGGGCTTGCCAGCCGTCTCGCCGCTTCTATGATCGTCGAGGCAATCATCCCGAACGGACCACGTATGAGCCTCGACAGCGTCAAACAGTTTTTCCGCGACAACGCCCCGGACATCGAAGTCATCGAGTTGTCGGTCAGCACCGCCACCGTCGAACTGGCAGCGGCTGCGCATGGGGTCGAGCCGGGACAGATCGCCAAGACCCTGGCCATCCGGGTCGGCGAAGACGCCATCCTTCTGGTGACCATGGGCACGGCGCGGCTCGACAACAAGAAGTTCAAGGCCCGTTTCGCCGCCAAACCGCGCATGCTCGCTCTCGACGAAGTCACCGCCGAGACGAGCCATCCCGTGGGCGGCGTCTGTCCCTTCGGGCTGCCGAAGCCCCTCCGGGTCTATTGCGATATTTCGCTGCGGGACTACGCCGAAGTCGTGCCTGCAGCCGGGGACATTCACGCCGCCGTCAGGATCTCGCCCGAGCGCATGGCTGCTCTGGCAGGCGCCGAATGGGTCGACGTCTGCCAGTAATCGGAGGACGTCTCAACTCTTGCCGGCCAAGGCCAGACCTCGCAGGACGGCGTCCAGCAACTGCCCTTCGATAAAGGGCTTCACCAGAACCGGCCATTCCTGAAATCCGGGCACGCCCTCGGCGAAGTCGACATGGCCGGTCAGAAACACCAGCGCCGATCCGGAAGCGAGCACGGCCGAAGCATTGCGACGATCCGTTTCGGGCGTTTCGCCCGTATCCAGGAGCACGAGATCCCACGACCGCGCGCGCAGCTTCGCGCCCAGTTCGATCAGCGACGCGATTTCGATATCTCCCGGCAACAGCCCTGCGAGCGCTTCTTTGACGTCCAGCGCGATGAGATATTCCTTTTGCACCACCAGAATCCGCAAATCACTCTCCGAGCCCGGTTTCAATGCCGCGCAATCAACTGATTTGGGTCGGGTAAGTCATTTAACTTTGACATGTCCGGAACTTTTACGGCCCAGCAACATTGATATGCTGCATTCTACGGAGAAGCCCGAGTGGAGTCATCATCTCGCCGCACAGTGCGGCACGACTGCGAAAAATGCTGGATCAGAAATCTCGAGACCTTCCGAGAATTTTCCCCGCCGGAACTCGATTTCGTTTCCGAATTTAAAAGTGGCGAGATGTTGATCGAGCCCGGCGCGACCGTGCTCAGCGAAGGCTCCCTCAGCCCTCACCTTTATACGGTGCTCTCGGGTTGGGGCTTCCGCTACAAGATCCTCGAAGACGGCCGACGGCAGGTGCTCAACTATGTCGCGACCGGCGACCTGCTCGGTTTGCAGGGCACGCTCATGGGGGAAATGCAGCATTCTGTGGAAGCCCTGTCGCCGCTGTCGTTGTGCGTATTCGAGCGGGAGCGGCTCGGCACGCTGTTTCGCGATCATCCCGGTCTCGCTTTCGACCTGACCTGGATAGCGGCGCGTGAAGAGCGCATTCTCGACGAGCATCTTCTGAGCATCGGCCGCCGCAGCGCCATCGAGCGCGCCGCCTATCTCCTCGCCTTCCTCGCGCACAAGGCGCGAGAGTCGGGAATGGCGGACACGAAGTACATCAACCTGCCCGTCACCCAGTCGCATGTCGCCGACACTTTGGGACTGTCGATCGTTCACACGAACAAGACCCTGCGCAAGCTCGCGGAGCGCGGCGTCATCCGTTGGCTCGAGCGCGGCTGCGAAGTGCTGAACGAGGATGAATTGGCCCGGATCGCCGACTGGCGCCCGCCGGTGCCGAGACGCCGCCCCTTCATTTGAGGCGGCGGCTCGGGGCTGCCAAAGTCTCAGGCGGCCCGCCGCGCATCGGCGGGAAAAACCAGCCCGTAACGAACTTCACTTTGCGATACGCTATATTCCGCGTTGCCATTGACGGAGGCGGGAACGACCCGCTCGAGGATCGCAGTCCCAAGCCTGCGAACCGGCAGCGCAGAGTCCTGCCCCGCTTTGCGATAGGCCGCGTCCAGGGGTTCGCGCCAGGAAACACTGACGAAATCGCGTCCCTCACGCTCCTGCATCGCGATCGTCACCACGATCGTCTGGCCCGCCGGCAGGAAGCTGCCGAAATTGATCGCGTTGATCAACAATTCGTGGAAGGCGAGGCCGAGATGCATGGTCACATTCGGAGACAGCAACAGGTTTTCACCTTCGAACGTGATCAGCTGTTGGCCGTTTGGAATATAGGCCGAGACCTGCTGCTCCAAGAGCTCGCGCGCAAATGCGCCGCGCCAGCCGGAATCCGTCACCAGATCCTGTGATCTCGACAGGGAGAAGATGCGCCCCCTGAGCTTCTGCACATAGGCTTCGATAGAATCCGTATATTGCGAGGTCTGTGTGACGATGCTCTGGATGATCGCCAGAAGGTTTTTCGACCGATGGCTCACGTCCCGCAAGAGCGAATGAAGCACCTTTTCGCGACGTCGATCTTCGCCCCGATCGATGATCGTGGTGATGAACTGCATCTGCGCGCCATGGCCACTGAAGGCAAGCACCCGGAACTCGAAGACTCCGCCGTCTTCGAGCGTCACTTCGAGGATTTCAGTCTGACGGGTTTCGAGCGCACGCGACTTGGCGTCCGCCAATCGGGCGCCGATCTCCGCGCCGAAGACGGAACGATCGTCGGGCGCATCGTCGGATTTCAGGCGCCAGATATCCGGGAGGCCCGTGACACAGAGATAATTGTGGTCGCGGTCCTGCAAGATGAGGCTGGCGTTCATGTCGAGCAGGGCCGTGATGAAAAACGGGCCAAGCTCTCCCTCGTTGAGATCCTTGGCGTGCCAAAGGAATCGCCGCACCTTACACCTCGAAATTACGCGCCTGCAGCAGAAAGACCGATATCGCCTCTCCGTGCACCGCGCTTTGCCGGCTGCTACGCGTCAAATCTATCAGGCGGACATGGCCTGATAGGCCTTGTCGCCTTCATTGAAGAACAAGGCCTGACTGATCAATGCTTTCAGCATATCAGGATTATACGGCTTGGTGACAAGGAAAGTCGGTTCCGCACGCTCGCCTGTCAACAAACGCTCGGGGAAAGCGGTGATGAAAATCACCGGAACGCTGGCGACCTTGAGAATGTCGTTGATCGCGTCGATGCCGGAGCTGCCGTCGGCGAGATGGATATCGGCGAGGATCATGCCCGGATTGCTGCGACGATAAAGGTCAAGCGCCTCGGAATGCGTCCGGGCGATGCCGCTGACGCTGTGGCCAAGATCGAGTACGATGTGCTCGATGTCGAGCGCGATGAGCGGCTCGTCCTCGATGATCATGATCTCGGTGGTGATCTGACGGGAGATCTCCTGTGTCGCTTCGTCGAGAAGACGCTTCACGTCCTCGATGCCGACAGCCAGGATCTCGGCCGCCTCAGAAAAGGAAAAGCCTTCCACGGAGACCAGAAGGAAGGCGTGGCGCGCCTGCGTCGGCACGGCGGACAGATTGGCGACCGCTTTCTTCTCCCAGGCGAAGGGCGAAATGGCCTGCGGCACGTCGACCTGAGCCGACTTGAGGATGCGGACAAAAAGCTTATACAGCGCCACACGGTCCGACGACGCTTCCGGGAAGATACTGAGATCGGCGATCAACGCCTCGAGCGTCGCGACGACGAATGCATCGCCGGAGGTCTGAGATCCGGTGATCGCGCGCGAGTAACGGCGCAGGAACGGCAAATGGGCGGCCACGCGCTCGGTCAAGGTCATTCAGATGTTCTCCCCTTCTTGGATTCTGCTGACGCATTGGTAAATGCGAAGATAAGCAAAAGGTTCCGCGACTGTAAGTCGTCGCGATGAATTTATATCGTTCCTCGGCGACGCTCTGCCGGCGGTTCGCCATGAACCCGGCGCGCCGCAAAGAAAGCGCCCGCCGCGCACACGGCCAATATGGCCCATGGGCTCTTACGCATGAGGCCGGGCATCAGACCAAGCGCGAGATCCACCTCCGACAAAGGACGGATGGGAGCCTGTCGGATCACGACCCTGCGACGGCGCATCGTCATTGCGAGGAGGCCGACGATGGAGATGGCGATCAACACCGAGCCTGCGAACAACCAGCCGACCACCACGCCGTAGATATCGGATATGGCGATGGACGCTGCGGCCAGCAAAAAAGCCAGACCGACCGCCAGCAATAAGGCGAAGGCTAAAAAAAGCCCGGCGCGCGCCGCAGCCCGACTGGCGCCATTCGCCAGATTACTCCCCGCCAGCGTGATGAAGTGTTGCATGCTCATCCTCTGCGGGTCAGGAGAGCCGCGAGATAGCCGAGGCCGAGCGCCAGACCCACCGCCTGGAAAGGGCGAGCGCGTATTTCATCCTCCACGTCCCGGCCGAGAGAATAGGCTTCTTCACGGGCGTCGTTGAAAGCGCGGCGCGAAGCGGCGGCGGCATCGGCAGCCATGCGCTCGGCGCCGTCTCGGTAGGATTCCGCCTTTGCCGCGCCGAGGGCTGTCAGGGTCTTGGTCAGCTCGGCAAGATCGCGCTTGAGATCGCCGATCTGCGCTTCGAGATCCTCGACGGTCGGCGCGTTTTTCTCATTCGCTTCGGAAAAAGCCATGATGTCATCCCTTCTGATGTAAAGACCCGCGCGGCCTCGACCGCACTCGCTCCGGAAAATGCACGGACGGGGAAAAAGTTCCCGAAAATAAAAAGGAGAGAACCATTCCGGCGGGAGGAAAGGTTCTCTCCTTTACGCGTCTGGCGCCTTCGGGGGGATGAAGGGGCGGATCCGGCGCCAGCTTCCGAATGGAGAGGAGGGGGCTCTGCATTCGACATCCGCAAAACGCCGCGTTCGACGTTTGGTTCCGCCAACATGGCTGAAACCTCGATTTTTTCGCGTAATCCGGAACCGAGCAACATGCATGGGGTTACAAAATCTCGGAGACCTTCGGCGGCGTTGGACACCGTGTCACCGCCATCCTGGCGCAAAGTCCCCTCGGTTGCGCCGACGAACATCCGGACCGAGCGAAGTCGCGTAACAGATCTTTAAAAAGGAGTTGAGCATGAAAGCAATGAGATGGCTTTTGGCGGGACTATCCGCCCTGCTGATCTCGGACGGCGCGACGGTCGCTTCGGAGAATGCCGGAAGCAAGGAAGCGACGAGCGACCTTCCCTTTTCCGCCACAGACGTCGCCGTCTTCGACACGCCTTGGGCTCTCGCTTTTCTCGACGAAGATGAGATGCTGGTGACGGAAAAAGGCGGGCGGATGTGGCTCGTCACGACAGGCGGCGACAAAGTGCCGGTCGAGGGTGTTCCGGACGTGGTCTATCGCGGCCAACTCGGTTTGCTGGACATCGCGCCCGCCCCGGACTTCGCCGCGTCCGGGCTGGTCTATCTGACATATGTCGAACCGAACGCCGCGAGCGGATCTCTGGCGCTGGCGCGGGCCTCGCTGGCTCGCGGCGACGGTGAAGTCTCTCTCCAGAATTTCGACGTTGTCTGGCGTGACGACGCTTTACCCGGCGGCGGTCAGGCCGGCGGGGTGATCGCTTTCGCGCCTGACGGACGACATATATTCTTGACGGTGGGCGATCGGATGCGCCCAAAGCGCGCCCAAGATTTGTCGACCCCGCAGGGCAGCATCATCAGGCTCACGCTCGACGGCGAGCCTGCGCCGGGCAATCCCTTCGAGGCCCGCAGTCAGGCGCGACCCGAGATCTGGAGCTTCGGGCACCGCAATCCCTATGGTCTCGGCTTCGCCCCCGACGGACAACTCTGGGCCCATGAAATGGGCCCTCGCGGCGGAGACGAACTCAACCGCATCGAAGCGGGCGGCAATTACGGCTGGCCGCTTGTTTCCAATGGAGATCAATACAGCGGCGCGTCGATCCCGAGGCATTCGACGCGTCCCGACTTCACCGCGCCCTCGCTCTACTGGAACCCGGTGATCGCGCCCGCGGGGCTCGCTTTCTATACAGGCACGCGGTTTGCCGGTTGGAAAGGCTCAGCGTTGATCGGAGGACTTGCCGGACTGAGCCTCAGCCGTATAACATTCGATCCGAGCGGCGCCGCGCATGAGGCGGACCGTTGGGACATGGAGGCGCGCATCCGCGACGTCGCGGTCGACCCTGACGGCTATGTTTGGGTGATCGAAGATGACGCCGAGGGACGACTGAGGCGTTTGGAGCCGAAATAGCCATTCAGTCGTTTTATTCTACGCCGGCATGGAACCAATGTCCGCCGAGGGCGTTCCCGCGAAGACCAGACGACAATCAGCGCAACCATGCGAGCCCGCACATATGAACCATGATGAATCAAACGGAATGGGGGATCCCGGCGTGCCGGGTCCGTTCGGCGAGATCCCCAAGAAGCTCAAGGAGTATTACGACTCCCTGCAGGAAGAAGCCATTCCGGCCCGTTTTCTCGACTTGCTCGAACAGCTGGACAAGGCGGAGCGTGTCCACGCCGCCGGCAAACAGTCCCTCCTGACTGGGGAAAGCTGATCATGACGCAAGACGAAGACAGCATCGAAAGAGATTTCAAGCGTACGATGCTCGCTTGCCTCGGCAGCTTGCGCGCTTTCGGCGTCTCGCTCACCGGCCGCCACGATCGAGCTGACGATCTCGTCCAGGACACGATCATGAAGGCTTGGGCCAAGAAGAGCTCGTTCGAGCCGGGCACCAATATGAAGGCCTGGCTGTTCACTATCCTGCGCAACGAGTTCTACAGCCAGATTCGCAAGAGCGGGCGTGAAATCCAGGATTCGGACGGCTTTTACACCGAACAGCTGTCGACCCATCCGGGACAGTATGGCGCGTTGGATCTGCAGGACTTCAAGGCGGCGCTCGAAAAGCTGCCCGACGACCAACGTGAGGCGATCATTCTCATCGGCGCCTCCGGCTTTTCGTACGAGGAAGCGGCCGAGATTTGCCAATGCGCCATCGGCACGATCAAGAGCCGCGTCAACCGCGCGCGCAATCGGCTGGCCGAATTGCTGGCGGTGGAAGGCGACCGCGAATATGGTCCGGATTCCAGAGCGCTCGCCGTGACGGGTCGCACCTTCGTGGGCTGATCCGGCCAGCACCGAACAACGACGCCGCCGGTCTCGCGACCGGCGGCTTTTTCATGTGTACATGTCTCGAAGAGTGGCCTGCCCGGCAGGCGGAAACCACTGTCAGGGGATGGTCAGACTGACCTCGGCGCGCGTTCCGCGCTCGCGCGGGACATAGCGGATGCCGCCGCCGACGGCGCGCGCCATGGAGGCGACGATTCGCGACCCCAGCCCGGTGCCCTGCGCCGGCTGAGACATCTCGATGCCGCGACCGTCGTCCTCGACGACCAGAAGGGCTTCGCTATCGTTGAGGCGGGTCAGCTCGACGCGGATCTCGCCGTCTTCCTCTTCGGGATAAGCGTATTTGATCGCGTTGGTCAGCAGTTCGGTGACGATCATGCCGGTCGAGACGGCGCGATCGGAGGGGAAAATCACGCTTTCGAAATGTGAGCGGATATTGGACTTGCGCCGGTCCTTGGCCATGGTCTCGGCCAGTTCCGAAATCAGCGTCGAGAGATAGCGGCTCATCTCCACCTCGCGCACATCGTCGGACGTATACAGGCTGCGATGCATGCCCGCGATGGCCGAGATCCGCGCCTGCGTCTCCGACAGCGCATGACGAACTTCATCGCTTTCGCTGGCCGAAACCTGGAGACGGATGAGAGCGGCGACCAGCGCAAGGCTGTTGGCGACGCGATGATTGACTTCGGCGAGCAGAATTTCCGCCCGTTCCTTGCCGAGCCGAATCTCCTGCTCCGCCTCCTCGCGCGCGGCGCGGAGTTCTGCGTTTTCCAGCGCCTGCTGGAGCGCATTGCCGAGCAGCGGCCAGAAATCGTCGCCGACCGTCTTGATGACATAGTCGGCCGCGCCGGCTTTCAGAGCGTCGACGGCGATGGTCGCCTCGCTCGAGCCCGTGACGTAGACGACCGGCAGCACGACCCCCTGCTCGTCGAGACGACGCATGAAATCCAGTCCGGTCGACCCCTGCAGATAGTGATCGAGCACGATGGCGTGGAATTCGCCCTGCGCCAGACGCTCCAGGCCCTGCACGGCGTCCTGGGCATGCTCGGTCTCGTATCCGAGCCGCCCGAGCGACTTCTGGGCTAGGCGGAAAAGCGCATAGTCGTCATCGATATAGAGGATCTTTTTCGCCATCGCCGGGTCGCTTTCAGGGAATTTGCATCACGGAGAAAAACAGCCCCAGTTGCCGGATGGCGTGCGCGAAGCTGTCATAGTCCACCGGCTTGGTGATGTAGACATTGGCGCCGAGATCGTAGCAACGCTGGATTTCTCGTTCGTCATCGGTGGTGGTGAGGATGATCACCGGCAGACGCTTGGTGTGCGGATTGGCTTTGACCTTTTCGAGAATATCGATACCGGACATGTCGGGCAGGTTGAGGTCCAGTAAAATCAGCAGATATCGCCCCTCGCTCACCGACCCCGAGCGATCTTCGCCCAATATGAAGTCGAGCGCGGAATTGCCGTTTGCGAAAGGAATGATTTCATTGTTGACGCCCGCGCGCCGAACATTCTTTTCGATCAGGCGCGCATGGCCTTCATCGTCTTCGACCATCACGATCGTTACTTCTTTGCCTGCCGCCATCATTCGCTGATACTCCCTACAAAACGACTGAGATCCGAAGGCATCCGGATCATGAATGTCGAGCCCTTGCCCCGTTCCGATTTCAACTGGATGTCGCCGCCCATATTGCGCACGAGCGAACGGACATGCGCCAGGCCGATCCCCTCGCCCGGCTTGTCCTGCACGCCCGAGCGGCGGAACAATTCGAAGACGCGTTCATGATCCTCCGGCGCGATGCCGCGGCCGTTGTCGCTCACATCGATGCCGACCGTGAAGGCGTTGACGCGGAAGGCGCGCACCGAAAGACGCAGAGGCCGCTCCGGCTCGCGATACTTGACCGCATTGTCGAGCAGATTTCCCAATGCCTGCTCGAGCGAGAAGCGGTCGGTGACGATGGTCTTCACATCGACCTTGATGCTGACCTCGCCGCTGGCTTCGAGCACCTGATGCTGGATCGCGGCGGCGTTGTGCTGAACGAGTTGCGCGACATCGATCCGCTCCGGCTTCAGTTGCCGGCGGCCGTCGCGCGAAATCTTGAGAATCGCGTTGATCAACTCGTCCATCTTGCGCGTGGAAGAGCGGATGAAGCCTATGGCCTCGGGCAGATCCTCCTCGACCGCCAGCACCGTATCGGCCCGCGCCGTCTCGGGAGCGGAACCCGCCTCACCCTTGAAATAGGCCTGGATGGTCTTCAGCGCATTGTCCAGCTCGCTGGTGAAGCCCATGATGTTGACCAGCGGCGCCCGGAGATCGTGGGTGACGATATAGGCGAATCGCTGGATCTCCTGATTGGCCTGGATCAGATCTTCGGTGCGTTCACGCACCCGCTGCTCCAGACCGGCGTTCAATCCTTCCAGTTCGCGTCGCGCCGCCAGAATCTCGCGAACATAACGGCGGATGATCAGGAAAAAGATGACGAAGACGGCCAGGACGGCGATGACGCCCGCGATCGTCGCCATTCGAAGCCCCATGGCGAGATTGAGATGGCTTTGCAGTTGCAGGGCGATCTGCCGATCGGCCTCGGCGATGACGCCGCCGAGCGTTTCGCGGATATCGTTCATCAGCGACAGGCCGACCTGGTTTCTCACCATGTCGAGCGCATCGTCGCGACGGCCGGATTGTGCGAGCGACAGAGTCGCCTTCAACTCGGTCAGCTTCTGCGTGATGACCCGGCGCAGCGACTCGACATCGATTTCGGAGAAGCGGCTGCCGCTGATCGATGCCTCCAGAGCATCTTCGCGGCGCGATATCTCGTCGATGGAATCACGGTAGGGCTGCAGGAATGTCGGCTCCATGGTCAGCAGGAAACCGCGCTGGCCGCTTTCGGAATCCTGGATGGCCAGGAGAAGATCCGCCGCCGCGCTGCGGACCATGCGCGCTTCCGCAGCGCCGGCGACATATTGTTGCGTCTTGTAGACGAGATAGATTATCCCCGAAACGATCCCGACGAGGATGAAGGCGCTCGCCACGAGAGCGATGAACGTCGATCGGATCAACGACTGCTGTTGGTCGGACATTCAGGCGCCGCTCCCGCGCGACGCCGCCGCCGACCCGCTCGTCGGCGCTGCATGGGCGACTGCCGCCGCCTTTGCCAAAACCATATGCCCCTCTCGCGCTTCACCCGTGTCGACCACATTCAACGCGCGCGCGGAGGGAAGGTTCCAAAAATTCGTGGAAAAAATCAGCCGACCTCGTCGAGGCGCTGTAGCGGCATCCAACTGCGCGCCTTGAGGAAGGGGAGCAGATCGGCGGGACTCATGGGGCGGGCAAGGGCGTAACCTTGCAGATAGTGGCAACCGAGGTCGCGCAGGATGTCCGCATGTTCCATGGTCTCCACCCCTTCGGCGACAATCTCGATGCCGCGCGAGCGGCCGATATCGATGATCGACCGCACCAATTGCTGCTGCGCCTTCGATTCCACGATCGGCTGGATGAGTTGCCGGTCGATCTTGAGCCGCCGTGGCGTCAGCTTCAGGAGAGTGACGATCGACGCATAGCCGGTGCCGAAATCGTCGATCTCGATGTCGATGCCGAGAGCGCGGATCTTCTCGATCTGCGGCACGAGCTCGCCGTCGTGACCGTCGAAGGAGATGGATTCCAGGAGTTCGAAGGACAGGGAGCCTGGCAGGATCGGCAATGCGGCCAGTCGTTCGATGAGACCCTCCTCGCGCAAACGCTGGGCGGAGATGTTGACCGACACCTTCTGCACCGGCATGCCGGCGAGCTTCAGGCGGTTGAGCTGCATCAGGGCCTGGTTGAGTATGATCTCGTCGATCGCAGCCAGGACCTTGAGGTTCTCGGCGATCTTGAGAAACGCGTCTGCCCCGAGCAGACCTTTGACCGGATGATCCCAGCGCGCCAGCGCTTCCAGCCCGACGACTTCCAGCGTCGCGGCGTCGAATTGCGGCTGGAAAAAGGAGATGAACTCGTTCTGCTCGAGCCCGCGCAAAATGTCGTCAGCCGTCTTCTTCGTGTGGACGGCGTTGAGCCGAAGCGTCTCGTTGAAGCGTTCGACGCGATTGCGGCCCCGTCTTTTAGCCTCGTAGAGAGCGATGTCGGCGTCGACGAGCAGTTGCTCCACGGGTTCCGAAGCATCCGTGCGCGAAGCGATGCCGATGCTGGCGCCCACGCGGCATTCGTGGCCCTCGTAATCGACAGGCTTGCTCAGGGCTTCGACGAGCCGGCTCGCCATGTCGGAATGCTCCTCGGCCGAGCCCGGCATGCGCGAAACAACGACGAATTCATCGCCGCCGATGCGGGCGACGAAATCGCTGCCGCGGACATTGAGTTTCAGCGCCTGGGCGGCGTGCTTGAGGATCACGTCGCCCGCGGCGTGACCGAGCGTATCGTTGATGTCCTTGAAGCGATCGAGATCGATATGCAGGACTGTGACGTCCATTTCGCCACCGGCGTCTTCCATATCGGCGAGGATCTGATCGAGATAACGTCTGTTCGGAAGGCCTGTGAGCGCGTCGTGCAGCGCAGCGTTCTCCATGCGGAGATGCGCCTTTTCGAGTTCGCGATGCTGATCTTCGGCTTGGCGCTTGGCGCGCCGGAGATCGGCCTGCAGGCGTATGTCTTGGGTGACGTCCCAGTTGACGCCGACGATCTTCTTGCGTCCCTTGCCATCCAGATAGGCGTTGCCGATCGCGCGGATGAAGCGGATGGCGCCGTCTTTGCCGACGACGCGGAATTCGCTGCGATATTCTCCGCCGTTCGTCACCACTTCGGTGAACTCGCGCTGCGCCTGCGCAAAATCGGCAGGATGCAGCGTGTCCTTCCAGTCCTCGTAGGTGGCGGTGCGCGCATCCGGAGGCCATCCATAGAGCACCTTCATGCGTTCGTCCCAGACGAGCAGGTTGGCCGCGGGATCGAACTCCCACACGCCGATCTGCGACGTCTCGAGCGCCACCTGCAGGCGGCGAGAAAGAAGCCTCATCGCTTCTTCCCGTTCGTGGATCGCCACCAGGTTGCGCTGCCGCTCCTGCATCAGTCGCCCGGCCCAGACCATCGGCAACACAACGATCGTCTCGGCGAGCAGCAGTTGAAGGCGAAACAGCCAGACATCGGCGAGCGAGAGGCCGAAGCCGGATTTCGGGGCGGCGGAAATGGTCCATGTTTCGCGCCCTACGTCCAGAGTCACCGACACACGGTCGTCGGACAACAGTGTCTCGTCTCCAAAAAAATGGTCGAGCTGCAACCCGTCCTCGGTCCGCGCGCCGATCGCAAGTCGGTCGGTATTCTGCGCGTCCAAGAGGCCGCTGCGCTCATACAGCGCGGCTAGATTGACCACCGAAGATAAAATGCCCCAGAACTCACGCTTGCCATTTTCCATCGGCAGAAAGACCGGCAGTCGGATGATGAGAGCCTCACCACCCTGGACGAGCTTGACAGGTCCGGTGATGACGGGAGCGCCACTGTCGCGCGCCGTCAGCACCGCGTCGCGTTGAGACGGAAGTTTCATGTAATCGAGGCCGATGACGGCGGTGTTCGGCGCATAGGGGTGAACCATGCGCACCACCAAACCAGGCGCAGCGGCGACGTTTATGATCTGGGACTGACCCTGGATAACCTGCGCCGCGATTTCGGAGAATTGCGCCTGCTGCATGCCGGGAAGCGCTTCTATGGTGGCGACGAGACCGCGCATCAGATACAAATTGCCTCGGATATCGCTGTCCAGCCTGGAAGCGATCTGATTCAGACGATCCAGGGAGGCGAGACGCTTTTGCTGATAGGCAGAGGATTGATGCAGCCAGTCGGCGTAAACCAAGATGCCGACCATCGCCACGATAGCCACGAGAGCCGGCACATAGTGGAGAGACAAGAAGCCGAGAAGCCTTCTTCGTCTCCGAGTGGAATCCGCCGCCCCGTCAGACATTCCTTGTTACGCCCTTACAAATATACGGTATTTGGCCCCATTTGAACTCAGGTGTAACTTTGCCGTCTTAACAAGGGATTTCGACGCCCTCCTAGATTTTGACTGGCGTGGAATGAGGGGAAACAAGGTTAAGTTTTACCGCCCGATCAGAGAACCAGCCTGTACACATGGGTCGACTTGTCGATGACGGGCGCACGGTCCGGGTCCGGCCAGTTCATCGTATCGGACGGCACCCAACCGCGCTGGCCATCTGCGATGACCTCGCACCAGCCGGTGTCGCGTTCGCAGCCGATCACCTTCAACCCCTGCCCCCAGGCGATCAAACCGATGCGCGGAAAATCCATGGAGGGGCCACCATAGAGACGCATGGAATTCTTGGCGAGAGCGATGTCCTCTGCAAGCGCTGCAGACGGGGCGCCGATGGCGACGGCAAGCAAGATCGCGGACAGGATCTTCATTTTCCTATCTCCTGAAGCCCGAGTTTTTCAGGCGTTTGAGGTGAATTCTTCGCTGGGGAAATGCGGCGACGGCAGGAAGGTTCCGCGGCTTGACAGACTCACGAGGACGTGATCGGGCATATGGAAGCCTCGATCGGGAACTCTTGCGCGAGCCGGGCTTTTGTCTGACAGTGCGCCGAAGGGAGCCCGACATGACGACAGACGATCAAGACATGACCGACAGCAAACTGACGCGTTCTAAGCGTCGCTGGGCCGAGGAAGGAAAGTTCCTGACCGGCCGGATCTCCAGGCCCGAAGCCGAGCGCCTGCCGCCCGGTCAGCACCTCGTAAAAAACTGGCCGGTGCTGGATCTTGGCCAACAGCCGGAAATCCGGCCCGACAGTTGGAGACTGGATATCCGCGGCCTCGTCGACAGCCCCGTGACCCTTTCCTGGAAGAGTTTTCTTGCGCTTGACCAGTCGGAAAGCAGGAGCGACATCCATTGCGTGACCACGTGGTCGCGCTACGACAACGACTGGCGCGGCGTGCTGACGCGCGACCTTCTGGACGCGGCGCCGCCCAAGGCGGAGGCGACGCATGTCATGCTGACCAGCTATGACGGCTATACGACCAACCTGCCGCTCGAGGATTTCGCTTCAGAGGACGCGATCCTCGCGACGCACTGGCAGGGAGAGCCGATCACCACCGAGCATGGGGGGCCCATGAGACTGGTCGTGCCGCATCTCTATTTCTGGAAAAGCGCCAAATGGCTGAACCGTATCGAGTATATCGCCGGAGATAAGGCAGGCTTCTGGGAGCGCAACGGCTACCACATGCGCGGAGATCCGTGGCGCGAGGAGCGCTATTCCGACGATTGAGGCTCAGATGCGCCGGGCGACGGCGAACAGGCCGAGCCCTGCCAGAATCATGCCGCCGCCCCACCAGATCCAGCTGCGATCATTGATCATAAAGCTCTGCTCCGGATAGGGAAAGAACCCGCTTCCCTGTCCCATCCAGATCAGGCCCATCAGGGCGATCAGCAGGCCTGCGCCCATCAAAATCTTGCGCGTCATTCGACACCTCCGCTTTTAACATCCTACGCGTTGTCCCCGCCGGCGGCTCACCTTTTTCGCGGTCGTCGGACGTCAACGGAGGAAAGCGCGGAAGCGGCGCAAAGATATGGCGAACAGCACGCCGCCGATGGCGATCAGCGCCAGAAACTGAGGCCAGACCACTGAAAGACCGGCGCCCCGAAAGAGGATCGCCTGTCCAAGCATGACGAAATGCGTGGTCGGCGCCGCCAGCATAATGTCCTGAATGATCATCGGCATGCTTTCGCGCGGCGTCACCCCGCCCGAGAGAACCTGGAGCGGGATCATCACCAGCATCAACAGCATTCCGAACTGCGGCATCGAGCCTGCGGTGGTGGCGAGAAAGATGCCGAGCGATGTCGTGGCGAAGAGATGCAGCGCCACGCCGGCAAGAAACAACCCGAGCGATCCCTGGATCGGCACGTCGAGAAGACCATTGATGACGACGGTGATCGAGAAGGCGGACGCGACGAGGACCGCAAGCCCCATCGACCAGATCTTGCTCAGCATGATTTCCGTGCTGGTCACCGGCATCACCAGGAGATGCTCCACCGTGCCGTGTTCGCGCTCCCGGATCAGGGCCGCGCCGGTTAAGACGATGGCCAGCATGGTGATGGAGGTGATCAGATTGACGATGGCGCCGAACCACATGGAGTCGCGCTGTGGATTGAAGCGGTTGCGCATCACGAGATCCGGGCCGACCCTCGCCGAACCGCGACTGTGATCGACGAATTCGTTGATCTCGGAGTTTACGATCGACTGGATGTAGCCATTGCCGCTGAAGGCCTGCGTCATGCGCGTAGCGTCGACGTTGAGCTGCAGCGTCGGCTGGCGGCCGGCCAGCAAGTCGCGCTGAAAATCGGTGGGGATATCGAGCGCGAAAGTGTCGAGACCGGCGTCCATGCGTCGGTCCATCTCGGAAATATCAATCAGCTTCGGCGTCGTGAAATAAGGGGGATAAAAGGCGGTTTCGATGCGCCCCGACAAAGGCGATCGGTCCTCGTCGACGATGGCGATGGCGGCGTGATTGAGCGCGTCCGGCATGGCGCGGGAGGCCGTATAGACCGATATGGTGAAGGAATAGACGATCAGGATCATCAGCATCGTATCCCGGAAGAGGCCGCGGATTTCCTTGACGCCGAGATTGTAGATATTCGCGAGCCGCATGGGTCATTTCGCCTGTTTGTTGAGAAGACCGACGCTGAGCGCCATCAGCACAGGGATCGCCAGCAGGATCGGCCAGAAGGCGCCGGACAAGGCTTGAAAATCGAGCCCCTTGGAAAAGGCGCCGCGGGCGATGTTCATGAAATAGGTGGACGGATAGATCTCGCCGATGATCCGGGCGCTGCCCTGAAGCGAGGAGACCGGATCGATCATGCCGGAAAACTGGATGGCGGGAATAAGCGTCACGAGCGCGGTGGCGAAGACGGCGGCAATCTGGCTCGACATGAAGGTGGAAACGAACAGGCCAATGGCGGTGGTGGCTGAGACATAGATGAAGCCGCCCAGCACGAAGCCGAGGAGGCTGCCCTTGAAGGGGACGCCGAACAGGAGAACGGCGACGACGCCCATCAACAGGCAGTTGAACATGCCGATGGCGATATAGGGCGCCTGCTTGCCGAGCAGGAATTCCAGCCGCGTCGCCGGCGTCACATAGAGATTGACGATCGAGCCCAGTTCCTTTTCGCGCACCACCGACAGAGCCGTCAGCATGGCCGGTATCAGGATGAGCAACAGCGCGATCACCGCGGGAACCATAGCGACGAGGCTCTTGATCCCGGGATTGTAGCGATATCGCGTCTCGATGGTGAAAGAGTTCGACGTGGCGGCGTCGCCGAGGAGCAGGCGAGACTTGGCCGCCAGCCAGCTATTGTGGATGCCTTGGACATAGCCGGCCATGGTTTCTGCGCGGGACGGCATAGAGGCGTCGATCCAGGCGGCGACCGACACCGTGTCGCCGCGCAACACGTCGCGGCCGAAACCGGGCGGAATTTCGATCGCCAGGCTGATGTCGCCATTCTTCATGCGCCGGTCGAGATCGGCATAGTCGCGGATCGGCGACTTCTCGACGAAATAGCGCGAGCCCCTGATATCCAGCGCATAGTCGCGGCTGATGGAGGTGTCGTCGCGATCGAGCACCGCAAAGGTAAGGTTCTCGACGTCGAGATTGATTCCATAGCCGATCACGAACATCAGGATCAGGCTGCCGAGCACGGCGAGCGTGGCGCGGATCGGGTCGCGCATCACTTCCATGGCTTCGCGCTGGCTGTAGCTCAGGAGCCGCCGGGGGTCGAAGGCCCGGCTTTTCGGCATTTGAAAGACCGCTCTCGGTTGCGCCACAGGCTCGGGCGCTTCGGTTTTCGGCGCATCGCCGCTCGCGTCCTCCAAATAGGCGATGAAGGCTGTTTCCAGATCGGCGGCGCCCCGGCGTCGCATGATTTCCGCGGGCGTATCGCTGACCAGCACCTTGCCGCCATGCATCAGCGAAACGCGGTCGCAGCGGGCCGCCTCGTTCATGAAATGGGTGGAGATGAAGATCGTGACATTGTCGCGGCGCGACAGATCGGCCAGCACCCGCCAGAAATCGTCGCGCGCCACCGGATCGACGCCGGAGGTCGGCTCGTCGAGGATCAGGATCTCCGGACGATGGATCAGCGCCACCGCGAGCGAGAGGCGCTGGCGCACGCCGAGCGGCAAGCCGTCCGGCAACTCGTCCATGATGGCGTCGAGGCCGAAGCGCTCGGCGAGTTCGACGATGCGCGGCTGGATGGTCTCGGCCGGCAGATGAAACAGACGCGCATGCAATTCGAGGTTCTGCCGGACGCTCAGTTCGGTATAGAGCGAGAAAGCCTGCGACATATAACCGACCCGGCCGCGCGCCTCCATGTCGCCGGCGTCGATCTCGCGGCCGAACAGCCGCGCTTTTCCCTCGGTGGCCGGCAAAAGGCCGGTCAGCATCTTCATGGTCGTGCTCTTGCCGCAGCCGTTGGAGCCGAGAAAGCCGAAGATCTCGCCCCGCGGGATCGCGAAGCTGACATCGCTGACGGCGGTGAAATCGCCGAAGCGCATGGTCAGATGTTCCGCCTCAATGGCGAGGTCGCCGTCCGCGTTCTTGCGCGGCGGGATCGAGACGGGTTGGTGGCCACGACCGACCTCTTGGGGCAGTAGCGCAATGAAGGCTTCGTCGAGATCACGCGTTCCGGTGCGCGCCAGGATATCCGCCGGCGCGCCCTCTGCCAGAACCTTGCCGGCGTTCATCGCCACCAGCCAGTCGAAGCCTGCGGCCTCTTCCATATAGGCAGTGGCCACCAGCACGCTCATAGTTGGCCGACCGGCGCGGATGACGTCGATCATCTTCCAGAACTGCCGGCGCGACAGGGGATCGACGCCGGTGGTCGGCTCGTCGAGAATCAGCAGATCGGGATCATGCACCAGCGCGCAGCACAGGCCGAGCTTCTGTTTCATGCCGCCCGACAGTTTTTCGGCAGGGCGATCGACGAAAGGATGCAAGCCGGTGCGTGTCACGAGATCGGCGATCCGCGCCTTGCGCTCGGCCCGGCCCTGACCGAACAGCCGCCCGAAGAAATCGATATTCTCGTAGACCGACAGGGTCGGATAGAGGTTCTTGCCGAGGCCCTGCGGCATATAGGCGATCCGCGGGCAGAGATCGGCGCGAACCGCCGGCCTGCCCATATCGCCGCCCAGCACCGTGACGGAGCCCGACTGGATGGCGCGCGCGCCGGAGATCAGCGACATCAGGCTGGATTTGCCGACGCCGTCCGGCCCGATCAGCCCTACCATGCGCCCGGCCGGGATATCCAGCGTGACGTCATCCAGCGCCTGGGTCTGACCATAAGTGAGGCTGACGCCGGAGAGGCGGATCACGGGCTCCTCGGCCGAGGTCATTTGACGAGACCCTTATCGAGATCGGCGGGCCAGGCGACGGTTCTGTCGAGACGAACATAAGCCACGCCCGGCAATCCGGTCTTCACATAGGAGATATATTTGCGCAGCAGGTCCGGCGAGATATGCGCGCGGACGCGGAACATCAGCTTCTGCCGTTCCTCCTCTGTCTCCACCGTCTTCGGCGTAAACTGCGCGACGTCGGAGACAAAGGAGACCGTCGCGGGAATGACGTATTGCGGGGCAGCATCGAGAACCAACCTGGCTTCCGCGCCGAGCGCCAGCTTGCCAGCCAGTTCGGATGGCAAAAAGAACGTCATGTAGACGTCGGTGAGATCGACCATGTTGACGACACGGCCGCCGCTGGCCACGACCTCGCCGGGCTCGGCGACGACGTATTGAACGCGACCGTCGCGCGGCGCCTTCAACACGCCGTCGCGGATCTGGGTATCGACGGAATCGATTGCAGCGCGGCCTGCGTCTACAGCAGCTTCGGCATCCACCACCAGGGCGCGCGCTGCGCCGATGGCGGCGTCGGCGGCCGCCACGGATGCTTCGGCGGCCGCGAGGGCGGCGCGAGCGCCAGCCGCGGTCGCCCGGTCGTCGTCGAGCACCTGCAGCGCCACGGTGTTGGTCTGAGTCAGTTTTTCCGAGCGGACGAGGCGTTTTGCGGCCGCGTCCAGCTGCGCCTGGCGCTGGGCGACGGTGGCCTCATACGCGCGCTTTTCCGCAAGCCGCTGTTGGACCTGGCTTTTGGCCGTATCGACGCCGATCACGGCCCGGCGGAGATCCGCCTCTGCCTGGCGCTTCTGGGCTTCGAGTTGTTGGGTGTCGATCCGCGCAAGGATCTGGTCGAGATGGACGAAATCGCCCTCCTTGACCTCCAGGCTCGCGACACGCCCGGCGCTCTTGGCCGCGACATCGATCTCCACCGCTTCGATGCGACCATTTCCGGCGGCGACGCCGTCCGGCAAGCCGTCTCCGGCATAGGTCTTGTAGCCGTAATAGCCAAATCCCGCCGCCAACGCAGCCGCGATCAGAAACGGCGTCATCCTCGAGGTCGCCATGATCATGCCCTTTCTGGCGTGGGATCGGCCTGCGCTCGTCGGCTTGCAGCTTTGACGCTGAGCCCATGCACGTGCCGGCACACCTCCGTGAATGTGAGGTCCCGCCTCTGGATGCCTGGCAAAAGGCCTCCGGCAGGATGAGAGGGAGATTAGGGTGAGGCGGCGCTTAGGCCATGACATAAATCAAGCGCCGTGCAGTCGAGTCTGGACAGATGCTATCAAACGCGGCTGCGTCCCCGTCCGGAAGGTGAATGCCGGCTGAACGGCCGGTTCAGCCCCGGTTCGGAGGTCGCGTGTTTTACTCGGCTCAAGATCGGGGCGTCACGGGAGCCGGACAATGCAGACCTATTTCTTCGACATTCACTGGAACGGCGAGATGCTCCGGGACGAAGATGGCGCTGCGCATTTCGACGAGGGCTCGGCGCTCTACTACGCCCGCGTAGTCGCCAACCGGCTGGCGCGCGGGGCCGACGAAGCGGCGATCCGCATACATATCCGCACCGTCGACGGTCGCCCTTTCGCGATCGTCTCGCCCACGCCGCGCGGTCCCCTGCCCGTCAATCAGGCGCGGGTGCGCGCGATCGTCGAACGCGATCTCGATCGCAGGCGTATGGCGGAGGTCGCTGCGGCATGACGGCAATCAACCGGCCGGTGGTCCGGCGCGGCGGGCTGGAGCGCGCAGCACCGCAATCGCCGTCAGCGCCGCCGCCAACGCCATGAGTAAAATCATGGCGAACTTGCCGAAGCGCTGCCAGAGATAAGCGCCGACAGCGCTCCAGTCCGGGACTACCGGTGACGCCGTGTTGAAGCCTTCGGCGCTGAATTCGCATTGGATGAGCGCGGCGCCCGCCAGCGTCATATCGCGGTCGATGCGAGCCACAAGTTCGCCCGCCATCGGCTGCGCGACCGGCAGGTCACGAAGCTTGAACAGCATCGTCTTGACGCCCGCAAGTTCGGCATGGGCGCATTCATTGAGCGGGTTCGCTTCGTCGGTGACGCTTCCCGGCACCAGGCCCCAGGCGCAATTGGCCGATTGCAGGCCGGTGAACATCACCAGCGCTCGGATATCGGCGTCGCCTTGCCCGGTCTCCTCGGCGAGTTTCATGACATCGCTGCGATAGCGTGACAGCACCGCCATCTCGCCATGCGAGATGGCGGGGACCGGCACCCCGCTCGCATCGGCCGGCGCCCCGAAGACATGCGCCTGAGACTCCGTCGCCAGGCAGGCGGCAAGCAGTACCAACGAGACCTGTCGCATCATCTGCATGTCCCCATTTTCTCCCACCTTGCGCCATTCAAGGCCCTCGATCAATCCGACAGCTTTCGCAACAGATATAGCAGCGCCACGCGCTCGGCCGGATTGAGCGGGGCCATGGTCTGTTCCGAAATCGCAGGCCCGCGCGGCAGCATGGCGGCGAGCAGGTCTTTCCCTTCGCTCGTCAAGGACATGACCACTTTGCGCCCGTCGCTTTCGTCGCGCAGCACCTGCAGAAGTCCCCGCGCCTGCAGGCGGTCGACGATGCCGCGAATGGTCGCCTGATCGATGGCCGTCGCCTCGACCAGGTCGCGCTGCGAGCACGGCCCGCGATCCGACAGCGCGCAGAGGGTCACGAATTGCATCGAGGTCAGGTTCAGATCCTCGGCGAGGTTCTGGAAGATCGCCAGATGCCGCTGATAGGCGCGCCGCAGCAAGTGGCCGACCTGCCGGGTGACGACATAGACGTCGTCTCCCGTCTTCGCCGCCTGTGGTTCTTCTTGTGATCGCTCATCCATGCTCAGATCCTCGCCGTGGACAGAAGCCAGAGACCGAAGCCGGTATAGGCGATCATCAAAAGCGCGAATGGGGTTTCGATCAGCAGTGTTTTCCGCCGGTCTCGCGCGATCGCATCGAGCAGCGCATGCGCCAGGATGACTGCGACGACATGGCCGAGCGTGACCGCCAGCGTCTGCGCGACGAAGATCATTCGCACGGTGGAATAGACGTTCAGGAACGATGTGCTGACCTGATAATCCGACACGCCGAAAAGATCCCAGCCCCGATGGAAGGGATCGGAAGCGGCCACGATGAAATCCTGAAGGCCGACCATGGCGAGCGTCAGATAATGCGCCGCCTGAAAGCCGAGCGAAATCGGCAGGATGGAGAAAATCAGCCGACCGGCGACCTCTCCGAAGCGGCGCTCGCCGGCCGCGACGCAGCCAAGCGCGATGCTGCCGAAATAGGCGGCCGCCAAAGCCAGGAAGGTCACAATGAGGCCGAAGGTGGACGACAGCGTCACTTCGCTTCTGCCGGGAAATTCCAGCGGATTGACGCCGATCGCGGTCAGCCAGACGAAGGTGGACGACAGTCCGTCGAAAGACACCGTCGACAGCGTGAGCAGCACGAAGAGAACGCCGCTCGGGCTCATCGCGTCGCGGCGGACCAATTGCAGTCCCGGCCAGGCGAAATACAGTCGCAAGCGCCCTGCGCGCCGCTCCCAGCCGAACGGAGCCAGCCGGCCGATGAGATCGAAGAATATGCCGAAGGGCTCCGCCCTGCCACCCCATTGCCGCGCGCCGAAAAGAAAAAAGCCCAGCGCATTGACGAGCCAATAGGCCGAAACGGCCATGGCGAGACGGCGGGGATCTTCGGGGTAGAGATAGACGAGTTCGAACCAGGCGAAAGCTGAAAATTGCAGGATAGCGATGGCGTAGCCTAGCCGCGCCGGCAGCGTGAACCGTCCCTCGATTGCCCGGTCTTTCGACAGGCTTCTTACAACAGCCAAGGGTCCGGTCCAGGGATTGACGAAAGACCAGAGCCTGCCAGCCACTCCATGGGCGAAGACGAGGCAGACCCAGAACACCGTCCAGACGAATGCCGGCAAGGGATTGTGCGCAGGATCGACACTGCCGAGAAACCCGCACGTCACCATGAAAGCGAGCAGCGCGAAGGACAGGAGGCTGGGAACAACTGATGAGAAACCCGGGAGCGCGCCAAGCCAAAGCCGATTTTCATGCAATATGCGCATAGGCGCAGCCGGCGCGAGCGCCAGGATCAGGAATGTCGCGGCCACCGCCAGCACGCCGGCGAGAATGAAATATCCTGTCGGCAACAGCAGCACCAACCCGCCTTCGGAACTGTGCGCCGAGGCGCCGGTCGCCATCCCCGCCAACGCAGCGCCGACAAGAAGCGCGGTCGGGCGGAAGGGAGTTTGGGGGCATTGCCGCGCCGTCGTCATTCCCCCTCCCCTGGCCTCAATGTCCGATACCGAGATATTTCTTGAGGATCGACGCGTCGGCGCGGACATCCTCGATGCCGAATTCGGCCTTGACCTCGCCATGGTCCATGAAGGCGATCCGATCGGCAACGGGCAGAACCGCATCGATGCGTTGCTCCACCAAAAGAACGCCGACGCCCTCGTCGCGCAGTTTGACGACCACGTCGCGGATCTTGGCGATCATGCTCGGCATCAGGCCTTCGGTCGGCTCGTCGAGAATGATGATTTTCGGCTCGATGCAGAGCGCCCGGGCGATCGCCAACATGGTCTGCTCTCCGCCCGACAGCGTGCCGGACCGTTGACCCATGCGCTCTTCCAGCACCGGGAAATAGGACAGCGCCTTGGCGAGCGCCGTTGCGCCGCTCTTGCGAGCCATCAGGCCTATCTCCAGATTTTCCCGCACGGTGAGTTCCGCAAACAGCCGCCGGCCCTGCGGCACATAGCCGACGCCGTGGGCGGCGATCTGATGCGGCGGCAAATTGACGAGATCCACGCCGTCGAGCTCGATACGGGCGACCTTTCTGGTCACCGCGCCCATGATGGCCTTCAGCGCCGTGGTCTTGCCGGCGCCGTTTCGACCGAGCAGACAAAGCACTTCGCCGGGCGCAACGGTGATGGAGAAGCCGCGCAACGCCTGGCTCTGCCCGTAAAATGCGTCCAGTCTATCGATGTTCAGCATCACGACCCCAGATAAGCGGCTTGGACTTCGGCATTGTCACGGATTTCCTCGGGCGTTCCTTCCGCCAACGTCTGGCCGCGCGAGAGAACGGTGATGCGATCGGCGAGCGCCATCACCACATGCATATTGTGTTCGATCAACAGCACGGTGGCGTCCTTGGCGATGCGACGCACCAAAGTGAGGAAGTTCTCTATTTCGAGGTCGGAAAGCCCCTGTGTCGGCTCGTCCAGGATCAGAAGCTTCGGTCGCAGCGCGACGCCCATGGCGATTTCCAGCAGACGCTGATGGCCATAGGCCATTTCTCCGGCAATCGCTTCCGCCCTATCCGCGAGACCGACGGCGTCGAGCGCGGCGCGTGTCTCGCTGTCGAAATCCGGCCTATCGCCGCGAACACGCTTCAGTCGGCTCTGCACCGCCATGCGCACATTGTCGGCGACACTCATCGTCTTGTAGATATTGGTGATCTGGAAGGTGTAGGCGATGCCGCGCTCCACCCGACGAAAGGCCGGCAGCCCGGTCACGTCTTCGCCGGCAAATGTGATCGCGCCGGCCGTCGGGGTCGTCCGGCCCGACAGCAGGCTGACGAAAGTGGTCTTGCCGGCGCCGTTTGGGCCGATGATGGCGCGGATTTCGCCCGTCTCGAGTGTAAAGTCGACATCGTCGACCGCCCTCAGGCCGCCATAATAGCGCTTGAGGCCGCGAGCTGTCAGCAGCGGCGTTACATCAGCCATGGCGCCCACCTTTCACGGATCGTTCCCAAGAGACCTTTGGGGAACCAGAGCACCAGCGCGATCAACACCACGCCGATGACGAGGAGATAGGCGCTGGTCAATTCGCTGAGCTTGTCGATCATCGTCACCATCAGCACCACGCCGACCAGCGGCCCGAGCAGGGTGCCCGCCCCGCCGAGCAAGGTAAACAAAAGAGCCTCGATCGAATACTGAAACGACGCGAAGGTCGAGCCGACATAGCCGAACAACAGCGCATAGGCTCCACCCGCCGCTCCTGACAGCAGACCGGACAAGACGAACATTTCCAGCTTGGCGGCAAAAATGTTGAAGCCCAGCATTTCCGTGCGCTCTTCGTTTTCACGCACGCCGATCGCCAGCCGTCCGCGCCCCCCTTTGAGATAGAGGAACAGGATGACGAGGGAGGCTGCCACAAGCAGGAAGGCGATGTTGTAGCGCGTCACCGCGTCGGCCAGGTTGACGTCGAGACCTGCAAGCGTGAAGCGCCGCTGCGCCTCGGGCACCGACAGGCCCTCCAAACCATTGGTGTAGGCGGAGAAATACAGGCTCGCGAGATAGAAGACCTGGGCGAACATCAACGTCACGATCATGAAAGACACCCGCGCGGTCCGAAGCGCGATCGCCCCGATGACCAAGGCCAGCGTGGCGGAGGCGACCAGCGCCGCGACGAAGGCGGCGGGCGCGTCCCAGCCGAGATGATAGGAGACGAGGCCGGCGGCATAGAGGCCGCAACCGAAAAACATCGCATGCCCAAGGCTGAGCAGCCCGACATAGCCGAACAGGGCGTTGAAGCCGAGCGCGAAGACGCCCAGCACCATCATGCGCGTCGCCGTCAGAACATAATAATCCGACAGCACGAATTGCAGCAGGAACAGGCCGATCAGCGTGGCCGCCACAAGGGCGAAATTCTTGGCGAGGGCCCGGGTCATCGCGCCGCCTTTCCGAACAATCCATTCGGGCGGAAGACCAGAACCAGCGCCACGAGCAGGGTCGACACCATCTTGGCGAGCGTCGGAGAAAACATCATCGACATGATCCCGTCCGACAGGCCGATCAGCACCGCGGCGACGACGGCGCCGGACATCGAGCCGAGCCCGCCGATGATGACAACGATGAACGAGAGAAGAAGCGGATCGGCTCCCATCAGATAATGGGCCTGCTGGATCGGCACCACCAGCACGCCGGCCAGCGCCGCCAGCATGGCGCCGAAGGCGAAGACGAAGGCCGAGACCCGATCGACGGGCATACCGAAGGCTTGCGCCGTTTCGCGGTCATATTGGGCGGCGCGCATGACCAGACCAAGCTTCGTCTTGCGCATCAGGACCCAGATGCCGGCCATGATCGCGATTGCAGCGACGATGACGAACAGCTTATAGCCGGAATAGCCAAACCAGGGCAGTCGGATGGTGAAATAGAAGGGCGGCTCCACTGGGCGGGCATCCGGTCCATAAAGGATCAGCACGCCCTGCTGGAGAATGTAGAGAAGGCCGATCGTTGCGACGATCGTCGCTTCCGGATTGTAATCCAGCCTTTTCAAGATGAGGCGATCACTGAGATAGGCGACGGCGCCGACGAGCAAGGGACTCGCCACGAGAGCGACGATGAAGCCGAGGGCCGGATGGCCCGAGATCAGGCTCGCAGCGAACCAGGCGATGACGGCGCCGAGCATGACGAATTCGCCATGCGCGACATTGACGATGCGCATGACTCCGAACACCAGCGACAGGCCGGCGGCCATGATCGTCAGCACGGCGGCCTGCACCAGGCCTTCCAGCGTGGCGAGAAGAAGATAGGGGCCCATTCCCATGAAGGGACCTTTCGGTCATGCGGCGACGCGCCCCGGCTGACCAGCGCCGCCGCCGCGATTGAACATCCGCCCCCCGCCAAAGCGGAGGGCCTTGCGGGAAAGAGCGGTCAGAGCTCCATCTTGGTGTAGTCGACGGTCGTCTCGTAACGGCCGTCGTCGATGGACGTGGTGTGGACGACTTTGAGCTTGCCGCCCTCGACCTTGGAAATATACTGCTTGCCGAAGGCCTGATGGGTCTTGCCATCGAAGATCTTGGCGCCCTGCGGTCGTTCCTTGCCTTCGGGCAGGTCGGTGATGGATTCCATCGCCACGACCAGGTCCTTCTTGCTTTCCGGTCCCTTGTAGTTGGCCATTTCCATCGCCTGCTTCATGGCGAACACCGTCTCCCAGCAGGAGAACATATGCGAATAGGTGGAAATATCCTTGGGGTCGGACAGGCTGGCGCCATTGGCGTCGACGCCGACCTTTTCGCGGTAGAATTTGTCGAACTCGCTTTGGTCGGCCTGGGCGTAGCGCGGGCTGGCTTCCCAGAAATAGGTGCCGTCGAGGAATTCCAATTGCGGCGTGGCGAGATCGACCGCTTCGAGCGAGTCGATGAAGCCGAAAATCTGCGGGCGCTGGCTGCCGAGGTAATCGCCCATCTCCTTGACGAAGGTCAGAACGGCCGGGCCCACCATGACATGGTAGATGACTTCGGTTTCCGGCGGGATCTGCGGAAAATAGCGCGTGAAGGTGGTTTCGGTCGGCGGAATGGCGATGACCGAAATAACCTCGCCGCCCTGCGCCTTGATGGCGGCGGTGAAGAAATCGCGATGATTATGCCCGAAATTATAGTCGGGAATGAACATCGTCACCTTCTTGCCGAGGGTGGAGCTCATCCAGGGAGCCATGGCGTGCACCTGCGCATGCACATCGGTGATGCCGGGCTGGAAGACATAGCGGTTCAGCGCGCCCGACGGCAGCAAGCTCGCCTCCGAGCAGATGAAATAGGGCATCTTCAATTCGCCGGCGCGGGGCGCGGCGGCGGCGACCACATGCGAGAAGAGATGGCCGAACACGGCGTCGACCTTGTAGTCGGTGGCGAATTTCTCGATCAGTTCGGTGCCGCGCTTGGGATCCGTGCCGTCATCCTCGACGATCAGCTCCACCTCACGGCCATTGATGCCGCCGCCCTCATTGACCAGCTTGATCGCCGCCGCCGCCGTCCGCTCATACCAACGCCCATAGGAGGCGCCGATGCCTGTGCGGTGGATCGGCGCGCCGAACTTGATCTTGCCATCTGCGGCAAGCGCGGGCCGAAGCACCGCGGGACTGGCAAGCGCAAGCGCGGCCGCGCCGAATGTCTTCAATGCGTCGCGTCGGTTGACGGCGAATGTATGGGATTCCCTGCTCATGTTTAGTTCCCCTTGCTTCTGTTCTCATGCGGGTCGGAAGCTGCGCCGCCGGATCTTTGCGACCTCTTGCGGCTGTTTCTAGCGTATGCGCTTAATTACAGAGGAGGATAACAAAGCCCAAATTGTTTGCAAGGGAATATTTTGGGCAACCACCAAGTAAATTCTTGTTTTATTTAACTATTTTCCGAAAAACGGGAAAAGGCCGCAGAGAGCCGCGACGCAGACATCAGATATTGAGCGCTCACGCTTAAAATGTCGATGTCCGGACTCACAGCCGCAAACGGACATCATTTGCATGCAAACAATGTCTCCCGATGAAACCCAGTTGTCAAGTTGGCGAAACAGATAAAACCGCATCGTGAAAGGCGGCTATCACGCGGCAAAGACTCGTGTGAGTGATTGTCGCGCACAGCAGCGACCGAAGCCAGCCATGGGGTGACTGCAAGCCGCCGGCCTTTCGATGTGAACGGCGATGTACGGTCCCGCAGTCTACACCAACCGGCGTCGACGCCGGACGCGCCAATTTTCTGGCGGTCCCTGTCGCCACGCGAAGTCGAGTCTCGCTGATGCTCAAACGGTCCTATTTAAGAAGCGACATCAAATACTTCCCATAATCGCTCTTACCATACCGCGCCGCCTGCTTCTCGAACGTCTCCTTGGACACAAAGCCCTGCAGCAGCGCCACTTCTTCCGGGCAGGCGATCTTGAAGCCCTGGCGCTTCTCGAGCGTGCGGACGAATTCGCCGGCTTCGATCAGGCTGTCCGGCGTGCCGGTGTCGAGCCAGGCATAGCCGCGGCCCATGATCGACACTTTCAGCTTGGCCTGTTCGAGATAGATGCGGTTGACATCGGTGATCTCATATTCGCCGCGCGCCGAGGGTTTCAGGTTGGCGGCGATGTCGATGACGGAGGAATCGTAGAAATAGAGGCCGGTCACCGCCCAGTTGGATTTCGGCGAGGCCGGCTTTTCCTCGATCGAGACAGCCTTCATCTTGTCGTCGAACTCCACCACGCCGTAGCGTTCGGGATCGGCGACGTGATAGGCGAAGACATTGCCGCCGGTGAGATCGGCGCGGGCGTCGGCCATCAGTTTCGGCAGGCCGTGGCCGAAGAAGATGTTGTCGCCAAGAATCAGGCAGGAGGGGGACGAGCCGACGAAATCGGCGCCGAGCACGAAGGCCTGAGCGAGGCCATCGGGCTTTTCCTGGATGACATAGCTCAGCGAAACGCCCCATTGCGAGCCGTCGCCCAGCAATTTCTGGAAATGCGGCATGTCATGCGGGGTCGAGATGATCAGGATCTCGCGGATGCCCGCCAGCATCAGCGTGGTCAGCGGATAATAGATCATCGGCTTGTCATAGACCGGGATCAGCTGCTTGCTCAGCGCCAATGTCATCGGATGCAAACGCGTGCCGCTGCCGCCCGCCAGAATAATGCCCTTCATCGTCTTCCCCTCTTATGCGTCGGACGCTGTCGCGCGCCGATCAGCCCAGTAACGTCGCGACCACCTTGGCGGTCGATTGCCGCCATGGCGGCAACACAATGCCATAGATCTGTTGCAGTTTTTCGCCCGACAGCCTGGAATTGGCCGGGCGTTTGACCGGCGATGGATATTGATCCGAGGTGATTGCCGTCACCGTCACCGGCTTGCGGCCGAACGCTTCGGCGCAGGAAAAGATCTCGCGCGCGAAATCGGCCCAGTTCGCCTCGCCAGACCCGGTGAGATGGAAGACGCCGCGATACGTCTTATCATCGCTTTCGACCATTTTCCGCGCCGCGAGGATCATGGCGCGGGCAATGTCTTCGGCAGAGGTCGGGCAGCCGAACTGATCGCCGACGACGGACAGCGCATCGCGCGTTTCGCCGAGCCGCAACATGGTCTTCAAGAAATTGGCGCCATAGGGCGAATAGACCCAGGCGGTGCGGAAAATCGCATGGTCATCCGTCGCCGCCGCCACCTGGCGCTCGCCTTCAAGCTTCGAGGCGCCATAGACCGAGGTCGGGCCGGTCGGATCACTTTCCAGATAACGCTCGGCCTTGGAGCCATCGAAGACATAGTCAGTGGAGAGATGCAGCACAGGCACGCCCAGCGCCCTCGCTGCCTGAGCCACCGCGCCGGCGCCGGCGCCGTTGATGGCGAAAGCGGCGTCCTTCTCTGTCTCAGCCTTGTCAACAGCCGTATAGGCGGCGGCAGAGACGATCGCATCGGGCCGCGCCGCTTGAAGCGCCGGCAGGATGGATGCGGGCTCGAGCAAATCCACGTCAGGGCGTCCCACGGCGATGATCTCGACGCCCATCTCCGGACCGAGCGCAATCATCGAGCGGGCGACCTGGCCCTCCTTGCCGGTGACGGCGATGCGAAGCGGGCTCACGCCTTTTTCTCCAGCGTGCCCAAGCGTTCGCCGGAATAGACGCCGTCGCGCAAGGGCCGCCACCACCATTCATTGTCGAGATACCAGGCGACCGTCTTTTCAATGCCGGTATCGAAATTTTCCAGCGCCTTCCAACCGAGCTCGGTTTCCAGTCGCGTCGCATCGATCGCGTAGCGCGCATCGTGCCCAGGCCGGTCGGTGACATATTTGATCAGCGCCTCATGCGGCTCGGCCTTGGGCCGCATTTTATCCATGAGCGCACAGATGCGCTTGACCACGTCGATGTTTCGGCGCTCATTGCGTCCGCCAACATTGTATTTCTCGCCGAGCCGGCCTTTCGAGGCGATCAGATGCAGAGCGCGGGCGTGATCTTCAACATAGAGCCAATCGCGGATGTTCACGCCCTGGCCATAGACCGGCAGCGGCTTGCCATCGAGCGCGTTGAGAATGATCAGCGGGATCAGCTTTTCAGGGAAATGATAGGGGCCATAATTGTTCGAGCAGTTCGACACCACGACCGGCAGGCCATAGGTGCGATGCCAGGCGATAGCCAGATGGTCGCTGGCGGCCTTCGATGCCGAATAGGGCGATGACGGATCGTAGGGCGTGGTCTCATGGAAAAGCCCCTCGTCGCCCAGCGAACCATAGACTTCATCGGTGGAGACATGCAGGAAGCGGAACGCGTCCTTCTCATCGCCATCAAGCCCGCCCCAGTAACGGCGCGCGGCTTCCAACAGCATGAAGGTGCCCATCACATTGGTCTGCACGAATTCCGCCGCACCGGTGATGGAGCGATCGACATGGCTTTCGGCAGCCAAGTGCATGACGCGGTCGGGCTTGAAGGAGGCAAAGGCCTCATTCATCGCCTGGCCGTCGCAAATGTCGGCCTTCAGGAAGTGATAGTTGGGCGCGTTTTCGATGACCTTCAGCGAGGCTTCATTGCCGGCATAGGTGAGCTTATCGACATTGAGCACTTCGGCGCCGACGTCGCGCACGAGATGGCGAACAAGGGCCGACCCAATGAAACCGGCGCCGCCGGTGACCAGAATACGCATGTCAGACAGTCTCCCCGGGGGCGGCATAATGGAATGAGG
>NZ_JAOXHE010000004.1:0-545211 GCF_025779995.1 Rhizobium sp. TRM95796 | reverse complement strand
TCCCCTCGCGGCATAAACAGCGCCGGAAACCACTTAACAATCGGCACCAAGCTGTTCAGACAAACCGAACCACCTCTAGCTGCATCGCAGCATATCCGACGCGAAGGCAAAGCTCTAAGCCGGAGCTGTTTCACGACACGCTCCATCACATATCCGGGAGCAAAGGGCATTCCGGAGATAAGGATAGGTGTCACACGCCCCGATCTATCTACCTATTTCTTTAGAAAAGAACGTATATAGATTAGGGGCTTGTGACATCCACAGATCATCACTCCGGCGAGGAGGCATGAGTTTCCGATTCAGGAACAAGCGTTCCGGCGCGTCCATCCTTACGTCCGGCCCGGCTTTTTGCCTGCCGCGCATTCTGGCGTGCGAGCTTCATCTCCCGCATTGGATCCGGATAGCCAGTTTTCTTCACAACCTTAGCCCGGACCAAACCAGCAACCTTCTCGCAGTTCGCGCTCAGCGGACATGTTCCGCAGATAGAAGAGGCATCTTGGCACCCTGGCAAACCGAAGCAGCTTGGCCAGCGCTCATCCTTGTTCATTGCTGGTGCAGGAGCCCGCGTCAGCCTTTTTTGAGCAACTTCATATTCGAGGCCCTCAACACATTCCTGCAGCAGCTCGGCGTCCAAACTCCGCCCAAAGACTTCCACCGGGATTTCATTCCGGACATAGGAGAAGCGTTCAATAACGCGCTTCCAATGATCCGTGACCAGAGCAGAGTCCGATGACACCCCAAGGACAAAATCGCGATAGTCGCACTGCGGCTGCAGCCCGATGAAATGTTCGGCATGATACTGCGGCATTTCAAGTCGGCACAACGCCGGCCAGGTCTGCTCACGGAGAAACTCATCGAACAGCACCAGCCAAGCCTCGCGCGATTTTTCACCGCCATGGAGTTGGTTGATCTGTGGCGCAAATCTCCTCTTCCTCCGGGAGGCGAAATCGAACGCAAACGTCAGATAGGCTTCGTATGGAATGCAAAACAGATCTGCGCGCTTGCGGGCGCGCCAGCAGACGACGAACGCCTCGCCGCCCTGGTTGAAGCTCAACCAGTTAATGTCCTTCACCTTCATGTTTCGGTCCCTTGTCTTCTGAACCGAGTATTGAAGATGTTTAACATAAAGCCTGGCAAAAGTCGCTGTCGCGGCTTCCGGCGACATGAACCGGTATCCGAACCACTTCGTTCTCATCAGCTCGCGCTCATCGGCCAATTCGCACAATGAGAAGCTAAGATTAGCCTTCACACTAGAAGCAACCCTCGCCTTAATCCTCTTCAATGAAAGTTCGTCCATAGATGCTCCATCCGATGATCGCTGGAACAGCCCAGCTCCCACTCTATAGAGCGATTTCGGAGGCGTTTCGCAGGATGCCGCGGAATTCTGATATCGCGTTGATTGTGTTACGAAGTTTTTTAGCGGACATAGACATGTCTACTGATCTTGCCGAGAGTAGCAGTTTTCATCGGCGGAACAGCAAGTCCCGCCCAGCAGGCCGTCGTTGTCACGGCCCCGCCAATACTGGTTGACGTAGGTAGCGTTATTCAGGTTTGAGTTGAGAAAACAGCTGAGGCTCGGTCATCGTTGCGATGAGCATACATTTCGTCTTTTGAAAGGAGAGCATAATCGGTCAGGCCTGAGAGCTGGACCGTAAGCCGGCCAGCAGAACCGAATGCACAAGGCTTGTTCCAACGAACGATCGTTGCCACTTTCGGAGATGTATCTATCCACGCACGAATTCCAAGCCTCATCACAAGGTCCGACTCGCAATGAGAGCCATCTCGTAGCGCCCGAGGCAGCTAATCCCTGTTAAATGATAAAAGAAGCCCGAACGAGTTTGACCTGCGCCGCAGAGATGCCGGCACCGCCGCCAAACCATCAACGCTCTGAAGTTTACATTGCCTGGATTTTTTTCGATGGCTCGTGAAATGTCAACTTAATGTAAACTTGATGTAAACAAATACCCATCCCGCGCATGATCATTAAACGATTTTGGTTGACACGATGTCAACCAAACCGACGCCCTGGTTGTCGTCTCCCGCTCTGACGGGTAGTCATTTTCGCGGATGCATGCCGGCGCCAAACGCATCCCTTTAGAGCAAGACGATTTTCTCTAGGACTTCCAATCCCAGCCGCCTCCTTGGCTTCCCCTCACCGGCATCCTACGCTTCATCTGAACAGGGCGGGTCAGATGGCATCAATCCGAAAACTACGAGGGCGGTGGCAAGCACAAGTGCGCAGGCGCGGCACGAAGCCCCGGTGCAAGAGCTTCGATACACGGCAGGAAGCAGAACGTTGGGCGCGCGAGCTCGAAGCACAGGTGGATAAATTCGGCGCTGCACCGGACACCAGGATCCTTGAGTCCACGACATTTGGCGCACTCATGGAGCGCTACCAGCGCGAGGTGACGCCGTTGAAGCGAAGCTCTACCCAGGAGAGCCAGCGCATCACGGTTCTCAGGCGGCATGAGCTTGCATATCGGACAATGATCGGTCTGAGCCAACAGGATATCGCATCATTTCGCGATGAACGTCTGAAGTCCGTAGCCGCGTCTACCGTCGTGAGAGATCTGGCAATTCTGAGCCATATCATTGAGGTAGCGGTCCGTGATTGGGGACTGCCCCTCAATAAAAACGTCGTGAAGTTGATCCGTCGTCCGGTTGTCAGGAATGAGCGCAGCCGTAGACTGTCTACGGAAGAAGAACAGCGTCTTCTCGATGCCTGTGATGAAGGCAAGATTCTCTTTCTCAAGCACCTGGTCATCGTTGCGATCGAGACAGGGATGCGTCGTGGCGAGCTTCTCGGCATGAAATGGAGCGATGTTTCGCACAATCGCCGCGTCATCTCGCTTGCACTTACGAAGAATGGAACTTCGCGTGAAGTTCCTCTGTCTCAACGCGCTCATGACGAACTCTGCACATGGCGCGCACGATGCGATGAACAAACAGACCAAGTCTTTCCGATGAAAACCGGAACGTTCAATCAGGCCTGGAGACGGATACTCGCACGCGCTCGCGTAGACGGTCTACATTTCCACGACTTGCGCCATGAAGGAATTAGCCGGCTGTTCGAGAAAGGCCTGAACGTCATGGAAGTCTCGACAATTTCAGGTCACAAAGAGTTGCGTATGCTCAAACGCTACACGCATTTGTCTGCCGACGATCTAGTCGCCAAGCTTTAGCACTCTCGCAATGCGGGCATTCTTTCAGCAGCGGATACCATTTTCGCTGCCTGAGCCACCACCAGCGTGGGCGGCGAGCGACATATGAGCTTGCAGATCGTCACCTCGTATGGTCTCCAATCAGCGGACATTTTTCGCACCACGTCTTGCGCTTGCCAGGATCTGCCGCGTGCGACTTAGTTCCGCATCGCCTCCCGACATCTCACCTGGGCGATGCCGAGGAGAAAGCTGATGAGAAAAAACCACCAGACCACCGGCGATCAGCTCACACAATTCTGGAACGAAATGCCGTGCGAAGCAGAACCCTTTGTCCATCCTCGTGATCGCGATTGGATGTTAGCGCCTAAGGTAGCAGATAGTGTAAGGCTGAACGCGCCAGCGGACCCAAAGGACTGGATCGAGGAGGCGCGAGGATCTCGCGTTCAATTTGGTCTTCTTCCCATCCCTTATCTTGGAGACCTGAAGCGCGCAGACATAATCATTTGCCTTCTCAACCCTGGCCTTGAGGCCGGCGACTTTCACGCTGAGCTGCGCATGCGTGAATTCCGGGCGGCTGTCTCACGCTCTCTGCGTCAGGATTTTCAGGGCGATGAGAGATATCCGTTCCTCTTCCTGGATCCTCAATGGTGCTGGACAGGCGGACACCGATGGTGGGCGAAGAAGCTGAAGGGCATCATCTCAGCTATATCGGAGTTCTATGAATGCAGCTTCGATGACGCAACAGCCAAGTTGGCGTGCCGGATCGCCGCCGTCGAACTTTTTCCATACCATTCCGCCACATTTGCGATGCACCGCGCGTTGACAGCAATACCTTCTTGCGACCAGGCGCGCGAGTTCGTGCGGAAGGCTATTCACGACTCCGACAAAATCGTCATCGTGACAAGGCAGGCAAAGGCCTGGCAGCTGCCACGATCTAACGAGCCGCAGCCGAACTTGATTGTTTACAAGGACGGGCAAGAGCGAGGGGCACACCTCTCCCCGGGCACCACTGGCGGACAAGCAGTTCTTTCGAAGCTGGGCATCTCGAACACCACCCGAACTGTCAGCGCTGAGCACGACCATCTTCCCGTAGGCGACATTGTCGCCCAACCCTAAATCCGCCGGCGCCCGCGCCGTCCATGCAGGGGTCAGTCATGCGCGGCACGAAACCGGCGACGGGTTGTGGCCCGAGTGTGCCGCTTGGTAACCCTGCGCCTCCCGGAAAGCGCTGCAGCAGTTCCGTCTGATCGACGGATCGCTGTATTTCCAGCATTTTTCCAAGGTGTGATCGTTGGTGCTCTCACAGATCTTCACCGCACTTGTCGTGCGATGAAGCAGGCCATGCGTTCCAATGATTATGCGCTCGGCAGCATGTCCTGGAATCTTAGCCCGAACCGTCCGAGATATTTCACCAGCCGATCAGCATCGTTGCTGCTGTGCTTCTCCATCCGAGACTGCGCAAAAAGAGCACGGCCGGCTGAACTGGCGGATGCGTGCTGCCGGCAGACGCGAAGGACATCGGCGAGTTGGACGGCATCGAAGCGGTCGAGGCGGGAGGCGGCCTCCTCTCCGAGCGCCTCTTCGAGGATAGCGTCCCAGCCGTCGCCCGCCACCCGCCACAGCATCCTCAGCCGGCGGATTTCGTCATCCACGGCCTCTGCGGTGATGCGGCCCTGCGGCGCAAGCGTCGCCATGCGAGTGACGGAGGCGGAGAGGTCGCGAAAATTGGCGGTCCAGGCAGCGTCCGGTCCCGTTGCGAAGGCGAGATAACGCTCGCGCGCCTCCTTGTTGAAGGTGACGTTCTGGCCCTCCCTGTCGAGGTAGCGGCGAAGTTCGAAGTCAAGATTGGGTTCGATATCCTCCTTGCGGTCGCGCAGCGCGGGCAGCTGGAAGGTCCAGAGATTGAGGCGGGCGTAGAGATCCTCGCGAAACTTGCCCTTGCGCACATCGTCGCCGAGATCGCGATTGGTGCCGGCGAGCAGCTGGAAATCGGCCGACGCCTCCTTGTCGGCGCCGACGGGCAGGAAACGTTTTTCCTCAATGGCGCGCAGGCACATCGCCTGCTCGTCGAGCCCGAGTTCACCGATCTCGTCGAGAAACAACACACCCTTGTCGGCGGATTTGAGCAGCCCCGCGCGCTCGGTCGCAGCCCCGGTGAAAGCGCCCTTCACATGCCCGAACAGCGCCGACATGGCCTGGTCGCCGCGAAGCGTCGCACAGTTGACCTCCACAAACGGGCCGCTGATCTTGTGCTGGCTCTTCTTGAGTTCATAGATCCGCCGCGCCAGTTGCGATTTGCCCGCGCCGGTCGGCCCTGTCAGCAGCACCGGCGCCGTCGAGCGAACAACGACCCGTTCGATCTCATCGATCATTCGGTTGAAGGCGGCGTTGCGAGTCGAGATCCCAGATTTGAGGAAGGACGCAGCCTCGGTCTGCTCCGCTGCGAAGCGCTTGGCGATTTCGTCATAGCGCGACAGATCGAGGTCGATGACCGTATGCGTTCCCGCGAGATTGTCGAACTTGCTCCGCTCGCGCGGCGGCGACAGCTGCAAAAGGCGCGCCGGGATGATGCGCGCTTCCGTCAGCAGAAACCAGCAGATCTGGGCGACATGGGTGCCGGTGGTGATATTGACGATATAGTCCTCGCTGTCGGGATCGAAGGCATAGGCGCGGGCGAAATCGCGGAGCTTCGTATAGACCTCTGAAAAGTCCCAAGGATCGCGGAAGTTCAGGACGGTCGGGCGCACCTCGGTTGCCGGCGAGACGATCTCGATATCGTCAACGATCCGCGTGCACAGGGACTGGGCGTGGTCATCGTGAATGAGCTCCAGCCGATCGATGAACAGACCCGACTGCTGGCACAGGGCGACATTGGGTCGCCAGCGGCTCCAGCGATCCTCGCGCTTGCCCATGTCGAGCGTGGTTCCCAGAATGCTGATAGCGACCCGGCGCTTCATTGTTTATCCTATACTATAAACTCATATTCCATCTAATAAGATATTTGGTGATCACGCTGTGCACAAGCCAGATGACGTCAACGTCGGACAAAATATTTAAATCGAAAAATCAAGAACTTGATGTTTTTCCTTCGATGCGACGGGCGGCGACTTTCAGTTTGGCACGCTGCCTGCAGAGGATCTGGCATGAACAACCTGAGAGGTTCCGTCATGGCAAACAAGGCGATCTTCAAATCCTACCTCGGCAAGCTGCTTCCGGGCACGGACACAAAAAATCACGAAGGGGCTGCGGCCTATGCGCTGACAGCGCGTGAGGCGCTGGCGCAGTATGCTGTGACCGGAACCTTCAACAACACCTTTTACGCCGATGGCGCAGACCAGCTTGACGCGGTGCGGAAGCTCGCGCTTGAGGTGGAGCCGGGATTTCTGGGCAAGGTGGCGATCCATGCGGCCGAGAAGGGCCACATGAAGGATATGCCGGTGGCGCTGCTGGCGATCCTGTCGGGCCTTGAGAGTGACGCCTTCGCCCGCGCTTTTCCGCGCGTGGTGAAAAGCGGCAAGATGCTGCGCGGTTTTGTCCAGGTCATGCGCTCAGGCGCCACGGGGCGGAAATCGCTTGGGACGCGGCCCAAGAAGATGGTCCAGGCCTGGCTCGAACGCGCCAGCACGGAGCAGATCCTGCGCGCCATGGTCGGCAACGATCCGTCGCTCGGCGATGTGATCAAGATGGTCCATCCGAAGCCCGCAAGCGAAGAACGCCGTGCGCTCTACGCCTGGGCGATCGGCAAGCCGCATGATCATGCGGCGCTGCCCGACCTCGTCAAAGCGCTGGAAGCCTTCCGGCGCGACCAGACGAACCCGGTTCCGGATGTGCCGTTCCAGATGCTGACCTCGCTGCCGCTCAAGCGGGAGCATTGGGTCGAGATCGCCCGCAAGGGCGGCTGGCAGATGCTGCGGCAGAACCTCAACACACTCGCGCGCAACGGCGTGTTTGCGGTGGAGGGGTTTGCCGAGGAACTGGCGGCGCGACTCGCCGATCCGGAACAGGTCCGCAGGGCGAAAGTCTTCCCCTATCAGTTGATGATGGCATGGAAGATGGTCGACCCCAAAGTTCCGGCTATGGTGCGGGACGCGCTTCAGGACGCCATGCAGACGGCGATCGGCAATGTGCCGGCCGTTCCGGGCCATGTCGTCCTCTGCCCCGACGTGTCGGGGTCGATGAGCTCGCCGGCAACGGGGTTCCGGAAGGGGGCGACGTCGACCGTGCGCTGCATCGATGTGGCCGGCCTGATGACGGCGGCGCTCCTGGAGCGCAACCCGAAGGCTCGCGTGCTGCCTTTTGAGAACCACGTGGTGAACGTGGATCTCAACCGACGGGATTCGGTGACGACCAAAGCCGACAAGCTGGCGGCGATCGGCGGCGGCGGAACCAACTGCTCCGCGCCGCTGAAAAAGCTGGCGGACGAGAAGGCAAAGGTCGATCTCGTGGTGTTCATCTCGGACAACCAGTCCTGGATGGATGCGCGTCCCAACGGCCAGGCCTCGGGGATGATGGTGGAATGGGCACGGATCAAAGCGCGGAACCCGGCTGCAAAGCTGGTCTGCCTGGATATCCAGCCCTATGCGACGTCGCAGGCCGCAACGCCAGCCGAGGTGTTGAATATCGGCGGCTTCTCCGACGCCGTCTTCAGCGCCATCAGCACGTTCGCATCCGGAAAGTCGGGTGCTGAAAGCTGGGTGAAGACGATCGAGGACACGGTCCTCTGAGAGAACGCTCCCCGCCGGGTCGTGACCGGCGTGGAGCGCCGTGACGAATGCCGGAAGAAACTACAGGCTATCACCCTCCAGGTCGCGGGTTCGAATCCCGCCGGGTCCTCCATACTTGTTTGCGCGCAGCCGCCACACCAACCCTGCGTGCGCATCATGGACCCGTAGCTCAGCGGACAGAGCAGGAACGTTTCTCCAAACCTTGTCGTCACGGCAAGATGATGCATGGCGAATGCGAAGCGGAACTACATGGGTCGCGGGTTCGAATCCCGCCAGGGTTTTCCCTGTAGCTCAGCGGGTAGAGCAATGACGTTTCTCGAACACCTCGTCGCCATGGACTGAATTGCAGCGGCGAATGCTAGGCGGAACTACAGCCTCCAACACTCGGATGGTCTGGCAGGTTCGACTCCTCCTGGGCATACGCTTTCTGGCACGAGCGGGACCATCCGGTTTCGTCCATTCTCGTCGCCGCTGCTAGGATACGCCTCGGCGAATGCCGACAGGACTACAGGTAGCGCGCCTTGCCCGAACGAACGGGCAAGGAGGCCGGATGTTCAAATCATCCCATGGTCGCTTCGGCGAGCATGTGGCGTAGGTCGAGTCTTGTCCCGCCTCGTCGTCGGGGCCTTGAATACCCCCGGCGAATGCCGGCAGGACTACACGGAAAGAGCGCTCTCTTCAGTTTCGAAGGGAGAGGTCGGATGTTCAAAGCATCCCGGGTCCGGTCACGAACCTCGTAGCTCAGAAAACGTCTTGCCAACAGTCGTCGCCGGGGCCGGATGACGCAAAACATTTTGATAAGGACTGCAAAAGCAGAAAAGAAGATGATTGAGATAGTAAGCGGACAGGATTTGATCAACGCCGGCATGAGCCAGGGCAAGTGGTTTCGACCCGCGCTCGAGGCGGCCAACACGGTCTTGGCGCAGGGTGGTTCGATGGCGGATGCGCTTGACGCCGCCCGACGCTTCGCGCCGGCCCCGACGCTGCCGCTGCGGTCGGAAAACCACGTCGAAATCCACATGAACATTCGCGCCGAGGACGAGTTCGAGCGCGACAATATCGAAAAGGTCAACGCCACCATGCGCGCACTCGTGCGCACGCCGGGCATCCGCGCTGCCGCCATCATGCCGGACGCTTGTCCTGCGGGTCCGGTCGGCTCGATCCCGGTCGGCGGCGTGGTGGCCTCCGAGCATATCCATCCGGGCATGCATTCGGCCGATATCTGCTGCTCCATGGCGATCTCCATCTTTCCGGGCATTGCTCCGAAAGACCTGCTCGACGCGGTTCATGCGGTGACGCATTTCGGCCCGGGCGGGCGTCCGCGCGGCGCGCAGATCAAGCCGTCCGAACAGACGCTGACAGCCTTTCAGAACAATCCGTTCCTGAAAGACGTCGTCAGCGCGGGTATTGAGCATTTCGCCACACAGGGCGATGGCAACCACTTTGCTTATGTTGGCCAGATGAAGTCCACAGGGGAGACGGCGCTGGTGACCCATCACGGCTCCCGAGCACCGGGCGCGCGGCTCTACGACAACGGTATGCGGGTCGCCAATCGCTATCGCACGGAGCTTTCGCCTGAAACGTTGAAGGACAATGCCTGGATCCCGGCCGACAGCGAGGACGGCGAATTCTACTGGGCAGCTCTTCAGACGATCCGTCAATGGACCAAGGAGAACCATCTGGCCATCCATAATATGGCGGCGGAGAAACTGTCGGCCAAGATCGCGGACAGGTTCTGGAACGAGCATAACTTCGTGTTCCGGAAGTCGGACGGCCTGTTCTATCACGGCAAGGGCGCAACACCGGCCTTCGACGGCTGGGCGGAGGATGCAACCGATCTGACGCTCATTCCGCTCAATATGGGGGAGCCGATCCTGATCGCGCGCGGGTCAAACGCAGTCAACGGACTCGGATTTTCGCCGCATGGCGCGGGCCGAAACTTCTCACGCACCGGCCATATCCGTCGCCTCGGGGCCGAATATGGCGCCGACAGTCGCGGCTTGAGCCCGAACAACATCGCCGCGATCCTGGCCAAGGAAACCGCGGGGCTGGATGTCAGGTTCTTCTCCAATGCGCCCGACGTGTCGGAATTGCCGAGCGCCTACAAGAACGCCGCCAATGTCCGAGCCCAGATCGACCATTACGGCCTTGCCGAAATCGTCGACGAGGTCATCCCCTATGGCTGCATCATGGCCGGCGACTGGCAGAAGGACGCGCCGTGGAGAAGGAAGAAGAACCGAGAGAAGTGACGAGGCTAGTGGCGAGCTTTCAAGGCTCGCCACTGTGGCCCTCGTCCTATTATTCACGGCAACGCCCGGGGGCTGGCCCGTCCCGGCCAGTTTGGCTGTCTTTACCGAGCCGTAACCATCATTCCCGATATAGGAGAGACCACCGATCGACATATCTTTGGACTCGCTAAGCCGGAAGACTGAAGGCCTTTATGCGCTGACCAACGGTCTGCCAACATTGGAGAACGACGACGGAGCCTATTCGAACTCATTGCAACTGGGCACTGAGAGGTCAGCGGTATCGTGCCGCTACTGTGGCGTTTTTCTGTCGAAAGCATCCCATGATCAGGAAGCTCCGCAAAAAGCGCTTGAGAATGAACGATTATGTGTGAGAAATCAAATATTGAAGATCACGACCGCGACCGATCCAGGGCAGATTTCGAGTGCGGTGCAATCGACCACTCTACCACCTCTCCGCAGTCCGCTTTCGCCCGGGTGGAGAGCTGGTCGAGGGCTCAGGGGCGAAGCGTGGCGCGGATATAGCGAGGAAGATTGGCGCGCGCAAGAGAGAAATTCGGCCTTTTTCGCTTTTGTCCCCGCGCCTTGCCTTGACACATAAGGGGGCCTCGCGTACACGCAAGTCACGAATGCTGCGGATAGCTCTATCCTCGGCCTGAAATGGGCTTTGCCGAGAGGCGGGCCGTCACAGGCGGTTCTCCGCCACACGCAACCGACTGACAAAAAGACCGCACGGGCGGCGTTCGCGAGAACTTTTCCCGATGCGCGTACAAAGAACATGAAAGGAAAAATAATGTTCGCAGTCATCAAGACCGGCGGTAAGCAGTACCAGGTTTCCGCCAACGACGTCATCGCCGTCGAAAAGCTCGAAGGCGAAGCCGGCGCTCAGATCGAATTCACCGAAGTCCTCGTCGTCGGCGAAGGCGCCGGCGCCAAGATCGGCGCGCCCTTCGTGGCCGGCGCCGTGGTGACCGCGGAAATCGTCGAGCAGGGCCGTTCGCGCAAGACCATCGCTTTCGTGAAGCGCCGCCGCCAGAATTCCAAGCGCAAGAAGGGCCATCGCCAGGCCTTCACCAAGGTGCGCATCGTCGCGATCGCGGCTTGATCGGGTTAAAGAGGACCAAGGAGAACTAACATGGCACACAAAAAAGCTGGCGGCTCCTCGCGTAACGGCCGCGATTCCAATTCCAAGCGCCTCGGCGTGAAAAAGTTCGGCGGCGAAAACGTCATTGCCGGCAACATTATCGTGCGTCAGCGCGGTACGCAGTGGCATCCGGGCGCCAATGTCGGCCTCGGCAAGGATCACACCATTTTCGCGCTCGTGGAAGGCAATGTGGACTACCGTACGAAGGCCAATGGCCGCGTTTACGTATCCGTCATGCCGAAAACCGCGGCCGCAGCAGAGTAAGCCGGAGCTCTCTAAACAGCCGGCGCCTCATCGGCCCGGCTGACGCTTCAGGTTGCAAAACCTCCAGGGTTCAAAAGGGAAGATGGGGAAATCCATCTTCCCTTTTCGCATTTGACCAAGGAGGTTGTCATGCAAAGCCCAATCTTGAAGGAAAGCCAAAGTGGTTTTCCCAGCGACGCGCGGCCGATGCCGCAGGAGTTGTTGTTAAGTCCGCAATTGCAAAGCGAGCGTCTGACGCTCCGCGCGCCCGAAACGGCGGACGCCCACGCAATTGCCCATCTCGCCAACAACATCAACGTCGCCTCCAAACTCTCCCGCATGCCGCATCCCTATACGGTGGCCGACGCCGCGAACTTCATCGCCCGTGTTGCCTCCGGCGCGATGGGCAAATGCGTGTACGCCGTCACCCGAACCGACAACCGCGCCTTTCTCGGCGGCTGCGCGCTCGAGGAGACGGACGGCGGCCGAGGTCTCGAGATCGGTTACTGGCTCGGCGAGCCCTATTGGAACCGGGGTCTGGCGACGGAAGCCGCGCAGACCCTGATCGACCACGGCTTCCACACCTTCGGCGCCGACTATATCGACGGCCGCTGCCGGGTGATGAACACCGCATCCCGCCGGGTGCTGCAGAAATGCGGCTTCCAGTTCCAGGGCACGGGCATGGCCTCGTCCCTGGCTCTCGGCGGGCGGGTCGCGGTGGAATGGTTCCGTCTCGATCGCAAGACCTGGGATTCGCTCCGGCATTGGGGAGGGGCGAGATGAACGCGCTCGTCCATGATCTCCTGCTCGGCACCCGTCCCCTGCCGCCCCGCACCAACCCCGCCTGCCCCGATCTCGGCGACCAGCCGCTGATCCGCACCGGGCGGCTGACGCTTCGTCCGCTCAACGCGACCGATGCGCCGGCCATCCGCGCGGGCCTCGACAATTACCGCGTCACCAAGATGCTGGCCCGCGTTCCCCAGCCCTATCACCTGGAGGACGCCGAGGACTGGCTGGCGGCGGGGCCGAAGGGCGGCTGGAGCTTCGCCATCACCCAGGGCGGCATCGGCGCGATCCTGTCGCCGGGCGCGAAAGCCGCCAACGGCAATGTCGACGACCGGCTGATCGGCGTCGTCTCGATCGAATGGACCGAGACGTCGGGCCGCAGGGGCTGGCATCTCGGCTATTGGCTGGCCGAGGAGCATTGGGGCCGCGGCTTGATGACGGAAGCGGTCAACGCGGTACTCGCGCGCTTCTTCGCCACCCATATGGGCGAAACCCTTTATTCCCAGGCGATGGCCGACAACCCGGCCTCGCTGAGAATTCAGGGAAAGCTGGGCTTCGACGTCACCGGCGTTTCCGAGCTCTATTCGGAAGGACGCTCAGCGATGGTCCGGACCATCCTGACCGAGGTCACCTTCGGCGGCTACATGCCGCATTGAAAAGACTGGGCCCGGAGGACGTTGTCTTCCGGGCCTTTCCAAGTTCATGCGCGCGGTTCAGTCCATCTCCAGCCAGACCGGCTTGTGGTCGGAGGCGATGCAGGCCATGTCGGTCCAGCCGCGCTTGAGCCGCGGCGTCAGCGTGGCGCTCGCGAAGATATAGTCGAGATATTGCCGCACCTCGGGCTTGCCGGGCTCTTCCCAGGAATAATCGTCCGGCTGGCGCGCGCCGAGAAAGGCAAGCGAATCCACCGGCGTCGTCGCCCGCGGCGTGCGGCCGTAATAGGGATCGATCCGGCCCGCCATGGCGATATAGTCAGGCGTTTCCGGCATCATGTTGAAATCGCCGAGGATCAGGTAATCGTCGGTATGCGGCAGATCCGGGAAGCCGAATTCGCCGCCGCCCGTCACCCCGCCCCCTTCGACGCCGTGAAGCACGGCGCGGTCTTTGAGATAAGCAATCTGGCGGATGCGCTCGTCGGGATCGCGATGATCGAGATGGGTGGAATAGACGCGTATCGGCCCTTCGGGCGCGTCGATCAGGGCCTCAAGGGCTGCGCGCTGCAGGTTGAGTTCGCCATAGGTGCGGCTGCGCGGCAGAAGCAGGTTGCGCAGCGACAGGATCGGGTAGCGCGACAGCACCATATTGCCGAATTGCAGCCGTCCGCTCGGCGCCCCGGCGGCGCCGGCGGGACGATAATCGACGTCGGCGCCGGGACCGAAGGCCAGGTGAAAGTCGGGAAGCAGTTCCATGAGCCGCGCCGGCATGTCGAGAAAGGCGTTTTTCGGTAGATTGCGGGTCACTTCCTGGAAGCCGATGATGTCGGCGTCCCGCACGACCTCGGCGATGCGGTCGAGGTCGCAGACGCCGTCGAGACCGAAACCATATTGGATGTTAAAGCTGACGACTTTCATGATATTCTTTGACCTTTCCGGCTTAGCCGCTATATCGAACACGCGCGGCGGCCAGAGAGCAAGCCCAAGACAAGAAGAACGGCGAAAAGATGAAGTTTCTCGACCAGTGCAAAATCTATGTCCGAGCCGGTGACGGCGGCGGCGGCTCCGTTTCCTTTCGGCGCGAGAAATTCATCGAATTCGGCGGACCCGACGGCGGCGACGGCGGTCGCGGCGGCGATATCTGGATCGAGACCGTCAACGGCCTCAACACGCTGATCGACTATCGCTACCAGCAGCATTTCAAGGCCGAGACCGGCGTGCACGGCATGGGCCGCAATCGCCATGGCGCCAAAGGGTCGAGCGTCACGCTCAAGGTGCCGGCGGGCACGCAGGTCTTTGAAGAGGACGGCGAAACGCTGATCTGCGACCTGACCGAAGTCGGCCAGAAATACCGACTCGCCAAGGGCGGCAATGGCGGTTTCGGCAACGCCTACTTCAAGAGCTCCACCAATCAGGCGCCCGACTGGGCCAATCCCGGCCAAGCCGGCGAGGAAAAGACGCTCTGGCTGCGCCTGAAGCTGATCGCCGACGCCGGTCTCGTCGGCCTTCCCAATGCCGGGAAATCGACCTTCTTGGCGACCTGCACCCGCGCCCGCCCGAAGATCGCCAACTACCCCTTCACCACGCTGCATCCCAATCTCGGCGTCGCCACGGTGGACGGCAAGGAATATGTGCTGGCCGACATTCCCGGCCTGATCGAAGGCGCGCATGAGGGCATAGGCCTCGGCGACCGCTTCCTCGGCCATGTCGAGCGCACCCGCGTGCTGCTGCATCTCGTCTCCGCCCAGGAAGAGAATGCCGGCAAGGCCTACAAGACCGTCAAGGCCGAACTCGACGCCTATGGCGCAGGCCTCGGCGAAAAGCACGAGATCGTAGCGCTGTCGCAAATCGACACGGTCGACGCCGAAGAGCTGAAAAAGAAGAAGGCGTCGCTGAAGCGCGCCTGCGGCCAGACGCCCTTCGCCATCTCCGCCGTCAGCGGCAAGGGCATGCCGGAAGTGCTGCGCGAACTGGCCCGGATCATCGAGACCAGCAAGGCCGAGGACCCCGACCTGCCCAAGGCCGAAAGCGCGATCGACTGGAAGCGCAAGGAAAAGATGGCGCCGATGGCCGATGAAGACGACGAGGACTTTGACGACTATGACGACGAATGAGCGACTCGGGCTCGAAAACTGCCGCCGCATCGTCATCAAGATCGGCTCTGCGCTGCTGGTGGACCGCAAGACGGGTCTGAAGAAGGCCTGGCTCGAGGCGATGTGCGACGACATCGCCCAACTCGCCGCCAAGGGCGTGGAGGTGCTGGTCGTGTCCTCCGGCGCCATCGCCATGGGCCGCACGGTGCTCGATCTGCCTTCGGGCGCGCTGAAGCTCGAGGAAAGCCAGGCCGCCGCCGCCGTCGGCCAGATCTCGCTCGCCCGCGCCTGGTCGGAAAGCCTGTCGCGTCACGACATCGTCGCCGGCCAGATCCTGCTGACGCTGGGCGACACCGAGGAGCGCCGCCGCTATCTCAACGCCCGCGCCACGATTTCCCAGCTGATGAAGCTGAAGGCCATTCCGGTCATCAACGAAAACGACACCGTCGCGACCAGCGAAATCCGCTATGGCGACAATGACCGGCTCGCCGCCCGCGTCGCCACCATGGTCGGCGCCGACATGCTGGTGCTGCTCTCCGACATCGACGGCCTTTACACCGCCCCGCCGCATCTCGATCCCGAGGCGCGTTTCCTCGACGTCATCCCCGCTATTACGCCGGAGATCGAAGCCATGGCGGGCGGGGCGGCTTCCGAACTGTCGCGGGGCGGCATGCGCACCAAGATCGACGCCGGCAAGATCGCCACATCGGCAGGCTGCGCGATGATCATCGCTTCGGGCAAGGTCTATAATCCGCTGGCCTCGATCGCCAAGGGCGTGCGCCACAGCTGGTTTGCCCCCTCGCCCGAGCCGGTCACCGCCCGCAAGACCTGGATCGCCGGGCAATTGCTGCCCGCCGGCCGCCTGATGATCGATGACGGCGCCGAGCGCGCGCTGCACAGCGGCAAGAGCCTGTTGCCCGCCGGCCTCCGCGACATCGAGGGCGATTTTTCGCGCGGCGACACGGTCGCGATCCTCTCGCTTGACGGCCGCGAGATCGCCCGCGGCCTTGCCGGCTACGACGCGCAGGAAGCCCGCCAGATCGCCGGTAAGAAATCCAACGAGATCGCCGAGATTCTCGGCTATTCCGGCCGCGCCGCCATGGTCCATCGCGACGACATGGTGATGACGGCCGCCCGCCAAACCCGGAGCAAGACGAAGGACGAGATCGATGCTTGACATGGCCAAGGACGAGATCAAGACACTGATGCTGGAGATCGGCGCCCGCGCCCGCGCCGCCAGCCAGCCATTGTCGATCGTCCCGACGCCAGCCAAGAACGCCGCCCTTCTCGCCATGGCCGATGCGATCCTCGCGCAGAAGGCCGACATCCTCGCCGCCAATGCGCTCGATCTCGACGCCGCCCGCGCCAACGGCATGGCCGACTCCTTTGTCGATCGGCTGCTGCTCAACGACGCCCGCATCGACGCCATCGCCCAGGGCATTCGCGAAATCGCCGCGCTGCCCGACCCCGTCGGCGACGTCATCGCCGAATGGGACCGCCCCAACGGCCTGCATATCGAGCGCGTCCGCACGCCGCTCGGCGTCATCGGCGTCATTTACGAGAGCCGTCCCAATGTGACCGCCGACGCCGGCGCGCTGTGCCTCAAGGCCGGCAACGCCGTGATCCTGCGCGGCGGCTCGGACTCCATTCACTCGTCGTCGGCGATCCATGCCTGCCTGGTCGACGGATTGAAATCCGCCGGCCTGCCCGAACATGCGATCCAATATGTGCCGGTCGCCGACCGCGCCGCCGTCGGCGAAATGCTGTCGGGCCTCAATGGCGCAATCGACGTGATCGTGCCGCGCGGCGGCAAGTCGCTGGTCGCCCGTGTCCAGTCGGAAGCCCGCGTGCCGGTCTTCGCCCATCTCGAAGGCGTCAACCACATCTATGTCGACGCGACGTCGGATGTGGACATGGCCAAGAATCTGGTCATCAATTCCAAGCTCCGCCGCACCGGCGTCTGCGGCTCGGCCGAAACGCTTCTGGTCGACAGCGCCGCCCTCGGCACCCATCTGATGCCGATCCTCGAAGCGCTCACCCATGCCGGCTGCGAGATCCGCGCCTCGGCCACCGTGCTCAAGGTCTTCCCGGCCTTCAAACCGGCGACCGACGAGGACTGGTCGACCGAATATCTCGACGCGATCATTTCGGTCGCCGTCGTCGACGGCGTCGGCGGCGCGATCGCCCATATCAACCGCTACTCCTCGCATCACACCGAAGCGATCATTTCGGAAGACGCAGACGCCGTCGCGCGTTTCTTCAACGAGATCGATTCGGCGATCCTGCTGCACAACGCCTCGACGCAATTCGCCGATGGCGGCGAATTCGGCATGGGCGCGGAAATCGGCATCGCCACCGGCAAGATGCATGCGCGGGGACCGGTTGGCGTCGAGCAATTGACCTCCTTCAAATATCGCGTCCGCGGCAGCGGCCAGATCAGGCCCTGACGCCTGTGGATGCGGAAGAGATCGGACGACGTCATCTGATCATGCCGCATGTCGAGCCCGGCATGCTGGTGGGCCTGTTCGGCGGATCCTTCAATCCGCCGCATCAGGGACACCAGCTCGTGGCCGACATCGCGCTCCGCCGACTCGGCCTCGACCAGCTCTGGTGGATGGTCACCCCCGGCAATCCGCTCAAATCCCGCCGGGTCCTCGCGCCGCTCGCCGAACGCCTCGACCTCTCCGAAGCCATGGTGCATGATCCCCGCATCCGCGTCACCGCCTTCGAGACGAGCCTGAATTCGAGCTACACCGCCGAGGTGCTGGCGCGGGTGAAGGCGCGCAATCCCGCCGTCCGCTTCGTCTGGATCATGGGCGCCGACAATCTGCGCGATTTCCACCGCTGGCAGAACTGGCGCAAGATCGCCATGACCTTCCCCATCGCCGTCATCGACAGACCCGGCGCGACGCTCGCCTTCCTCTCCTCCGTCATGGCCAAGACCTTCGACTATGCGAGGGTCGACGAGCATGATGCGGGCACACTCGGCAACCTCCCCGCCCCCGCCTGGACCTTCATCCACGGCCCGCGCTCCCGGCTGAGTTCGACCGCCATCCGCTCCGCCAGTCGCGATCGGCAAGGCTGATTTACCGAAGCTTAGGGCCTCGGGGATACAACCGTCTCATCGCCCGCGACATCGGAGGGACTATGACGGTCGAACTCAGCATCGCCGTGCCGGTCTATAATGAAGAGGACATGCTGGCCCTCTTCCTCCAGACCGTGACCCCCATCCTCGAAAGCGTCACCGCCGATTACGAAATCGTCTTCGTCAATGACGGCAGCCGCGATGCGACGCTGGACATTCTCACCCTCGCCCGCGCTCGTGATCCCCGCATCAAGGTCGTCGACCTCTCGCGCAATTTCGGCAAGGAGGCGGCGCTCACGGCCGCCCTCGCCTTCTGTTCGGGCCGCGCCGTCATCCCGATGGATGTCGACTTGCAGGACCCGCCGGGCCTGATCCCGGTCATGGTCGACAAATGGCGCGACGGCTTCGACGTCGTCCTCGCCCGCCGCGCCGACCGCAGCTCCGACGCAATGCTCAAGCGCTGGACGTCGAGCCTGTTCTACAAAACCATCGGCCGGCTGAGCGACATCGACATCCCCGCCGACGCCGGCGATTTCAGGCTGATGGACCGCCGCGTGGTCGACGCGCTCGGCGCACTGCCCGAACGCGCCCGTTTCATGAAGGGCCTGTTCGCCTGGCTCGGCTATCGTCAGGCCACGATCGATTATGTCAGGCCCGCCCGCGCCGCCGGCAGTTCGAAATGGAAGCCGCTGGCGCTCTGGCGTCTCGGCCTCGAAGGCATCGTCTCCTTTTCGTCGGTTCCCCTGAAACTCTGGAGCTATATCGGCCTCGCCTGCGCCTTGGCGGGGTTCCTCTATGGCGCCTATCTCATCGGCCGCGTCCTGCTTCTCGGCGTCGACGTTCCCGGTTATGCATCGCTTGCGAGCTTCATCCTGTTCTTCAACGGCCTCGTGCTCACCGGTCTCGGCGTGGTCGGTGAATATGTCGCCCGCATCTTCATCGAAGTGAAGGGACGGCCGCTGTTCCTCGTCCGCGAGACCTGGGGGCTCGAAGCCGCCCAGGCGATGCAGCCGCCGGAGCGCGCTGCCCGGCCGGAAAGCCTGGCCGCCCGCCGCGCGTGACGATGCCCGAGACGTCGAGAAACGACGAGGCGCCAACCGGCGCCGCGGGCGCGGTCATGGCCGTGTTCCTCACCGCCACGCTGGTGATGGTCCCCGCCATTGTATTCGGCGCGTTGCGGAGCGGCGTCGACAGCATTTTTCACGCCCGCTGGCAGGAGGCCTTCGCCCGACAATTCTGGGCGGGCGACCTCTATCCCCGCTGGCTGATGGACCTGAATGACGGCTTCGGCAGTCCGGCTTTCTTCGTCTATCCACCGCTCAGCCACTTTGTAACAGCGCTTCTGCATCCCCTCTTTCCCAACTCCTCAATGATCGCGCTTAAGCTCGGCCTCTCCGCCTGGCTCGCCATGCTCGCCTCCGGCCTCGCCTGCCTCTTCTGGCTGCGCCGCGCCTTTCCCGAGGCGCCACGGGCGGCGCTGGCCGGCGCGCTTATATATCTCCTCACCCCCTATCATCTCTATATCAACGTCTATCAGCGCGGCGCCTTCGCAGAAGTCTGGGCCTTCGTCTGGCCGCCGCTGACGCTGATGATGCTGACCGCGCCGGATCGCCTGAGCGGCAGGACGATCGCTGTGACGGCGCTGACGCTCGCCGGATTGTTCACCACCCATGCGCCGTCCATCCTGATCGCCGGCCCCGCCTATGGTCTCTATGCGCTGATCCTCGATCTGAAGGACCGACGCCCGATCAGGCTGACGACGCTGGCTCTGTCGGCGCTGCTCGGCCTTCTCCTCGCCGGCGGCTATCTCGGCACGGCGCTCACCCATTCCGCCTATATCGACACCGCGGCCCTGTTTTCCGGCCGCAACCTCGCCAGCAACTGGCTTCTCGGCGGCGCGGCGTGGCCCGATCCGGGCATCGAACTCTATGTGCATGTTGCGAGCGCCCTCACCTTCGGACCGGGACTGCTTATTGCGACCGTTGCTCTGGCGCGTTCCCGCACGGCTGCTCGGATACAGGCGGTCGCCGCCCTCGCCTTCCTGCTGCCGGCGCTCGTCCTGATGAGCGTCCTGAGCCGGCCGATTTGGGAGCTGCATCTGCCGCTCGACCGGGTCCAATTTCCCTGGCGGTTCCTGCTGCTCGCCACGATCGGACTGTCGCTCGCCGTAACGGCTGCCGCAGCGGAGGCCAGACCCCGGCTCTCGCGAGTTCTGCCCTTTGCCGTGATCATCGTCGGCCTGCTGGTCAATATCGGATTCACGCTCCTGCCCGAGCGCCTGCCCGCTTCCATCGACCCCGAGTCTATCACCAGAGCGAGCCCCGGGGATGACAGCTGGGATGCGCCGGAATATCGGCTGGTCTCGCGTGTGGAGGTGCAAGGCCTTTTCGCGCCCGCTGAGAGGGTTCGGCTGATTGAAGGCGAGGGAAAGGTCGTGGTGCGGGACTGGTCGCCGCGCCGCATTCGGCTGGCGTTCGATCTCAAGTCGGAGGGCGTTGTCGCCATTCGGCAGTTCGCCTATCCCGGCTGGAGGGCTTCGGCCGGCGGATTGGTCGAGGGAACGAAGGTTTTGCAGATCGCGGCGCCGGCGGGCCGAAGCGAGATCGAGCTTCGACTGGAGCCATTGCTGGCCGAACGGATGGGCTGGTGGGCGAGCCTGTGCGGCTTGCTGATTCTCGCCTTCATCCGGATCGCGCCGCGCCTCATGGCGAAGCGCCGCCTTTGATCAGCTTTCGATGCGCCGGGCTTCCGATTCGAGCATGATCGGCACGCCGTCGCGGATCGGAAAGGCCAGCTTGGCTTTTTCCGAGATCAGTTCGTTGCGCTCACGATCATAGGTCAGCCCGCCCTTGGTGACAGGGCAGACGAGCAGCTCCAGCATTTTCGGATCGGGGCGGGCGAGATCGAGATCGGTCATTAGACCCTCACTGCAGCGTGCGGGCGGCGTCGCCGAAGGCTTTGGCGAGCACAATTTCGGTCATGGCGACCAGCGTTTCGGCCCGCGTCTTGAGGTCGGGCGCTTCGAGCAGCGCCTGTTTTTCGCGCGGCCCGAACGGCGCCATCATCGACAGCGAATTGACCAGGGTGCGATTGGAGGTCTTGCCCACGGCTTCCCAATCGACTTCGAGCTTGTTGGCGTCGAGATAGTTGCGGAAGGCCGAGAGCAGCGCGTCGCGATCGACGGTCGGATCGTCGTCGGGTTCGATGAGATCGCTCACAAAGGGCTTGATGGCGAAACGTCGATAGGGACAATGGCCCTGCGACAACTCATTGAGCAACCGCACGCGGCATATGCCAGAGATATCGATGACATAGCGTCCGTCGCCGGTCTCGCCGAACGTGGTGATCCGGCCGATCGTGCCGACCTTGCAGAGTTCGGGATTGCCGGCCGGGCTCTCGTCGGTTTCGGTGAACACCGGCTGGGCGACGCCGATCAGCCTGTTGTGCTTGAGCGCGTCGTCGATCATGGCGAGATAGCGCGGCTCGAACACGTTGAGCGGCAAATGCGCTCCCGACAGAAGCAAGACGCCCGACAACGGAAAAATCGGAATGCTCTCGGGCAGATCCGCCTCGGTCAGATAACGCGCATTGCCAACCTGCATCGACCAACCTCTCTCGCAATTCGACAAGGATATGGGGCGCGTCCGCCCCCCGTTCAAGCCAATGGATCAGGAGAACAGGATCGAGGACAATTTCCGCCGCGCCGCGATGGTGGCGGGATCCTTGAAGCCCCAGACATCGAAGAACTGCAGCAACTGGCGGCGGGCGCCGTCGTCGTCGTAAGCGCGGTCCTTCTTCATGATGTAGAACAGATGTTCGGCGGCGCCGTCGCGATCGCCCTCGACATTGAGGATCTTGGCGAGCTTCATGCGGGCGTCGTGGTGATCGGGATTGAGCGACAGCTCATGTTCGAGCGCGCGCGGATCGCCGAGCTTGCGGGCTTCTTCGATCTGGGCGAGCTTAGCGAGCAGCGGCGCCACGGCGGCGTCGGTCTTCTTCTCTTCGGGGAGGCTCGCGAGCAGATCGCGGGCGCGCTCCCACTGGCCGGCCGCAATCATGCAATTGGCCATGCCGGCCAACGCCTTGAGATTGTCGGGATCAGCCTGCAGCACCGCGCCGAACATGTCGGCTGCGCCGCCAAGATCGCCTTCGGCGAGCGCCGCCTCGGCTTCGGCCAAGACCGCTTCGATCTCGGCCGCCTCGTCCATCGGGCCCGCGCCGGGACCGGCGATCTTGTCGATGAAGGCCCGAACCTGTGTCTCGGGCAGCGCACCCATGAAACCGTCGACCGGGCGGCCATCGACGAAGGCGACGACGGCCGGAATCGACTGGATGCCGAGCTGGCCCGGGATGGCGGGATGGTCATCGATGTTGAGCTTGACGAGCTTGACCTTGCCGCCGGCCTCGTTGACGACCTTTTCGATCACCGGCGTCAGCTGACGGCAAGGGCCGCACCAGGGCGCCCAGAAATCCACCAGCACCGGTTGCCGCGTCGATTCTTCCATCACGTCGCGACCGAAGGCCTGCGTGGTCGTGTCCTTCACATGCGCAGATGCGCCGCCATTGGTCTTGGATGCGGGCTGGCCGCCCAGACCGCCGAAGGGATTGCTGAAACCCGTCATTCTCGTCACTCCGATTTTTCCGCCCTGATGTCGTGGGTCAGACGGTCACTTTCAAGATATGGGCCGTATGTCCGGTCGCTTCGATGAAGCGGATCAGATCGTCGCGGCTGATCGAAGTCGTGGCGTCGTTTCTGAGCGGGTGGCAATTGATGATGTCATTCTTCATCAGTTCTTCGTCGAGCACAATCGTCACATTTCGCCCTGTGTCGTTGATCACGCCGAAAGCAGTGACGGCGCCGGGAACGACCCCCAGGAATTCCATGAGTTTTTCCGGCTTGCCGAAGGAAAATTTCGACGCGCCGCCGACGATCTGATGCACCGTCTTGAGATCGACCGTCGCGTGCTCCTCGACGGTCAGCAGGAAATACTGGTCCTTTTTGTCCTTCAGGAACAGGTTCTTGGTGTGGCCGCCGGGAATTTCGTCGCGCAGCGCCGCCGATTCGGCCACGGTGAAGACGGCCGGATGGGTTTTCGTCTGATGGCGCGCCCCGAGCTGATCGAGAAATGCGAACAGATCCTCATCGGTTTTCGGCTGGGCGTCGGCCATTCTTCGTCTCCTTGCTGACTCGATCCGGAGCCGAGTGATACGCTGCTTCCGCGCCGGGAGCAATGGCGGCGGCGACGGCGGACTGCTCAATTTCCGACGTGATTTCAAAGACATGTCATTTTTCTTCTCTTTGCTGTCATTTCCCTGTTGCAATCTCCGGAGCCTTGGGCGATATAGCGCCCGTCGCCGCCGAATGGCAGCGGCTCACGGTTCCAACCTACCCCAGGAACGTGAATGATGAGCGGGTGTAGCTCAGGGGTAGAGCACAACCTTGCCAAGGTTGGGGTCGAGGGTTCGAATCCCTTCGCCCGCTCCAATTTCTCCCGGACTGTGAAATTCTTGTTCTTGCCGCGCGATTGTTACGCGCAAGGCCCGTTTCGCTTGCCGGCCAGCGTTCGCGCACGGCTCGCAAAACAATCCACAAGCTTGATTTTTTTCGCCAAAAACCTGTTGCATTTCATCTGCGGCTGGGGCATATCGCCCTCGTCGACGGCTTCGGCGACACCCGGTCCACACTACCCCAGGGCCGCGGGTTTTGAGCGGGTGTAGCTCAGGGGTAGAGCACAACCTTGCCAAGGTTGGGGTCGAGGGTTCGAATCCCTTCGCCCGCTCCAGTTTTCTCCAAGACGATGGAACATGCCAATTCGCTCCGCAGCGTCCGTTCGCCCGGAATTATACGTCATTGTCTCGCTTCGCCCATACGGGCTCGGCCGGGGCGCGAAGAACGCCTCGTTTGTTTAGTTTTAATATGACGCTCGTCGCGCCCCGCATTCGGCGGTTTGTGCCTCGAACTTGACGCTCGTCGCCGCAGTTCAAGACTGCGGGTAATCCGCCTCTGAAGCGGGCCTTACTGTAACGTCCCTTTCGAGACGCCACCCTGGGGGAGCGCTTTCACGCCCAAGGTCCCCAGTGTTCGGGGGTCGTCGTTTCTCGAAGCCCCGGAGAAAAAGGGCCACGTCGTCCCTCTTCCCCCAGCGCCGGCCCCATCTCGCCGCGACGCCTCGCGGTGTAGCCGATGATGGAACGAGATGAGAATAAAGGGCGTGGGAGGGTGGGGGATGAAATGAGGAAAATTTTTTTGCGGGTCGTTTGGGGTGGCTTGCAGGGCGTGCATCGCCCCTCATCCGGCTGCCGCCACCTTCTCCCCGCATTGCGGGGAGAAGGGCGATCGGGGCGGTGCAGGACGTCAAGAGCATCGAGAGGAGACCGGATTACTTCCCCGCAAGCTGCATCACATGCTGGCGGTGCATTTCGAGCACTGGCAGGGTCTTCTGGGCGAAGGCGCCGAGCGTCGGGTCGTCGGGCTTGGAGGCGTAGGACTGGAAGAGCGCCACGGCCTTGTCATGCGCCATGCGCTGGAGTTCTATATAGGCCATGTCGAAGTTTTCGGCGCTGGCGTTCTTCAGCGTGTCGAGCGCGGCGGCGTCTTCTTTCAACAGCGTGTCGGGGCTGCCGAGATCGCCCTTGCGCTGCGACAACGCGGCCTTCATCTCCTCGCCGGCCTTGGTGTGATCGGCGATCATCTGCTGGGCGAACTGCTTGACCTGGTCGGAACTGGCTTTTTGCAGAGCGAGTTCGCTCGACTGGATTTCCAACAAATTGGAGCTCGTCGCCATCGGCACGAAATGATCGATGCCGACATCGCCCATGGCGTTGTCCATGGTGTTCGCAGCGGGAACGGGGGCCGGATCCTCGGCGAAGGCTGGAACCAGGGCGGCAGAAGCGATGAGGGCGGCGAAAAGTGCGGTGATCGGTTTCACGGGGTAGTCCTCCTTGGGATGGGAGGTCTTTGAACCGGCGAGGCGTCGGAACGTTCCCAGAAAGCGATCGTCAGGCGGCGACTTCCGCCTTGCCGCAATAATTCCGGTAGAGCGTGGCGATGAGATCGCGGGCGACGTCGCTTTCGATGCGATACCAGATGGTCTGGCCGTCGCGGCGAGCGGCGATGATGCGGTCCCGGCGCAGAAGCGCCAGATGCTGGGACACGGTGGAATCGCGGATGCCGAGGAACTCCGCCAATTGCCCGACCGAATGCTCGCCGTTCGACAGGCGGCACAGGATCAGCAGCCGGTAACGGTTGGACAGGGACTTCAGCAGCTCGCTCGCCTGTTCGGCGCCTGCTTTCATGGCTTCGGCGTCAATCTTCATAGTTACGAACATAATGCAGGTATCGCGCCTTTGCAAGACGCCCGCCGCCACGCTTCAGACATGGACATTGCCATGGGCGAGTTCGGCGTCCTCGTCCGGCGTGAAATAGGCGATGAAGATCAGCACTGCGTAAAAGGCGAGGACGATCGGCGCCACCACTTCCCCGGGGGCCGGGCCGAGGCTGGCGCTCTTGGCCGCCGCATAGGCCATATGCCAGAGATCGGACGGTCCCTGCCGGGCGGCGAGCTCGGGCGTGGTGATCTTGAGAATCCAGGCGAGCAGCAGGATGCCGAACACGTAAATATAGTTGCGCCTCAGGCGGCGGGAGAAGGCGACGCGCTGGCTGATGAGGAAATGCGGCGTGCGCAGCGTTTCTCCAAGAATGAGCAGCCAGTTGGAGGCGAAATCCGGCTGCGGCGAGAAAATCTGCGCGAAGTAATGCCGCTCGAACTGGCGAACCCGGGCGCGGTAGACGTCGAAGAAGCGGTAGCGGCGCGCCTCGATCCACAGCAGCAGCAGATTGATGAGCATGGCGAACAGCAGCACGCCGTGATGGGCGGCTGGCGTCGACAGCGACACCGACAACATGGCCGCAGCCGCCGTCAGCGCCCAGTTTGTGGTGCGGTCCAACCGGTCGCGCCAACCGGCCATGCGGGCGATTTCGGCGCGGTGATAATGCGCCATCGTGTTGACCCGCTCGGACGAGGTGAGCGGCGTGGGCTGCACGCTGGCGCCCGGATGCGCGGCGGTGTCTGACATCCCGACCTCCCTGTCTTGTGGGATAAAGACGGATGGCGCGCCACGGTTCCATCGAGCTTGGGAACTTGCGGCGGAGAAGGCGGTTTGCATCGCGGTTTCGAACGCCGGGGAGCCGGCCATGCCGCCGATGATCCGCCCCATTCTGTTTCACGCCGGCCCTTCCCCTGGCCGGCGCGCCGTGGCAAACAGCGGATGACATGAGGACCGGAGGACGAAATGACCGCGACCGCGCAGAAGAAGACACGCATTCTCGATGGCGGGATGAGCCGCGAACTGGTGCGGCTGGGCGCCGAACTCAAGCAGCCGGAATGGTCGGCGCTGGCGCTGATGAACGCGCCCGACATCGTGCGCAAGGTGCATGAGGAGTTCATCGAGGCGGGCGCCGAGGTGATCACCACCAATTCCTATGCGCTGGTGCCCTTCCATATCGGCGAAGAGAAATTCCGGTCCGACGGCGCAGCCCTGACCGCGCTGGCCGGCCGGCTGGCGCGCGAAGCGGCCGACGGCGTCGGCCAGGGCCGGACGCTGGTCGCGGGCTCGCTGCCGCCGATCTTCGGCTCCTACGAGCCGCAGCTGTTCGACGCCTCCCGCGTGCAGGATTACCTTCATGTGCTCGTCACCTATCTCGCGCCCTATGTCGATCTCTGGCTCGGCGAGACGCTCAGCCTGATCGCCGAGGGCGAGGCCGTGCGCGAGGCGATCAAGGACACGGGCAAGCCGTTCTGGATTTCCTTCACGCTGGATGACGCCGATCTCGCAATGTCGCAGGGCGCGGCGCGGCTGCGATCGGGCGAAAGCGTGACGGCGGCGGCGGAATGGGCGGCGTCTTCGGGCGCGGCGGCGCTGCTGTTCAACTGCGCCAAGCCCGAAGTCATGGGCCGGGCGGTGGAGGCGGCCAAAACCGTGTTCGACGCGCATGGCGCCGACATCGAGATCGGCGTCTACGCCAACGCGTTTGAGAATCTCAATGACGGCGAAGCCGCCAATGAAGGCCTGCATGGCACGCGCGAGGATCTGAATTCCGACAAATACTCGACTTTTGCGGCGGAATGGGTGGAAAAGGGCGCAAGCCTGGTGGGCGGCTGCTGCGGCATCGGCGCAGAACATATCTGCCGGGTCGCCAATCGCCTCAGGGCATAAGCGATGCTTCAACAATGGCGGATGGGGTCAGGCGCGCCGGGTCCCGCCGCCAAACAACACATAGCCGAGCGCAGCCGCGATAAGGCCAAGATTGAAGCCGGCAACCACGAGCAGCGCCGTGAAAATCGACGCGCCGTAGACCACGACGCCGGCGATCGCCACGACGGAAATCAGGAAGGCGACGAGGATCACGGCGACGGCCGAGCGCAACAGCGCTGAGAACAGGCCCGTCAGTGTCGACGTCGTTAAAATCATTGTCGCCCCTCTCGCGGATTGGTGGGCGCAGCCTGCCAGACATCGCGCAAAATTCGCTTATCCGAACGCCTAAACTTTTATCGATCGCCAAAAACGGGGCGCAGTCGCCCCGCCTGGCGCTCGCCGGTCGCTGAAATTTCAGCTTATGACGGCCAGGACACAAGGCGTTTGCGGCCGCCAGCCCCTAGTCGATTGAAAGCGAAGCGCTTTTTCTCACATCCGCGCGCGGCGTCTCCGGTGATGGCGGTGGATCGTTTCGGACGAATCGGCGCAAACAGCGCCGAAACAGCGAGAGGGCGCGGTCTCCCGCGCCCTCTGATCTGGCCAACGATGTTCGAGCGTCAGCTTTGCATCGCGCCCGGGCCGGGCTCGGCGCCCGGCGGGCATTTGCCGAGAATGATCATGCCGAGCACTTCGTCCTTGGTCACATCCTCGGTGCGGGCATGACCCACCACGCGGCCGTTCTTCATCACCGCCACGCGGTCGGCGAGGTCGAAGACGTCATGGATGTCGTGGCTGATCAGGAAAATGCCGATGCCATCCTTCTTAAGCTCCTTGATGAGCTCGCCGACCTGCGCGGTTTCCTGGGGCCCGAGCGCCGCAGTGGGCTCGTCCATGATCAGGATGCGGGCGTTGAACATGATGGCGCGGGCAATGGCCACTGATTGGCGCTGGCCGCCCGAAAGCGCCTTCACCGGCTCCTTGAAACGGCGGAAGTTGGGGTTCAGCCGCCCCATGACCCGGCGGGCCTCCGCTTCCATCGCCACGTCGTCGAGCGTGCCCCATTTGGTGAGGATCTCGCGGCCGAGGAACAGATTGGCGGCGGCGTCGACATTGTCGGCGAGACCGAGCGTCTGGTAGATCGTCTCGATGCCCACCGCCTTGGCGTCGCGCGGGTTCTGGATGTCGACCTTCTCGCCATTGATGAAGATCTCGCCGTGATCGCGCTTATAGGCGCCCGACAGCATTTTGATGAGGGTGGACTTGCCCGCGCCGTTATGGCCGAGCAGCGCCACGACCTCGCCGGGGAACAGATCGACCGAGGCGTGGTCGACGGCCCTGATGCCGCCGAAGGCGATGGAGATGTCCTTCATCTCCACGAGAGGCGTACCCGCCGGCTTTTGATAGATACCCATGACGGATCCTCCCTTACTTGGCGTGGCGGCGATAGACAGTGTCGACATAGACGGCCAGGACCAGCACGCCGCCAACGACCATGTTCTGGATGGCGGCGTCGAAGCCGACCAGAACCATGCCCGAATAAAGCGACTGCATGACCAGAGCGCCGATCATCGCGCCATAGATGGTGCCGGAGCCGCCGGCGAGCGACGTGCCGCCGATAACCGCCGCGGCGATGACATAGAGTTCGTCATTACGGCCGAGATCGGCGGTGGCGGCCTTGAGGCGCGCCGACGATATGGCGGCGGCGATACCGACGAGGAAACCCATCAGCGTGAAGATGAGCATGGTCAACCGGCGGGTGTTGATGCCGGCGAGGTCCGCCGCCTCCGGATTGCCGCCCATGGCGAAGACATAGCGGCCGAACTTGGTGCGCGTGGTCATGAAGGTCATGGCGAGCACCACGGCGAGCGCGATGAGAACCGGAATGGCCCAGCCATGGCCGACGACCAGCGTCGCCGGATCGAGATTATGGGCCGCGGCATATTGCTTGATGATGCCCTTCGGCCAGGGATAGGAATTCATCACATAGGTCGCGGCGAGGATGACCAGCATCGAGACGCCGCCGATGAAGAATTCCGCCCAGGTGGGACGCATGGGGAAGCCGAAGCGGGCGCGCTGCTTGCGGGCGCCCGTCAGCATCCAGGCGACGCCGACGCAGGCGACCACGGCCACGACCCAGCTGGCCGTCGTGCCGATCGAACCATAAGGGCCGCCGCCGATCAGCGAGAAATTCTCATCGATCGGCGCGATGGTTTCGCCGCGCGCCACCAGCCAGGCCGCGCCGCGCCACACCAACAGGCCGCCCAGGGTGACGATGAAGGAGGGAATTTCGAGATAGGCGATCAGATAGCCCTGGAAGGTGCCGATGATCGAGCCGACGATGAGGCCAAAGATCACCGTGATGATCCAGATGGCGGGATGGCCGATGCCGAGCCAGTTTGGCAGCACCCAGACCTGCAGCACCGCCATCATCATGGCGGTGACGCCAAGCATGGCGCCGACCGACAGATCGATATGGCGGGTGACGATGATCAGCACCATGCCGGTCGCCATGACCGTGATGGCGGCGGTCTGGACCGACAGATTCCACAGATTGCGCGCGGTCAGAAAGTTGCCGGCGCCATTGGCATACGCGCCATAGACGTGAAAACCGATCCAGATCAGCAGCAGCGCGCCGATCATGCCGATCATGCGCGTGTCGATCTCGGTGGCGCGCAGGAATGTTTTGAAAGGTCCTTCCTGCTGTAGCGCAGGACCTGTGGTGGATTGCACCTGGCTCATAATTTGCTCCCTGTTCCCGCCCGCTTATGAGTTGGCCCAGGCAGGGCCCTTATCCGGGGAAACGCGCTCTCGTGATGGGCCGCTGGCATTTGCGTGTGCGGCGAGGAGCGCAGCCGCATGGGTTGCGTTCTGTTCTCTTGAAAACGCGCCGCCCCGAGGGGGCGACGCGCGATTGTGCGGAAATGGACTGCTTATTTGCAGACCGCGACGGAACCAGCCTTCACGCCAGCGCAGACGGTGGCGGCGTCAACCCAGCCCGCGTCGATGACGAGGTTGAGGTTGTCCTTGGTGATCGGGGTCGGGTTCAGAAGAACCGCGTTCATCTCGACCTTGCGAGCGCCGTCCTTGAACTTGGCCACGTTCGGCACGTCTTCCATGGACTTGCCATCGGCGAGCATGAGAGCGGCTTCGGCGGCGAGCTTGCCGAGAGCGCGGGAGTCCTTCCAGATCGACACGAGCTGAGTGCCCTGGGCCACGCGGTTCAGAGCGGCCTTGTCGCCGTCCTGGCCGGTGACCGGAACAGCGCCAGCCAGACCCTGGGCCTGGAGAGCGGCGACGACGCCGCCGGCCATGCCGTCGTTTTCAGACAGAACCGCGTCGACATTGTTGTCATTGGCGGTCAGGATCTGCTCCATGTTCTTCTGGGCGTTTTCCGGCTTCCAGCCGTCCGACGACGCTTCGCCGACGATCTTGATCTTGCCGCCGTCGATATTCGCCTTCAGCACTTCCATCATGCCGTTGTAGAGGAAGGTGGCGTTCGGATCGCCCGGGTCGCCCTTGATGACGGCGAAGTTGCCGCTATCCTTGACCTTGAGCATTTCCTTCGCCATCAGACGGCCGACGCCGACATTGTCGAAGGTCATGTAGAGAACCGAGGGATGCTCGATCTGCACGTCGTAGGCGATCATCGGAACGCCTTCGGAGGCGGCCTTTTCAACGGCCGGCATGATGGCTTCGGAATCGTAGGGAACGATCAGCAGCACGTCGGCGCCCTGGGACATCAGCGATTCGATGTCGGTCAGCTGCTTGGCGGCAGAGCCCTGCGCGTCGGCAGAGATGTACTTGTCGCCATTGTCCTCGACGATTTTCTTGATGACGGCTTCGTCCGTCTTCCAGCGTTCTTCCTGGAAAATCTTCCAGGACACGGCGACGGTCTTGCCGGCGGCCATGACCGGGCCGGCGACGGACATGGCAAAGACTGCGCTGGCGAGCGCAACTGCAAACTTCTTCATATTGTCCTCCCGATGCGTATCGCATCAACCGATTGCAGCCGATCCGGTTCTTCTCCTAATCCCCAGACCGACCGTTGCGAACCCTATTTTTTCGAGGGTCGAAAAAAAGAGTGACTCACATCTTCGCCTGTGTCAAGATGTATTTCAAATCGATTAAGCGCTGCATTGCACTGTGATTTTGCTAGCGCATGATCGGTTTTACCAGTGGGAGGAGCTGGTTTCATGTCTATCATCGTGCGCCAGGACGACGTCCGGCGGCAAAATCAATTTGGCGTTCTCATGGCGCTCAGGCGCCATGGCCCAATGTCCCGCACAGAACTGAGCGCGGAGACAGGCCTTTCCGCGTCCACCGTCACCGTGATCACCAACAGCCTGATGGAGCGTGGCGCCCTGTCGGCGGATCCGATTGCGGAAGCCGGAGCGCAAAGGCGGGGCCGGCCGCAGGTTTCGGTGCGCCCTCGCCCTGCGCACGCCACAATCGCCGTGGTGTTTGTCGGCCTCAACACCATCCAGACGGCGCTTGCCGATTACAGCGGCCAGGTCTTCGCGTTCGAGACGCGCACGATCGCGACCAAGCGGATGACCGCCGAAGCGCTCGGCCGCGAAGTGACCGGCTTCCTGGGGGAGATGCTCGACAAGCACGCCGGTGACGCCGGACCGCTGCTGCGCATTTCGGCGGCGGTGGAAGGCATCGTCGACGCCGACCGCAAGACGCTTCTGTCGTCGCCGGTCATCGATCTCATCAATGTGCCGCTGGGCCAGTATCTCGAAGACCGCTTCGGCGTAGACGTCGAGATCTCCAACGAAAGCAACATGATCGCCGAGGCGCTGCATTGGCGCGCGCCCGAACGCTATGGCGCGAATTTCGCCACTGTTCTCCTGTCGACCGGCGTCGGCATGGGGCTCTACATGGACGGACGGATGTTTTCGGGCGTGCGCTCCTCGGCGGTGGAGTTCGGCCACACCAATTTCCGCCCCGACGGCGCGCTCTGCCGCTGCGGTCGCCGCGGCTGCATCGAGGCCTATGCCGGGACCTATTCGCTGTGGCGGGCGGTGCGCGGGGTGCCGGAGACGCAATTGCTCGAGGAAGATCCGCCGGCGGATGCGCTGCAGACCCTGATCGAGGCGGCCCGCGCCGGCGAAGGGCCGGAACGACAGGCGTTCCGCGAGGCCGGCAAGGCGATCGGCACAGGGCTTTCCAATGTCTTCACGCTGTTCGACCCGATCCCGCTGGTCTTCACCGGCCCCGGCATCGCCGCGATGGAATTCATGGAAGACAGCATACGCGAGGCGCTGTCGCGCGCCTGCTTCGGCCAACCGGTGCCGATCAGCGTCGTGGACAGCTATCTCGACTATCGCGCGCTGATCCGCGAGGGCTGCCTGATGCGGGCGCTGGTGTTTCTCGACGAGAGCCTGCCCGACCAGGGGGATGCGCGCGACCGGCGCGACGGCCCGCAGCAACAGGCCTCTTCGGCGCTCTGACATCAGGAGCGCCGATCGTCCCTGAGTACAAAAACAAAAAAAGGCCAGGTTTTTCACCTGACCTTCCCTGGCATCCAACGATCGACAGCGCCAGTACATCCGTGGTCGCCGGATCGTTCGATGCAATTCCTGTAACCGTCTGTAATGACAGTTTCACAACAACCTGATTAATAAATGGTTAATCAGGGGAAAATTTCAAGGGGAAAGAGGTTTTTTTATTGGCGGGCATCGAGCGCGCGCACATGACCGGCCTGTGCATAGGAAAGAATCGCGCGATCTGCCGTCATCAATGTGGCGTCGAGGACACGCGCACTGGCAACGATGATCCGATCGGCTGGATCGGCGTGAAAGGTCCCCGGCAGCCTCACGCTTTCGAGGGCGATCTCCGGGGTGAGAGCGACAAGCTCCAAGCCGTCGAGCCCTTGGACCGCCGACAACCAGACGAATAGCTCCTGTCGCAACAGCAGCCTGCCCCTTTCCGCCAACATTGCTATTTCCCACGGTGTTATCGCGGAGATCTTAACGGCGGCGGCGCTCAATTCCCTGTCGATGGCGGCGCGCGCCAATGGTCCCAAACGATCACTTTCCTCAACACCCCAGACAAGCACATGGGTATCGAGCAAGATCATCGATTGGCGTTCCAGACGTCTGGTTCGATCGCAGGGGAATCTGGGTCGTCGTAACGAAGGACGGAGCCTTTCAAAGCCCCAACAAATGAACGGCGCGGAGGCATATCGGCAAGCGGCGCTACTGAAGCGACTGGCCTGCCGCTTTTAATCACGATCAGCGTGTCTCTTGTTTCGTTGATCTCCTCGATCAACTCCAGACAATGATCCCTAAATTCCGTGGATCCGACTTGCCGCGTCTTCATCGCCATCTCCCGGTTCCACCACAATGTATTCTCTTGGCGCCGAAAGGCAATATCGAGACACAAAACGGCCCGGACATTGCCGCCCGGGCCGTTTTATCGAGATCGAAAAACTCAGTGGCTGTCCTTGCCCACCGCGCTGCCGCGACATCCCTTGAGGAAGTCGAGGTCGGCGCCGGTGTCGGCGCCCTGCACATGCTGCTGGTGGAGCCAGGCATAGCCCGATTCCGGCAGTTCGTGGTGCGGCTTCCACTCGGCCAGACGGCGCGCCAGCTCTTCCTCGGAAATATCGAGGTGCAGGCGACGGTTCGGCACATCGAGCTCGATGAAATCGCCATTCTGGACCACGGCCAGCGGGCCGCCGACTGCGGCTTCCGGCGAGGTGTGCAGGACCACGGTGCCATAGGCGGTGCCGGACATGCGGGCGTCGGAGATGCGGACCATGTCGGTGATGCCCTTCTTGAGCACCTTGGGCGGCAAGCCCATATTGCCGACTTCGGCCATGCCCGGATAGCCCTTGGGACCGCAGTTCTTCATGACCATGACGCAGGTCTCGTCGATGTCGAGATTGTCGTCGTTGATCTTGGCCTTGTAGTCATCGATATCCTCGAACACCACGGCGCGGCCGCGATGGACGAGCAGGCTCGGCGTGGCCGCCGAAGGCTTAAGCACCGCACCTTTGGGCGCGAGATTGCCGCGCACCACGACGATGCCGCCCGACTGCGTCAACGCCTTCTCGGCCGGCAGGATGACGTCCTCGTTCCAGTTGACGACGTCCTTGACCTCGTCCCAGACGGTTTCGCCCGACACGGTCAGCGCATCCTTATGCAGCAGGCCGGCTTCGCCGAGACGCTTCAGGACCACCGGCAGGCCGCCCGCATAGAAGAACTCTTCCATGAGATATTTGCCCGACGGCATCAGGTTGACGATGGTGGGCACGTCGCGGCCGCAACGGTCCCAGTCGTCGAGCGTCAGATCGATGCCGACGCGGCCAGCCATGGCGAGCAGGTGGATGACCGCGTTGGTCGAGCCGCCGATGGCCGCATTGGTGCGGATGGCGTTCTCGAAGGCCTGCTTGGTCATGATGTCGGACGGCTTGAGATCGTCCTTGACCATCTGCACGATGCGGCGGCCGGTGAGCTGCGCCATGACCTTGCGGCGCGAATCGACGCCGGGGATGGCGGCGTTGCCCGACAGCGCCATGCCGAGCGCTTCGGCCATGGAGGCCATGGTCGAGGCGGTGCCCATGGTGTTGCAGGTGCCCGAGGAACGGCTCATGGAGGCTTCCGCTTCCAGGAACTCGGCCTGGGTCATCTCGCCGGCCTTCACCATTTCCGAGAACTTCCACAGATGCGTGCCGGAGCCGACGCGCTCGCCGCGGAAATAGCCGTTGAGCATCGGACCGCCGGTGACGACGATCGACGGCAGGTCGACCGAAGCCGCCGCCATCAAGAGCGACGGCGTGGTCTTGTCGCAGCCGACCATCAGCACGCAGCCATCCATCGGCTGGCCGCGGATGGTCTCTTCAATCGAGAGCGCCGCCAGGTTGCGATACATCATCGCGGTCGGACGGAAGGTGTTTTCCGACGCGGAGAACACCGGCACTTCCATCGGGAAGCCGCCGGCTTCCCAGATGCCGGCCTTCACCTTTTCGGCGAGTTCGCGCAGATGCCCGTTGCAAGGCGTCATGTCCGACCAGGTGTTGAGGATGCCGATCACGGGGCGACCGTCGAACAGGTCGTGCGGATAGCCCTGATTCTTCATCCAGCCGCGATGGTAGATGACGTCACGGCTCGTGCCGCCATACCATTCCTGCGATCTCAGTTTGCGCGGCCATTCAGCTTTCTTTTTCATCGTCTCGTCCTTTGCCGAAAACCGGTCCTCAAGCCAATGTGTAGGCTGTCTTGACGGAGGTGAAGAATTCGGCGGCGTATTTGCCCTGTTCGCGGCTGCCGAAGGACGAGGCCTTACGACCGCCGAACGGCACGTGGAAATCGACGCCGGCGGTCGGCAGGTTGACCATCACCATGCCGGCTTCCGCATTGCGCTTGAAATGCGTCGCATGCTTGAGGCTGGTGGTGGCGATGCCCGACGACAGGCCGAAGATCGTGTCGTTGGCGACATGCAGCGCCTCTTCGTAATCCTTGACGCGGATGACGGCCGCGACCGGTCCGAAGATTTCCTCGCGCGAGATGCGCATGTCGTTGGTGGCTTCGGTGAACAGCGTCGGCTGAAGATAGAAGCCCGGGTTTTCGCGTTCGATGACGTCGCCGCCGAATGCGAGATTGGCGCCTTCCTGCCGGCCGATGGCGATATAGTCGGTGTCGGTCTTGAGCTGGCGGGCGTCGACCACCGGACCGATATGGGTGCCGGTCTTCATGGCGTCGTCGACCACGAGCGTCTTCAGACGTTCGGTGAGCGCGGCGACGAACTTGTCGTGGATGCCTTCCGTCACGATGATGCGCGAGGACGCCGTGCAACGCTGGCCGGTGGAGAAGAAGCCCGAATTGGCCGCCGCTTCGACGGCAACGTTGAGATCGGCGTCGTCGAGCACGACGAAGGGGTTCTTGCCGCCCATTTCCAGCTGGAACTTGCGGTTATGCTCGATGGAGGCGAGCGCCACGCGCTTGCCGGTGCCGGTGGAGCCGGTAAAGGTCAGGCCCGACAGCAGCGGGCTGTCCAGCATGACCTGGCCGATCACGGAACCCTTGCCCATCACCAGGTTGAGCACGCCCTTGGGCAGGCCGGCGCGGTGCAAGATATCGACGATCGCCCAGGCGCAGCCCGGGACCAGTTCGGCCGGCTTGAACACCACCGTATTGCCGTAGCAGAGCGCCGGCGCGATCTTCCAGGCCGGAATGGCGATCGGAAAGTTCCAGGGCGTGATGATGCCGATGACGCCGAGCGGATCGCGGGTCATTTCGACGCCGATGTTCGGACGCACCGACGGCACGGATTCGCCGGTCAGCCGCAGCGCTTCGCCGGCGAAGAAATCGAAAATCTGCGCGGCGCGCATGACTTCGCCAATGGCCTCCGGCAGCGTCTTGCCTTCTTCCCGGGCGAGCAATGCGCCCAGTTCGTCCTTGCGGGCGAGGATCTCGTCGGATGTTTTACGCAGGATGGCGTGGCGCTGCATGATGCCGGAGCGCGACCATTCCGGAAACGCCGCCTTGGCGGCTTCGATGGCGGCCTGCATGTCGGCGGCGCTGCCCGACGCATAGTGACCGACCACTTCATTGGTGTTGGACGGGTTGATATTCTCGACGGCTTCGGCGCCGACCCATTCGCCAGCGATAAGGTTCTGGTGCAATGTCATGACGATAGTCTCCTTTTCGAGCGCAGCCCAACGGGCCGACGGCTCCTTCGATTACAGAATGCGGACGGAAACGGGCTGTTCGTCCGCAATCTTCAGCGGGTTGCGCAGCGCGAGGCCGAAATCCGGGGCTTCGATCTCGAACACGTCGCCCGGCTCGGGCTTGACACCTTCGGCGAAGGACAGCGTGGCCGTGCCGAACATATGCACATGCACTTCGCCCGGCTGACGGAACAGCTCATATTTGAAATGGTGATATTCGAGATTGGCGAAAGTGTGGGACATGTTCGCTTCGCCCGACAGGAAGGGCTTCTCGAAGATCACCTGATCGCCGCGGCGGATGCGCGACGTGCCGCGAATGTCTTCCGGCGGCGCGCCGATGCGGATTTCCGGACCGAAGCTGGCCTGACGCAGCTTGGAATGGGCGAGGTAGAGATAGTTGATCCGCTCGGTGACGTGGTCGGAAAACTCGTTGGAGACAGCGAAACCGACGCGGAACGGCGTGCCGTCCTCGCCGATCACATAGATGCCGGCCATTTCGGGCTCTTCGCCGCCATCGAGCGCGAAAGAGGGCGAGGTCAGCGGCTGTTCGGGAGACACGGCCTGGGTGCCGTTGCCCTTGTAGAACCATTCCGGCTGCACGCCCTTTTCGCCCGCCTTCGGCTTGCCGCCCTCGAGGCCCATCTTGAACATCTTCATCGAGTCCGTCAGGGTTTCCTCGGCGGCTTCGGACGTCTTCTTGTGCATGGCGTCGCGAGTGGCGGCCGAGCCGAGATGCGTCAGGCCCGTGCCGGTCAGATGCAGGTGCGCCGGATCGGGATGGGTGATCGGCGGCAGGAAGCGCTTCTCGTCGCGGACCTGAATGAGATCGATAACATTAGCAAAACCGAAAGAAAGGACCACGTCCTTCAACGACTTGCCCTCGGACGCCGCCTGCATCGCGAGCCGGTAGACGCTTTCGGCGCCCTTGACGATGCGGGCTTCGCCGCCCAGTTCGCGGGCGACCACAGCCATGTCGCCATCTTCAGTCTTGATCTGCGAAATCAGCACGATTTATTCCTTTCGCAAGCATATCTCATATGGGGTGGCCCGCCCGGGGCATAAAGACCGTCCGGGCGGGAAATCGGCGAAGGGCTCAGCCCTTGCGCTTGTTGTAGACGTCGAAATAGACGGCCGCGAGCAGCACCAGGCCCTTGACGAGCTGCTGGTAATCGATCGACAGGCCCATGATCGACATGCCGTTGTTGAGCACGCCCATGATGAAGGCGCCGACCACGGCTCCGGTAATCTTGCCGACGCCGCCGGAGGCCGAGGCGCCGCCGATGAAGCAGGCCGCGATGACGTCGAGCTCGATGCCGACGCCGGCCTTCGGGGTGGCCGAGTTCAGGCGGGCGGCGATGATCATGCCGGCGAGACCGGCGAGCGCGCCCATATTGACGAAGGTCAGGAAGGTCAGCCGCTCGGTGTTGATGCCGGAGAGCTTGGCCGCCTTCTCGTTGCCGCCCATGGCGTAGATGCGGCGGCCGATGGTCGAGCGCGTGGTCACGAACATATAGAGGCCGATCAGCACCGCCATGACGACGAGCACGTTCGGCAGACCCTTATAGGTGGACAGCTGGAAGCCGAGATAGACAGCGACGATCGCGGTGACGCCCATCTGCACCAGGAAGAAGGTGAAGGGTTCGTTTTGCGAGCCATGCTGCTCATTGACCGAACGGGTGCGGAAGCCGCTATAGATCATGAAGGCGACGGCGGCCAGGACGACGATCAGCGCGAACCAGTTCTTGATCAGGCTGGTCGAGGGGTCGGAGACCAGAAAGCCGAAGAAATCGGGCATGAAGCCGGTGGAGAGAACCTGGAAATCCTTCGGGAACGGGCCGAGGGGACGGTTCTGCAGCACGAGATAGGTCAGGCCGCGGAACACCAGCATGCCGGCCAGCGTGACGATGAAGGCCGGGATCTTCTGGTAGGCGACCCAGTAGCCCTGGGCGGCGCCGACGAGACCGCCGATGATGAGGCAGAGCGGCACCACGATGATCGGGCTCAACTGCCACTTCACCAGCATGATGGCGGATATGCCGCCGATGAAGGCGACGATGGAGCCGACCGACAGGTCGATATGACCGGCGACGATGATCAGCAGCATGCCCAGCGCCATGATGACGATGAACGAATTCTGCAGCACGAGATTGGTCAGGTTGACCGGGCGGAACAGCACGCCGCCGGTGATGACCTGAAAGAACAGCATGATGACGACGAGCGCGATCAGAAGCCCGTATTCGCGAATGTTCTTGCGGAAATAGGCGCCGAAGGACACCTCGTTGGATGCGGTGGTCGTGTTGTTTTCCGAGACCATTAGTGTTTCTCCCCGGAGCGCATGATCGCGCGCATGATGGATTCCTGGCTTGCTTCCGCCTTGGAAAGCTCGGCGACGATGCGTCCTTCGTTCATGACGTAGATGCGGTCGCAGGTGCCGAGCAGTTCAGGCATTTCCGACGAGATCATCAGAATGCCTTTGCCCTCGGCCGCCAGTTGATTGATGATGGAGTAGATTTCGTATTTCGCGCCGACATCGATGCCGCGGGTAGGCTCGTCGAGGATCAGCACTTCAGGATTGGTGAACAGCCATTTCGACAGCACGACCTTCTGCTGGTTGCCGCCCGAGAGGTTCACGGTTTCCTGATAGATCGAATGCGAGCGGATGCGCAGCTTGCTGCGATAATCCGTGGCGATCTTCGATTCCTGCCGGTCGTCGATCACGCCCATCGAGGATACGCCGTCGAGATTGGCCAGCGTGGTGTTTTCCTTGATGTTGTTGATCAGCACGAGCCCGAGATGCTTGCGGTCTTCGGTCACGTAAGCGAGGCCGGCGTCGATGGCCTTGGGAATGGTTGTCACATCCACCGCCTTGCCGTGCATCAGCACGTCGCCGGTGATCTTGTGGCCCCAGGAACGGCCGAACAGGCTCATCGCCGTTTCCGTGCGCCCTGCGCCCATCAATCCGGCGATGCCGACGACTTCGCCGGCGCGGACGTTAAAATTGACGTCATGCAGGAATTTACGGTCGCGATGGTTCTGGTGATAGACGTTCCAGTTCTTAACCTCGAGGATCGTCTCGCCGATCGGCACGTCGCGCGGCGGATAGCGATCCTCCATGTCGCGGCCGACCATGCCCTTGATGATCGTATCCTCGCTGATGTCTTCCTTGTGACAATCGAGCGTGCCCACGGTTCCGCCATCGCGCAGAATGGTGATCTGGTCGGCGACCTTGCGGATCTCGTTGAGCTTGTGGGAAATGATGATCGAGGTCATCCCCTGACGGCGGAACTCCATGAGGAGTTCGAGCAGCGCGTCGGAATCCTTTTCGTTGAGCGAAGCGGTGGGCTCGTCGAGGATCAGCAACCGCACCTTCTTGGACAGCGCCTTGGCGATTTCCACCAGCTGCTGCTTGCCGACGCCGATATCGTTGATCAGCGTGCTGGGCGATTCCTTGAGACCGACCTTGTCGAGCAGGTCCTGGGTGCGCGCAAACGTCTGCTGCCAGTTGATCACGCCCTTTTCGGCGATCTCGTTGCCGAGGAAAATGTTTTCCGCGATCGACAGAAGCGGCACGAGCGCCAGTTCCTGGTGAATGATGATGATGCCGAGATGTTCGCTGTCGGAGATCTTGCCGAAGCGGCGCGCCTCCCCATCGAACAGAATTTCGCCGTCGAACGTGCCTGCGGGATAGACGCCGCTCAGCACTTTCATAAGGGTCGACTTGCCAGCGCCGTTCTCCCCAACCAGCGCGTGGATCTCGCCTTGGCGGACCTTGAAGCTCACGTCGTTCAGGGCTTTCACGCCCGGAAACGTCTTGGTGATGCCCCGCATTTCCAGAATGATTTTATCCATGTTGCTTTTTCCAGCACCAGACAGACGCGAGATGCGCCGGGCCGGGCGACATTCAGGGGTCCCATACTATGTGAGAAAGGGTCCGCAAGAGCTGCGGACCCCAAATACCGTCAGACGCGGGATCAGTTGTTGATCTGGTCTTCGGTGTAGTAGCCGGCGCCGACGAGGACGTCCTTGGCGTTGGTCTTGTCGACCGCGACCGGCTTCAGGAGGTAGGACGGAACGACCTTGACGCCGTTGTCGTAGGTCTTGGTGTCGTTGACCTCAGGCTCCTTGCCCGACATGATGGCGTCGACCATGCCGACAGCAACCTTGGCGAGTTCGCGGGTGTCCTTGAACACGGTCGAGTACTGCTCGTTGGCGAGAATGGACTTCACCGACGGCAGTTCGGCGTCCTGACCGGTGACGACAGGCATCGGCATGTCGCCGGAGCCGTAGCCCACGCCCTTCAGAGCGGAGATGATGCCGATGGAGAGGCCGTCATAGGGCGACAGAACGCCGTCGACCTTGGCGTCGGTGTAGGTCGAGGACAGCAGGTTCTCCATGCGAGCCTGGGCGACGGCGCCGTCCCAACGCAGCGTGCCGACCTGGTCCATGCCCATCTGGCCGGACTTGACGACGATCTTGCCGGAATCGATCAGCGGCTGCAGAACCGACATGGCGCCGTCATAGAAGAAGAAGGCGTTGTTGTCGTCGGGCGAACCGCCGAACAGTTCGACATTCTTCGGAGCGGTCGCGCCGTCGAGCTTCAGGCCTTCGACGAGCGAGGTCGCCTGGAGAACGCCGACCTGGAAGTTGTCGAAGGTGGCGTAATAGTCGACATTGCCGGAATCGCGGATGAGGCGGTCGTAAGCGATGACCTTGACGCCGGCGTCATGGGCCTTCTGCAGAATGTCGGACAGCGTGGTGCCGTCGATGGCGCCGATCACGAGCACTTTCGCGCCCTTGGTGACCATGTTTTCGATCTGCGACAGCTGGTTCGGAATGTCGTCGTCGGCGAACTGCAGGTCCGGGGTGTAGCCGGCTTCCTTGAACAGCTTCTCCATGGTCTCGCCGTCGGAGATCCAACGGGTGGACGTCTTCGTCGGCATGGAGATGCCAACCACGCCCTTGTCGGCGAATGCCGGGGCGACGAAGGTCGCGACAGACATGGCGGCTGCGGCGAGCAGCGAAGTAATGAGTTTCATAAAGGTTCTCTCCCTGGTTCATGAAACAGCCAACAAAGCCGGCTGTCGGCGAAACACTGGGAGGTATAGGCAAACACCCTGGCGTGCCTTCCGCGACCGATCACGGAAGGAGCGGACCGAGGCGCTCCTCCAACTCCCCTCCCCTGCGTTCGAGCGCAAACTGCTCTTAAATCGATATAACTGTCAAATAGAATAGTGATAGCGCCTCATATCAAAAGTGATATAGTTGACAAAAAGTCATACTTTTCAATCGGAAACGTCGGATGAGCGATAGTGGAAATTTCAAGGCGCCAGCCCCGGAAGCGTTCAAAAACCGCTATCAAGCTGAAAAAGAGAGCGATTCTCTCATCAAAAGCGGCCTGAAGCTCAACCACCTGAGACTGATCTCCGCGCTCTCCGATCACGGCCAGGTCAGCGCGGCGGCCGAGGCGTTGATGATATCACAGCCTGCGGCTTCCCGCATGTTGCACGAAATCGAATCGATTCTCAAAGCCCCTTTGTGCGATCGCGTCGCCAAGGGCATGGTGATGACCCGCTTCGGCGAAGCCATGGCGCGCCGGGCCCGCGCCATCCTGCTCGAAATCCGCGAGGCCGATCGAGAGATCACCGAACTGAAGACCGGCTATGGCGGATCGGTGAATATCGGCTCGGTGACGGCGCCGGCCATCAGCCTCGCCGTGCCGGCCATCAACCGCGTCCGGGCGCTCTATCCCTCCATCCAGATCAACATCCAGCAGGACACCAGCAACGCGCTGGCCCGCGACCTGATGTCGGCGCGCTACGATTTCATCATGGGGCGCATGCCCGACGACATGAGTCCGCGCCAGTTCGACGCCCGGCCGCTCGGCCTGGAAAAGGCCTGCATCGTCGCTCGCGCCGGCCATCCGGTGCTTGAGACCGCGCCGGCGAGCCTGGCCGAACTCAGCGAACTCGAATGGGTGTTCCAGCCGCCGGGCTCGCTGCTCCGGAGGACGCTGGAGGTGATGTTCATCGAGCGCGGCCTGCCGCTGCCCTCCAATGTCGTCAGCACACCTTCGGTGACGCTGACCATGGCGCTGATCGCCGAGACCGACGCCATCGCCCCGATCGCCGAGGACGTGGCCCGCTTCATCGCGGGGAGCGGCAACCGCATGGGCCGGATCGCCATCGTGGAGACCGATTTCGACATCAATCTCAAGCCCTACAGCCTGATCACCGCACGCGGCCGGGCCCTGCCGCCCTCGGCCAAGATGCTGCATGACGTGATCCTCGACGAATGCGAGCGCAACCGGGTGGCGGATATCGAACCCCTGTGACCCCCCGCGCCAGCCTCGATCCATCCAGCCGGGGCAGAACAGGTTCGACAGGAGACGTGATGCCGGTTTTTGGACGCAGCCTCTTCGAGACGGTGCTCGAAGGATTGGATCGCGACGAAGAGCCCGCCGAGGAGATCGGCGCGGCCTATACACCGCCGCGCGGGTTGAGGGTTTCATTCGTCGGCCTGGCCGAAGAGGCGAAAGATTCTGCGGCGCTCAGTGACGCCAGGCGCGATTGGGCCGACTTGTTCGACGGCTATGCGCCGCCGCCGAAGCTCGATGCGCCGCCAGTCTGGCTCGCACGCCTTTCGGATGCGGAGATCAGCGAGGATCTCGCCCTCGATCAATGCCTGGGACCGGCGGAGATCCGCGAAAGACGGCGGGAGTTTGCGCTCGCCAATCACCCGGATCGCGTCGGAGCCGACTATCGCGACGCCGCGACGCGGCGGATGATGATCGCCAACCAGCTCATCGATGCGGCGCTGGCCCGCCTCGCCTGAGCGTCAGCGATCAGTCCGACGCATCGCCATCGCCACCGCCATCGCTGTCATCGGTCGTCACGGCAGGCGAGGCCGCAACCTGTTGCGGGGGCTTGTAAGCGATGATCAGCGTATAGACGCAATAGGCCGCCAGCGCGACGGCGATGACCATCCAGAAGGGCTGCCACGCATAGATTTCCAGCCCTGCCCACACGGCGACGGATGCGCAGATCGCATAACGTCTGACGGCGGGACGGTAGAATTCCGACGTCGTGTCGACCAGGTAGAAGGGCGGCTTGTTCTTGTCGGACGCCATGGTTGCCTCGGTTCGAGTTCACGGTTTCGCAAATCGCATGTTCGAGCCCGGGGAGCAAGGGCGATACGCCTGTATCGCCGCCGGGCGTGACGGAACATTTATTCCACCGGCGCTGAATTGATCCGGTCATTCCATTTTGATATGGAGAGGGCGCGACCGGTCGGAGCGAGGCGTTTGGCTGGCCGGAGGAGTCATCACGCCGATATTTCGCGCAGCGGGGCCAGGGGCGAACGAGCCGGTCCACGCGCGCCTGCAAACGAGGAAGAGCAATACAATGACAGTGAGATTCGGGGTTTTGGGCGCGGGCCGTATCGGCAAGGTGCACGCCAAGGCGGTGAGCGGCAATGCCGACGCCAAGCTCGTGGCCGTGGCCGACGCTTTCGCCGACGCGGCGACCGCGCTCGCCCAGCAATATGGCGCCGAAGTGCGCTCCATCAGCCAGATCGAGGCGGCCAACGACATCGACGCCGTGGTGATCTGCACCCCAACCGACACCCATGCCGACCTGATCGAGCGCTTTTCCCGCGCCGGCAAGGCGATCTTCTGCGAAAAGCCCGTCGATCTCGATGCGGGCCGCGTCGAGGCCTGCCTGAAAGTGGTGGAAGACACCAACGCCAAGCTGATGGTCGGCTTCAACCGCCGCTTCGACCCGCATTTCATGGCGGTGAAGCAGGCGATCGACGACGGCAAGATCGGCAAGGTCGAGATGGTCACCATCACCTCGCGCGATCCCGGCGCGCCGCCGGTCGACTACATTGCCCGCTCCGGCGGCATTTTCCGCGACATGACCATCCATGACTTCGACATGGCCCGCTTTCTGCTCGGCGAAGAAGTCGTCTCCGTCTCGGCCCATGCCGCCGTTCTCGTCGACCCGGCCATCGGCGAAGCCGGCGATTTCGACAGCGCCACGGTGATCCTGGAAACGGCGTCGGGCCGTCAGGCCGCGATCACCAATTCCCGCCGCGCCACATACGGCTACGACCAGCGCATCGAAGTGCACGGTTCCGAAGGCGTCGTCTCGGCCGAGAACCAGCGTCCGGTCTCGATCGAAATCGCCAACGGCCAAGGCTACACCCGCCCGCCGTTGCACGATTTCTTCATGACCCGCTATACCGAAGCCTATGCCAACGAGATCGCCAGCTTCATCGCCGCGATCGAACAGGGCGCGGCGATCAGCCCGACCGGCGCGGACGGCCTGCTCGCGCTGAAGCTGGCGGACGCCGCGCTCGAAAGCGTCAAAACGGGCAAGCGCGTCGCAGTCTGACACGATCCTGAGATCAGTGGACGCGTCGATGCGCCAATTCGGCGCGACGCGTCCACTTCGTTAACCAGAGAAGCGGCTCTTTTTGCGGATCGATTTCCTCGCGCGTTAAAGCACCGACGCATCGATGGAGACGCCGCATATGCCCCTCAACACCGACGAACAGCGCTACCAGACGCTGGACGGATTGCGCGGCGTCGCGGCGATCGCCGTGATGTTCGGACATTTTTCCCAGCAGCGGATCAGCATCCTCGGTCACCCGGTCGTTCCCTTCACCCAGAGCTCCCTGGCGGTCGATCTGTTCTTCATCCTCAGCGGCTTCGTGCTCAGCCACGCCTATGGCGCGCGTCTCGCCGACGGGCTGAGCTTCGGCGGCTTGATGCTGCGGCGCGTCGTGCGCCTCTATCCGATGTTTCTGATCGGCCTGACGCTCGGAGCGGCGGGGCTCGTGGCGATCGCCGCCCCCGGGCGCGCCGATCTCGGCGCCGGCGACGCGCTGGCGAGCGTGTGGACCAATCTCTTCTTCCTCCCCTACCTGGCGCATGATCACATGCGCGAGGCGACGGGAGGTCTGCTTTCGTCGCCGATCTTCCCGGCCAATCCGCCGGCCTGGTCGCTGTTTTTCGAGATGGTCGCGAGCGCGGGCCTGTTCTGGCTGATCCGTCTGAGGGGACGCGGCCTGGCGATCCTCGCTGCGGTCGGCTGGATCGGCTTTGTCGCGGCGGGGTTCTGGATCGGGCTCGATGGCGACAAGACCGGCTTCAACCCCTCGATCGGCTGGAGCCTCGACAGTTTCCTTGGCGGTTTTTTTCGCGTCGCCTATGGATTTGCGCTGGGCATGCTGATCCATCGCTGGCGCGCGACGATCGAGCAGGCGCTGCGTCCGCGCCTTCCGCGCATTCTCCTGGATCCCTGGATCCTCTACGCCATCGCCCTGGCTTCGCTCGTCAATCCTTTCGCCGCCCGCGGCGTCCTGACCGCGCCGACGCTGCTTGTGGTGATGCCTATGCTCGTGGCGCTGGCCACCATGTGTCGCCCCTCAGGCCGGGGCGTGACGAGGATCTCGCTGCTGTTGGGATCGCTTTCCTATCCACTCTACTGCCTGCATTATCCGATCGGTCGCCTGCTCGGCCTCGGCTGGCCGGAACTCGCGGCCCACAACGCGGTGTTTACCGGCGTGGCGGCCGCTATCTCGATCGGCGCCGCCTATCTCGCGGCAAGGTTCATCGACGAGCCGGCGCAGAGGGCGATTTCGCGGATGCGCGCCGCCAGAGCGGCTGGTCAACCCAGTTCGATCGACAGGATTTCGGGCCATGACCCGACACGCAGCGGCAGGGCCGAACATCCGAGCCCGCGCGACACGATGAGATCGCGTCCGCCTTCGTGATAATGGCCGGCGGGATAGCGCGCCGATCCCCGAGAGGCCGATACCGGCCGCCAGCCGAACAGATTGATCTGTCCGCCATGCGTATGCCCTGAAAGCGTCAGGCTGACCCGTCCGTTGACGCGATGGAAGATATCCGGCTCATGCGCCATCAGCAGCACCGGCTCGTCTGTCGCGACGCCCGACAAGGTCGACGGCAGATCGTCGACGCCTGCGAATGCCGTCCGTCCGAACCGTTTTCCCGGCCGGAGCGCCAGTTGATCGCCGAGTCCGGCGAGCCAGAAGCCGAGACCGTCCTTCTCGATGCGCGCGGCGCGGTTGACATAGACCTGAACGCCGATGGCCGCCAAGGCCTTCTCGGCGATGGTGGAGGTCTTTGGATCGCGCTGGAAGGACAGATCCTCCCAGTAATCGTGATTGCCGAGAGTGGCGTGCACGCCGAGCGGGGCCGACAGTCCCGCCATCGCCGCAGACCAGTCTGCGGCGGGGACCTCGCCGAGCACGAGATTCATGCCGCTGACATAATCACCCAGAAGCAGGATGATGTCGGGCTGCAGCGCATTGGCCCGATCGCAGATCGACCTGATGCGATCCGCAGTCATCCAGGGATCGCAGGCGTGGAAATCGGCGAGCGCGACGATGTGGAGCTTGAGCCCGGAGGTCCATCTCTTCGGCGTCAGTCGGTAGCGCGCCGCGCGAGGCGACGCCATGGCTTCCACGAAGGGATAACCGGCCAAGGCCGCCATGGCGGCGACGCCGCCGAGCGCCCATCGCAGAAAGGCCCGGCGGCTCAGCAGCATCAGTCGTCGTCCTGAAACAGGCCGATCTGCGTCTGGACGAGATTGGCGGGCGGCGTCAGCCCCAGATGTTTCCAGGCATTCGCGGTCAGCACGCGGCCGCGCGGCGTGCGCTGGATGAAGCCCTGCTGGATCAGATAGGGCTCAATGATGTCTTCGATCGCGTCGCGCGGTTCCGACAGACCAGCGGAAATCGTCTCGACGCCGACCGGGCCGCCGCCGAAATTGACGGCGATCATGGTGAGATAGCGGCGGTCGAGCTGGTCGAAGCCCATGCTGTCGACATCGAGCCGCGTCAACGCCCGATCGGCGATCTCGCGCGTGACGGCCTCGGCCTTGGCGACTTCGGCGAAATCGCGCACCCGGCGCAGCAGGCGGCCGGCGATGCGCGGCGTGCCGCGGGCGCGGCGGGCGATCTCGCGCGCGCCGTCGTCGGTCATGCCGAGACCCATCAGGCGAGCGCCGCGCTTGACGATCAGTTCCAGCTCTTCGACAGTATAGAAATTCAGCCGGACAGGAATGCCGAACCGGTCGCGGAGCGGATTGGTGAGCAGGCCGAGGCGCGTGGTGGCGGCGACCAGCGTGAATTTCGACAGGTCGATCTTGACCGACCGCGCCGCCGGCCCCTCGCCGATGATCAGGTCGAGCTGGTAATCTTCCATGGCGGGATAGAGGATTTCCTCAACCGCGGGATTGAGACGGTGGATTTCGTCGATGAACAGCACATCCCGCTCTTCGAGATTGGTCAGAAGGGCCGCGAGATCGCCGGCCTTGGCGATGACGGGCCCCGAGGTCGAGCGAAAATTGACGCCCAACTCCTTGGCCATGATCTGGGCGAGCGTGGTCTTGCCGAGCCCGGGCGGGCCGACGAACAGCACGTGATCGAGCGCCTCGCCGCGATTCTTCGCCGCCTCGATGAAGATCTTCAGATTGGCGCGCGCCTCCGCCTGGCCGGTGAACTCGTCGAGCGACTGCGGACGAAGCGCGGTGTCGAGATCGTCGCCGCGCTTTTCGGGAGACAGGAGGGTATTGGGGGCGCTCATTGCAGCAGTTCCATTTCGGGCAACTGCCGTGCAGCAGCCGTATCGAAGGTGCGGGTTGTCGGACAACCGTCGCGCTTGTTCCGTAGAGCAATTATGGTGTCGGCAAACTCGACGCTGGTGTCCGACATCCTCATCAAGACTGCTCCGATCAGTTCCTCGTCTTCAAAAACAAGATCTTCAGCCTGCAACAGGCTGAATACCGTATCCGCCACCAGTCGGCGTTCAAGTTTGAGACGCCGGCGAAGGTACCACGTGAATTCCAGCAAAGTGATGCAGTTCACATAGCCCGGGTTTTCTTTCGAAAGGCCGGCAACAAGCCTAACCGCGAGTTCGGTTTGAACCGGGTCATCCTTGAGGACCAAACGCAACAAGATATTGGTGTCAAGACCGATCATCGCGATGCCGCCACGTCATCCGCGATGGCGTCGGCAATAGACGTTTCAATATCAGCCACGCCGACCGCGGGGCGATCCGGATCATGCAGCAATCCGGCCAGATCGACGGCGCGCTTGTTCTTCACCCGCAACATAACTCTCGCTCCATCAATGAAATAATTGATTCGGTCCCCCACCCTTAAGTTGAGCGCATCCCGAACTTCAGAAGGGATGGTGGTTTGAGCCTTGGAGGTCAGCGTGCTGTGGACGATCAACATGACAGTTTCCTTGCGAATTCGTCAATGTAAGGAATAATAGCACAAGTAAGGATCACCGCGCCAGTTCCTTCAGGCCCAGGCGGATGAGCTTGGCGCTGTCGGCCCCCTCGCCGCCGTTCTTGAGCGCCGCAGCCACGGCGCTGGCTGCCTGATCCCGCGAATAGCCGAGATTGGTGAGCGCCGAGACGGCGTCGGCCACCGGCGCCGGTGCAACGCCCTCGCCCAGTTCCTGCTTGAGGCCGATCGACTGGCCGGCGTCGCCGCTGAAAGCCGGCGCCTTGCTCTTGAGTTCGGTGAGGATGCGCACGGCGACCTTGGGTCCGACCCCCGGCGCGCGGGAGATGGTGGTCTTGTCCTGCAGCGCGATGGCGTTGGCGAGTTCCGACGGCGTGAGCGTCGAGAGCACCGCCAGCGCCACCTTTGAGCCGACGCCCTGGACGATCTGCAGCATGCGGAACCATTCGCGCTCGAGCCCGCTCATGAAGCCGAACAGCTTGAGCTGGTCTTCCCGCACATAAGTCTCGATGAACAGCACCACCGCCTCACCGACGGAGCCGATGCGCGACAGCGTGCGGGCCGAGCAATGGGCGACGTAGCAGACGCCATGAACATCGACGAGCACATAGTCTTCGCCGATTTCCTCGATCACGCCTTTGAGTTTTCCGATCATGATAGCTGTCCGCGATTAGGGGTGAGTGTCGGGCGTGATGAGGGGCACGGTCGGAAAATAGCGTCGATAGCCCTTTGGATCGCGCGTCAGAATGTGATGGCCCGAAATGACGGCGTGAGCGCCGATCAGGAAGTCCGGGAGAACCCGTTCTCGCGTTCCGCCGCCGTCTCGATACTTCCGGAAGGCGGCGCCTGCCGCGAAGGCTGCGCTCCAGGGAAGATTCTCTCGGATAAACTCCGTCTCGGGAAGGACGGCGTCGACCTGTTCCTGCCGGGCGTAACGCACTGAAAATTCCGCATAGATAACCGGATTGATCAGCAGCCCGCCACGCGCTTCCGCCAGTCGACGACGGGACCAAGGGAGCCATTGAGGATCCCGCACAGCGATATCGACCAGGACGTTCGTATCGACGAGCACAGCCATTCTCAGCGATCCCGGGTCATCGCCATCAAGGCGTCGCCATCGATCGCCTGATCCCCAGTGCCTTCAATTCGATCCAGAACCTCAAGGAAATCGGCGAGCCGCCGCTGTTGCGCCACCTGCTCGCGACTGTGCTTCGGCGTCAGCACGACGCGGCCGCTTTCGACGGAAAATATGACTTCACTGTTGGGCTCGATGCCGACCAGTTCGCGAATATCGCGGGGTATCGTGACCTGACCTTTGGATGTGACTCGCATGGCGATCTCCTTGAGTAAGGAATATTCTTACCACGGAACAAGTCAAGAACAAACCTACAGCGCCGCCCTCGCCATCGCCTTCAGCCGGCTCGCCGCGCCGCCGAGATGGTGGGCGTGGCAGATGGCGATCGCCAGCGCGTCGGCGGCGTCGTTTCCCTGGAAGACCGCCTTGGGCATCAAGACTTTCAGCATCAGGTGAATTTGCTGTTTTTCGCCATGTCCAACGCCGATCACCGCCTTCTTGACGGCGTTCGGGGCGTATTCGGCCACCGGCAGGCCAGCGCGGGCAGGCACCAGCATCGCGATGCCACGGGCCTGGCCGAGCTTCAGCGTCGCGGTGGCGTCCTTGTTGACGAAGGTCTGTTCGACGGCGGCTTCATCGGGTTGGTGCAGATGGACGACGTCGGCGAGACCATCGTGAAGCTGGCAGAGCCGTGAGGCGAGGTCCGCCTTGTCGTCCGACGTCACCGTGCCGGACGCGACGAAACGCAGGGAGTTGCCGAGCGTCTCGATGACGCCCCAGCCGGTGCGACGCAGGCCGGGATCGATGCCGATGATCCGAATCAAAGCGCTCATCCAATGTTTCTCCTTTTGTTCTCAATAGGCGATATTTCATCCGATGAAAACAGGGAGCGGCAAGCTTTGGCGGAACTCAGACCTGCACTTTTCGAACTCGCCGCGCAGGCGAAGTGATTTGTTAACGTCAACTTAAAGAAATTAGGCAAACTGTAGGATAGTTACAAAAATGATCAGGCGCGTTTCCGCGTCGCCGCTGCGGTCCGAGACGGACATCTTCACGATGACCCGTCGTCCTACCACTGGCGTGCTCGCGGTGTCCGACATGGGTAAAGGTGAAGGCGGATGATGCCCCGAATTTTTCGATCGTTGAAGGCGAAGGTGGTCGGCCTGTTCGTGGCGCTCATCATCGTTTCGGTGAGCGCGCTGGTGTCGCTCAGCTATTTCGGCACACGCTCGGTCCTCGTGGATCAATCGGCCAAGGCGATGCACAGCATTCTGGAATTCCGGGTCGCCACGCTTCAAGGCCGCATCGCCCAGATCCGTGATCAGGCCGGCGCGCTGGCCGCCATCGAAACGCTGCAGAAATCCATGGTCAATCTCAAGAGCGGTTGGAAGACGCTCGACAAGAAGCCGGGCGAAGCCGCAGCCGCCCTGCGCGACGTCTTCGTCGCCAAAAACCCCAACCCGGCCGGCGAGCGGGAAAAGCTGGTGAAGCCGGAAGGTCCCAGCGGCTATTATTTCTCGGCGCATGAAGAATTGCAGCCGGAGGTCAAGAAGCTCCTGGCGTCCAGCCCCTTCTCCGATCTGCTGATGCTCGACGGCAAAGGCAACGTCGTCTATTCCTACAAGAAGGACGAGAGTTTCGCCGCCAATCTCGGCGACGCCGCCTGGGCGTCGACGGGTCTCGGCGCGCTGCAGGCGAAAACCATGGAAGCCGTGAAGACGGCGCAGACCGATGACGTCGCGCCGCTGTTTTCCGGCATCGGCGTCGACGCCAAGACCGGCGCGGCCGACGTCTATTTCGCGGCGCCGCTGCTCAATCTCGGCGCTCATCGCGGCACGTTCATCTTCAGGGTCAAGGACGAGGTTCTGGCGTCGGTTCTGTCGATGGCCATCGCCGAAGGCGGCAGCGAACAGGCAAGCATCGTCACGGCCGCGGGAGACGTGATCGGCCGCGGTTCCGATGGCCGCCTGGCCGCCGCCGGAAAACTATCCGCCGACGAGATGACGGGCCTGGACGAATTCGGCCGGGACATCGTCCGTCCCGACGGGCCCGCCAAGGGCTTCGCCTTGCCGATGGAGATCGACGGGGTCCGCTACCATGTGGCCGAGAGCGTGCTGACGCAGGAGTTGGATGCGGGCTCGTTCACGGTCGCGGAACAATTGACAGGCCTTGGGCTGGCCGTGTTGGTCGCGGCCGCAGCGCTTGCCGGCCTGATCCTCGGCCGGATGTTCCGTCCGCTGGTCAAGCTCGCCCATGCGACCGAAACCGTCGCCGCCGGACATCTGGGCGCCGTCATCGACGGTGCGGAGCGACCCGACGAGATCGGCGTAATGTCGCGCGCGCTCGTCTCCTTCCGCGACAAGCTGGTGCGCCAGCAGGCGCTGGAGAGCGAAGCGGAGGCCGCAAGACGCACCGAGGAAGAAGCGCGGCTCGGCCGCCTCGCCGAACAGGAACGCGAAGCAGCGACGCTGCAACACGTCGTCGATGCGCTGGGCGAAGGTCTTACCCGCATGTCCCGCGGCGACATCGCCTTTGCGATCGACGCGCGCTTCCCGCCGTCGCTCGACAGCCTGCGCCAGAATTTCAACGCCTCGATGGCGACGCTCGCCGATGCGTTGCAGGCCATCCGCCGCAATTCGCTGGCCGTGAGAGCCGGATCCGACGAAATGCGCGAAGGCGCCGACCAATTGGCCGAGCGCACCGAGCGCCAGTCGGTCGCCGTCAGCGAGACCGTCACCGCCATTCACCAGATCGTCCGCTCGGTCGACGCGCAGAAGGCGCGGGCCGGCGACGCCACCCGCATCGCCCGCGAGGCGGCGTCAGGGACAGAGCAGTCCGCCCATATCATGGAAAACGCGGTCAGGGCGATGGAGGCGATCCAGAACTCGTCGACCCAGATCAACTCGATCATCTCGGTGATCGACGAGATCGCCTTCCAGACCAATCTTCTCGCGCTGAACGCCGGCGTCGAGGCGGCCCGGGCCGGTGAAAGCGGCAAGGGTTTCGCCGTCGTCGCCCAGGAAGTGCGCGAGCTCGCCCAGCGCTCGGCCCGCGCCGCCAAGGAAATCACCGAACTTCTCAACAAGTCGACGCTCGACGTGCAGACGGGCGTGGAACTGGTCGAAAAGGCCGGGGCGGCGCTGCAATCGATCGGCGGCTATGTCGGCCAGATCAACGGCCGCATCGCCGAGATCATGACCGCGACCGCCGACGAGGCCGAAACGCTCGGCCATATCTCGGCCTCGGTGAGCGCCATCGACGGCATGACCCAGCAGAACGCCGCCATGGTGGAGGAAACGACCGCCGCGATTCACCAGCTGGCGCGCGAAGCCTCCGAAATGGACGGTCGCATCGCCCAGTTTCGCTTGGAAGCCGATGAGGCGCGCAGCGAGTTGCGCCGCGCCGGCTGATCGTTTTCGACCAAACTTGATGCGCCGCGCGGCCCCCTCGCGCGGCGTTTGTCGTTGAGGCAAGGTTGAAGGCCCCGCCCCTCCACCCTATCTCGGTGCTTTGACAGGGAGCCGAACCATGACCATTCCCTTTTCCATCCTCGATCTCGCCACCGTCGCCGAAGGCGGCACGCTGTCGGAGGCGCTGGCCAACACCCGCCGCATGGCCATTCGCGCCGAGGATCTGGGCTATAACCGCTATTGGCTGGCCGAACATCACGGCATGCCGGCGGTGGCGAGCGCGGCGACCGCCGTGCTGATCGGCCATGTCGGCGCGGCGACCAAGACCATCCGCATCGGCTCGGGCGGCGTGATGCTGCCCAATCATTCGCCTTTGGTGATCGCCGAACAGTTCGGCACGCTGGAAGCGCTGTTTCCCGGCCGCGTCGATCTCGGACTGGGCCGCGCGCCGGGCACCGACATGCGCACCGCCCGCGCGCTGAGGCGCGACCTCGACCAGAGCGCCCAGGGCTATCCGCAGGATGTGCTCGAGCTTCAGGCCTATCTCGCCGATCCCACGGATGAGCGCACCGTTCTCGCCGTGCCGGGCGCGGGTGCGAAAGTGCCGCTCTGGCTGTTGGGGTCGAGCCATTACAGCGCCCATCTCGCCGGCATGCTCGGCCTGCCCTACGCCTTCGCCTCGCATTTCGCGCCCGACGATCTCCTGGGCGCGTTGGAGATTTATCGCGAACGCTTCCAGCCCTCTGCCCAACTCGACCGTCCCTACGCCATGGTCGGCGTCATGAGCGCCATCGCCGAGACCGACGAGGAGGCGAACCATCTCTTCACCTCGGCCCAGCAGCAATTCATCAATCTCCGCCGCAACGACCGCACCCTCTTCCCGCGCCCGGTGAAATCCATGGACGGGATCTGGTCGGAGCAGGAGCGGATCGGCGTCGAACATACGTTGCGCTACGCCATTGTCGGCTCGCCGGAAACCGCCTCGCGCAAACTCGCCCGCTTCCTTGCCGACACAAGAGCGGACGAGGTGATCGTCTCCACGCCGATCCACGACATCGAGGCGCGGCTGCGCTCGATCGAGCTGTTCGCGGGACTGAGGCAGGAGATGGCGAAGGCGGCGTGAGGCTTGAGCAACTCTATGCTTTGGAGTTGAAGTGCCTGCAGCCCCTCATCCGGCTGCCGCCACCTTCTCCCCGCGCATGCGGGGCGAAGGACGATGGAGCGCAGGCTTTGCCAGATCCGCCTTCTCCCCGCTCTGCGCGGGGAGAAGGTCCCGGCAGGGGGATGAGGGGCGGCGCACGCCATCAACAAAAATGGCGCCGAGATCACCCGGCGCCAATCTTTTATTAAGCCGAAAGCTTGGCCATCACGTCTTCGGGAATATCCATATTGGTGTAGACATTCTGGACGTCGTCGTCGTCTTCCAGAGCGTCGCTCATCTTCATAAGCGATTGCGCCCGCTCTTCGTCGACCGGAATGCTGTTCTGGGCCCTCCAGATCGGCTTGACCGTTTCGGCTTCGCCGAGCAGGGCTTCGAGCGCCTTGGAGACTTCGCCGAGAGATTCGAAGGCGCAATAGACGGTGTGGCCGTCTTCGTCGGTCACGACATCGTCGGCGCCGGCTTCGATGGCCGCTTCCATGACCTTGTCGGCGTCGCCGGCGGCCAGCTTGTAGGTGATTTCGCCGACGTGATCGAAGGAGAAGGACACAGAGCCGGTTTCGCCCAATGCGCCGCCGGCCTTGGTGAAGATCGAGCGGACATTGGAGGCGGTGCGGTTGCGGTTGTCGGTCAGCGCCTCGACGATGACGGCGATGCCGCCGGGGCCATAGCCTTCGTAGCGGACTTCGTCATAATTCTCGCCATCGGCGCCCGACGCCTTCTTGATGGCGCGGTCGATATTGTCCTTGGGCATGGACTGGGCCTTGGCGTTCTGGATGGCCAGGCGCAGGCGCGAGTTCATGGTCGGGTCGGGCAGGCCGGCCTTGGCGGCCACGGTGATTTCGCGGGCGAGCTTGGAGAACATCTTCGAACGGATCGAATCCTGCTTCCCCTTGCGATGCATGATGTTCTTGAACTGTGAATGGCCTGCCATGGGCGTTCCTGCCGTCTTTGTTGTGACTGTCTTTTGGATGCGGCCTTATATTGCCGGACAGCACGCCGTTCAAGGGGGCCAAGCGCCGAGCCGGACGGTTAAAGCCCCTGAAGCACGAGGATCGTCGGCTTTTTCGGCAGGGAAGTGAGCGAGACGTCGACGGTTGCGCTCTCAGCGAAACGAAAATCGAAGTCGGACCCGAACAGCGCGAGGAAGGTTTCGACCGGTGGCCCGCGCCGGTGCATGGGCAGCACCAGCGACGAACGAAGGCGCTTGACGACGCGGCTCATCTTGTCGGCGCCCATTGTGAGACCTCCGTCGACGGGGACCATGACCACGTCGAGCCGACCGATTTCGGTGTAATGCCCCTCCGACAATTCGTGATGCAGATGGCCGAGATGACCGATGCAGAGGCCGGCGACCTCGAAGATGAAGATGGAATTGCCGTCCTTCTCCTCGCCGCCGTAACGGCGGATGTCCGTCGTGACATTGCGGATGAACGTATCGCGCAGCATCACTTCATGCTGCGCCTTCTCGCCGGGCGTATCGCTCCAGCCGTGAAGCACGTAATCGATCTCGGGATCCGGCGTCAGGGTGAAGTGGGTGGAATGGGCATGGTTCATCGTCGCCACCATCGGCGGGACTTCCGGCCTGTGCCAGCCGGAATAATCGGTGGCGATGGTGACGCCTTCGGGCGTGACGATATGGAAGGTGGAATGGCCGAGAAAGGTGATGCGCACCGTCTGGTCGGTCATCGCAGCCTTGAGAACCGGAAGTCCCTGGCCCTGATAGGCGGCGTAGCGCGCGCCAGGCAGGCTCTGCGCGATGGCCTGGCACTGGCTGAAATGTCTCGGCCTGTCCTGAGCCGAGGCCGCCGTGGCCGCGACCAACACCATAAACGCCGCCCATTTCAGCATTCATGCACCTCGCTCAAACCAAGGTTTATCGGCGAGGAGCATGCCCTGCGTCGAAGCCCGCGTCCAGTAGGCGGCAACGGTCGACAGTCACGATCGCGTTACGCAAACAAGACGTCGGCCCGGTCCAGATCTGCAAGCGTCGTTTGCTTGAGGGTCAGCGTATCCTCGCCATGACGCCCGAGGATGACCAGGTCGTGGCCCTCTTGATCGATATGTTGCGCCTTGAGATCACGCCAGTTCTCGATACCGGAAAAGGCTGTCAGATCGATCTTGTCCTGTGCGTCGAAATCCAGCACCACGTCATCGCCGTCCCGGCGGCTGAAGACGAACAGATCCGCGCCGCCGCCGCCCCACATCCTGTCGTCGCCGCGGCCGGAGTGGAAGATGTCCGCGCCCACGTCGCCCCATATGCGGTCGTCGCCTCCGCCCGCATGGAACGTATCGGAGCCCTCGCCGCCCCACAGGCGGTCATTTCCGGTCGCGCCGCCGATGTCGCCGAGAAGAATGTCGCCACGCTTTCCGCCTCTCAGCGTGTCGTCGCCGCCGCCGCCCTCGAGCAGATCCCGTCCCGAACCGCCAGTGATGACGTCGTCGCCGCTGAAGCCGAGAATGAAGAGATTGGCGCTCTCCCTGCCATAATTGACGGTGTTGTCGACGGCGACCCCAAAGCCGTTGACGTTGTTGTCGCCGCTGACGCCGCGCAAGGCCGCGCTCTCGCCGAACAATGCGACGAACCGGCCATAAGTCACGTCGGCGGCATAGGTCCAGGCCTTGGAGAATTCCGTGCCGATCAACTCGTAGAGATCGGCATAGTGGTTGACGAGGAATGTCGTGTCGAGATTGGCGGAGATCGCATATTGGTCGATCAACGGCGTCTCGAATTGCAGCCTGTTGTCGTTGAAATGGACCTGATCGGAAATCGCCGCGATGGAAAATCCGGTGATCAACGCCTGGGTGGGATCGACCTCGGCATGCGCCACCGCGTCGTAGCTCGAGGGATTGCGAACGATGTCGTTGGCCTGGTCATACTGGAAATACCAGTCCGGCGTCGACAGCTGCAGAGCTCCGTCCTCGTCGAAGGACGCCAGCGACCTGTCGTAATCCGTCAGGATGTCCAGCGCGGCGGGATCGATGCCGGCGGACGCCAGGGAAACGACCGACAGTTTCACGCCGTCGAGAGCCGCGAAACGGGCGCCGTCATAGATTGCGAAGAGATCCGCCACCGTGCCGCCGAGGCTGTGACCGGAGACCACGATTGCGGTGATCCTGTTGTCGGGATCGCCGACATAGTCGTAGATCTGGTCGATCAGGCCCTGAAGCTGCCGATAGTAACGCGCCTGACCGGACCCCGTGCCCGCTTCGCCATCGGCCAAGGGCCCGTCCGCATCCGTGCCGCGAAAGGTCAGATGCAGCGTTTCGCCGGTGTCGTTCGGCTTGGTGGTGACGATCGCCACCGCGCCGGCGCCCGTAAAGGCCTCGGCGTCTTCGCCGGAGCCGATATAGTTGTTGCGAAACAGACCTCCCGAATAGGTGAAGTTCCGGTCGTAGCCGTCGCTGTCGTCGCTTGCGGAAATTTCGCTGTCCGGGAAGCCGAGATCCGACGATGTCAGCGTGTTGAAACCCGACTTGGCGAGATAGGCGTCATAGGCGTCGTAAACGAACAGGGCCTCTCTATTTCCAGCGGCGTCGGGATCGCTGCTGGCGTCCATCTGATCGCGGTATTTTTCCGCCAGATAGTCGGAACTGCCATAGACGGCGCGATTCAAGCGGACGACATCGGCCAGAAGACCGACCACATGCGACGAAAATTGGCTGCTCATGAAACCCTCGCGTGACAATAGGCTTTGAATTCATAAGTTTCCGCCGAAGCCGGCAGAAATTTATAAATCATTTACTATCGTCTGGCGACAGCCGGATGACGCCGCTTCAAGCCCAGAAGGCAGGGATGGCTTCGGCGAGCCGCGGCCCCAGGCGCAGCGGCGCGACCTTCTCGGCCAGACCTGTGCGATCCGAGATCTCGACGCCGACGCCGCAGATCGTCGCCGGGCCATTGGCCGGCTCGAAGCGTCCGCGGGCGATCTTGGTAATGAAGCGGTTGAGCGGCTCCTCCTTCTCCATGCCGAGCGAGGAATCGTAATCGCCGCACATGCCGGCGTCGGTCATATAGGCGGTGCCGCCGTTGAGTATCTGGCAATCGGCCGTCGGCACATGCGTATGCGTGCCGACCACCAGGCTTGCGCGGCCGTCGACGAAATGGCCGAAGCATTGCTTCTCGCTCGACGCCTCGGCGTGGAAATCGAACAGCACCGCATCGACCTGTTCGCCGAGCGGGCAGGCGTCGAGAATGCGCTCTGCCGCCATGAAGGGATCGTCGAGATCGGGATGCATGAACACCCGGCCCATGATGTTGGAGACCAGCACGCGGGCGCCGTTGCGGGCGATGAACACGCCCGAGCCCTTGCCCGGCGCGCCGGGCGGAAAATTGGCGGGGCGGATGAACTGGTCGTGCCGATCGGCGAAGACCAGCGCCTCGCGCTGATCCCAGACATGGTTGCCGGTAGTCACCACATCGGCGCCGGCGGCGAGCGTGTCGAGGAAGATCTCTTCGGTGATGCCGAAGCCGGCGGCGGCGTTTTCACCGTTGACCACCACGAAATCGAGCTTGAGATCGGAGATGAGGCCCGGCAGACGGTCCCAGACCGCCTGCCGGCCCGCGCGGCCGACCATGTCGCCGAGAAAGAGAAGCCGCATTTACTGTCCTTTCGAAAATGTCCTGTAGCCGCTTTCGGTCACCATGGCGTCGAGCGGGACGTCATGCGCCTCGGCGGGAACCGCCTCGACCTGCTGGCAATCGAAGGCGACGCCGATGAGACGCGGCGTCATGCCCTTGTCGCGGAGCCGCGCGATGGCGCGATCGTAATGGCCGGCGCCGTAGCCGATGCGGTTGCCGTCGGCGTCGAAAGCCGAGAGCGGCATGAGCAGGATCTCCGGATCGACGATCGGCGCGTCCGGGCCCGGACCCGTTGTGCCGAAGCCGGTGCTGACCAGCGGCGCGCCATTCACCAGTTCGCGAAAGGCGATGGTCTGCCGGTCGAGGACCGCGGGCAGGCAGAGCCTCGCGCCCTGGCTCTTGAGATGGTGCATCAGCGGGCGGAGATCGACTTCCGAGCGGATCGGAAAGAAGCCAGAAATGATCTGACCGGGATCGAAGGAAAGCGCGCGAGCGGCGTGATCGGCGATCGCCAGGCTCTTTTCGATGCGGTCGGTCTCGGCGATGGCGTCGCGCGCCGCGAGCCTTCCCGTCCGGATTTCGTTTTTCAGCGCCTTGAAGTCCATGATCGGTCCCTAATTCTAGGGTGAAGCGTTTAGGCTTGTTTTGCGCGGGGGGCAATGCGTCACCGCGCCCGAACCGAGCGCATGGGCGGCGTTTCACAGGAGATTGGAGGCGATGTTGACGGTCAGCGCCAGAATGAAGGCGTTGAACAGGTAGGATATCACCGAATGGACCAGCGCCGTGGCGCGCATGGCGCGGCTTGCGACGGAAATATCGGCCGTCTGACTCGCGACGCCGATGGTGAAGGAGAAATAGAGGAAATCGACATAGTTGGGCGCGGTCTCGTCGGGGAAGATCAGCCCGCCCTGTCCCCGCCGGTCGAGCGACAGATAATATTCATGCGCATAGTGCTCGGTGAAGATCACATGGATGAAGATCCAGGACGAGACGATGGTGAAGGCCGCGAGCGCCGCATGGAATGCGCCGTCCGCGCCTTCGCCATGGCGGACCTGCGAGAGCACCGCGATGGTCGCCCCCAGGCTGATGATCACCGCCAGGAACGAAAAGGCGAGAACGGCAAAACGCCCCTCGTCCGTCGCCTTGGCCCGCTCCTTCATGTCGCCGTCGTCCGAGGTCAGCATCAGCACGAAGATCAGCGCCAAGAACAGCAGAACCGAGACGTTCCAGGACACGAGCAGGCTGACGGCGTGGCTGACGGCTGTCGACCAGACGAGCCCGGCATGCAGCACAACGCCCAGGGCCGCCGCCCCGTAAAAGCGCGGGCGGCGAACGACATGGCGCTTGAGGCGAATGGGCAGCGACAATGGCCCGTCTCAGGATTTGAACAGGGATTCGGCGGCGCTGCGGCTCGACGTCTTGGCGGCGATCTCGCGGTCGAGCCGGGCGATCTCGTCCTCGAGCAGCGCGATGCGGGCGCGGAGTTCGTCCGCCGACAGCATGGAAATGTCCATGCCGATCTCATGGGCGCGTTTGCGGGCGGGCTTGTCGTCGTCGATGAGGCTCATGCGGCTTCCACTCCTGCATCGCTGTCCGGCTTGGCCGGCGTCTGGTCGGCTGCAGCGGAGGATAGCTGAGAACGCGGGTTGAGCGCCAGACTTTCCGGCGTGGTCTGGGTGCCCGACGAAATGCTCTGATAGCTGTCGCGTTCGCCGACCGGGATCGGCGCGCGCAGCCGCGACCGGATGATGGCGTAGGCCGTGATCAGCGCATGCGCAGTCGCCGTGACGCCGAGCAGCGCATAGGGTCCGAAACGCTCCATGATCGGACCGCCGAGCGTCGGGCCGATCACCGTGCCGACGCCGTAGAGCAGCAGCAGACCGCCGGACACATTCATGAAGTCGGAGGGCTTGGCGAAGTCGTTGGCGTGCGCCACGGCGATCGGATAAAGCGCATTGGCGGTCGCGCCGTAGACGCCGATCAGCAGCAGCAGCGTCAGCACATTCTGCGGCTCGAGCACGAAGATCTGGAAGCCGGCGAGCCAGGCGATGCCGGAGAGAATGGCGAGAACATAACGACGGTCCATGCGGTCGGACATGCGCCCCGCCGGCATCTGCATCGCCGCGCCGGCGAAAATGGTGATCGTCATCATCAGCGCGATATCGCCCGAGGACAGGCCGGCCTTGGCGCCGAACACCGCGCCCAGCGTGCCCCAGGCGCCGTTGGCGATGCCGACCAGCAGGATGCCGATGAAGGACACCGGCGAATTGCGGTAGAGCGCGGCCAGGTCGAGCTTGATCTCGCTGAGCGGCGCCGGCGATTGCGCGTTGGACACCAGCGTCGGGATCATCGCCACGCAATAGAAGATGCCGGCGATCATGAACAGGATCGGCGTCTGGATATCGACGAACGCCACGGTCATCTGACCACCCACAACCCCGATCAGCGTGATCGAGATATAGAGCGAGAAGATCATGCCGCGGCTCTCGTTCGTGGCGCGCTCGTTGAGCCAGCTTTCGATGATCATGGCGGTCGCGGCGGTGCCGAAGCCGGTGGCGGCGCGCGACAGCACCCAGAAGGTCGGATTGACGGTGATGCCGGTCATCAGCGCGATGATGGCGATGAGCGAAATGAAGCCCGAGAAGGCGCGGACATGGCCCATGCGCTTGACCAGGGGACGGGCGAAGATGCAACCGAGCACGAAACCCGCCGCCCAGGACGTGCCGAAGAAGCCGAGCACCGTTTCCGAATAGCCTTCGAGCGTGCCGCGCATGGGCATGACCAGGCTGTGCAGACCGTTTCCGAGATAGAGAAACAGCGTTCCGATGAGAAGCGCCATGACGGAAACGAGGTTTTGCGGCATCGTCGATCCCCTGAGCAAGATTGGCGTCTCCCCTCCCCCGCGCGGCTGAGCCTGACGAGACCGGAGAGCGGTGATATGGATTTCGACAAGCCCGCGATTCGTCCGTCGTCCCCCGGCGTCGCGACCTGCCCATGCGCCGCAAACAAGCGGATCATCCCGCCGAGACTAAGGCAAAACTTTTAAGGATTTGAGATTTGGCGAAAATTCTTCCGCTTCTCGGCGTCATCCTGATGGTTTTGCACCTCATCCGCCCGCTCGGCCTGCCGGGGTTGCGGCGACGTCGCGACTTCTGGAAAATCGCCCTCGTGATGCTCGCAGCCCTCGGCATGACCGCGCTCCTGCGCGACTGATTATTTCTCGGTGAGCTTGAGCTCGATGCGTCGGTTCTGCGAGCGCGCTTCCGGCGTGTCGCCCTCGGCGATCGGCTGGAATTCGCCGAAACCCGCCGCCACCAGCCGGTTGGCCGGCACGCCCTTTGAGATCAGGAACTTGACCACCGACGTGGCGCGCGCGGAGGAAAGCTCCCAGTTGTCGCGATAGCGACCCGAGCCGGTGAGCGGCACGTTGTCGGTATGGCCGTCGACGCGCAGCACCCAGTCGATCTCGGCCGGAATTTCTTTCGTCAGCTCGATCAGCGCCGTCGCGAGCTTGCCCATCTCCTCCTGACCGGCCGGATTGAGATCCGGACCACCCGACGGGAACAGAACTTCCGACTGGAAGACGAAACGGTCGCCGACAATGCGGATGTTTTCGCGGTCCGAAAGGATCTCCCTCAGGCGACCGAAGAAATCGGACCGGTAGCGATTGAGTTCCTGGACACGCTGGGCCAGCGCGACATTCAGGCGACGGCCGAGATCGGCGATCTTGGCCTGGGAATTCTTGTCCCGCGTCTCCGACAGTTGCAGCGCCTGTTCGACCGCGGCGATCTGCGAGCGCAATGCGGCGATCTGCTGGTTGAGCAGTTCGACCTGATTGAGCGCCTGCTCGCTGATCTGCTTCTGGGCGTCGAGTTCGCCGGAGAGTTCACCGATGCGCTTGTTGGCGGTCGCCGACGAGCCGGCGCCCTGATCCAGCAACTGCTGCAGCCGCGACTTCTCGCTCTCCGCGTCGGCGAGTTGCGCCTGGATATTGGCGAGACTGTCCTCGACATCCTGCTTGCTGCCTTTTTCGAGCGCGAGCAGCTGGGTGAGTTCGTTGATCTGGCTGTTAAGCCGATCCAGCACCTCGTCCTTGCCGGTGATTTCGCGGCTCAGGATGAACTGGCCGAGCACGAACACCGTGAGAAGGAACATGATGGCCATGAGCAGCGTGGAGAGCGCATCCACGAAACCCGGCCAGTAATCGATGCTGCGCTGGCCGCCGCGACGCCGCAAGGCCATCTCACTTGTCCTCGAATTTTTCGGTCAGTTTGTCGAGCGTGCGCCGGAGCGCCTTGGCCTCCTCCTGCTGCGCCTCGATCCAGTCGCGCAGCATCTGCTGCTCGGTGCGCATGTTGCGCACCAGACCCTGGATACCCTCGGCGAGGCTGGCCATGGCGGCGGTGGAGCGCTGATTGCCGCCGCCTTCCTGGGTGATGCGCACCAGTTGCTCGGAAAGCGACTTCAACTCCTCGGTCGAACCCGTGCCCGCCTCGATCACCGGAGCGAAATCGGAAGAGACGTCGGTGACCGAAGACAGCCAGTTCTCCAGTTCGTTGTAGAAGCGGTTCTGCGCCCGACCGGCCTGCAGGTCGAGAAAGCCGAGGATCAGCGAGCCGGAGAGGCCGAAGAGCGAAGAGGAAAACGCCGTGCCCATGCCCTGCAACGGCGCCGACAGGCCCTGCTTCAGCGTATTGAGAATGTCGGCGCTCTCATTTGTGCCGGGATCCAGCCCCTGGATGACCGAATTGATCGAGCCGATCGTGCCGAGCAGACCCCAGAAGGTGCCGAGAAGACCGAGGAACACCAGCAATCCGGTGAGATAGCGGGTGGTGTCGCGCGTGTCGTCGAGACGCGTTGCGATCGAATCGAGGATGGAGCGCAGCGCCGCGGTCGAGATGGCGCCGGTGTTGGACGACCCCATCAGCGCACGCATCGGCGCGAGCATGACCGGATCGCGTCCGACTTTCTCGGCGCTGCCGGCCGCGCGGAAGGAGTTGAACCAGCGCACCTCGGGCCTGAGCGACAGCACATGATTGAAGGCCAGCAGGATGCCGATCAGCGCCACGCCGAGAATCAGGCCGTTGAGGCCCGGATTGGCCGAAAAGGCGGCATGCGCCTGTCGGAAGAGAATGGCGCCGGCGAAGCCGACCAGTATGAGAAACACCACCATCGTCCAGAAATAGGACATCGGGCTCGAAAGCTTGCGCCCGTAGACCGCTCCCTCCGCCGATTCGCCTTGGTCGCCCCCGAAAAAACCCGCACCGGCCATGAACCTGTCCACTCCTGCAAATGACGGTTGGAAACTAAATGAGAATTGCGCCGAATTGAAGAGGCAAGCAGACGGTGAATCCCATGCTGTCCACCGGCGCGACGCAACGGCGAGCGCGACCCGTCGACCCCCGAGACGCGCTGTTCCATTTCGACTTGCCGCTACGTCAGAAAGCCGGATTTATACTGTTTGTTAACCTTCCCGGCGTATAGCTGTTGTTATCCAGAGCTTCTGGATTCAGGCGGTCTCGTTTCGAGAAGTGGTCTGATTTTTCTCCCTGTTTTACCTTGAGAGCCGCTTTTCGCGGCTCTTTTTTTGCCCGTTTTCCGGCTGGCGCGCGGAGAGCGGAAGCTCGGGAGTTCCACCGCTTTCGAGTCAAGTTGTGGAGATTAACCCTTTCTTAAGAATCATGTTGCGAAAAGCCGGGACTGGCGGCATGATCCTGTTAAGAACAGCGACCCAGATGGATCTTAATGCTCAGACGGATCGTTAGTGTAGTCATGCGTAAACAGGAAACGACAATGCTTGAATCGGGCGCCAACACCATCAGTTTTGCCGGCCACGTCGCTTCGTCTTCACAGTTCAAGGCGCTCTATGCCGAAGGCATGGCGCTGGTCGAAGAGACGGCGGGCTATCTCGACGGCGCAGGCCGCCTGGCTTCAAAGAGCCTGCCGCGCATGTCCTCGGTCCTCTACGCCGCCGAATCGATGCGCCTGACCACCCGTCTCATGCAGGTCGCCTCCTGGCTGCTCCTGCAGCGGGCGATCAACAATGGCGAAATGACGCGCGAGCAGGTCGTCTCCGAAAAGAAGAAGGTGCGCCTGGACTCGTTCAACGTCGACCGCAACGCGCCGGGCTGGAGCGATCTGCCGGAAGCGTTCCGCGATCTGGTCGACCGTTCCGTGCGCCTGCAGAATCGCGTCTCGGTCCTCGATCGCGAAATCTATCGTCCGGCGGAAACCCCGGCGATCGAAGCCAACAATCAGAATTCGGTTCAGGCGCAGTTGTCGCTGCTGAAGACCGCGTTCGGCGGCCAGTAAACCGCCCGCGCTTCAGGCGCACGCATGATTGGAAGCCGGCCCGTGGGCCGGCTTTTTGATTGGGAAAACAGGCTGAAACGTTGAAAAAGCAGCCGGTGCGGTTGACAGAAATAGAGTCTCCCGTTACATGCCTCCCAACTTCGGGCGCGCCCTTCGGTGAATGGCGCGCCTTTGAATTGTCAGTCACGCCGGGCGACCGGCAAACAGGTCCGGATCAGTACAATGAAGATCAAGAATTCGCTGAAAGCGCTTAAGGCACGTCATCGTGAAAACCGTCTGGTCCGCCGCAAGGGCCGGATCTACATCATCAACAAGCTGAACCCGCGCTACAAGGCGCGCCAGGGCTGATCAGCCCGGCTTCAGTTTTTTGTTGGCGAATTGGCGCTGGCGGGTTACCATGCCCGCCATGCGCTTTTTTGTATTTGCCCTATCCCTCGCCTTGACATCTCCTCTTCTGGCCGCCGAGGCGAAGACGGGGACGCCGGTTCCCGAACGCATCGTCGAGCGGAAGATTCCGCCACTGACGCCGCCGGACGAGGAACTGGACCTGCTGTTCGTCCAGCTCAAGAAAGAGCGCAATCCGCAGGCGGCCCGGCTGATCGCCGATCGTATCGCCAACGGCCTGACGGAGTCCGGCAGCGCCACCGTCGACATGCTGATGGAAAACGCCCGAAAAGCGAGCGAGGAAAAGCGTTTCGGCGCGGCGCTCGATTTCCTCGACCAGGTCACCCTGCTCGCCCCCGACTATGCGGGAGGATGGAACGCCCGCGCCACGCTGCATTACCAGATGGGCAATTTCCCCAAAGCCATGGCCGACACGGCGCATGTGCTGAAGCTCGAGCCGCGGCACCTCGGCGCCTTGTCGGGTCTCGCCGCGATTCTCGCGCAATCCGGACGAGACCAACAGGCGTTTGAAGCGATCGAGGCCTATCTCGACTGGTACCCCGCCGACCGAGACGCCCAGAAACGCGCAATCGACCTGATGATCAAGATCGACGGCCAGCGCACCTGAAACCTCCCGGCCGTTCGTGCGTATTATCTGCCGAGCCCATTTCCTGTCCTTCACCCGCCGGCCGTCATGATCGTCTTCGCCAAATGTCTCGCCGCCATTCTCATGGCGGTTGTCGCCCTCGCCGCACTCGCCTACGCCTTCAGCCGTTGGGAAGCGGCGCGCATCGCCGCGCGCTATCCCAATATCGGCGCATTGACCGATATCGGCGGCTTCAGCATGAACAGCCTGCATTGGCCGCGACCGGAAGGCGCGGACTTGCCGCCGCTGGTGTTCATCCATGGCGCGAGCGGCAATCTGCGTGATCCCTGGGGCGCCTTTTTCGAACCGCTCAAGACCCGCGCCGAGATGCTGTTCGTCGACCGGCCCGGCCATGGCTATTCCGAGCGCGGCGGGCCTGAGAACCTCACGCCGGCCGGACAGGCGGATGCGATCGCGACGCTGATGCGCAAGAAGGGTATGTCCCGCGCCATCGTCGTCGGTCATTCCTTCGGCGGGGCGACGGCGGCCAGTTTCGCGTTGCGGCATCCCGACATGACGCAGGGCCTGGTGTTCCTGTCGCCCGCGACGCATCCCTGGCCGGGCGGTGTGGACTGGTATTACGATCTCGCCAACACGCCGGTGGTCGGCGCCCTGTTTTGCAGCACGATCGCGCTTCCGGCCGGGCTGATGCAGTTGAACAAGGGCGTCGAGCACGTCTTTGCGCCCAATCCCGTGCCCACCGGCTATCTCGACAGGGCGGCGATCCCGCTGGTGCTGCGTCCGATGAACTTTTGCGACAATGCCCGCGACGTCGCAAGCCTGCTCGCCTATGTGGAAGACGTGCAGCCGCGCTACAAGGAGATCACCGCGCCGGCGATCGTGATCACCGGCGATAGCGACGATATCGTGCTGGAAGAAATCCATTCTCGCGGGCTGAAACGCGACCTGCCGAATTCGGAGCTCTATTGGGTGCGCAATCTCGGCCATAAGCCCGATTACATCGCCACCGATCTGGCGATCGCCGCAATAGAAAAGATCGCGGGAAAGCCCCGCGATCTCGACAGCATCGTGCGTGAGGTCGAGGCGCGGATCGCGCCCAAACCCTGATCAGACGCCGCTCTGGCCGTCCGAGCCGATATAGGCGATGCGCAGCATGTTGGTCGCGCCCGGCGTGCCGAGCGGAACGCCGGCGGTGATGATGACGCGGTCGCCCGGCTTGCCGAAGCCTTCGGCATGGACGATGCGGCAGGCGCGGTTGACCATGTCGTCGAGGTCGGAGGCGTCTTCGGTCACCACGCAATGCAGGCCCCAGACGACCGACAGACGGCGGGCCGTCTCGATGATCGGCGACAGCGCCAGGACCGGCACGGTGGGACGCTCGCGGGCGGCGCGGAGACCGGTATTGCCCGAGCCCGTGTAACAGACGATCGCCGTCAGCTTCAGCGTCTCGGCGATTTCGCGCGAGGCGAGCGAGATCGCGTCGGCGCCGGTCGGTTCCGGCTTCGGACGCTGGGCGTGGATGATGTTGGTGTAATAGGGATCCTTCTCGACCGTGCTGGCGATCGACGCCATGGTGCTCACCGCTTCGATCGGATACTGGCCCGAGGCAGATTCCGCCGAAAGCATGATGGCGTCGGCGCCTTCGAAGACGGCGGTGGCGACGTCGGAGACTTCGGCGCGGGTCGGCACCGGCGCGGTGATCATCGATTCCAGCATCTGGGTGGCGACGACGACGGGCTTGCCGACCTTGCGGCAGGCGCGGGTGAGCTGCTTCTGCAGGCCCGGAACGGCTTCGAGCGGCATTTCCACGCCGAGATCGCCGCGGGCCACCATCAGCGCGTCGGACATTTCGATGATCTCGTCGATGCGCTCGATCGCCTGCGGCTTTTCGATCTTCGACATCAGGCCCACGCGGCCCTTGGAGATCTTGCGAACTTCGGCGAGGTCTTCCGGGCGCTGCACGAAGGACAGCGCCACCCAGTCGACGCTGCCGGTTGCGAGCACGGCTTCGAGGTCGACGCGGTCCTTTTCGGTCAGCGCGCCGATGCCGAGCAGCGTGTCGGGCAGGCTGACGCCCTTCTTGTCGGAGATACGGGTGCCGGCGACGACCTTGGCGACGATCTTGGTTCCATCGCATTCTTCGGCGACCAGATGCAGCTTGCCGTCGTCGATCAGCAGGCGATGGCCGGGCTTGACGGCTTCCAGAATTTCCGGATGCGGGAGGTTGACGCGGGTGGCGTCGCCGGGCTCGGGATTGTTGTCGAAGGTGAAGATCTGGCCGGGGGTCAGATCGACGGGGCCGTTGGCGAATTTACCAACGCGGAGCTTCGGCCCCTGCAAATCGGCGAGAATGCCGATCGGACGACCCGAACGGGCCTCGACGGCGCGGATGCGGCTGATCAGCGTCCGCATCAGATCATGGCTGGCATGGCTCATATTGATGCGGAACAGGTCCGCTCCGGCCTCATGCAACTTCTCGATCATCGCCTCTTCGCTGGAGGCAGGGCCGAGTGTGGCGAGGATTTTGACTTTCCTGTTCCGCTTCATCAATTCTGACTTTCTTGTGCTGCGGGCGTGTCGGTGAGCTGAACCATCCAGCTTCCCTGCCGCCCCGTGTCATATTCCTTGAATCCGAATTGCTGGTAGCCGCGGGCATAGCAATCCTGGACGCCGGTGATCTTGAACTCGTTCTCCGCCACGCACATGTTGACATTGCCGGTCCAGCGGCCGCCGCGCGTGGCGTCTTCCGCATAGAGATAATAGAACCGACTCTGCAGTTTGCCCTCGATGAGGGTGGCGCATGTGGTTGCGGGGATTTGCCACCATCCTTCGGAAATCCATCCATCCTTGGCGCGATAGCCGATGGCCACGCCGACGAGGTTCTGTGTCGCGTTGCAGACGCGGAACTCCGCCTTTGCAACGCCGGGCGCCGCAAACGCCGCGCCGAAACCGATGGCCAAGGGCGCGGCCAACATCGCGAACGAACGCCGGGACGCCGATTGAGGATCGACTGACGAGCGAACGACTGCGCGGCGATTCGGCGCCACCATACGGAGGATGTAATTCACGAGCATGACGTAGAGCTGGCTCCCACCTGCTGATTGCCCTTGTGCGTTGGCGGCACAGGATTGTCAACGCAAAATTCAATCGATTATATCGGTCCAAAAGCCTGACATTCTCATCAGCGGAGGCTCGCATTATGCAAACTCCCGCCGCATGCGGGGACAAACCGGGTCAGACGCTTGATTCCGATACTATTAGGCCTTGAACAAAGTCTCAACACGGACCGCCTTGAAACCGCCAGGCCGGCATGACAAGACAGCAAAAACGTGAAAAATTATGTCGATGTCCTTGAATCCCGCTTATGAAATTCTGCCTGGCGACCCCGCTTGCGGGCTCGTCCTGCTCGCCGACCACGCCACCAACCGCCTGCCGGCGGATTATGGATCGCTCGGCCTGCCGCCCGAGGCCTTCGAACGGCACATCGCCTATGACATCGGCGTGGAGGCGCTGACGCGCAGCCTCTCGGCCCGGCTGGGCGCGCCGGCGGTGATGAGCCGCTTTTCGCGCCTGCTAATCGACCCCAATCGCGGCGAAGACGACCCGACCCTGATCATGCGCATTTCCGACGGCGCGATCATTCCCGCCAATCATCCGCTGAGCGCGGAAGAGCAGCGCGTCCGCATCGAACGCTTTCACCGGCCCTATCATCAGGCGGTGAGCGAGGTAATCGCGGAAACCGAGCGAGCCTCCGGGCGGGCCGCACTCGTTCTGTCGCTGCATTCCTACACGCCGCACTGGAAGGGCGTGGCGCGGCCCTGGCAGGCCGCCGTGCTGTGGGATTCCGATCCCCGCGCCGCCATGCGGCTGATTTCGGCATTGCGCGACATCGACGGCGTCATCGTGGGCGACAACGAGCCCTATGACGGCGCCTTGAGCGGCGACACCATGCATCGTCACTGCACAGTCGCAGGACGTCCGCATGCGCTGCTCGAAGTCCGCCAGGACGAGATCGCCACGGACGACGGCGTGGCGCTCTGGGCCGACAGGCTCACGCCCGTGTTTACGGCGCTGAACGATGAACCGGACCTGCATCGCATCGAAATCTTTCCATCGCGGACCGACCGCATCTGGGCCTGAGGAGACTGCCATGAGCGCATTGAGCGAGGACGACGTCACCCGGTTGGAGGCCGCGGCCTTCCGGCGGCTGGTCAGCCATTTGCGCAACCGGCCGGACACGCAGAATATCGACCTGATGAATCTGGCGGGCTTCTGCCGCAACTGCCTGGCCAACTGGTATCTCGACGCCGCAGAACAGGCCAACCTGCCGCTGACCAAGGACCAGTCGCGCGAAGCGATCTACGGCATGCCCTATGAAGACTGGAAACGGCTGAACCAGCGCGAGGCGAATGAGGCGCAGAAGGCCTCCTTCGAGATGAACCGCCCGAAGGAATAGACGCCTCCCCGCGATTCCGCTTGACCTCGCCGGCCTTTCGCTGCAGGTCATCGGCCCGGATTGAGAACAGGAATCAGAAGGAGCAGGCATATGTCCGACGCGCATGGCGTGGCCCGCGATCAGCTCAGATCTTTCATCGAGCGCATCGAACGGCTGGAAGAAGAAAAGAAGACGATCGCCGACGACATCAAGGACGTCTATGGCGAAGCCAAGAGCACGGGCTTCGACACCAAGATCCTGAAGAAAGTCATCCAGATCCGCAAGCAGGACAAGGATGAGCGCATGGAGCAGGAAGCGATCCTAGAGACCTATCTGATGGCGCTCGGCATGATCGAAGGTCCGCCGGACGAGTGATCGCCGCAGATCGACGCATATAAAAAAACCGCCGTCGCCGGCGGTTTTTTCATGTCTCGATGACGAGCGTCAATTCATATCCGGGAACTTCTTCACCGGAATGAAATTCACGGCGGATCCCGAAAAGCGCGCCGGATCGATCCGGGCGGACTGCGTGAACCCGTCGGCGTAAATTTCCGTCGGCTGCACGCGCATGGTCTTGCTCACGAAACGCGGGGCCTTGACCGGCTTCGTGACGTCGGCCACGCGGCCTTTGCTCAGCGCCCATTTGGCGATCATATTGCCCGTCAACTCCGGGCCGGACGTCTTCTTTTCGACCTGGTTCTTTTGAAGCGGCTTGGCGACGGGCTTGGCGGCCTGACTTGCAGCAGGTTCGAAGGAACGCGTGGCGGTTTCAGGCGTTACGTCCAAGGAAGCCAGTTCTGCGAGCTTTTCCTGACCGCGAGCAGGTTCGTCGATGCTGTCGATGATGCCGGCCACCTCGTCTTCGTCGGTCGATTCCGTCGAGGGAATGGCGCTGGACTGCGCAGCGAGCGCCGCGATCTCTTCAGGTTTCACGTCGCCGGCGGGAATCGTGATCTCGTCGTCCTTGCCGGCATCCGCCTGCTGCTCTCCGGGACGCGCGCCGGGCACGGGCACCGATGTCAGCAGCGCGGCCGTGGCCGGATCGAGAGACGCCGTCATCATCGCAGGCTGGGTCTCGCCCTGGCCGTCGCCTGGCTGCTTGCGCTCGCCGAGCAGGCTCGGGGCAGGCACATGCACCTTGGCGAGATCGATGAATTCGGGCTGATCTTCGGGCTTCGGCGTCAGAGCCGCCTGCATGGCCTCCTCCGCCGGATTGCGGCGGGTCGACAAGAGCGCGGTCTCGATGGCGGGCTGGACGGGTTCAGCCGGGCGCAATGAGGGAACCGGCGCATTGATCGGCTTGTCCTCGGGCTCGATGGCGGCCGTCAATACGGCCTGCTGGGTCTCCGGCTTGGATTTCTTGGCCGGCGCGGCCGCGACCTGGACTTCGGCGTCCGCGATATCGCTCTCGTCCTCGTCGCCGCCGCCGAACAGCGCGGCCAGCAGGCTCTTGCGCTTAGTCGTGTCGCGGTCGGAATTGTTGGAGCCGCCGCCCGCCACGAGAATGGCGTCGGAGCCGACGCGGCGCTTATAGTCGGCGAGCGCCGACGCATAGCCCGGCATCACTCCGCCTTCGGCAGGCTTGTGCAACGTGCGACCATCGGGGAACAGGCGCGACAATTCGCGGCGCGGCATGCGCGGCCAGGAGCGAACGCCGCCGACGTCCATATGCACGAATGGCGAGCCGGACGTCGGGTAGAAGCCGACTCCGCCGACCTGGAATTTCATGCCGATTTCGCGCAGCTTGCGCAGCGAGACGTCCGGGATATAAAAGTCCATCGCCTTGCCCAGCACATGCTGGCTGCGTTCGGCCACGCCCTTGGTGCGAGAGCGCAACATGGCGTTGGTCTCGGGCGCACGGTAGCCGCCGATGACGTTGATATAATCGCGGGAGCCGGATTTCTGGTAGACTTCCCAGATCAGGTCGAACAGGCGCGGATCCATCCGCGTCGGTTCGTTGCGGCGCCAGTCTCGCAGGATATTATTCAGCTTCTTCAGACCTGCCGCATCATAGCGACCGTTGCGCTTGAAGACGATGATCGCCTTTTCGCGGGAATGGACGTGGTAGATCTTCAAAGCCCGCGTCTGCGCGGCGGAGGCCGGCTCGCCCTGCAGGGCGACGAAAGCGAACAATATCGCCGGGATCACGGCCCGAAGGCCCACGCGCGCCGCGCCGACCGCTTTCGCGATGCGACGAACAGCGCCGGCTGCCCGGCTCTTGGTCTCAACCTCGTGATGCAACTCGATCCCCGTACACTGGCCGCCGCTACCCTTATTTCCAATAATGGTCAATTAAGGTTAGACGATGGCAATCGCGTTTTGACGTCCCGTCCGAAGTTATAGTGAACGATGCACTAACACCGGCTAAACGCCAATCAGGTTTTTTAACAATCGCAGGCTTTATCGCAGCTTTCGCGTTTTTTTCCAGTCTTTTTTAACGAATCAGCCAAGCGTTTCAATATCCAACCTGACGGTCCCTGCTTGCTCCGAACTGGCGCGGCCCGCCATGATCGGCGTCAACCGGCGCGCATTTTCGGTGATGCGCGCCGAAGAGCAAGGCCCGCCGCGTGAGGGACACGGCGGGCCTTGCTCGTCAGCCGGAGCGTTTTCAGCCGGCGACATTCTCCAACGTCAGCTGCTTCAGCGGATCGTCGGGATCGATGCCGTAGTCCTTGAGCTTCCTGTAAAGCGTGGACCGACCGATGCCGAGCCGGCGAGCGACTTCGCTCATCTGCCCCCGGTAGAAGCGCAGCGCGAAGCGGATCAGCTCTTCCTCGACGGAGGCGATGGTGCGCACTCCGCCATCTCTGCCGATCGCCGATAGAATGCCCTCGGTGAGCGGGCTGTGCACCACGGCGCGCGCCGCCTCGGCGCGATAGACCGCCTCCGCCGCCGGGCGCGTGAAGACGGGGAGACCGGCCGGCGGCTCCGCGCCGGCGAGTGAGGGCGCCGCCAGCACGTCGCGGGAGCCGGCGAAGATGCTCTCGCCGCTTTCATTGATGTAGCCGGGAATCTGCGCGGCGATCTGGGTGAAGTCTTCGATGCCCAGCTGAGGGCCGCGGGCGAGCACCACGGCGCGGAAGATCGAATTCTCCAGCTGCCTTATATTGCCGGGCCAGTCGAAGGCGGTGAGCAGCGCCATGGCGGCAGGCGTCAGTTCCGGAACGACATCGAGCTTCTGCGCCGCCGAGAAACGTTCGACGAAAGCGCGGGCGAGAACCGGAATATCTTCCTTGCGCCGGCGCAGAGCCGGGATGGTGATCGGGAAGACGTTGAGGCGGTAGTAGAGATCTTCGCGGAACTCCCCGGCCTTCACGGCGGCGATCAGATCCTTGTTGGTGGCCGAGATCAGCCTGACGTCGACCTTCTGCGGACGACGGGCGCCGATCGTCTCGATCTCGCCATTCTGGATGGCGCGCAGCAGTTTGACCTGGACGTCGAGCGGCAGTTCGCCGATTTCGTCGAGGAACAGCGTGCCGCCGTCGGCCTCGATGAACTTGCCGGCATGCTTTTCGGTCGCGCCCGTGAAGGCTCCCTTTTCATGGCCGAACAGAATGCTCTCGACCAGATTGTGCGGAATGGCGCCGCAATTGACGGTGATGAACGGTTTTCCCGAGCGATCGCTGGCCGCCTGGATGGCGCGAGCGACCATCTCCTTGCCGACGCCGGATTCGCCTTCCAGAACGACCGGGATGTCGGATTGCGCTGCGCGCCGCGCCAGTTCCATGACGCGGGCCATGGCCGGGCTGACGGCGACGATGTCGGTGAAGCGCACCGCGCCGCTGCGCGAACGCGCCGGGTTGCGCGATTGGCTGGTGCGGTCCACCTTCAGCGCATTGTTGATGGCCGAACCGATGCGCTCGGGACTGACCGGCTTGACGACGAAGTCGAAGGCGCCGGCCCGCATGGCCATGACCACTGTGTCGATGCCGCCTTGCCCGGTCTGGACGATGACGGGAATGTCGACGCCTTTTTCATGCAGCGCGTTGAGGAAAGCGATGCCGTTCATTTCCGGCATCATCAGGTCGAGAATGATCACGCTGATCTTGTCGCCGTGGCGCTCGAGCGATTCCAGACCCATCTTGCCGTTCTCGGCGAGATGCGGCGTATGTCCGATGCGCTCGACGGCGTTCTTGAGAAGCCGACGTTGCACGGGATCGTCATCGATCACAAGAATATGCGTGTTCACGGGCTTTTCCCCCTGTTATTTCCGTTCATGGACACAACATGACGAACAGCCTTGAAAATCCCGTTTTGAGAAATGCTTGCATTTTACCGATCAGGACGGCAAACAGATAAAATACAGAAAACAAAAGGAAATCTGCGATGAAGTTCATGCCCGATTTGACCGGCGCGTCCCGTTTGCAGCCGGTTTTCGCCCCTGAGGCGGCTGTTGCGGCGAGCGATCTCGGCGCCCTGCCGGAATGGAACCTCGCCGATCTCTACCCCGGCCCCGACAGTGAAGCCTTCAAGGCGGATCTCGACAAAGCCGGAACCATGTCCGAGGCGTTCGAAGCGCGGTGGAAGGGTAAGCTCGCAGCAGCGGCCGGCCAGTCCGGCGCCGACGGCCTCGGCGCGGCGGTCGAAGCCTATGAAGGCCTCGAAGACCTGATCGGCCGCGTCGGCTCCTATGCCGGGCTGCATTATTACGGCGACATGACCGATCCGGCGCGCGGCAAGTTCTTCGCCGATGTCAGCGCAGGCATCACCGACATGGCGAGCCACCTGCTGTTCTTCGCGCTGGAACTCAATCTCGTCGACGACGCGGCGCTGGCCGCCGCCTTCGACCATGACGCCAAGGCCGCGCATTACCGTCCGTGGATCGAGGATCTCCGCAAGGAGAAGCCTTATCAGCTCGACGAAAGGCTCGAGCAGTTGTTCCTCGAAAAATCCCAGACCGGCGGCCAGGCCTGGAACCGGCTGTTCAACGAGACGATCGCCGCGCTGCGCGTGCCGTTCGGCGGAGAGCAGGTCACGCTCGAGGCAGCGCTCGACAAGCTGCAGGAGAAGGATCCGGATGTCAGGCGCACGGCCGCCGAGGCCATCAGCCAGGTGTTCAAGGACCATATCCGCATCTTCACGCTGATCACCAACACGCTCGCCAAGGACAAGGACATTTCCGACCGCTGGCGCGGCTTCAAGGACATCGCCGACAGCCGGCATCTGTCCAACCGCGTCGAGGGCGAGGTGGTCGACGCGCTGGCCGCCGCCGTCAAAGCCGCCTATCCGCGTCTGTCGCACCGCTATTACGCCATGAAGGCCAAGTGGCTGGGCATGGAGACGCTGAATTACTGGGACCGCAACGCGCCGCTGCCGGAAGCGCCGGCCACTGCGGTGGCATGGGAAGAGGCGCGCGACATCGTACTCTCGGCCTATCGGCAGTTTTCGCCCGAAATGGCCGAGATCACCCAGACCTTCTTCGACAAGAACTGGATCGACGCCCCCGCGCGTCCCGGCAAGGCGCCCGGCGCCTTCGCCCATCCCACCGTGCCCTCGGCGCACCCTTACGTGCTCGTCAATTATCTCGGCAAGCCGCGCGACGTGATGACGCTCGCCCATGAACTCGGCCATGGCGTGCATCAGGTTCTCGCTGCCGGCCAAGGCGCACTGATGGCCTCGACGCCCTTAACGCTGGCGGAAACCGCCTCGGTGTTCGGCGAAATGCTGACCTTCCGGGCGCTGCTCGCCAAGACCAAGGACAAGACCGAGCGCAAGGCGATGCTGGCGCAGAAGGTCGAGGACATGCTCAACACCGTGGTCCGCCAGATCGCCTTCTACCAGTTCGAGCGCAAGCTGCACACGGCGAGAAAAGACGGCGAACTGACCTCCGAGCAGATCGGCGAACTCTGGATGTCCGTACAAGGCGAGAGCCTCGGGCCGGCGATCCAGATGTCCGAGGGCTATGAGAACTGGTGGATGTACATCCCCCATTTCATTCACTCGCCCTTCTATGTCTATGCCTACGCCTTCGGCGATTGCATGGTGAATTCGCTCTATGCGGTCTACCAGAACGCCGAGGACGGTTTTCAGGAAAAGTATTTCGCGCTTCTGAAGGCCGGCGGCAGCAAGCACTATTCCGAACTTCTGAAGCCGTTCGGTCTCGATGCGTCCGACCCGTCGTTCTGGGACAAGGGTCTGTCGATGATCGAAGGGCTGATCGACGAATTGGAGGCGCTTGATAAGAGCGCCTGACCAGAGGACGTGAAACGCATGGCGCCAGCCGACCCCTTCATCCTGCTTCGCGACGATCGCAGGAACGAGACCCTGTTTTTCGCCGAGCCGGAGCAGCTGATCCTCGCGCACGACGCCGCGGCGCTGGACCGCGGTTTCGAACGGCTGGAAACGGCGCGGCGCAATGGCAAATGGATCGCCGGCTTCATGAGCTACGAGGCCGGCTATCTCTTCGAGAAGAGGCTGGCGCGCTATGCGGGCCAGAACCGGACGACGCCGCTGATGGCCTTCGGCGTCTTCGATGCGCCGAAGCCCAATCACCCCCTCGCCCGTCCCCGTCAGCGCCTCGACAACGAGGAGTTTCTGCAGGAGCCGCGAGCGGAATGGCCCTTCGGAACCTATCAGGAGCGGTTCAACCGCCTGCACCGGCATCTGCGCCAGGGCGATTGCTACCAGGGCAATCTGACCATGCCGGTGCGCGCCCGCTGGACCGGCGATCCGCTGGCCGCCTTCTGGTCGCTGATCGAGCGGCAGCCGGTGCATTACGGCGCGCTGGTCAATCTCGGCGGCCCCATGCTGTTGTCGCGCTCGCCGGAACTGTTCTTCAAGGTCGATGAAGACGGCTGGATCGAGACGCATCCGATGAAGGGCACGGCGGCGCGCGGCGCCTCCCCTGCCGAGGACGAGGCGATCAAGGCTGCGATGATCGGCGACGAGAAGACCCAGGCCGAAAACCGCATGATCGTCGACCTCCTGCGCAACGACATTTCACGCATTTCGGAAGTCGGCACGCTCGATGTGCCGAAACTCTTTCATATCGAGACCTATCCGACTGTGCATCAGATGGTGTCGCATGTGCGCGCCAAGCTCTTGCCCGACCTCACGCTGCGCGACATCTTCTCCGCTCTCTTCCCCTGCGGCTCGGTGACCGGCGCGCCGAAAATGAGGGCGATGGAAATCCTGCACGAGATCGAGGCAGGCCCCCGCGACGCCTATTGCGGCTCGATCGGCTTTGTCGCGCCTGACGGCCAGATGTGCTTCAACGTCGCCATCCGCACGATCTCGCTGTTCGACGATGGCGAAGCGGTGTTCAATGTCGGCGGCGGCATCGTCTTCGATTCCAACGCCGAGGACGAATATGCCGAATGCCTGCTGAAGGCGCGTTTCGCGCTCGGCGCTCGGGAGATCGCGCGGTGACGCAAACGCCGGACTTTTCGCTGATCGAGACCATGCGGGCCGAACCGGGCGCTGGCATCGTCAGGGGCAAGCTCCATCAAGCCCGCTTTCACAATTCGACGCGCAAATTGGGCTTCGCCAAGGCCGAGGCCGCTTGGAAAGCCCTCGACAAGGCCGCAAGCGCCGTCGACGCGCCGACGCGGCTTCGGCTGGAATTCTGGCCGGACGGTCGATTCGAGATCCAGTCCGCCGGGTTCACACCTTTGCCGATCGATGCGGTCTGGACGCTTCGCATCGCCACGAGCGCGCATCTCGCCTCGAATGGACCGCTCCTCCGCCACAAGACCTCGCGCCGAACCGTTTATGACGCCGCCCGCGCCGACTATTCCCGCGAAGACGCCGACGAGGTGCTGCTCTTGAACGAAAAGGGCGAGGTTTGCGAGGGAACGATCACCAATCTGTTCGTCACGGGCGACGACGGCGATTTGCTGACGCCGCCGCTCTCGTCGGGATGCCTGGCGGGCGTCCTCAGGACGTCGCTGATCTGCGCCAGGAAAGCGCGTGTCCAAACCTTGCGTCCGGGCGATCTCGTCGGCCGGACGCTCTATGTCGGCAATTCGTTGCGTGGACTCATCGCCGGTCGCCTGCAGTCCTGACAGGCGGGGCGACGCGCGTCAGAGCAGGAAATCGGAAGTCGCCAGCGAAATCGCGCCGGTCAGTTTCAATACGAAGTCGGCCTTTCCGTCGCCATTGATGTCAGCCTGTACGGTCGTATTGCCGCCGGAAATGTTGAACCGCAGTTCGCCCGCGTCGCCCGAAAAGGCGTTGTTGGAGATGAAGGTGAAATTCTGGTTGTTCTTGGCGGTGGTGTCTGCGTCGATGGCGTTCATGTTGATCTGATCAAAGTCCGCCTTGGTGAAATCAGAAATCGTGTCGACGGTTTTGCCGACCGATTCCGCCACGTTCTTGTAAAGGAACGTGTCCGCGTCGGCGCCGCCGGCGAGCTTGTCCTTGCCGAGATAGCCATACAAGGTGTCCGTGCCCGTCCCGCCGGCGAAATTGTCGAGCTTGACGCCGCCGTTCAAGATGTCGGCGCCGTCGCCGCCATCGACGAGACCGTTCACGACGCCCTTCTTGCCGTTGTATTTGTCGTCGACGCCGCCAAGATTGACATCACCGATCATCGTCCCGGAATTGTTGATGATGTCGACGCCGACACCGATGGACGTGAACGATTTTGGACCTCTGATAGTACCAGAGTTGTCTATAATGATGGTCTCCGTCGCCGCAGCATCTCGGATGATGGCGCCATATGTTGGATCTGAGCCGACGATATTGCCCGAGTTGACCAGGCGAGAGGTCGTCGAAACGGAATTCGCCTCAAAGACGACCCCGTAAAAGGATTCGATCAAGCCAGCATTCGTCACCTGTGACGCGCTGGAATAGACGAGAACGCCAAAGGATGAGTTGTCGTCCGGCGTACGGATGACGCCAGTGTCGTGAATGAAAAGGCGGTTGTTCGTATCACTGCTGCTATCGCCGAGGGCGACGCCGTTTTCGGACACGATGCTTCCATAGAGATCAATGCGGTGGTTCGAGTCCGCGCTGGAGATGGCGAAGCTGTTCGTGCTCCCAAAAAAAACATCCTTGGCGAGATAAAAATCTTCTCCGCCGGTCAGCGCAGCCTGTACGCCGGCCCCGGAGGTATTCGTGAATATCAGGCGCATGCGGTTTCTCCTTCCCTAAGAAAACCAACAGACGCTAATTTAGCACCGCCCCGCAGGAGACACGAATTCTTAATATTCATCGCCGGTCGGCCAGCATCAAAAGCCTTGAATTATCGCGCGAACAGGCTCATCAGGCCCCAGGGGGACGACGCAACACGATGACACGCTTCCCATGACGCCTCACAAGACCGGTTATCTCTTCGCCTTCCTGGCTTTCACCATCTTCGCCTGCCAGGACGCCATCTCCAAACATCTCTCGCATGCCTATTCGCCCGTGCTGATCACGATGTTTCGCTATTGGGCTTTCGCCGGTTTCGTGACCGTCATGGCGGCGCGCTCCTCCAAGGGGTTGCAGGGCGCCGTGCGGGCCAACCGGCCTTACCTGCAGATCCTGCGCGGGCTTCTGCTCGCGGGCCAGATCATGGTCACCATCCTGTCCTTCCGGGTGGCGGGTCTCATTCAGTCTCAGGCGATTTTTTCCGCCACGCCGCTGGTGGTGGCGATGCTGTCGGTTCCCATTCTCGGGGAAGTGGTGGGCTGGCGGCGTTGGACGGCGATCGGGGTGGGCATGCTGGGTGTGCTGATCATCCTGAAGCCAAATCCCGCGACCTTCGACATGACGCTGCTCATACCGCTGGCTTCGGCGCTGATCAACGCCGCCTATTCCGTGGCGACGAGGCTCGCGAGCCGCACGGACGATGCGGGCGTGAGCTTCTTCTACACCGGCGTCGCCGGCGCGGCGTTGGCCACGGCCGTCGGGCCGTTCTTCTGGACGAATATGCAGGGATGGGACTTAGGCTGGATGGCGCTGCTCTGCCTCACCGGCATTTCCAGCCACTACTGCCTGATCAAGGCCTATGACCATCTCGATGCGGTGCTGGTGCAGCCGGTCGCCTATTATCAGCTGATGCTCTCCGCCTTTATCGGCGTCTTGCTGTTCGGGGAAAGCCTGGAAACGAACATCGTGCTCGGCTCGCTGATCATCGTGGCCGCCGGCCTCTTCACCCTTTGGCGAGAGGCCGCGCGGCGTCGCATGCGCGTCGATTAATCTTCTTCGTCGACCGCGAAAATCCGCGGCTCGCCGTCGAAGGCGACGAGCACGGCGGCGTTCTGTTCCTTCTCGAGGAAATCGAGAATGGCGATTTCGGTTTCGCTTTCCTCTTCGTCGAGCGCGTCGAAGAAATCGGCGACCGCCATGCCTTCGCTGGCTTCGAAGCGCAGCGTTTCGCCGCTCGTTCCGCCGACGAGCGTGATGAAGCGGAAGACGACGTCGTCATGTTCGTCGCCCAGAAAAATGCTCAGTTCGTTCTCGCCTTCGTAGCCGAGCATCAGGACGCCCATCGGTTCAATCATCGCTGTCTTCCTCTTTGGTGTTTTCGAGTCGATAGCGCGACACTATGCCATTTGCATGACGCTCGATAGCGCAAGGCTGGGGATAAGGACGCTATTCGGCGGCGATGGATACGGCCGAAGCGCGACCTTCCGGCAAAGGGCAAAGGCCGCCGCAACCGCCGATTCCGGGCACGCAGTAACGCAGGCAGCACACCTTGCGCATCGGCTCGCCAGACGTCTCGTCGCGACGCAGCAATCCATGCAGCGGATTTTTGGCGCCGTCGGCGAAGTGCGGCGCATGCAACGCCTCCATCACATCTGCAACGGCCGCATCTCCGAGATGCGCGCCGATTTCGCGGATGATCCAGTCGAGATAGACGATGAGATTGTTCCACAGCATCCGCTTGGACAGTTTCTGCCCGCGGGCGATCGCCTCGATGATCGGCGTGCAAAAGTCCCGCACGAAGCTCTGCAGCGCCTCGACGCCGATGGGATCGGCGCTCCTGGCCCCGCCATGCGGCAAGAGCAAACCCTGTGGCGACCCGTTTCGGTCGTGAAGAAGGAACACGCCGTCGAGCGCCAGCGGCAAGCGCACGCGGTAAACGATCGCGGCGGCCATGACGCCGATCCCGCTCGTCGATAGGAAATAGAGACTCCACAACGATGTCGCGGCGCGCCTGTCGACGTTCGGATGCAACTGCGCGAAAGCCGCAATCAGCGCATCGAAACACGACTCGTCCAGAAGCGCGGCGAGCGGTGTCGCGATCTTGCCGTCGGGCGCGCTCAGAAAGAACTTCCCCGCCAGATAGTCATGGCCCGCCGACGTTACGAGATCCAGGCAACGCGGGTCTAGTTCGTCGAAGGCGGTGAGTTCGGCTATACCAGTCATGACGTCATCCTGCTGAGCGGCGCAGCCATACCGGGCCGAACATCCGTCCGCAAGATTACATGAGTATATTTATCATGTTAATGGGCCTTCTGCCCCGCGCCGCGAGGCGGCCATCGGAAAGATCCGGCACCTTCTTTGAAACAATCTTAGACTTCGTTAAAATTTGCTCTTGCGCGCTCCGACCTCACCCAACATAGATTTAAGAAACGACGCACAAAGCCCGGCTCCCGATCAGAGCAAAGAAATTGGGCGATAGACGCAAACAGCGCCCAAAACGCAGGAGAGGAAAACATGGCGAAAGTAACCCTATACAGCCGACTGGGAAAATACGGTGAGCTGGACTCGTTCTACAATCCCAACAAAATCGGGCTGGAGCGCGCCAAGGACAGCATCGTCATTTACAATGACAGCGACGGCGGCGAAAAGATCAAAATCATGGGCTCTGATCTCAGCGTCAACAAGCTCGGTCTGATCACGGCAGGAACGGTGACAGACGTCACTTTTTCCAGCAAAAACACGTCGCCGCTTTTGAAAGTGGAAGACGTCGATATCGACGCCAAGACCTTCGTCGGGATCCTCAAGAAGCAGGGCGTCGAGGCAGCCTACGAATTTGCGTTGAACGGCAATGACGTGATCACCGGTTCGCTCATTTCAGACTCGATCTATGGCGGCGGCGGAAAAGATACGATCAAGGCCGGCGCCGGTGTCGACCACATCGAAGGCGGCAGGGGGAATGACCGATTGAGCGGCGAAGCGCAGTCGGACCATTTCATCTTCAACGACGGTGACGGGAAAGACACCATTACCGACTTCGACGCGGTCGGCGGCGCCTTGGCGCAGGATTATATCGACACGGATCTCACCGCGTTGACGATCAAGCAGTCAGGCGCCAACACGATCATCGACTTCGGCGGCGGCGACACGATCACATTGTTGGGCGTGAAGGCCACAGACGTCGACAGCAGCGACTTCATCTGAGTTCGACGAACGACGCGCACTCCACCGGCCACGACGCTCGCGGCCGGTGGAGGACGTCGCAAGCGCGACGTCGCATGCCCTCGGCGAAACGTTCGACCCGGCGCCGATCATTCTTTCATCCGACCGCCGGAACGTCCCGCACGAGAGTTCGATCGGCCGTATGGACAATTACGTCTGCGACACCTCGAGCGGCGGACGGCGGCGGTTCGACACGCACCGTGTACCGGCGCTCTCCGTCATGCCGGCGCAGGGCTCGCCCCTATCGAACATCGTTTCGCCCGCGCCCCGACATTCACTTGCGCGCATGCAGCGAGGCGCTTTCGAAAACGATCAAAACACCCGCTGTCGCCACAGCCAAATTGACATTCGGGGATTGCAATCCGATAACGATTCCGTCGCGTCAAGATATAGCGAGAGACTGTCGTGAAGACTTCGCCCCTCCTGTTCCTGCTGGCCTTCTCGGCGCTTGCCGTGGCGGTTTCAGCGCGCGCGGCCGACGCCTCCTGCAAGCGCGAGGATCTCCCGGATCCGCCGCGGGTCGTCTATCGTTGCTCCAATGGCCTCGTGCTGGAAGCGGAGGCGGCGGCAAGCCTCCGTATACCCGACCGCCCGGAGCAAGCGCGTCCCGCCGGCGCGACGATCACCGGCAAGGCGGTGCTGATCGACGTAAGACCGGGCAGCGGCGCATTTCAGATCCTGACGCCGCAAGCAATCGCCGCCGTGCGCGGCACCGCCTATATCGTCGACGTGGCAGCGGAGACGACATCGGTCTTCGTTCTGAGGGGCGCGGTCGCCGTATCCAGGGCTGACGGCTCCGAAACGGTCGTCCTGCAACCGGGCCAAGGCGCAGACGTCTCGCCCGGTCGGCCCGTGGCAGCCGTCGTCTGGGGTCGGGAACGAGCCGAAAAACTTCTCTCGCGCTTCGCGCGATGAAGACGAGCCTGCCGGTCTGGTGCATCGTCGGCCTGCTGTCGATCAGCGCGCTCTGGGCCGGATATCTGTCGCTCACGCATGTCGACGGCGCGGCCAGTTTCGTCGACAAGATGGAGACGGCGCTGCTCGACGCCAGGATTCACGTGATCGGCGGTCGACCGGCGCCGGCCGAGGTCGCGATCGTGGCGATCGATGACGCCACCGTCGCCGCCGCCGGACGCTATCCGTTGGACCGCCGGCAACTGGCGCAGGTGATCGACGGCGTCAGGCTCGCCGGAGCGACCGCGATTGCGATCGACATGCTGCTCGTCGGACCGACGCAGGACGACGCCGACAGGGCCCTGGCCGCCTCGATCGGGCGACTTCCGGTCGCGATCGCCGGCGCGGCGCAATTTTCGGATCGACGGGCGCGGGCGTCGCCGATGCCCGCTCCGTCCGACATCTTGAGGCCGTTGCCGATCCTGGCGGCCGCAGCGCAACTCGGCCTGGTCAATGTCGCGACCGACGCCGGAGGCACGCCGAGACAGATCCCCATGCTGTTCGACGTCGAACCGAGCCCGGAAGCGTCACTGGCTCTGCGCGCCGCCGCTCTCCATACCGGCGCAGCGCCGAGTCTGACGGCCGACGGCGTGCGGATCGGAGCCCGCGACACGCCGCTCGATCTGGGTTGGCACTTGTCGCTCAATTATTACGGTCCGGGCCAGACCGTGCGGACGATCAGCGCACTGAGATTAATGAACGGCGAAGATGTCCGCGGTGATCTCGAGGGCCGTTTGGTGATGCTGGGCGTCACCGCGACGGGGGTCGGAGATCGGTTCACCACCCCGTTCGACCAGATCATGCCGGGCGTCGAGATCCTGGCGACGGGCGTGTCCAATCTCATCGACGGCTCCGCCCTGACGCGCAACGCCACCGTCCGGTCGATCGACGCGGTCTCCGCCGTGCTCGTCACGGTCTTCGGCATCGCTTTGGTGACGTTTTTGCCGCTGGCCGCGGGGTCGATCGCCTTCGCCGCCCTGCTAATGGCCTGGCTCGCGGTCGTCACTCTCGCCTTCGGACATTTTTACTGGCTGAGCGGCGCATTGCCCGTCGCGGCGAGCCTCCCGCCGGTTGCGGCGACAATCATTCTCAGGCAGATATTCGACCGCCTCGAACTCCGGCGAATGACCTCCGCCCGAACCGCCCTCGAACGGTTTCAAGCTTCGTCCCTCGTGCGGCGGATCGCTGAAGATCCGACATTTCTCCTGGAGCCGCGTGAATTGTCGGCGGCGATTTTGTTCGTGGACCTGGCCGGATATACGGGCGTCAGCGAGCGCCTCGGCCCAAGGCGGACCCGCGACATGCTCAAGACCTTTCACACGATCGTCGTCGAGGAAGCGGAGCGACGCGGCGGGGTGGCGATGGATTTCATGGGCGACGGCGTGATGGTCGCTTTCGGCGTCCCCGATCAGCACCCGCAAGACGCATCCAACGCCATTCTGACGGCGTTCAGCCTGGTTAGCGCGATCCGATCCTGGATTGCCGACGACAGACCGGGGGAGCCGAACGTCGTGCGCGTCGGCGTGCATTACGGCCAGGTCGTCCTGTCGCGTCTCGGCCACGACACCCATCAGCAGGTGGCCGCCATCGGCGATTGCGTCAATGTGGCGAGCCGGCTCCAGGAAGTCGCCAAGATGCGGGCGGCGTCGGTCGCGCTGTCCGCGGAGGTGATCCGGGCAGCCGGGGTGGAAGGGGATCTTCTGACTGGCGGCGGTCAGTACGAACGATGCGAGATCAGGGGACGCCGACAGCCGCTGGACGTCGCGCTCTGGTCTGCGGACGACGCCGCGGCCCGCGCTTCGCCAGGCCCGAATCCGGAACAGGCGTGAGATTGCCGTTGAAAGGACGAAAGATGGATGAACGGGCGTTCGAAGGCGATCGCGTATGAAGGCGGCCGCCATAGTTGCAAGGCGATCGCGGGTTTGAAGCGCGATCACGTCGTCTGCAGCGGTCGCGAACCAACTGACGATCAGCCTGTGTTTTCGAAGCGAATTCAAGCGCCTGCCCCATGGCGGTCGGCGCCGGACATCAGTGTGCGATGGAAACCGGCCGGCAAGCTGCACAAATAGCTTTTATCGGCGAAAATGAGAAAAAACGCCCCACGAAGCAGGATGAACGAGCGCACTGTGATGTAACTGGCTCTAAGACATCGTTCTTGATTGCTCGTTGTTGCCGGAGTGCTCGTCACGATGACGGCGCGGCTTCCGTCCCGTCAAAATCTGCCGCCGACCCGCGCCCGCGCGCCCTCCGATCTTTCGCCGCCATCGTCGAAATTGAAGAGCAAGTCGAAATCGAATGGTCGAGGCGAGCAGGCTCTGCCGCGAACGACGAAATCTTCCACGAGCCCGGTCACCTCTTCGGCCACCTCGTCCTTGTCGAGGGCGATGTTGTCGGTCACCGTTCCGGTGTTCGATATGCCGAGCGCGCTGATGAGGCGAAAACCGACCTTCACCTGTCCGGCGTAGCTGGGATTCGGTTTGAACTGCAGATACCAGCCAACAGGCGCGGTCGCCTGCGCCTCAACGAAGCTGCCGCGAATATCGTGGCGACTCCCGCATTCTTCGGCTCGACGAAGGTGTTCTCGGCGGAAACGAAGGGCCCGCCGGTCGAGATATTTAGCGTCAGGCCTTTCGGCAAGTCTCCTGACGCCAGGCTGAATGTCATCGCTCCGACTCCGCCGGTCGCGGTGATCGATTGGCTATATGGTTCGCCCGCCATGGCTTCGGTGAGGGGCGCCTCCGCGCGGCGACAACTTTACGATCCGAGGCGCCGCATTGATCTTCAGCGTATAGGCGGCCTGGCCGGGCTGGTCGTCGGCATTGGTGGCGGAGACCGCGACGGTGCGGTGACGGTGACGCCGGCGTTCGAGCAATTGGCTTGCAAGTCCTTTGCACAGTCGATTTCGAAGCCGACGATACAGGGTGAGAGCAAGAGAAATTTAATTTATGAACGCGTAATGAAGATAGATAAACATAGACAGATCCGCAATACGGGTGACAGATCAGCATCTATGCTTCAGTTTTGAGGTTTTTATGCCTATGGTTGCTCGACATGACATCACCCGTTGCGCCTGATCACTGGTGAACGCTGCGGAAGATTGCATATTCGACAGCCGGCTCCATGCGATCACTCAAGCGGGCCGCTTAGTCGCAAGCGCGCGGCACGACGCGCAGACACGTCACGGAACGCGAGCGCCACACCGCGGCAGCGACGAGATACGTGTCGGCGACGATGCGAGGCATGGACGGTTCACGGCGAATGTCGAGCAAAAGACGGCATTGCTCAGGCGGCACCGGCGCAAAATCAACATTGCTTGGCCGAATGGCGGGTTGAGATGAAGTCTTACGCAGGCTATCTGCTGCTGAACGCGAACAACAGGCGCATCCCCGTATGATCCCGAATTTCCTCGTCACCCATTCCGGCGGCTTCCATGCCGACGAACTGCTGTCCAGCGTGATCCTGACGCAGCTTTTCCCGCAGGCTCGCCTGATCCGCAGCAGGGCCCCGGATTGGATCACGCCCGGCGCAGACCGGATCATCTACGACGTGGGCGGCGTCTATGACGCTTCAGCGCAGATCTTCGATCACCATCAGCGCGGCGCTCCGCTGCGCGAGGATGGCCAACCCTATAGTTCCTTCGGATTGATTTGGAAGCATTATGGCCGCGACTATCTTGCCGCTTCAAACCTTCCCGAAGCGCATATCGACGTCCTGCACGCCTCTTTCGACGCCAGCTTTGTTCTGCCGATCGATCTCATGGACAATGGCGCGCTCAGCCCCTCCATCGCAGGGCCGCTGGCAGGGCTGACGCTGCCGGCGCTGCTGGAAACATTAAAACCCGTTTTCGACGAGGTGGGCCCGGATGCCGAAGATCGCGCATTCCAGAACGCGCTGGCCATTGCGCGTCGTTTCGTGGAGGCGAGGATTGCCCAAAGCGCCGCAAAATTGCGGGCCGAGGCGCTGGTGCAAAAAGCGATCGAGGATGCGGGCCAAGGGCGTATTCTGGAACTCCCTATGGGAATGCCCTTCCGTTCCGCCGTCGTGAAGGCGGGCGCCGATCATCTGCTGTTTGTCGTCCACCCGCGCGACAAGGATTGGTGCCTGACCGGCATCCGACGCGCGGAAGAGGGATTTGAGCTGCGGGCGGATCTGCCCGCAGCCTGGGCTGGATTGACCAATCGCGAGTTGGAGGCCGCGTGCGGCGTCGACGGTGCGAGTTTCTGCCACAACGGCCGCTTCATCGCCGCCGCCGCGACGCGCGAGGCGGCGCTCGCCATGGCGGAACTGGCCGTGCGTGAGGCTCTGTCCGTTGGTTTAGAACAAGCGGCGGCGGCTGGGTGAGCTTGGACGTTGACGAAGAGGCACAGGGCTCCACCAACACAATGGCGGCCAGCATCTTCACAGGCCGTCCAGAGACAGCCCGCTGCTTGGCGCAAAAGCTCGGCTCGCGCCAGATCTCACAGGCCCGTCTGTTGGCCTGGCCTTGATCTGCCGCGCCAAGCGTCCTGCTATCTTGCATTCCGCCGAGCGAACACCGCGTCGACCAGTCTCACGCACCCTTGCCGGGGAGCGTGAACGGTGTGTTTCTCGGCGGGGCGGGATGAGGCAGCCTGCCAGGAGAATTTATTGAATTATTTTAAAGCGTTTGTGGCGCACCCGACAGGATTCGAACCTGTGACCTTTGGAATCGGAATCCAACACTCTATCCAGCTGAGCTACGGGTGCATGCCTTGCGGAGAATCTCCGCGTCCGATGGCTTCGTCTTAGCCCAGACGCAGCCGGTCTTCAATGGTGAAAATGCGGATTATTGGCGGCAGGCAGAACCGGGGCCGGCGGGCGGCCCCGGGTGTCGGATCAGAGGAGCGCCTGCTCCATGCGCTCCTTCTCGGTGACAAACGCCAGGTCGAGCGCCTTTTGCAGGCTGGCGGCGTGGCGGAAGTCGGGTTCGCCGTTGACGCCGGTCTTCACGGCCTCGGCGAATCGCTGGTAATTGGTCGGCGTCGCCTCGGGCTCGACGTCGATCCATTCGGCCGTTTCGGTGTTGTCGCCGAAGCAGGCGCGCATCTTGGTGCCGGTCAGCTTGTGATCGATCTCGATGCCGCCCTTGTCGCCATAAATGCGCAGCTTGAGATCGTTGTAGTGGCCGGCCGCCCAGCGGGTGGCGTGGATGACGCCCAGCGCGCCGTTGGAAAAATCCACCGACATGGTGAAGCTGTCATTGGCGTCGAGCACATAGTCGCCCATCTTGCCGCCTTCGGCCTTGTCGAAGGTTTTGAGCCGGCCAAAAATATGGGCGATGTCGAGGCCGGAGCCGTAGGAGGCGAAATCCAGGATGTGGATGCCGATATCACCGAGCACGCCGTTGGAGCCATGCGCGGTGGAGAGCCGCCACAGCCACTGGCTTTCGGTGCGCCAGTCGCCCCAGGCTTTCGAGATCAGCCAGCTCTGCAGATAGGAGGCCTCGACATGCTTGACGAAGCCGATCTCGCCTGCGCGCACCATGGCCCGGGCCGTCTGCAGCGCCGCGACGTTGCGATAGCTGAGATTAACCATGTTGATGAGACCGGCCTGTTCCGCCGCCTCGGTCATTTCCATGGCGAGATCGTAATTTTCCGCGAGCGGCTTTTCGCAGAACTGGTGCTTGCCCGCCGCGATCAGCCGCATCGTGGTGGGATGATGGGCCCGGTCGGGCGTGACATTGGCCACCGCGTCGAATTCACCCCAGGCGATCGCGTCTTCGAGCGAGGTGAAGGTGTTGGGGATGCCGTGGGTCAGCGCGAAGGTCTCCACGCGGGCGGCGTCCACATCCACCGCCGCCGTCACCTCGACGCCGTCGATCGCTTTGAAAGACATGGCGTGGTTCTTCGCCATGCCGCCGGTGCCGAGAATCAAAAGTCGCATTGAAACGATCCCCTGGTCTCAGCGATAACCGGCTTCGCCGGCCTGATGCAGCGTGGGCCCGCGCTCTTCCACCGGCTCCAGCGTCTTGCCCACCGGCACGTTCGGCGCATCATGGATGGCCTTGTAGGGCGTTGTCCGGGTGGGCTTGGCCCATTTCACCGCATTGCGGATCACCTGCTGCACCTCGGCCTGGTGATAGGTCGGATAGGTCTCGTGTCCGGGACGGAAATAGAAGATGTTGCCGAGCCCGCGCCGCCAGGTCAGGCCGGAGCGGAACACTTCGCCGCCCTGAAACCAGGAGACGAACACGGTTTCGAGCGGCTCGGGCACCGAGAAGTGCTCGCCATACATTTCCTCGTTTTCGATGACGAAATGCTCGCCGATGCCCTCGGTGATCGGATGGCCCGGATTGACGTTCCAGACGCGCTCGCGCTCGCCGGCCTCGCGCCATTTCAGCGCGCAGGGCGTGCCCATCAGCCGCTTGAAGATTTTCGAGAAATGGCCGGAATGCAGGACGATCAGGCCCATGCCTTCCCAGACCCGATGCGCCACGCGCTCGACGATCTCGTCGGCGACCGCGCCGTGATCCTTGTGGCCCCACCAGACCAGCACGTCGGTCTCGTCGAGACGGGCCTGGGTCAGGCCGTGTTCGGGCTCCTGCAAGGTCGCGGTCGTCGCGGAAATCGCCGGATCGACGTTCAGCGCCTGAGCGATCGTGGTGTGCATGCCTTCGGGATAGATCGAGCGCACGACCGCATTGGTCTGCTCGTGGATGTTTTCGCCCCAGACGATGGTGCGGACGGCCATGGGTTCCTCCATAGGGATGGCTAGGATGGGATCTGACAGAAATTGAAACCGCTTTCAATTTTTCATGACGTTACGCAGTCGCCATTCGGCTTGCAAGGCCCCTCGCCTTCAAATTCCCGTCTCGCGCCGAAATTATTTTCGGCTGCCGGAATCCGGGCGGGATCGGGTTTGATTTGCCGCATTGACGGGCCGCATCCGGAAGGCCAAACAGGACCGATGAGCGAAGAGACGATCACCCTGTATGACGCCATCGGCGGCGACGCGACCATTAGAGCGCTGACCCGCCGGTTCTATGAATTGATGGATACGCTGCCCGAAGCGGCGCGTTGCCGAGCCATCCACGCGCCCGATCTCAGCCGCGCCGAGGAGAAGCTCTACGAATATCTGACCGGCTATCTCGGCGGCCCGCCGCTCTACACCGACAAATACGGCCATCCCCGCTTGCGCGCCCGTCATTTCGTGGCGCCGATCGGCCCGGCCGAACGCGACGAGTGGATGCTGTGCTTCAAGCAGGCGATGGACGAGACGATCAGCCATCCCAAGCTGCGCGAGATCATCTGGGCGCCGATCGAACGGCTCGCCTTCCATATGCAGAACCGAGACGAGGCGGGAGGCCCGGCATGAAAGAGATCTATCCCCGCATCGTGCTGTTCCTTGCGGGCGCGCTCGGCGCGACCGGCGTGGCGCTGTCGGCCATGGCCGCCCATGGCGAGGACCCCCGGCTGGTCGGCGCAGCCGCCGCCGCCTGCATGGCGCAGGCGCCGGCGCTTCTCGGTCTGTACCTCGGTTACGGGCGGATCCGCACGGCTTTTGTCGCCAGCCTGCTGGTCGGCCTTGGCTGCCTTCTGTTTGCAGCGGATCTGCTGTTTCGCACCCGCCTAGGCCACGGTCTCTTCCCGATGTCGGCGCCGACGGGCGGCATGATGATGATCCTCGGCTGGATCGCCGTGGCGGCCGGCGCCTTCGCGCCCGCGCGCACATCCTGAGCCCTTACAAAAAAAGTTTCGCCGCCTGTCGAATGCGGTCATAGTCACTCGTCTGGGGAGTGGAAGGCGTGGACCTTCCGGATTCAGAGGAAAAAGACGATGCGCGTAATGGTGTTGGTGAAAGCGACGGAAGACAGCGAGAACGGCGTTCTGCCGACCGATGAACTGATGCAGGCCATGGGCAAGTTCAACGAAGAGCTCATTCAGGCCGGCGTGATGCTGACCGGCGACGGGCTGAAGCCGTCGAAAACCGGCAAGCGGGTGGCCTTCGACGGGCCCGACCGCCGGGTGATCGACGGTCCATTCGCCGAAACCCGCGAGTTGGTGGCGGGCTATTGGCTTTGGGAAGTCCGCGATCTCGACGAGGCGGTGGAATGGGTGAAGCGCTGCCCGAACCCGATGTTGGGTCCGAGCGAGATCGAGATCCGCCCTCTCTATGAAATGGCGGACTTCGCCGAGGCCATGTCGGCGGAAACCACAGCCCTTCATGACCGGCTCCAGGAAGCCCTGCCGAAAGGCTGATCCGTGCAGGACATCCCCCGCCTGATCGAAACGGTGTTCCGCATCGAGCGTCCGCGTTTGATCGCGGCGCTCGCCCGGATGCTGCGCGATGCGACGCTGGCGGAGGATTTCGCGCAAGACGCGATGGCGCAGGCGCTGGTCGAATGGCCGAAGCGGGGACCGCCCCTATCCCCGCAAGCCTGGCTGATGGCGACGGCCAAGCACCGCGCCATCGACCATCTTCGTCACGGCCGGATGATGGCCCGCAAACATATGGCGCTGGTTGAGGCGGAAGACGACGGCGGCGCCGCCATCGCGGCTGTGGACACTCAGCTCGACGATGATATCGGCGACGAGGTGCTGTCGCTGATCTTCACCGCCTGCCATCCGGCGTTGACACGGGACGCCCGGGCGGCGCTGACCATGAAACTGGTCTGCGGATTGACGACCGGGCAAATCGCCCGAGCTTTTCTGGTGTCCGAAACCACGATGGCGCAGCGGATCGTCAGGGCCAAGGCGACGCTTTCCGGGTCCGGCGCGGACTATCTCGTCCCGCGCGGCGCGGAACTCGCCGGGCGGCTGGGTTCCGTATTGGAAGTGGTCTATCTAATCTTCAACGAGGGCTATGCGCCCACCGGCGGCGACGCGGCGCTGCGCGCCGATCTCGCCGGCGAGGCGCGGCGGCTCGGCCGCATGCTGGCGGCCCGGCTGCCGCATGAAGCCGAAGCGCTGTCGCTCTTGGCGCTCATGGATCTGCAGGCGTCCCGCTTTGCCGCACGCGTGGATGCGGGCGGCGCGCTCATCGCTCTGCCCGAGCAGGATCGCGGACGGTGGGACCGTCTTCTGATCCGCCAGGGGCTGGAGGCGCTCGCCCGGGCGCGCTCGCTGTCTGCGCATCCCGGCCCCTACAGGCTGCAGGCGGAAATCGCCGCCTGTCACGCCGGCGCACGGCGTTGGGAGGACACCGACTGGGCCGAGATCGAGACCACCTATGCGGCGCTTTTGGCGCTCAACCCTTCGCCCGTCCTGGCGCTCAACCACGCCATCGCCGCCGGCATGGCGCGCGGACCCAATGTGGCGCTCGCGCTCATCGACGGTGTGACCAGCCTGAACGAACTGGATGGCTATGGCCCGCTGCACGCTGCGCGGGGCGACGCGCTTTTCCGATCGCAGCGATGGGATGAGGCCGAGCGCGCCTATGAGGCGGCCATGCGTCTCGCCGGCAACGCGCGCGAGCGAGACTTCTTGCGCGAGCGGCGTGATCGATGCCGGGAGAGAGGGGAATGACCCTAAACCACGCTCCCGAAACGCAGGAGATTGCCATGCGGATCGCGAATGTAGAATTCCTGCATGCCCCAGGGGCGAATCTGCAGGGGTGAGAGGTCCGGCAGGTCGCGCGTCGAATATTCGGCATGCAAGGCCACAATGCCGCCGCCGCGCAGGTAGACGGAGCTGAGTTCCGGCAGACGACGATCGTCGGTCAGCCAGAAATGCAGCTCCATGCGCCGTCCGGCGAACACGCGCCGGACGATCAGATAGTCGTCCGCCTCATGGACGATCTCATTGAAGCCGAGCTTATCGCGGTAGAAGTCACGGGTCTGGGCAATCGACAGCGACGGCAGGACCGGCAGAACGTCGATGACGTCGGCGTCCTCGATCACCTCGGGCATCATGCGCCCTCGACCACGCGGAAGCCCTCGAACTGCGGCGGACCGACATAGAGGGAGCGGTGATCGCCGGCATTCTTATGCGCCTGGCGGAAATTGTCGGACTTGGTCCAGCTGAGAAAATCCTCCTCCGACGCCCAGAGCGTATGCGAGGAGAACAGCGTATAGCCGTCTTCCGGAAAGCTCTTTCCGCGCAGCAGGCGGAATTCGACGAAGCCAGGAACGGCGTTGAGGCTGGAATCGCGGTTTTTCCAAACGTCTTCGAATTCGCGCTCCTGCCCGAGCGCCACCTTGAAGCGGTTCATCGCGATATAGCCGGCCATGGTCATCTCCCCGGATTTCGTTTTGCGCGAACGGGAAAGGCGACGACATTGTCGTTACCGCCCGCCGGCGCTTTTGCGTCCGACCCATGCTGCATCGGATCGCCCGCGACATCAAGGTCCATGGGCCGGGCGGCTTGGAGGTCGCGGCGTCCACGTTCGAGCAGCAAGCTGAGCAGTTCCGGGGCGAAGCCGTCGCCGCGTTCGGCCGCCAGCTTGTGCAGTCCGATCATTAGAAAAGGGTCTTTGTCATTCACGTCCGCGCGGTCCTTTGATGCATTTCCTGCAGCGCGCGTTCGAAACTCGACTTGGAGCCGTTTCGAAGCGGCACGAAGGATGTGCCGGTCTTCTTGCAGCCGGTCTTCACGCGCAGGCAGGCGTCGTGGCTGATACAGTCGATCGGGCAGAAAACACATTCGACGGAGGGCAGCACGGTGTCGATGCGGGAGACGGCTTCTCGCAGGCCGCCGTCATGGTGAATGAGTTCGGCGCCGAAATTCTCGGCGATCTGGCGAAGATGGGCGACCTGGCAATCGCGTCCGCCGACATAGAGAATGGAGCGGCCCTTGAGTCCCGCCTTGCTTTCGCCGCCGGCCTCGACACGCTCGCGAGCAGAGGCCTGAGCGCCCTTCCCCTTGCCATTCTTCTTCGCCATGGATCCCTCATCAAGCTGCCGCGGCGCTTGCCGCTTCTGCGCAAGGGATACATAACATGACTTTCAAAGTAAAGATTAAACATGATGATTTTTGTCATGTTAACCGCGGCGTCGTTTCTGCTCCGCCCGGACATGAAAAAACCCGGCCATTCACGGCCGGGGGCGCAGCGCTTGGGAGAGACGCGACGAAGGAGTCAATACGGCAGGCCGATGTAATTCTCGGCGATGGACCGGCGCGCCGTTTCGGATGTGGCGATGTAATCGAGCTCCGCCTCCTGGATGCGCAGATCGAACTCGCCCGAGGTCGGGAAGCGATGCAAAAGCGTAGTCATGAACCAGGAAAAGCGCTCGGCCTTCCAGATGCGCGCGAGCGCCCGGCCGGAATAGGCATCAACGCCCGACATCGCGCCGTCGGCATAGAAGTCGCGCAGTCCCTCGAACAGGTAATGCACGTCGGACGCGGCGAGATTGAGCCCCTTGGCGCCCGTCGGCGGCACGATATGGCCGGCGTCGCCGACCAGGAACATGCGGCCGAAGCGCAAGGGTTCCGCGACATAGGAGCGAAGCGGCGCAATCGACTTCTCGATCGACGGACCTGTCGTGACTTTCTCGGCCACATCGTCGGGAAGGCGGCGGCGCAACTCGTCCCAGAAGGCGTCATCGGACCAGACTTCGACCTTATCGTCGAGCGGAACCTGCACGTAATAGCGGCTCCTCACCTTGGAGCGCTGCGAGCAGAGCGCGAAGCCGCGCTTGTGATTGGCGTAGATCAGTTCGTCATGCGCCGGCGGCACGTCGGCCAGCACGCCGAGCCAGCCGAACGGATAGATCTTCTCGTAATGCCGCAGTCCCTTGTCCTCGACGGCGGCGCGGGAGGCGCCATGATAACCGTCGCAGCCGGCGATGAAATCGCAGTCGAGTCGGTGTTCGACGCCGTCGAGCTCATAGGTCACACAGGGCTTGGCGCCGTCGAAATCATGCGGCGTGACATTCTTGGCGTTGTAGATCGTCTTGCCGCCGCGCGCCTCGCGGTCGTCCATCAGGTCGCGGGTCAGTTCGGTCTGGCCATAGACCATGACGTTCTTTCCGGTCAGCGCCTTCAGGTCGATGCGGCAGAGCCGGCCACCGAAGGACAGTTCGAAACCGTCATGCACGAGACCTTCGCGATGCATGCGCGCGCCGACGCCGGCCTGATCCAGGAGCGCCGTCATGCCGCTTTCGAGCACGCCGGCGCGAATGCGGCCGAGAATGTAATCTCGATCCACGCGGTCGATGACCACGGTGTCGACCCCGATCTGGTCGAGCAGCGCGCTCAACAGAAGTCCTGACGGACCCGACCCGATAATCGCGACCTGTGTGCGCATTTTTTCCTCCCATGCTGACAAATTTAGCGAAAGTCCGCCTCTCTCTCTTGCAAAAAGATAAATGGGCGGTCACACTCTTTGAATGCAGTTTCCATGCATGGAATTGCACATTCCGAACATGAGCCTGGAGGAGAGGCTCGGATCGGACGCCAGGAGGAGGCATGAAACAGACGGTACCCACATACGGCCTCTACGGAGAGGCGAGCGAAGCTTTGCCAGATTTCTGGATTCACGCCGAATCCATCTCCGAGCGCAGCAGCCGCTACAAATGGGAAATCAAGGAACACAAGCACGACTTTCTCTTTCAGATCTTGCACATTCGCGCCGGGGCCGGGGATGCGCTGATCGGAAAGGCGCTGCACAGGCTCACGTCGGGCTGTCTGGTCTTCGTGCCGGAAAAGGTCAGCCATGGCTTTCGGTTCTCGCCAGATGTCGATGGCCAGGTGTTGACGGCGATCACCCGTCGCCTGCCCCTGCAGGCGGCGCATCCGTCGCGCGTCACAGCCTTCATCCGTGAGCCGCGCGTCCTGCGGCTCGACCCTGAGCATGGCGATACAGCCTATCTGACCGAGACGCTCGGGCGGCTCGAGCAGGAGATCAATGCGAGTTTCGGCCCGCGCTTCGGTCTGGTGGAAGCCTATCTCGGCATTGTGCTGGCGCTCGCCTCGGACATGGTGATGGAAGCCGAGAGCCGCGACGGCGCCTCAGACCGCGACGGTCTCAGGATCGCCCGGCTCAACGAGTTGATCGCCGGCCATTTCCGCGAGCATCTGCCGGTGGAGTTCTACGCCCGTGAACTCGGCATCTCCGTGACGCATCTCAACCGCATAACCAAGGCCCAGACCGGCAAGACGATGAACGATCTCCTGTCGGAAAAGATCGTCTCCCAGGCGAAGCGCGATCTCGTTTTCACGGTCATGACCGCTCAGGAAATCGCCTATGCCCTGGGCTTCGCCGATCCCGCCTATTTCACCCGCTTCTTCGCGCGCGAGACGGGGGAGACGCCGCGCCAGTTTCGCGAACAGGAGCGGGCGCGCCAGCAGAGCCACAGCCTGGCGGCGGAATGACCCTCGGTCGGCCGGTCTTCCGGCCGACGCAGCGCTCTTCGCGGATGCGGGAAAAATCGCTGCGGCGACAAGATGATTCGCGCAAAACATAACTATACTTTTTCTTTCAACTTTGTAATCCCGACAATGCTGGCGGCGCTAAGCGCTTGACCCGCAAATAGTCTTGATCATCGTCAGGGATAGACGGAAGATTTGTTGCTCTGGAAAAATTTTACCGTTTGATAAATATTTCGGCCTTTGCTAGCTTTTCCCCATAAACAAGAAGGGGAATGCAACCATGGTCAATCTTGCGCCCGGCCTTCATAGCGGCCGGCTCGACCCACAAAGCTATGAGGAAAACTTTTCCGATCTCCATCCCGCCTATGACAGGCACGAGGCGCTGGTCGCCTCCGATCGTTGCTATTTCTGCTACGACGCGCCCTGCATGACGGCCTGTCCCACCTCTATCGACATTCCGCTGTTCATCCGTCAGATCTCGACCGGCAATGCGCTAGGTGCGGCCAAGACGATCTTCGACCAGAACATCATCGGCGGCATGTGCGCCCGCGTCTGTCCCACCGAAACGCTGTGCGAAGAGGCCTGCGTGCGCAACACTGCCGAAAGCAAGCCGGTGGAGATCGGCCGCCTACAGCGCTACGCTACCGACGCGGCCATGGCCGCCGACAAGCAATTCTACACCCGCGCGCCCTCGACAGGCAAAACCATCGGCATCGTCGGCGCCGGTCCCGCCGGCCTCGCCTGCGCCCATCGCCTGGCGATGAAGGGCCATGCCGTCACCATCTATGACGCACGCCCCAAGGCCGGCGGGCTGAACGAATACGGCATCGCCGCCTATAAGGCGCCCGGCGATTTCGCCCAGCGCGAGGTGGATTACATCCTCGGCATTGGCGGCATCGACATTTTCGACGGTCAGATGCTCGGCCGAGATTTCTCGCTCGAAGACCTCCGTCAGAAGCATGACGCCGTCTTCCTCGGAATGGGCCTCGGCGGGGTCAATGCGCTCGGCGCGCCCGGCGACCATATCAACGGCGTCATCGACGCGGTCGAATTCATCGCCCATCTCCGCTCCGCCGACAGCAAGGCGGATGTGCCGGTCGGCCGCCGCGTGGTGGTGATCGGCGGCGGCATGACCGCCATCGACGCCGCTGTCCAGTCCAAGCTGCTGGGCGCGGAGGAAGTGACGATCTGCTATCGCCGCGGCAAGGAGAACATGAACGCCTCGGAATTCGAGCAGGATCTCGCCGCCCAGAAGGGCGTGCTGATCCGCCACTGGCTGAAGCCGGTGGAGATCCATCACAAGGACGGCCATGTCTCGGCGATCGAGCTCGAATACACCCATATCGAAGACGGCCAGCTCAAGGGTAACGGTCACAAGCTGACCATCGCCTGCGACCAGGTGCTGACTGCGATCGGCCAGAAGCTCGATGTCGCTGGCGTCGAGACCATCCGGCTCGACGGCGGCAAGATCGCCATCGACGAGCAGTGTCGCACCTCCATCGCAGGCGTCTGGGCCGGCGGCGATTGCGCCGCGGGCGGCGACGACCTGACCGTATCGGCCGCCGCGATGGGTCGCGACGCCGCCGAATCCATTCACCAGTCGCTCAGCTGAGCGCGAGGAGAAGAGACATGGCTGATCTCCGCAATAATTTCGTCGGCATCAAATCCCCCAACCCCTTCTGGCTCGCCTCGGCGCCGCCCACCGACAAGGCCTACAATGTCGAGCGCGCCTTCAAGGCCGGCTGGGGCGGTGTGGTCTGGAAGACGCTGGGCTCGGAAGGCCCGCCCGTGGTCAATGTCAACGGCCCGCGCTATGGCGCGATCTGGGGCGCCGACCGGCGCCTGCTCGGCCTCAACAATATCGAGCTGATCACCGACCGGCCCCTGCAGGTCAATCTGCAGGAAATGAAGCAGGTGAAGATGAACTGGCCGGACCGGGCGCTGATCGCCTCGATCATGGTTCCTTGCGTCGAGGAAGAGTGGAAGGCCATCCTGCCGCTCGTCGAGGAGACGGGCGCCGACGGCATCGAGCTCAATTTCGGCTGTCCGCACGGCATGAGCGAACGCGGCATGGGCGCCGCCGTCGGCCAGGTGCCGGAATATGTCGAAATGGTCGCGCGCTGGTGCAAGCAATATAGCCGCATGCCCGTGATCACCAAGCTGACGCCGAACATCGCCGATATCCGCAAGCCCGCGCGCGCGGCGCAAGCCGGCGGCACCGACGCCGTCTCGCTGATCAACACGATCAATTCGATCACTGGCGTCGATCTCGACACCTGCTCGCCCACCCCTTCGATTGACGGCAAGGGCACGCATGGCGGCTATTGCGGCCCGGCGGTCAAGCCGATCGCGCTCAACATGGTTGCCGAAATCGCCCGCGACGCCGAAACCCGCGGCCTGCCGATCTCCGGCATCGGCGGCGTGACCACCTGGCGCGACGCGGCTGAATTCATGATGCTCGGCGCCGGCAATGTGCAGGTCTGCACCGCCGCCATGACCTATGGCTTCAAGATCGTCCAGGAGATGATCACCGGGCTGTCAGACTGGATGGATTCCAAAGGCTACGCCACGCTCGAGGATTTCCGCGGCCGCGCAGTGCCCAATGTCACCGACTGGCAGTATCTCAACCTCAACTACATCGCCAAGGCCCAGATCGACCAGGATCTCTGCATCAAATGCGGCCGCTGCCACATCGCCTGCGAGGACACGTCCCACCAGGCGATCACGGCAATGGTCAACGGCGTCAGGCATTTCGAGGTCATCGAGGACGAATGCGTCGCCTGCAATCTCTGCGTCGACGTCTGCCCGGTCGAGAACTGCATCACCATGGTCCCGCTGGCCGCCGGCCAGACCGACACGCGCACCGGCAAGACCGTGACCAGTGACTACGCCAACTGGACGACGCATCCGAACAATCCGATGGCGCGTGAAGCGGCGGAGTGAGACAAAGCTTGGCCGGAGGGCGACCGCCGGCCATTTTACAAGGCGCGAGGGCTGCCGTGGCGGATTGGAGCCATGCCCAAATTCTGATATCATTGGTTTCGTACGCGGAGACGGCGCCAATGAAGACAAGCCAGAGCATCCGGATAATTCTTGACGATGAAACGCTGGACGTGGTTCGCGAGGCTGTGTCTTCCGGTGACTTCGCCAGCGAGAATGATGTCGTCGATGAAGCCGTTCGCCAATGGGCAGAACGCCGGGAAGAAGACGCCCGACATCTGCAGGACATCGTCTTGAGAATTCGCCAGTCACTGGATGACCCCAGACCAAGCCTGACCCAGGAAGAAGCAGAGGCGGAAATGACCCGCTTCATGGCGGAGCAAGAGCGCAAGTTCTCCGATGCAGCGTCTTGACGTCGCCTATCGACCACAAGCGATCAATGATCTGAAAGCCATCCATTTTGCGATCGCTGAAGCCAGCCAGAGCTATGCTGTCGCCGACCGCTTCGTGAACCGCATCATGGCTCGATGTCGCAAGATCGGCGACGCTCCACATGGCGGGCGAAAGCGCGACGATCTCGTTGTCGGACTTCGAAGTGTGCCATTCGAGCGCTCCGCGATCATAACCTATACTGTCACTGAAGATCGGGTGGAGATTTCGAACATCTTCTTCAGCCGACGCGATTATGAAGCGCTCTATCGCGCCCAATCGAAAGACGAACTTCTCTGACTGTTAGGGCGCAGGTACCGGCGCCGTGTCGGACTTCACATCAAACTCCAGCTTCACCCGCCGGGTCAGATCCCGGGTCGCAGCCCCGTAGTCCGCTGTCTTCACCCAGGCCGACAGCGCCAGCGTGACGGTCTCAGTGGAAAATTCCTTGATCGAGACGACCGGCGCCGGCGCGTCGAGAATGCGGTCGTCGCGATGGGCGAGTTCGAGGAGGCGGTCTTCCGTGCGGGCGAGATCCTCCGTCGCCGGCACGGTGACGGCCACTTCGTAACGTCGGGTCGGCAAGCGGGAATAGTTCTTGACCGGAACGTTCCACAGCGCCGAATTCGGCGCGAGCTGGAACAGGCCGTCGCCGGTGCGGAGTTCGGTGGCAAACAGGCCGATTTCGGTGACCGTGCCAGCCACCTGCGGCGTCTCGATCGTCTCTCCCACCCGGAAGGGCCGTAGGATCAGGAGCATGATGCCGGCGGCGATGTTCTGCAGCGTGCCCTGCAGCGCCAGCCCGATGGCGAGGCCGGCGGCGCCCAAGGTCGCGATGATCGAGGTCGTCTGGACGCCGAACTGCCCGAGCGCCATGACAGCTACCAGGATGAGAACGGCGTAACGCACGACATTGGCGAGGAAATGCGCGAGCGTGACATCGAAATGCCTGATGCGGCTGAGGCCGTTCAACGTCCAGCGATGCAGCAGGCGCGACAGCATCCAGCCGACGAGGAACAGCAGGATCGCGCCGACCAGAGACAGCGAATAATGCACGGCCAGGCCGGTAAGCTGAGTGATGGCCGCGCGGCTGGCGACGAGAAAATCCGTTGTCTGAGGGTTCATGAAGCCGTCCTATCCGAAACAATGATCGGGAACGCGGGAATTCCCAAGCAGGTTCCATCTTGCCTCCGGCTCCAGGGGTGCTAGGCTTGTTCCATGAGCAAAGCCGTCAGCCTAGAATCCGCCCTTCAAGAGTTTCTCGACGCGCTCCGGGAGAGCCTTCTGGCCGTCCTGCCCGCTGCCGGCCCGTCGCGCGCGGCCTTCGAGCGCCTCGAGAAAAACATGGCAGATCGCGCGGGCGTATCGGATCGACCACACCAGTCGGCGCCCGCCTGCCGGCATCTTGCGGACAGTTACGCGGCGCTTGAAGGCGCAAACCCGCTCTTGACGCGCCTGACCCGGGCGATCGAGGCGATCGAGCCATCCTTGCGCTGGAGCAACGCCATCGCGCCTGGCCAACCGCCGCTTCTGGAAGAGACCTATGCGGAAGCCATGATCGTCGGCGCCGGCGGTCTTGCCGAAAGCAAATCCGTCGAGATCGGCCTGTCGATCCTGGCGCCGAATACGGATTATCCCGATCATCGACATCCGCCGGAGGAGCTTTACATCGCTCTCTCCGAAGGCGACTGGCGGCAGAATGCCGATCCATGGGTGACGCCCGGCAAGGGCGGGCTCATCTATAATCCGATCGGCATCACCCACGCCATGCGCTCCGGAGATAAGCCGCTATTCGCCATCTGGAGCCTGCCGCTTCCCTGAGCGTCAGTTGCGGCGGCCGGTCTCCATCGTCTCCAGCATCGCTTCCAGCGTCTCGATCGTATCGGCCTCGCCCGACGGCTTGTCCCAGCGCAGGCGGGAGATGCGGGGAAAGCGCATGGCGACGCCGGATTTGTGGCGACTGGAGCGGGCAAGCCCCTCGAAGGCCACTTCGAACACCAGCCCATGCTCCTCCGTCGCCTTGACCGAACGGACCGGACCGAAGCGGTCGATCGTGTTGTCGCGCACGAATTTGTCGATCTGTATCAGTTCCTCATCAGAGAAGCCGAAATAGGCTTTGCCGACCGGCACCAGTTGGCGGATGCCCTCCGCTTCCTGCCAAACCCCGAATGTGTAGTCGGAATAGAAGCTTGACCGCTTGCCATGGCCGCGCTGGGCATACATCAGCACCGCGTCGACCACATAGGGGTCGCGCTTCCACTTAAACCATGGCCCCTTGCGACGGCCCGGCAGATAAGGCGAGTCCTTCCTCTTCAACATCACGCCTTCGATGATCGGGTGGATGGGCGCGCGCCTGAGCGCATCGAGATGATCCCAGTTTTCGAAAGCCACCAGCGGCGACAGATCGAAACGCGAGGGATCGATGCGCGTGATCAGCCGTTCCAGCCGCGCCCGACGCTCGGTAAGCGGCAGTGGCCGGAGATCCTCGCCATCCTCCATCAAGAGATCATAGGCGCGGACGAAGACCGGAAACTCCTTCTCCACCTTGGCCGAAACGGTCTTGCGGTTCAGCCGCTGTTGCAGGTCGGAGAATGTGCCGACGAAGTCGGGCGGACGTCCGACCAGCAGTTCGCCATCGATCACGGCTTCGAAGTCGATGGCCCCCAAGAGATCGGGAAAGGCGCCGGAGATATCGTCGCCGCTGCGGGAATAGAGCCGGTGGACACCGCCTTCGGAGCTGACCTGTACGCGGATGCCGTCCCATTTCCATTCGGCATTGTAATCGTCGATCGACAGCGCAGCGAGATCGCCATCCTCGACAGCGGTCGCCAGCATGACCGGGCGAAACATGGCCCGAGCCGCCTGTTCGGGCTTCTCCGCCTTGCCGGTCAGCCAGGCGAAGAGGTCGGCGTAAGGCGGTTTCAGCCCATGCCACATTTCCTCGATTTCGACCACGTCGCGGGAGCCGAGATCGGCCAGCGCCTGTTTGGTGAGGCCCGATGAGACGCCGATGCGCAGGCCGCCGGTGGCGAGCTTGATGGCGGCGAAGCGCCCCGACGCGTCCATCCTGTCGAGCATGGAGGCGAAGAGTTTCGGCGCATCCGAGCGCGACGCCTTCATCAGCGTCTCCACCACATCGGCAAGCCGCATGTCATGCGCCTGATCCTCGCCGGTCTCGGGCCAGATCAGCGAAATCGTCTCGGCGAGATCGCCGACATAGTCATAGCTATAGGCGAACAGCACCTCGTCCATGCGCTCTTTCGCCAACTGGCGCAAAATCGCCGGCTTGATAGCGGGAATATCGAGCCCGTCGGTCAGCGCCGCCAGCGCATAGCCCCGGTCGGGATCGGGCGTGTCGCGGAAATAATGGCGCAAGAGCGTGAGCTTGCCGTTGCGCGACGGCGTCAGCACCAGCCGGTCGATGAGTTCGGAAAAGCCGCGCATCAGTCGTTCTCGTCCTCATAGCCTACCAAATGCAGCGGCCGCGCCGCGATCTGGTGCAGTTCGCACCACCGCACCAGCGCCTCCTCGCGGCCATGCGTGACCCAGACTTCGCGGGCGCCGGTGTCGCGGATGGTCTGGGTCAGCTCGTCCCAGTCGGAATGATCCGACAGGATCAGCGGCAGTTCGACGCCGCGCTGCTTGACGCGCTGGCGGATGCGCATCCAGCCCGAGGCGAAGCAGGTGACCGGATCGGCAAAGCGCCGCGCCCAGCGATCGGAAAAAGCCGACGGTGTGCAAAGAATGATCTCGCCGGCGAATTTCTCCTTCGAGCCCTTGTCGATGGTCGCCGGCGCAAGCAGTCCGAGGTCGATCCCCTGGCTCTGGTAATAGGCCGAGAGACGCTCCAGCGCGCCGTGCAGATAGATGGTCTTGTCGTAGCCCGCCTGGCGGATGAGGCTGATGACCCGCTGCGCTTTGCCCAGCGCATAGGCGCCCACGAGGTGGCTGCGTTCGGGAAACTGCGCCACCGAATGCAGCAGGCGCGCAATCTCGTCGCGATCGTCGGGATGGCGAAACACCGGCAGCGCGAAGGTCGCCTCGGTGATGAAGATGTCGCAGGCGACCGGCTCGAATGCCTGGCAGGTGGCGTCGGCGCGGCGCTTGTAATCGCCCGAGGCGACGATCCGGAGCCCGTCTTTCTCCACCACAATCTGCGCCGAGCCCAGCACGTGTCCGGCAGGGGCGAAGCGCACGGTGACATCGCCGATCTTGATCTCGCGCCCCAGCTCCGCAGTCTGGCTCTCGCCGGCGAAATTCTCGCCATAGCGGATGCCCATGATATCGAGCGTTTGCTGCGTGGCGAGCACGGCGGCGTGTCCCGAGCGGGCATGGTCGGAATGTCCATGGGTGATGAGCGCCTTGGGCACCGGCGCGACAGGATCGATATAGAAATCGCCGGGGGGGCAATAGAGGCCGCGTGGCGTGGAGCAAAGCAGGTCTGAGGGGCGCATGGTGAGACGAAGCATCCTGTGTTTGGCCTCTATACGCAAGACAGGGAAAAGAGGCCGAGGATGAAACGACTCGGCGCTTGTTTCGGTTCAGTCTACTCTCAAGTCTTGGCCGGAAGAGGCTCGCACCCGTTCAGATCTTCAAGCTATCCCAGAGAGGCAGACTGACAATCGCAGAGATCGCTATCAACGCAAAGCAGATCCGTCGAAACACGTCCTCCCGCGCATAGCCGAAACTGCGCGCGCCGAGATAGAGGCCGAATCCGTAGACCGGCCCCGTCATGATCGCCAGCGCGAACACCTGCAGGCCCAGAAGCTCGGCCCACCAGTAGCTGACCGCCGAGAAGATCGAGGAAATGGCGAAATAGATGACGATGTTGGCGCGCACATGCGCGGCTTTATGCTGTCCGCCGAGCCAATAGGTCACGACCGGTGGCCCGCCGAGTTGCGCCGCGCCGCTGAAAAAGCCGGCGATGACGCCGATGCCGAACGTGGTTGCCGCAACCGGTTTGGACCGATAGCGCCAGCCCGACAACAACAGCAAAAGAAACCCGATCGCCGTGAGCGAGATGCCCCAGCGCGTCGCCAGGGGATCGAAATGCATCAGCGCCATCACGCCCAGGGGCACCGCGACGACAGCGCCCATCGACATCAGGCCGACTGCCTGTTTATCGGCTTTGCCGAACGCGTCGGGGATCAGAGGGAAACTGGCGACGATATCGATGACCAGCAGGATCGGCCCCGCCATGCGCGGGCCGACCACCGCGCTGGCCAGCGGCACGAAGATCAGCGCCGCGCCGAAGCCGGAGAAGCCGCGCGCGAGCCCGGCGACAAAGGCCGCCAACAAGAGGGCGAAGAGGACAGTCGGAGGGTAAAGGCTGAAATTCATCTGGCGCGAACTGAAACTCGAAGAGGCGCCGCTGGCGAGCGCGGAATTCCAAATCTAAAAATCAAAAGGGCCGCCCGTCGGACGACCCCCATGAGATTGGCCTTGTTATGGCCGGGCCCCGAGGACCCTGGAAGGAAGGTTCAGAACGAGGGCTGCCTCGCAGTCTTCACGCTCACTTCCAAGCCATAGCAGAGCGCCGAATACTCATTAGACATTGGATCACCTTCCTTTCTGTTCGTTGCCGATAAGGAAAAGGTATGCCGATTCATGAAGTTTGCAAGAGGGCTCGATGCACGAATTATTTCGCCCGATAACAAAAGCGGATCAGACCGATCCATCCGAGGGAATGTTCAGCACCGCGCCGCAATGTTTGCAATGCACCGCGTCGGCCTCGTGCAGGAAGAGCCCACATTGCTGGCAGTCATAGCGCACCTTGGACGGTCGAAAAATCGTCTGGATCAGCCTGAGGAACAGCGACACGCCGAACACCATGATGATGATGGCGAGGATGCGGCCCCAATCCCCCACCAGCGTCACATCGCCGAAGCCGGTGGTGGTCAACGTCGTCACGGTGAAATAGAGCGCATCGAGAAAATCGCCGATGTTGGGATTGATCCGGGCCTGGGTCACGAAAACCAGTTCCGTCATGATGAACAGGAACACGAACAGGTTCACGGCGCTGAGGATCACATCCTCATGGCGGCGAAACAGCGGAAAATCGGCCCGCAATTTAGCCTGCAGGCGGTAAGAGCGCAGCAGCCTGAGAATGCGCAGGCTGCGCAGAAACGCGAAAGCCGCGCCAAACAGCGGCGCGAACAGCGAGAAGATGACGATCACATCGAGGATGTTGAACGGAGAGAGCAGGAACTGCTTCTTATTGCCTGCAATCCAGTAGCGCGCGATATAATCGAGGGCGACATAAAAGCCGATCCCGACGTCGAGCCAGATCACCCATGTCTCGCCGTAGAAGAACGTGGTGACGACGAGCAGGATCATTGTGATCACGTCCACCGCCAGCAGCAGATAGCGAAAGCGATGCGCGTCTCGCGAATTGGCTTCGTAAAGCGCCTGGATCCTGACCTTGAGCCGCATGATCTCTCCTCTTTGGCAAGGACATATAACGGGTCGCAAGGAATTCGCCAGACCGCATCGCCAGCGTCGCGGGAAAGTCCTGCGGCGACGTGGCGGGACTGGCGCCGTCGCAGCCGGACGGCTACAACGGGATCATGACCTACGCCCTGCTGCTGATCGCCATCGTCGCGGAAGTGATCGCCACATCCGCCCTCGCCAAATCCAACGGCTTCACGATCCTGGCTCCGAGCCTGGTGTCGGCGGTCGGCTATGCTTTCGCCTTCTATCTTCTGTCGCTGGTCACCAAGACCATGCCCGTCGGCATCGTCTACGCCGTCTGGTCCGGCGCCGGCATCGTGCTGGTGGCGCTGGCCGGCTGGTTGATCTTCGGCCAGAAACTCGACCTGCCTGCGCTCATAGGCCTCGCGCTGATCATCGCCGGCGTGCTGATCATCAATCTCCTGTCGAAATCCGTTTCGCATTGACGGCGACCTATAGGTCCGCCCGGGCCCATGCCCGGCTTGCGAGAGCGACCGGGCTGGTGCAGAAGCGCTTCTGACGCGGGCATAACCGCAAGGGAGGACGAGCATGAGCCAAACGCCCAAACCGATTTTGCGGGCCGGCAACAGCCATGCCGTCGGCAAGGAAAAGCTGATGGCGCATCTCGCCATGCTGCTGTTCGCCGTGTTGATCGCGGGTTCCTTCACGCTCGGCAAGGCCGCGACCGCCGTTCTGCCCGGCTACGCCATCAACAGTCTGCGCTATGTGCTGGCGGTGGCGGTGATGGCGGGCGCCGGCCTGTTTCTGCTGAGGGCGCCGCTCACCTATCCCGGCCGCCCCTGGCGCTTCCTCATTCTCGGCCTGTTGATGGCCATCTATATGAGCACGATGTTCAAGGCGCTGGAATTCACCTCCGCCGTCTCGACTGGGGCTGTCTTCACCATGATGCCGCTGTTGAGCGCCGGGTTTTCCTGGCTGTTCCTGCGGCAGACGACACGGCCGGGCGTGCTCATCAGCCTCATCGTCGCCGCCTCGGGCGCGATCTGGGTGGTCTTCCGCGGCGACATAACCGCTCTTCTCGCCTTCGATATCGGCCAGGGCGAGTTGATCTATTTCGTCGGCGTGATCTGCCACGCCGCCTATGCGCCGCTGCTGCGCAAATTCAACCGTGGCGAGGCCGCCTATCAGTTCGCCTTCTGGGCGGTGGCCGCCACCTGCCTCTGGCTGCTGCCGGTCGGCGCGCCCTCGCTGACGGCGGTGGATTTCGCGACGGTTCCGGCCATCGCCTGGATCGCCATCGCTTATCTCGCGGTGGTCACCACCATTATCACCTTCCTGCTGCTGCAATACGCCTCGCTCAGACTGCCCGCGTCGAAAGTGCTGGGCTATGGCTATCTGACCCCGAGTTTCATCATTCTCCAGCAAGGGCTGCTCGGCCATGGCTGGGTGAGCGCGTCGGTGATGGCGGGGGCTCTTACGACCGCGTGCGGCCTGCTAATCATGGGCTTGTTACCGGACTGAAGCTTGTATTGCGTACTTGTACGAGTACAATAGTCGAATGCGTTCGACATCCTACAGCGACCTCCGGAAAAACCTTGCCGCCGTCCTCGACAGTGTGACGGACGACCGTGCGCCTGTGCTGATCACCCGTGATCGCGGCAAGCCGGCGGCAGTGCTGATGTCGGTGGAAGACTTCGCCTCTTATGAGGAAACGGCCCATCTCCTCAAGAACCCGCAAAATGCAGAACGGCTTCTTGAAGCCGTCCGGGAGCTTGATGACGGCAAGGGCGAGGCGCGAGAACTTTCCGAGTGAAACTGATCTTCCACGAACGCGCCTGAGAAGACTATCTCTACTGGCAGGCGACTGATGGAAAGATCCTGGCGCGGGTCAATCTGCTCATCAAGGACGCCAGCCGCCGGCCTTTCCAGGGCGTCGGTAAACCGGAGCCGTTGCGCGGCGAGTTGAGGGGCTGGGGGTCGCGACGCATCGATGCGGAGCATCGCCTCGTTTACCGCCCGAGCGAACAGTGTCTGCTGATCGCCCAATGCCGGCATCATTATTGACCTCTCAGGCCCGAATGCTCAGCCCGCCCATGAACAGTTGCTCGAGAAACCGGGCGGCGTCCTCGAAACGACCATCGCCATCCTTCTCCTGACCGAGCACGGCGCGAACCTGAACGTCGAAGTCGGCGTAATGCTGGGTGGTCGACCAGATCGAGAAGATCAGGTGATAGGGATCGCATTTGGCAATCTTGCCGGCCTTGGCCCAGGCCCTGATGACCTCGGCTTTCTCATCGACCAGTTGTTTGAGCGGCCCCTTGAGCTCGTCTTCGATCAACGGCGCGCCCCGCAGAACTTCATTGGCGAAGAGCCGGCTCTCGCGCGGATAATCGCGCGCCATCTCCAGCTTGCGCCGGATATAGGAGCGGATTTCGCTCTCGGGATTGCCTTCGGCGTCGAAGGCCCGGAGAGGATCGAGCCAGGTGTCGAGCACGCGTTCGATCAGCGCCCGGTGCATCGCCTCCTTGGTGCGGAAATAATAGAGAAGATTGGGCTTGGACATGCCGGCGACCTCGGCGATGTGATCGATGGTCGCGCCCTTGAAGCCGTGCTGGGAGAAGACATCGAGCGCCGCTTCGAGGATCTGCTCCTCTTTCTCTTCCTGTATTCGCGTCCGGCGCTGCGTCTGTGCGGCTCTGGGTATGGGCATCTCTGGCGGCTCCCGCTCCCCTGTCCGTCGCCGGCGGGAACATCGTGGTATTGATGAATTTTTGCGCCAACTTTTCAACCGAAAAAATTTTAGGCAGAACCTCGTTTTTCGTCTTGAGCAGGACGCTGGAAGTTGTAATGTTTACCAAACGGTCAAATTATTGAACAAAAGGCAACTTCGTGCAACTGTTCAGTAAAGGCGAACAAGAAAAACAACGCTTTGACCGACCATGGGAACCATACGGAGCGGAACACCGCCCGCGAGAATGAGGCCTTCAGGCCGCGAGGGAGAGTAATCGTGACTGCACCCGGCGAAAACATGCGCATCAACAGCGACCGTCTCTGGGATTCGCTGATGGAGATGGCCAAGATCGGCCCCGGCGTGGCCGGCGGCAACAATCGCCAGACGCTGACGGATGAAGACGGCGAAGGCCGCCACCTGTTCAAGCGCTGGTGCGACGAGGCGGGCCTGACCATGGGCGTCGACAAGATGGGCACGATGTTCATGACCCGACCGGGAACCGATCCCGACGCGCTGCCGGTTTATGTCGGCAGCCATCTCGACACCCAGCCCACCGGCGGCAAATATGACGGCGTGCTCGGCGTGCTGGCCGGGCTCGAAGTCGTCCGCTCGATGAACGATCTCGGCATCAAGACGAAGCATCCGATCGTCGTGACCAACTGGGCCAATGAGGAGGGAGCCCGCTTTGCCCCCGCCATGCTCGCCTCCGGCGTCTTCGCCGGCGTCCATACGCTGGAGCATGCCTATTCGCGCAAGGACCCGGACGGCAAGACCTATGGCGACGAACTCAGGCGCATCGGCTGGCTGGGCGAGGAAGAGGTCGGCGCGCGCAAGATGCACGCCTATTTCGAATATCACATCGAGCAGGGCCCGCTTCTGGAGGCCGAGAACAAGCAGATCGGCGTCGTCACCCATTGCCAGGGCCTGTGGTGGCTGGAATTCACGCTGAGCGGCAAGGAAGCCCATACCGGCTCCACCCCGATGAGCCATCGAGTCAATGCCGGCCTCGCCATGGCCCGGATCATGGAAATGGTCCAGACGGTGGCGATGGACAACCAACCGGGCTGCGTCGGCGGCGTCGGACAGGTGAAGTTTTCGCCGAACTCCCGCAACGTGCTGCCCGGCACGGTGATCTTCACCGTCGATATCCGCTCGCCCGACCAGACCAAGCTCGACGGCATGCGCGCCCGCATCGAGAAGGAAGCCGCCGAGATTTGCTCGGCCCTCGGCGTCGGCTATTCCGTCGAGGCGGTCGGCCATTTCGATCCCGTCACCTTCGATCCGACCCTGGTCGCCTCGGTGCGCAAGGCGGCGGAAGATCTCGGCTACAGCCATATGGACATCATCTCCGGCGCGGGCCACGACGCTTGCTGGGCCGCCAAGGTCGCGCCCGCCACGATGATCTTCTGCCCCTGCGTCGACGGCCTCAGCCATAACGAGGCGGAAGAGATCTCCAAGGACTGGGCCGCCGCCGGCGCCGATGTGCTGCTGCGCGCGGTGGTGGAGACGGCGGGGATTGTGGAGTGAAAGGTTTCGCTCTATCTTTGGTGGAGAAGACCCAACGCGGGGAACCGCAATGTCCACTGACAATCTCGTACTCGAACATCTGCGCGCCATCCGGGGAAAGATGGAACGGCTTTCCGACGACATGTCGGAAGTCAAAGCCCGTCTCGGCGTTCTCGAATATCAGATCGGCGGCCTCACGGCACAGAATGCGGGCCTGTCCGGACGTCTCGACCGTCTGGATGAACGCCTCAGCCGCATTGAAAAGCGATTGGATCTGGTCGACGTTTAGACAAGGCCGCGTGAAGCAACGCTTTACGCGCTCCCTATTAGGCCATCAATTTAAAGGCAAGGGAGGCACGGCATGAAACTCGACGAGTTCGTTAAGCAGAGCTTGCTCGATATTACCAACGGCGTGGTCGAAGCCCAAAAACAATCAATGCTTTACATTGCGCCCGACTATGTCAACGGCAAGCGCATAGAGCAGGCGCACGACATTAGGTTCGAAGTCTCTGTAACGGTTTCAGTCGAAGGTGGCGGCGGCATAAAGGTGCTTTCGTTTGGCGAACTCAAAGCAGGCGCCAACAGCGAAAACACAAGCAAACTTTCCTTCGAGGTACCGATCTACTTCAACGCGCCAACGCCGCGAAATCCGCTGCATCACAGCAATAACATTGCACGTTCGGAGGGAGAGAACGCATGACCATCACAGTCATCAAGAACGGCACAGTCGTCACCGCCGACCTGACCTACAAGGCGGACGTGAAGATCGAGGGCGGCGTGATCGTCGAGATCGGCCAGAGCCTTTCCGGCGACAAGACGCTCGACGCGACCGGCTGCTACATCATGCCCGGCGGCATCGATCCGCATGTGCATCTCGAAATGCCGTTCATGGGCACCTATTCCGCCGATGATTTCGAAAGCGGCACGCGCGCAGGCCTCGCCGGCGGCACGACCATGGTGGTGGATTTCTGCTTGCCGGCGCCGGATCAATCGCTGCTCGAGGCCCTGACGATGTGGGACAACAAGACCTCGCGGGCCAATGCCGACTATTCCTTTCACATGGCGATCACCGGCTGGAACGAGCGCATCTTCGACGAGATGAAGACGGTCGTCCAGGACAGGGGCATCAACACCTTCAAGCATTTCATGGCCTATAAGGGCGCGCTGATGGTGAATGACGACGAAATGTTCGCCTCCTTCCAGCGCTGCGCCGAACTCGGCGCCCTGCCGCTGGTGCATGCCGAAAACGGCGACGTCGTCGCCTCCATGACGGCCAAGCTGCTGGCTGAAGGGAACAATGGCCCCGAAGCGCATGCCTATTCGCGCCCGCCGGAAGTGGAAGGCGAAGCAACCAACCGCGCCATCATGCTGGCCGACATGGCCGGCGTGCCGCTGTATGTGGTGCACACTTCCTGTGAGCAGGCCCATGAAGCCATCCGCCGCGCCCGCCAGAAGGGCATGCGCGTCTATGGCGAACCGCTGATCCAGCATCTAACGCTCGACGAGAGCGAATATTTCGACAAGGACTGGGACCACGCCGCCCGCCGTGTGATGAGCCCGCCCTTCCGCTCCAAGGCGCATCAGGACAGTCTTTGGGCCGGCCTGCAATCGGGCTCGCTCTCCTGCGTCGCCACCGACCATTGCGCCTTCACCACCGAGCAGAAGCGCTTCGGCCTCGGCAATTTCGCCAAGATCCCCAACGGCACCGGCGGGCTTGAGGATCGCATGCCGATGCTCTGGACCCACGGCGTCGCGACCGGCCGCCTGACCATGAACGAATTCGTCGCGGTCACCTCGACCAACATCGCCAAGATCCTCAACATCTATCCGAAGAAGGGCGCGATCCTCGTGGGCGCCGACGCCGACATCGTGGTGTGGGACCCCAAGCGCTCCAAGACCATCTCGGCCAAGACCCAGCAGTCGGCGATCGACTACAATGTCTTCGAAGGCAAGCAAGTCACCGGCCTGCCGCGCTTCACACTGACCCGCGGCGAGGTGGCGATCGAGGAAGCGACTATCAAAACCCGCGAGGGCCATGGTCAGTTCGTCAAGCGCGAACCCTTCACGGCGGTGAACAAGGCGCTGTCGACCTGGAAAGAGCTGGTTGCGCCGCGCAAGGTGGAACGAATGGGGATACCGGCAAGCGGGGTGTAAGGCGCGATGCTGAGCGGCATGGCGAACATCGGCGGCGCCACTCTCCCCCCTTGTGGGGGAGATGTCGCGAAGCGACAGAGGGGGGTATTCCCCAGGAGGACAAGCATGCCGCATGCATCTGTTGCTCCTAAACTTCGCCGAAACGCCAAAACCCTGCGGCGAGACATGACCGACGCCGAACGGAAGCTCTGGAGTCAAATCCGAGGGCATCGCCTAATGGGACTTGGTTTTCGGCGTCAGTTTCCTCTTGGCGGCTACATTGCCGACTTCGCTTGTCTGGAACATCGCTTGATCATCGAGGTGGACGGATCACAGCATGGGCACGCAGAGCAACGCGTCTATGATGCGGCGCGAACCCTGAGATTTGAGAGGGACGGCTGGACTATTCTTCGTTTCTGGAACACGGACGTGCTGACCCATATCGACGATGTCTGTGAAATGATCGTCCGCGCCGTCGGGACGGATAAATTCAGATGAGGTCGCGTCCGGTGATATACCCCCCTCTGTCGCTTCGCGACATCTCCCCCACAAGGGGGGAGAACGGGCGGCATGAGCTCTCAATCCGCCAGCCTCTCCAACGCCGGCAACAACACCACGCTCTCCTGCTCGTTCGGGTCCGTCCGCGCGATGACCGCCGAACAGCTCTCCGTCTGGGATCGGTTGACCGGAAGATGCGGCATGCCGGCGGGGATGTAGAACATGTCGCCGGCTTTGGTGACGACGCGGTGTTCAAGATTGGGGCCGTAGAAGCATTCGACTTCGCCGGAGAGCACGAAGATCGCCGTCTCGTGCCCCTCATGCATATGCGCCTTGGCGCGTCCGCCGGGCGGCACGGTCAAGAGCATCATCGCGATGCCCTGCGCGCCGGAGGACTCCTTGGAAATACCCTCGAGATAGGAAAAGCCCTGCTTACCGTCATAGGGGATGGCGGGGCGGATCAGCTTGCAATCGGACGCGGGGGATGATGACATAAACCAAATCTCCTTCGAACCAAGACAGAGCGGATCAACCGCCAGGGGAGAATAATCATGATACTGGGTGCACATGTCCACTTCTAAAACACCAGTGGTGACGGCGCGCGATCTCGGCCTGGTCTTTCCGACCAATGACGGCCCAGTCACCGCGCTGACCGGCGTCGATCTCGACGTCAACAAGGGCGATTTCGTCTCCTTCATCGGCCCCTCGGGCTGCGGCAAGACGACATTCCTGCGCGTGATCGCCGATCTCGAAAAGCCGACGTCTGGCTCGATCCTGATCAACGGCATGACGCCTGAGAACGCCCGCAAGAGCCGCGCCTATGGCTATGTCTTCCAGGCGGCGGCGCTCTATCCCTGGCGGACGATCGAAGAGAATATCGCGCTGCCGCTCGAAATCATGGGCTACGCAAAGTCGGAGCAGAAACAACGCATCGAGCGCACGCTCGATCTCGTCAATCTCTCGGGCTTCGGCAAGAAGTATCCCTGGCAGCTGTCGGGCGGCATGCAGCAGCGCGCCTCCATCGCCCGCGCGCTGGCCTTCGACGCCGATCTGCTGCTGATGGACGAGCCATTCGGCGCGCTCGACGAAATCGTCCGCGACCATCTCAACGAACAGCTCCTGAAGCTCTGGGACCGCACCAACAAGACGATCTGTTTCGTCACCCATTCCATTCCGGAAGCCGTCTATCTCTCCACCAAGATCGTGGTGATGAGCCCCAGGCCCGGCCGCGTCACCGATGTGATCGAATCCACCCTGCCCCGGGAGCGTCCGCTCGAAATCCGCGAAAGCCCGGAATTTCTGGAAATCGCCCATCGCGTTCGCGAGGGCTTGAGAGCGGGACATTCCTATGACGAATAGTCCCCTTACACGCATGCGCGGGAGAAGCGGTCGATGAAAGCGGGTTTCCTTCTCTGGCTCTCCGTCTCCGCGGTCATTTTTGTCGGCGCCGCAACCGCATCGCGCACCTATGTCGCCACCGCAAACTGGCTCTGGGTGCTCTTGTCGATGAGCCTTTACATCATCGGCAATCTGATCATGCTCCGGCTCATGCGCGAAGGCGGGCTGGGCCTGGCCGTGTCGATTTCCGCCATCGCGCAGCTGATCCTCGCCAATATCATCGCCTTCCTGGTCTTCAACGAGCGACTGACGGGTGTCCAGACCGCGGGCCTTGCGCTCGGTCTGGTGGCCATGACGCTGATGATGTGGCCGACCAAAGTGGTGGCGCCATGATCTGGCTGCGCGACAAGGCCTTTCCGGTGCTGACGATCGTCGCGGCGCTGATCGCGCTCTGGCTCGTCTTCGTGGTCGTGCTGAACGCGCCCTTCGAGCGCAGTCAGGCGGCCAGCGCCGGAAGCGAGATCGGCTTCTCCGAACTGGTCAAGAAGACGTTTACGCAGGAGCGGCCGGTTCTGCCCTCCCCGCACCAGGTGCTGGCGGAATGGTGGAAAACCACCTTCGAAATGAAGCCGACCTCCAAGCGCAGCCTCGTCTATCACGCCTGGATCACCATTTCGGCGACGCTGGCGGGCTTCGGCATGGGAACGGCGCTCGGCGTGGCGCTGGCCGTAGGCATCGTACACAACCGCGCCATGGATCGCTCGCTGATGCCCTGGGTGATCGCCAGCCAGACCATTCCGGTCCTGGCGATCGCGCCGATGATCATCGTCGTGCTCAATGCGATCGGCATTTCCGGCCTGTTGCCCAAGGCGCTGATCTCGACCTATCTCAGCTTCTTCCCGGTCGTCGTGGGCATGGTGAAGGGCTTGCGTTCGCCCGAACAGATCCAGCTCGACCTGATGCACACCTATAACGCCAGTTCGCTACAGACGCTCGTCAAGCTGCGCTGGCCGGCCTCCGTGCCCTATCTCTTCGCCTCGCTGAAAGTGGCGATCGCAGCGGCTCTCGTCGGCGCCATCGTCGGCGAATTGCCGACGGGGGCGGTAGAAGGCTTGGGCGCGCGCCTTCTGTCCGGCTCCTATTACGGCCAGACGGCGCAGATCTGGGCGGCGCTGTTCATGGCGTCCGCCGTCGCCGCCGGCCTGGTGGCTCTGGTGGGACTGCTGGAGAGACTGACCATGAAAGCCATGGGCGCAAAACCGGAGGGCGCGCGCTGATGAACATGTCGCTCATTCTCTTCGGCCTCGTCTTCTGGATCGCCGCCTGGGCTTTCAACGCCTGGCTGACGAAGCAGAAGTTCTCCAGCCCGGCCCTGGCGCGCGCCGCCAATCTCGCGGTGCCGGCTTTGTTCGGCATGACACTTCTGGTGCTGTGGGAATGCCTGACACGCGGCTTCAACGTGCCGCATGTGCTGCTGCCGCCGCCCTCGATGATCTGGGCGCGACTCATTTCCTCCCTTCCGATCCTGTGGGCCGATGTGCAGCAGACCTTCTTCAAGGCCGTGCTGGCGGGTTATGTCATGGGCTGCGGCCTGGGCTTCATCGCCGCGATCCTGATCGACCGCTCGCCTTTCCTGGAGCGCGGTTTCCTGCCGCTCGGCAATTTCGTCTCGGCGCTGCCGATCGTCGGCGTCGCCCCGATCATGGTGATGTGGTTCGGCTTCGACTGGCCGTCCAAGGCGGCCGTCGTGGTGATCATGACCTTCTTCCCGATGCTGATCAACACGCTGGCCGGGCTGAAGGCGTCCTCGTCGATCGAGCGGGACCTGATGCACACCTATGCCGCCGACTGGCGCAACACGCTTCTCAAGCTACGCCTTCCCGCCGCCTGGCCGTTCATTTTCAATGCGCTGAAGATCAACTCGACGCTGGCAATGATCGGCGCCATCGTGGCGGAATTCTTCGGCACGCCGATCGTCGGAATGGGCTTCCGAATTTCGACCGAAGTCGGGCGCATGAATATCGACATGGTCTGGGCCGAGATCGCCGTTGCAGCGCTGGTCGGCTCACTGTTTTATGGTCTCGTCGCCTTCTTCGAGCGGCGGGTCACATTCTGGCATCCGTCTGTCCGTGGTGGGCAGGCGTAATATAAAGAGGGAACAAAACACCATGAAAAAGACGATCGCACTTTTGATGACCGCGAGCGCCCTGACGCTCGGAGCACTGTCGGCCCAGGCCGCCGACAAGGTGACGCTGCAACTCAAATGGGTTACCCAGGCCCAGTTTGCCGGCTATTACGTCGCCAAGGACAAGGGCTTCTACACCGAAGAAGGCCTCGACGTCGACATCAAGCCGGGCGGCCCGGACATTGCCCCGGCGCAGGTGATCGCCGGCGGTGGAGCCGATGTCGTCGTTGACTGGATGCCCTCGGCGCTGGCCACCCGCGAAAAGGGCGTGGCTCTCGTCAACATCGCCCAGCCCTTCAAGCATTCCGGCCTGATGCTGACCTGCGCCAAGGATTCCGGCATCACCAAGCCCGAAGACTTCAAGGGCAAAACCATCGGCGTCTGGTTTTATGGCAATGAATATCCCTTCCTCACCTGGATGGGCAAACTCGGCCTCAAAACCGAAGGCGGCGCTGATGGCATCACCGTGCTGAAGCAGGGCTTCAACGTCGATCCGCTCTTGCAAAAGCAGGCGCAGTGCATTTCGACCATGACCTATAACGAGTATCACCAGATCCTCGAAGCCGGCGTAAAGGCCGACGACCTCGTGACCTTCAAGTATGAAGACCAGGGCGTCTCCACGCTCGAAGACGGTCTCTATGTGCTGGAAGACAAGCTGAAGGACGACGCCTTCAAGGCCAAGATGGTCAAGTTCGTGCGCGCCTCGATGAAGGGCTGGAAATACGCCGAAGAGAATCCGGACGAAGCAGCCGGCATCGTGCTCGAAAACGACGCCTCCGGCGCACAGACCGAACAGCATCAGAAGACCATGATGTCGGAAGTCGCCAAGCTGACGGCCGGCTCGAACGGCGCCCTCGACCCGGCCGACTATGACCGCACCGTCGCCACGCTGCTGGCCGGCGGCTCGGACCCGGTGATCACCAAACAGCCGGAAGGCGCCTATACGCTCGACATCACCAACGAAGCGCTGAAGTAAGCGACCTATATCGTCAATCTCGAAAGGCGCCGGAGACGGCGCCTTTTTTGTTGCGCCGCTTCCAGCGCAAACACGGCCGCACACAAACAAAAAAACCCGGAGCCGAAGCCCCGGGTCTGATAGTCCGAAAACGTAGGCCGAAGCTTACTTGTTTTCGAGATAGGTGTACTTGCCGTCGGCGCCCTTCTGCCAGGTGTACATCGTGTAGTCCGGACGGGTGATGTCGCCCTTGGAGTCGAAGCCGATGTCGCCGATGACGGTCTTGAACGGCCCCTTGGCCTTGGCGGTTTCAGCGACCGTCTGCGGGTCGTTGGAGCCGGCAGCCTTGGCGGCTTCGGCAATGATCTGCAGAGCGGCGTAGGAGTACAGCGTGTAGGCTTCTGGCTCGAAACCGGCGTCGCGGAACTTCTTGACGGCGTCGGCGGCGTTCGGGTTGTTGCGCGGATCCGGCGGGAAGGTCATCAGCGTGCCGTTGACGGCGTCGCCGGCGATCGAAGCCAGTTCGTTGGAGGTGATGCCGTCGCCGGACATCAGGGTCGCCTTGAGGCCCTGGTCGGCCATCTGACGCAGGATCAGGCCGGCTTCGGTGTGCAGGCCACCGAAGTAGACGATCGAGACGCCGGCTTCCTTCATCTTGGCGATGAGGGCGGAGTAGTCCTTTTCGCCGGGCGTGATGCCTTCGTAGAGCGCTTCGGTGATGCCGAGGCCATTCATCGCCTTCTTGGTTTCGTCGGCGAGACCCTGGCCGTACGGGGTCTTGTCGTGAACGACGGCGACCTTGGCGTCCTTGAAGTTGTCGGCGATGTACTTGCCGGCCACTGCGCCCTGCTGGTCGTCACGGCCGCAGGTGCGGAAGGTGTTCCACAGGCCGCGCTCGGTGAAGTTCGGGTTGGTGGAGGCCGGGGTGATCTGGAAGATGCCGTTTTCGGCGTAAACTTCGGAAGCCGGGATGGAAACGCCCGAGTTGAAGTGGCCGATCACGAACTTCACGCCGTCACCGACGAACTTGTTGGCGACGGAAATACCCTGCTTCGGGTCGGAGACGTCGTCGCCGAGCACGATCTTGACCTGCTCGCCATTGATGCCGCCGGCCGCATTGATGTCGGCCGCCGCCTGTTCAGCGCCCTTCTGGAGCTGAGCGCCGAAAGCGGCGTTCGGTCCGGTGAGCGGGCCCGCCACGCCGATCAGCAGATCGGCCCAGGCGTTGCCGCCGAAGGCCACCATGGCCGTCAGGGCCACGGCGGAGAGAAGCATCTTCTTCATCTTTAACTCCCAATATTTGAGGCGTGTTGGTTCCTGTTTGCCCCCGTCGCCCGCCTTTTGCGCCAAGGGTTTTTTTCCCCGTTCCGCTATCTGTTCACAGCGGATGGAAACTTGTCAAACGCTCTTTTTCTTCCAGCCGAACGGGCCGGATTTCTCATAGAGCCAATAGTATTTTGTCGCCATCTGGCCGGCGCGGGTGTGGCGGAAGCCGAGGATCGCCACGACCATCAGATAAGCGGTGTCCACCGCGTAATATTGCAGCGTGAACATGGTGCCGCCATAGAGCGCGTGATGGATGAAGCGGACGGCGATTCCGAGCAACAGGATGTAGACCACCACCTGCGGCCAGATCTCGCCCCAGTTGTCGGCGACGCTCTTGCCGGTGCGCCAGGCGGTCCAGCCGCCGATCAGGATCGTCACCAGGAAGAACTCCCAGATGATCGGTTCTTCGTAGAGAATACCTTGCATTTTCAAAGCTCCCTCGGGCGTGAGAGTATCCGATTGCGCGCGGCGCGCAAGATGCTCTCCGCCCTGTTCTACTTAATGATGACCGCCTTCGAGATAGGCTCCGCGCACTTCCGGATTGGCGAGAAGCTCCTGGCCGGAGCCGCTCATCGTCACCTGGCCGTTGACCATCACATAGCCGCGATGGGCGAGCCGGAGGGCGGCGAACGCGTTCTGCTCGACGAGGAAGACGGTGAGGCCTTCGGTCTTGTTGAGCTTGCCGATCGCCTCGAAGATCTGCTTGGAGATCAGCGGCGCGAGGCCCAGCGACGGTTCGTCGAGAAGCAGCAGCTTCGGCCGCGCCATCAGCGCGCGCCCGATCGACAGCATCTGCTGCTCGCCGCCCGAAAGCGTGCCGCCGCGCTGATACTGCCGCTCCTCGAGCCGCGGAAACAGCGCGAAGATCCGCTTCACGTCCTCATCGAAGAATTTCTGCTTGTCGAGGGACGCGCCCATCTGCAGGTTTTCGAACACGGTCATGCGCGGGAAGATGCGCCGTCCCTCGGGCGATTGCGCAATGCGCAGCCGGGCGATTTCATGGGTCGGCATGCGGGTGATGTCGCGTCCATCGAACAGAACCCGGCCGCTGCGGGCCTGCGGGCTGCCGCAGATGGTCATCATCAGCGTCGACTTGCCGGCGCCGTTAGCCCCGATCAGCGTGACGATTTCGCCCTGATTGGCGGTGACGGTGACGCCGCCGAGCGCGCGGATATTTCCATAATAGGTCTCGACATTCTCGACCTGGAGAAGAGGCTGGGACATCAGACAACGCCTCCTGCAATCTTGGCGGCTTCTTCTTCGTCGTCGACGCCGAGATAGGCGGCGATGACCTTGGGATCGGACTTCACATGCGCCGGTGTGCCGTCGGAAATCTTGCGGCCATATTCGAGCACCACGACATGGTCGGAGATTTCCATGACCACCGACATGTCATGCTCGATGAGCAGGATCGACGTCTCGCTCTCCTTGCGGATCGAGCGCAACAGCGTGTTCAGCGCCAGCGATTCCTTGGGGTTGAGGCCGGCGGCCGGTTCGTCCAGGCAGAGAAGCTTCGGCCCCGTACACATGGCGCGGGCGATTTCCAGACGGCGCTGGGCGCCATAGGGCAGATCGCCGGCGGGATCGTCGGCGCGCTCGGTGAGATCGGCTTTGTCCAGCCAATAGCGGGCGAGCTCGATCGATTCCCTGGAGGCTTCTTTGTAGCCGCCGATGCCGAGCAGGCCGAGAATGGTGAAGCCCGAAGCCTTCATCAGCTTGTTGTGCTGCGCCACCAGGAGGTTTTCGAGAACCGTCAGACCCGAGAAGAGCCGGATGTTCTGGAAGGTGCGGGCGACCTTGGCTTTCGCGGTGATGCGGAAATCCGGCATCTGCTCCAGCTGGAACGTCTGGCCCTGGCCGTGATTGAGACGGATCATGCCCATCGTCGGCTTGTAGAAGCCGGTGATGCAGTTGAACACGGTGGTCTTTCCGGCGCCGTTGGGACCGATCAACGCGGTGATCTCGCCTTCATGGCAGTTGAACGACAGGTCGTTGATGGCCATCAGGCCGCCGAATTTCATCGAAAGGTGCTCGACTTCGAGCAGGGGTGTCTTTTCCATTGTCATCGCTCCCGCCTCAGCCATGGCCTTCCTTGGTGAAACTGCCCGAGACGTTCTTGCGCTCGAACAGGAAGGCGGTCGGCTCGCGGCTGCCCACGAAACCACGCGGCTTCCACACCATGATCACCACCATCGCCAAACCGAAGATCAGCATACGGTAGAGTTCGGGCGTGAATTCCGGACCGAAGATCAACTTGAGGAACTCCATGTTGCGCAGGAGTTCGGTGCCGCCGACCATGGCGACCGCGGCGACCGCGATGCCGACCAGAGACCCCATGCCGCCGAGAACGACGATCGCCAGAATGATCGCGGATTCGAGGAAGACGAAGGATTCGGGCGACACGAAGCCCTGACGCACCGCGAAGAAGGAGCCCGCGAAACCGCCGAACATCGCGCCGATGGCGAAGGCCGTCAGCTTGGTGTTGGTCGTGTTGATGCCAAGCGAGCGGCAGGCGATTTCATCTTCGCGCAGCGCTTCCCAGGCGCGGCCGATCGGCATGCGGCGCAGGCGGATCGTCACATAGGCGGTCAACAGGCAGAGCGCGAGGATGAGATAGAACAGGAAGATCTTGTAGTAGACCGAAGACATCGGAAGGCCGAAGGCCTTGGTGAAGTTGTTGGCCGCGCCGACGTCGAAGGACCAGATGCCGAAGATCGACGCCTTCGGGATGCCGGAAATGCCGGCGGAGCCGTTGGTGACTTCCTTCCAGTTGATCAGAACCAATCGGATGATTTCCCCGAAGGCCAGCGTCACGATGGCCAGATAGTCGCCCTTCAGGCGCAGAACCGGGAAGCCGAGAATGACGCCCCAGAAAGCGGCGAGAATGCCGGCCAGCGGCAGCAGGATCCAGAAGGAGAAGCCGAAATGCTGCGACAGGAGGGCATAGGAATAGGCGCCGACCGCATAGAAGGCCACATAGCCGAGATCGAGCAGACCGGCGAGGCCGACCACGATGTTGAGGCCCCAGCCGAGCATCACATAGATCAGGATCTGAATGCCGAAATTGTCGACCCACTTCAGCGAGCCCTGCAGGCCGAAGATGCTGACGCAGAGAGCCGGATAGATCAGCAGGAAGGCGAGACCGATCTTGCTGAAGTTGTTGACGAAGAACCTCCAGGCCTGCACGGGTCCGGAGACGGGATCGCCCTCGACATAGGCCGGCGCAGCGTCTTTGGCGGACTTCCGGGCGGCGAGCCACGGATTGATGACCGTGATCATCGCGAACCGCACCACCATCACCAGGCCGACGACGAAGGCGAGCTTCACCCAATGGGTGACGATAATCAGCTCGTTATGGATGTTCTGGGTGGATTCGAGCCCGATGAACAGCAGGAAGAGGCCAAAAGCCACCACGCCGGCGAAGATGGATTCGCGCAGGGCTCGGGCAGTCAGAGATGCTCCGGCCGCCTGATTGTTTGATGAGAGGTTTTGCATGGCTGTCAGACCTTTTCCACTTCAGGACGACCCATCAGGCCCGACGGCTTGAAGATGAGCACGATGGCGAGGATCGAGAAGGTCGCGACGTCCTTGTAGTCGATGGTGAAATAAGCCGACCACAGGGATTCGATGAGACCGATCAACAACCCGCCCAGCACGGCGCCCGGAAGCGAACCGATGCCGCCGAGAACCGCGGCCGTGAAGGCCTTGACGCCCGGAATGAAGCCGTCGGCGAAGGAGATGACGCCGTAATACATCAGATACATCGCGCCGGCGACGGCGGCGAGCGCCGCGCCCATCACGAAGGTGATGGAAATCGTCCGGTCGACATTGATGCCGAGCAGCGCGGCCATCTTGCGGTCCTGTTCGGTGGCGCGCTGGGCGCGGCCGAGCGAGGTGTAATTGACCAGATACCAGAAACCGGTCAACAGCACCGCCGTCAGGATGACGATGACGATCTGCTTGAGCGACAGCGACACGCCGCCGAAGGTGTAGACATCGGTGATCATGCCCGGGATCGCCTTGTTGCGCGGACCCTGGGTGACCTGAACGAAGTTCGAGATCAGGATCGACATGCCGATCGCGGTGATCAGCGGCGCGAGCCGGAACGAGCCGCGCAGCGGACGATAGGCGATCTTTTCGATCGTCCAGTTCCACAGGCTGGTCACAGCCATGGCGACGATGATCATGATGAGAAGGGCCACAGCCACCGGCACGCCGGCGATCGCGCCGGTCAGCACCAGGAACACGATCAGCGCGACGAAGCCGCCGAGCATGAAAATATCGCCATGGGCAAAATTGACCATGCCGATAATGCCGTAAACCATGGTGTAGCCGATGGCGATGAGGCCATAGATAGAGCCAAGCGTCAGCCCGTTGAGGAGCTGCTGGATAAAATATTCCATCCGTCTCTTTTCCCCCGCATGCAGTCGTTAGATCGCTGCTGCTTCTGTTCTTAGGAAAGGCCGCGAGTGGAACGGCCTTTCCAAAAACCCATAGCGTTTTCGCTTGAAATGTGAAGACTCAAAGTGCGGTTTTCAGACGCTCCTGCGTTCAAATTCGGAATTTGATCACAATTTATGCATATTGCAGTTTTTTTGAGCGCGAATTGCAACCGTATTGGACGCGCCGATATCGGCCAATCGCCGCCATACATAGGGCGGGATCATAAAAAACCACGTAGGTGCGCAGAGTTTAACAAAATTCAAGGTTGCGCCGAAACGCCGCAAGCCCCGACAAATGCGAATCGCCCGGCGATGGAGCGCGCCGGGCGAAAAACGGGACAATTCGTTTCAGGATAAAACGGCGCCTCAGCCGCGCATGACGGCTCCGTCGGCATCGAAGAGCGCCGTGGACTGCAGCTTTGCAGGCAGCATGTCGCCAAGCAGCTCGATCTGCCATCCCTCGACGTCTTCGGCGATCTCCCTGGGCACATAACCGACCGCCACCGACAGGCCAGGGCCATGCGCATAACCGCCGGAGGTCACCCAGCCCTTGACCTCGCCCTTGTGCCAGATCGGTTCGTCGCCGACCACGTCGGCGTCCTTGGCCTCGATGATGAAGGTGCGCAGACGCAGCGCGCCGCCCTCTTCCTTCTCCTTTGCGGCCGCGGCCTTGCCGATGAAGTCGGCGTCCTTCTTGAGCGCGATGAAGCGGCCGAGTTCGGCTTCAAAGGGACCATAGAGCGGACGATATTCGCGCGACCAGCTGCCATAGGCCTTTTCCAGCCGAAGCGAATTGAGAGCGCGCAAGCCGAAGAGACCGATGCCGAATTCGGCCCCCGCCTCGAGGATCTTCTCGAAGATGTAGCGCTGATATTCCGGCTTCATCCAGATCTCGTAGCCGAGATCGCCGGTATAGGAAACGCGGCCGACGATCGCCGGGGCCATGCCGATATCCATCTTGCGGATCGCCATGAAGGGAAAGGCGTCCTTGGACATGTCGAGATGGGTGAGCTTGGACATGAGCTCGCGCGACTTGGGCCCGGCGATGGCGAGGCCGGCGAGGCCGAGGCCGATCGCTTCGAAGCGCACCGAGCCGTCTTCAGGCAGATGGCTCTCGAACCAGCGCATATGATAGTTCTCGGCCACGCCCGAACCGATCAGCAGGAAATCGTCCTCGCCCATCGTGGCCAGCGTGAAGTCGCCGATCAGCTTGCCGTCATGCTTGAGCATCGGCGCGAGCGTCATCTTGCCGAGCGCCGGGATGCGGCAGGCGAGCAGACGATCGAGATAGGCGCGCGCGCCCTTGCCGGTGATCTTGTATTTGGCGAAGCCCGACGTCTCCATCATGCCGACGCCGTCGCGCACGGTCTTCACCTCGCGGGCGACATGCTCGAAATCGGTCGAGCGGCGCCAGGAGAACTTGTCCTCGACGCCTTCGGGCGCGAACCACAGCGGCTGCTCCAGCCCGTAATACTGGCCGAACACCGCGCCCATGCCCTTGAGCCGATCATAGATCGGCGTGGTCTGCAGGGGCCGGCCGGCCGGCAGCTCCTCATTGGGAAAGCGGATTGAGAAGCGGCGGGAATAGCCTTCGCGCACCTTGGCGTTGGTGTAGGCCATGGTGGAATAGTCGCCATAGCGCGACACGTCCATCGCGAAGACGTCGAAGCCCGGATCGCCCTGCATGATCCAGTTGGCGAGCGCGAGGCCGACGCCGCCGCCCTGGCTGAAGCCCGCCATCACGGCGCAGGCCGACCAGAAATTCTTCAGGCCGCGGATCGGGCCGACCAGCGGATTGGCGTCCGGCGAGAATGTGAAGGGCCCGTTGATGACCTTGCGGATGCCGGCATTGTTGAAGGCCGGGAAGTGGCGGAAGCCGACTTCCAGCTCGCTGGTGATGCGGTCGAGATCCTCGCCCAGCAGTTCGTGGCCGAAATTCCAGGGCGTGGTGATCGGCGACCAGGGACGGCAGTCCTTCTCATAGGTGCCCATCAGCATGCCGCCGCGCTCCTGGCGGATATAGATCTCGCCGTCGAAATCGACGCAATGGACGATTTCCTTGCCGGTGGCGGCGTTGAACTCGGCGACCTCGGGCATGTCCTCGGTGATGAGATACATATGCTCCATGGCGAGCACGGGCAGTTCGAGACCAACCATGCGGCCGACTTCGCGCGCCCAGAGGCCGGCGGCGTTGACGACATGCTCGGCGATGATCTCGCCCTTGTCGGTGATCACCCGCCAGCAACCGTCTTCGCGCTGTACGAGATCCTCGACCTTGGTGTGCAGATAGATCTCGGCGCCGTTCTTCTTGGCCGACTTGGCGTAGGCATGCGTGGTGCCATAGGGATCGAGATGGCCTTCGACCGGGTCGTAGAGGGCGCCGACGAACTGGTCGGGATCCATCAGCGGCATGAATTCCATCGCCTCGCGCGGCGTCAGGAGTTCGGTGTCCAGCCCGCCGTAGCGACCCTTGGCCTGGATCGTCTTCAGCCAGTCGAAGCGGTCCTTGGTGGCGGCCAGCATCAGGCCCGAGGTCATGTGCAGGCCGACATCCTGGCCGGAATATTCCTCGATCTCCTTGTAGAGTTCGACCGTGTATTTCTGCAGCTTGGCGACGTTCGGATCGCCATTGATCGTGTGCATGCCGCCGGCGGCGTGCCAGGTGGAGCCGGAGGTCAGTTCCGACCGCTCGAGCAGAACGACGTCGGTCCAGCCGAATTTCGTGAGGTGATAGAGGACCGAACATCCGACGACGCCGCCGCCGATTACGACGACCCTGGCATGGCTCTTCATGGCATAGCTCCGCTCCCGGTAAGAGCGGACACGCCCTCCCGGCTATAGATAACCGATTGATTGGAAAAGGCTTTCCGTTAATGCGCCGCCCGCCGGCCGGCGCCTGGAACCGCCTTCAGTTCACAGTCAAAACACTATTTCCGAAGGATCGCATTTCTTGTCGCTCAGGCGAAAACAATTTGTCTGTTTGCGCCAAAATGCGCAGCGGGATCGTTGTTTCGTCGGTTCGGCCGCCATTTGCAGACAAACAGGCTGGACGCTTTTTCTCCGATGCGCGGCGTCGAGGGCGAATGCTGGGAACGATGGGCCCAAATGAAAGAGCCGGCCCCTCACGGAGCCGGCTCGGACGATCGGGCGCGCCCCGGTTTCAGCGTTCCGCCACCGCAAAGGACAGCGAGAATTCCCGGCCCGCGAGGCGCAGGTCGTGATAGAGACTTTCGGCGAAACTGCGCAGCACGATCAGCTCGAACGCGTCATCGCCGCTGCGGGCCAGATTGACGGTCAGATGCTGGAACGCCATCATCGCCGACTCCCCGACCGGCAATGCGCCGCCGGCCAGATCCACGCCGACGCCCTTCATCAGGATGCGCAGCGCATGCGGTCCCCTGAGGCGGAAATGCGTGCGGCCATGGCTTTGGTCGACCACCATTGCGCCGGCGATCTCTCCGAGACCGCTTCCTTTCTCCAGGGTCACGACCAGCCATTCGCCCGGGCCGACCTTCCGTGGGCTGACGCCCGGCAGCGCCTTCAGCGCTGCGTACAACGCGTCCGCCTGGCCCTTGAAAGCCAGGACGGAAAAGATGCCGGAGCCTTCGACGAGTTCCAGATGATTGGCGTTCGGCATTTCGATGCCATGCACGGCGCCGTCGGCCAGGGGATGACGATATTGATAGGTCATGGGATCCTCCTCAGGCGTGCAGCTTCTTGTTTTCGGGATCGAAGAACACGGTGGAGCTGATCACCGCTTCGGTCTCCTGACCGCGGAGCTTGTCCCAGACCACCACTTTCTCGCCCATCCGTTCGCGTCCAGATTTGACGAAAGCCAGACCGATCATATGGCCGAGCGCCGGCGAATAGCAGACCGACGACACCCAGCCCTGATCGGCCACCGTCGACGGCGTCGCGCCGACCTTCAGGATATGCGCGCCGGACTTGAACTCGACCTTGGGATCGACGGGCACGAGACCGACGAGCTGATGGCGGTCCGCCGCCTTCATGCCATAGCGATCGAGCAGGCGCTTGCCGACGAAATCCGGCTTCTGCGCCGAGACCAGCTTGCCCAGGCCGACATCGTCAGCCGTCACGCGGCCGTCGAGTTCGGCATGGGTGACATGGCCTTTCTCGATGCGCATGACGTTGAGCGCTTCGACGCCATAGGCGCAGATGCCGTGATTGGCGCCGACCGCCATCACAGCGTCGGCGACCGCTTCGCCGTAACCGGCGGGCACGCCCAGTTCATAGGCGAGTTCGCCCGAAAACGAGATGCGGTAGAGCCGCGCCTCGGGGCCGTCGACCATCTTGACCGCGCGCGCGGTCATGAAGGGGAAGGCGGCGTCAGAGAGATCGTCGACGATCAGTTCCTGCAGGATCTCGCGCGACTTCGGTCCGACCACGGACATCTGCGCCCATTGATCTGTGACCGTCACGAAACGCACGTCGAGTTCCGGCCAGACGGTCTGGTGGAAGAACTCCATATGCGTCAGCACCTCGCCCGCATAAGCGGTGGTGGTGGTGATGAAGAAGTGGTTCTCGCCGAAACGGCTGACGGTGCCGTCGTCATAGACCATGCCGTCTTCGCGGAGCATGATGCCGTAGCGCGCCTTGCCGACCGGCAATTTCAGCATGGCGTTGGAATAGATGCGGTTGAGGAATTCCGCCGCATCGGGACCCATCACTTCGATCTTGCCGAGCGTGGAGACGTCACAGACGCCGGCTTTCTCGCGCACCGTGATCACCTCGCGGTCACAGCTCTGCCGCCAACTCGTTTCACCGTCGCGCGGGAACCAGGAGGAGCGATACCAGAGGCCGGCCTCGACCATCTTGGCCCCGTTCTTCTTGGCCCAGCCATGCAGGGGAGAGACGCGGATCGGCTGCGCATGCTCGAAACGCGCCGCGCCCGCCAGCGCGCCGAAAGTCACGGGCGTATAGAACGGCCGGAAGGTCGTGGTGCCGGTCTGGGCGGGGGTCACGCCCTGCATGCCGGCGAGGATGGCGGCGGCGTTGACGCCCGACAGCTTGCCCTGGTCGGTCGCCATGCCGTTGGTCGTATAGCGCTTGGCGTGTTCGACATGCCCATAACCTTCGCGCAACGCCAGGCCGAGATCGGCGACATGCACGTCGTTCTGGAAATCGACGAAGGCCTTGGACTTGGACCCGGCGACATACCAGAGCGGCGTGAAGCCTTCTCCCGCCTCGCCTTCGATATCGGGCCGGACATAGGCCGGCGCCGACAGACCGAGGGAGGATGCAGCTTCCGCGCCGGCCTTCCAGCCATCGGCGAGGCAGGCGCCGAGTCCTTCGAGACCCGAGGCGCCACCGGCGGCGAAGAAGGGTTCCGCAAGCGACGGCGCGAGGAAGGCCGCCTTCTCTTCCGACCAGACCGGTCGCTGGCCGCGATGGCACATCAGATGAATGATCGGGCTCCAGCCGCCGGACATGGCCAGCGCGTCGCAGGCGATGGTTTCCATATAACCGGAGCGTTCGATGGTCGCGCTCTTGATCCGCAGCTTGCCTGACGTGTCGACCACCTGGGCGCCGGCGACGACGCGGGCTCCCTGCGGCGCGACATCGGAAGCGCCGACGCGGCTGTCGATGATCGCCGCGATCTCGACGCCCCTGGCGGCCAGATCGCGCGCGGTTTCATAACCCGAGGCGCCATTGGCGAAGACCGCGACCTTGCGGCCGGCCGCCACGCCGTAACGATTGGCGTAAGTGCGCATCGCCGACGCGGTCATCACCCCCGGCAGGTCGTTGCCGCCGAACACCAGCGGGCGCTCTTCCGCGCCCGAGGCGAGCACCGCCCGCTTGGCGGCGATACGCCAGACGCGTTCGACGGCGCGGTCGGCATGCGGCTGGGCGACATGCTTCTGCACACGCTCGACCGCGCCGAACACCATGTCGTCGAACCAGCCGAACACGGTGGCGCGCGGCAGCACCGTCACATTCGGCATGCTCGCCAGCTCGGTGATCACCGTCTGCGCATAGTCGGCGGCGCCTTCGCCGCCGATGGACGTGCGCGAGGCGAGCAGCGAGCCGCCGAGACGGGCGCTTTCGTCGGCGATCAAGACTTTCAGCCCGGCGCGACCCGCGGCCAACGCCGCCATCAGCCCGGTCGGACCTGCGCCGATCACCAGCAGATCGCAGAAGGCCCAGCTCTTCTCGTAATTGTCCGGGTCGCGCTCGCCGATCGACAATTTGCCGAGGCCGGCGGCCTTGCGGATGAAGGGCTCGTAGATCTTTTCCCAAAAGCTCTTGGGCCACATGAAGGTCTTGTAATAGAAACCCGCCGACAGAAAGGGCGACAGCAGCGAATTGACGCTGCCGATGTCGAATTTCAGCGACGGCCAGCGGTTCTGGCTGACGGCGGACAGTCCCTCATACAATTCGGCGACGGTGGCGCGGACATTGGGCTCCATCCGCCCGCCCTCGCCGATGGTCACCAGCGCATTGGGTTCGGAGACGCCCGCCGTCACAACGCCGCGGGGGCGATGATATTTGAAACTGCGGCCGAGCAGCAGCTGGTCGTTCGCCATCAGCGCCGAGGCCAGCGTGTCGCCTTCGAAGCCCTTATAGGCCACGCCGTCGAAGCGAAAGCCGACGGATTTGGCGCGATCGACGACACCGCCGGTGGAAAGACGATAAGCGGTCATTCGGAGCCTCCCTGGCGAAACGCGGCGGCGTCCTGAACCGAATAGACCTCGTGGCTCACCGTGTCGCGCTCCACGACGAGGAAACGCCGGCAGCCGTTGAGGTGATGCCAGAGTTCGCGATAACGGCCCATCGGATTGTCGCGCAGATAGACATAGTCATGCCATTCCTTGTCGGACGCGCTGGCCGCCGGGCGAACCGGGGCGGCGTCGCCCTTGATGGTGAATTCTTCCTTGGGTCGGACCCCGCAATGCGGGCAGGTGATGAGGCTTGCCATGGAGATGCGCTCTTAATGCAGGTTCGGTTGAGGGCCTTTGCCGCCCTCGTCGATGTGATAGCCGCGCTCGAAGCGGTCGAGGCGCATTTCGCGCGTCACAGCATGCGGTTCGTTCTTGGCGATGAGATGGGCGAAGGTGAAGCCCGAGGCGGGCGTGGCCTTGAAGCCCCCGTAATTCCAGCCGGTGTTGAGATAGAGATTGGGGACCGGCGTCTTGTCGATGATCGGCGAGCCATCCATGCTCATATCCATGACCCCGCCCCAGGTGCGCAGCACCTTGGACCGCGACAGGCCCGGGATCATCGACACGCCGATCTCGAACACATGCTCGATCATGGCGAGGCCGCCGCGACGGGCGTAGGAATTGAAGCCGTCGATATCGCCGCCGAACACCAGCCCGCCTTTGTCGGACTGCGACACATAGAAGTGTCCCATGCCAAAGGTGATGACGCTGTCGACCACCGGCTTGAGCCCTTCGCTGACGAAGGCCTGCAGCACATGGCTTTCGATCGGCAGGCGCAAGCCCGCCATGGAAGCGGTGACGGTGGAATGGCCGGCGGTGGCGAGCGCCAGTTTGTTGCAGCCGATGAAGCCGCGGCTGGTTTCGACGCCGGTAATCATGCCGTTTTCTCGGGTGACGCCCGTCACCTCGCAATTCTGGATCAGGTCGACGCCGCGCATGTCGGCGCCGCGCGCATAGCCCCAGGCGACGGCGTCGTGGCGCGCCGTGCCGCCGCGGCGCTGCAACAGGCCGCCGAGGATCGGGAAGCGATGATGGTCGAAATTGAGATAGGGCGCGAATTGCTTCACCTGTTCGCGATCGAGCAATTCGCCGCCGGCCCCTTCGAGATGCATGGCGTTGCCGCGCCGCGCATAGGCGTCGCGCTGGCCGTCGGTGTGGTAGAGATTGAGCACGCCGCGCTGCGACACCATGGCGTTGTAGTTGAAATCCTGCTCCATGTTTTCCCAGAGCTTCATGGACAGCTCATAGAAGGGCTCGTTGCCGGGCAACATGTAGTTGGAACGGATGATCGTGGTGTTGCGGCCGATATTTCCCGAGCCGAGCCACGACTTCTCCAGCACCGCCACATTGGTGACGCCGAATTCCTTGGCGAGGTAGAAGGCGGTGGCGAGCCCATGCCCGCCGCCGCCGACGATGATGACATCGTAATGACGCTTCGGCTCGGGCTGACGCCAGACCGGCGCCCAGCCCGTATTCTTCTTCAAGGCTTCGCGAAAGATCGATAAAGCAGAAAATCGCATGCAAATCCGTCCTGGATGCGGGCGCGTATCGTCGGCGCCGTGATGGATCTACAATGCCGCGTCGCAGCGAAAAACTCTATACCGGGACGGACATAATCGCGGCGTTTTGAGACAAGTCGCTGTCGTCGGTGGGAACCTTCCCCGCGGAAGAGAGACGACGGCCCGCTGCGTCGGCGGCGTTGCCGGTTTGCACAAAACCGCCGACATAGCCGGTTCGGCGAAAGTAAGCTGTTTATTAAAGGTTGCCTTGACCTTCCAAAGTCAATAAACGCTCTCAAACTCAAAAGACCAAGAGCGGAGCGACCAAGCGCATGTCACTCACCCACCTTCAGCGTCTCGAAGCTGAATCCATCCATATCTTCCGTGAGGTGGCGGCCACCTTTTCCAATCCGGTGATGCTGTATTCGATCGGCAAGGATTCATCGGTGATGCTGCATCTGGCGATGAAGGCCTTCTATCCCGCCAAGCCCCCCTTCCCCTTCCTCCATGTCGACACAACGTGGAAATTCAAGGAGATGACGGCGTTCCGCGACAAGATGGCCAAGGATCTCGGCATCGACCTCCTGGTGCATATCAATCAGGACGGCGTGGAGCAGGGCGTCGGCCCCTTCACCCACGGCTCCAACACCCATACCCACATCATGAAGACCGTCGCGCTGCGCCAGGCGCTGGATAAATACGGCTTCGACGCAGCCTTCGGCGGCGCCCGCCGCGACGAGGAAAAGTCCCGCGCCAAGGAGCGAATCTTCTCCTTCCGCAACGCGCAGCACACCTGGGATCCCAAAAACCAGCGCCCGGAGATGTGGAAAACCTACAATACCCGCGTCGGCGCCGGCGAATCCATCCGCGTCTTCCCGCTGTCGAACTGGACCGAGCTCGACATCTGGCAATATATCATGAAGGAAAACATTCCGATCGTGCCGCTCTACTATGCGGCCAAGCGCCCCGTGGTGGAGCGCGACGGCATGCTGATCATGGTCGACGACGAGCGCATGCCGATCGGCCCCGACGACGTGGTGGAAGACCGCCTCGTGCGCTTCCGGACGCTTGGCTGCTATCCGCTGACCGGCGCGATCGACTCCGACGCCGCCAATCTGCAAGACATCGTCCGCGAAATGCTGACGGCGCGCACCTCGGAACGTCAGGGTCGCCTGATCGACAAGGATGAAGCTGGCTCGATGGAAAAGAAGAAGCGCGAGGGTTATTTCTGATGACTGTTGTGAACCCGGCCGACGTTTCCGGCGACATGATCGAATATCTGCGCGAGCAGGAAAAGAAGTCCCTGCTGCGCTTTCTGACCTGCGGTTCGGTGGACGACGGCAAGTCCACGCTGATCGGTCGCCTGCTCTACGACACCAAGCTGATCTTCGAAGACCAGCTCGCCACGCTGGAGCGCGACAGCGCCAAGCACGGCACCGACGGCGACAATATCGATTTCGCGCTGCTCGTGGACGGCCTCGAAGCCGAACGCGAACAGGGCATCACCATCGACGTCGCCTACCGCTTCTTCGCCACCGACAAGCGCAAGTTCATCGTCGCCGACACGCCCGGCCACGAACAATACACCCGCAATATGGCGACCGGCGCCTCGACCGCCGATCTCGCTATCGTGCTGGTGGATTCGCGCCAGGGCATCCTGCGCCAGACGCGTCGGCATTCCTTCATCGCCTCGCTGCTCGGCATCCGCAACATCGTGCTCGCCGTCAACAAGATCGACCTGATGGATCATTCCCAGGAGGTCTTCGACAAGATCGTTGCGGATTACATGTCGTTCGCCGCCAATCTCGGCTTCAAGTCGATCCAGCCCATTCCGATGTCGGCCCGCTACGGCGACAACGTGACGGTCAAATCGGCGAAGATGCCGTGGTATCAGGGCCCTGCCCTGCTCGAACATCTCGAATCCGTCGCTATCGAAAACGACGGCGTCGACAAGCCCTTCCGCTTCCCCGTCCAGCACGTGGTGCGCCCCAACCTCGATTTCCGCGGCTTCGCGGGTCAGGTCGCTTCGGGCCGCGTCGCGCCCGGCGACAAGGTCACCGTCGCAAAATCCGGCCAGGAATCGGTCATCAAGGAAATCGTCACCCAGGACGGCAATCTCGACAGCGCCGTCGAGGGCCAGGCGGTGACGATCGTGCTCGCAGACCAGATCGACATTTCGCGCGGCGACATGCTGGTGGACCCCACCAATCGTCCGCATGTGGCCGATCAGTTCCAGGCGCATATCATCTGGTTCGACGCCCAGCCGATGATCCCGGGCCGCAGCTATATCCTGCGCACGGAAGTCGACAGCGTCAGCGCGACGATCACCACGCTGAAGCATCAGGTGAACATCAACACCTTCGCCCATGAAGCGGCAAAGCACCTCAACATGAACGAGGTGGGCGAGTGCAACATCTCGACGCAATCGCCGATCGCCTTCGACCCCTATAAAACCAACCGCGTCACCGGCAATTTCGTCCTCATTGACCGCTTCACCAATGCGACCGTGGGCGCCGGCATGATCGATCATGCGCTGCGTCGCGCTTCGAACGTTCATTGGCAGGCGACCGACGTCAACAAGGAAGCGCGCGCCGAGATCAAGAACCAGAAGCCGGCGGCCATCTGGTTCACCGGCTATTCGGGCTCGGGCAAGTCGACCATCGCCAATACGTTGGAAAAGCTGCTGCACGCCCAGGGCAAGCACACTTTCATGCTCGACGGCGACAATATCCGCCATGGCCTCAACCGCGACCTCGGCTTCACCGACGACGATCGGGTCGAGAATATCCGCCGTGTCGCCGAAGTCGCCAAGCTGATGACCGAAGCCGGCTTGATGGTGATCGTGTCCTTCATTTCGCCGTTCCGTTCGGAGCGGCAGATGGCGCGCGACCTGTTCGCGCCGGGAGAGTTCATCGAAGTCTTCGTCGACACGCCGCTCGAAGAATGCATGCGCCGTGATCCGAAGGGTCTCTACAAGAAGGCGCAGTCCGGCGAAATCGCCAATTTCACGGGCATCACCTCGGGTTACGAAGCGCCGACCAGTCCCGAACTGCATCTGCATACGCTGGGCCACGAACCGGCCGAGCTGGCGATCCAGATCGAAGCCTTCCTCAACAAGCGGTGAACCATGCTGGACATCCTTGAAAAAATTGCTCTGGATGCGGGTCGTGCGATCCTGGAGGTTTACCAGGCCGGTCCGAACGTCGCCTATAAAAACGACTGTTCGCCGGTGACGGAAGCGGACGAACGCGCCGAAGCCATCATCCTCTCCGGCCTGGCTGCAGCCTTTCCGGAGATCCCCGTGGTCGCGGAAGAAGCCGCGGCGGCCGGCCGCATCCCGGATGTCGAGGGGCGGAGCTTCTTTCTCGTCGACCCCTTGGACGGCACGAAGGAGTTCATCAATCGACGCGACGATTTCACCGTCAATATCGCGTTGATCGAGAATGGCGCGCCGACCGTGGGCATCGTCTACGCGCCCGCCAAGCGGGTCGCTTATACGGGGGCGCAGGCGCAGGCGAGCAAACTGGACATCACCGAGGATCTGACGGTCGCGGGACGGACAACGATCGCTTGCCGCGCTCCGTCCGGCGACTTGACGGCGGTGGCGAGCCGATCGCACAATTCGCCCGAGACCGAGGCTTTCCTGGCGGAAAAAGGAGTGGCCTCCACGAAATCCGTGGGCTCGTCGCTCAAGTTCTGCCTGGTCGCCGAAGGCGAAGCCGATGTCTATCCGCGTTTCGGCCGGACGATGGAATGGGATACCGCGGCGGGCGACGCCGTGTTGCGCGCGGCCGGCGGCATGACCGTCGATATTGACGGCGCGCCTTTCCGTTATGGCAAGACGAAGCAGGCCTTCGACAGCGACTTTGCGAACGGCCATTTCATCGCCTGGGGCAGAAATCCCTGAAGTTTGCAAAGACCGCATTGAAAAAGCCGCCTCAACGGGCGGCTTTTTTCATTCCGGAAATTCTCGAACATAACGTCGCCCGTCAGGGTCCGCCAGCGGTCAGCCCTCGCGCGCGGCTCCGAAATTGGCGGCCACGACCTTGCCCGACTTGCGGTTGACCAATGCGCTCTCCAGTCTCACGCGCAGACTGGTGATAGCGGCCTCAATCCCCTCTTTGGCGTAGAAATCACCGCCCACCAGGCATTCGTGCTGCATCCAGCCGAGATAACGTTCGCGCATATCGGCCGGAGCCACGAAGCCCTCGGACCAGAACCGGTCGAGATCCTTGCCGCGCTGAACGCAGAAGACCAGATCGGGGTGGCGATAGATCGCCTGTCCCATAACGGCCAGAGGAACGCCGTGATGGATCGCAGACAGGCCGGAGGTGGAATTGATGGTGATCATGCCGGCAGAATGGCGCGTGAGCAGGCTCAACGATCCGCCGTCGAGCACGTGCACCCGATCCTTGACATTGTTGAGCGCGCTGACCTGCCGGATGAAATTCCAGTCACGCGTATGACCACGCTCCATCGGATGGATCTTGAACACCAGATGGTGATCGCCCGGCGCGTTGCGGGCGAAGGAGACGATCGTCTTCAGGATGAGTTTCTGGTTGTTCCAGGCATTGGCGGCTCGGCCCAGCTGCATGTCGTCATGGACCTGCAGCGGCACGAGAAAGAAGCGCTTGTCGTGATGCTCGAGCAGCCGCTCGGAAATCCGGTAATTCCGGCCGACATGCGCAAATTTCCGGTAATAGTTCTTGAACCAGTAAAAGCCCTCCGACACCAGGGTGCGCTTGTGCTTGTGAAACAGCTTGCGCTCGCCGGGCGTCGAGATCAACGCGCGGATGGTGAAATACTGAAAGGCGCTCCAGGCCATGCTGCTGAACGAACCCGCCGACGGCACGGCCTTGGGTCCGCTCTGGCGGGTTCCCTCAAACTCGGCCGGAGGCAGCTTTCCCGCGATAGGCGAGCGCCAGTTGTTGCCGCCGAATTCCATCGTCACGTAACCCGGCCGCACATAACCCTCTTCCAAGCAGAGGACCGGTATGCCTTCCGCCTCGGCGCATTCGGCTGCGATGCGATGGATGAGACGCTCCGCGCCGAACATCACGACGGCGTCGAAACCGTTTTCATGCAGGATTTCCGAGAACCAGGAACGCCAGGTTTCCGGAGAGCCGGAAAAGTTCAGGACGCGTTCGCCAGGAGAATACAGACGGTCGCCTGCATTGAAACAGACTCGCCAGGCCTCGAAACCCGATGCGTTGAGATAGTCCTGAGCGCGGCGAAAGAAAGCGCCTACGGGGCCCTGAAGGAAAATAACGCGCGCGCAATGTTTATTCGGAAACTTCCGCGGCTGCCGCCCGATGAAAGGCAGGCCGATGATGTTCTGCGTCTTGGCCCGAGAGCCCTTGTGTGATCCAACCGCTTGCTTTTTCATGTTGTCCAAGGGCAGCGTCATATCGAAGTGTCTTTAAAAATCCACTGAGGGAACTGCTGGACCCTGTTTACACGAACCTTGCGTCATTTCAACCACGCCTTACCTTTTTGCTCACACCTCGATCCCATGGTGTCACATTTCCGTGCAGCGCCCCGTCCGGCGCGGCCGGCGCGAACATCCGCTCGCTTTGGAGACCCGGCGACGAGATCGACCGATAGCGATTTGATTCCGCTATATTTTTACGGTCACAAATTTGAGAGCCGGATCTGCGGTTGCATCCAATTCTAAAAAGCGGCGGCCGAGACATCGTCGCGGCCTAAGCCCCGCTATCACGAATCCTTACGGCCGTTCGATTTATTGATTGCGCGAGCCAAGCTTTGAACCGCGTCCAGGCCGACGTCGGCATGCTTCTGTTGAGCGCGATTTCCTCCACCAAGGCCTCCGGCGTGCAGGGCATGCCGCTCAAAGGGTGAACATAGAGCGGATAGAGAATCAGTGTCGCGGCGGCGAGTTTGTCGACGGTGAGCGGCCGGCCCCGGCGCGACACGGGGAAGCGATCATCAGTCAATCCCCAGCCGGCATAAAAGGGCATGCCATGCACGCCGACCGGCTTGTCTCGGATCAGCGCTTCGAAACCGGCGAGCGAAGTCATCGTCTCGATCCGGTCGGCCCAGGCGATCCAGTGTTTGATGTCGCCCTGCGTCACGATCAGGTCGGCGTCGACCGGCCGTATCCCGCCGGAGCGAAGACCCGCCGTGACGTCGGGATGCTCCTTGTATGCGATGAATGCGTCGGGATAGAGCTTTCTGATGCGGGCGACCAGTTCGTGATTGGTCTTGACGTCGGGCGAGCCGTACCGGATCGAAGCGTCCTTCTCCACCTGTCCCGGAGCGAGGATCTTCAATCGCCCCTGCTGCGTGACCGGCGCTTCGAACAGGGTCTTCAAATTATATTTGGAGACCCCGCGCGTTACAACGAGATCGATCAGCGCCCGCGACCGGGCCAGCAACTCGTCCGGGAACGGATGCGTGGCCAGGATATGTTCCAGCACGCTTTCGCCACGCGCGTCGAAATAGACATGCTCGCCATCCATAGCGAGCGAGCACGGCAGCGAAAGATTGACGCCGAGCCCGCGCGAACGGATGAAACCGTCCTCGAAGCGGATAGCCGGCGCCCGGGCAGGCATCGGTTTGGCCACTCCCCACAGCGCAACCTGGCCGCCCGATATCAGGGCCTGATCTTCGGCGGCGGCGAGCGAACGGCAGTGAACCGGAGGCCCTTCCGGCCCGATGAGGAACGGCGTCATCGCCTTGCGCTTCCAAGGCGAAAGGCCGCCCGTATAGACGCGCTTTTCGATCCTCGAGCGCTGGTCGCGCACGACGAGAAGCTGGTCGAGCGCCGTTTCGATGTCCACCGGCTTCCGGTCGTGTAGATCCAGATAATGGGAGTAGTCGATATAAGCGGCGTGAAACAGCTGTTCGAGCGAGCGCCTGCCCCGGGCGAGGCCAGACGCGGCATGATCTTCGGTCAATCCGCAATGGGAGTAGAATGTCGTCCCGAAGCAGTGCACCTTGGACCCGGCCATCAAAGCCTCGAAGCCGAGGTGGCTGGAAATCGTATAAACCGCGTCGGCGTTCTCGATCAACGGCCACGGGTTCATGCGTGGCGTCGCGACGACTTCGACGCCCAAGGCCCGCGCCGCAGTCAGGATGAGGCTCCGGTCGCCGGCCGCGGGATGGGTTCTGACCGCGATGCGGTGGCGGGGGTAATGATCGAGAGCGTGCCGCAGCATTGCGCCGAAGGCGGCGTCCTTCGCCCCCGCCCCCCGGATCGAGGCGTCGCCCGGGACCTGATCGATTAGGAGCACATAGGCGCCCTTTAGCCCGGTTTCGCTCAATCCTTTGATCGGCGCGTTGTTGTATTTCGACAGCCGGTTGCCGCGAATGAAGTCCATCGCTCGCCGCGCCCGATCATGATCGATCGAGGTCGCATCGGAACGCTCGAGAAGTCTGGAGAGGTCGTTGATTTCGAGCGGCTCGAAATAAATCCCCGATCGGTCGACAACGAAAGAATGCGCCGGCTCCGCATTCCCGGGCGCATAACTCTTGAGGAAGCCATCTTCGAGGGTGATGACGGGCTTCCCAGCCCGTGCGCCGAGCGCCGAAGCGCGCATTCCCGAGGGCCTTCGTCCCCAACCGACATAGCCGTCGACTTGTCTGCCGATCGATGCGCTCGGCCATGGAGCCACGCGACAACGCAACAGCGTTTCGATGTCGCGTCGCTGCTTCCACAAACCAGCAGATGTCACCGCATAGAACGGCTCACCGTTTTCGGCCATCATGACCCTTGGAGTTCGACGACGTGGAGACGCGGCGAAACCCTTTTACAGCCTCTGCACATTACGCGCCACAGACACCGGTCCGCCGATCAGGCGCATGAACACGGCGAAGTCCGTCGCCGGATGCCTCGAGAGATAGAGGACGTCCTTGTTGCGGACCGGGAAGGACTGGGTGACGATGTAACTCTGCGGATCGTTCATGTCGATCCGATAGACGATCGGGTAGCGACCATCCTTGTTCGCCATCATGCCCTTCGACAGCAATTGCCGGAAGCGGCTTTCCCCGACGACTTCGCGATACACCGCCTCGTTTTCATACCGGAAGATGAAATAGCCGGCAGGATCCGCGATCGTCAGCTTCGCGCCGCCCGCCATGGCGGTCGCTTCCACGAGGCTGATCGAACTCGCCTGGAACGAGATCTTGCCGGTCTTCTCCGTCGATCCCAGAACCGTAAAGCTCTGCGGATCATAGGTCAGGAAGATCTTGTCGCGCGGGCTGACGTTGATGTCGTCCCTCGGATTGTCGATGATGCTCTGCAACAACACCGTGCCGGACTTCCGTCCGCGCGTCACGGTCACGTAAGTGTCATAAGACGGCTTTGAGGCGCCGCCCGCCATGGCGATGGCGCTGGTCAGCGGCAGTGGCGAAAGCCCGATCTGAATGATGTTCGGCTGGTTGACAGCCCCCTGCACCGACGCCGTGCGGGATGTGTTCTTGCTCATGCCGACGATCACGTCGGGCTCGACCGCCTTGGCCTTGAGCGCGGCGGCGATTTCTTCGCGCGCGCCATCGAGAGTCTTGCCGGCGAAACGCACGGCGCCCGCATAGGGGATCTGGCCGTTGCCGTCCGGCTGGACAATGACCGGAATCGTCGTCTGCTTGCGCTCGGATGTCGAGAACAGCCCGTCCGCGCCCGCTTCGAAAATCGTGACCTGCAATTCGTCGCCCACGCCGATCACCGGCTGCCCGTTCGTTCCGCCGACCCCGAAAGTTCGCACGAGAGATGGCGTGCCGAGCGTCGTGACGGAATTGGCGACCCGCTGATCGACGCTGACGATGTCGAATACGATGCTGGTCTTGGGAATCGAATAGGATGCGCCGGGCGCGCCGGAATTGTTGACCTCGATCGCGAGCGGACCGTTGCTGGGCACGGCGGAACAGCCCGAGGTAATGGAGATGGAAGCCGCAACCAGCGTCAGAATCGACACCCGCGCGAACAACTCCATATTCGAGGAATACTTTAGAGTCTGACGCATTTCACTCAAATTCCCTCCGGCAGCCGTTCATGCCGCCTTCTCCGCGCCTGCGGAACCAGCAGACCTGTCGTCAGACGAACATTACTCGTCCAATCCCCGCATGGCTCGCCGCAGTCTGCGTTCCGTTTTGCAACAAGTTCGTTAAACAGTTCCTAATCGAAGCAACTCATCTGAACGTCGCACGGCACGTTAAACGCCGAAGCGAGATTTTTTGCAAGAGCGTCCACTCCCGGGCGCGCTTTCCGCAACTGATTTTTTGTTACGGACGGGTTCTTACCGCGAAAAGCCCTGATCGAACAGCCGGCAGGGCCGTCGCGCCAATTCCAGCGCCAGAGCGGTCATCTGCTCGTTGGCCGGAAAGCACTGGCGACGCAGACGCCCCAGCCTCGCTTCCGTCGCCCGACGGAGCCTAAGTGTCTCGAAACCCGAATGAACGGGACGTTGAAGTTCGCGCATCGCAGCCTTCCTTTCCTGTCCTCCCGTTCGAATCCCTCGCATTGCGACAATGTAATTGTGCAATGCAACAAATTCAAACTATGCAGGATTTACAAGACCAAGGTGACGCGATTGTGTCCCCTGACGTTGCAATGCAGCAACAACGGCCGAGGATTTTACGGCTGCGACAGCCGCAGCTTGAAATTCAACAGGTCTTGCCACGCCAATCGCTTGCAGGCCGGGGCAGAAATCAGATCCTGCGGGTGAAACGTCGGCAACAGGGGAACGTGTTGACCATCGACGGTCAATGCAATCCAGCGCCCCCGAAGGCTATGGATGCTCTCCTGAGACCCCGAGAAGAATCGCGCCGGGAAATTGCCCATGCTCAACAGCGCCTTGGGCCGCAGCAGTTCCACCAGCCGCGTCGAAAAGGGTCGGCAGATCTCCACCTCATGCGGGGTCGGAGCGCGGTTTCCCGGCGGACGCCATGGAATGACGTTGAACACCGCGACGTCGTCCCCACCCCAGCCGAGCGCTGCGATCATCCGGTCGAGCATGTCTCCATGCGCGCCGGAAAAAGGCGCGCCATGCCTGTCGTCGTCCGGGCCCGGGCAGCCGCCGGCGATGGCGATCTTCGCCGAGGTCGAGCCTTTGAAAAAGGCGCTGGCCCTGGCGCTGTTCCTCAGATTGCAGCCCGTAAAGGCGCTTACGGCCTCGATCAACTCCGCAACGGACTGCGCGGCCGAAGCCACGCGTTGCGCCTCCGACACGGCTTCGCCATCGGGAAGCGCCGCGGGTCTGATCGGCGCCGGGGCGGCGTTGCGGTCGCGCGGAGGGGTTTCCACCCTGGTTTCCGTCAACGCGGCGCGGCCGCGTTCGGCGACCTGTCGTTCGAACTCGGCGAAACGATCGACCGGCTCGTCCTCCAACAGCCATTCCACGCCCGACTCGGCGTAAAAATGCATCAACTGGCCGAGTTCGGCCGGGCTGAGCGCATCGATGGATGAAGAGATGGTCATGGACCTATTTACGCTGCTCGCGACGACGCGCAACAGACAAATGCAGCTGAGACCGGCGAATCTCGGCGGGCTGTGCACAACAGAGATTTACGGTTTTGCCGCCACGCGCTAGAACGCCGCGACTTTCTATTTCGAACGGAGTTTCCATGACGGTACTGGTTACGGGCGGCGCAGGCTATATCGGCAGTCACATGGTTTGGGCGCTTCTGGACGCCGGCGAAGACGTTGCGGTCCTCGATCGGCTGTCGACGGGCTTCCGCTGGGCGATCCCGCCGGAAGCCACGCTCTATGAAGGCGACATCGCCGACGAGGCGCTGCACGAAAGGATCTTCTCTGAAAAGAAGATCGACGCGATCATCCATTTCGCCGGCTCGATCATCGTGCCGGAATCGGTCGCCAATCCGCTGATGTATTATGAGAACAACACCGTCAAATCCCGCGCGCTGATCGCGGCTGCGGTGAAATATGGCGTACCGCACTTCGTCTTCTCGTCGACGGCGGCCGTCTATGGCACGCCCGAAGGCGTCGATCCCGTCACCGAAGATGCGCGTCTCAACCCCGAATCGCCTTACGGCTCTTCCAAGCTGATGACCGAGATCATGCTGCGCGACACCGCCAAGGCGCATGATTTCACCTATACGGCGCTGCGTTATTTCAACGTCGCCGGCGCCGATCCCAAGGGCCGCACCGGCCAGTCGACCATCGGCGCCACCCATCTGATCAAGGTGGCCGGCGAAGCGGCGCTCGGCAAGCGTAGCCATATCGACGTATTCGGAACCGATTATCCGACACCCGACGGCACCTGCGTGCGCGACTATATCCATGTCAGCGATCTCGCCAACGCCCATCTGAAAGCGCTGGAGCGCATGCGCGCCGGCGGCGGGTCGCTGGTGGCCAATTGCGGCTATGGCAAAGGCTTCTCCGTCCTGGAGGTTCTGCAGACGGTCAAGAAGGTGCATGGCAAGCCCTTCGAAGTCCGCTTCGCCGATCGCCGGCCGGGCGACGCCGTGCGCATCGTCGCCAATCCCGCCACCGCGATGCGCGAGATGAAGTGGGAGCCGCAGCACGACGATCTCGAATTCATCGTGCGCACCGCGCTCGATTGGGAAGCGAGCCTCGCCCGGCGCAATCATCGCTGAAACGCCTTAGTTCGTCTTCCGCCGCGCGAGCAACCATTGCGCGGCGGAAACCGCGAGCGTCGAACCGGCATAGAACCACAGTCCCGGCCGGCTGAACGCTTCGGCGAGACCGGACGTCTTCGCCGCCGCAATCACGATCGCCACCAGCAGGACATCCATCAGCGACCACTTGCCGAGCATCGGCACCAGCCGCGCGGCAAGGCCGCGTGGTCGCTCAGGCCAGAGAGCCTCGGTCGCCACCGCCGCCATCTTGAAGAGCGGAAAGACCAGCGAGACCAGGGCGACGACGATCGCCAGCGCAACGTCGCCCGCCCCATAGAGACTGGCGACCAGATCGAGCAGCGACGGATCCTCGGTGAAGAAATAGAGTTTTTCGAATGTCATCAGCGGCAGGCTGACGCCGAAGGCGAAGCAGAGGGCGGCCGCCGCGATCAGCGCGAGCGCAGCCGCGCGTCTCATTTGCCGCGGCCCTTCTCGGCGATCGCGATGCCGCTGAGCACCATGCACAGCGCGATGATGTGGAACGTCATCAGCGGTTCGTCGAGAAACAAGGCGGACATGACCGTGCCGAATGCCGGGATGGCGTTGATGAACAGCCCGGCCCGGTTCGGCCCGATCAGCTCCACCCCGCGAACATAGAGAATCTGCGAGACGAGCGACGGGATCGTGCCCGTATACAGTATAGCCGTCCATCCGATCGCGTCGGGCATGATGAAGCCCGGGGACGTGAATTCGTGCAATGCGAGCGGCGCGGAGGCGAGCATGGCCCCCAGCGCGGACGCAGCCATCAGGCTTTTCCAGTGAATTTCGGGTTTCCAGCGCAGGGCGACCGTGTAGCCCGCATAGAGGAGCACGGCGATCATCATGAGCCCGTCGCCGAAATTGAGATCCAGCGACAGAATGGAGCCGAGATCGCCATGGGTGGCGGTGATGATGACCCCGAGCAGAGTGATCGAGAAGCCGAGAACCTGAGCCCAGGCGACCCTGGTCCTAAACAGGATGAAATTGGCGATGAAGATGACCCCGGGAATGCCGGCCTGCTCCACGACGCAATTGATGGCGGAGGTGTATTGGAGAGCGGAATAGAGAAATGCGTTGAAGCCGGCGAAGCCGGCCGCGCCGAAACCCAGAAGCAGCGGAAAATTGGCGCGGATCAGCGGCCAGTCGCGGCGAACCTGCGGCGCCGAGATCAGCATGATCAGCACGAAAGCGATGGTCCAGCGCGCGCCCGACAGCGTGAAAGGCCCGACATGGCCGACGGCGAATTTGGCGATCACCGCATTGCCGGCCCATCCAAACGTCGTGACGATCAGGAACAGATAGGCTTTGACATGGGCGGGCATCGGAATTGTCTTTCGCATCGGTCGGCCCCGTCCTTTAGCCGCCCTTGGCTGGCAACACCATGCAAAAAGCCGATATCAGTGCAAATTCCGGGTCGCATTCCTGAATTGAACCCAGTATATGTGCGCGGGTTTGGACCCGCTGTGGCGGAGATCCCGTTAGGAAAACAGGACAGATCTTATGGCGAACGTAGTGGTGGTGGGCTCCCAATGGGGTGACGAAGGCAAGGGCAAGATTGTCGACTGGCTTTCGGAACGCGCGGACATCGTGGTCCGCTTCCAGGGTGGGCACAATGCCGGCCATACACTCGTCATCGACGGCGTGAGCTACAAGCTGTCGCTTCTGCCCTCGGGCGTCGTGCGCCCCGGCAAGCTCGCGATCATCGGCAACGGCGTGGTGATCGACCCGCATGCGCTGGTGGCCGAAATCGACAAGCTGGCCGTCCAGGGCGTGGCGATCACGCCGGAAAACCTGCGCGTCGCCGACAACGCCACCCTGATTCTGTCGCTGCATCGCGAACTCGACGGCATCCGCGAAGACGCCGCCTCCAATTCCGGCACCAAGATCGGCACCACCCGCCGCGGCATCGGCCCGGCCTATGAAGACAAGGTCGGCCGCCGCGCCATCCGCGTCACCGATCTCGCCGATCCCGGCTCGCTGGGCATGAAGGTCGATCGTCTGCTGACCCACCACAACGCGCTGCGTCGCGGCCTTGGCGAGGCGGAAGTCAGCCATGAGGCGATCATGGCGGAACTGACCTCGGTCGCCGAAAAGATCCTGCCCTTCTCCGACACAGTCTGGGCGCTGCTCGACCGCGAACGGCGGAAGGGCGCGCGCATCCTTTTCGAAGGCGCGCAGGGCACGCTGCTCGACGTCGATCACGGCACTTATCCTTTCGTGACCTCGTCCAACACGGTCGCCGGTCAGGCCGCCGCCGGGTCCGGCATGGGTCCGGGATCGCTGAATTACGTGCTCGGAATCACCAAGGCCTACACGACCCGCGTCGGCGAAGGCCCCTTCCCGACCGAACTCACTGACGAAGTCGGCCAGTTTCTCGGCGAGCGCGGCCATGAATTCGGCACAGTTACCGGTAGAAAGAGACGGTGCGGCTGGTTCGACGCCGCCTTGGTGCGCCAATCCGTGGCCACCAACGGCATCACCGGCATCGCGCTGACCAAGCTCGACGTGCTCGACGGGCTGGATGAACTGAAGATCTGCACCGGTTACACGCTCGACGGCGTGGAAATCGATCATCTTCCGGCCGGACAGGCGGCGCAAGCCCGGATCAAGCCTGTCTACATAACGCTGGAGGGATGGAAAGAATCGACCGTCGGCGCCCGTAAATGGGCCGACCTGCCCGCCCAGGCGATCAAATATGTGCGGCAGGTGGAAGAACTCATCGGCGCTCCGGTCTCGCTTTTGTCGACCAGCCCCGAACGCGACGACACGATTTTGGTGACGGATCCTTTTGAAGACTAATCCCGGCGGGGCCGGAATGGAGCGCTCCATTCGGGCCCTTAGGTTTTGAGAAAGATCGAATGGCCGATTTTATTGCAGTTATCCGGCGAGCCGTCGACGGGCTGAGCGAAAACACACCCGACATGCGCGTGAAGGTCTATGACCGGGCGCGCAGCGCGGTGGTGCGACAACTCGAAAACATGAAGCCCCGCCCGCCGGAAAGCATGTTCCAGCGCCAACTCGACAAGCTGGATGCGGCGATCCGCGAAGTCGAGGCCGACTATGCCGAGGCGCTGCCGCCGGCGCCGGAGCCGGTCGAAGAGCCCGCGCCCCAGCCGGAGCCCGAAAGCTGGAGCGAGCCTGATGGGCAGGCGGAACCGGTCGCGGCGGCCCCTGAGCCTGCGGATGCGGTCGAAGAAGCCGAGCAGGAGGCCGCGCCCGAAGATCTACGCGAAGAAGATCCACGCGACTATGCCGAGGATGCGCCTGCTGGCGAAGAGTCCCCGGCCGATTCGGCGGTGGAGCAGGAAGCAGCCCCGGACGACGCGAAATACTCCGGCGCGGCGATCGAGCCCGTGATCGAGCAGGCTCCCGGCGCCGAGATCGACGCTGCCCAGCATGTCCATGAGCCGGCCGCGGCGGACGACTATCGCGGCGACGCGCATTTCGCCCCCGAACCCGTCGATGACGAGCGGCCTTTCGAGCCTGCGGTCGCAGAGGAATCACACGACCCGGCGCTGGCTGAAGTCGACGCCGGTCTTTCGACAGCGGAGCCAGCACAGGCCTATCACGAAGCCGAAGAGCCCGCCCAGGCGGAAGCTCCAACTGCAGAGACGACCGCCGGGGCTGACTGGCGGGACGATGCTGTGTTCGGCGGCGAACCTGTCTACGCGCAAGAGGCGCATGAACCCGCGCCTCTGGTGGAAGCCGAACCCATCGAGCCGGACGCGGAGCCGTTCACCTGGCCGCAATATCAGGAACCGGCGTCGGACGCTCCCGCCGTTGAGCCCGCTCCGGCCGAAGTCGTTCGAGCGGAATGGCCTGAAGCAGCGACCGAGGATGCGCCGCCCGTCACAGCTCAGACGGCCGCCGTTGCGGTGGACCCGTTTGCCGATCCGCAGGGTTGGTCGGTCGAACCGGAAACACGCGGGCCGGAACCCCGCCGCGAGCCGGAAATGCCGAGGGTCGTCTATGACGAGGCCGACGTCGTCTCGGGCTTCAACGCCTTCGTGCAGGAAGAAATCAGCCGCCAGGTCGTGCCGCCGCCGCCCGGCAAGCGCTCACCGGAAGAAGATCTCGGCTGGGGCGCGGGCTTCGACGATCTGCCGGATCTGCCGAAGACCGAAGCCTTCGACGAAGCGCTGAAGGCGAAGCAGGACGAGATCGCAGCCGCTCCGGAAACGGACACTGCGTCCAAGGATAAATCTCCCCGCGCCGAATTGGCCGAAATCGTCGGTTTCGACGAGATGGCGGCGCTGACCTCGCCCGATCCGGAATGGGTTCAGGTCCCGCCCGCGGTCGGAAAGAAAAGCAAGAAGGCGTCCGGAAAGGGATTCAAACCGGGCAGGGCGAAGGAACGCGGCGGCAAGGCCGGGCGCAAACTGCTCCCGCTCGTCGCCGGTGTCGCAGGCCTCGTCGTCGTCGCCGGCGCGGCCTTCGGGGCTTGGACCTATCGCGAGGACCTGAGCAAGATGATCGCGTCGATCACGGGCCCGTCGGAAACGCAGACGCCGCCGCAGGTGGAAAAAGCCGTTCCCCAGAGCGAGACGCCGGAGAAATCGGCCGAGGCGCCCACCGCCGCGGCGGCGAAGCCGACCGAAGTCGCGTCTCTCGAAACCGGCCCGCAGAAATTCACCCAGCGGCTGATGCCCGACGGCAGCGAAACGGAATCCGACGCCAGCAAGGCGATCGTCGACGAGGCGCTTCCGGAAGGCAAGAGCGTCGCCGGACAGACCGAAAAATCCAAGGAAGTCGCCTCGACCGATCCCGCGACGCCTGCAGCCGACGCCAAGCCGGCCTCCCCCGCCGGCGCTGGAGTGACCCAGAAAATGTTCCTCTACGAGGAGCGCCTCGGCCAGACCACACCGTCTGCGACCCCCGGCGCAGTCGCGTGGAGGGAAACCACCGAGGACGACGGCGACAAGCCGACACCCTCGATCCAGGCCAAGGTGGAGGCCCCGGGCCGCAAGCTGACGGCGCTGATCACGTTCAAGAAGAACATGGACCCGTCGCTTCCGGCGAGCCACATCGTCGAAATCGTCTTCGACCTGCCCGCCGATTTCGAGGAGGGCAATGTCGAGAGCGTTCAGCGCATCGCTTTCAAACAGACCGAGCAGGATGCGGGCAATCCGCTGATCGCCGTTCCCGCCAAGGTGACCGACGATTACCACATGGTGGCGCTCAACAGCGACGCGGAAGCGCAGAAGGTCAATCTGGACCTGATGAAGAACCGCGGCTGGATCGATATCCCGATCACCTATCGCAACGGCCGTCGCGGCCTGATCACGCTGGAAAAGGGCGCGTCGGGCACGGCGCTTTTCGACAAGGTCATCGGCGAATGGTCGGCGCTCGGCAATCAGGCTTCCGTTCCGCAATAACCGCCCGGCGGCTTCCAGAAACGGCAACGCCGCTCCCGATCGGGAGCGGCGTTGTTTTTTCGTCGATCGTGAATGCCGAAGACGTCAGCTCGGCTCGACGACGCGCAAAGCCTTGGCCTGTTCCAGCGCCGCCTTGCGCACGGCGTCCTGCACCTTTTCGAAGGCGCGGACCTCGATCTGGCGCACACGTTCGCGGCTGATGTCGAACTCGGTCGACAATTCCTCGAGGGTGATCGGCTCCTCGCGCAGGCGGCGGGCTTCGAAGATCCGCTTCTCACGATCGTTGAGCACCTTCAACGCATTCGACAGCAAAGCCCGGCGCGAATCCAGCTCATCCTGCTCGACCAGCATGTCTTCCTGGCTTTCGTGATCGTCGACGAGCCAATCCTGCCACTGTCCCGAATCCCCTTCCGCCGCCTTGATCGGCGCGTTGAGGGAGGCGTCGCCCGAGAGGCGACGGTTCATCGAGATCACCTCTTCTTCGCTGACATTCAGCTTGGTGGCGATCTCTGTGACCTGCTCGGGTTTCAGATCGCCTTCTTCGATCGCCTGGATTCGGCCCTTGAGGCGGCGCAGATTGAAGAACAGCCGCTTCTGATTGGCGGTCGTGCCCATTTTGACCAGCGACCAGGACCTGAGGATATATTCCTGGATGGCGGCCTTGATCCACCACATCGCATAGGTCGCGAGGCGGAAGCCGCGATCGGGTTCGAATTTCTTGACCGCCTGCATGAGGCCGACATTGCCTTCGGAAATGACCTCGCCGATCGGCAGGCCATATCCGCGATAACCCATCGCGATCTTGGCCACGAGACGCAGATGGCTGGTGACGAGCTTGTGGGCGGCGTTGCGATCCTCATGCTCCTGATAGCGCTTGGCGAGCATATACTCTTCCTGCGGCTCCAGCATGGGAAAGCGTCTGATTTCATCGAGATATCTGTTGAGACCTGCCTCCCCGGCGGTCAACATCGGCAAAGAATTTCGGGCCATGAAGCACCCCTTTTGTACGGCTTCCTTCGAGGCAAGCCTTGTGAGGCGGAAAAGTCCCTTCCGCCATGGTCGTGATCTATGATCGCGATGCGGCGCTTTCAAGGCTGAAACTTCACAAAATCGTGAAAAATAAGTCTACCTTACGATTCTGTCTCACCCTCGCTCCGCAAAGCCTGAATCAGCATCTGCATATCCTTCGGCAGCGGCGCTTCGAACCGCATCACCTGCCCCGTTCGCGGATGTTCGAACTGAAGGAGAAATGCGTGAAGCGCCTGCCTCGGAAACCTCTCAACGATCTTACGCGCCGGTTGTTTCAACAGATTAACCTTCGTCTTGAAGGCGGCGCCATAATCCGTATCACCGATCAGGGGGTGACCGATATAGGACATATGCACTCTGATCTGATGCGTCCGTCCGGTTTCCAGCCGGCAGACGACACTCGCAGCCACGGATGTCCCGTCGTCGCGGCGATCGTAGAAGTCGACGATTTCGTAATGCGTGACCGCGTGACGGGCGTCGGTCGCGTCCTTGCTGGTCACCGCGCGCCGCACCCGATCCGAAGAACGCCCGAGAGGAGCATTCACAGTGCCCTTGGACGGCCGCGGCTGCCCCCAGACGATGGCGTGATAGGCGCGTTCGAGGGCGGTGGTGCGGCCGTGATCGGCGAATTGCTCGCTGAGCAGGCGATGGGAGAGATCGTTCTTGGCGGCGATCATCACGCCGCTGGTGTCCTTGTCCAGCCGGTGCACGATGCCCGGCCGCTTGACGCCGCCGATGCCGGACAGGCTGTCGCCGCAGTGATGGAGCAGCGCATTGACCAGCGTGCCGTGCCAGTTGCCGGCGCCGGGATGCACCACCAGCCCTGCCGGCTTCACCAACACGATGACGTCGTCATCCTCATAGAGAACGTCGAGCGGAATGTTCTCTGGCTTGGGCTGCGCCGCCTCGGGTTCCGGCAACACGATCTCGACACGGTCGCCTGGAAGGATCTTGCGCTTGGCCTCGGTCGTTTCCTTGCCGTTGAGCGTCACGTCGCCGTTTTCGATCAGCGTCTTGACGCGGCTGCGCGAAAACTCGGGGCCCAGCGCCTGTGCGAGCCAGGCGTCGAGCCGGCCCGATGCGGTTTCTTCGGCGATCAGGACTTTCCCCGCCCCGCCGTCTTCAGTAAAGGAGGCTGACATGAAGCTCAAACCCGATCAGGACCTGCGATGAACAATCCGAATTTCCCCGAGGAAGAAGAGAAGCCGCTCGATCCGACGCTGGAAAAAGTCCGCCGAAAGATGGTGCGCCTGCTTTTCGTGTCGAGCTCGGCGATTGTTCTCGCCCTTATGGCGGTCCTCGGCTCGCTTGTCTACAAGGCGAGGAACAATTCGGCCGCGCAGCAGGCGACCGTCGCCCCGGCTCAGGGAGCGGCGCTTGCGGCGCCCCTGCCCGCCCAGACCATCACCTTGCCCAAGGGCTTCGTCAACGAGGCGACCACGGTCGACGGCAACCGCGTCTGGTTTTCGGGAACCGACGCCACGGGCCGCCGGGTGATGATCGTCCACGATATCGCCACCGGAAAGACGATCTCCGACATCACCGTCGTCGTTCCCGAGCCATGAGCCTCGACGACCGGCTCGTCCGGATCACCGATCCCGCCGATCCGCGCATTCGGCAGTTCGGCGATATCCGGGAGCGCGATCTGCGCCGGACGCATGGGCAGTTCATCGCCGAGGGCACGGTGGTGCTGCGCCTCCTCGCCGATGCGGCGCGACGCGGCGGAGAGTTCGGGGCCGAGGCGGTCTTCCTGCTCGAGAACCGCGTCGCCGGGCTCGCCGAGGTCATCGCCGCCTTTCCGGAGCATGTCCCCGTCTATGTGGCGGATCGTGGGGTGATGAACGCCGTCGTGGGCTTCGACATTCACCGCGGCGTGCTGGCTCTGGGCCGCCGCGCCGTCGAGCCGACCATCGAAGCGAGGCTCGCGACGCTGTCGGATCACGCGCTGGTCGTCGCTGCCATCGGCATCGCCAATCACGACAATATCGGCGCCATCTTCCGCAATGCCGCAGCCTTCGGCGCAGACGCGGTGTTGCTCGACGAGACCTGCTGCGATCCCCTCTACCGCAAGGCGCTGCGCGTCTCGGTCGGCGCAGCGCTCAAGATTCCCTATGCGAGAGCCGGCTCTGCCGCCGATCTCATCTCCGCGCTCGACCGGCGCGGCTTCGCCGTCTGGGGCCTGTCGCCTTCGGGGGGACACGATATTCGAGAGATCGGCGCGTCCCGTCGCATGGCGCTGCTGACGGGAACGGAGGGCGAAGGGTTGCCGCCCGAGGTGATGAAGGCCGTGCGCACCGCGCGGATACCGCAGGCGCCGGGCCTCGACAGCCTCAACGCCGGCGTCGCGACAGGCGTGGCGCTTTTCGCGATAGCTTCGGCGATGGGCAGGATCTAGCCGATCAAGCCTCGCGATAGAGCTCGCTCCGGGCGCGATTTCCGAGGGACAGCCGCCCCTGCTCGTTCGGCGCCGACGACGGGGGAATAATGGCGCGGATCGGGGACTCGCCGCCTTCCGCTTGTCCGACGATGGCGATCATTTTGGCCGCGATCCCGGCGATCTCTTCGCGCATCGCCTCGTCGCCGGAAGGGTCCAAGTCCATCAAAGCCTCTGCAGCCTGCTGTGACGAGGCCTTCACCGCCGTCGCCAGATCCGCAGCCACGGCGGCGTCGATGACCTTCGGCGAGAGTTTCTGCCGCTTGGCGGGCGCCGGAGCCGGGCTGCGCTTCTTGTCCGCCGGAAGGGCCGCAGCCTTGGGGCTGCGATCCGTCTTGTCGATCAGGATCGTCCGCTCGACAAAGGGCAGCGCGATCGCCGGAGCCTCCTCCTCGGGTTGCTTCAACCGGCTTCGCAGCTTGGCGATTTCGCCCATCCGGCGTTCGAGCACCGTATCCTTGTCGATGCTGCTCGACACTTCCTCGTTCAGCTTTTCTTCGAGCCGACGGATCTTGTTCTCTTCGCGGGCAAGGCGCAGTTCGGCGTCCTTTGCCCGGGCGGTCATCGTCTTCAGGTCGTCGCGGAGCGTTTCGCGCTCGTCGCGCAGCCCGTTGACCCGAAGTTTCAGGCCTTCGATTTCGGCGTCGCGGCCCGCGAGCTCGATCTTGAGATTGTCGATCTCGACGCCGAGCCGATAGGCCTTGTGCAACAATTCGTCGATTCGCGCCTGGGTCATCTGCGCGCCGTGTTCGCTCTTGGCGAGCGTCTCCTTGACGCGGATCAGGGCCAGTTCCCCGTTGCGCAGTTCGGCGCGCATGGTCGCAGCCTCGACCTTCATCGCGTCGATCGCCTGCAGGAGGTCGCTGTTCTGGCCATAGAGCCGGGAGGCTTCCGCCGCGACCTCATCGCGCGACAACGTCGCCGCGATCGTTTTCTCGCGTTCGACCCGGAGATCGTGACCCGTCCGCGCCATGGCGGCGGCCATCTCGGCGCGAACCATATCCTTCTGAGCGCGCAACTCCTGCCGGTTGATCGGCAGCGTCGTCATGATCCTGTTTTCCGTATAGGCGACGATGCGTCGATGTATGGCGGGAGCCAGCAGCAGCGCCGTCACGACCGCCGTCAGGAATCCGAGGCCGAAAAGCAATCCATATTCAATCACGACCGCCTCGCGCCGTTCGGAAACATCATCGACGGGAAGACCGCACGCATCCAAGCGCCGCTCTGTCGACCGTCATCCCGCCACTTTATCGCGCGGCGGACATTCGCGCAAACGCCCTCGCTCAGAACGGGTTCCAGGTCGGCTTGCGGGTGAGCTTGAGATAACCGACATTCACGCCGAGCCGCGCGCCGACGCCGGTGCGGATCGGCACGAGAAGAACGTCGCGGGATTCCATCACCGTCATGCCGAAGCCGGCGACGATGTAGGCCTGACCGCTGACGCCGCCATAGCGCTTGTACAGGCTGCCCACTTCAGGGAGGTTGTAGACCAGCATCATGACCCGGCTGCCGGCGCCGCCGTAATCGATGCCCAGCGACGGCCCCTGCCAGTAGACGTTATGCTGGCCGGCATTCTTTGTGTAGAGATCCCCTTCGCCATAGGTGGCTCCGGCGATGAAGGCCCCTGCCCCTTCCTGTCCGAGGATGTAGCCGTTCGGCAGGCCGTATTTCTGGAACGCCTTTTCGACGACCTTGGCGAGACCGCCCGTCGTCGAGCCGAAGAAGCCGTGGCCGGCGTCGACGATCTCCAGCATCGTATATTGATCGCTCTGCGCACGCGCCGGCGCATGGCCGACCAGCGCGAACAAGACAAAGAAGATGCCGATCAATCGGGCGAATTTTGGCGGTTTGGTCATCGGTCCGTCCGTCTCTTCCAGTGGTCGTTTCCGCGCCCGGCGCCGAGATAGGCGTTGAAACAGGGCTCCGAAACAAATTATGTGCATAGTGGAGCGATCCGCTTAATAATCGGTTTACCAAATGTGGTGTCTTTATGGCTGACGGTGATCGCCCGCTTGCCGGGCGCGCGCGGCGCAAGCATTGAACGACAAGCATATGATGCGACCATGCCGGGCGGTTCCCGGCTTGCCCCCAAGGAGAACGACATGGCCAAGAACCCGAACCTGACCCTTGCAGGCTCCGATCTCGCCGCGCTTCTGTGCAGCCGCGTCTGCCATGACGTGATTTCCCCGGTCGGGGCCATCAACAACGGCCTGGAACTGCTCGACGAAGGCGGCTCGGACGCCGATGCGCTCGATCTCATTCGCACTTCGGCGCTGAACGCCTCGGTGCGCCTCAAGCTCGCCCGCCTCGCCTTCGGCGCCTCGGGTTCGGTCGGCGCATCCATCGACACCGGCGAAGCGGAAAAGGCCGCCAAGGACTTTGCGGCCGCCGAGAAAAAAACCGAGGTGGTCTGGAGCGGGCCCCGCGCCATCATCCCCAAGAACCGGGTGAAGATGCTGCTCAACCTGTTCCTGGTGGCGTATGGCTCGATCCCCCGCGGCGGCGTCATCGACGTCACGCTGGAACAGCCGGAGTTCGACGCCAAGTTCACGCTCGTCGCCAAGGGTCGGATGATGCGTCTGCCGCCCAAATTCATGGAAATCAATTCCGGCAATGTCGAAGAGGCGATCGACGCCCACGCCATTCAGCCCTACTACACGGTCCTTCTCGCCGAGGAGGCCGGCATGGTTCTTTCGGCGGTCCAGACCGAAGATTCGCTGGTCTACACGGCGGTGATGGCCCCCGCCGAATAAACGCCTCAATCGCTCCGCTACTCTGCTCGCGCCGCACCAATTGTAACTGCTTGTTTATGGTTTTCTCCATAAGCTTCGGGGCGGCGCGAAGAACGACAATAGGGCGAACGATGACGTTGCGTATTCTGATTGCGGATGAAAGCGAGGCGGTGAGAAAGGTAGCCGCCGAAATTCTTGGCCAAATGGGTTACGACTGCGGCGAATGCGCCTCGACGCTTGAGGCGCTGGCCCGAAGCGACGCGCAGATGCCAGACGCTTTGATCGTCGACTCGGCGATGACCGGCGCTCTAGACCTGATCCGCGCTGTCCGCAGCATGCGCGAGGGACGCCGCCCGCTGATCTTCTACAGCCTGGTGAAGGCCGATCTCCGCTGCCTGATGGCCGGCAAGACCGCCGGCGCCTCCGACTTTCTCCTGAAGCCGTTCGATCGCAAGGTGCTCGCCGCGGCGTTCGCCGACATTACCGCCATCGAAGCCGTGGCCTGATTTCCCCTGTCGCGCCGAAACCTATTCCAGCGTCCCGATCGTCTCGGGGCGCTCCACATCGACATTGACCGGTTGCCCACAGCATGAGACGACGGCGAAAAACCCGCCTCGGCGTCCGAGGCGGGTTCTTGCGGAAACAGGGCTTGGTGAGGGATCAGGCGCTTTCCATATATTCGGCGCCATCGGGCTCGCGCAGCACATAGCCGCGGCCCCAGACGGTTTCGATGTAGTTGGCGCCGCCGGCCGCCGCTGCGAGCTTCTTGCGCAGCTTGCAGATGAACACGTCGATGATCTTCAGTTCCGGCTCGTCCATGCCGCCATAAAGGTGGTTGAGGAACATTTCCTTGGTCAGCGTCGTGCCCTTGCGGAGCGAAAGAAGCTCCAGCATCTGATATTCTTTGCCGGTCAGATGCACGCGCTGGCCGCCGATTTCGACGGTCTTGGCGTCGAGATTGACGATCAGGTCGCCGGTGATGATCACCGACTGGGCATGACCCTTCGAACGACGAACGATCGCGTGAATGCGCGCCACCAGTTCGTCCTTGTGGAACGGCTTGGTCATGTAGTCGTCGGCGCCGAAGCCCAGGCCGCGCACCTTGTCTTCGATGCCAGCCATGCCCGACAGAATCAGGATCGGCGTCTTGACTTTCGAAAGGCGCAGCGTGCGAAGCACTTCATAGCCGGACATGTCGGGCAGGTTCAGGTCGAGCAGGATGATATCATAATCATACAGCTTGCCCAGATCGACGCCTTCCTCGCCCAGATCGGTCGTGTAGACGTTAAAACTTTCAGATTTGAGCATGAGCTCAATGCTCTGCGCTGTCGCGCTGTCGTCTTCAATTAGTAGAACCCGCATCTTAGTCCCCTTTTCCGCCGCCTTGAAAGGTGCAACTTCCCAACCCGGCCAGGATCCAGCTTTTGCCTGATTTGGAGGCTGCCATCAAATGGTTAACAAATTCTGATTCACCCTGGCAAGGCGTATCGTATTTGTTAAAGATTTTTCGTAGCCCCCTGATTTCCATCACACATTCCTAGAGCCCATCTTAACATTCAAGATGAAAACTCTCGGCTAACTGACTCCGCAGACTCATTCTTTGGCATTCGTCGGTCGATGACCTCGGTCATTTACCGACCCTTAAATGATGAGGGCTATCATTAACGATGCACGTAAACGAAAGGTTACCGCCGTTATGTTTTTATTAACGTCGGCGCACTTTTTTCGAGGGATTATGAAAATGCCTCGGCGGGCAGTCCTGTTGTAAGCGGGTCTCGCTACCCATGGAGTATTGCGTATGAAGTCGCGTGAGAGCCAAGTGCGTCTAAAGGAATTCCAGCTGAAGGAGAAACGCCGTCAGCTGAAACAGCTTCAGATGATGATGGCCGAGTTTGAGCGTATGGCCAAGGATCTGGAAAACCAGATCGTTTACGAGGAAAAGAAGTCCGGCATCACAGATCCCAATCACTTCGCCTATTCGACCTTCGCCAAGGCCGCCCGGCAGCGCGCCGACAATCTTCAGGTCTCCATCAAGGAGCTGAAGGTTCAGCAGGATGCCGCGGAAGCCCAGGTGGAAGAGCTGCAGGCCGAGTTCGACAAGGCTTCGGCCATCGAGGAACGGGACGTGAAGATGCGCGCCTGAGGCGGCGTCTGCCCGACGACGTGAGATCTAGCCGCGCGGCGCCCGCCGCGAGCGGGCGCGAACGCGCGCGGCTCGATGTCATTGGCACGCGGAAAAACCGCGGTCGCATGGAGCGACCGCGGTTTTTCCGTTGTGTGCTTTTGGGGTCAGGCCGAGCGCAGCAGCGCCTCGGCTTCGTCTCGAGACGGCATGGCGGGCGCGGTTCCCGGCCGCGTCACCGAGATGCCAGCCACGGCGGAGCCGAACCGCACGGCGTCGACAGGCGGCGCGCCGCGCGACAGCGCCGCGGCGAAGCCGCCGTTGAAGGCGTCCCCTGCGCCGGTGGTGTCGACCACCGCGCCGGCCTTGAAGGCAGGCACGAGCACCGACACGTCCTTCGTGTGGTAGAGCGCGCCCTGAGCGCCCAAAGTGATGATTGCCGTCTTGACGCCCATCGACAACAGCTTGTCCGCCGCCGCCTTGGCCTCTTCGACCGTCGTCACCGGCAGACCGGTCAGGATCTCCGCCTCGCTCTCGTTCGGCGTGACATAGTCGCAGAGCGCGAAGACGGAAGCGTCGAGCGGTTGCGCCGGGGCGGGATTGAGGATCGTCGTCGCCCCGCCCGCCTTGGCGATCTCCAGCGCCCGGATCGCGGCGTCGAGCGGCTGCTCGAGTTGGGTGACGAAGATCTTCGCCTTGCCGATCAGCTCGGCGCGCGCGTCCATATCTCGGGGCGAAATGGTCGCCGCAGCGCCCGGCGCGACGATGATGGCGTTGTTGCCGGTTCCTTCTTCGAGGAAGATATAGGCCGCGCCGGTATAGCTCGCGGGGTCACGAGTGACGACGGGGTTGACGCCGGCCTTTTCCCAGGTGCTCATCGCCATGTCGGCGAAAGCGTCGTCGCCGAGTTTGGTGAGAAAGGCGACGTCGCCGCCGGCGCGCGCGGCGGCCACGGCCTGGTTGGAGCCCTTTCCGCCCGGCCCGAGCGAAAAGCTCTTGCCGAGAATGGTTTCGCCGAGCTTGGGCTGGCGGACGGCGCGATAGGCGGTGTCGGCGACGAAGACGCCGAGGATCACGATATCATGCGACATGGAGGCCTCACTCGGCATCCGGCGGGATGACGCCCTTGGTGAGGATGAAGCAGCCATAAAAGCGGCGCTCGCCGGTCTGCACCACGGCGTAAGCCTTCTTGGCGAGATCGTAGAAAGCGTAGCGCTCCACGCCCACCAGCGGCCAGTGCTTGCCTTCGGCCTTGTCGATCGCCGACTGAACTTCCTGCTGCACGCCGGGGATCTCGTCGGGATTGCCTACGACTTCCATGCGCTGAGCGGCGTTGTCGATGAACGTGTCGAGCGGCATCAGCGACAGGATCGCTTCGGCGGCCTGGGCCGACGTCGTGTTCTCCATCCGCAGAAGGCTGCCATAGACGGTCTGCTGCGCCACCGACTCCGAAGGGAAATTGAGGTCGGACAGGACGATGTAATCGCCATGCCCCATCGACTTCAGAACATAGAGAACATCCGCATTGAGAAGCGGAGATAGACCTTTGAGCATGTTGGCCTCCCAGAATTGTCTTTATGAGTTGGACGCGGACGGCGGCGGAACGCCGCCATGCGCTCAGATCCGCTTGCCGGTCGCGCCGTCAAAGACATGTGCGGCTTCGCGTCTCGGCCGGAGACGGATGGTCTGTCCCGGCGAAAACATATGCCGCTCGCGAAACAGAGCGAGAATGTCTCGGCCGCCGGCATGCACGAACACCATGGTTTCCGAGCCGGTCGGCTCGACCACTCCGACCTTGCCTTCGAACCCGTCATCGGCGATTTCGAGATGTTCGGGACGGATGCCATAGGTGACCTCCTGTCCCTCGGTCACGGCGTGCTTCGTCCCCACCGGCAGCAGCACGTCGCCGGCCTCGACGAAGGCCTCGCCGCCGACGATCTTCACGCGGCCCTTGATCAGGTTCATCGACGGCGAGCCGATGAAGGTCGCCACGAACAGATTGGCGGGATTGTCATAGAGTTCGAGCGGCGCGCCGATCTGCTCGACGCGGCCGTCCTGCAGCACGACGATGCGATCGGCCATGGTCATGGCTTCCACCTGGTCATGCGTGACGTAGATCGTGGTGGTCTTGAGCCGCTGATGCAGTTCCTTGATCTCGGTGCGCATCTGCACGCGCAGCTTGGCGTCGAGGTTGGACAGCGGCTCATCGAACAGGAAGACCTGCGGATTGCGCACGATCGCGCGACCCATCGCCACGCGCTGGCGCTGACCGCCCGACAACTGCCGCGGATAACGATCCAGATAGGGCGTCAGGCCGAGAATATTGGCGGCGGACGCCACGCGCTCGGCCACGACGGAAGGATCTGTCTTCTTGAGCTTCAGGGAGAAGGCCATGTTGTCCTTGACCTTCATATGCGGGTAAAGCGCATAGGACTGAAACACCATGGCGATGTCGCGATCGGACGGCGGCACATTGTTGACCACCCTGTCGCCGATCAGGATCTTGCCTCCGGTGATGCTTTCGAGACCGGCGACCATGCGCAGCAGCGTGGACTTGCCGCAGCCGGACGGTCCGACGAGAACAACGAATTCTCCATCCGCAATATCGATGTCGACGCCGTGAATGACTTCGAGGGACCCATAGGCCTTTCTGACGTCCTGGACCAGAACCTGAGACATTCCACCTCCCGAATGCGGATATCGTTTCAAACCCGACGCCGAACGGCCATCGTTGTTCAAAACTTACAATACCTCCCCAAGAGCGTCGCGCAGCCCCCACAGGCCGCCGCTCCCTTAATTTCCGTGTAGCGGACGCCGAATGGACTGTCCAGATTTTTCCGGTCGCGCATGTATTGCGACGCAGCAGGATTGCCGCAATGCAATATAAGCCATTGAAATTGATGATTGACGGCCGACGCGGGACGGATTTATTTTGAAAATCGCGAAATCCGGCGCGGTTTACCCGCTATCTGCGTGACCGCGGGAGGGTTTGTCCTTATCAATGTCGGTAAAATACAATTTGCGTCCGACGTGGTCGACATGCAAGACTTCTTCGACGAAACAGCGAGGCGGAGGAGTGCGCCAGACTGGTTCGTAAGCCAATATGGGAGGATATGGCGTGAAAATTGAACTCTATGAATTGCTGGCCAGACAGGCCATGAACCGGCGCAGCCTGCTCAAGGGCGCGGCGAGCCTCGGCGCGATGGGCCTCGCGGGCACGTCCCTGTCCGGCCTTGCCGGCCCGGCGATGGCGCAGGACAATCTGCGCGCGGAAATCCTGAAGATTCCAGGCGTCGGCGCTGGATCGCCCACGGACGCAGACTGGCAGAAGGTCGGCGAAATGTGCCTCGGCGCCACCAAGGCGTCGGTCAAGGAAGGCGAGTTCAAGGGCGTCGAGCTGTCCTTCATGGGCCTCAACAACCAGAACCTCCACAACGTGCTCTTCCGCGGCCTGCTTTACGCCTGGGAGCAGTATACCGGCGCCAAGATCAACTGGATCGATCTAGCCCAGGCCGATTATAACGCCCGCCTGCAGCAGTCCATTGCCACCGGCACGGTTGACTTCGACATTCTCGAAATGGGCGCGCCCTTCGAAGGCGACGTTTGCGGCAAGGGCCTGGCCTCGGTCATGCCGGATTGGGTCAAGGCCCAGATCGACATGGACGACTATGTCGGCTATCTCAAGGCGCCGGTCGGCACCTGGGACGGCAAGACCTATCGCATCTCCGTCGACGGCGATTGCCACAACTTCAACTATCGCACCGACGTGTTCTCGAACGCCGACCTCGCCAAGGCCTGGAAGGACGAAGGACATCAGGGCGAATGGGGCGTGCCGAAGACCTGGCAGCAGGTTCAGGAAGCCACAAAGTTCCTCAAGGGCAAGCAGCTCGACGGCCAGGATCTCTATGGTTATCTCGATGCGCCCAAGGGCTGGGGCGGCTTCGGCTTCTACTTCCTCGCCTCGCGCGCGACGGCTTACGCCAAGCATCCCGACGACAAGGCCTGGCTGTTCGATCCGGACACGATGAAGCCGCGCGTCAACAATCCGGCCTGGGTGCGCACCATTCAGGACGTCATCGACGCGCTGCCGTCCGAGCCCGCCGACCAGCTCAACGCCGACCCGGGCACGACCGCCTTCCAGCAGTTCCTCGCCGGCACCGGCTCGATGCTGGCCTGGTGGGGCGACGTCGGCTCCTCGGCCAAGACGTCCGATTCCTCGGTCATCGGCGACACCGTCGGCTTCTCGATCCTTCCGGGTTCGGACGACGTCTACAACGCCAAGACCGGCCAGTGGGACAAGCTCGCTTCGGGCCCGAACTACGCGCCGAACATGGCCTATATCGGCTGGGGCATCTATGTCATGGCCCGCGTCGACGCCGACCCGGTCAAGCAGAAGGCCGCCTGGTCCGCTGCAGCCCATCTCGGCGGCAAGGACATCTCGCTGTGGACGGCTGCCTATCCGTCGGGCATGCAGCCCTACCGCAACTCGCACTTCAACATCGAAGAATGGGTTGCCGCCGGCTATGATGAGGCCTTCATCTCGTCCTATCTCGGTTCCGAAAAGGACAGCTACAACCATCCCAACGCTGCGATCGAGCCGCGCATCCCCGGCATCTTCCAGTACTACTCGGTCGCCGAGGACGAACTGGCCAAGATCTTCGCCGGCCAGATGACCGCGCAGGAAGGCGCCGACAAGATCGCCGCCGCCTGGGAAAAACTGACCGACCAGATCGGTCGCGACAAGCAGATCGCGCTCTACAAGGCCTCGCTCGGCCTATAATCGAGCAAGTCTCGCATCTGGGCCGGCGGCGGCGTTACGCCGCCGGCCTTTCTGTTTACCTGGACATCTAGAGGAATGGGCGGAGCCGCATGTCGAGCAGCGCTGATCTGGTCAATGACCGGCTATTCACGGTCAACACCGACGACGAAATTCCCGAAAGCCGCAAACGGCTGGGGCGCCTGGCGTTCTGGGCCGCGACGGCCTTGCTCGTCGTCACCGCTGTGGTGCAGAGTTTTCACGTCGCAGGCCTGCTCGCGGTCGGCTTCGACAACTGGCGTCCGGTGCTCTACGCCGTCATGCTGTGGTGCGTGGCGCTGGCCTATTCGCTGGTGATGGTCCGGGGCGAATACGGCAAGAAGATGCTGTTCATCCTGCCTGCCTTTCTATTCACCGTGTTCATGGTGATCTTTCCGACCATCTTCGGTCTGTACATCGCGTTCACCGATTGGAATCTTTCCTCCTTCGAAGGCCAGCATTTCAACGGCGTCGATAATCTGGTGCGGATGTCGAGCGATCCGTATTTCTGGAACGCCATCCTCAACATGGTTTACTACGTGTTGGCGATCCTGGTGGAATACGCTATCGCCTTCGGGCTCGCTTTGCTCCTGAACGCCGAAATCCGGGCGCGCAAATTCTTCCGCATCGCCTTCCTGCTGCCCTTCATGCTGTCGCCGGTGGCGGTGTCGTGGATGGTGGGCAAGTCGCTCGGCGAATATCGCTTCGGACCCCTCGCCACATTGGCGCGCCACCTCGGCTGGGATCAACCGGCCTTCTTCTCGACCCCCGGCATCGCCCGCGTGTCGATCATGATCATGGACGCCTGGACCTATATCCCGTTCATGCTGATCATGCTGCTCGCCGGCCTGCAGGCCATGCCGAAGGAAGTGCAGGAAGCCGCCCGCGTCGATGGCGCGACGCCATGGCAGGCTTTCTGGCGGATCACCTTCCCGTTGATGCTGCCGGTGTCGATCACCGCCGTCATCCTCCGGGTGATCTTCAAACTGAAGCTCGCCGACATCGTCATCAACATGACCGCCGGCGGCCCGGGCGGGGCGACCGACACCGTGACCAGCTTCATCTTCCGTGAATATCGGGAGCGATCGAATGTCGGTTACGGCACCATGCTGGCCTTCGTCTATCTCGTGTTGATCATCCTCTTCGTCACCGGCTTGTTGAAACTCGCCAGCCGGTGGAACACCAGCGATCAGAATTGAGGAGGACGTCATGACGACACTGAGCCAAGCCATCAGCGCCGCCGACGCGCCCATGGAAAAAGACGGAACCGCGAAATTCTATTTCGGCCGCTTCTTCATCTACGGAGCCCTGACGCTCTGGACGATCATCTGCCTGTTTCCGATCTACTGGACGCTGACGACGTCGTTCAAGGTTGCCAAGGATGTGCAGAAGGGCGCGATCACCCCCTGGATAGACTTCGCGCCGAACTGGAAAGGCTGGCAGTCCCTCGGCCTGTCCCCCGAGAGCATTATACGGCCCTCCACGGTGCGGGACGAATTCCTGAAACGCTTTTACAACAGCGTCATCACCTCCGTCAGCGCCTCGCTGCTGGCCGTCCTGATCGGCTCGCTCGCCGCCTACGGGTTGACCCGCTTCGCCTATAAGATCGGCTGGATGCGCAACAAGGACATCTCCTTCTTCTTCCTGTCGCAGCTGATCCTGCCGCCGGTTGTGCTGGCGCTGCCGTTCCTGGCGCTCTACAAGGAGTTGGCGCTGCTCGACACCACCATCGGCCTGGTGATGCTCTACACGCTGATGGTGCTGCCGATCGTCATCTGGATCATGCGCGACCAGTTCGCCGGCATTCCCGTCGAGCTCGAGGAAGCGGCGCTGGTGGACGGCCTGTCGATTTGGGGCGCCTTCTTCCGCATCGTCTTTCCTTTGGCCGCGCCCGGCATGGTCGCCGCCTTCATCCTGGCGTTGGTGCTGTGCTGGAACGAATATTTCTTCGCCGCCCTGCTCACCTCCACCCATGCGACGACTGTCCCGGTGATGGTGGCGAGCCAGACCGGATCGCAGGGCATCAACTGGTGGTCCATGGCGGCGCTGTCGACGGCGGCCATCGCGCCGCTGGTCGTCATCGGCATTTTCCTCGAACGCTACATCATCAAGGGCATGACGGCCGGGTCGGTGAAGTGATGCTGAAAAGGATCCCGCGTCTGCTAAGCGCCGAAGCCCTGAACGCGCTGATGTTGATGGGCCATGGCGACGAGTTCCTGATCTGCGACGTCAATCACCCGGCGGCCACCATCGCGCGGGACACCGTCTATGGCGAGATCATCGATCTGGCGGGCGCGGACATACCCACCGCGCTCGCCGCCATTCTCGAACTGTTTCCGGTCGACACTTTCGTCGAGCAGCCGGTCAAGCGCATGCAAGTCGTCGGCAATCCCGGCGAGGTCCTGCCGATCTTCGACGCCGTGCAGGCGGTGGTCGATGCGGCCGAAGGCCGATCCGTGGGGATGGCGGCGCTCGAGCGCTTCGCCTTCTATGAGGCGGCGCGGCAGAGTTTTGTGGTGTTTCGAACATCCGATCCTGGGCCCTACGGTTGTTTTATCGTCAAGAAGGGCGTGATCTAGACGGAGCCCGGAAGACGTCTCCTTCCGACGTAAAATATTTATCAGCATGCTAATTGTTTTCTGGCGCCACGGCTCCTACCTGATCGATGCAACGATCATTTAGGAAGGCACTCATGCTTCTCGACACCCTCTCCTGGCGCTACGCCACCAAGAAAATGGACCCCTCCAAGACCGTCGCCGAAGATAAGGTCGACCGCATTGTCGAGGCGGCCCGGCTTGCTCCGACATCGAGCGGGCTGCAACCCTTCGAAGTCATCGTCATCACCAACAAGGACATACGCGAAAAGATCAAGGCGATCGCCTGGAACCAGGCGCAGGTCACGGACGGCTCGCATCTGCTCGTCTTCGCCGCCTGGGACAATTACACGACCGATCGCATCAACAAGATGTTCGACCTCGTCAACGAGGAACGCGGTTTCACCAACGAGGGATGGGAAAATTATCGCCAGATGCTGCTCGACAGCTATCCCCAGCGCGATGAGCAGGTGAACTTCGAGCACGCCGCCCGCCAGGCTTATATCGGCTTCGGCCTCGCCATCGCCCAGGCGGCGGAAGAAAAGGTCGACGCGACCCCGATGGAAGGCTTCGATCCCGCAGCCCTCGACGAGATCCTCGGCCTGCGCGCGCGCGGCCTGCGCTCTGTGACCATTCTGCCGCTCGGCTATCGCGAAGCGGAAGGCGATTGGCTGGCCAACCTCAAGAAGGTGCGTCGCCCCAGGGACGAGTTCGTCTCCGTCGTCGCCTGACCCCGGCGGAACGCGATGGATTTGCTGTCGCGTTCCTCTTTTTTGCCGTCGAAATTGAACCGGTTCAGGAAACCGTAACTGGCTTCGTATAATATTCAGTGGTTAAATTACCGCCGGAAGCCAGCGTCGTGGATCTCGCCACCATTCTCTTGCTGTTCAAATCGTCTCTTTTGGTCGGGGCGTTGTGCTTTTTATACGTCCGCGGACATGGCGACCATGTCCAAGGTCTCGGCGTGCTCGCCACATCTTTCTTGCTCCAGGCCGCCGCGACCACGCTCGCCGGCCTGGTGGAGGCCCATGACGTCGTGGGCGCAGGATGGACCCTAGCCAGCTTCGCATTCGGCCTGCTCGGTTACGCCCTCATGTGGATCGGCCTGAAGACGCTGACCACCGGCGCCGGCGCCAACCCTCTCAGTATCGCCTTCATCCCTCCGGTGCTGCTCTCCATCTGTATCTGGGCCAGTGGGCATGTGCAAGACAACGCCATCAGGGCGTCCGTCTTCAATCTCTGCGCGACCTGCTATCTCCTGGCCTGCGCCGGCATGGTGTTTCATGATCTGCGGCGAGAGCGGTTGAGCGCGAAGATCCCTCTTTCGCTGGCGCTCGGTTTCGGCGCGCTTCTCTGCCTGGCGATCGTGCTCGGCATCAACGGGTTGGTTCTGTCGCCCGCCGTCCTCGATGTCGTTTTCTTCCTGTTGATCGTGCTGTTCTTCATCATCTGCCTGTTCATCATCATCATGGTGAAGGAGCGGACGGAAGCGGATCTGCACCGGCTGATCGCCACGGATGAACTGACCGGCCTTCCCAACCGGCGTCACTTCTTCAACGGACTGCCGCCGCAGCCGAACACCGGCGACGCCTTCATCCTGCTCGACATCGACCATTTCAAACGCGTGAACGACACGATGGGCCATGCCGCCGGAGACGAGGTTTTGCGGAAGGTGGCCGCGGCGATTTCCGGCGGCCTGCCTTCGCACGCGATCTACGGACGTCTGGGCGGCGAGGAATTCGGCGTCTTCCTGCCCGGATCGGGCCATGACGCCGCGCTCGCCCTTGCGGAACTGATACGCAAGCGGATCGAAAGCCACGACGGCGTCGTTACCACCATCAGCGCCGGCGTCGCCATCGCCAGAGCCGCAAACGGCATCTCCGACGTCATGAGCGCAGCCGACGCCGCCCTTTACAAGGCCAAGCAGAACGGCCGCAACCGTGTCTGGCTACACGCCGAAGCCTGAACCGAGCCGCGTCACCGAGCGGACAAGTCGCGCATCAGATCCTTGGTCTGCAGATAGAGACTGCGGAATATCCGGTGATTGCGGGCATGGGCCGCGTGCGGCCGCGCCGCGACTTCCGCCTCGACCGGGTTCCATGCCAGGATATCCTCGCGCCTGACATCGCCGACGCCAAGCGCGGCGAGAAAAGCGTCGCCATAGGAGGCGCCGACCATGCGTCGCGCCAATCTCTGCGGAAGACCCGAAATATCGGAGGTCGCTTCCAGCCAGATCTTGTTCTTGACGCCGCCGCCCACCGCCATCAGCCGCTTGGGCTGAGCGCCTGCCTCCGCATAGGTCTCGAAGATATGGTTGGTGGCATGCGCGATCCCCTCGATCAGCGCCCGGTAGATATCGCCGCGGCCATGGGTGAGATTGAGCCCGAACAGCACGCCCTTGGCGTCGGGATCGTGCAGCGGCGTCCGCTCGCCGGAAAAATAGGGCAGGAAGACCAATCCCTTCGCGCCCGGCTCGGACGTTTCCGCCTCGCGGGCGAGTTCGGAGAAAGCCTGGGCCGGATCGAGATCCCGCCCGAACTGGTCGCGGAACCAATGCGTGAGCGTGCCCGACGTCGCGAGCCCCGACATCGAGGCGTGCTCGCCCGGAAACAGCCAGGGCGCATACCAGAGACGGGCGTCGCGCACGCGCATCTCGGTCAGTTCGATGATGAAGATGGTCGAGCCATACATCACCATCATATCGCCGGCTTCGCTCACGCCAATGGAGAAGGCTTCCGCCGCCGCGTCGATCGTTCCGCAAATCACGGGCGTGCCGGCCGCCAGCCCGGTGGCATGGGCGGCGGCGGCCGTGACTTCGCCGGCGATGTCGGTGGTCCAGAGGATCTCGGGCAGCTTGTCCAGCGGCGCGATGCCGTCATTGAGCGCATCCGACCAGCCCTGCTCGTCGATCCGGTAGAGAGGCGAGAAGTTGGCGGCGGTGTAATGATCCATCACCGACCGACCCGTCAGCTTCTGGACGATATAGGTCGTCGACGTCACGAACTTGTCGGCCTTGTCATAGAGATCGGGCCGGTTGTTCTTGAGCCACAGAATCTTTGGCCCGACCGATTGCGAGGTCAGCGCATTGCCGCATTCGTCGAGAATGCGCGCCTCGCCGAGACTGGCGGTCAAACTTTCGATCTCGCGGGCGGCGCGGGTGTCGACGCCATAGAGCACGCCGTTCATCAGCGCATTGCCGTCGCGATCCACCGGCAGCATGCAGGGGCCGATGGCTGAGGCGCCGACTGCGCGGATATCGTGCGGATCGATCCCGCTTTTGGCGATCAGCGCCTTGGAGAGAAAGCAGAAGTCGCCCCACCAGTCCTTATCTGGATCGTGTTCGGCCCAGCCCGGCTGCGGCACCAGCATCTTGTGCGGGCGCGCCGCCTGCGCGACGATCTCGCCGGCGCCATCGACCAGCACGCCCTTGGATTCGAAAGTCCCGATATCGACGCCGAGATAATAGGCCATCGTCCCCTCTATTGTTCGAAATCGTCCCGATCGAGGCTGAAGCCCGGCTTGACCCTGACAATGGCCGCGACGAGCAGGCGCGTCAGCTCTTCGAGATCGGCGAGATCGCACATTTCGAGCGAGGAATGCGAATAGCGCATGGGAAAGCCCATATCGATCGACGCCACGCCCTGGCCGACCAGCTGCACATAGGAGGAATCCGTCAGGCAGCCGATATGGGCGCTTTTCTGCAGGCGGATCTTCTCGCACTCCGCCGTCTCCTCGAACAGTCGCACAAGCGCCGGATGCGGGATCGTGCCGTTGAGCGTGCCGCGTCCGTGGAAAGAATAGAGCCCCATGCCCGGCCCGCCGCCGAGCGTCACATCACCCCGCGCGCCCATATCGGGCGTGTCGGCGGCGAGGATGATGTCGATCTGGATGGCGATATCGGGCTCGAGCATCTGCGCCGCCGTCAGCGCGCCGCGCAGATTGAACTCTTCCAGCACGGAGAAGACGATATGCACCGTCGGCTTGTCCTCAGCCGAGGCGAGCGCGCGGGCCACCTCCAGCACCACCGCGCAGCCGGCCCGGTCATCGACCGACGTGCCGGCGATGCGGCCGTTGCGAAGGTCGATGACCTCGGGCTGGTAGACGATCGGCGCGCCCACATCGATGCCCGCAGCCAGAGCCTCCTCGGCGCTTTTGAAGCCGGCGTCGATATAGAGCTCCGGATAGGGCAGCACCTTGTATTTCTCGTCCGGCTGGGTGGCGTGATGGGCCTTGTTGGCGATGACGCCGGGAATATCCCGGCCGTCGCCGAGCGAGAACAGCACCGCCTGCGAGGCGAGCGCGCGCTCCGGCACCCCGCCAAGGCGCTCAACCCTGATATAGCCGTTTTTCTCGATCTTGCGGACCACGAAGCCGAGCTGGTCCATATGGGTGAACAGCATCACCGAGGGCGCGCCCTCGGCGCCATCGATCGTGGCGATCAGATTGCCCAGCCGGTCGGTGCGGGTTTCAAGCCCGATCTCCTGCAATTGCGCCTTGAGGTAACGGCGGACGCGCCCTTCATAGCCGGACAGGCCGGGAATGCGCATCAGCGTTTCGAGTTCGGCTCTCAGCCTGTCGCGCATATCCGCCTCCTCAGCGATCCATACGGACCTGGCGCATGAATTCCGCCGCCCGCTCGGGATCGACGGCGTTCCAGGTGTGGCCGTCATATTTGAGCGACGAACCGACGATGACGCCATCGGCCACCTTCAGCGTATCGCGCACGGTCGCGTGCTTCACGCCGGTATTGGCGAAGACATAGGTGTCGGGCAGCACGCGCTTCACGGCTTCGAGATCGGTCATTTCGGCCGCCTCGCCGGTGATATTGCCGGACACCAGCACCGCATCGGGAATGGACGAGAATACCGCGCTGCGGGCGCGATCGGCGACGCTGCGACGGTCGAGCGAATAGGCGAATTCCGCCGAGATGTTATACAGCAACGCCAGATCCTGTCGATGGAGCCGGTCGCGATAGCGCATCGCTTTGCCCGCATCGGGGGTCCAGGGGCCCATGTCGGAGGCATAGGTTCCGGTGAAGATTTCTCGAACGAAACCCGCGCCTGTGGCGGCGGCCAGCGCGATCGACGCTTCGGGATCCCAGAGCACGTTGACGCCGAAGGGAATGCGGATCTCCTGGCGCACCTGGCCGATCACATAGGCCATGGTGGCGATCGACGCAGTATCCACCTTGAATTCATAGGGCCGGTCGTTTTCGTTGCCGAACATCACGGCGTCGAAACCGGCGTCCTGCAGCGCGGCCAGGTCCTTGCGGACGCCGTTCAGCAGCGCGTCCAGGCCACCCTCGCGATCATAGAGCGGCGAGCCGGGCAGCGCGCCGAAATGGACCATGGCGATGACGGGCTTGATGTCGCCGAACAGGCGTTTCAGTTTTTCACTCACGAAACGATCTCCTCCAAACCGTGACCGGGAACTTGCCATTTCATCCGCGGCTTGTCACGGGCGCACCTTTGAAAATGAATAAAAACAATTGCTTTCGCATCCGCCGCCTCGATACACTCCCCGTACGAGGAGACTTATTCAGGAGGATGGCGATGAAAATCCGGCACTGGGACCGTCGCGGCAATGGCGGTTTCGATTTCACCGAGCTCGGTTTCGGCACGGCCCCGCTCGGCAATCTCTACAAGGCGGTTTCGGACGAAGAGGCGCACGCGGTTCTCGACGCCGCCTGGGAAACCGGCTGCCGCTATTTCGACACCGCGCCGCTCTACGGCCTCGGACTGTCCGAACGCCGCGTCGGCGATTTTCTCAAGGCGAAGAAGCGTGAGGACTATCTGATCTCGACCAAGGTCGGCCGTCTCATGTCGGTCTGCCCTCCGGAACAACGCACCGGCATCGGCAAGTTTTTCGACACGCCCAACCGCCGCGAGGTCTACGACTATTCCTATGACGGCGTGATGCGCTCCTTCGAGGCCTCCTTCGAGCGCACTGGTCTCGATCGCTTCGACATCATCTTCGTCCACGACGTCGACATCTTCACCCATGGCTCCAAGGAGGCGTCGGACGCCCGCATCGAGGAATTCATGCGCGGCGGCTATTACGCGCTGCTATCGCTGAGGGACCAGGGCGTGATCGGCGCCTTTGGCGGCGGCGTCAATGAATGGCAGGTGTGCCAGACGCTGGCCGAGCGCGGCGATTTCGACCTGTTTCTGCTCGCCGGCCGCTATACGCTGCTGGAACAGGAGGCCTTGACGACGTTCCTGCCGCTCTGCGAACAGCGCAACATAGGCATCGTGCTCGGCGGCCCCTATAATTCCGGCATTCTCGCCCGCGGCCCTTCGGAAGCGGCTCAGTATAATTATTCCAACGCGCCAGCGGAGGTGATCGAGCGCGTCCGCAGGATCGATGCGGTCTGCCAGGCGCATGGCGTGCGGCTGATCGAAGCGGCGCTGAATTTCCCGCTCAGGCATCCGCAGGTTGTTTCGGTCATTCCGGGCGGCCAGAGCGTGGCGGAAGTCCGCTCTAATCGCGACATTCTCGGCAAGGACATTCCATCCGCTTTGTGGGATCAATTGAAATCGGAAGGCCTGCTCCGCGCCGACGCGCCGGTGTGAATTACTTCGTCATTGACCGCTTATAAAGACGTGTCGCGTTCCCCGGAACGCGGCCGGCGCAGGCGCAACCTATTCGCGATGATGGATGAAAAAAGCAGTGTTCGGGACTCTTGTGCGGACCGTTTTTTTCTGTCACCAATGCCGCCATCGATTTTCTTGAGGCCGATTGGCTCGGCTCCCCCGTCCTGGGACGGGCGCGGCCTACGACTTATCCCCGAACGATCTATCGATGCCACCACCTGCTCTCGGCAGAGAGCACTCTATTATACCAAGGTTCTCGAAAGGAACTGTTATGAACACTGGTACCGTAAAGTGGTTCAACTCCCAGAAGGGTTACGGATTCATTCAGCCGGACAATGGCGGCGCGGATGTTTTCGTTCATATCAGCGCCGTTGAACGCGCCGGCATGACCACGCTCAACGAAGGCCAGAAAATCTCCTACGAAGTGCTCGCTGACCGCCGCACCGGCAAGTCCGCCGCCGGCAATCTGCGCGCCGCTTGATCTGTCGATAGATCCGGAACGTTTTCGAGGGCGCGAACCGCAGGGTTCGCGCCCTCGATCATGTCGGACTATCCCTGCAGATACACGAATTCCGGCTCGATGCTCCGCGTCGTCACCAGCCGCCCGTTGGGCAGGTCGTTCCCGTCCAGCTTGAAGGCGAGGTCCTCGCCGCTCAGATCCTTCCAACGCTCGATCAGCCGTCGACGCAGCTCCTCCTCGGGGACGTCGATCAGCACGGTAGTATCATAATGCTGGTGGAGATCGGCCCAGGCGCCGTCTCCCAGCAGGATATAGTTTCCTTCCACCACCAGATGCCGGACATTTTTCGGGATCATGCGCCCGCCGGCGCGGGCGATCTCGATGGAGCGGTCGAACACCGGCACCGCCACCTCGTCGTCCAGATTGGCGCGCAGGCGGCCGAGCATATGCGAGAAGCCGGCGACGTCGAAGGTTTCGGGCGCGCCCTTGCGAGGGCGGAGCCCGCGCGGCACGAGCACAAGATCGTCATAGTGGTAGCCGTCCATCGGAAAGACAGCCGCCGATCCCGGTTCGCGCGCGTTCAGCGCCTCGACAAGCTGCTCGGCGAGCGTCGATTTGCCTGCGCCCGGCGGACCGGCAATGGCGGTGATCGATCTCGTCTCCGCGCCCCGCGCCTCGACGGTTTCCACGAGTGTTTCGAATGTGATGGACAGTCGCATGGCATCCTCCCTTGTCTCACCTCGATTAGCGCAGCAGAGGTCGTTTCGCAAACTTCGCCGCCTTTCCAAACCGTCTTGCCAGGGCTAGGAAAGACACAAAGAGGAGACACGACATGCGCATACTCTACGACCCCTCCCCTCGCGCCACCGAGGATATGTTCAGCGCGTCGGCAAAGGAGAAGTTCTTTTCGACCTATGACGTGATCGCCTGGAACGGCGAGGATCGCGACGATTTCTACCGCCGCCATCTGCCGGAGACCGAAGTGCTGATCAGCCAGCAGCCCATGGAGCGCGACCGGCTGGATCACGCGCCCAAGCTGCGCGCCATCGTCAATGTCGAGACCAATTTCCTGCCCAATATCGATTACGAGGCCTGCTTTCAACGCGGCGTGCATGTGATCGCGCCGAGCTCGGTCTTTGCCGCGCCGGTGGCGGAAATGGCCGTCGGCATGGCGCTGTCGCTCGCCCGCGGCATTCATTCGTCGCATGGCGATTTCCTTAAAGGCGAGGAGCTCTACGGGCTGGACGGCAATCACATGGCCGAACTGCTGGCGGGCTCCGATGTCGGCTTCGTCGGTTTCGGCGATCTCGGCCGCGCCACGCACAAGCTTTTGGCAGGCTTCAACCCCACCGTCCGCGCCTTCGATCCCTGGCTGCCCGAGGGCGTGCTGTCGCGTCTCGGCGTGATCCCGGCGTCACTGGATGAGGTTCTGTCGAAGAGCCGCTTTGTTTTCGTGGTCGCAACCATCACCACCGAAAATGCCCATCTGCTCAACGCCGAAAAGCTCGGCCTGATGCAGCAGGGCGCGAAACTCCTGCTGCTCAGCCGCGCCGCCGTCGCCGATTTCGAGGCGCTCGCCGAAGCGGCGTCGTCAGGCCGGATTCTGGTCGCGACGGACGTGTTTCCGGAAGAGCCGGTCGCGAAGGACGATCCGATCCGCTCGGTTCCGAACATGCTGTTTTCCGCCCATCGCGCCGGCGCGCTGACCTCGGCGCTCGAAAATATCGGCAACTACGTGCTGGAAGATCTGGGGCAGATCGCGCGCGGCCTGCCGCCGGTGGCCTGCAAGCGGGCGGAACGGGAAACCGTCATGCGTATCCGCTCGAAGCCGATCGACAAGTCCTGATCAGTTCCTGTTCCCGATCAGACAACGGTCTTGAAATAGTCGATCGTACGCTTCAGACCTTCGCGCAAGGGCACGGTCGGTTCCCATCCGAGCACCTCCTTGGCGCGGGAGATATCCGGGCAACGCTGCATCGGATCGTCCTGCGGCAACGGCAGATAGACGATTTTCGATTTCGAGCCGGTCAGTTCGAGCACGAGTTCGGCGAGTTCGCGCATGGTGAATTCGCCGGGATTGCCGATATTGACAGGATAGGACACTTCGTCAGGCGCATCCATGAGCCGCATCATGCCCTCGACCAGGTCGTCGCGATAGCAGAAGGACCGGGTTTGCAGCCCGTCGCCGAACATGGTGATGTCGTCGCCCCTGAGCGCCTGCACGATGAAGTTCGACACGACGCGGCCATCGGCCTTGTTCATGCCCGGTCCATAGGTGTTGAAGATGCGCATGACGCGGATGTTGACGCCGCGGGTGCGGTGATAGTCATGCATCAGCGTTTCCGCGCCGCGCTTGCCCTCGTCATAGCAGGAGCGGATGCCCATCGTATTGACGTTGCCCCAATAGGCTTCGGTCTGCGGATGGATCAGAGGATCGCCATAGATTTCCGAGGTAGAGGCCTGCAGCACCTTGGCGCCCGTTTTCGACGCCAGCTCCAGCAGGTTCATCGTGCCGATGATGCTGGTCTTGAACGTGTAGATCGGGTCGGATTGATAATGGACGGGCGACGCCGGGCAGGCGAGGTTGAAGATCTCTTCGAAACGAACATCGACCGGATCGATGACCGACTGTTCGATGGTCGCGAAATTGTTGTGGCCGCGTAGATGGGCGATGTTGTCGACCGCGCCGGTGAAGTAATTGTCCAGGCAGGTGACGAAGTTGCCCCGTTCGAGCAGCCGCTCGCACAGATGCGAGCCCAAGAAGCCTGCCCCGCCGGTGACCAAAATTCTCTTCATCGCGCCTGCCTTCCCTCTTCCGTTTGAAGACCAGCTACACGCCCACCGTTTCCCGGACCTTGCGCGGCGCGCGACGCGCGCGGGAATATCGGTCAGGCTTTACTTTCGTTTTTTTCGTTCTATCTTCGGAGCGAAAACGACACGACGGACGCGCGCGCATGTTCCTCTCACCCCGCCATCAACAGATCCTCGACATCGCCAAGACCCATGGCAAGGTGCTGGTGGAAGATCTCGCGTCACGTTTCGACATGACGCCGCAGACGATCCGAAAGGATCTCAACGACCTCTGCGAAAAGAAGCTGCTCAACCGCATTCACGGCGGGGCGGTGTTCCCTTCCGGCACCGAGAACATGCAATACGAGCAACGCCGCCAGATCGCCGCCGGCGAAAAGGAAGCGATCGGCCGCGCCGCCGCCGGCCTGATCCCCGACAACGCCTCATTGTTCGTCAATATCGGCACCACGACGGAGGCCGTGGGGCAGGCGCTGCTCGACCATGGCCGGTTGATGATCATCACCAACAACATCAATGTCGCCAACAGGTTGCGCGTTTATCCGCAATTCGAGGTGGTCATTGCCGGCGGCGTGGTGCGCGCCGCCGACGGCGGCGTGGTCGGCGAAGCCGCCGTCGATTTCATCCGCCAGTTCAAGGTGGATTACGCCGTGATCGGCGCATCGGCGATCGATGACGACGGCGCGCTTTTGGACTATGATTTTCGTGAAGTGAAAGTGGCTCAGGCGATCATCGCCAATGCCCGGCACGTCATTCTCGTGGCGGATTCGACGAAATTCGAACGCACCGCGCCGGTCAGAATCGCGCATATTTCGCAGGTGCACACTTTCGTGACCGACCGCTGCTATCCGCTGAGCGTGCAGAAAATCTGTCGTGAGAACGGGGTGAACCTCATCGAGACCGCCGCGCAGTCCGATATTCGCACCGCATCCGGCCAGTAAATATCCAAGGTGCGCTCGGTAAAATTTTACCTCGTTTGTTTTCGATTGACATTCGTTTTGTTTTCGTTTTGAATGTTTTCAGTTTCGCAATTGCGATATATTTTGCAATGCGAAAGGGGGAGAGAATCGTGACGGCAGACGTGATCCATGATGTTTTCATTGCGGGCGGGGGCATCAACGGCTGCGGCATCGCCCGCGACGCGGTGGGTCGCGGCTACTCCGTCTACCTGGCGGAAATGAAGGATCTGGCGTCCGGCACATCCTCCTGGTCGACCAAGCTCATCCATGGCGGCCTGCGCTATCTCGAACATTACGAATTCCGTCTGGTGCGCGAAGCGCTGATGGAGCGCGAAGTGCTGTGGGGCATGGCGCCGCATATCATCTGGCCGCTGCGTTTCGTGCTGCCGCTGCACAAGGACATGCGCCCGGGCTGGCTCATTCGCATCGGCCTGTTCCTCTACGACCATATAGGCGGCCGCAAGGCTTTGCCGGCCACCAGAGTGCTCGATCTCACCCGCGACCCCGCCGGCAAGCCGCTCAAGGATCGCTTCCGCAAGGCCTTCGAATATTCGGATTGCTGGGTGAACGACGCCCGTCTCGTGGCGCTCAACGCCCGTGACGCCGCCGATCGCGGCGCGACGATCCGCACCCGCGCCAAAGTGGTCTCGGCGCGGCGCGAAGGCGGCCTCTGGGCGATCGTGGTCGAGGACGTGCTCACCGGCGCCCGCGACACGGTGAAGGCGAAGCTCTTCGTCAACGCCGCCGGCCCCTGGGTCGACAAGCTGCTGCAGAACGCCGCCGGCTCCAACACCCACAATGTCCGCCTGGTTCAGGGCAGCCATATCGTGGTGAAGAAGAAATTCGCCGATCCGCGCGCCTATTTCTTCCAGAACAATGACGGCCGCATCTTCTTCGCCATTCCTTACGAACAGGACTTCACCCTGATCGGCACCACCGATCGCGACTACAAGGGCGATCCGGCCGATGTGAAGATCACCGACGACGAGATCGATTATCTCTGCGCCGGGGCCTCCGAATATTTCAAAGAGCCTGTGACCCGCGCCGACATGGTGTGGTCCTATTCCGGCGTGCGTCCGCTCTATGACGACGGCGCCTCCAAGGCGCAGGAAGCCACCCGCGATTACGTGCTGAAGGCGGTCGGCGCAGATGGCGAGCCGCAGATGCTCAATGTCTTCGGCGGCAAGATCACCACCTATCGCAAGCTCGCCGAATCCATGCTCGAAAAGATCGAGGCGGTGCTCGGCGCCAAGGGCAAACCCTGGACCGAAGGCGCGACGCTGCCGGGCGGCGATTTCGACCGCAACGGCTTTGGCGGACTGGTGTCGCGGCTGCGGACGGAAAAGCCCTGGCTGCCGGGCGCGCTCGCCGAACGTCTCATGCGTCTTTACGGCACCAAGGCGTTCGTTGTCGTCAAGAGCGCCGGAAGCTTGGCCGATCTCGGCCGCGTCTTCGGCGGTGATCTGACCGAAGCCGAAGTCAACTATCTCATGGACCAGGAATGGGCCGTCGACGCCGAAGATGTGCTTTGGCGCCGCACCAAGCTCGGTCTGACACTCGATGCCGACAGCGTGACAGCGCTCGAGGCCTATATGCAAGACCGGCGGAGCACACGCGCCGCTGCGCAGTAGGATTGACGACATGGGCCGAGACGGCCGCTGACGGCGACAGTCCTGCTGGGGAGGAGGAACAATGCTGGAACTGAAGGGCGTGTGCAAACACGTCGGCGCAGAGCGTCACATCACCGATGTGTCCATGCGCCTGGACAAAGGCTCGCTCAACGTGCTGCTTGGCCCGACGCTATCGGGCAAGACCACGCTGATGCGGCTGATGGCGGGTCTCGACCGCCCCACCAGGGGATCTGTCTTCTTCGACGGCAAGGATGTGACGGGCGTCCCCGTTCAGGCCCGCAATGTCGCCATGGTCTACCAGCAGTTCATCAATTATCCGGCGATGACCGTCTACGACAATATCGCCTCGCCGCTCCGCGTGAAGGGCGCCGATCGCGCCGAGATCGAGCGTCAGGTGATGAAGGCCGCAGAACTGCTGCGCCTCACCCCTTATCTCAAGCGTATGCCGCTCGAACTCTCCGGCGGCCAGCAGCAGCGCACCGCGCTCGCCCGCGCCATCGTCAAGAATGCCGGCCTGGTCCTGCTCGACGAGCCGCTCGCCAATCTCGACTACAAGCTGCGCGAGGAACTGCGCGCCGAATTGCCGCGCATCTTCGCCGAAACCGGCGCGATCTTCGTTTACGCCACCACCGAACCGACTGAAGCCCTGTTGCTGGGCGGCGCAACGGCGACGCTGCATGAAGGCCGCGTCACCCAATATGGTCCGACGGTCGATGTCTTCCGCCGTCCCACGGATCTGCTCACCGCGCAGACCTTTTCCGATCCGCCGCTCAACATGATCTCCGCCGTCAAGCGCGGCGCCGTGTTGGCGCTCGATGGCGGCGCGGAAATAGCCACGCCGCGCGACATGGCCGCCATTCCCGACGGCAAGCTCACCATCGGCTTCCGCCCGCATCACCTGTCGCCGAAGCCCGTCAGCATCGAAACCGCCACCCTGCCCGCCCGCGTGGCGGTGACGGAAATCACCGGATCGGAAAGCTTCGTGCATCTCGCCCACGGATCGGAAACCTGGGTCATGCTGACCAAGGGCGTGCATGACATCGCCCCCGGCACCGATCTGATGGTCTATCTGGACACGCGCCACCTGCTCGCCTTCCGCGAAGATGGTCGCAACGCTGCGCTGGCGGCCTGAGGAGAAGACCATGGCGCGCATCACGCTCGATCACATTCGCCACGCCTACACCGCCAATCCGGAGAAGCCTTCGGATTACGCGCTGAAGGAAGTGGACCACATTTTCGAAGACGGCGGCGCTTATGCGCTGCTCGGGCCTTCGGGCTGCGGCAAGACCACGCTGCTCAACATCATCTCGGGCCTGCTGACGCCCTCGCATGGCCGGCTGCTGCTCGGCGACCGCGACGTGACGCGGCTGCGCACGGAAGAGCGCAACATTGCCCAAGTGTTCCAGTTCCCGGTCGTCTATGACACGATGACCGTGTTCGACAATCTCGCTTTCCCCTTGCGCAACCGCGGCATTCCCGAAGCGCAGGTCACGGCCAAGGTTCAGGAAATCCTGAAAGTCATCGACCTCGAAGGAATGGCGCGCCGCAAGGCCGAGGGCCTGACCGCCGATCTCAAGCAGAAAGTGTCGCTCGGCCGCGGCCTCGTGCGCGCTGATGTCAGCGCCATCCTGTTCGACGAGCCGCTGACGGTCATCGATCCGCATATGAAATGGCAGCTGCGCTCGCAGCTCAAGCTGCTGCACCGCCAGTTCGGCTATACCATGGTCTATGTGACGCATGACCAGACCGAAGCGCTGACCTTCGCCGACAAGGTCGTCGTCATGTATGACGGCCAGATCGTGCAGATCGGCACGCCGGCGGAACTGTTCGAAAAGCCCAGCCACACTTTCGTCGGCTATTTCATCGGCTCGCCCGGCATGAATGTGCTGCCGGCGACGCTGGACGGCGCGTCCGTGCGCGTCGGCGAGCATGCGATCGAACTGTCCTCCGCCCCCTTGGTGGCGGGCGCCGCCAAGATGGAGCTCGGCATCCGTCCGGAATTTGTCCGTCTCGGTCGCGAGGGCATGCCCGTGACCGTCACCAAGGTCGAGGATATCGGCCGCCACAAGGTGATCCGGACGCAATTCGCCGGCCAGAGCCTGACCGCGATCCTCGAAGAGGACGACGAGATCCCTGCCGATCCCCGGGTCACTTTCGATCCGGACGCCATCAACCTCTACGCCGATTCCTGGCGCGTGAAGACGGAGGCCTGAGATGAACAAGACCTGGAACAACAAGGCCTGGTTCATGGTCCTGCCGGTGCTGGCGCTGGTCGCCTTCTCCGCCGTGGTGCCGCTGATGACGGTAGTGAACTATTCGGTGCAGGACACGTTCGGCAACAACGAATTCTTCTGGGCGGGCGCCGAGTGGTTTTCGGACACTTTGTCGTCGGAACGCTTCTGGTCGGCGCTGCAGCGCAACCTGCTGTTCTCCTTCATTATCCTGGCGCTCGAAGTGCCGCTCGGCATCTTCATCGCGCTCAACATGCCCAAGAAGGGCCTGGGCGTGCCGGTCTGCCTGGTGCTGATGGCGCTGCCGCTGCTGATCCCCTGGAACGTGGTCGGCACGATCTGGCAGATCTTCGGCCGCGTCGACATCGGTCTGCTCGGCTACTCGCTCGAGGCCATCGGCGTGGACTACAACTATGTCCGCGATCCCATCGACGCCTGGGTCACGCTCGTGGTGATGGATGTGTGGCACTGGACGAGCCTCGTCGTGCTGCTCTGCTATGCCGGCCTCGTCTCGATCCCGGAAGCCTATTACCAGGCCGCCAAGATCGACGGCGCCTCGCGCTGGTCCGTGTTCCGCTATATCGAACTGCCCAAGATGAAGCGCGTGCTGCTGATCGCCGTGCTCCTGCGCTTCATGGACAGTTTCATGATCTACACCGAGCCCTTCGTCGTCACCGGCGGCGGCCCCGGCAACTCCACCACCTTCCTGTCGATCGACCTCGTCAAGATGGCGGTCGGCCAGTTCGACCTCGGCCCGGCCGCGGCGCTCTCCATCATCTACTTCCTGATCATCCTGTTGTTGTCATGGATCTTCTACACCGTGATGACCTCGAGCGACCAGAAAGGCTGAGACCATGACCAAGTCCCCCCGCTACGGCGCCGCCCTCGTCTCGACGCTCTATATCCTGTTCCTGCTCGCGCCGATCTACTGGCTCGTCAATATGAGCTTCAAGACCAACGCCGAAATCACCGGCGCCTTCTCCCTCTGGCCGACCAGTCCGACGCTTCGGAACTATACGGTGATCTTCACCGATCCGGCCTGGTATAACGGCTATATCAACTCGATCATCTATGTGGCGCTCAACACGGTGATCTCCGTGTCGGTGGCGCTGCCGGCGGCCTACGCCTTCTCGCGCTACCGGTTTCTGGGCGACAAGCATCTGTTCTTCTGGCTGCTGACCAACCGCATGGCCCCGCCGGCGGTGTTCGCCCTGCCCTTCTTCCAGCTCTATTCGGCCTTCGGCCTGATCGACACGCATATCGCGGTGGCGCTCGCCCACTGCCTGTTCAACGTGCCGCTGGCCGTCTGGATCCTCGAAGGCTTCATGTCGGGCGTGCCGAAGGAGATCGACGAAACCGCCTATATCGACGGCTATTCCTTCCCGCGCTTCTTCGTGAAGATCTTCACGCCGCTCATCGCCTCGGGCATCGGGGTCGCCGCCTTCTTCTGCTTCATGTTCTCCTGGGTCGAACTGCTGCTGGCCCGCACGCTGACCACCACCGACGCCAAGCCGATCGCCGCCACCATGACGCGCACCGTCTCGGCCTCCGGCATGGATTGGGGCGTGCTGGCCGCCGCCGGCGTGCTGACCCTGATCCCCGGCGCGCTGGTGATCTATTTCGTCCGCAATTACATCGCCAAGGGCTTCGCCCTGGGGAGGGTCTGATGAACGCTACTCGTCGCTGGCCGTTCGCGCTCGCCATCGTGGTTCTCGTCTATGCCGGGGCCGTGGGCCTTCTCGCCTCGCGCCTGCCGGTCAAGGACGGCGCCGTCGACTGGTACGCGCCGCTGATACCGGGCGGCTGGATGGCCTGGTCCTTCCCCGGCGCCCTGTTCTTCATGACCATCGCCTTTCTGCTGGCGCTGATGGCCGTTTGGGAAAGCGCCTCGCCGGGCGGCAATCCGCGCACCGGCATCCTGCGCTTCGAGACGACGCGGGGTGACCGCCTGTTCATCTCGCTGCTTGGCTCTGCATTTATTCATCTCGCATGGTTGGGGCTGATCGGCGCCAATCTGTGGTGGGCTCTGGCTCTCTCGCTCGTCTACGCGCTTGGCGTGTTCAAGCTGGTGTGAGCCAAGGAGGAATGAGCGGGCCGGGGGAGCCGGCGCGCTTTCATACGCAATCGCAAAACCTATGGGAGGATCTTATGCGAAAGCATCTAATGACATCGACGGCGGCAATCCTGCTCGCTTTCGCCGGCACGGCGTTCGCCGGCATGGACGACGCCAAGCAATTCCTGGACAAGGAAGTCGGCGACATGTCGGCCCTGTCCCGCGCGGACCAGGAAAAGGAAATGCAGTGGTTCATCGACGCCGCCAAGCCCTTCGCCGGCATGGAAATCAAGGTCGTCTCCGAAACCATCACCACGCATGAGTATGAATCCAAGGTGCTGGCTCCGGCCTTCACCGCCATCACCGGCATCAAGATCACTCATGACCTGATCGGCGAAGGCGACGTCGTCGAAAAGCTGCAGACGCAGATGCAGTCGGGCGAGAATGTCTATGACGCCTATGTCAACGACTCGGATCTGATCGGCACCCATTGGCGCTACCAGCAGGCCCGCTCGCTGACCGACTGGATGGCCAACGAAGGCAAGGACGTGACCAATCCCGGTCTCGACCTCAACGACTTCATCGGCCTGAAATTCACCACCGCGCCTGACGGTAAGCTCTACCAGCTGCCCGACCAGCAGTTCGCGAACCTCTACTGGTTCCGCTACGACTGGTTCAACGACGAGAAGAACAAGGCCGACTTCAAGGCCAAATACGGCTACGACCTCGGCGTGCCGGTCAACTGGTCCGCTTACGAAGACATCGCCGAATTCTTCACCGGTCGCGAAATCGACGGCAAGAAGGTCTATGGCCACATGGACTACGGCAAGAAGGACCCCTCGCTCGGCTGGCGCTTCACCGACGCCTGGCTGTCGATGGCCGGCAATGGCGACAAGGGCCTGCCGAACGGTCTGCCGGTCGACGAATGGGGCATCAAGGTCAACGAAAAGTCCCAGCCGGTCGGCTCCTGCGTCGCTCGTGGCGGCGACACCAACGGCCCGGCTTCGGTCTACGCCATCCAGAAATACCTCGACTGGCTGAAGGCCTATGCGCCGGCCGCCGCTCAGGGCATGACCTTCTCGGAATCCGGCCCGGTGCCGGCCCAGGGCGAAATCGCCCAGCAGATGTTCATGTACACCGCCTTTACCGCCGACATGGTCAAGGACGGCCTGCCGGTGGTCAACGAGGACGGCACGCCGAAGTGGCGTTTCGCCCCGTCGCCGCATGGCGTCTACTGGAAGGACGGCATGAAGCTCGGCTATCAGGACGTGGGTTCCTGGACGCTTCTGAAGTCCACGCCCGACGATCGCGCCAAGGCCGCCTGGCTCTATGCGCAGTTCGTCACCTCCAAGACCGTGGACGTCAAGAAGAGCCATGTCGGCCTGACGCTGATCCGCGAATCGACCATCCAGCACAAGAGCTTCACGGACCGCGCGCCGAAGCTCGGCGGCCTGATCGAGTTCTATCGCTCGCCGGCCCGCGTGCAGTGGTCGCCGACCGGCACCAACGTTCCGGACTATCCGAAGCTGGCCCAGTTGTGGTGGCAGGCGATCGGCGACGCAGCCTCCGGCGCCAAGACCGCGCAGGAAGCCATGGATTCGCTCTGCGCCGAACAGGAAAAGGTGCTGAGCCGCCTGGAACGCGCCGGCGTGCAGGGTGAAATGGGTCCGAAGCTCGCCGAGGAGCATGATCTCGCCTACTGGAACGCCGACGCCGTGAAGAACGGCCATCTCGCTCCGCAGCTGAAGATCGAGAACGAAAAAGAAAAGCCGATGACCGTCAACTATGACGAACTGGTCAAGAGCTGGCAGAAGTAATCAGCGCCAAACTGGGACTTCACGGACCGGGGCGGAAACGCCCCGGTTTTTTTGTGGGCAGACGACCGCTTTCCAAACCGCTTGGGTTTTGGTAGAGTGCCTCATGCCGACCGTGTTTCGCTTTGATGGATTGCGCGTGGTCATCTATCCCAATGATCACCGACCCGCTCATGTCCATGTGATGGGCGCGGGCGGCGAAGCGGTGTTCATCTTACATTGCCCCGACGGGCCGCCGATCCTGCAGGAATCTTTCGGATTCAAATCAGGGGATCTGAACCGCATCGAGACAATGCTTGAGACGATCCTGTCGGATCTTTGCAACCAGTGGAGCGTGTTTCATGGCCATTTCTGAAGAGACCATTCGACAAGCGGAAGCGCGCATGGCCGAGACAAGGCGCACGGGCGCGGCCGCCTCGGCCCGCTATGACCAGCGCGCTGGCCGCATTGTGATCGCGCTCGACACGGGCGTCGAACTCGCCTTCCCCCCGCATCTGGCGGAAGGGCTCGGCGAGGCCTCGGCAGACGATCTCGCCGACATCGAACTCAGCCCCTCCGGCCTCGGCCTGCATTGGCCGCGTCTCGACACAGATCTCTATGTGCCGGCGCTTCTGCAGGGCCTGTTCGGCTCGAAAACCTGGATGGCCGCCCAACTCGGCGCCGCCGGCGGCAAGACTCGCTCCGCCGCAAAAACCGCGGCGGCGCGCGAAAACGGCCGGAAGGGCGGCAGGCCGCGCAAGGTTACGGCGTAGGAGCTGGAAGGCGAAGATCCCTCACGCCCGCTTCAGCGCCGCGATATCCCCGCTTTCGAGATGCGGCAGATTGGCCTCGATCTTGTCGAGCGGCCAGTCCCACCAGGCGATGTCGAGGAGGTCAGCGATCACATCGTCGGGGTAGCGCATGCGGATGATCCCGGCCGGATTGCCGCCGACGACGGCGTAGGCGGGCACATCCCGCTTCACCACGGCGCGAGCCGCGATGATCGCGCCCGGTCCGATCCGCACCCCCGGCATAACGGCCGCCTCATGGCCGATCCAGACATCGTGGCCCACCACTGTGTCCCTGACCGGCAGATCCTTGTAGCCAAAGGTTTCCGGCTTGAAGATGCGGAAGGGATAGGCGGTGACGCCAGTCATCGGGTGATTGGCGGAACTGGTGATGAAATAACTGCCCCGCGCGATCTGCACGAATTTGCCGATCACCAGCCGCTCCCGGCAGCCGGGCCCGAGATAAGGCGCCAAAATCCCCGCCGTCTCCTCCACGCGGCCCGAATGGGTGAAATAGCTGTACTCGCCCGCCTCGATGCGCGGATGGTCGATCGCCTGTTTCAGATGCACGGTGTCGCGATAGACGGTCCCATCCGGCAGCGTGATGGGATGGAGGAGATCGGCGTTTAGAAGGGGCATGGCGGGGTCCGGAGCGGTGGGGATGTGGCCGATGCTACGGGAGGAAGGGGGCGTGATCCATTGCTTGAGGGGAATGGGGGGATCAATTGTTTGAATGCGGCGGAAGAGAGTTCAGACCGCTTCGCCTTTAGATGGCGCGATGCCGATTGCTCTCGCCGACACGGGGACGTGCAGCGATTGCAGGCTCGTGTTAAACCGGTAGAGACGAAAAACGCTGAGGTGATGTGTTGAGTGAGCCAAACCTTGTGAGACGACCGATAAAGCGCTTGTTGAAAATTTCGACGATTGTGTGTTGGGGACTGATCGTAAGTTTATTCGGTTTATTGACGTGGGGATTGGGAGGCGTTGACGCGCCACAAGGCGCGCTCATCGCGATGGGCTTTCTCCCAATCATCGCGTTTTTGTTGGTAATTTGGTTTGTCATCGCGGTGGGCTGCGTCATTGGACTGGTTGCAACACGATCGAAGAGTAGCTCCTCTACCTGACATTGCCGCTAACCTTTGTAATTTTGCCTTACATAGCCAACATGAGTTCAGCCCTGTTCCCCGCTTTCGGAGTGGAATTGATTTGTCGTTACACGAATCAGCCTTGTGGAAATTCTTAATGAAAACAGTTAACTATGTACAATTCGGAAAACTCAGGTGCGATAGCTGCAAGACCGACACACCGGTCTGGAGATCGTCCGGAATGAGCCAGTCGTGCCCGCATTTCTACTGCTCCGATTGCAGTAATGTCATTCTTCGCTTGAAGGACCAGAAAATCAGTTGGAACGATGACAGCCCGGAGATCTTGGAGCGGATTGCGTCGACGCTGCCAGAATGCGAATGCGGAGGCTGGTTCACGCCCGGCGCGAACCCAAAATGCCCGAATTGCCGCTGCGAGTTTAAACACCAGTCCTCGCCACTCGAACGCCTGAGCGATCCCTATATGATCCTGCTCGATGGCGCCGTCAAGTATGGGGACGAGGGGCCGGAATACAGGGTGCGGATCACCTCTCGCTAATAAGATGAGAACTGCAAAGAGCCGGCCCCTCGACCGGCTCACCCTCCCCCCAAACATCACCCCCTGAACCGATACTCGTCCCGGCTTTCCTTCTTCATCTCAATCGAAAACCCCGCAGCCTTGGGCGGCATATAAGCGGCATCCTCGATCACGCAGGGCTCGAGAAAATGCTCATGCAGATGATCGACGAATTCGATCACCCGGCCGTCGATTTCGCCTGACACCGCGACATAGTCGATCATCGACAGATGCTGGACATATTCGCACAGGCCGACGCCGCCGGCATGCGGCCAGACGGGGAGGCCGAATTTGGCGGCCATAAGCAGCACGCCGAGCACTTCGTTGAGGCCGCCCATGCGGCAGGCGTCGATCTGGACGATGTCGATCGCGCCATTGGCGATCATCTGCTTGAATAGGATGCGGTTCTGGCACATTTCGCCGGTCGCCACCTTCACCGGGCCGATGGCCTCGCGGATCTTCTTGTGGCCGAACACATCGTCGGGGCTGGTCGGCTCCTCGATGAAGAAAGGCTTGGTGAAAGCGAGCTTCTTCACCCAGTCGATCGCCTGGTCGACTTCCCACACCTGGTTGGCGTCGATCATCAGATAGCGATCGGGGCCGATGACTTCGCGCGCAATGGTCAGGCGGCGGATATCGTCTTCGAGATCGCGGCCGACCTTCATCTTGATATGGTTGAAGCCGGCGTCGATCGCCTCCTTGCAGAGGCGGCGCAGTTTGTCGTCGTCGTAGCCCAGCCAGCCGGCCGAGGTCGTGTAGCAGGGATAGCCCTTGGCTTCGAGGCGGGCGATACGCTCGGCCTTGCCGGGCTCGGCCTTGCGCAGGATGGCCAGCGCTTCCTCGCGGGTGATGGCGTCGGTCATGTAACGGAAATCGACGATGTCGACGATCTCTTCCGGGCTCATCTCGGCCACGAGACGCCAGACCGGTTTGCCGGCCTGCTTGGCGAGGAGATCCCAGACGGCGTTGACCACGGCGCCGGTGGCGAGATGGATGGCGCCCTTGTCCGGGCCGATCCAGCGCAGCTGGCTGTCGCTGGTCACATGCCGCCAGAAGCGGCCTGGATTTTCCTTGATCCAGGCGAGATCGAGCCCCACCACCAGATGCCGCATGGCCTCGATCGCCGCGCAGCAGATCTCGTTGCCGCGGCCGATGGTGAAGGTGAGGCCGTGACCTTCAAGCCCGCTCTCGTCCGTGCCGAGAATGACATAGGCGGCCGAATAATCCGGATCCGGATTCATCGCATCCGAACCGTCGAGGCTGAGGGAGGTCGGGAAACGGAGATCGAGCGTCTCCAGGCTGATGATCTTGGTCACGGATGCCTCTGTTGGTTCGAAATGTTCGTGGTCATTTACTTTTGGCGGCAACGGGTGGGCGTTACCCCCCTCTGTCCTGCCGGACATCTCCCCCTCAAGGGGGGAGATTGGATGGGGGCGATGGCTTCCCCAAATCTCGACGTCGATTGCTGGGCGAAGGTCTGGCCGCCTGCCGATCTCCCCCCTTGAGGGGGAGATGTCCGGCAGGACAGAGGGGGGCGCCACGGGCACAAGGCCTGTAGCTTGCCCCCCGCTCCCCTCACTTATCCTGCACGAAGGTCTGCTTCTGGCTGCCCAGCCCCTCGATGCCGAGCTCCACCACGTCGCCATCACGGAGATAGCGCGGCGGCTTCATGCCCATGCCGACGCCCGGAGGCGTGCCGGTGGAGATGATGTCGCCGGGATGCAGGCTCATGAACTGGCTGAGATAGGAGACCAGGAATTTCACATTGTAGACCATGGTCGAGGACGTGCCGTCCTGCATGGTCTCGCCGTTCACCTTCAGCCACATCTTCAGGTTCTGCGGATCGGCCACTTCGTCCTTGGTCACGAGATAGGGGCCGGTGGGGCCGAACGTGTCGCAGGACTTGCCTTTGGTCCATTGGCCCGAGCGCTCGGTCTGGAAGGCGCGTTCGGAGACGTCGTGCGAGACGGCGTAGCCGGCCACATAATCCAGCGCCTCGTCTTCGGAGACATATTTCGCCGTCTTGCCGATGATGACACCGAGTTCGACTTCCCAGTCGGTCTTCTCCGAGCCGCGCGGGATCAGCACGTCGTCATTGGGGCCGCAGATGGCCGAGGTGGCCTTCATGAAGATCACCGGCTCGGACGGCACCGCCATGCCGGATTCGGCGGCGTGGTCGGAATAGTTGAGGCCGATGCAGATGAACTTGCCCGTGCCGCCGACGCAGGCGCCGATGCGGGTTCCCTCGCCGACCACGGGCAGGCTCGAAGTGTCGATGGCGGCGATCTTGGCCAGGCCTTCGGGGCCGATCGCCGCGCCGGCGATATCGGCCACATGGGCGGAGAGATCGCGGATCGTGCCGTCGGCGGCGAGGATCGCGGGCTTTTCGGCGCCGAGCGGGCCAACGCGCATGAGTTTCATGTCAATATTCCCTTGTTGCTGTCGTCAGATGGTCCAGCCGCCATCAATGGCATAGGCCTGACCGGTCGTGTAGGTGGCGCCGGCGAGATAGACGGCGAGATCGGCGATTTCCTCCGGCGTGCCGATGCGGCCGATCGGCTGGCGGGCGATGAAGGCGGCGCGTGCCGCGTCATAATCGCCCTGCGCGCGCAGGCGATCCTGCAGCGACGGGCTTTCCACCGTGCCGGGGCAAATGACGTTGATGCGCACGCCCTGCGCCACATAATCGGCAGCCACCGCCTTGGTGAGGCCGATCACGGCCGCCTTGGTCACGCCATAGGCGAAGCGATTGGGCACGCCCTTGATGGAGGAGGCGACCGAGCCGATATTGACGATCGCGCCATCCTTCTTCTCCAGCATCGCCGGCAGCACGGCGCGGATCATGCGGATCATCGATTTGACGTTGAGATCCATGGCGAAGTCGAGATCCTCGTCCTTCATCTCCATGATCGAGCCGCCATGCACCACGCCGGCGCTGTTGACGAGAATGTCGAACGGGCCGTTTTCCGCAATCGCCGCCTTCACCGCCGCGTCATCGAGCACATTGAGCTTCAGCGTGCGGATGCCGGCTGTGCCCTCGAGCTCTTTCAGCACGGTTTCGTTGATATCCGTCGCCAGCACCTCGGCGCCCGCAGCCGCCAGCGCCAGCGCCGTCGCCCGGCCGATGCCCTGCGCCGCCGCCGTGACGACCGCCTTCTTGCCCTTCACATAGTCGCTCATCAAATTCTGTCCCTCTGAAACATCTCAAGCAGTCTTCACGCGCCGCTCGACGATGAGAATATGATCGGCCGCGAGCACGACCTCCCCGCGCTGGTTGACCACCTCGCAGCGTTCGATCACCCGGCCCGCATCCTTCCGCTTCGGATCATCCTCCTTGGCCGCGATCGTCACCCGCGTCTTGATCGTGTCGCCGATAAAGACGGGGCGGATGAAGCGCAGCCGGTCATAACCATAGGAGAAAGCAACGGGATTGATAAGGCTCGCCGTGAGCCCCACACCAATGGAAAACACCATCGTGCCATGGGCGATGCGCTGGCCGAATGGCAGCGTTTTCGCAAATTCCGCATCCATGTGGTGCGGAAAGAAATCGCCTGTATGGCCGGCATGCACGACGAAATCCGTCTCGGTGATCGTCCGTCCGGTGGTAAGCCTGACGTGACCGAGCTGATAGTCTTCGAAGAAAATTTCCTGTTCCATCAAGGTCTCCCGGCTATGGGCGTGGCGGGGTCGGCGGAGGATTGATAGGCGGCCTCGACCAGCGCCATGGTCAGCCAGCCATCCTCGACCGAGCTGACGAGCTCATGATCCTCGCCCGCGACGAAGCGCTGCAGATTGGCCATGCGGCCGACAAAGGCGTCCGGAAACCATTTGCCCTCGAGCGGCACGCTGACCCAGCCGTCGCCGCCCTTGGGGTAGATCTCCAAAATATCGGGCTCGCCCTCGGGATAATTGAGATTGACGCCGAGTTGAAGGTAAGCCGCGCCTTCCGTACCGGAGATACGGAACTCGCAGGCCTGATGCTTCCGCCCAAAACGATGGTCGTGATTGATGCTGAGCGCGCAGCGCACGCGATCGCCGTAATCGAGGATCGCCGAGGTCCGCGTCTGCGCCATCTCATGGCTCGGATGGCCGATCGACTTGGCGTGAACGCCCTGGGGATCGCCGAGCAGCTGCCGGATCAGGTCGAGATAGTGGATCGAGTGCATGGTGATCTCGATCCGCGGCAGTCCCTTGAGGAAAGCCCAGAGCGACCAAGGCGTATCGAGCGCCAGCCAGGCGTCGAAGTCCACCACCTCGCCCAGCCAACCCTTGGCGATCGCGTCTTTCAGCGCCAGCATCATCGGCGCGAATCGCAACTGGAAATTCACCGCCGCCTTGAGGTGACGGCGACGGCAGATGTCGAGGATTTCGGTGGCCGCAGTGAGATCGGCGCCCATCGGCTTCTGGATCAGCACACCTGCGCCTTCCGGCAGCGTCTCCAGCACGGCGCGATGCGCGGCGGGCGGCGTGGCGAGATCGAAAATGGCTCCGTCGACACCAGCCGCTTCCTCCACGGAAGCGTAAGCCGCAACGCCCCATTTTTCCGCCAGCGCCTTGGCTTTTGCGAGGTCTGGATCATATAGTCCGGCCACCGGCAAACCGGCCTTGCGATAGGCGGGAAAATGCGCGTCGCCGACGATCGAGCCCGCCCCGAAGGTGACGATCGGCCGGGGGTTTGATGGCAGCGGCCAGGATTGCGACAGCGTTTTCGGGTCAAACGTCATGGATCGATCCGGCGGATCCGCGCGCCAGCCCTTCCCGGTTGTTCATGATGCTCCTCCCTTGCGTCATTCACATATGAAGAGATTATTCACATATTGTCAAGCTCACATCGGTCGTCTACAAAACCTCATCTTGTTCTGGAGGATGCATTGGCCAAGGAAGCCTTAGACGATGACCGTTACCGGGCGCCCGCGCTCGACAAGGGGCTCGACATTCTCGAACTGCTCGCCGGCGTCGATGGCGGCCTGACGCAAGCGGAAATCGCCAAGCGCATGGGCCGCAACGCCAATGAACATTACCGCATGCTCGACCGTCTCGTGAAGCGGGGCTATGTGACGCGCATCGACGGCGACCGCTATGCGCTGTCGCTGAAGCTGTTCGGGCTCGCCCATATGCATGCCCCCGTCCGCCGCCTCGTCTCCTACGCCACGCCGCTGATGCGCGAGCTCGCCGAAAAGAGCAGGCAGGCCAATCACCTCGTCGTCTTCGATCGCGGCGCCGCCGTGGTCATCGCCCAGCAGGAAGCGCCGGGTTACTGGGGTCTGTCGCTGCGGCTCGGCGCCCATATCGACATGATCGACACCGGTTCGGGTCACATCATCCTCGCTTTCCGCACGTCCGAGGAGCGCGCGGTGATGCTGAGGGAATATGCCGACAATGGCGGCCGCGCCGACACGACGCCGGAATTCGACGCCAAGCTGGAGGCGGTCCGCGCCCGCGGTTATGAAATCATGCCCAGCCTGCAGACGGCCTCGGTCACCAATCTGTCGGTGCCGGTGCTCGGCGTCGATGGCCGCGCCATCGCGGCGCTGACCACGCCTTTTGTGCCGATCAAGAATGCCGAGGCGCCGGACATGGAAGCGACCATCGCGCTGCTGCTCGAAACGAGCCGGGAGATTTCAAAAGCGGCCGGTCTCGAAATCGACTGAGCGAGCACCGGTCAGAGGGAGGAGCCGGCCAGGCCGGCGGAGGAGAACGACATGATCATCGACACCCATCTGCATATCGTCGACCAGCAGGCGCTGACCTATCCGTGGCTGGCCGAGGCAGGTCCCTTGAACCGCAATGCGCTCTATGAAGACTATGCCCGCGAAGCCCGGCGGCTCGGCATCGAGGCCGTGTTGCATATGGAAGTCGATGTCGCGGAAGAGGATATCGAGAAGGAAAGCGACTATGTCGCCTCGGTGGCCGCCCGCGACGGTTCGCTGCTGGTCGGCGCCATCGCCGCCTGCCGGCCTGAGAGTGCCGATTTCGCCGCCTATCTCGATCGCGCCCGCCAAAACCCCGTCATCAAGGGCTTCAGGCGCGTGCTGCATGTCATGCCGGACGAACTCTCCGAGGGCGCGGTGTTCCGCGACAATATCAGCCGCCTCAAAGGGACCGGCCTCACCTTCGACCTCGTGGTCAAGCCGCATCAATTGAAGAAGGCGGCGGCGCTCGTCGATCTCAATCCCGATGTCCAGTTCATTCTTGATCATTGCGGCGTGCCCGACATCAAGGGGGGCGGCTATGATCTCTGGCGAACTGAGATGACCGAGATCGCCAAGCGCCCCAACATCACCGGCAAGCTCTCCGGCATCGTCGCCTATACCGACACCGGGAACTGGACGCTCGACGACATCAGACCCTATGCCGAACACACGATCGGCAGTTTCGGCTTCGACCGCATGGTCTGGGGCAGCGACTGGCCGGTCTGCACGCTGGCCGGAACGCTCTCCACCTGGGTCGCTGCGACGCATGCGCTGCTGGAAGGCGTCAGCGCCGAGGACAAGGCCAAACTGTTGAGCGGCAATGCACGGCGCATCTGGCGGCTGGGAGCCTGAGGTCATGGCCTCCCCCACCGTCGGCGTTGAAAGCACCCATCCCCGCACCATGCCGGCCGATCACGCCGATCTGCCGGTCTGGAATGCCGAGAACTGGTTCTACGAGGATTTCGAGATCGGCCACAAGATCCGCTCGCTGAGGCGAACGATATCCGAAGGCGAGTCCATGCAGTTCAACGCGCTGGTGCTCGACATGCACCCTTATGTCGGCGACCAGATCTTCGCCGAGACCGAGGGCATGTTCGGCAAGCGGCTGATCGCCGGCGCCTTCGTCTTCTCGGCCGGCCTGGGCCTGGTGGCGACCAACTGCGTCAACGCCTTTTCCTATGGCTATGACCGCCTGCGCTTCATCAAGCCTGTCTTCATCGGCGACACGATCTACACGATCCGCACCAATCTCGGCAAAGAGCCGAAATATGACCAGCTCGGCCTGATCCGCGCCTCCTATGAAGTGTTCAAGAGCGAAGGCGAACTCGTGCTCTATTGCGAGCATATCCAGACAGTGCGCTATCGCTCGGGTCAGCGCCCGGACGTCTGATCAACAGACAGCAAAGCCGCCGCGAACATTACTCGCGGCGGCTTTGTCATTGTAGCGCGCTTTTTTTAGAGAAAGCTGTCGCGGAACATCCGGTTGAGATCGGCGATCACGCTTTTGCCGTCCTCGCCCGCTTTCAGGCCCTTGTTGATCCGCTCCGACGCTGCATGCTGGAACGGCATATAGCCATTGTGCCGCGGCCGCACCCAGGCTCCCTCCAGCGTCGGGCGGGTATTGGCGTAAAAGCCGAAGGTCCTTTCGTTGACGCCATCATCTTCCCAGGCGTCGGCATGGCCGGGCTGGCCGCCGGAAGCGGCATAGACGCCCTTCTGGATCTGGGCCGACGCCACCCAATAGGCGAAGTCGATCGCGGCGTCCTTATTGGCTGAAAAAGCGGAGACGGCGATGCCGGTGCCGCCGAGCGCCGAGCCCGCTGGGCCGATCACGCCCGCTTCGGGAATATCGGTGAAGGACAGCGGGTTGGGCCGGAAGCCGTCGAGCGCATAGGAAACATAGCCGTAGATATAGGGCGCGCAGGCAATGACGCTGTCGGCCTCGGCCATCTTCTCGAACACCGCGATCGGGTCCATGTCGAAACAGGCGGGTTCGATCAGCGCGACGAGTTCGGAAAGCACCGTATAGGCGGCGAGCCCGGTTTCCTCGTCGATCAGGTCGCCCTTGGCCGTCGAGCACGGGCTCATCATATTGGCGCAGAGCGTGTAGAAGGTCATCAGCGAATGCGGCGGCTTGAGCGGCAGCAGCACGCCGCCCTGCTCGGCCAGTTCAAAGACGTCGTCCAGCGTCTCCACCGCATCGGCGAGATCTTCTCGGAAGGCCTGGACCTGGGTGGCGGCGTCGATCGGGAAGGCCCATTGCCGACCCTGCCAATTATAACTGCGGAAGGATTCGCCGACCGAGGCCTTTGCCATGGCGTCGAACGCCTGTTCGCGTCCGTCGATATCCAGGGCCGCGAGGCAGTTTTCAGCGGTGATCTGGCCGACATGCGGATGATCGATGACGATCAGGTCATAGGCGCGGGCCAGTTCCTCGACCGGGAAGGACTCGAAATCCTGCAGCGATCGCTTGTCCCAGACGATCTCCACGCCCTTTTGCTGGAGATAGAGTGCGGATGACGCCACCATCGGGTCGTAGCCGCGCGGATGGCTCCAGGTCATGCCCTTGAGCGTGATGGTCATAGATTGAACTCCTTGCGGATCCTGTCCGAATGTTCGCCGATCCGGGGGGCGGCGCGGTCGCCATGCGGGCGCTGGCCGTTGACCCGGAGCGGCGACGAGGTGGTGAGTATGGAGACGGCGTCCTCGCGGGTCACCGTCTGCAGCATGTCGAGCGTCTGGAAGCCTTCATGCGACATCAATTCGTCCCAGTCCAGCACCTTGGCGCACCAGATGTCGGCGGGCTCCAGAAGCGCCAACCATTGCTCGACCGTGCCGGTGGAGATCCGCGCCGCGATCAGCTTCTTGATATCGTCGCGGTCGGTGAACCAGCTGGAGGGATTGTCGCTGAAGGCGGCGAGTTCCGGAATGTCGAGCAATTTCTCGATCTTGCCGATCGGCGTCATCGCCAGCGCGAGATAGCCGTTCTGCGCCGGATAGACGCCATAGGGGGCGGAGAGATAGGCATGCGCGCTGCGGAAACCGGAGCGCTTGGGCATGCGCCTGCCGTCATTGAGATAGGTGGTCAGCACTTCGAACTGAAAATCCACCAGCGCTTCGAGCAGGCTTGTCTCGACATGCGCGCCCTTGCCCGAAATCCCGCGCCGCACCAGCGCCGCCAGCAGTCCCTGGCAGAGCGCTGCCCCCGCCAGCATGTCGCCGACCGCCAGGCCAAACGGCACTGGCCCCTGGTCATGATCGCCGTTCAGCCACATCAGGCCCGAGCGCGATTGCGCCAGCAGATCCTGCCCCGGACGCGACACCCAGGGCCCCTCCTCGCCATAGCCCGAGATCGAGCCATAGACGATGCCGGGATTGATCGCTTTCACCGCCTCGTAATCGAGACCGAGACGCTGGATCACGCCCGGACGGAAATTCTGGATCACCACATCGGCCTTGGCGATCAGCGCCTTCAGCGCGTCGAGATCGGCAGGATTCTTCATGTCGATGGCGAGACTCTCCTTGCCCCGGTTGATCGCATGGAAAATCGTGGAATCGCCGCCGATCTCGGTGTCGCTGAGATAAAGCCGCCGCGAAAGATCGCCGCCATCCGGCCGCTCGATCTTGATCACGCGCGCGCCGAGATCCAGCAGTCTGAGCGAACAATAAGGACCCGACAGAAACTGGCTCATGTCGACGACCACGAGACCCGCCAGCGGCGGCTCGATCATTTCAGGCATTCTCTCCTCCACCCCCGCCGAAGCGGCTCACTCAGTTCATGAGTGAATAGATTATTCAAATATGGATGAATGACAAGGGAAATTCCACAACAAGCTGCATCCCGCCGAGCCGCTCTTCTTAGCGCGACCGCAACAATCACAACTTAATGCGGCGCGAAAGTCCGGAACTATGGCCAAAGCAAAGAGGACATACAGATGCGCTTGGAATCCAGACGCCCAGCGCTATAGTGTCAATCCGAAGGAGCGCATCGATGACAAATTCGATGGGATTGTATGGCGACGGCGACGAAAGCGAACTGCTTGAAGACGTGGAGGAGGCGTTCGGATGTCGCTTCAATGAATTTGAACTCGAGCATGTCCGAACCGTAGGCGATTTTTTCAACGCAGTCGCGGCGAAATTGCCGGCTGGCGCTGCCGAGGGGCGCTGCGCTACAGCGATGACGTTTTTCCGGCTCCGCCGCGCGTTACAACCTCGTATAGGCACGAAGTTGAGGCCCCACACGCCGATCACAGTTCTTTCGTCCATTCCGACAAGAGAAATACACCGCATCATCGAAAAGGATTGCCATCTCAGAGCGCCATTCCTTGAACTTCCACTTTTGGGATACGCCGCACTGGTCCTGATGATCGCGGCCCCAATCACTATTCTTGTTTCAGGCTACTCATGGTGGCTGGCGATAACATCAGCGGTTTTGGCATGCGCGGTCTTGAAAATAGCGCCGATAAGACTGCCCAGCAGAATTGCGACCTTTGGCGATCTCGCTCGCATTGTGTCGTCGAAAAATATCAGGCTGCTGGCGGATGAGGGCGCTCGACTGCGCGAGCAAGAAGCTTGGGATGCGCTCAAGGAGGTTCTTGCCGATCACACATCGCTGCTCAAGCAGGAAATCACGCGGCAAACCCTGATCATAGCCCCCAAACACGTGCGCCGGTGATGGCAAGAGCCTTGCCGAGGCGACTGTCGTGCAACAAAAAAGCCGGAGCAAACGCATCCGGCTTATCTCGTTCTAGAAATGTTTGGTAGCGGAGGGCGGACTTGAACCGCCGACCTTGGGGTTATGAATCCCACGCTCTCACCACCTGAGCTACCCCGCCACACGCGACTTCGAGCTTTGCCCGTCGTCGTGGCGCGGCTTATAGAAGCGGGTTCCGCCCCTGTCAAGCGCCTTCGGCCACTTTCTGCCGGAAGGTCGAAAAAACCTGAAAAAGCCTTTTCGATTCAAGGCTCAGGCGGCCTGGGCCGATTGCAGCAGTCGCTTCAGCAACGCTTCCGACGACGCGTCTTTTTCCGATCGGTCGATGAAGCCGCCGCCATAGACGCGCGCGTCTTCGCCGGGCGCGGAATAGAGCGCGCAAGCCTGGCCGGGCGCAAGCCCCGGCTCCCCGTCATGCAGGTCGACATAGACGCCGGTGGCGTCGACATGCAGCGTCGCGGGCTTCGGCGGGCGCGTCGAACGCACCTTGGCGAAACATTCGAAGCCGTCGCCGACCATCTCGGTCAGGGAGGCGTCTCCCAGCCAGTTCATGTCGCGCAGATAGATGCGCCTGGTGTCCAACGCTTCCTTGGGACCCACGATCACCCGCTTGCTGCGCGCGTCGAGATGGACGACATAGAGCGGCTCGCCGGTGGCGACGCCGATGCCGCGACGCTGGCCGATCGTGTAGTGCAGGATGCCGTCATGCTGGCCGAGCACCCGTCCGTCGAGATGGACGATGTCGCCGCCGAGCTTGGCGTCCGGACGTAATTTGGTGATCAGGTCGCTGTAGCGCCCCTGCGGCACGAAGCAGATATCCTGGCTGTCGGCCTTGGCGGCAACGACCAGCCCCATCTCGGAGGCAAGCGCCCGCACATCCGCCTTCGCCATGCCGCCGAGCGGAAAGCGCAAATAATCGATCTGCTCCTGCGTGGTGGCGAACAGGAAATAGCTCTGGTCGCGCTCCGCATCCGTCGGACGATACAGCGCCCGCCGGGCGGGGTTGTCGGCCGAGGGATTGGCGCCGGAGCGGATATAATGGCCGGTGGCGAGCGCGTCGGCGCCCAGTTCCTTGGCGGTGATCAGGAGGTCGGCGAATTTGACCGTCTGGTTGCAGGCCACGCAGGGGATCGGCGTTTCGCCGGCGACATAGCTTTCGGCGAAGGGATTGATCACCGTTTCCTTGAAGCGGCGCTCGTAATCCAGCACGTAATGGGGAATGCCGAGCGTTTCGCAGACGCGGCGCGCATCGTCGATATCCTGGCCCGCGCAGCAGGAGCCGGCCCGATGCACGGCGGCGCCATGATCGTACAACTGCAGCGTGATGCCGATGACCTCATATCCCTCTCGCGCCAGAAGCCCGGCCACGACGGACGAATCGACGCCGCCGGACATGGCGACGACCACGCGGGTGTCTTCGGGACGCTTATCGAAATCGAGGCTGTTCACGGTCTTTACTCTTGCACTGAAAAGGCTGTCGCTGGGCTTGAATGCCCTGTTTAACATGAATTTCGCGGGCGATATAGGAACTAAATAAGGCGCCAACAAGCCGAGATGTGCGGGCTTTTCATGCGCCTTGCCCGCAAGCGGACTGATTTAACAGAGCTTTTCATAAATTTTTTCCGGAGCGTTTAGGCAAATTTTAAAGGTGGGGTCCTAGAGTACCGCCCATATGGTCTTTGTTTGTGTAGAGAGTCCAATGACCGAAGCAATACGTCCAAGAGTTAAATATGTCATCGGACCCGATGGCAGCCCGTTGACGATCGCGGATTTGCCGCCTTCCAATACTCGTCGCTGGGTTATCCGTCGCAAGGCGGAAGTGGTCGCAGCCGTGCGCGGCGGCCTGTTGAGCCTTGAAGAAGCCTGTGAACGCTATACTCTGACGGTGGAAGAGTTCCTGTCCTGGCAAAGCTCCATTTCCGAACATGGTCTCGCCGGACTGCGCACCACGCGCATCCAGCAGTATCGCCACTGATATCTGGCGGTTGAGTTTCGAAAAGACCGGGTTCGTCCCGGTCTTTTTCGTTTTGGCTCGATTTGTCCTCGCCGGCGCGTCCCCCTCCCTCGAACCTGTCCTAGCATGGAACGGCTATTCCCCCGTTAACCCGAAGTTAGGATTTTCCCATGACCGAGAAGACCACGCGTCTTGACCTGCCCTACATCCTGTCGTCGCAGGCGCAGAAACACATCACCCACAACGAAGCCCTGCAGGCGCTCGACGCGATCGTCCACCTCGCGATCCGGGATACACGCGGCTCGCCTCCCCCCTCCCCCGCAGATGGCGACTGCTACTGGGTATCGACCCCGGCGTCGGGCGACTGGTCCGGACGAGGCGGCTCGATCGCAGCTCGCGAAAGCGGCGCCTGGATCTTCCACACGCCCCGCCCGGGATGGCTGGCCTGGTTCGTCGAAACGTCGGCGTTGAAGGTCTGGACCGGCGGCGCCTGGGCGACCCTCGCGACGGCCTGATCAGCCCGCCAAAGACAAAGGGCGCGGTGTGCGCCGCGCCCTTTCATCCTCGATGCCGATCACCGGGATCAGTCGACGTTGAACACGAGCGGCTTCACCTGGCGGATCGCCTCGTTGGCGGTCAGCTTGGCGATCACATCATCCTTGAGCGGCTCGTCGACATAGAGCAGCGCGATGGCGTCGCCGCCCTGCTTGTCGCGGCCGAGCTGGAAGTTGGCGATGTTGACGCCGGCTGCGCCGAGCGTGGTGCCCATGAAACCGATCATGCCGGGCACGTCGGTGTTGGAGATATAGACCATATTGGCGCCGACATCGGCGTCCATGTTGATGCCCTTGATCTGTATGAAGCGCGGCTTTCCGTCCGAAAACACCGTGCCGGCCACCGAACGGGTGTTCTTGTCGGTGGTGACGGTCAGCTTGATATAGCCGTCATAGACGCCCGACTTGTCGCGCTTGACCTCCGAGAGGATCACGCCCTTTTCCTTGATCATGATCGGCGCCGAAACCATGTTGACGTCGGCCACCTGGCTGCGGATCAGGCCCGCGAGCAGCGCGGAGGTCAGCGCCTTGGTGTTCATCGACGCGGTCGAACCGTCATAGAGGATTTCGATTTCCTTGATGGCGGTGTCGGTGACCTGGCCGACAAAGGCGCCGAGCACGTCGGCGAGCCGGATGAACGGCTTCAGGATCGGCGCTTCCTCGGCGGTGATCGACGGCATGTTGATGGCGTTGGAGACGGCGCCCTTCACCAGATAGTCGGACATCTGCTCGGCCACCTGCAGCGCCACATTTTCCTGCGCTTCCGTCGTGGAGGCGCCGAGATGCGGCGTGCAGACGACATTCGGCAGGCCGAACAGCGGGCTTTCGGTGGCGGGCTCGACCTCGAACACGTCGAAGCCGGCGCCGGCGACGTGACCGGACTTCAGCGCTTCGGCCAATGCCGCTTCATCCACAAGACCACCGCGGGCGCAGTTGACGATGCGCACGCCGGGCTTGGTCTTGGCAATCGCGTCTTTGTTGAGGATGCCGCGCGTCTTGTCGGTCATCGGCACATGCAGCGTGATGAAATCGGCCTGCGCCAGGAGATCGTCGAGCTCGACCTTGGTGACGCCCATTTCCTGCGCCCGTTCGGCCGACAGGAAGGGGTCATAGGCGATCACGCGCATTTTGAGGCCGAGCGCGCGGGCGCAGACGATGGAGCCGATATTGCCGGCTCCGATGACGCCGAGCGTCTTGCCGGTGATTTCGACGCCCATGAATTTGGACTTTTCCCACTTGCCGGCCTGGGTGGAGGCGTCGGCGGAGGGGATCTGGCGGGCGACGGCGAACATCAGCGCAATCGCGTGTTCGGCGGTGGTGATCGAATTGCCGAAAGGCGTGTTCATCACGATGACGCCGCGCTTGGAGGCGGCGGGAATATCGACATTGTCGACGCCGATGCCGGCGCGGCCGACCACCTTGAGATTGGTCGCCGCCGCGATCAGCTTCTCGGTGACCTTGGTGGCCGATCGGATGGCGAGGCCGTCATAATTGCCGATGATCTCGGCGAGCTTTTCCTTGTCCTTGCCGAGCTTCGGCTGGAAATCGACGTCGATGCCGCGATCACGGAAGATCTGGACGGCGGTTTCCGAGAGTTCGTCGGATACGAGAACGCGTGGCGCCATGGTCTGGGCTCCTCAAAAGCGAATAAGGGAAATGTCTGGGATAGGCGCGTCTTCCGCGATCGAGGCGCGGAAGACGAAGAAATCAGGCCGCTTTGGCGGCGAGCCCGGACTTCTGCTTTTCAAAAGCAAAGCTCAGCCAGGGCATCAGCGCTTCGAGATCGGCGGTTTCGATGGTCGCGCCGCACCAGATGCGCAGGCCCGAGGGAGCGTCGCGATAGGCGCCGATATCGACGGCCACGCCTTCCTTTTCGAGCGTCGCAACCACACCCTTGGCGAAATCCGCCTGGCCGGCCGCGTCGAGCGCGGTCACGGCCGGGTCGACGATCTTCAGGCAGACGGAGGTGTTCGAACGCGTCTCGGCCTTTTCGGCGAGATTGGCGAGCCAGGGATTGGCGTCGCAGAAGTCGAAGATCACCCGGGCGTTGGCGTCTGCCCGCGCCATCAGCGCCTTCAGGCCGCCGAGTTCCTTCGCCCAGAGCAGCGCGTCGATATAGTCTTCGACGCAGAGCATGGAGGGCGTGTTGATCGTCTCGCCCTGAAAGATGCCTTCGATCAGCTTGCCGCCCTTGGTCATGCGGAAGATCTTCGGCAGCGGCCAGGCCGGCTCATAGCTTTCGAGACGCGCCACGGCCCGCGGGCTGAGGATGATCACGCCATGCGCGCCCTCGCCGCCCAGCACTTTCTGCCAGGAGTAGGTGACGACGTCGAGTTTAGTGAAATCGAGGTTCTGCGCGAACGCCGCCGAAGTGGCGTCGCAGATCGTCAGGCCCTGGCGGTCGGCCGGGATGAAGTCGCCATTGGCGACGCGCACGCCCGAGGTCGTGCCGTTCCAGGTGAAGACCACGTCGCGATCGAAATCGATGGCGGAAAGGTCGGGAAGTTTGCCGTAATCGGCGGTGAACTTGCGGACGTCGGCGAGCTTCAGTTCCTTGACGACGTCGGAGACCCAGCCGGAGCCGAAGCTTTCCCAGGCGACCATGTCGACGCCGCGCGCGCCCAGCAGCGACCAGAGCGCCATTTCAACTGCGCCGGTGTCGGACGCGGGCACGATGCCGATGCGATAATCGGCGGGCACGTCGAGAATTTCGCGGGTGAGATCGATCGCCTGCTTGAGCTTGTTCTTGCCGAGCTTGGAGCGATGTGAGCGGCCCAGCGCTGCATCTTGGAGCGCGGCGAGCGACCAGTTCGGACGCTTCGAGCAGGGGCCGGAGGAGAAATGCGAATTTGCCGGGCGCAATGCCGGCGCGGCGAGTTCTACCATGATAAACTACCCTTCCAGGTATATGGCCTCTCGTTGGGGAGAGGTGTCCCGCCGCCGTGTTTATGGGAGCGGCAGAGTCGGGTCAAGTCGTTTTTCAGAACGTTTTTGTCTTTTTTGGAATGGGTCGTCGATGAAATAGGAAACCGGCCGAAGTTTACTCCGGCCGGTGAAGATACTCGTATTTGCCGCGGGCTTACCAGCCGGTGACGCGCACGCCCATGCGGATCTCGTGCCGCGTGAAGCCATCATCTTTGCCCTTGGTTCCAAACGCCCCGTTGAACTCGTCATGGTCGTTGAAGGAGAACATGTCGCCGCTGCCGATCTGGGAGAAGCGGTAGCCGAGATCGAGCTTCATCCGGTCGGTGATGTCGTAGGATGCGCCGGCCATCAGGGCATAGGTGAAGCGCCAGCTTTCCTCGCCGTTTTCCTTGGAATGCGAGTAGTCGAGACCGCCGCAATCGGATTTGTCGGCATAGGCGCAACCGCGCTTGCCCGAAACGTCCGACCATTTGACATAGCTAACGCCGGCGCCGGCGCCGGCATAGGGCGTCAGGCCCCAATAGGTGCCGAGGTCGACATAGGCGTTGGCGAGCGTCGACAGCGCCGAGACGGATTGAGAATCGTAACGGCAATAGCCGGTGGCGCTTTCATTGGCGACGGTGCACTGGCTCCAGCCGGTCTTGCCGTTATGCGTCGCCTTGAAATAATCGAGCGTCACGTCGCTGCGCAGGAAATCGTTGAACTGGTAACCGACGCCCGTGGAGAAGGTGGCGTCCCGATCCATGCGGCTCCTGTCGAAGCCGCTGGTGGTGGATGTCTGCGTCGTCGCGTCATAGGTCTTATAGGTCGGATCGCCGGCGTCCAGCTTCAGATTGTAGCCGATGTCGCCGCGGAAATACCAGCCGGCGGGGTCGGAGATCGGGCCGTCGATCTCCGGCGCGTCGACCATCGGCGGCAGGTCCACGGCCAGCGCCTGAGTGGTGGCGGATGCGATCAGCAGGGACGCGAAAGCGAGGCGAAAAGCAACGGACATGGACTGTCTCCCGACGGCCGACGGACGGCAAAAGTGCGATTTGTGGTTAACTATGCCGCCGAGTGGTTAAGACGCCGTTAAGCATGCCGCTTCACGTTTTGGTAAGGTTCGATCGCCCGCCTCGGAAAAGTCCCAATGAAGATCGAACGATCCGCCTGCTGGAACGTTTGACCAGCGTCCGCTTCGGCGGAACAACGGTTTTTGACAGGCTGAAGCGGCGCCGATGATCGGCGCCCGCTCAGAGGAGAATGACGATGATGAAGAAAATCCTCACGACGGTCGCGGCTTTGGCCGCGGTTTCCTCCGCCGCGGGCCTGGCGCGCGCCGCCGATATGACCGCCTATGACGAGGCGCCGCAGGTTCAGGCCGAAAGCGATTATCATGGCGGCGTCAAGATCGGCTATCTCTCTTGCGACGTCGGCTCGGGCGCAGGCTTCCTGATCGGCTCGGCCAAGGAGCTCGATTGCTCCTTCCGCTCGGCGCGCGGCGCCCGCAGCGACAGCTATAGCGGTTATGTGAAGAAGCTCGGCATCGATGTCGGCTACACGACGCGCGGCAAGATGGTCTGGGCCGTATTCGCTCCCACCGCAGGTTATCATCGCGGCTCGCTCGGCGGCACCTATGTCGGCGCGGCCGCGGAAGCGACGGTGGGCGCCGGCATTGGCGCCAATGTGCTGCTCGGCGGCACCGAAGGCTCGATCCAGCTTCAGCCGGTCAGCGTCGAGGGCCAGCTCGGCCTCAACGTCGCCGCCGCCGGCGCGACCGTGACGCTGCATCCGGTCAACTGATCTCTACGGTCCGGGCGGTTGTCGCCGTCCGGACCGCGTCAGACATAGAGCGGCGCCATTCTTCGCCAGGCGCTGCCGCGATGGGCGCGTCCATCCCAGATCTGAATCTGGTGACCGACCCCCTTCTCCCACAATACCCGGCTCAAATGCCTGTTGTTGTCGAGGAATGGATCGTCTCGGCCGATCGCGAGCACGATGTCCATTCGCCTCAGGCATTCGAGCCGCCATTCGCATTCCAGCCCCGGCAGGAAATGCGACGGGTTGAGGTAATAGACGCCGTCGTCGTAATATCCTTCGAACAGATCGCCGAAGCTTTCGACCTTAAGCGTCAGGTCATAGCGGCCCGACAGCAGGACCAACTTTCGAAAATACTGGGGATGACGGAAAGCCAGGCTCGCCGCCTGAAAGGCGCCGAGGCTGCAGCCCACCGCCATGGTGCAATCATGGCCGTTGCGAACCGCCATCAGTTGCATCACTTCGTTGAGAACATAATCTTCGAAGGCGTGATAGCGGCGAAGCCTGTCGCCCGGCGAGCGGGACCGATCATAAAAAGTTTCCTGCGCCAGCCCTTCGACACAATAGAGCTGGATATGTCCCGCCTCGATCTTGTCGGCGAGACTTGTGACGACGCCGAGTTGATCATACTCCCAGAAGCGCCCTTCGCGGGTCGGAAACATCAGGGCCTTCGCGCCGGCATGGCCGAAGATCAGCAACTCCATGTCGCGCCCGAGACGCGGACTATGCCAACGATGATATTCCCGGTTCATAGGTCCCCGAAAAACCGTCCGATCGTGTCGCGGAGCCTCCCATGCTCCTCTTGCGCCTCAGGATAATCGAAATGCCCGGCCTTGAGGATGAAGATTTCATGATCGTTCTGCAACGAATTGGCGATTGCGAACTGACACGGCGGCGCGACGGCAGGGTCGAAAAGCGCCACTGCGCAGAGCGTCGGCTGCGCGATGTGTCGGGCGGCCGAGGCGGCGTCGAAATAGGTCAGGGTGTCCGCGACGTTCGGATGGTCTGCGGCATAGACCTGTAGCCCTTGCGCGCTGCCAATGCTCGGCAGGCTCAGGCGAAGCGGCTGGGCGCCGAAGGTCGGAACCTCGATCTGGCCCCGGGTCAAGCGCGGATCGAAAGCGAGCGCGAAACTCCCGACACCGCCGCCGAGACTGATGCCGCTATAGCCGATATGTCCGTCGAGCCAGGGATAGAGTTGCAATAGAACCGTCACCGAAACCCAGACATCATCCACGCAGCCGCCGATGATATAGGCGTCGCGATCATCGATATCGTGCAGCACATGCCAATTGGGATCGGTGGAGATCGGCGGTTTGGCGCTGCGCGACAATCCTCTCAAGCAGGGAAACAACAACACTGCGTCCTCGACCGGAAAATCCAGGTCCGGGGCGTCGCGGCCGCCATAACCATGGCCGATCACCAGACCGCGCTTCACAGGGCCTCGCTTCGGCGCGCAAAGCCACCCACCGAGCTCGAAACCGCCGGTCGAGCGGAAGCGAATATCGAGGATCGTCCAATCCGGGTGAGAGGCGGCGCTTTTCGACGGAGCGGGTTCTGGATCGACGCTCAGGGCGCGCTGGTGGCGATCGCGCCAGAAAAGGTCGAACCCGTCCGGCTCGGGGGGCGCGGCCACCGCGCGCAAATCCGCCAGGCTGTAGCCGTAGGAAGGGTTGAACGGATAGCCATGGGTGAACGGATCGGCCATGCGGCGGTCTCCCTCGATCGTCCCCGCCGTCGTGACGAGAATGGAGCTGAAACACGAAAGCCGCCCCGGAGGGCGGCTTTGCAGAAAGTGGCGGGATCTTACTTGAAAACCGGCTGTTCCTGCTGCGGCATATCGGCCGGGGGCAGGTAGGCCTGCTCGGCGCAGCCGCCGAAGGCGTAGCGAACGCCGGCGCGGGCTTCATGAATGTCGAAGCCCTTGTCCTTGCCAGGACCGCCATTGGACTTGTAGCCGAACATGTCGCCGTCATCGACGCGGCGATAGCGATAGCCGACATCGGCCTTGAGATTGCAGTTGATGTCGATGGCGGTGCCGAGCATCAGGCCATAGGTCAAACGCCAGCTGCCTTTGCCCTTATGGCTGACCGTGTCGTCGCACAGTTCCGGATTGGTGGCGCTGCAGGCGGTGTTCTTGAGGTCGTCCCACTTGACATAGGTGCCGCCGAGGCCGGCGCCGACATACGGCGTCAACATGCCGTAATGGCCGATATCGACATAGGCGTTGGCCATCAGGCTGTAGGCGGTCATGGCGGAGACGTCGCGCGACTTGCAGGTGTCGGTGCAAGCGCCGAAATCGGAGCCGCCGCCGGTGGTCGAACCACGGAAATCGGCCGAGAACAGATAGTCGAACGTGGTGTCGACGCGGAAGTGATCGTTGACCTGGTAACCGACGCCGACGCCGATATTTCCGGTATTGTCGATGTCGGATTCATGGAAGTCCACCATGCGACGCGAGCTGCCGCCCTGGTAGAACTTGGCGCCGCGCAGGTTCATGACGTCATAGGAGGCGTCGCCGCGAATATACCAGCCGCTGGTCTCCACGACCGGAGCCGGCTCATACGGGGCCGGCTGAGGCTCGGGAGTATAGAGGTCTGCCGCCGATGCGGCGCCGGCCATGGCCAACATCAGGGCTGCGGAAGTCAAAAGTCTTTTCATGATCCAAACTCCAGATAACCCGGTCCGGCCCATGGGACCTCGGGAAGGTGCTGTGGTTGGATAATGAATGGCAAAGGTTAAATAGCGCTTAACCACGCTTCTTTACCATGACGCTTCGAAAGCAATCTCTCAAATGCAAAAATCCCGGCCGAAACCGACCGGGATTTCAAAGTTTTTCCGGAAAATGATCTTTCAGGCGGCGTTCTTCACGCCGCCGATCAGGTCGATCAGACCGTCGACGATTCGCTTCAGCTGATTTTCATCGTCGCCTTCCGCCATGACGCGGATCAGAGGCTCGGTGCCGGAGGGGCGGATCACCAGTCGGCCGCGGCCGGCGAGCTCGCTTTCGGCGTCGGCGATGGCTTCCCGGACGATCGGATCTTCGAGCGGCTTGCCGCCTTCGTAGCGGACATTCTTGAGCAGTTGCGGAGCCGGCTCGAAACGGCGGCAGACCTCGCTCACCGTCTTGCCCTGACGGCGCACCGCCGCCAATACCTGCAGCGCCGCCACCAGGCCGTCGCCCGTGGTGCCGAAATCCGACAGCACGATATGGCCCGACTGCTCGCCGCCGACGTTGAAATCGTTCTGGCGCATATGCTCGACGACATAGCGGTCGCCGACCTTGGTGCGGGCGAGCTGCAAGCCGCGCTGCTGCATGAAGCGCTCGAGGCCGAGATTCGACATGATGGTCGCGACGATGCCGTTGCCGCGCAACAATCCGTCATTGGCCCAGGTCTCTCCGATCAGCGCCATCAGCTGGTCGCCGTCGACGATGGTGCCTTTCTCATCGACGATGATGACGCGGTCTGCGTCGCCATCGAGCGCGATGCCGATATCGGCCCTGACCTCATGCACCTTCCTGATCAGCGCATCCGGATGGGTGGAGCCGCATTGGTCGTTGATATTGACGCCGTTCGGCTCGTTGCCGATGGTCACCACTTCCGCGCCGAGCTCCCAGAGCACGGCGGGAGCGACCTTGTAGGCTGCGCCGTTGGCGCAGTCGATCGCGACCCTCAGACCCTTCAGCGTCACGTCGCGCGGCAGAGTGCGCTTGGCGAATTCGATATAGCGGTCATGCACGCCGTCGACGCGCTTGGCGCGGCCGATCGCGTCGGATACGGCCAGTTGCGGAATGATGTCCTTGTCGAGCAAGGCCTCGATCTGCGCCTCGATCTCGTCCGACAATTTATAGCCGTCCGGGCCGAACAGCTTGATGCCGTTGTCCTGATAGGGATTGTGCGAGGCCGACACCATCACGCCGATATCGCAGCGCAAGGAGCGCGTCAGCATGGCCACCGCCGGCGTCGGGATCGGGCCGAGGACGAAGGCGTCGACGCCCGCGGCGGTGAAGCCCGCCACCAGCGCGTTTTCCAGCATGTAACCCGACAGGCGCGTGTCCTTGCCGATCACAACGCGGTGGCGATGGCCGCCGCGCCGGAAGATCGTGCCGGCGGCGATGCCGACCCGCATGGCCAGATCCGGCGTCATCGGAAATTTGTTGGACTGGCCGCGAATGCCGTCGGTGCCGAAATAACGTCTCGTCATGTTCATTCCAGTGCTGAGTTCTCGTCGGGTTCTAGATGCCACAAAGATCGCGTTCTGCCACATCAAATTGTCTCACCCGCGCAAACAGAATGTTAACGTGAAAAAGCCCGGCCGAGGAGACCGGGCTTTTTCCGTGATCCGCCGCTGGATCCTATCAGAACTTGACCTTGATGCCGGTCGAGACCGCGCCGACGAAGTCGGAGCCGAAATCATAGCTGTTGTCCGCGCCGTAGGTGACGCCGTCATAGACATAGGAGCCCGACGAACCGGACTTCATCCAGCCGATGGCGCCGGACAACTTGATGTCGACATTCTTGGTCGCCGCGAAATTGGCGCCGGCGCCGAACAGCCAGGTGTCGGTCTGCGAGCCGTAACCTTGCGACGTGCCGCGATCCCAGGTCACCGACACGGCGCCCGACCATTTCTGGGTGAACTGGTGGCCGACGCCGCCGGTGACCGTCCAGCCGTCGCGATAGAACAGGTCGAGCGAGGTGGCCTGGATATTGGTGCCGTCGAGATAGAACGGGATCGTCTGCAACTGGCTCCAGTCCGTCCACTTGACGCTGCCGAAGGCGAGCCAATCGGGCGCGATGCCGGATTGAATCGCCAATTCGAGCGAATCCGGCATCTTGGTCGAGCCGTACACATCCCAGACAGCGCCGCCCAGACCGGGCACCAGGATCGGCGAGACGTTCGAGAGGTCCAGCGTGCCGGTGATGCCGTCGAGCTTGACTTCGCTGTTGTAGATCAACGACGCGCGGAAGGCGTATTCCGGGATTTCGTAGGCGACGCCCGCGCGCCATCCCCAACCGTCCGAATCCAGTTCCAGGCGGCCGGTGCCGTCAAAGCCCGGAACCAGTCCCGGAGGCGTCACCAGGCTTTCCTTGAAGCCGTCGACCTGCTGATAGAAACCGCCGCCGATCAGGCGAAGCTGACCTTTGCCCATGTCGAATTTGTAGGAGCAGGTCAGGCCGTAATTGTCGCTGTTGATTTTCGTTTCGGCGTTTTCCGTGGATCCTGTCCAATTCAAGCCGGGCGCCGAATGGGCGCCCCAGGGCTGCGAATAGTCGACCAGGCAGTCGACGCCTTCGACCACGCGCGCTTTCACGCCGACAGCGCCGCTGAAGTAATCCTTGGTGTCGCGGACGTCGGGATCGGTTCCGCCGATACCGCTGAAATTCTGCGAATTGGTGTATTCCCGATGCGGCGACACATAGGTCGCGGTGCTCTCCACGGCGATATTGGAGGGATCGAAAAGCAGATCGATATTATAACCATTGCGCTCGATGCCGCCGGCATAGGCCGCGCCGGACATCAGAGCCGCTGAAATGATCGTCAAAAAACCAATGCGGAGCATTGTTTCCCCCATGTTGTCCTCCCACTGAACAAGGTTGGAGGTAGTTTATGCACGTTGGGGATGATTACAATTCGGCCTTGCGGCAAACTGACGCCGGCAAATCTCTAAAAATTTACGTAAGATTTCGATACGCCTGATCACATTTGACCAGACCGGATGAATTTTTTGCCAAACAGCAAGAAAATGGCGGGAATAGAGAATTTCATGCTCAAGTCCATGGCCTGCGTCACAAATGTGCAACAACGCCATTTTCAATCACCGGGCCTTGTGGACGATCATCGCGTCGCCTCAATTTCTGCGCCGAGCCCGTCGAAACCCTAAAGAATCAAACACGAAACCCCGCGCGATGGCGGGGTTTCGATGACGGCGTCATGCGGCTCCGGGTATTTACTGCGGCTGAGGCTCGTATCCGCCTTCGGCTTCGGGCGCGCCATCCTTGCCCCGCGAACCGGCCGAGGGCACGGCGGAACCGCGGCTCGGAGTCGTATCGTCGAAGGCGTCGCGCGACGGCGGCTTGCCGTTCATGAGATCGCGCAACTCGTCGCCGGTCAGCGTCTCGAATTCGAGCAGCGCTTCGGCAATCGCGATGAACTGATCACGATTGTCGGCGATGATGGTGCGGGCGTTGGTTTCGCCCTCCTCGATCAGCCGGCGCACTTCTTCGTCGATCAGCTTGGCCGTCTCGTCCGACATATTGGTCGACTGGCTCACGGAATGACCCAGGAACACTTCCTGCTCGTTCGGGCGATAACGCACGCGGCCGAGTTTCTCGCTCATGCCCCATTCCATCACCATGGATCGGGCCAGGCCCGTCGCCATCTGGATGTCGCCGGAAGCGCCCGTGGTGACCTTTTCGGGACCGAACGTGATGATCTCGGCTTCGCGACCGCCGAACAGCATGGTCAGGCGGGCGATGGCCTTCTCATAGGTCCAGTTGTAACGATCGCTTTCCGGCAGGGTCATCACCATGCCGAGCGCACGGCCGCGGGGGATGATGGTCGCCTTGTGGATCGGATCGATGGCGCCGGCGAGCTTGAGCGCGATGATGGCGTGACCGGCTTCATGATAGGCGGTGTTGCGCTTCTCTTCCGGGGTCATGGCGAGCGACTTGCGCTCGGCGCCCATCATCACCTTGTCCTTGGCGTCTTCGAACTCCGCCATGGTGACAAGGCGCTTGTTGCGGCGCGCGGCGAGGAGAGCGGCCTCGTTCACGAGATTCATGAGGTCGGCGCCCGAGAAACCCGGGGTGCCGCGCGCCATGATTTTGAGGTCGACATTCGGAGCCAGCGGCACGTTGCGCACATGCACCTTGAGGATTTTTTCGCGGCCGTTGACATCCGGGTTCGGCACGGTGATCTGACGGTCGAAACGGCCGGGACGCAAGAGCGCGGGGTCGAGGACGTCGGGACGGTTGGTCGCGGCGATGATGATCACGCCTTCGTTCTGCTCGAAGCCGTCCATCTCGACCAGCAACTGGTTGAGCGTCTGTTCCCGTTCGTCGTTGCCGCCGCCGAGACCGGCGCCGCGATGACGGCCGACCGCGTCGATTTCGTCGATGAAGATGATGCAGGGCGCATTCTTCTTGGCCTGTTCGAACATGTCGCGGACGCGGCTCGCACCGACGCCGACGAACATTTCCACGAAGTCCGAACCGGAAATCGTGAAGAACGGCACGTTCGCTTCGCCGGCAACGGCGCGCGCGGTCAACGTCTTACCGGTGCCCGGAGGGCCGACCAGCAGAACGCCGCGGGGAATACGGCCGCCGAGACGCTGGAACTTCTGCGGGTCGCGCAGGAATTCGACGACTTCCTCGAGGTCCTGCTTGGCTTCGTCGATACCGGCGACATCCTCGAAGGTGACGCGGCCATGCGCCTCGGTCAGCAGCTTGGCCTTGGACTTGCCGAAGCCCATCGCGCCGCGCGAGCCGCCCTGCATCTGGCGCATCAGGAACAGCCAGACGCCGATGATCAGCAGCACCGGAAGCAGATTGATCAGATAGCCGAAGATGCTCGACGAACCGTCGCTCTCCGGCCGGAGAGACACGATGACGTTCTTGTCCTGCAGACGCTGCATCAGCGCGTCATCGATGTTCGGCGTATAGGTCTGGAAGACCGAGCCATTGTCGCTGAACTGGCCGCGGGCCCGATTCCCGATGAATTCCACTTGCCGCACCCGGCCCGCATCCACCGCCTTGACGAAATCCGAATAGGGGATCTCGCTCGAACTGACGCGTTCGCCCTGGGACTGGAACATGCTGAACAACGCGACCAGCAGGACCGCGATGATGGCCCAGAGGGCAAAATTTCTGAAATTCGGGTTCATTGACCTCACCGACATAGTTTGACCGCGGGATTAAACCCGGCATACGGCCATTTCAAGGTGAAAGATAGGAGCACCTCCGCCACTTGCCAAGCGGCGACAGCGTCGATTTCACGCCGGATGCCGAAACATAGGCAAAGGAAAGTGCGGCAAACCCATGAGTTTGGCAAGGACATTGCCCAGGTCCAACCGCTCCAGCGGCAGAAATCTGTCATATCCGGCCAAGAAAACCGACATCAGGGGCTGCATTGCGCCGCGCGGTCGACACAGTGGCCCGGTGCGAAGCGCGAGTTGTCGCACCCGTGCAGGAAGGTGGTCGAACCGCGCAGGCGCGATGAGCGGCTCCCCGTCCACCGGGCCAACCGAGATGTCGCCGTCGCTTCGGTTGAGGATCCGCAGTCGGTTGTCCCAAGTCGCGGCCGCGCCGGGCGGAATGACGATGGTCGGCAGATCCCTGTTCTCGCGCTGCAGATACAGGTGATCGCCGCGTTTGTCGAACGTGACGCGGACCAGGGTCATCTGCCCATGCTCGACTGAGAGCAGGCGCCGGATGGCGTTGCGGCCCTCCCCTCCGGGCGGATGGTCGCGTCCGCCGATGACGGCGGCGAGCGCCGAAACCGCTTCCAATGCGGCGGGGTCGGCGACGGCGAGGCCAGAGAGATCCACGACCGCCACCTTCTGGCCGATCATCTGAGCCCGGTCGTTCAAGAGACGGGCCGCCGCCTGCATGCGCGCACGCCGCGCCCGCATCAGGTCAGCGAAATCCGGAGGAGGCGTCTGTCGCTGCGACGCCCGCAGTCGGGCGCGCTCGAAGTCTGGATTGCCGTTGCTCGGATCGTCGACCCAGGGCGTCGCCCGGGCGCGCAGATAGTCGCGGATCTCCTCTCGCCGCAGAGCGAGCAACGGCCGCGCCGCCCAGATCCTGCCGAACAGCAGCACGGCCTCCGCCATGCCGTGGCCCTCGGCGTCGGCGTTTCGCGACCGGCGCATAAGACAGGTTTCCACGTCGTCGTCGAGATTATGCCCGGTCAGGATGATGTCGGCGCCGTGGGAAAGCGCGTGGCGGCACAGCAGATCGTAGCGCGCCTCGCGCGCCGCCGCCTGAATTCCGGACTTGGGTTTGTCTCCGATCCAGGCGAGAATCTGGTGAGGGACGTCGAGGCTTTCCGACAGCCGTCCGGCCGCGATGGCTTCCTGCTGCGAGTCGGGACGCAGACCGTGGTCAACCGTGGCGGCGATGAGGTCTAGGCTCGCATCCCTGCGACGCGCGCGGATCGCGCTGAGCGCCGCCAGAAGCCCGACGGAGTCGCCGCCGCCGGAAAGGGCGATCAGGATCCGGCAGGGCCGACCGCATCTGTCGAGAAACTCTTCGAGAACAGCCTCCACTCTGTCCGCGCTCGACGCGTGAAGCGGAGCCGTGCGGACAGGATCGGGCTTCGTCATCCGCAGGCGAGGCGCTTCTGTTCGCTGGCGACCTTGGAGATCACAGCGCGAGACGCTTTCGGATAGGATTTCGTCACTTCGCGCAGCGTCGCGCAGGCGGTGTCCTTGCTGTCGAGGGCCGCCAGCGACATTGCGAGCTTCAGCAGCATTTCCGGCGCCTTGCCCGAAGAGCCGTAGGTCTTGTAGGCGTTCAGGAAGGTCTTGGCGGAATCCGTATATTTTTCCTGGGAATACTGGGCTTCGCCAAGCCAGAAATTGGCGTCTGCGATGCGCTTGCTGTCGGGATGATTGGCCACGAATTCGGCGAAGCCGGCTTCCGCGCCGGCATAGTCGCCCGCCAGGATGCGGTTGTAGGCGGCCTGATATTGGCCTTCGTCTCCGCCGGACACTGCCGCGGCGTCGGCGCCGGACGTTGAGGCGGGCGGCGGCAAGGCGGTCGTGTCGACGCCCGACGAATTGGGATTGGCGCGGGTGATGGGATTGCCATTCTGGTCGAATTCGATCGAGCCGAGATCCGAGGGCGGGGCTCCGAGGGCTGGATCTTCGCTGGACCCGCCGTCCATCGGCTGCTGGTCGGCGCTGTCGAGCGTCTGGTCTGCTTCCGGCGATTGCGCGCCGGAAGCATTGGCTGTGTTGACGTCGCCGGCGCCGGGGACGACCTCGATGGAGCTTTTCTTCTTGCCCCCCCCTTCCAGTTCCTGGAAGCGGAATTCGTTGTCTTCCTGCGCCTTGCGCAACTGTTCCTGCATCTGCAGCAGTTGGAAGCTCATTTCCTCGACGCGCCCGTTGAGCTGTCGAAGCTGTTCTTCCAGTTGCTGCACCCGCATTTCGGCGTCGCCGGCCTGCGCCAAGACAACGGCGCTTTTTTCCTGCCGCCGCGGCTGGCTGTCGTCCGACCCGAACAGACTGAAGGCGCCGGCAGCCGTAACCCCCATCATCGAGACGGCAAGCGCCAATACGCCGGCCATGACCCTGTTTCTCATCGTGTCATCCTGCTTGGTGTGATGTTGCGCGAAGCAGCGCAACATCGGGATGTTTTCCAATTTTGCGACCAAAAAGCAACGGAGTCTGGCCAAAGTAAGGAAAACAAAAAGGACGGCCCCGAAGGACCGCCCCGAAATTTCCCGGTTGCGAACCGTCTCTGCGTATCAGCCGCCGTTGAGCGCGGTGACGGCGCGGCGGTTCTGCGACCAGCAGGAAATGTCGTCACAGACGGCGACCGGCTTTTCCTTGCCGTAGGAGATGGTGCGCAGCCGATTGCCGGCGACTCCGCGCGAGGCGAGATAGTCGCGTGTGGCTTCGGCGCGGCGGGCGCCGAGCGCGAGGTTGTATTCGCGGGTGCCGCGTTCGTCGGCGTGACCTTCGACGGTGATCCGGTAGTTCGGATACTGGTTCAGCCACTGTGCCTGACGGTCGAGAGTCTGGGCCGCGTCCGGACGGATCGACGAGGAGTCGGTGTCGAAGAAGATGCGGTCGCCGACATTGACCGTGAAGTCCTGCTGCGAGCCCGGAGTGGCGGAATTGGCGCCGTTCAAGCCGAGGTCGGAGGCGCTGTCGAGCTTGTTCTTCTTAGAGCAGCCGGCGAGCGCCAGACCGGCGACCAGCGCGATTGCGAAGGGATTGCGCGCGAGCTTCGCCAAAGCTCCCGGCTGATAGGTTTGAATATGGCTCATCGGCCTGCTCCTGAATTCTTAATTCTTAGGGTTTCCAGACTGTAACCCGACGGGGTTAATCTCACTTCAACGCGTATGGTTAACAAACCGGAAATCGGCGCGGCTCGGGGCGATTTTTTTCGCCCCTGCGCGCCGATTTTCCGGTTCTCGTCACTCCAGAAGCGGCGACCAGGCCGGGTCCGACGCGAAAGCCGGGGTCGGGATCGGCTGTTCGTTGTAGCCCGAAATGTCGATCGAATAGAGCTTCGGACCGCCCGAACCGGCGGGCTGGCGGAAGAACATCAGCACGCGTCCGTTCGGCGCCCAGGTCGGGCCTTCGTTGTGGAAGCCCGTGGTGAGGATGCGTTCGCCCGAACCATCCGGCTTCATCACGCCGATCGAGAACTTGCCGCCGGACTGCTTCGTGAAGGCGATCAGGTCGCCCTTGGGAGACCAGACCGGCGTCGAATAGGAGCCGTCCCCGAACGAGATGCGCTGCTGGCCGGAACCGTCCGCGCCCATCACATAGAGCTGCTGACGTCCGCCACGGTCGCTTTCGAACACGATGCGCTGACCGTCGGGCGAATAGGACGGAGACGTGTCGATCGCCGCCGTCGAGGTCAGGCGGGTCGTCGTGCGCGAGCGCAGGTCCATGGTGAAAATGTTGGCGTTGCCTTTTTCCTGCAGGCTCATGATCACCCGCTGGCCGTCAGGCGAAAAGCGCGGCGAGAATGTCATGCCGGGGAAATTGCCGACCACTTCACGCTGTCCGGTTTCCAGCTGCAGCAGATAGACCCGCGGCTGCTCGCCTTCAAAGGACATATAGGTGATTTCCTGCTGGTTCGGCGAGAAGCGCGGCGTCAGCACGATGGCGCGCGACTTGGTCAGGATACGCATATTGGCGCCGTCCTGGTCCATGATCGCGAGCTGGCGAACGCGCTCGGTCTTCGGGCCGCTTTCGGACACGAACACCACGCGGGTGTCGAAATAGCCGGTTTCGCCCGTCAGCTTCTGATAGATCTGGTCGGCGATGATATGGGCGACGCGGCGCCAGTTTTCCGGCTGGGTGAAGAACTGCTGGCCGATCAGCTGCGAACCGGCATAGACATCCCAGAGGCGGAATTCGGCGCGCAAGCGACCGTCGCCTTCCTGAGTGACGCGGCCGGTCACCAGCGCCTGCGCATTGATCGTCTTCCAGTCCTCAAAGCGGGGCGCTGCGTCCGGATTGGAGATCTGCTGCACGAAAGCGCGCTGGTCGATCGGCGCAAACAGGCCCGAACGCTTGAGGTCGGCGGCGATGACCTGGGTCACCTGCGCGCCGAGATCGCCGCTGGATTGTAGATTGGTGATCGCGATCGGAAGCGGTTCGACGTTGCCCTTGCGCAAGTCGATCGTGATTTCAGCCTGAGCGGCGCTCGCCGCGAGACACAGAAATCCGGCCATGATCGCCAGAAACTTGAGGTAAAGGTGTTTCATCGTCCTCTCTCAGCCTTTCAGCCTAATTGTTCTCGTTGGTTGCCGGCTCCCCACGCTCCTGTCCCGCGTCTTCGCCAGCATCACATCATCTCGCTCGGATAGAAGTTCACCGTCACCTTGCTCCAGGTGTCGTATTTGTCCTTCGGCAGCTTGTCGAACGGGGCCGACCGCATCACCGCACGAAGCGCGCCGCCCTCAAGCGCCGAGAGCGAGGAGCCGTCGCCGCCCGATCCCTTGACCTCGGGACGACCGACCACTTGGCCATTCTCGTCGAGTTCGAAGGTCACCGTGATCATGATGTCGCTCGAACTGACCTGACCCGGCATGATCGACCAGTTCTTTTCGATGATCCCCTTCAGAGCATCCAATTCGCTCTGAGACAGCTTGTTCCCGCCCGTCGCGATCTTCGCGCCCAGGGCCTTGTCGCTGTTCGAGCGCTTGGCGCCACCGGGATTGTCCTCGGTCTTGTTGAGAAGCGTGGCGATCTCGTCAGCGCTGAAATCGGAATCCTTCTTTGTCGTCGACTTCTTCGTCTTCTGATCCTTGTCGGATTTCTTGGCCTTCGAGTTCTGGTCTTTCTTCTTCTCGGTGACCTTGGCGTCCTTCTTCTCTTCCGTTTTCTTCTCTTCGGTCTTTTCCGGCTTCTTCTCTTCGGTTTTTTCAACCTTTTTCGGCTCTTCCTTCGGGCGCGTGGTCGGGATCGGCACGCTGTCCGGCAAGGGCTCTTCCTGCGCCGCCTCTTCGACCGGCGTTTCCTTGGCGGGTTCCGGGGTCGGCTCGGTCTTCAACTCCGGCTTCGGCACTTCGGCGGAGGCCATTTCCTGGATGGCGGGTTCGACAGCCGTGTCCTCGACGGCCTGGCTGTCGGCCTCCTGCACGGTATTGTCCTGTTGCGGATTGGGATCCTCGGTCTTTTCGGGCGCGCCGGCCTTGGAGACGTTGCTCGGCTTCTCGGTGGGCGTCGGCACCGACTTCAGGTCGAAGTCGTTTTCGCCGGCGTTCATCGCGTCGGGCTGCTCGTCCTGCTTCTGGGTCTTGTCGAGCGCAGACTTCTCCGCCTTCGGCGCTTCCTTGTCGCCCTGCTGCAACTGCGCGACATCCTCGATCGGCACGAGGTCGACGGGCATGGCTTCGGAAATGGCCATATCCATCGGCTTGGGCGAAATGCCGATCAGCATCGCGCCCAGGAGAACCACATGCAATGCCACCGATGTGACGACGCTACTGCGCATGTATAAGCCTTAACCGCCTGTTTCCGGCTGGGTCACCAGTCCGATATTCTTGTAGCCCGAGGCCTGGATGCGGCCCATCACGGCCATGATCTGCCCATATTCCGTGCCGGCGTCGCCGCGCACGAAGATGCGTTCTTCCGCGCCCGCCTTGGCCATGGCCTGCAGCTTCGGCACGACCTCGTCGATCGGCACGGCCACTTCGGTCTCGTCGCCGAAATAGATCTGCCCGTCCTTGGCGATCGATACGGTGATCGGCTTGGTGTCCGAATTCATCTCCTTGGCCTGCGTCTCCGGCAGGTCGATCGGCACGCCCGTCGTCATCAACGGCGCGGCCACCATGAAGATGATCAAAAGCACGAGCATGACGTCGACCAGCGGCGTCACGTTGATTTCGCTCACCGGGGCGCGGCGTCCTCCGCCGCGACGGCTGCCGCGGCGACCCCCCGATCCTCCGCCCTGAGGCCCTGCTGACATACCCATCCTGGCGTCCCCCGAATTTACTGCGCCGCCTGGCGCGGCTGCAGTCTCTCATCGATCTGGCGCGAGAGTATGGCGGAGAATTCGTCGGCGAAGCCTTCCATGCGCGCGACCAGTTTGCCGGCGTCGCCGGAGAACTTGTTGTAGGCGATGACGGCGGGAATAGCCGCGACGAGGCCGATGGCGGTGGCGAGCAGCGCTTCGGCGATACCGGGCGCGACGACGGCGAGATTGGTCGATTTCGACGCGGCGATGCCCTGGAACGAGGTCATGATGCCGACGACGGTGCCGAACAGGCCGACAAAGGGACCGGCCGAACCGATGGTGGCGAGCGACGACAGCCGCGCTTCCAGCGCTTCGGATTCACGCGCCAGCGTCACGTCCATGGCGCGGTCGATGCGCATCTGCAGGCCGATCGGTGAACGGGCGCCGCGCTCGAAGCTCTTCTTCCATTCGCGCATGGCGCCGACGAAAATCGCAGCCATTCCGGACACTTGCCGTTCCGACAGCGTGCGGTAGAGCTCTTCGAGCGACTGGCCGGACCAGAAAACCTGTTCAAAACTGTCGAGCTGACGCCTGAACTTGTTGTAGCTGATCAATTTGTCGACCACCATGGCCCAAGTCCATACCGATGCGCCGAGCAAGCCGATCATGACGAGCTTGACGACCCAGCCCGCCTGCATGAAGAGCGCCCAGAGCGACATGTCCGCATGGGCTGCCGCCAGATTTGCCGTTTCCATATCTTAAGTCCCCGAATCCAAACACCCGGCCTCGATCGCGATCCGAGCCGGGCGGCGTTCAATGTGGTGTCCGTCGCTAATCGGCCGCCGAGCGGCCTTTGGCCTTGACCGTTTACGCTCTGGACCGCCTTTTTTACGCCAAATTTGGTGAAACGAAGGCGTGCGGCGCACAAAACCCGAGCGATCCGAGTAAGACCTCATTATCGTTAAAAGTTGGTTATCACAATGCAGCGCGTTTCGATCCGCATCCCATCGGTGGAGTCGGAGGCTCCAGACATAACGAAGACAGCAGGGCGAATTCTCAAGTTTAATAAGAAACGAGATATGTATATAATTCTCAAAAATAGGACAAAATAACGTATATTTTTAAAACCGTACGGATTTTACATTATGGTTTTAAAGTCGATTATATGGGTATAGAATAACTGCATGGCAATGATTCGCCGCGGAACGCGGGTTTTCCAGGTGGGACGGACAGACGCTGCGCAAGACACCTTGGAGAGACAAGATGACCAGCGTAACTGCCGCATCCAGCGGCGCTGCGGCGATGATCGCTCGACAGCAAGACATGTTCAACAAGACGGATACGGACCAGAATGGCGCATTGAGCCAGTCTGAATTCGTATCCAGCCGCCCCACCAAAATGTCGGAGGAGACGGCAACCAAACTTTATTCCAAGATCGATACGGAAGGCACCGGGTCGGTCAGCTTCGATCAGTTTTCGGCGTCCATGCAGGCGCCGGAATCGCGGATGGGCGGCGAGGCCATGGGCGCGATGATGGGCCTTCGCCAACAGGGCGGCATGCCGCCGATGGCGGGAATGGGCGATCCGAGCAGCCTCTACGAAGATCTCGACGCCGATGCAGACGGCAGAATGACCGAGTCCGAATTCCTCGCCAAAGCGCCTGGCGGCCAGGACGACGCCAAGGCGAAGGAACTGTTTTCCGCCATCGATTCGGAAAACCAAGGCTATGTCACCGAGGAGCAGTTCACGACATTCATGTCTGAAAATGCCCCCAAGGGCCCGATGGGACCGCCGCGGGGCGGCCTGGGCATGCCTCCCTTCTCTGAAGAAACCGCCGCCTGACGGCATCGCGCGACCGGACGAGACTGGTCCGGTCGCGTTTCCGCTGGCAGACGTCTTCGCCTCTTAGCAGGCTCAACCCTGCATCAGGATATTGGCCGCCTTCACCGCCGCCGAGGCGCGATTTTCTACCCCGAGCTTCACATAGATCTGTTCGAGATGCTTGTTCACCGTCCGCGACGACAGGCCGAGGATCTCTCCGATGTCGCGGTTCGATTTCCCCTTGGCGATCCAGACCAGCACTTCCGCCTCGCGGATGGTCAGCTGGAAATGCTGACGCAACCGCTCGTCATCCTGCGCCTGGGTCTGGCTGGTCAGCCGGAACAGGTTTTCATCCTGACCGATCGCGCCGATGAAAGTCAGCGACAGCGACGCTTCGCGTCCGGTCTCGATGGTGATCGCCTGTGCGTCATTCGATGATGAGAGACGACGGTCGCGAATCCACACGCCGATCTTGTCGGCCACCAGATCGAGCCCGTCGTCGCGGCCGGTGGCGGCGTTGACGAGCCGCGTCGCCTGCGGCGTCGACCAGAGGATCTTGCCGTCGTCGCGCGCCGCGAGAAGATGCCGGCCGGCCGCGTCGAGCGCCACGCGCGCGCTCTGGGCCGAGCGGGCATTGGCGAGATGGACACGAATGCGGGCCCGCAATTCCTCGACATTGATCGGCTTGGTCAGATAATCCACGCCGCCGGCGCCGAGCGCGCGCACCACATGTTCGGTCTCGGTCAGTCCGGTCATGAAGATCACCGGCGCCTGCGCCACGCTGCCCATGCCCTTCAAACGGGCGCAGGTCTCGAACCCGTCCATGCCCGGCATAACCGCGTCGAGCAGAATGAGATCCGGCGTGATCCGCTCGGAGATCGACAGGGCCGCTGCGCCCGATGTGGCGATCAGCACGGAATAGCCGGACGCCTCGAGCGCGTCTGTCAGGAAACTCAATGAGTCCGGGCTGTCGTCGACCAGGAGAATAATGTCGCGGGGCGCTTGCTGACTGGTCATGACGAGGCGTCCTCGCGCTCGAGCTTTCGAAGATCGGCGAGCAGGGCGTCCATGTTGAAGGCGCGGATATGAGCGGTCATGACATCGGTGAAGTGCCTGTTTTCCTCGGTTTTGGCAAGCTCGCCGAGCTTGCTTTCGATACCCCTGACATAACCGATCTCGCCCAGCCGGATGAGATCCTGAAGATGGGAGGCGCCGGGGCTGCGCAGATCGGCGGGCGCGGTGGACATTTCGGGCGCCGTGATCGCATAGACCCAGTCGACGCCGAGCCAAAGGGCGAGCTTGTCCTGCAATTGCCGGAAGTCGACGGGCTTGGAAAGCGTGTCGTTGTGATCGCCGGTCGCCGCCGTGGGCGCGCCGTCGCCGACATTGGCCGACAGCATCACGATCGGCGCGGTCTGGCCGATCTCGCGCAGTCTGGCGACCAGTCGCCAGCCGTTCATGCCGGGCATCGAGATATCGACAAGGAAGATGTCGGGATTGACGCCTTCGATCAGCATCAGGCAATCCGGCCCGGATTCGGCGGTCAGCACCACGAAATCCAGCGGCGCCAGCAATTCCCGCATCAATTCGCGATGATCCTCGTTGTCGTCGACCACCATGATCGTGCGTCGGGGACCGGTATAGGTCAGAATCTTCTGGTCCGCCTTGGGCTTTTCCGATCGCGCCAGGCCGTAGAGCATCAGCCGCACCTTGAAGGTCGTCCCCTTTCCCAACCGGCTGTCGACGGTGATCTCGCCGCCGAGCGTCTGGGTCAGGAGCCGCGTGATGGTCAGCCCGAGCCCGAGCCCCGGCGCCAGCTTCGACTGTGCGCCGGAGCCCCGCTGGAACGGCTCGAACACGACCTTGAGATCGTCCTCCGAGATGCCGGCCCCCGTATCGACCACCGTGAACGTGGCGACCTGGTTGCGATACTGCACATCGAGGACCACGCTGCCGGCGGCGGTGTATTTGACCGCGTTGGACAGGAGATTGACGAGGATCTGCCGCAGCCGCTTTTCGTCGGTCCGGACATATTGCGGCAGCGCGGCATCACGCCGCAGCTTGAAATCCAGCCCCTTGGCTTCGGCTTGCGGCGCCATCATGCCGACGATCTGGTCGAGGAAATCATAGACGTTGATTTCGTTCGACGTGACCTGCAGCCGCCCCGCCTCGATGCGGGAAATATCGAGCAGCCCGTCGATCAGGCCGGACAGATGGTCGGCGCTGCGCTTGATGACCTTGAGCGCCGAGCGCTTGGCGTCGGGGATCGCCTCGTCGCGTTCGAGCAGCTGCGCGTAACCGAGCACGGCGTTGAGCGGCGTGCGCAATTCATGCGTCAGCCCCACCACATAGCGGCTCTTGGCGCGGTTGGCGGCTTCCGCCGTTTCCTTGGCCTGTTGCAGCGCCGCGTCCGTCTTCTTATGCGCCGAGATTTCCTTGAGCAGCAGCGAGGTCTGGCGCGAGCTTTCCTCCTCGGCCACCACCCGGCTGTCATGGGCGAGCACGAAGAACCAGGCGGCGATGCCTGCAAGCATGGAAAACACCACGAAGACCAGCATGGCGGTGGCGTTCACCACCTGGGCGGTCTCCGGCGTTTGCGCCCCCGCATGCTGGGCGATCATCCACAAGGTCGCGCCGATGATCGTCAGCGCCGCCGCCAGGATCATGCCGTAGCGACCGAGCCGTGTCCCCAGCGCCGCGATGGCGCGTTCCGGAAGGAACGTCGCCGCGACTTCCCGCGCCTGATATTCGAGCCGCGCCTTGGGCTTGCAGAGGTCGTGACAGCGGCTGTCGAGCGAACAGCACAGCGAACAGATCGGCGCGGCGTATGCCGGGCACCAGGCCATGTCCTCGGGCTCGAACGGGTGTTCGCAGATCGAGCAAGTAATGGTCGAGAGGGTCTTCCACGACTGGCGCGGCTTGCGGGCGAGATAATACTTCCCCTTGGTCGCCCAGGCGATCCCCGGCGTGGCGATGAAGGCGACGATCGGAACGAGATAGATGGCCAACGCCGCGGCGAAATCGCCGAACAGGCCGAAATGCGCCGTCAGCGCCACAGCCGCCGAGATCAGCATGCCGCCCATGCCGACCGGATTGATGTCGTAGAGATGGGCGCGCTTGAACTCGATGCCGGGCGGGGCGAGCCCCAGCGGCTTGTTGATGAAGAGATCGGCCGAAATCGTGCACAGCCAGGCGGCGGCGACGATCGAGAAGACGCCGAACACCTCTTCGAGCAGCTTGTAGATGCCGATTTCCATCAACAACAGCGCGATGGCGACGTTGAAGAACAGCCAGACGACCCGGCCCGGATGGCTGTGCGTCAGCCGCGAAAAAAAGTTCGACCAGGCGAGCGAGCCCGCATAGGCGTTCATGACATTGATCTTGAGCTGCGACACCACCACGAAGCCGGCGGTGAGGATCAGGGCGGCGGTCTGGTTCGGAACCATATAGCCGAAGGCCGTCACATACATATGGGCGGGATCGGCGGCGAGCTCGGCCGGCACGCCGGAACTGAGCGCCAGCACCACGAGGAACGATCCCGCCAGGAGCTTAGGGGCGCCCACCACCACCCAGCCCGGACCGGCGAGAAAGCGGGCGATCTTCTGGCCGAGCGTCTGCGGCTTGCCCTCGGCCGGCAGGAAGCGGAGAAAGTCCACCTGTTCGCCGATCTGCGCCATCAGCGCCAGGATCACCGCCGAGGCCGCGCCGAACATGGCGAGATCGAAGGGCGCGATCGTGCCGATCTCCCCCGATTCATGGCCGCGCCCCCCGAAGCCGAGCCACATCTCGAACTTCTGCCAGTCGGCCAGCGCGATGAAGATGAAGGGCAGGATGTTGAGGATGATCCAGATCGGCTGGGTGATCAGCTGGAAGCGCGAGATCAGCTTCACGCCATGGGTGACCAGCGGGATCACCGCCACCGCGCTGATGACATAGCCGAGCCACAGCGGCACGCCGAAAGCGAGCTCCAGCGCCCCGGTCATGATCGAGGCCTCGATGGCGAACAGGATGAAGGTGAAGGTCGCATAGATCAGCGACGTCACCGTCGAGCCGATATAGCCGAAGCCCGCGCCGCGCGTCAGAAGGTCGATGTCGACCCCGTGACGGATCGCATAGCGGCTGATGGGAATTCCGATCAGCAACAGCAGGATCGAGGCGACCACGATGGCGAAAATCGCATTCGTGGTGCCATAGGACAAAGTGATCGCCCCGCCCACGGCCTCCAGCGCCAGAAACGAGATCGCCCCGATCGCCGTCTGCGAAATCCGGCTCGGCGTATAGCGACGGGCGCTCTTGGCTGTAAACCTGAGCGCATAATCTTCGAGCGTCTGGTTGGCCACCCAGCGATTATAGTCGCGCCGAACGGGAATGATCCGCTGCCGTGCCGTCATGCCTAAAAACTAGCGCCCCAATGAAATTGATCATCAAAAGGGCATGTTCATGAGAATGCGCCGCTTGGCAAGAGCCTATCGGAACACCGCCGCCGATCCCCGGCTGTTTCGATGATCTCCCGATCGACTGTTTACGAACGAAGACTTTTGGATTCGAGGGATGCGCCCAATCCGTTCGTCATGCGGCGACTGGCGAACAGCTGGCTGCGCGTGAACAATCCTGCTTTCGACGAGGCCGCTGGATGCGCTTATGCGTCGGCCAAAGTGATCGCCGTCTGCTCGTCGGTAATGAAGGTGGTCGGCAAGACAGTGCTGATCGCAGCCTTGAGCGCGAGGATCTTTTCTTTGCCGCCAGAGATCAGCACGCGCTCGGGCGTCCGGCCCAAACGCGTCGGATTGACCGAGATCACCCTGGAGTTCACTTCATGATCGAGAATCTCGCCATTCTTGCCGATGAAATTGTAGAGCACATCGCCGACGGCCCCAGCCTCGATCAGCGAGCGCCGGTCGGCTTCGCTGATATAGCCGGCGCGATAGCTCGTGGTCAGCGTCGAGATGCCGCCAACGGACAGAAGCGCAACGTCCAGCTTGTCGGCCATTTCGAAGATCGCCGCCAGGCCGCAACGCTCCAGCAGCGCATGCTTGGTCTCGATACTGTCTACGACCGCCGGCGCGGGCACCAGATAGCCGTCGCCCTGGAACAGTTCGGCGAATTGCCACGCGAATTCGGCAGGGTTGAACCTGCGGGCGGCGGCGATGCCGCCGAGTAGCGAGACGACGCGGAAATCCTCGAGCGTGCCGCCGTTGATGAAGGGCAGCGTGTTGTAGAGCGTGCGCCCCCACCCCACGCCCACGGTCAGGCCCGATTTCATGATCCCGGAAATGAAATTGCCGGCGGCGGCGGCGATAACCCGGACGGGATCGCCTTCCGGATCGGAAAAGGGCGCGACGATGACCCTGGCGATGCCGAACCGCTTCTCGACCGTCCGCTCGAGCTCGACCAGTTCGGCGAGCGGCGCGGACACCGTGACCCGCACCTCGTTGCGCCTCCTTGCGTCAGCCAGGGCCCGGACGACCATGACGCGGTTGATGCCGAGTTGGTTGGCGATCTCGTTCTGCGTCAGCCCTTCGACATGATAGAGCCAGACGGCGCGCGCGCGAATTCGGTCGGCATCGCTCTGCACGCCAGTCAAGGGTTGCGCCACTTGCATCCTCTGTGTGTCCTCCTTGAGACATCATCACACGGGCGCCATGGTGGACACGATATGGCGGCGAATGATCCTGGCGAGTCGCTCAGGACATTCGATCTGCGGCGTATGACCCGTATTGTTCAGGAGATGAATACCAAAATCCCCGTCAACCGCAAGCGCATGCCTCATGGGAAGTATGTGGTCACGCTTTCCCCAGACCATCACCGTGGGCGCCGTCAGCCGCCCGACCGCGGGGCGCAGATCGAAGGATTGCACGCCGTCAGGAAACAGGACGTCGCACAGATCGCTCTGGTAGGACCTCAAGCGCGGCGCCGTGCGGGCGCGCATCGCAGCCTTCGCATAGTCGTCGCGGACGCCTTCGGGATAGGCCGTCAGCCGGCGTAGCCACGGCGCCAGGCTTTCGACGCGGGTGGCGCGGGCGATGCCCTGCAACGCCGGCCCGTCGATCTCGGGCCCGAGACCGCCGGGCGCCAAGAGGGACAGCGACGCGATCATTTTCGGCCTGATATCGGCGACGGCGATCGCCACCGCGCCGCCGAGCGAATGTCCCACAAGGTGGATCGGACCGGCCCCCGCCTCGGCGTGCACTGCCCTGCCGACAAGCTTGGCGAGTTCGGCGAAACCGCCGATTTTCAACATCGGCGACTTTCCATGCCCGGGAAGATCGATGCGGATCAGCGGATTGGGCAGACGCAATTCCCTCTCGAACGGCGTCCAGCTCGGACTATCGGCCGCAAAGCCGTGAATGAGCACGATCGGGACGCCTTCGCCGCTCCGCCGCGACACATGCAAAGGCCCGCTTTCGGGGCTCCATCCGGATGGCGCAGACGAGGTCGGCGCAGGCATCCCGTCGAGATGACGACGCACATCCTCGGCCTGGATTCGCCCGAGAGGACCCGTCCCGGCGACATCCGCAAGCGACAGGGAGGATGTGCGCGCCGCGGCGCGCGCCGCGGGGGTTGCGCGGACGCCGCCCGCTCTCGCGTCCCTCGAACCGGAGACCTCTCCGCCCTGCGAGCCCTCGAAGGACGGCGACCGTTCCAAAGGTGTGACCACTTTATGAGGAGACCGCGCGACGACAGGTTTTGCGGACGGCGCATGCTCCATCTGAACGCCCGGAGGGCAGATATAGGCGATGACCCGCCCCACCGGCGCGCGATCGCCGGGGGCGGCGTTTACCTGCCGCAACACACCGCTGGCCGGGGCTTCCACCTCCATCGCCGCCTTGTCCGTTTCGATGTCGAACAGCGGCGCGCCCTTCTCCACATAATCGCCTTCCGCGACATGCCAGGTCGCAAGCGTGCCATGGGTCATGTCCATGTCCACTTTCGGAAGGATCACCTCGACGATGCCGGGGGCAGACGTCGCACTATCGTCGCGTGGTTCGTCCGCATCCATCACGACCGGCGCGGTCTCGCCCTCGGCAAGCAGGAAGGCGACCACGGAGCCGACGGCAATCCTGTCTCCCGCCCTCGCCGTCACCGCGCTCAGCCGTCCGCTCGCGGGAGCCTCGACTTCCATCGCCGCCTTGTCTGTTTCGATGTCGAACAGCGGCGCGCCTTTTTCCACATAGTCGCCTTCCGCGACATGCCATATCGCGAGCGTGCCATGGGTCATGTCCATGTCCACTTTCGGCAGGATCACCTCGACAGGCATGTCAGACCTCGCCGCCGAGCAGACGGCGGGCCGCCGCCTCGATCGTGTCGACCTGCGGCACAGAGGCGCGCTCCAGGTCGGGATTGTAGGGCACGGGCGCTTCCGCGCCGCCCAAACGCAGGATCGGCGCGTCGAGGAAATCGAAAGCGTCGCTTTCGGCGACCATCGCGCTGATCTCCGCGCCCACGCCGTAACTCTTCACCCCTTCATAGACGACCATGAGTTTTCCCGTCTTCCGCACCGAGGCGAGGATCGTGTCGCGGTCGATCGGACGCACCGATCGGAGATCGACGACCTCGACATCCATGCCTTCGACCGAAAGACGTTCGGCGGCCTCGAGCGCGCGATGCGCCATGATCGAACTGGCGACGATGGTGAGATCTTTGCCCTGCCTACGCACCGCCGCCTTGCCGATCGGCACGGTGTAATGGCCCTTGGGCACATGGCCCTTCATCTTGTAGAGGAGTTTGTGCTCGAAAATCAGCACGGGATCCGGATCGGCGAGCGCCGCGAGGAGAAGGCCCTTGGCGTCTTCCGGCGTGGAGGGCTGCACGACCTTGAGACCGGGAACATGGCCGAACCACGCCTCCAGGCTCTGGCTGTGTTGCGCCGCGGCGCCCGTGCCCGACCCTGCCGGCATGCGGAAGACGACCGGCACCGACGCCTCGCCGCCCAGCATGTAGCGCAGCTTGGCGGCCTGATTGACGATCTGCTCCATGGCGAGCGCAGCGAAATCGGAAAACTGAAATTCGAAGATCGGCTTCAGGCCGGTCAGCGCCGCGCCGACGGCCACGCCCGCGCCGCCGAGTTCGGAGATCGGCGTGTCCATCACTCGATCCGGACCATATTTGTCGATGAGATCGAGCGTCACCTGAAAGGCGCCGCCGTAGACGCCGATATCCTCGCCCATCAAAATCACGGTGGGATCGGCGTCCATGGCGAGCGACATCGCCTCGCGGATGGCTTCCGAATAGGAGAGCGTGCGTTCGTCGAGGTTTCGCGCGACAGCGTTCATCTCAGGCCTCTGCATAAACATAGCGGGTCACTTCGCCGATCGATGGGGCGAGGCTCGCTTTGGCGAATTCGATGCCGGCCTGCACTGCCGCGACGGCCGCCTCTTCGATGGACTTGGCGCCGGTTTCATCGAGAATTCCATGACCGATCAGGTCCGCGCGGAAGCGGGCGATGGGATCGCGCCCCATCCATTCCTCGATCTCCTCCTTCGTCCGGTAACGATTGCGGTCGGACTTGGAATGGCCGCGCCAACGATAGGTCAGGTTTTCGACCAGGCTCGGTCCTTCGCCGGCGCGGGCGCGGGCGATCGCGTGATGCACGGCCTCGGCGACGGCGGAAAAATCATTGCCGTCGACGGTGACGCCCGGCATGGAATAGGCGGCGGCGCGCTCGGCGATATTTTTTACCGCCGTTGATCGAGACACGGCGGTGGACATGCCGTAGCGATTGTTCTCGCAGACGAAGATCACCGGCAGTTTCCAGATGGCCGCCATGTTCAGCGCCTCGTGAAACGCCCCTTCATTGTTGGCGCCGTCGCCGAAAAAGCAGATCGTCACGTCGCTCTTGCCCAGGCGCTTGGCCGAGAGCGCCGCGCCGACCGCGATCGGTAGACCGCCGCCGACAATGCCGTTGGCGCCGAGATTGCCGGTCTTGACGTCGGCGATATGCATCGAGCCGCCGCGGCCATGGCAGTATCCGGTCTCCTTGCCGAAGAATTCGGCGAACATCCGGCCGACATCCGCGCCCTTGGCGATACAGTGCCCGTGACCGCGATGGGTGGAGGTGATCTTGTCCTGATCCGTCAGTTCCATGCAGGTCGCCATCGCGCTGGCTTCCTGGCCGATCGACAGATGCATCGTGCCGTGAATGAGCCCGCGCATATAACTCTCTTCGGCGCCTTCTTCGAAGCGCCGGATCAGAATCATGCGCTTGAGCGCTTCCCGCAAATGCTCGGGGGAATAGGTGCGGATGGCGAAGGGTCTGTTGTCCGGCGCCGTCATGGTCAGAGCCCCAGCATGGCGTCTTGGCGCGCGCGCAGCGCGGCGATCTTGCTGTCGGCGGGAACCGAGGCATTGGCGGCGGTGATCAACTCACCCTTCTTGATCGGACGCGTGACGGTCGCGCCAGCCAGCAGACCGCAGGGAATGGCGCCGGCCGATTTGGCGTCCTCCACCGTCATGATCCAGGCGCGATAGCAGTATTCGCCGATCTGATCGAGGCGGTCGCCGGGCTGCAGGTCCTTTTTGGCGAGCGCGCCGACTTCGGCGACCGGACGGGGCAGCGGCTGCATGTCGGCCTTGCCGTAGAGCACGACACGGGCGCAGGTCAGCGGCACTTCGAGCGACGTCAGATGATAGGGGCGGAAGAAGGTGAAGTAGGGGCCCTTGCCCATCTTCAGATCCTCCATCCGCTCCCAGATCCGCGGATGATCCATTTCGGCGACGACAAAGACGCCGGGCGCCACGCCCTTGCCGATGGTGAAGTCGACGCGGCCTTCCGCGGACGACAGGACGCCGCCGGCGCTCTCGGGGACCAGCACTTTACTCAGCTCTTCGCGGCTGCAAGCGGGGCCGTGCATGCCGGGTTTATCGGGGGTCAGGCCGGTGGCGTTGGCGATGGCCGCCATTTCGACCATGGTCTTGGAGCCGTCGACGAACTCCACCAGCATGCGCGGATTCATGTGACGCTCGGCGGCTTCTTTCGCATAGGCGTCGGGGGTGGCGTCGATGTTGAGCGGATTGTTCTTGCCCTTGCCGGCGCTGATGATCCGGTGGCCCATGGCGCTGACGAACTCGATGAGCTCCATGCAGCTCGACGGTTCGTCGCCTGCCCCCAGAGAGTAGACGACGCCCAGCCGCTCCGCTTCGGCGCGCAGATAGGCGCCGATGGTGATGTCGGCCTCGACATTCATCATGACGAGATGCTTGCCGCGCTCCATCGCGGTCAGGCCGATCTCGGCGCCGACGGCGGGAATGCCGGTCGCGTCGACCACGACGTCGATGAGGCCGGCGTCGAGAAGCGCGCCGACATTGTCCGTGATGGCGATCTTGCCCTGTTCCATCGCCGCGTTTGCCTGATCGGCATTGCCGATTTCGGCGGCGCGGTCCTTGGATCCATAGGCGATTTCCACCGACCTCGCAGCGGCGCCCGGCTTCAGCTCGCTGATCGCGCCGATCTCCACGCCCGTCATATGAGCGACGCGACTGACGATGTCGGTGCCCATTTCGCCAGCCCCGACCAATCCGATGCGTATGGGATTTCCAGCGTCGGCTCGGGCGGCAAGGTCGCGGGCGAGGCCCGTCAGGGCGACATTCGTAGGCATGGTTTCCTCCACGGTTATTGCCTCGGTTATTGCACATTTGTTTTTTCTGTCAACATTAGTTTATGCTGCGTTGCCGCAAAGAATGCCGTAAGGCAGGGATTGACACGCAAAATAAACCGTACATAGTTGATATCCGTGAAACGAAAGTTCACTTCAGGCAAAAGGCGCGGGGGAATAGGAGTCGCGTCTCGATAGTCAGCCTGAAAGACCGGTCACTCGGGAGAGTGACGTTTGGGAGGATTCCGACAATGACATTGTTCAAACAAAGCGTATCTCGCCGCTCGTTTCTGCGCACGACCGCCACGGTGGGTCTCGCCGCAGGCGCGGCCGGGCTGAAGCTGCCGGCTTTCGCGCAGTCCAACTTGCCCGACATCCAGGCGACCCTCGACAAGATCTCGGTCGACGGCTACGTGCGTGAAGACTACCGCAAGCTCTACAAGCTCAGCTCAGATCCGCTCTGGGATCCCGCCAAGGACTGGATCCGCACCGTCGATTGGGAAAAGGTCCGCTCGGAGCAGTCCGGCAAGACCGTTCGCTTCGCCATCGGCGCGGCCGACCAGGATTCCGCCGCCGAGGGCCTCAAGCCGTTCGAGGCGTTGTCCGGCATCAAGGTCGAACTCGTGCCGATCCCGGACGACAGCTTCTATGACAAGGCCGTCGCCGAATTCGTGTCCGGCAACGCGTCCTTCGATGCGCTGCAGTTCTTCTCGCCCTGGCTCGGCGACTTCGCCGCTCCCGGCTTCCTCGCCGAACTCGACGACTACGCCGCCAAGTGGAAGCTGCCGCTCGACGATTTCTACGACACCTATCGCCTGAACTACGGTTATTTCGGCGGCAAGCTCGTCGGCATCCCCTTCGACTGCGATATCCAGATGGTGCATCTGCGCAAGTCGATCATCGAAAAGATCCTCGGCGGACCGATCGACAAATCCAAGTCCGTTGCCTCCTATGACGAACTCATCCGCATCAGCGGCGAGGCCAACAAGCTCGGCGGCGGCGTGGCCGGCCTCGGCATGATGCTCGCCCGCGGCTTCTGGTCGACCTACACCTGGGAGCATATCGGCGCTCAGGCCGGGCTGAAGCTGTTCGACGAGCAGTGGAATCCACAGCTCGCTTCCGACGCTGGCATGAAGGCCATGGACATTATCATGGCGCTGCAGAAGAATGCGATCGAGGGGACCTCCGGCGCAGGCTGGGGCGAAAACCGCGCCGCATGGTTGGGAGGCCAGGTTGCGACAAACATCAGCTGGCAGGATTCGGGAACGCAAGCCATGCGGCCCGACCAATCGAAAATCGTCGACGATTTCGTCACCATTTACGAGCCGCGCATCGAGGGCGGCGTGTTCGCTCCGCCGAACATCGCGGGCTCGACCTCTTGCGTCGCCGCCACCTCGCAGAACCCGGAGGGCGCCTTCCTGATGCTCGCCTTCCTCACCACCTCCTCGATCATGGCGATGAACGAAGCCAACGCCAACGGCGTCGCCCCCGGCTATCGTTCGGTGCTCGGCAACGAAAAGCTGCGCGCCATCTCGCAGCCGATGGAAGTCTGGGCCAACAGCCTCGAACACGCCTGGTGCGCCCCGCGCCTGCCCGGCATGTTCGAAATGGAGCAGGCGCTCGGCAACGAGATCAACCGCGCCGTCACCGGCCAGATTTCCGCCAAGGAAGCGCTCGAAAACGGCCAGGCCGCCTGGAAGAAGATCATGGAGAAGAACGGCTTTTCGGGCGGCAAGGCGCCGGTCGCTTATGCGGATGTCGCGCCCGGCATGTATGTCGGCGCCGGCAAGCCGCTGCCGTTCTGAGGCGATGATGGCTACTTACGCAAGCAGCCAGACCGCAGGGGCGCATCGCGCCGCCCCTGCGCGTCCGTATAAGCGACGTTCGCCCCTGCTGCGGGCCGCCTTCCCCTACCTGCTCGTCGCGCCCGCTTTGATATACCTTCTGGCGATCACGCTCTATCCCGGCGTTTTCGCCATCTACCAAAGCCTGTTCGTCGTCAAATTCGTCAAATGGACCTGGGCCGGCTTCGACAATTACGTCGAGATTCTGCAGGATCGGGAATTCTGGGCCGCGCTCGGCAATACGCTGATCATCGGCGGCGTCTCTCTGTGCCTGCAGACGGTGATCGCGCTGGCCATCGCCTATTTCGCCTATCGGGATCCTATGGTGCGCGGTTGGCGCATCGTGTTCCTGATGCCGATGCTGTTCATGCCGTCCGCCGTCGCCTTCATCTGGAAGCTGGCCTTCAATGACGGGCGGGTGATCTCGGATCTCCTGATGCGTGTCGGCGTCGTCGGCGGCAACGTCGACTGGCTCGGCTCGATCTGGCTTTCGCGCCTCACGCTCATCGTCGCCGATGTCTGGCAGTGGACCCCGTTTCTCTTCATCATCTTCGTCGCGGCGCTCCAGGGACAGGACCAGGAAATCGAAGAGGCAGCGCGTCTCGACGGCGCCTCCTGGCCTGCGATCTTCTGGAACATCTCGCTGCCGATGATGCGTCCGGTGATCGTGGTGGCGGTCACGCTTCGCGCCATCGACATCACCACCATGTTCGCCAATGTCTTCATCATGACGCAGGGCACGCCGGGCGGGACCACGGAAACCATGAGCTACTTCATCTATCGCACCGGCTTCCGCATGTTCAATTTCGGCTATGCCTCCGCCGCCTCGGTCCTGATGCTGATCATCACCATTGTCCTGGCGCAGACGATCGTCAAACGCGCCTTCCATTCGGGGAAGAGCTGATGGCTTCCGTACGTAGGACCCGCGGCGAAAGCCTTCTGATCCGTTACCTCGTGCTCGGCGCCTGGGCGCTTGTCTGCCTCGCCCCGATCCTGTGGTTCATGACCATCGCCTTCCGCCCGAGAACCGAGATCATCACGACATCGCCGATCTACTTTCCCACCTTCTCGCTCGACGCCTGGCGTCATTTGCTGGAAGACTGGCCGATCGGCAAATATCTGCGCAATTCGCTGGTCGCCGTCACCGGCTCGGTGATCATCGATCTCGCTCTGGCGATCCCGGCGGCCTTCGCGCTGTCCCGCTACGAGTTCAAGGGGCGCGAGGATATCGGCTTCTACATCCTGTCCACCCGGATGATGGCCCCGGCGATCGTGGCGATCCCGATCTTCTTCCTGTTCAAGAAGCTCGGCCTGCTCGATTCCGTCTGGGCGCTGATGCTGGTCTATGCCGCCGTCAACCTGTCGCTGGTGACCTGGATCATCCGCAGCTACATGCTGGATATTCCGAAAGAGCTGGAAGACGCCGCCCGCACCGACGGCGCCGGCGACCTGACGATCCTTCGGGAGATCATCATCCCCGCCTGTCTGCCCGGCATCATCACCGCGGCGGTCATCGCGGCGATCTTCGCGATCAACGAGTTTCTCTTCACACTGCTTCTCGCCTCCACCGAGAACGCCTATACGATGTCGGTCGCGCTCGCCAATTTTACCGGCGGCTCCGACGGCGTCATTTACAATGCCATAGCCCTCGTCTCCTTCCTCGCCTTTGCGCCGATCCTGATCCTGGTTGTCCTCATCCAGAAGCATCTGTCGCGCGGCCTGACGATGGGCGCTGTGAAAGGATAAGCCATGGGTTCGATCAAGCTTCAGAACATCGTCAAGCGATACGGCGCCTTCATCGGCGTCCAGCATATGTCGCTCGACATCGAAGACGAGGAATTCCTCGTGCTGCTCGGCCCTTCCGGCTGCGGCAAGACCACGACCATGCGGATGATCGCCGGGCTGGAGCAGCCCAGCGAAGGCGAGGTCATCATCGGCGACGAGGTGATGAACGACATCGACGCCCGCGACCGCGACGTCGCCATGGTCTTCCAAGGCTATGCGCTCTATCCGAACATGTCGATCTACGAAAACATCCGCTTTCCCCTGAGGATGCGGAAGATCCCCGCCGACAGGCACGACCAGATGATCCGCAACGCCGCCGCCATGGTGGAACTCGGCGAATATCTCGATCGCAAGCCGTCGGCGCTGTCGGGCGGCCAGCGCCAGCGCGCGGCGCTCGCCCGCGCCGTGGTGCGCCAGCCCCAGGTCTTCCTGATGGACGAGCCTTTGTCCAATCTTGACGCCAAGCTCCGCGCCTCGATGCGGGTGCAGATCAAGCATCTTCAGCGCCAGCTGAAGGTGACGACCGTCTATGTGACGCATGACCAGATCGAGGCGATGACGCTCGCCGACCGGATCGTGATCATGAACCGGGGCGTGATCCAGCAGGTCGGCACGCCGGACCAGATCTATTCCGATCCCGCCAACACCTTCGTCGCCGGCTTCATCGGCAGCCCGCCGATGAACCTGATCGAGGGCGTAGCAGGCGGAGGCGTCTTCAACGCGCCGGGCGTCTCCGCCCCCTGCCCTGCCTATGTGTCCGGACCTGTAACGCTCGGCATTCGCCCCGAAGACTGCCGCGTGACGGAAGGCGGATATATCAACGGAACCGTCTATGGCGTCGAGCCGACCGGCGACGTCACCTATCTCACCATCGCGGCGGGCGCCAGGCAGATCGAGATCAAGGCCGACAGACAGTTTCGTCGCGACATCGACGCCCCGATCGGCATCAGCTTCGATCTGGCGAACACGTTCTTCTTCGACCAGGCCGGACAGCGGATACGGGGTTAAATCATGGCGCCGAAATTCGACTACACCTCGATGGGCTTCATCACATTCGACGCCCTCTGCCGTCCCGTCACCGCCATTCCTCCGGGCGGCGACACCTATTTCGTCGACGAGTTCACGCTGGCCGTGTCCGGCGCGGCCGGCAGCGCCGTCATCGTCGCCGCCAAGCATGGTTTGAAAGCGCGCGCCGTGGGCGGCGTCGGTCATGACGACATGGGCGATTGGGTGCTGATGAAGCTTGCGAGCTTCGGCATCGACATCTCGCTGATGAGCCGATGCGAGGGCTTTGCGACCTCCTCCTCCGTCGTCACCACCCGGCCGGACGGCCAGCGTCCCGCCTTGCACAAGCGCGGCGCGACGGACGGCTTCTTCATCGAGGATTCCGAGATCGAAGACCTCCTGGACACGAAGATCCTGCATGTCGGCGGCGTCGGCCTGATGAACCGGATGGACGACAGCGGGCGCACCCGCGAAATCATGGCGGAAGCCAGGCGTCGCGGCGTCATCACCACGCTCGACGTTTTCGCCTCGACCAAGGCGGACCTTCCAAAGGTCGAGGCGCTCCTCCCCTTTACCGACTACTTCCTGCCGTCGGAGGAAGAAGCGTCGGCATTGTCGGGGCTGACCGGCAATCGCGAACTGGCGCAGTTCCTGATCGATCGCGGCGCAAGGAGTGTCATCCTCACGATGGGCGGCAATGGCGCCTATTATCTCGACCACGACGGCCAGGAGATCCGCTCTCAGGCTTATGACGTCGATGTGAAATGCACCTGCGGCTGCGGGGACTGCTTCAACGGCGGCTTCGCGACCGGTTTGGTGAAGGGTCTTCCGCTTCCGGCGGCCGTCGATCTCGGTCAGGCGTCCTCTGCGCAGAACGCGACGGGACTCGGCAGCCAGGCCGGCGTCCGCGACTATCAATCCACGCTGGAATTCATGCGGCGGACGGCGCGTCGCCCTCTGCTCTGAGGCTTCCCCATCCGGCGGCTTTGAACTATGTTCTCTTCGTCTGCAATGGAGTTGACAAGTGGGGACATCGCCACGGCCCAATCTGATCGATCCCGTTCCGCTCCGCGAGATGCTGCGCGGCATCCGCTTCATGGTCAAGCGCGGCGGAGAGGCGTTGAAATCGCGCGCGACAACCGAACGGCTGCCGAAGCCGGCGGCGGATTTCGCCAATGCCGTCCTCGACGAGATGATGGGGCTGGGCCACAAGGTCAACGCCCAGATGTCGGTGCTGGCCAAATCCATGATCGGCACGGAACCCGACTCCGACATCCTGCTCGCAGATCTTGCCGCGCAGGAGCAGCCCGCGACCCTTTTCGCCGCGACCATCTATCCGGCGCTGAAGCTCGCGGCGGCGCGGATGTGCCTTTCCGGCGTCTTCGTCAGCGAAGCAGCCGCCCGCAAGGCGTTCCTGGCGACTGTCGACGCCTCCCGGCATCTTTCCGGCGCCGATGTGGCGGCGGCGCTGACTTTCGCCCTGATCGACGCGCAGGTGCTGCAAGGACCCGTCATCAGCGGAGATCCGTCCCTGAGTGGACATGAGGCGACGACGGTGACGATCTTCGCGGTGCTTCTCTGGTTGCAATCGCCACGCGACGAGGCGGACCAGGAGATGGCGCTGATGTCGGCCATCGACCTGTCCCAGGTCTTCGCCCGACAGATCGTCACGGCTTGCGCAGCGAGGGACGCGGGCGCGCTGTCGGCGCTTTATGCGAAGTATGCAGACAATGTCTGACCAGATCAAACCGATCGCGACTCTGCCGCCCACCAACGAGCCCTATCGCGTCGCTGTGCGCCGGCTGCGGTGGTTCAAGGCCGCATTTCTGAGGTTCGTCGAGATACAGGAAGACGAACTCGGCTGCGACTTCGAAATCGAAGAAACCAAGATCGCCGCCGTCTTCGTGCGTTGGCTCGAAATGATCGACCGCCAAAGGCCCAGCGACAAGAGTGAGCGGCCGGCCTTCTTCGCTTTTGCCGCCTCGCTGATGTTTCGCGAACTGATCGCCGACATGCCGATCATGGCGCGTGGCCCCGCGACGAAGCAGGACGCCGACGCGCCCGGCGCCTTCTGGCCCGAAGGCTATGTCTGCACGATGTTCTGCCTTTCCGTGCACGCCGCGGCGATGGAGCAGGAATTCCATTTGCAAACTCATGTCGCGCCCGACATCGGCAATATCCGGTCCTGGTGGTCCTTCCGGGAAAACGCCCTTGAGAACGGCGGCTTCGCCGCGGGTTTCCTGCAGAAAATGCTGGGCTACGAACCCAACTGGTTCATGCCGGCCTCCTTCGTCTCGCGGATCGGCGACTGGATGGTTTCGCCGGAGGCGACGTCGAAGGATGAAACGCTGCGGAGGCTCTGAACCGTCCGGTGCGCGGCACACCCCGCGCTTTACTCTTTCCAAGAAGCCTTCATCGCCGAAGCGCCGCCAGGTCACGCATAGTCCGACAGCATGTCGAAAACCGGCAACCGAACACGCAGTTTCATCGCGAGAAGCGCCATGCCGGTGATCTTGCGCTGCAGGAACATCTTGTCCGGAGACGGCAGCGCCCAGAGCGACCGGTCCGCGAAGATCGGCTGCGCCCTCTCCCACACCGCGACGAGCGGCCCCCGATCGCCGAAATCGACCAGCCCGTCCGGCGCTTTGAGCGTATGATGAAGCACCGTCGCCGTCATCTCGTCGAGCGCGCGGCCGTGACGAGCGACCTGCGCCGGAGAGAGATAGCCCATGTCGATGAGAGCCGCGCGCACCATGTCGACGCTGCCGCTCGATATGGCCCGCAACAATGCCCGATAGGCGTCCGCGCTGTCGGACGATACGGGCCGCACGGCGCCGAAATCGAGGAGCGCGATACGCCCATCCTCCGGTCGCCAGAGATAATTGCCGAAATTCGGATCGGTCTGCATGACGCCGAAGGTGAAGAGCTCCGACAGAGCGAGGTCCGCCATCGCCCGCATGGCCGTCTCGCGCGTCGCCTGCGACGCCGCGACGAGGCGTTCCAGTGGAACGCCATCGACGAAATCCATCGGCAGCACGGTGGGGCGAACAAGGTCTTCCACCGGAGCTGGAGCCACAAAGCGCGCATCCCCTGCCAGCAGCGTCCGAAAGCGGCGCATCTGATCGGCCTCGCGAAGATAATCAGCCTCTTCGTGAAGCTGCCGCTTGGCTTCGGCCAGATGCGGCGCGAGATCGACGCCCGCAGGAACAAGACCGGAGAGCCGCAGGAAGGTCGCGACATTGTCGATATCGGCATCGATGCTCCTGGCGACGCCGGGATACTGAACCTTGACCGCGACGGCGCGGCCCGAGACGAGCACGGCCCGGTGCACCTGCCCGATCGATGCGGCCGCCACCGGCGTCATGTCGAATTGGCTGAAATGACGTCGCCAATCCGGCCCCCAGGCGCTTGCGAGGCAGGCGGACAACTGGCCGGGCGGCATGAAATGCGCCGACGACCGCAGTTGGGAAAAGATAGCCTGCATTTCCGGCGGCAGAAACTCGCCCGGGTCGAGCGACGCCATCTGACCGAGCTTCATCGCCGCGCCGCGCATACGTGACAGTTGATCCGCCGCCTTGCGGGCGTTCGACGGCGTCAGCAGAAGATCGCGGAGATGCGGTCGTTCGCCCTTGGCCAGGCGGCTCAGCCCTTCGGACACGACGCCTGAGGCAATGCCGCCGGCGATCTGGCCGAGCGCCGCCAACCGGCTCAATCGACCCTCGGGAACCGGACGGTAACGATCTCCGCCGCTCATGACGCCAACCTCTGCAGATGGGGGCGGATGCGGAGGAAGACGAGATAGGCATTTTCGAACACGGGCCTCGCCCAGGGCAGATCCGCGAGCAGGCCCAGAGGCCGGAGAATGGGGATCGCCCGCCACATGGCGGCGAAGGCGCGCGCGCCCGAGAAGAGCCGTCCATCCTCCGAAGCGTGAAAGCGGGCGAGCAGCGCCTTCTGGTCGATCGGACAGGTCGTCGCATCGCCGGACACATCGACAAAACGGATCGCGCCGCGGCGATCGAGCCGGCGCATCAGGGCGATTTCGCGCCTGCAGAGCGGACAGGCTCCATCGAAAAACACGGTTACCTCCGGCGCCATTCAGGATCTCCCACCGTCAATCAGCTGAGGGATTTTCTCCCTGAGCGCGAAGAAGCCTTTTCGACAATGCGGCCATATGCGCCGGTCCCAGTCGCGCATAAACTCCGTGAAGGCCACTCCCTGCCGACCCCGCGCTTCCGCATGCAGCGGCGCGAGGGTGTCGGCCATCGGTCCCACGGGAAGAAAGGCGGTCGCAATCTGCGTGCATCCCGCCGCATGCGCGGCCTCCGACAGATGAGCCGGATCGACCACGCCCAGGAACTCTGCTTCCGGCCAGGCTTGGCGAGCGCGCCGCACGCCGTCGGCGAGCGCGATCCGGTCCCAATCGTCGCGGCCGTCGATGAAGGCGATCGCCCGGACGGAAAGGCCGCGGAACTCCGCCGCCGACTCCACCGACAGGTCTTCCGAGGTCGATAGAAGCAAAGTCGGCGCGGACGGATCGGGGCATGCAACAGGCCGAATGGTGCAGGCTTGCGGCGTCGATAGACAGTCGGTGGGAATGATCGCCGCGCGCGCCAATCCCCTCGGCGAAAAACGACCCTCCGTCATCGACCGGATGCGTTCGGAATCGGCGAGATAGGCTTTGCCTGCAGTGTGCAGTCCCGCCACCCAGCGCCACGACAATGTGTTGGACGCGGGATCGGCGTCGATCAGCCGGTCGAACAGGAAGGCGGCGCCGAGCTCCCACGGCAGGCCCAGGGTAAAAATCCAGATCGAGGCGACCTGCATGCGGGCCCAGTTGTGAAGATAGCCCGTGTCGCAGAGCTCCTCCACCCACCCGTCGAAACAATCGATGCCCGTTCGCGCCCCTATCGCCGCCTCATGGCGGGTCTTCAGATCGGAAGACGCATCGAGACGGTCCTTCGCCCGGCTCACGGCCGAGAGGTAGTCCCTCCACACAGACGGACGCTGCTCCATCCACCCTTTCCAGTAACTCCGCCAGAACACCTCGCTGACGAATTTCTCGGCCGATGCAAAATCATGATGCGACAGGACAGCCTCGACGACCTCTTCCTCGCTCACGAGCCGTCGGCGCAACGCCGCCGAAAGCCGCGACACATGCACATGCCTGCCCCGCCCATGATCCTGGTTGCGCAGCCGCGCATAGTGGCTTCCCGCCTTCGGCGCAAATGATTTCAGACGATGAAATGCATCGGCTCGGTTGAGAGGGAAGCTGATGTCTGTCATGGTCAAGCCGATGCCTGAGGAACTAAGTTTCAGTTGGTTTGGGGCAGGTCTCTATCTCGACGCGCCGATCGCCCACGGATGCGCCGAACCCTTTCTACGAAAGACGCATCAGAGTGGACCAAGCGCGTCTCGGACTGGAAGGAGCGACATCCCATTTCGCCTGCGCAGGGTCGCCGACATGGGGAAAACGCCCTGTCCCGATCCGCAATCGACGGGTCGTGATGACCGAGAATCCGGTCGCGACGTCAACCCTTCTTGAACTCGGTCATCACGAAATCCGGCGTTGCGCCGTATCGGGCGGCCAACGACTCCAGGTCTTTCGCCGACGCGCCCGACAGGATCCCCGTGCGAACCAGGCAGGAGGCCAAGCCGACGCTTTTGGCGCCGGCAATGTCGTGTTCCAGGCTGTCGCCGATACAGACGACATCGCCGGATCGTGGGCGTCCGGCCAGGGACAGAGCATGTTCGTAGATGTCAGGATGCGGCTTCCCGAACCAGCGAACCTCACCCCCGAGCTCCTCATAGAGCCCTGCAATGCTGCCGGCGCCGGGCGCCGTGGCGCCGTTGGCCAGTTTGTGACGATCCGGATTGGTGCAATAGCAGGCGACGTTGCGCATGGCGGCCGGCCTCAGCATGTCCCGATAGACATCGAGCGGAACGATTTCGGCGTCGCTGCCCGAAACAATGACGAGATCTGCATGCGCAGCATCCGCGACGGCGATGTAGCCGAGGCGGTCGGATAAATTGCGGTCGCCGCCGCTCGATATCGTCAGGCAATTCTTCGGAGCGGCGGACGCGCCGTTCTCCCGTTTCAACACATCGTAGGCCACGTCGCCCGAGGTCACAAAATGATCGAAGCCGGCCCGGTCAAATCCCATGCCTTCGAAGCGCTGCGCGTTGTAGACCCCGCTACGGCCGGAATTGGAGAGGATGATGACGGTCTTGCCGAGCGACTTGAGATAGAGAAGAGCCTCATTGGCGCCGGGATAGGCGGACCGATCGTCGCGCAGCACGCCGAACTGATCGATGAAGAAAGTGTCGTAGCGCAACGCCAGTTGATGAAGACCCACGGAGACGGCAAGCGTCATGCCTGACGCTCCTGTCCCGACAGCACCAGAAACGCCGCGCCGACCGCCGCCTCCGCCGAGCGCGGCTCGAGACATGGAACCCCGAGCGCGCGCTCGCGCATCCGCGTCCAGCCTGCATTGGCCGCCCCTCCGCCGACGGAGCGTATGGAGCGCAGCGCCGGGCCGCCGAGCTCGACGAGCCGATCATAGCCTGATTTCTCGATGCCCGTGATGCCTTCGAGCACGCCCTGAAAAAAGGTCGCGTCGTGCGCCGGCCTCGGAACGAGCCGGGGCGGAAGGGTCGGATCGTTGATGGGAAACCGTTCGCCCGGCCGCAACAGCGGATAATAGTCGAGCCCGGTGGGATGATCGGGATCGAGCGCGGAGGTCAGTTGCGCAAGCGCGGCGGCGTCGAACAGGCTGCGGATCACCGCGCCGCCGGAGTTGGACGCGCCACCCGCCAGCCAGAAGCCCAGCACGCGATGCGAATAGACGCCATAGACGCTGGAACTGATCGGTGAAGGACAAGCGAGCTTCAGCACCAGCGTCGAGCCCAGCGCCGTCACCCCGTCGCCGGCTTCACGTGCGCCTGTGGCGAGGAAGGACGCACAGCCATCCGTCGTGCCTGCGTGCAGAATGACATTGCTGGATAAGCCGAAGCGCTGCCCTGAAGGGCCGATTTCGGCAATCGGGGCGCCCGCTCTGTGGACTTGCGGCAGCAGGTCGACATCCATGCCGACGCCTTCGAGCCAGTCCGGCCAGCATTCCGCTTCGAGATCATAGCCCGTCTTGAGCGCATTGTTCTCGTCCGACGCCGCGCCGCCCAGGCCGAGCCGCCAGAGTATCCAGTCGGCCTGATGAACGACCTTATGAACGCCGTCGCGGCGCGACAGGTAGATCGCCCTCGCCAATGCCGAGGCCGCGCCGCGGGCCGGACTGCCATCCGGAGCGACGTCCCCGATCCGGGCGACGATGTCCATGTCAGGACAGGTGTCGTTATACATCAGGACATCGCCAAGCGGCCGCCCATCTTTGTCGACGGCCAGCATCGTGCCGGAGGTCCCGTCGACCGCAAGGCCGCGGACGCTGGAGAGCGAAACGCGCCCGGCGAGTTCGAAGAGACAGATTTCTACCCCGCGCCACCATGACGACGGATCGCGTCCGGCTGGCGCATCGTCATAGGCGAAGGCGGCAAGATGCAGCACCGCCCCGTCTTCGGATAAGGCAGCGGCCCGCACACCCGACGTGCCGAGGTCGATGCCGATGGCGTGGGCCAGGGTCATGCCTTCAGGCTCGCCTTGCGGTCCAGCGCCTGCCGATACTGTTCGGCCTCCCAATGGGTCAGTTCATGCTCCTGGGCGCCGTTGAGATAAATCGGCCTCCGTCCAGCTGGAATGCGGGAAGAAACCTCGGCGAGACAACGCGCCATGACCCGTCCGCCGGCGGTAAGCTCATTGGAGAGCAGCACCCCTTTGTTCGGCGCCAACACCATCTTCGGCATCGGCCGACCTGCCTCCCGTCGTCCAGCGGCGTAACTGGCGACTGGTTGACCCTCTGCGAGCACTCCGATCTCCACACCGAGAAAGATGACATGGTCGGGATAAAGCGAGCCCCCGGTCGCGACGGCGAGACTGACCGCATCCAGCGCGGTTTTGTGGCTCCCGGCGTCTTCGGCGACATGGAATTCGGATCCTTCCGCCAGTTGGCGCAGCGCGGCGAAATCCGCCTGGGTTCCCGCACGCTCCGGCATCGCCAGCGCGGACGTCACCCTATCGATGCGTTCGCGCACGTCATCGACCGTCTCGCCGGTGACGATGATGCCGTGGTTGTAGAGGATCAGCACATCCGGACGGTCGCCGGCCGCGCGGTCGATCTCCATCGCCAGCGGCGTGCCGGGCCGGCGATAGGGAATGGCGGCCCAAGTGAGGTCGGGCAGATCGGCCATGCGTTCGGCGATCAGCGCATCGCGCCCCTCGAGCACCGACAGCGCGATCGTGTTGACGCAGTGGTAATGGGCGACCACTCTCTGCGGCAAAGCGGCATGAAAGCTCGTCTCGATCGACGGACGCAGGCCGGAGCCGTTGAGCTCGGCAATGACGAAATCCGTCGCCTTTTCCGCGCGAGGGTCGCCTTGGCGCAAGGCGCTCACCAGCGGCGCGATCTCGACGGGCACCATGATGTCGCGTTCCGCCGCCTGAGAAAGCCACGTGCCAGAGGCCTTCACCCACATCCTCCCGTCGCGTTTGAACGAGGTGTTGCCCCCAGCCCCCTGCGTCTTCAGCAAATCACGGCCGATATCCGTCGACAGGGCGAGAAAGCCCTCGAAATCCTGCCCAGCGCCTGAAGGCATGCGAGCTCCTCCTCAACCCTACCAGCCCGAACAAGGAAATTTGTCATTGCTACGAGCGATCTTCGGCCGGCATCGTATTGCGGTGATCAAATATCGTCAAGCGGTGAGGAATTTAAATCATCGTACTTGAACGTCTGCAATAACTGTGATTATCTTCACTCATCGGCGAGGGAGACGCCGGGAGGAAACCGTGAACGACACCGACCGTCACAAGGCTATCATCGACCTTCTGCGCGAAACCCCGTTCGCATCCGTGCGGGATCTGCAGGAACGGCTCGGCGTGTCTCCGGCCACCATCCGTCGTGACATCGACAAGCTCCACGAACTGGGTCGCGCCCGCAAAGTCTATGGCGGCATTTCCGCCAGCGAGGCGTCCAACAGCCGGCTCGCGGCCAAGCCCTTTGACGAGAACCGCGACATAGCGGTGGAGGCCAAGCGGGCGATCGCCGAAAAAGCGGCGGCGCTGATCCGGGACGGGGATTCCCTGATCGTCCATGCGGGCTCGACATGCTACCAGCTCGGCACGTTGCTGGCCTATCGCAATCTGCGCATCTGGACCAATTCCATGCCTCTGGCCGCCTATCTCGGCGAGCATGGAACCTGCCATCTCAGCGTCGCAGGCGGCGATCTCTATCGCGAACCGGGCATCATCCATGACGCCTCCGGCGGCGCGCCGGGTTTTTTCGCGTCGCGTCTCTTTCTGGGCGCGCAGGGCATCGACGCCAATGGCGTGCTCGAATCCCATCCTCTGCTGGTCAAGGTGATCAACGAGTTGGCCGGCTGCGCCGACGAGATCGTACTGCTCGCCGACAGCCGCAAGTTCTCGATGAAGCCGCGCAACGTCGCGCTTCCGCTGTCCCGCATCAGCATGGTCATCACCGACGACGGCCTGCCGGACGCGGCCGCCAAGATGATGGAAGACGCCGGAATCTCCGTTTGCATCGCTGACATCGGAGGTGGCGCATGACCTCTCCGATCGCCGTCTTCGATCTCGGAAAGACCAACTCCAAGCTCTTCGTGATAGCCGGGGACGGCGCGGTCATCGACGAAGTCAGGACCAGGCCGGTCTGGCGCGATCACGGCGACATCAGGGTTCTCGATGACGAGGCCCTCTTCGAATGGATGCGTCGCGAGCTGGCGCGTGTGGTCGAAGGCTACGCCGTGAGCCGCATCATGTTCTCCGGCCACGGTTGCACCTTCGCGTTGGCGGCCGGCGGCGAACTCGTCCACCCGATCATGGACTACGAGCAAGAGCCGCCCGGCGAGATCGCCGATCGGATCGACGCGATGGCTCCCGATTTCCATGAGACGTTTTCGCCTCGTCTGCCTCTCGGCTTCAATTATGGCCGCCATCTGCTCTGGCTCGACGCGCGCGACCCGTCGCTGATCGACAAGACGGAGTCGATCCTCCCTTATCCGCAGTTCTGGACATGGAAATTCAGCGGACGCCCGCTGTCCGAGGTCTCCTATCTCGGCTGCCACTCCCATCTATGGGCGCCGCTGAAGGATGATTTCTCGAGCCTGGTCGACCGCATGGGCTGGCGATCCAAAATGCCGCCGCTCGTGGCGGCGGGAGAAGACGTCGGACGCTATGCGCTGACGCTCTCGGATGGCCGGACGACCGACGTGGCCGTGCACAATGGCGTGCATGACAGCAACTCGGCGCTCTATTTCTACCGCTCGCTGGGCTTTGCCGACTTCACGCTGGTGTCCAGCGGCACCTGGGTCGTCATCTTCAATCCGGCAAGCGCGCTCGACCGACTGGACCCGGCGCGCGACATGCTGGCCAATGTCACGGTCGACCATAAACCTGTCGCGACGATCCGGTTCATGGGCGGTCGCGAATATGAGGTGGCGAGCCGAGGCTGGGTGAAGCCGATTTCGATCGAGGCGATCCAGTCGGTCATCGCCCAACGCTCTTTCGCGTTGCCGTCCTTCGCCGCCGGCGGCCCGGTTCAGGGCCACGCTGGCCGCTTCGTCGGCCCATCCGTGGAAGGGGAGGAACGCGCCGCCGCGGCGCTCCTCTATATCGCCCTGATGACCGACCTTTCGCTCGATCTCATCGGCTCGGACAACGCCATCGTCATCGACGGCGGACTTGTGAAGTCGGCCCTCTATGCGCCGCTGCTGGCGGCGCTGAGACCCGGCCAGATCGTCCACACCAGCAACAATCCGGAAGGCAGCGCGCTGGGCGCCGCGGCCCTCGTCTTCGACGCGGTCGGCAAAAGCCCCTTCATCAACGACTGCGCGGAGGCAGCACCCCTCCCGATGCCCGGGCTGGACGATTATCGCCGCACATGGCGGCAGATGGTCGAGACGATGCAAGGCGACACCGCTCCGAAGGAGAAGCGCGCATGACGACCCGCCCTCTCCTCGAAATGCGCGCGATCAGCAAGACCTTCGGTCCGGCCAGGGCGCTGTCGGGCGTCGATCTGGATGCCTATGCCGGCGAGGTCCATGCGCTCATGGGCGAGAATGGCGCCGGCAAGTCGACATTGATGAAGATCCTGTCGGGAGCCTATACCGCCGATCCCGGCGGTTCGGTTCTGATCGATGGGCTGCCGGTGGCGCTCGGCAATCCGCTCAAGGCCAAGGCGAACGGCATCGCCGTGATCTACCAGGAGCTTTCGCTCGCCCCGAACCTGAGCGTGGCTCAAAACATGTTCCTCGGCGCCGAACCCGCGCGCTTCGGCGTCATCGACCGCGCCGGCTTGCAACGGCTTGCCCAACCGATTCTCACACAGCTCGGCATCGGATTCGGCCCCGGCGCCAGGGTGTCGGAGCTGTCGCTCGGCGAGCGTCAGATGGTCGAAATCGCCCGCGCGCTGACGACGAAGGCCCGGATCATCGTCATGGACGAGCCGACGACCTCACTGACCAGCCGCGAGACCGAGCGGCTGTTCGACGTCATCGAACGGCTCAAGGCCGATGGTATCGCCGTCATCTATATCAGCCACAGGATGGAGGAGATCTATCAGCTCTCCGACCGCGTGAGCGTGCTGCGCGACGGCGCCTATGTCGGCACTCTGATGCGCGAGGAGCTGACCGCGTCGAAGCTGGTGTCCATGATGGTCGGCCGCGATCTGTCGACCTTCTACAAAAAGGAGCACCGCGCGGCCGACGACGCCCGCGCCGCAGTGCTCGAAATCAAGGATATCGGCGACGGCCGGCGTGTTCACCGCTGCAGCTTCGATGTGAAGGCGGGCGAAGTGCTCGGCATCGCGGGACTGGTCGGCTCGGGCCGCACCGAACTGGCGCGATTGATCTATGGCGCCGATCCAAAAACCTCGGGCGAGCTTTTTCTCAATGGGCAGGCGCTCTCCATCGGCTCGCCGCGCGAAGCGCTGGACGCGGGCATCGCCTACCTGACCGAAGATCGAAAATCCCTCGGCCTGTTTCTGGACATGTCGATCAGCGACAACATCAATATCGGGGTGATCGGCAAGGACTCCCAGCTGGCCGGCATCCGCAACTTCGCGCGAGCCAGGGAGCGCGCGCTCAAGGCCATCTCGACGCTGTCGATCCGTACGACGGGCGCCAACGTGAATGTCGGCGCGCTGTCGGGCGGCAATCAGCAGAAGGCGCTGCTGGCGCGCCTGCTCGAAACAAAACCTAAGGTTGTTTTCCTCGATGAACCGACGCGCGGCGTCGATGTTGGAGCGAAGTCGGAGATCTACCGCATCATCGACGAACTCGCCCAAAACGGCATCGCCATCGTCGTCATCTCGAGCGACCTGCCGGAAATCATCGGCATTGCAGACCGTGTTCTCGTCATGCGCGAGGGACGGATCGCGGGCGAGGTCGGCGGCGCGACGGGCGCCGCGATCGAACAGGAAGCCATAATGGCGCTGGCCACCGGCACGATGGAGCCGGCGGCATGACCGAAACACAGAAAAAACACGGACGGACCTCATGAGCGCGACCGAAACCGACCAGACAGTGATGGACCGGATCAGACTGCGCTCGACGCTGACGGCGCTCGGCATGCTCCCGGTGCTGATCTTGCTGTCCATAGGGTTCCATGTGTTGAGCGGACGCTTTCTCAGCGTCAACAACCTGTCGATCGTCATGCAGCAGGCGTCCATCAACACGGTGCTGGCCGCCGGCATGACCTTCGTGATCCTCACCGGCGGCATCGATCTTTCGGTCGGCTCGATTCTCGCCGCATCGGCTATGGTGGCGGTCATCGTCTCGCTCGTGCCTGATTTGGGAATGCTCGGTATAGCCGCCGCCATATTGAGCGGGCTGGCCTGCGGCTTCGCCAACGGGGCGATCATCGCTTATCTCAAGCTGCCGCCCTTCATCGTCACGCTCGGCTCGCTGACCGCGATCCGCGGCGTCGCCCGCCTGCTCGGCGGCGACACTACCGTCTTCAACGCGGACCTCCCTTTCGACTTCATCGGCAACGGCACGATCCTCGGACTTCCCTGGCTGGCCGTGATCGCCGTCTCCACCATCTTGCTGTCCTGGTTCATTCTCAAGCGCACCGTGCTCGGCGCCTGGATCTATGCGGTCGGCGGCAATACCGAGGCTGCGCGACTGACCGGCATCAAGGTGCCGCTGGTGTTGCTCTTCGTCTATTCCATGTCCGGCCTGCTCGCCGGCCTCGGCGGCGCCATGTCGGCGGCGCGCCTCTACGCCGCGAATGGCCTGCAACTCGGCCAAGCCTATGAACTCGACGCCATAGCCGCGGTCATACTCGGCGGCACCAGCTTCGTCGGCGGCGTAGGATCGATCTGGGGCACATTGATCGGCGCGCTCATCATCGCCGTTCTCTCCAACGGCCTCATCCTCGTGGGGGTGTCCGACATCTGGCAGTACATCATTAAAGGCCTCGTCATCATCGTCGCCGTTGGCCTCGATCGCTACAGGCTCAAGGGACTTAGCCGGACATGACGTCGGGCTGAGCGAACCGGGAAATCCGGAAACAGAAGGCGCGGGAGCGTCATACTAGGAGGAGAAGCATGCGTCTAATTTCCAAATTGCTCATCGGTACGGCCATGGCAGCTGCGCTGGCAATGCCCGCCGCCGCGAAGGACCTCAACAAGATCGGCATTTCCGTCGGTCTGCTCGGCAACCCGTTCTTCGTCGCCACGATCAAGGGCATCGAGGACCGCGCCAAAGAAATTAATCCGAATGTCGAGGTCATTTCGGTTTCCTCCGATTATGACCTCAACAAGCAGGTCTCCCAGATCGACAGCTTCATCGCCGCCGGCGTCGACATCATCATGCTCAACGCCGTCGACGCCAAGGCGATCGCGCCGGCCGTGAAGAAGGCCCAGGCGGCCGGCGTCATCGTCGCCGCCTTCGACGTGTCTGCGCCGGGCGCCGACGTGACCGTGATGACCAACAATGTGATGGCCGGAGCCAAAGCCTGCGACTACATCGCCGACAAGCTCGGCGGCAAGGGCGACGTGGTGATCATCAATGGCCCCGCGTCTTCTTCGATCCTGGAGCGCGTCCAGGGTTGCAAGGAATCGCTCGCCAAGCACTCCGACATCAAGATCCTCTCGGACGACCAGAACGGCCAGGCGTCGCGTGACGGCGGCCTCGCGGTCATGCAGGGTCTGCTGACCCGCTTCGACAAGATCGACGCCGTCTTCGCGATCAACGATCCCACCGCCATCGGCGCCGAACTTGCGGCCAAGCAACTCGGTCGCAAGGAGTTCATCATCACTGCCGTCGACGGCGCGCCCGACATCGAAAAGTCGCTCGCCGACGCGAATTCGATGATCAAGGCCTCTGCCTCTCAGGACCCGTATGTGATGGCGGGGCAATCCCTGAAGATGGCCGTCGATGTGCTGAACGGGAAGAAGCCGGCCGAACCCGTAGTTCTGCTCGACCCGCAGCTCATCACCGCCGACAATCTGAAGGACTACAAGGGTTGGACCGCGGCGCGCTGAGCGCCTCCTCCCGGCAGCGAGGCCGGCGCGGTTCCGGCCGGCCTCGCGCTCCATTCACCCCCGATTCGAAAGCATCCGTCCCATGTCCAAGATTGGTGTCCATTCTTTCGTCTGGAGCGCAGGCTCTTCCCGCGCGGAGCTCGAGAAGGCGCTCAACAGCACACACGCGCTCGGCTACAAGCTCATCGAGTTTTCATATCTCGACCCGACCCAGGTCGACATCAAATGGCTCGCCGGTCGGATCGACGAACTCGGCCTGGACGTCGCGGTCAGCATGGGCCTGCCGCCGGAGGGCGACATCACCAGCGACGACGCCTCGATCGTCGCTCGCGGCGAGGCCATCCTCGACCAGGCAGTGGCGATGGTGCGCGACATCGGCGGCTCCAAGCTCGCCGGCATACTGAGCTCCGCCCATGGTAAGCAGGAAACGACGCTGACCCGCCGCGGCTGGGATACGAGTGTGCAGACGCTCGCCAAGGTGGCCGACCGGGCCGCGGCTGCCGGAGTGACGCTCAATATCGAGATCGTCAATCGCTTCGAGAGCAATATGCTCAACACCGCCGCCCAGGGACTGGCCTATATCCACGACACCGGCTCCTCCAACATCTTCCTGCATCTCGATACGTTCCACATGAACATCGAGGAAGCCGATGTAGGCCTTGCGATCCGCAATGCGGCGGACAAGATCGGCTATGTCCATATCGGCGAGAGCCACCGCGGCTATCTCGGCACCGGCTCCGTCGATTTCACCGGCATTTTCGACGCGCTGGCGGCCATCGGCTGGAACGATTACGTCACGTTCGAATCTTTTTCGACGGCCATCGTCGACAAGGATCTATCGCTCAAGACCGCGATCTGGCGAAATCTCTGGGAGGACAACACCGCGCTGGCCCGCCACGCCCACAAGTTCATCGACCTGGGGCTCGAAACGGCGAGACTCAAGGCGGACCTCGTCAAAACGCCGCATCTGCCCTCGCTCTGAACAAAGCCGAACCCTCCACCGCCTTAAGGCAAGGTATCGGGGCCGTTTGGCCCCGGCCATTCCGGCGGTGGTTTCTTTTCCCCCTCCCCTTACGTCAAATGACGTATGTCGCATTGCACAATCCGGACGGATAGTCCCCTCAGACAACGGACATTAAGACTTCGTTAAACCGTTGCGCCACCAAGCGAGAGGGGAATTCCATGAAACTCAAGTCCATGCTCACCAGCGCATTCGTCGCCGGCATGCTTTCGACGACCGCCTTCCAGGGCGCGTTCGCCGCCGACGATACGATCAAGATCGGCATCCTGCATTCGCTGTCCGGCACCATGGCCATTTCCGAGACCACGCTCAAGGACGCCATGCTGATGCTCGTCGAGGAGCAGAACAAGAAGGGCGGCGTTCTCGGCAAGAAGCTCGAAGCCGTCGTCGTCGACCCGGCGTCGGATTGGCCGCTGTTTGCCGAAAAGGCCCGCGACCTGATCGAAAAGGACAAGGTGGCCGCCGTGTTCGGTTGCTGGACCTCGTCGTCGCGCAAGTCGGTCCTGCCGGTTTTCGAAGAGCTGAACTCCATCCTCTTCTACCCGGTCCAGTATGAAGGCGAAGAGTCCTCGCGCAACATCTTCTACACCGGCGCGGCTCCGAACCAGCAGGCCATTCCGGCCGTCGACTATCTCGCCGCCACCGAAGGCGTCGAGCGCTGGGTGCTGGCCGGCACCGACTACGTCTATCCCCAGACGACCAACAAGATCCTGAAGGCCTACCTGATGTCCAAGGGCGTCAAGGAAGAGGACATCATGATCAACTACACGCCGTTCGGTCACTCCGACTGGCAGACGATCGTCTCCGACATCAAGAAGTTCGGCTCCGCCGGCAAGAAGACCGCCGTCGTCTCCACCATCAACGGCGACGCCAACGTGCCCTTCTACAAGGAACTGGCCAACCAGGGCATCAAGGCCGAAGACATCCCGGTCGTCGCCTTCTCGGTGGGCGAAGAAGAACTCGCCGGCCTCGACACCGCCCCGCTCGTCGGCCACCTGGCTGCCTGGAACTACTTCCAGTCCGTCGACGCCCCGGTCAATGCCGAGTTCATCAAGACCTGGCACGCCTTTACCAAGAACGACAAGCGCGTCACCAACGACCCGATGGAAGCCGCCTATATCGGCTTCAACGCCTGGGTGAAGGCCGTCGAAGCCGCCGGCACCACCGACACGGACCCGGTCCTCGATTCGATCATCGGCGTCTCCGTCCCCAATCTGTCGGGCGGCACCTCCACCGTCATGCCGAACCATCACATCACCAAGCCGGTGCTGATCGGCGAAATCCAGGCCGACGGCCAGTTCGACATCGTCCAGCAGACGGCCGCCGTCGTCGGCGACGAATGGTCCGATTACCTGCCGGACTCCAAGGATCTGATCTCCGACTGGCGCAAGCCGATGTCCTGCGGCAACTTCAACGTCGCCACCGGCAAGTGCGGCGGCAAGGGCTCCTGAGTGCATCCTCTAACCCCAAGAGGATGAGTTGAGGAGCGGGCAGTCACGGGCTGCCCGCTCTGTTTTCGAGGGTTCGGCGCCGACGCTAGAAGGTGCGGACCGCTCGCATTCCCGGGCGAAACACTGGTGGACACCATAATGTCACGCGCATTCAGAACCATTTTCCTCGCCATGTCGCTGTTGCTGAGCGCCGCCGCGACGGTTGCATGGGCCCAGCAGGACCTGAAGACACAGATCAACGCCTTGGCGTCCGCCAAGCTGCCCGATATTCCCGCCATCGTTCAGGCGCTCGCGGCCGCCGGCGACCCCAGCGTGGTTCCGGTGCTCGAGGCGCTCGGCGAAGGCGACCTCTATTTCCGCAAGTCCGACAAATCCGTATTCCTGACCAAACCCGCCGGCGCGAATCTTTCGCTGATCGACCCGCTGTCGGGAGAGGTTGTCGGCGAGGAGCCGAAAGGCGCGTTGACCAAGATCAGGGTCAACAACAATCTCCGCCGCGCCATCCGTTCGGCTCTGGGCGGGCTGACCCTGCTCAGCCCCGATCGCAATGTCCGGCTTCAGGCGGCCGACGCCGTGCTGAAATCTCCGAGCGCCGAAAATCTCGGCCTGCTGGAGGCAGCCATCGCCAAGGAGACCGACGCCGTCGTCAAGACCCGCATGGAAACTGCCCGCTCGGTCTCGGTTCTCGGGTCCGATCTCGGAGCGGACGAAAAGAAGGCCGCGATTGAAACGATCCGGGACAAGATCGGCGGCCGCGACGCCATCGGCATCCTGATGGCCGCCGCCGGCAAGGCCGATCCTGCGGTCAAGCCCGATATCGATGCGGCGATCGCCTCCATCCAGGGTAATCTCGCGCTGTGGGACACGCTCCAGAATATCTGGTACGGCATGTCGCTCGGCTCGGTTCTGCTGCTCGCCGCCATCGGCCTCGCCATCACCTTCGGCGTCATGGGCATCATCAATATGGCGCATGGCGAAATGGTCATGCTCGGCGCCTATTCGACCTTCGTGGTGCAGGACGTCATCCGCGACAATTATCCGGGCCTGTTCGACGTGTCGCTGGCGATCGCGCTGCCGGTCGCCTTCCTCGTCACGGGCGCCGTGGGTCTGATCATCGAACGCGGCGTCATTCGCTTCCTTTATGGCCGGCCGCTGGAAACGCTCCTGGCGACCTGGGGCGTTTCTCTGATCCTGCAGCAGCTCGTCCGCACCATTTTCGGCCCGACCAATCAGGAAGTCGGCAATCCCTCCTGGATGGCCGGCTCCTTCCCGCTCGGCGGCATGACGATCACCTGGAACCGCCTCTGGATCGTCGTTTTCTCGCTGTCGGTCTTCTTCGCGCTGCTGATGCTGATGAAACGCTCGGCTTACGGCCTGCAGATGCGCGCCGTCACCCAGAACCGCCGGATGGCCTCCTCCATGGGCATCCGCACCCCTTGGGTCGACGCGCTGACCTTTGCGCTGGGATCCGGCATCGCCGGGATCGCCGGGGTGGCGCTCAGCCAGATCGACAACGTCTCTCCGAACCTCGGCCAGTCCTACATCATCGACAGCTTCATGGTCGTGGTGTTCGGCGGCGTCGGCAATCTCTGGGGCACGCTGGTCGGCGCCCTGTCGCTCGGCGTCCTCAACAAATTCCTCGAGCCGACCGTCGGCGCCGTTCTCGGCAAGATCCTGGTGCTGGTTCTCATCATCCTCTTCATCCAGAAGCGGCCGCGTGGTCTCTTCGCACTCAAGGGAAGGGCGATCGAAGCATGATCACCGGCTTTTTGCTCCGCGCGTTGGATCAACGCATCGTCATCGCCATCGCGGTCATTCTCGCGATCGGCATCCTGGTCCCGGCGTCCAATCTGCTGTTGCCCGTCGACAGCGCCTTCCGCATACCGACCTATGTCATGAGCCTGTTCGGGAAATACCTGACCTATGCGCTGCTGGCGCTCACTCTGGATCTGGTCTGGGGCTATTGCGGCATCCTCTCGCTCGGCCATGCCGCCTTCTTCGCGCTCGGCGGTTATGCGATGGGCATGTATCTTATGCGCCAGATCGGCCCGCGCGGCGTCTATGGCGACCCTGTCCTTCCCGATTTCATGGTCTTCCTGAACTGGAAGGAGCTGCCTTGGTTCTGGCATGGCTTCGACATGTTCTGGTTCGCGATGCTGATGGTGATCGCCGCGCCCGGCATTCTCGCCTTCATCTTCGGCTGGTTCGCTTTCCGCTCGCGCGTCAACGGCGTCTATCTCTCGATCATCACCCAGGCGATGACCTATGCGCTGCTGCTCGCCTTCTTCCGCAACGACATGGGTTTCGGCGGCAATAACGGCCTGACCGATTTCAAGGACATCCTCGGCTATTCGGTCCAGTCAGACGGAACCCGCGCGACGCTGTTCTTCATGAGCGCGCTGATGCTGGCGCTGTGTCTGCTGCTGTCCTCGGCCATCGTCCGCTCCAAATACGGAAAGGTGCTGATCGGCGTCCGCGACGCCGAAAGCCGGACCCGCTTCCTCGGCTACCGGGTGGAAAACATCAAGCTGTTCACCTTCGTCGTCTCCGCCATGATGGCGGGCATCGCCGGCGCGCTGTTCGTGCCGCAGGTCGGCATCATCAATCCCGGCGAATTCGAGCCCGGCAATTCGATCGAGGTCGTCATCTGGACCGCGGTCGGCGGTCGCGGCACGCTGATCGGGCCGATCATCGGCGCGGTGCTGGTCAATGCAGGCAAGACCTTCTTCACCGGCGCCTTTCCCGAATTCTGGCTCTTCGCCCTCGGCGGCCTGTTCGTTCTGGTGACGCTGTTCCTGCCCAAGGGCATCGTCGGCACGGTGACCCAGTATTTCGCCACCCGTAAATCCTATCAGAAGGCCGCAGACGACGAGAAGGCGCGCGACGCCGCCCTCGCCGCCGGGGCCGAAGCCGCGGAGTAAGACGATGAGCGATATCAAGCCCCGGAGCATTCTCTATCTCGACGGCGTCTCGGTGTCTTTCGACGGGTTCAAGGCGCTCAACTCGCTGTCCTTCGTGGTCGAACCCGGCGAACTGCGCGCCATCATCGGCCCCAACGGCGCCGGCAAGACCACGATGATGGACATCATCACCGGCAAGACCCGGCCCGATTCCGGCGAAGTTTTCTTCAATGGCGAGATTGATCTCACCAAGAAGGATGAGGCCGACATCGCCCAGCTCGGCATCGGCCGTAAGTTCCAGAAGCCGACCGTGTTCGAGAGCCATACGGTGTGGGACAATCTCGAACTGGCGCTCAACCGCAAGCGCGGCGTCTTCGCGACGCTCTTCTATTCGCTGTCGGCGGCCGACAAGGCGCGCATCGAGGAGATCCTCGAAACGGTGCGGCTGACAGCCCGCAAGGACGATTACGCCGCCAATCTCAGCCATGGCCAGAAGCAGTGGCTGGAGATCGGCATGCTGCTCGCCCAGGAGCCGAAACTGCTCCTCGTCGATGAACCCGTCGCAGGCATGACCGACGCCGAGACGGCGGAGACCGCGATCCTGCTGAAGGAAATCGCCAAGACCCGCTCCGTGGTGGTGGTCGAGCACGACATGGGCTTCATCCGCGACCTCGGCGTCAAGGTGACGTGCCTCGCCGAAGGCTCGGTGCTGGCCGAGGGCTCGATCGATTTCGTGTCGAGCGATCCCAAGGTCATCGAGAACTATCTGGGGCGGTGAGGAGATGATGGAGCATCAAGATCAGCCCCCCTCTGCCCTGCCGGGCATCTCCCCCACAAGGGGGGAGAACGGCGCGACGCCGACCGCATTCGTCCCCTCTCCCCCCTTGTGGGGGAGATGTCACGCAGTGACAGAGGGGGGTGAATATCACACCGCAGCTTTCGCTGGAGATTTCTGATGCTGACCGTCGACAAAGCCAACCTTCACTACGGCGCGGCGCAGGCGCTGCGCGGCGTCTCCATCACGGCCGAAATGGGCAAGATCACCTGCGTGCTCGGCCGCAACGGCGTCGGCAAATCCTCCCTGCTGCGCGCCGTCACCGGCCAGCATCCGGTCAGCGGCGGCGCGATCGCCTTCAACGGCGCGACGCTGAACGGCCTGGCGCCCTATGCCCGCGCCAAGCTCGGCATCGGTTATGTGCCGCAGGGCCGCGAAATCTTTCCGCTGCTGACGGTAAAGGAAAACCTGGAGACGGGCTACGCGCCGGTCAAACGCGGCGACCGCAACATTCCCGACGACATTTTCAGCCTGTTTCCTGTGCTGCAATCCATGCTCGGCCGCCGGGGCGGCGATCTCTCGGGCGGTCAGCAACAGCAATTGGCGATCGGCCGCGCCCTGGTGACGCGCCCCAAGATCCTCGTGCTCGACGAGCCGACCGAGGGCATCCAGCCCTCGATCATCAAGGATATCGGCCGCGCCATCAAATATCTGCGCGACTCCACCGGCATGGCGATCCTGCTGGTCGAGCAATATCTCGATTTCTGCCGCGAACTCGCCGACCACGTCTATATCATGGATCGCGGCGAGATCGTGCACGAGGGCGCAGCCGAGACGCTGGATACGGCCGAGGCGCGCCGGCATCTGACGGTTTGACCGGGCCTGGCTCATACCGGGCGAAGATTGGCGCTTTTTTCAGCAATCGACAAATCAGCCTAATCGATTGACAGATTCGCTCAGGCTTGAAAAAACACGATCAAGACCAGGCCGGCGCTCATGCCGGTCTTTGCATGGTGACCCGTGACAGCACTCGCCCAGATTCGCCCGCAACGCGCCAAGGGCCGCGCCCGCCTCGTGACCAAAGCTCTGGCGGGCCGCACCCGGCTCGACGTCTTCTATCAGGAAGGCGCGGCCAAGATCCGCATGCCGGAATCCTTCGACGGGCGCATGGAGGCGGTGCTGATCAACACGTCGGGCGGCCTGACCGGCGGCGACCGGATCGACTGGACCGTCGAGGCCGGCTCCGACACGCATGTCACCGTCACCACCCAGGCCTGCGAACGCGTCTACCGTTCCTCGGGCGGCCATGCGTCCGTCGATACGGTTCTCAAGGTGGGCGCCGATGCGGCGCTGCATTGGCTGCCCCAGGAAACCATCCTGTTCGACCAAGGCGCGCTGAAGCGCAGCCTCGATGTCGATCTCGCCGCCTCCGCCCGATTTCTCGGGCTCGAAGCCGTATTGCTCGGTCGCAAGGCCATGGGAGAATCAGTGACGTCAGGCCTGTTCAGGGACAGCTGGCGCATCCGCCGCGCCGGCCGCTTGATCCATGCCGAGGAGTTGCGGCTCGACGGCGACATCGCCGATCTACAGGCGCGCAAGGCGGTGCTTTCGGGAAACCGCGCCTTCGCGACGCTTCTCTATTGCGGGCCCGACGCGGAGGCGAAACTGGCCGCCGCGCGCGCGCTCGTCGACCGCCCGGGCTGCGGCGCAAGCCATTGGAACGACAAGCTGATCCTGCGGCTCACCGCGTCGGAGGGCTTCGAGCTCCGAAAAATCCTGATCCCGGCAATTTCGCTCTTGCGAAACGGCGCCGCCCCGCCGAAAGTGTGGCATCTCTGACCGTTCGTCCACCGTCGTTTGGCGTATTGCCAGACCGTGTCGACCGGATTTGATTGCGTCCAGACCAGCATCCATGCGGAGCAGCCGATGAACCTCTCTCCACGCGAAAAAGACAAGCTCCTGATCTCGATGGCGGCCATGGTGGCTCGCCGCCGGCTGGAGCGCGGCGTCAAGCTCAACTATCCCGAAGCCATCGCGCTGATTTCCGATTTCGTCGTCGAAGGCGCCCGCGACGGCCGCTCGGTAGCCGATCTGATGGAAGCCGGCGCCCATGTCATCACCCGCGACCAGGTGATGGAAGGCATCGCCGAGATGATCCATGACGTGCAGGTCGAGGCGACATTTCCGGACGGCACCAAACTGGTGACCGTACACGAACCGATCCGCTGAACAGGAGCGACAGTCATGATCCCAGGCGAACTCATTGCCGCATCAGGCGAGATCGAACTCAATGCCGGCCTGCCCACGGTGACGATCGACGTCGCCAACACCGGCGACCGTCCGATCCAGGTCGGCAGCCATTATCATTTCTATGAGACCAACAAGGGGCTGGATTTCGACCGCGACAAGGCGCGCGGCATGCGCCTCGACATCCCCTCCGGCACCGCCGTCCGTTTCGAGCCGGGCCAGAAGCGCACCGTCACGCTGATCCCGCTGTCCGGCATGCGCGAAGTCTACGGCTTTCGCCAGCAGGTGATGGGCGCGCTGTGACGGATGGATTGTTCACGCAATCTCCGGGCATGCGCCACGGTGACTGACCGAGTGTAGACTAAAGGTTTGGACAGAGGCGACCGTTCGACGCCAATGGATGAACAGGAATGGGAGGAAACAAAATGAAAATCACCACACTCATGGTGGCCGTCTCGAGCCTCTGGGCGGCAATGCCCGCTCTGGCGCAGGACGCGCCGGACGTGGATTGCGAGAACGCAGAGACGCAGATGGAGATGAATTTCTGCGCCGAGCAGGATTTCGACAAGGCCGACGCCGCGCTCAACAAAGCCTATAAGCGCGCCATGGCGTCGCAGAAGAAAGCGGACGCCGACGTCGAGGAAACCATGGGCGCGAACTCCGTCGGCGCGGTCGCCGCGCTCAAGAAAGCCCAACGCGCCTGGATTGATTATCGCGACGGCCATTGCGAAGGCGTAGGCTTCCAGGCCCGCGGCGGCACGATGGAGCCGATGCTGATGATGGGCTGCAAGGCCGAGCTTTCCACAGCCCGCGCCAAGGAACTGAACGAACTGGCGCAAGGCATGGGGAACTGAGATGACGCGGCGGGTGATGATCGTCGGCAATGCCGATCTCGGCGAGGGCGAACAGGCCCTAACCGAGACGGCGGACGTCGTCATCCGCTTCAATGATTGCCGTTCGGCCGGCCCTTCGGGTGGACGCACCGACATCGTCGCCGTCTGCAACACCGGCCGTCCGGGCAAGAAGATGCTGGAGGACCCCGCCTGGCGCGCCAACCCTTGCGTCGCAGCGGCCTCCGAGATCTGGAGCATACGGGACCCTGCGAAGTTCGAGAGCCTTAGGGCGCCGCTGGCGATCAGCCATCCCGAACTCGATGATTTTTGCGACGACTATACGGATGGTTTTGCGGCGTTTTGCGCGGCTTCCGGCAAGACCCATTACGTGCTGCCCGCCGCCACCCATGACCGGCTGGACGCCGAACTCTCAGCCTATGATCCGTCGCCCTATGTCACGCCCTCGACCGGCCTGATCGTCATCGCCGAATTTCTGGCGAGCCGCGCCGGCGCGGGCGACTCGATCCTGCTCATCGGTTTCGGCCATCAGGGCTGGGAATGGCACCCGTGGGACGCCGAACGCCAGTGGATCGACGCCCGCATCCGCGAAGGCTATCTCACCCGCTATCACGACACTTCCTCCCTCCGCATCGCCTCAGGAGCTTGACGCCATGTCCTTTAAAATGTCCCGCGCGGCTTACGCCTCCATGTTCGGTCCCACCACCGGCGACAAATTGCGCCTGGCCGACACCGAACTCTTCGTCGAGGTGGAGAAGGATTTCACCACCTATGGCGAAGAGGTGAAGTTCGGCGGCGGCAAGGTCATCCGCGACGGCATGGGCCAGAGCCAGGTGACGCGCGCCAACGGCGCGGTCGACACCGTCATCACCAATGTGCTGATCATCGATCACTGGGGCATCGTCAAGGCCGATGTCGGCCTGAAGGACGGCCGCATCGCCGCCATCGGCAAGGCCGGCAATCCCGACACGCAACCCGGCGTCGACATCATCGTCGGTCCCGGCACCGAGGCCATCGCCGGCGAGGGCAAGATCCTCACCGCCGGCGGCATGGACGCCCATATCCACTTCATCTGCCCGCAGCAGATCGAGGACGCGCTGATGAGCGGTCTGACCACCATGCTCGGCGGCGGCACTGGCCCGGCGCATGGCACGCTCGCCACCACCTGCACCCCTGGCCCCTGGCATATCCAGCGCATGATCGAGGCCGCCGACGCTTTCCCGATGAACCTGGCTTTCGCCGGCAAGGGCAACGCCTCGCTGCCCGCAGCGCTCGAGGAGATGATCCTCGCCGGCGCTTCGGCCCTGAAGCTGCACGAGGACTGGGGCACGACCCCCGGCGCGATCGATTGCTGCCTCTCCGTCGCCGACGACTATGACGTGCAGGTGATGATCCACACCGATACGCTGAACGAATCCGGCTTCGTCGAGGATTCGCTCGCCGCCATGAAGGGCCGCACCATCCACGCTTTCCACACCGAAGGCGCCGGCGGCGGTCACGCGCCTGATATCATCAAGGTCTGCGGCTCGCTCAACGTCATCCCCTCGTCGACCAACCCGACCCGGCCCTACACGATCAACACGCTGGCCGAACATCTGGACATGCTGATGGTCTGCCACCATCTCAGCCCGTCGATCCCGGAAGACATCGCCTTCGCCGAAAGCCGCATCCGCAAGGAGACCATTGCGGCCGAGGATATTCTCCACGACATGGGCGCCTTTTCGATCATCTCCTCCGACAGCCAGGCCATGGGCCGCGTCGGCGAAGTGGCGATCCGCACCTGGCAGACCGCCGACAAGATGAAGCGCCAACGGGGCGCGCTGCCGGAGGAAAAGGGTGACAACGACAATGTCCGCGTCAAGCGCTACATCGCCAAATACACCATCAACCCGGCCGTCGCCCATGGGCTGAGCCATGAGATCGGCTCGATCGAAGTCGGCAAGCGCGCCGACCTCGTGCTGTGGTCGCCGGCCTTCTTCGGCGTCAAGCCCGACATGGTGCTGCTCGGCGGCATGATCGCGGCAGCCCCGATGGGCGATCCGAACGCCTCGATCCCGACGCCGCAGCCGGTGCATTACCGCCATATGTTCGGCGCCTATGGCAAGGCCCGCACCAATTCGTCCGTGACCTTCGTCAGCCAGGCGGCGCTGGACGCCGGCGTGCAGGGCAGGATCGGAACGGCCAAGCAGATGGTCGCCGTCAGGAACACCCGCGGCGGCATCTCCAAGAAGTCGATGATCCACAACGATCTGACCCCGCATGTCGAGGTTGATCCCGAAACCTACGAAGTCCGCGCCGACGGCGTGCTCTTGACCTGCGAACCGGCGACCGTGCTGCCGATGGCGCAGCGCTATTTCCTGTTCTGAGTTGCAATTTCCGAGATCGCGCCTATCCTTTGGGGCGCGATCCAAGGGAGCCAGACATGGCGGAAGAGATCAACAATTTGGTTCTGGAGCATCTGCGGGCCATCCGCACGGACATACGCGACATAAAGGAAACGCTTTGGGATCATGGTCACCGGCTTGGGCGCCTTGAGATCAGCTTGGCCGGCATGAGGCGCGAACAGTCGGGCGACGCCGAAAACGTCGCGTTGATGGGGCTTCGGGTCGACCGTCTTGCCGAGGACGTCGAACGCATCAAGCATCGCCTTGAACTGGTCGATTGAAGACGACGGTGAGATTGTTTTTCCGGGCGTTGCTGAGCATCCTCGCATTTGTTGTGCTCGGCACGCTGATACCCAGACCACTTTTCACGTCGCCAGAGTTCGACCAGCCGCACACAACGATCCTCGTCCTCTCAAACCCGATCCACACCGACATCGCCATCCCGCTCGACGGGGCCATCCGCGCCCGGTTCGGCTTTGTCGAGACCGCCGGCGCGCCGATCTTCCATCCCGACGCCGCCTGGCTGATCCTCGGCTGGGGCGGTCGATCCTTCTATCTAGAGACGCCGGACTGGTCGGACCTCAAGCCTATGCCGGTCATCAGGGCGCTGACCGTGGATCGCGCCGTGATGCATGTCGGCGTGGCGCGGAGCTCGCTGTCGGCGGCTCCGGATGTTCGCGCCATTGCGCTCGACGCCGAGGGCTATGCGCGTCTTCTCGATCATATCGAGCAGAGCTTCACGCGAATAGACGGCCAGCCCATCGCCATCCCCGGCGCAGGCTACGGGCAGAGCGACGCCTTTTTCGAAGCCGACGGCTGGTTCAATGCGCTGGTCGGCTGCAACACCTGGACGGCGGCGGCGTTGCGCGCGGCCGGGGTCTCGACCGGCTGGTGGACGCCCTTGCCGCAATTGCTGACCCTCTCGCTCGACCTGCACAACCGGGAGCCCTGATCACCAAAATATCCGCCGTCACGTCTTGCCGCGCCGTACATCCGCTTTCGCCTCATGCGGCGTCTTCGCCCAGAAAAACGGTCGGTCGCGCAATTCCCGCATCGCCTTCCACGCGGCCCAGGACATCATCAGCCAATAGACCGGCACGAAGAAGCGCGCAGTCCCCAGCCGCCTGCGCTCCTCCTTGGGCATCGCGCCCCAGCCCATCAGCGTGAAGACCATGTAGGAGCCGAACAGATTGGCGAGGTCGATCGCAAACAACGCCTGCTCCCAATGCGAATAGGGCTCCGACGTCGCGACATGGGCGATGGAGGAGGCGACCAACAGCAACGTCAGCGGATGGGCGAGCGCCGAAAGAAGCTGTCCCGTCACCACCAGATGAAAGGCGAGAAAGCCTCGAAAGCCGAGATCGCGGTAGAGACGGGCGGGGTCGCGCATATGGGCGAGCCAGGTCTGCATCCAGCCCTTGTGCCAGCGGCTGCGCTGGTTGATCCAGACGCGCTGCCGGGTCGGCGCATCCTCGACGGTGGGCCGCGTCAGCATTTCCGTTGCATGGCCGGCGCGATGGAGCCGCATGCCGAGATCGGCGTCTTCGGTGACGTTGTAGGGGTCCCAGCCGCCCACCGCCCTCAAGACGTCGGTGCGAAAATGATTTGACGTTCCTCCGAGCGGCAGCGGCAGGCCACGCTCGGCGAGAAACGGCAGCAGTCGACGAAACAGCGCCGAATATTCGAGCGCGAACAATGCGGGCAGCGCCCCCTCCCCGCCATTGCCGATCACCAGAGGCGACTGGAAGCAGGCGGTCCGAGGCGCGGCGCGAAAATGATGCCAGGCTTCGATCAACTGGTCGGCATGGGGCCGGTCTTCGGCGTCATAGATCACCAGGAATTCGCCTCGGGCTTCGATCAGGCCGTAATTCAGCGCTTTCGGCTTGGTGCGCGGGCCGATGTCGGGGACGACGACCACCTCATATTCGGGACCGAGATCGATCGCTCTCAACGCCGTTATCGTCGCGTCGTCCCGCTCCTCGCAGAGCAGTTTGATGTCGAGCCGTGATCGCGGCCAGTTCAGCCCGTTCAACCGCTCGATCAACTGCCCGACGACGGCGGCTTCGTCATAAAGGGCGGCGAGAACGGTATAGACGGGCGTCGGTCCGGGATCGGCCGGGAAGTTCTGTCGGCGATTGAGCGGCGCGCCGGCCTTCAGCGCCGCCAGCCGCAGCAGGAGCATGATGCAGAACAGCATCGAGAACAGGAGATGCAGACCGTAGGCCGTGCTCACGGGATGGACGGCCAGCATGACGAAGACAAGCGCCAGAAGAATGGCAGCCGCGACCTTCTGGCCTTTCGACAGCACTTCATGGGCGCTGATGTCCGGATGAGCCCGCGCCAGACCGAAGGCAGCCTGCTCCGCCCGCCGCAGACGCCCGGTCTCGCGCACCGCCGCCCGTAGGGCGCTGGGCGTGGTGACCGCAAACTGCTCCCTCAATCTCGGCGCGCGCTCGAACTGCGCTCTTTCTTCGAAGAGGCGCAACAGTTCCGGCACGATCACGGTGAGCGGCGATCCATCGGGTCTGCGGCAACGGATGATGCGCGGCCGGGTCAGTTGCGTGTCGATCGCCGCACAATCGGCCAGCAAGGCAGGCGGGACATTGTCCATGAACGGCAGGCCGAGCCCGCGCGCCAGAGCGCCGTAATAGGCGTCTTCCCGCACCCGCCCGTCCGACAGAAGTTCCTGCTCCAGTGTCGCCCCGCTCAACGTCGCTCGCCTTTCGAGTTCGTCGAGCCATGGCTTGGAAAGGCCGAGCTTTGCAAGCACCGCTCTTTCTTTCGCGAGATGAGCTTTTGCGAAATCCGGCGGGTTTCCCGCTTCCGGCGGATGCGGCTTCGGCTTGTCGTGTCTTCGCCGGCGCCAATGCTCGAAATGAAACCGTTCCCCGTCCAGCATGACTCTGATACATCCGATGAAAGAGAAAATTCGATATAAAACGGATCCATCATAATGAAGCCTGGGGTTGTGTCACGTTGTTTTTTGCTGCTGGCCGCTCTCGCTGTCGGCGCGCCGAACTCCGCGCCGGCCGCGCCTCCGGCCGGTCAGGGCATGCTCTATCCGTTCGACCCGCGCGAAAAAGTCGCCAAACCCGATCTCCGCGCCATTCCCCGCCTGCGGTTTCTGACAACCGTGGATTTTCCGCCCTTCAACTTTATCGACCAGTCGGGCAAGTTGTCGGGTTTCCACGTCGATCTCGCCCGCGAAATCTGCGCTGCGCTGGACATGATGGAGCGGTGTCAGATCGAAGCGGCGCCCTATGCGGAACTCGTCACCCGCCTCGACAAGGGTGAAGGAGAGGTCGCCGTCGCCGGCGCCCGCATTACGCCGGACTTGCGCGACAGCCATGAATTCAGCCGTGTCTATCTGCGCCTGCCGGCGCGTTTCGCCGCCCGTCGCGCCGATGCAGGCCCGCAGCGCGCGCCCGCCGATCTCGGCGATCGTCCGGTCGGCGTATTGAAGGGCTCTGCGCATGAGGCCATGGCCAAGGCCTTCTTCCCGACCCTGTCGCTCGTCGGCTTTGCAGATCGCCCGACCATGCTGGCGGCTCTGCGCAAGGGAGAGGTCAAGGCCGTGTTCGGCGATGCGCTGCAACTGTCCTTCTGGCTGGACTCCAAGGACGCAGACAATTGCTGCGATTTTCTCGGCGGCCCGTATTACTCCTCGCATTTCCTCGGCGAAGGCATGGCGGCGATGACCGCTCCCGCCAATCCGGTGGTGGCCCAGGCTCTCGATCACGCCTTGATCGCCATCGCCCGCAATGGTCGCCTGGCCGATCTCTACCTCAGGTATTTTCCGAAGGGCTTATAAGCCAGCCATGTATCAGACGCAAAGCAGGCATGCGACGTCCCGCCGCGCTGTATTTTATGCTGCATTGCGGCATAAAATTCCTTAGTGTGAAAAACACAAGAATTGAGCGGCGGCGGCTGCGCCGCGCCGGACCTGACGGAGACTGCATATGATCGGCAAGAAAGTTCCAAACGTCACCTTCCGCACCCGCGTGCGCGACGACTCCATCGGCGGACCTAATCCGTTCCGCTGGGAAGACAAGACCAGCGCCGACTATTTCAAGGGTAAGCGCGTGGTTCTGTTCTCGCTGCCGGGCGCGTTCACCCCGACCTGCTCCACCTATCAGCTGCCGGATTTCGAAAAGCTCTATCCCGATTTCCAGGCCGAAGGCGTCGACGAGATCTACTGCATCTCGGTCAACGACGCTTTCGTCATGAACGCCTGGGGCAAGAGCCAGGGCGTGGCCAACATCAAGCTCATTCCGGACGGTTCGGGCGATTTTACACGCAAGATGGGCATGCTGGTCGCCAAGGACAATCTCGGCTTCGGCATGCGCTCCTGGCGCTACGGCGCCGTGATCAATGACGGCGTGGTCGAGCAATGGTTCGAGGAGGAAGGCTTTTCCGACAATTGCGAAACCGATCCCTACGGCGTCTCTTCGCCGCAGAACATCCTCGAAAACCTGCGCGGTCTGAGGCAGGCCGCCTGATCGACCGTCAAGGTCGTCGTCCTGCGAGTATCACCCCGGAAATCCTTGCGATTTCCGGGGTGTTTTTATGGGGCAAAGCAGGCGAAAGACATTGCGCCGCGATGGAAAATCGCTTCAGATGCGGTCACGCAGGAGAGAATGAATGATCTACGTCATCGCTGTACTCGAGACCGAACCGTCCGAAACCGCCCGCGTGATCGCGGCCGCCGAACCGTTGATCGCGGCCACCCAGGCCGAAGCCGGTTGCGTCTCCTATGAGCTCCACGCCGATGTCCGCAAGCCGAGCCGGCTGGTCTTCGTCGAGACCTGGGAGAGCCGCGATCATCTCGAGGCGCATTTCAAGACGCCCCATATCGCCGCCTTCGGAGCCGCCATCTCGGGCGCGGTGTTGAAGCAGCGGCTGGAGATTATCGACGCGGCCGATGTGGAGGTGAGCTGACATGCCCTACCGCTCCACCCGCGTCTCCAAGGAAGCAGAAGCCGGAGATCCCGTCGGCCTGGTCGTTCTGACCCATGACGAACGGCATCTGCGCCGTAAGCTCCTGCATCTCACCAATGGCGACGTGATCATGCTCGATCTCAAGGAGCCCGTGGTGCTGGACCATGGCGACCTGCTGATGATCGATGGCGGAGACGGTTTCGTCGAAGTCGTCGCTGCGGACGAGAAACTTCTCGAGGTCAAGGCGCGCGACGCGCTCCACCAAATGCAGATCGCCTGGCATCTCGGCAACCGTCACCTCGCCGCGCAAATCGAATCCGACCGTATCCTGATCGAGCGCGATCATGTCATCAAGGCGATGCTCGAAGGGCTCGACGCCGCGGTGACCGAAGTCGTCGAGCCGTTCAGCCCCGTTCATGGCGCCTATCACGGTCATGGCGGACATGGGCATCATGGCCACTGAGACCTCGTCGCGCGCGCTCATCCGGCTGATGGCATGGCTGTCGCCGGCTTTTCCCGTCGGCGGCTTCGCCTATTCGGGCGGCTTGGAAAGCGCGGTTCACGATGGCGCAGCGAACGATCCCGCGGCGCTTCGGCAATGGTTCGAAACGCTTCTCACGCGGGGCGCCTGGCGCAATGACGGGGTGCTGCTCGCAGAAGGCTGGCGGAGCGTCGACGATCCCGAAAGGCTCGCCGCCGTCGCGGCGCTGGCGGAAGCCTTGGCGGGCTCGGCGGAGCGACATCTCGAGGTCCTCACCATCGGCGAGGCTTTCGCCGCCGCCGCCGCCGCATGGCCGCATCCCGCGCTCGACAGCCTCGGAAGCCGCCCCCCCTATAGCGTCGCCGTGGGCGTCGTCGCTTCGGCGCAGGCGATTCCGCTCGAAAGCTGCCTTGCCGCCTTCTACCATGCGCTTCTCTCGCAGGGCGTTTCCGCAGCCATCCGCTTCGGCGTCATCGGGCAGCGCCAGGGCGTCGCGCTTCTCGCCGAACTGGAGGAAACGATCCTGATCGCCGCCCGGCAAACCGCTTGCTCGACCCTGGACGACCTGGGCTCGGCTGCGATTGGCGCGGACATTGCTTCGCTTCGCCACGAGACCCAACACACGAGACTGTTCCGTTCCTGATAGCCGTCCACGCCCGCCGTGAAGAAACCGCGAGCAGGGCGCGGCTGAAGACTGAAGAAGGATTTTGAAGATGACGTCGAGAAACGGTCCCTTGCGAATCGGCATCGGCGGACCCGTGGGGTCCGGCAAGACCGCGTTGACCGAAAAGCTCTGCAAGGCCATGCGCGAGGAGTTTTCCGTCGCCGTGGTCACCAACGACATTTATACGCGGGAAGACGCCGACGCGCTGGTGCGGATGCAGGCTTTGCCGTCGGAGCGCATCGTGGGCGTCGAGACCGGCGGCTGCCCGCACACCGCCATCCGTGAGGACGCGTCGATCAATCTCGCGGCCATCGCCGATCTCAATCGCCGCTTTCCCGACTTGGACATCGTGTTCATCGAATCCGGCGGCGACAATCTCGCCGCCACCTTTTCCCCGGATCTGGCCGACCTCACCATTTATGTAATTTCGGTTTGCCAGGGGGAGGAGATCCCCCGCAAGGGCGGACCCGGCATCACGAAGTCGGATCTGCTGTTGATCAACAAGAAGGATCTCGCGCCCTATGTCGGCGCCGATCTCGACGTCATGGAAAAAGATGCGACGCGCATGCGCGCCGGCAAACCCTTCGTTTTTTCGGACCTCAAACGTGGAGACGGGGTCGACGACATCATCGGATATGTCAAACGGTACGGCGGACTGGCGGCCTGAGGCGCCGCTTCCCGATCATGGGCCGGGCGACCGCCCGGCTCAGCATGCGCTCACTCGAACCAGTCGTCGTGACGAATGCTCTCAATCAATTCCTGGCGCTCGGCTTTGTCGAGTTTGCGAATGCTTCGCTTTTTCTTGCGCATGCGTTCGGCCATGGGATAACGGTGGCTCTTCACTGCAGAGCGTGAGGCCGGTTCGGCGCCGAGTTGCACGGCGATGCCGGAGAAGAAATTCCAACTGGCGTTCAACGTGGACATGATGGCCTCCTTGGCCAACAACGCGATCGTCTTTCCCTCCTACACGACCGCAGTTAATATTTAAGGCGCTTCTTTGTTTCAATGCTAGAATTGGGGCAAAGTTCCGACGCTTCAAGCGGCATCTGCCTCTTTTTCGCCCGCCCGGGCCTCACGATTTCGTCAGATGAAACCGAACAGCACGATGGCGACAAACACGAACGCCGCGAGCGTCGATGCGGCCATCACCGTTTTTTCAACGGCCGACGCGGCGGAAAAGGCGCGCATCGGCCTCTGGGCGGACTTGCTGGCGATCGTCATGAAGGACTCCTGAGATAGGCCGATGAAATGTGTGAAGGGGCGGCGGCGAAGGTTTGGGCGATCCTGCGGCCATCGCTGTTTTCCAAACGATGCGCCAGCCTGTAGCCGGCCGGCCAGCGACCATGACCGCTGTCGATATTGACATGCCCCGCATGGCCGAGATCGACAAAGCCGCCGTTCAGCCGCTCGGACAGCGCCTTTGCATCCGCGAACCGCATATAGGGATCGTTGCGGCTGCCCACGACGAGAGTCGGAAAAGCGGCTCCGGCGCATGGCAGCGCGGCTGCGCCGACGGCGCCGGGGTGGAGGCTGCGCACCCGATCCGGATCGCAGGGCGCGACCAGAAGCGCTGCGCCGACCTTGGACGCGGCGGGCCGACCCGCGAGATTGGCCGCAACCAGAGCGCCGAAACTATGCGCCACCAGCGTCGCGCCGGGGTGTTCGTAAATCGCCCGCTCCAGCCTGACCAGCCATTCGCCGAGATCGGGCCGAGCCCAATTGCGCTGCTCGACCAGCACCGCATCCGCATCGTCCTCGAGCCAGTGCTGCTGCCAATGGCCGGGACCGGAACCGTTCATGCCGGGAATGATCAATCGGGTCGACATCGCTTCTTCGCCTCGCCGCTCCATGCGACGACAGAAGATTGCCATAGCGCAAAGCCGAACCGAAGAAAAGATATTCTATAATTTCTATAGGAAATAAAAATCGAAAACCGCAGCGCGCCGAAGCGCGCCGCAGAAAGCGCAAAGACCTTACTTCAGCGCCGCCACCAAAGCCTTGAGATCGGCCTCGACGAGCGGCCGGATGTCGTCTCGCGACAAGGCGAAAGCGATGTTGGCCATGATGAACCCGTCCTTGGCGCCGGTGTCGTAGGTGGCGCCCCTATAGTGATAGCCGGTGAACGACTGCTGCTTCACGAGCTTGAGCATGCCGTCGGTCAACTGGATTTCGTTTCCGGCGCCGCGCTCCTGGGTTTCGAGAATCTCGAAGATCTCGGGCTGCAGGATGTAGCGGCCGTTGATGAAGAAGTTGGAAGGCTGCGTCCCCGGCGCGGGCTTTTCCACCATATCGGTGATGCGGAAACCTTCGCCGACCGCCTCGCCCGTGGCCACGATGCCGTAGCGATGGGCGAGTTCCGGCGCGCATTCCTCCACAGCGATCACATTGCCGCCGGCGACCTCATAGAGCTCCATCATGCCCTTGAGGCAGCCTTTCTCCGATTTCATGATCATGTCGGGCAAAAGAAGCGCAAAAGGCTCCTGTCCGACGATGTCGCGCGCGCACCAAACGGCATGGCCCAGACCCAGGGGCTCCTGCTGGCGCGTGAAGCTGGCCGTTCCGGCCTTGGGAAGGATGGATTCGAGCAGCGAAAGCTCGGCCTTCTTGTTGCGCGCCTTCAACGTCGCTTCCAGTTCGTACTGGATGTCGAAATAGTCTTCGATCACGCCCTTGCCGCGGCCCGTGACGAAGACGAAGTGTTCGACCCCGGCCTCGATCGCCTCGTCCACGACATATTGGATCACCGGCTTGTCGACCACAGTCATCATTTCCTTGGGCACCGCCTTGGTGGCCGGAAGAAAACGCGTGCCGAGGCCGGCGACCGGAAAAACAGCCTTCTTTACTCTGGCGTGACCCACCACTGATCTCCATCTCTAGGTTCTGGATTGTGTGCGATATTTGAACGCATTTTTCCGAGGTTGCTACTTTTTTTTAAAGAAGTGACGAGAGGCGCGGCTGATGGTAAAGAATTTGTTGACCACAGCTCTGTATTTTGTCGCATTAACCGGCAGCGCCGGTGTCCAGGAACATGAATGAACCGGATGATTGCCATGAAGCATAGAGAGATCCTCGCCCGTATCCGCAGTTTCGCCCCGGCGCTCGCCGTGATGGGAGCGCTGTTTGCTGGTCCAGCTCACGCAGACAAAGGCTTCGTCAACTGGATCAACAACTTCTATCCAGTCGCGGCCGAAGCCGGCATCAGCCGGGACACCTACGTGCGCGCCTTCCGCGGCGTGAGCGAACCCGATCCCACCGTCATCGAAAAAGCCAATTATCAGCCCGAATTCAAGCACCGAATCTGGGAGTATCTCGACAGCCGGGTCAATCCCTACACGGCCGGCATCGGGCGCGACATGCTGAGAAAGCACGGTCGCACTTTGGCGGCGGTCGAGAAACATTTCGGGGTGGATCGTCATATCCTGCTGGCGATCTGGTCCATGGAGAGCAATTACGGCGCGGTTCTCGAAAAACCCGACAGATTGCATAATGTTCCGCGCGCGCTGGCGAGCCTCGCCTATATCGACAAGAAGCGCGCGAAATTCGCGCGCACGCAGTTGATCGCGGCTCTGAAGATCCTGCAGCGCGGCGACGTCGCGCCCGAGGGCCTGACCGGCTCCTGGGCGGGCGCCATGGGCCACACCCAGTTCATTCCGACCAGCTATCTGCTCTATGGCTACGACGCCGACGGCAATGGCCGCCGCGACATCTGGAATTCGATCCCCGACGCGCTCGCGACGTCGGCAAATCTGCTCGCCAAGAATGGATGGCAGCAGGGCAAGACCTGGGGTTACGAAGTCGTGGCGCCGGCCGGCGCCGACAATTATATCGGCCGCACCAAGACGCTCGGCGAGTGGCAGAAACTCGGTTTCCTGCGTCCGAACGGCAAAGGCTTCAAGTTCGGCAAGGACCGCGCCACGCTGAAAATGCCGGCTGGAGCCAATGGCCCCGCATTTCTGATGACCAAGAACTTCTTCGTCATCAAGAAGTACAACGCCGCCGATTCCTACGCGCTCGCCGTCGGCATGCTGGCCGACGAGATCGCCGGCTATGGCGGTCTGCAGCAGAACTGGCCACGCCCGGCCGGCACGCTCGACGTCAAGCAGAAGTTCGAACTGCAGGAGCGCATGAAGGCGCTCGGCTATTACGACGGCGCCATCGACGGGAATTTCGGGTCGGGCTCCAAGGCCGCCATCTCCGCGATCCAGTCGCAGCTCGGCATGCAGCCGGATGGCAAACCGTCCGAAGCGCTTCTCAACGCCTTGCGCCGCTGACGGGCCTCGCATACATCTGAGGAGGGAAGCCGGGCCCAGCCCGGCTTTCGCATTTCCGCCGGCAAGGGAGACGCCGATGGCCGCACAAAGCCACACTCAATCCGGAGCGTCCAGCGTCAAGCGCCTGATCGTGCTGGTTCTCGCGCTCCTGATGATCCCCCTGTCCGATTTCGCGATGTCGGCCGCTCAGGCGCAGGAGTTTCGCCAACGGCGGTCCATCCTCGACGTCATTCTCGGTCGGCCGCAGGCGCGCCAGCGTGATGTCGAACGACCCCAACGTGTCCGTCCCCGCCGCAACGCCTCCAAGAAACGCAACGTCCAATCGGTGAAAACCGCACCCGCGGCGGTGCTCGCGAAGAAGGACGACGCCCGGAAGATCGTGGTGATCGGCGATTTCATGGCGTCCGGACTCGCCGACGGCCTCGCCGCTGCTTTCGCCCAGGATCCGACGATCAGTGTGGTCAAGGAGACCGACGGCGCATCGGGCCTGGTCCGCACGGATCATCTCGACTGGCCGAAAACGCTTCTCGAGAAGATCGACAAGCACAAGCCTTCGTTGATCGTCATCATGCTCGGCTCGAACGATCGCCAGGAAATCCGCACCGGCGGCGTCACCGAGAGATTTCGTTCCGAGGGGTGGGACCGCGAATATCAGCGCCGGGTCGACGACCTCGCAGCCACAGCGACCCGCGCCGGCATCCCGTTCATCTGGACCGGCCTGCCCTCCTTTCAGTCATCCTCCCTGAGCGCCGACGCCGCCACGCTCAACAATGTCTACCGCACAAGAATGGAAGCGGTCGGTGGAACCTTCATCGACATCTGGGACGGTTTTGCCGACGAGAGCGGCAAATTCATCGCCACCGGTTCCGACATCAACGGCCAGCCGGTCCGACTGCGCGGCTCCGACGGAGTGAGCCTCACCAAGGCGGGCAAGCGCAAGATGGCGTTCTACCTCGAAAAGGACATCATCCGCCTGCTCGGCGGCGACGCCATGTCCACGCTCGTCCGCCTGGACGCCACCGGCCTGCCGCTCGACGCCGCACCGAAGACGGAACTTCACGAGATTACCGCTTTGCCTCCGATCAGCCTTTCGGATCCGGATCTGGATGGTTCGACGGAACTGCTCGATCAGACGCTTCTGCCTCAAACGGCCGGCAAGACGCCGCGCGATCTTCTGATCGAAAGAGGCGAGACGGCCCCCGCCCCGGCAGGTCGCGTCGACGATTATCGCTGGCCTGCGAACGCAAAGCCCGCGGGCTGAGCCGCGGGCTTCAAATCTTCCGAAGTGTTACGCTTTGTCAGCGCGGCAGCGTCGTGGCGCCCATCAGAGCCTCGTCGATGGCGCGGGCCGCCTGACGGCCCTCGCGGATCGCCCAGACCACCAGCGACTGGCCACGGCGCACATCGCCCGCCGTCCAGAACTTGTCGACCGAAGTCTTGTAGCTCTTGTCGTCGGCCACCACGTTGGTCGAGCCGCGCCGATCGGTGTTGAGCGTCAGCTTCTCGCCGAGATCGGCGATCACGCCATTCATATAGGGTCCGCGGAAACCGATGGCGATGAAGGCGAGATCGGCCTTGATGATGAACTCCGTGCCGGCGATCGGCTTGCGGCGCTCGTCGACCTGGCAGCATTTGACGCCGGTCAGAATGCCATCTTCGCCGACGAATTCCAGCGTCGCGACCTGGAATTCGCGGATCGCGCCTTCGGCCTGCGAAGAGGAGGTGCGCATCTTGGTCGCCCAATAGGGCCAGACCGCGAGCTTGTCTTCCTTCTCGGGCGGCATCGGGCGGATGTCGAGCTGGGACACCTTCACCGCGCCCTGACGGAACGCAGTGCCGACGCAGTCCGACGCCGTGTCGCCGCCGCCGACGACCACGACATGCTTGCCGCCGGCCAGGATCGGCGCGGACGGCCAGCCGACGCTGTCGATATTCTCGCGGCCGACGCGACGGTTCTGCTGCACCAGATAGGGCATCGCGTCATGCACGCCATGCAGGTCGACGCCGGGAATGCCGGCGTCGCGCGGGGTTTCCGAGCCGCCGCAATAGAGAACCGCGTCATACTTCGCGAGCAGTTCTTCCACCTTGACGTCGACGCCGACATTGACGCCGCACTGGAAGGTCACGCCCTCGCCCTTCATCTGCTCGACGCGGCGATCGATGAAGTTCTTTTCCATCTTGAAGTCGGGAATGCCATAGCGCAGCAGGCCGCCGGGCTTGGTTTCCCGCTCGTAGACGGTCACGTCATGGCCGGCGCGAGCAAGCTGCTGCGCCGCCGCCATGCCGGCAGGGCCTGAACCGATGACGGCGACGGTCTTGTTGGTCTTGGTGGTGGCCGGCTGCGGCACGATATAGCCCATTTCATAGGCCTTGTCGGCGATCGCCTGTTCCACGGTCTTGATCGCCACGGGCGCGTCTTCGAGATTCAGCGTGCAGGCCTCCTCGCAGGGAGCGGGGCAGACGCGGCCGGTGAATTCCGGGAAGTTGTTGGTGGAATGGAGGTTGCGGATCGCCTCTTCCCACTTGTTGTTGAACACCAGATCGTTCCAGTCTGGGATCTGGTTATGCACCGGACAGCCGGTCGGGCCATGGCAGAAGGGAATGCCGCAATCCATGCAGCGGGCGGCCTGTTTCTCCACTTCCGGATCCGACATCGGAATGGTGAATTCGCGGAAATGGCGAATGCGGTCCGAAGCCGGCTGATACTTGCCGACCTGTCTGTCGATCTCGAGAAAACCCGTAACCTTGCCCATCTTCCCTTGCCTGCCCTCTTCTCGCCGTTCTCCGGCTCGTTACCTGACCCAATTCTCTAGCTTCAATCCCGGCACCCGGGAAAATTCTCTCTCATTGTCCGTCACCAGCACCGCATCCAGCGCCAGCGCATGCGCCGCGATCCAGAGATCGTTCGGCCCGATGTTTTGCCCCTGGCGAAGCGCATGGCGTATTTCAGCGTAATGCGAAGCGGTGGCCTCATCGAGAGGCCACACGACTATAGCCCCCAGCAGAGCCTCCAGAGCCGCCTTTTTGCGAAAACCGGGATTCCCGCGAAGGCCGAACAAGAGCTCTCCCTTAACGACGATACTCGTCCCGATCTCCTCTTGCGCATGCCGCTCCAAAGCCTCCGACGCTATACCCTTTGGATTTCGAATGGCGTCTGAGATCACATTCGTATCCAGAAGATAGCGCATCACAGATCCACGTCGTCCAATTCAGCAAGACCCTCATCACCCGGATCGCCCGGAAAATCCTCGATCGGCCCAATATGCCGCAACCAATCCAGGACTTCGATCAGCGTCTTCTTCCGTTCGACCGGACTGAGATGGACCACGCCATCTCCATCCTTCCAGATCGTCACTTTGTCGGTATCGAACTCGTACTCCTTCGGAATTCGCACCGCCTGGCTCCGACCGTTGCGGAATACGCTGATTTCCTTCTTTACGTGCCCTTGGTCGTCCATAAGAGCCTCCATAGCCGTCATATGCCAATGTCATATCACAGCTATGGCCGGCCGCCAACTTACTCGGCGGCCTCCTGCGTCTGCATCCGCTCCATGTCCTCCAGCGCGCGGCGATATTCGACCGGCATCACCTTGCGGAATTTCGGACGGTAGTCGGCCCAGTTGTCGAGGATCGCCTTGGCGCGGGTCGAGCCGGTATAATGGGCATGGTTGGAGATCAGCTGGAACAGCCGCTCCTCGTCATGCCGCGTCATGTCGCCGGAGACGTCGACCATACCCTTATGCGCGATGTCGCCGCCATGGTGATGCAGCTTTTCGAGCAGTTCGTCCTCTTCCGGCACCGGCTGCAATTCGACCATGGCCATGTTGCAGCGGCGGGCGAAATCGCCGCTCTCGTCGAGCACATAGGCAACGCCGCCGGACATGCCGGCCGCGAAGTTGCGGCCCGTCTCGCCGATGACCACGACCACGCCGCCGGTCATATATTCGCAGCCATGGTCGCCCACGCCTTCGACGACGGCGATCGCGCCCGAATTGCGCACGGCGAAGCGTTCGCCGGCCACGCCGCGAAAATAGCTCTCGCCGGCGATGGCGCCATACATCACGGTGTTGCCGACGATGATGGAGTCTTCAGCCACGATCTTCGAGTTCTGCGGCGGCCTGACGATGATGCGGCCGCCCGAGAGGCCCTTGCCGACATAATCGTTGCCGTCGCCTTCGAGCTCGAAGGTCACGCCGCGCGCCAAAAAGGCCGCAAAACTCTGCCCGGCCGTGCCCTTCAGCCTGACCGTGATCGTATCGTCCTTGAGGCCTTTGTGACCGAAGCGCTTGGCGACCTCTCCCGACAGCATGGCGCCGGCGGATCGGTCGACATTCTTGATCTCCGCGTCGATCACCACCGGCTGGCGGCTTTCGAGCGCGGGCTTGGCGGCTTCGATCAGCTTGCGATCGAGGATGTCGTCGATCGGATGCTTCTGGCGCGATGTCCAGCGCGTTTCCTCTTCGGCGGCCTCGACCTTGTGGAAGATCTTGGAGAAGTCCAGACCCTCCGCCTTCCAATGGCTGATGGCCGCATCCTTGGCGAGATATTCGCTGTGGCCGATGATCTCGTTCATGCTGCGGAAGCCCATCGAGGCCAGGATCTGGCGGACATCGTTGGCGATGAAGAAGAAATAGTTGATCACATGCTCGGGCGCGCCCTTGAAGCGCTTGCGCAGCACCGGATCCTGGGTGGCGACGCCAACCGGACAGGTGTTGAGATGGCATTTGCGCATCATGATGCAGCCGGCGGCGATCAGCGGCGCAGTGGAGAAGCCGAATTCGTCGGCGCCGAGCAGCGCCCCGATGATCACGTCGCGGCCAGTCTTGAGGCCGCCGTCGACCTGCAGCGCCACGCGAGAGCGCAAGCCGTTCAGCACCAGCGTCTGCTGGGTCTCGGCCAGACCGATTTCCCAGGGGCTGCCGGCATGCTTGAGCGAGGTGAGCGGAGACGCGCCCGTGCCGCCGTCATAACCAGACACGGTGATATGATCGGCGCGCGCCTTGGCGACGCCGGCCGCGACCGTGCCCACGCCCACTTCCGACACCAGCTTGACCGAGATGTCGGAGGTCGGGTTGACGTTCTTGAGATCGTAGATCAGCTGCGCCAGATCCTCGATCGAATAGATGTCGTGATGCGGCGGCGGCGAGATCAGGCCGACCCCCGGCGTCGAGTGACGGGTCTTGGCGATGGTCGCGTCGACCTTGTGGCCGGGCAGCTGGCCGCCTTCGCCGGGCTTGGCGCCCTGCGCGACCTTGATCTGCAGCATGTCGGCGTTGACGAGATATTCCGTCGTCACCCCGAAGCGGCCCGAAGCGATCTGCTTGATCGCCGAACGCTCCAGCGGCAGCGTGCCGTCCGCCTTGGGCAGATAGCGCTCGGCTTCCTCGCCGCCTTCGCCGGTGTTGGACTTGCCGCCGATCCTGTTCATGGCGATCGCCAGCGTCGTATGCGCCTCGCGGCTGATCGAGCCGAAGGACATGGCGCCGGTGGCGAAGCGCTTGACGATGTCGGCCGCGGGCTCGACCTCGGAGATATCGATCGGTTGACGGCCGAGTTCGGTCGCCGACTTGATCGAGAACAGCCCACGGATGGCGTTCATCCGCACCGAGGATTCGTTCACCAGGCGGGCGAATTCCTGATAGCGGTCTTCGGCGTTTCCGCGCACGGCGTGCTGAAGTTCGGCCACCACGTCGGGCGTCCAGGCATGGCTTTCGCCGCGCATGCGATAGGCGTATTCGCCGCCGATATCGAGCGAGGCGGCAAGGACAGGATCGCGACCGAAGGCCGACTGGTGACGATTGAAGGTTTCGCGCGCCACTTCCTTGAGGCCGACGCCCTCGATCTGGGTCGCGGTGCCGAAGAAGAACTTCTCGACGAAATCCGAGGCCAGGCCGACGGCGTCGAAGATCTGCGCGCCGCAATAGGACTGGTAGGTCGAGATGCCCATCTTGGACATGACCTTGAGGATGCCCTTACCCACGGCCTTGATATAGCGATAGACGACTTCGTCCTCGGAGACTTCCTTGGGGAATTCGCCGCGCTTGTGCATGTCGATCAGCGTGTCGAAGGCGAGATAAGGGTTGATGGCTTCCGCGCCATAGCCCGCCAGGCAGCAGAAGTGATGCACTTCGCGCGGCTCGCCCGATTCCACCACGATGCCCACCGAGGTGCGCAGGCCCTTGCGGATGAGATGGTTGTGCACCGCCGCCGTCGCCAGAAGCGCCGGGATCGCCACGCGGTCGGGGCCGACCTGACGGTCGGACAGCACGATGATGTTGTAGCCGCTCTTCACCGCCGTTTCGGCGCGGTCGCACAGCCGCTCCAGCATTTCCGGCATGGCTTCTGCGCCGCGTTCGACGTCATAGGTGAAGTCGAGCGTCTTGGTGTCGAAGCGGTCTTCGGTATGGCCGATCGAGCGGATCTTTTCGAGATCGCCGTTTGTCAGGATCGGCTGGCGCACTTCCAGACGCTTGGCGCGCGAGGCGCCGGCGTGATCGAGAATGTTCGGGCGCGGGCCGATGAACGACACCAGGCTCATCACCAGTTCCTCGCGGATCGGGTCGATCGGCGGGTTGGTGACCTGGGCGAAGTTCTGCTTGAAATAGGTGTAGAGCAGCTTGGCCTTGTCGGACATGGCCGAGATCGGCGTATCCGTGCCCATCGAGCCCACGGCTTCCTGACCGGTGGTCGCCATCGGCGACATCAGGATCTTGGTGTCCTCGATCGTATAGCCGAAGGCCTGCTGGCGATCGAGCAGCGACACGTCGCGGCGCAGCGCGCGCGGCTCCACCGGATCGAGATCTTCGAGGATCAGCTGGCTGCGGTCGAGCCAATCCTTGTAGGGATGCGCGCCGGCGATGCTGGCCTTCATGTCCTCGTCGGAAATGATCTGGCCCTTTTCCATGTCGATCAGCAGCATCTTTCCGGGCTGCAGACGCCACTTCTTGACGATCAGCTCTTCATCGACGGGCAGCACGCCGGCTTCCGAGGCCATGATGACGCGGTCGTCGGAGGTGACGACATAGCGGGCCGGGCGCAGGCCGTTGCGGTCGAGCGTCGCGCCGATCTGACGGCCGTCGGTGAAGGCCACGGCGGCGGGGCCGTCCCACGGCTCCATGAGCGCCGCGTGATATTCGTAGAACGCCTTGCGCTCGGGGCTCATCAACTGGTTGCCGGCCCAGGCTTCGGGGATCAGCATCATCACGGCATGCGCCAGCGAATAGCCGCCGCGCACGAGGAATTCGAGCGCGTTGTCGAAGCAGGCGGTGTCCGACTGCCCCTCATAGGAAATCGGCCAGAGCTTGGAGATGTCGTCGCCATAGAGCGGCGAGGACACCGACGCCTGGCGCGCCGCCATCCAGTTCACATTGCCGCGCAGCGTGTTGATTTCACCGTTATGGGCGACCATGCGATAGGGATGCGCGAGCTTCCAGGACGGGAAGGTGTTGGTGGAGAAGCGCTGATGCACGAGCGCGACGGCCGATTCGAAGCGCGGATCGGCGAGGTCCTTGTAGTAGGCGCCCACCTGATAGGCGAGGAACATGCCCTTGTAGACCACGGTCGTGGTCGACAGCGACACGATGTAGAAGCCGTTGTCGACGCCCTGCGTCTCGGCATAGATGCGGTTGGAGATGACCTTGCGCAGCGTAAACAGGCGGCGTTCGAACTCGGCGTTGTCGGCCACGCCTTCGCCCGCGCCGATGAACACCTGCACATGGAAGGGTTCGGTGGCGGCGATCGCCGGGGCCTTGGACAGCGACGAATTATCCACGGGCACTTCGCGATAGCCGATCAGCGTCTGGCCTTCGGCGGCGACGACCTCGTTGATGACGCTCTTGATGTGTTCGCGCAGTTCGGCGTCCTGCGGCATGAACAGGAAGCCGACGGCATACTGGCCGGCCGACGGCAGCGTCACGCCCTGGGCCGCCATCTCCTCGCGGAAGAAGCGGTCGGGGATCTGCACGAGAATGCCCGCGCCGTCGCCCATCAGGGGATCGGCGCCGACGGCGCCGCGATGGGTGAGGTTTTCGAGCATGAACAGGCCGTCGCGCACGATCTGGTGCGACTTGACGCCCTTGAGATGACAGGTGAAGCCGACGCCGCAGGCGTCGTGTTCGTTGCGCGGATCGTAAAGGCCTTGTTTCTTCGGCAGACCCATAGCGTGAGAGGGCGTTTTCAGCGCAGCATCGGCCGAAAGACCGGTGAGCTGTCCGAATGCATGCGATGGCGTATGGTCCGTCATCTTCTTTCCTCCTGCCATGGGCCCGTCCCGGCGCCCGCGTGATCTCGCTGAGAGCGCGCAAGACAGCGCGCTGACGCGAATGATGAATGTCTTCGCATTTTCCTGTACGAGCTGCAATTCCCGGGCCAGTTCGACCCCGCGTCCACGCAGCTGCCGGCTTCTGCCCCTGGCCGCTTTCCCCGGCGGATCAGGAGGCTGGACCGCTTGTTTAAAGACCGTGTGACGGGCCTTCAGGATCCATGCAGCAAAATAGGACAGCATGACTGTCCTAATTCCCTTATCCTATGGCAGAAAGGCGTTTTCACCGCAAGGGGCGAGGCCCAAAAAATGGTTCGATTTGGCGATCCGCCTCTTGCAAAATCAAATTCGCCACATTCATGTCTGCCGCACAACATATCCGAACAAACGCAAAAGGTGGATTTCTTGATTTTCGCTTCCGACAACTGGGCCGGCGCGCATCCCGCCATCGCCGCCAGCCTCTCCGCAGCAGCCGACGCCTATCACGCGCCCTATGGAACGAGTGAGATCGACGACCGGGCCGCCGCCGCCCTCTCGGCGCTTTTCGAGCGCGAGGTGGCGGTGTTTTTCGTCGCGACGGGCACCGCCGCCAATTCTCTGGCGCTCGCGTCCCTCGCCCGTCCCGCCGGCGTGATGTTCTGCCACAGCGAAGCCCATGTCATTCACCATGAAGGCGGGGCCGTGGAGCTGCAAACCGGTGGCGGCAAGCTGGTTCCGGTTCCGAGCGCTCCCGGCGCGCATGGCAAGATCGACCCGGATTCGCTGCGCCGCGCCATGGCGCTGTTTCCGGACGACGACGTTCATGTGGGTGAAAAGACCGCGCTTTCCCTCACCCAGACCACCGAAGCCGGCACGGTCTACAGCCTCGATGAAATCAAGGCCTTGAGCGCGATCGCCCGGGAAGCCGGACTCAAGACCCATATGGATGGCGCGCGCTTTTCCAATGCGGTTGCCGCGCTCGGCTGCACGCCGGCGGAGATGACCTGGAAGGCGGGCGTCGACATCCTGTCGCTGGGCGGCACCAAGAATGGCTGCTGGTGCGCCGAAGCGGTGATCTTCTTCAATCCCGACGACGCCCGCGCCATGCCGCGGCTGCGCAAGCGCGGCGCCAATCTCTTCTCGAAATCGGCCTTCGTCGCGGCCCAGTTCGAGGCCTGGCTGAAGAATGACCTGTGGATAGACCTTGCCCGCCATGCCAACGCGATGACGCAAAGGCTGTCCGACGCCGCCCAAATGTCCGCACAAACGCGAATCGCTTGGCCGACTCAGGGCAACCAGATCTTCCTGATCATGACCGACGAGAAGGCCGAGGCGTTGCGCCGGGCCGGCGCCCGCTTCTACGATTGGGAAACCCCACGTGGCATGGAGGCGGCGCTCGCCCCAGACGAGAAGATCCGCCGCTTCATCGCCAGTTTCGCCACGCGCGAAGAGGATGTGGCGGCCATCGCCGCCCTGCTCTGAGACCAATGAAAAGCCCCGCCGCGACAGTCGCGACGGGGCTGGACCACTGCGCCCTCGGGGCGCCTCGATTTTAGGCAGCGAGATTTAGCCGTTGATGACCTGGGCCTCGATGGCCTTGGGCGCTTCGGCGCCCGCCGGAGCTGCGATCTCGATCCGGCGCGGCTTCATCGCCTCCGGGATCTCGCGGACGAGGTCGATATGCAGCAGGCCGTTCTTCAGATGCGCGGCGCGAACTTCGACATGATCGGCGAGCTGGAAGCGGCGCTCGAAAGCGCGCTTGGCGATGCCGCGATAAAGGAGTTCGGAGCCTTCGGTCTTGTCGTCGGACTTTTCGCCCTTCACCGACAGAAGATGCTGGTTGAGCTCGATCGACAATTCGCTCTCGTCGAAGCCGGCGACCGCCATCGAGATCCGATAGGCGTTCTCGCCCGTCTTCTCGATATTATAGGGAGGATAGGTCGGCTGCTCCGGCTGCGACAGGCTGTCGAGCATCGTGAAGACGCGGTCGAAACCGACGGTGGAGCGATAGAGCGGAGAGAAATCGAAGTGACGCATGGTGTCCTCCTTGAGAGCAACGTTTGCGATTGTGTCGTTCAGGCGTCCGGTCCGTTCCTCGGCCCCGCGCGCCCGGTTCGGGGACCCGTCATCGGCGTCCCGCAGGGCTTAGGTGGGAGAGCTTTTCTCCGCTTTCAAGACCCGGCATACGCGAGCCGAAAACATGAATGACGGATGAACGGGGAGTTCGGCGCGCGTTCACCCGGGGCGGCGTAAGAACATGGCCATGGGAGCATCCCTCCCGTGACCGGAGCGATGACGTCCCTTCCGCTCCGGTCGACTTCCAGCCGGAGCCGCCCCTGTCCCCATCCAGCGGTCTCCGGCCTTTTTTTGTTTGCCGCCGCAGCCGTGCGAATCGTGCTAGCGTCGCACCACAATCGCATTTCCGGACGCCATGCCCCCAGTTCTCCGCGCCACGCCTGACAATCTTCCGCCCGACAATCACGTCGCCGGCTTCTTCGACAGTTTCGACGGCGTGAAGCTGCGCTACGCGATCTTCCGCTCCACCCAGTCTCCCTCGGCGGGAACCGTCATCCTGCTGCACGGCCGCAACGAAACGATCGAAAAATACTACGAAACCATCCGCGATCTCACCGAAGCCGGTCTCTGGGTCGCCACCTTCGATTGGCGCGGCCAGGGCGGCTCGCCGCGGCTGCATCCGCAGGCGCGCAAGGGACATCTGCGCCGCTTCGGCGATCTCGAACGCGATCTCGACGCCTTCATCGAGAAAGTCGTGCTTCCCGACGCCAAGATGCCCTTCTTCATTGTCGCGCATTCGATGGGCGCGCTCGTGGCGCTCAGGGCCGCGCCCTGGCTCTCCAATCGCATCGATCGCATGGCGCTCTGCGCGCCGTTCGTGGGCGCCGCGGGCATCGGCATCCCCAATGGCCTGTTGAAAGTCCTCGCAAACGCCGCCCACTACACCGGTTTGGGCGCGGTGCAGTTTTCCAAGGACGTGCTGGAACGGCCGTTCGACGGCAATGTGCTGACGTCGGATCCGGTCCGCTATCGCCGCAACCGCGCCATCCATGACGAGCATCCCGACCTGTTCATCGGCCCGCCCACCGCGAGCTGGATCGCCTCTATGATCCGCGCGATCGAAACGGTCACCCGCATGGAGCATCTTCACCGCATCGAGATCCCGACGCTGGTGATCGCGCCCAGCGCCGACAAGATCGTGCCCTACCCATATTTCGAGGCGCTGTCGCAATGCTTCCGCGCCGGCAAGCTGGTGACGATCCCCGGCGCCGCCCATGAACTGCTGCAGGAGCGCGACATCTTCCGCGACCAGACGCTCGCCGCCATCAAGGCCTTCATTCCCGGCTCGGACGCCGATCCGCTGATCTATTCGGGGGACTGAGAAACGAATAAGGGGGTGCATTTCTGCTCCCCCAGTAGTTCCCTTTCGGGAAGCGGACACCGTTTCCGGGCCGTATGTGAGCTTAATATAGTAAGTTGTCGTGTCCTTTTCAAGAACAAGTCAGGTGCTGGGTCTTGGTAGCCAATCGAGAACCATCTTCAGCACCTCGTTGAATTCCTCCTCCGGCAAGCGAGGAATTCCGCTCTTATCTGGCACCAACCGGCTGATGGCTACAGTTGTGGGCTTGTCACAAATTGCCCAACCAATCCTCCCATCAATTGTCGTCTTGAAGAGGGTTGCTTTCCTCGGATCTTGATCTTGCAAAGAGGAGCAAGGGACAACAACAACGGTGCCGAAGAGCGTATTCCGAAAGGATAGAATTATGACCGGCCTTCGCTTCCAAAATTCCGGAAGTTGGGCGTCTTTAGGGAAATCACACCAATACAACTGTCGGACTTTCGGGGCCGACTTTAGCCGCGGCTGAACTCTCGGAGGCTTTTCGTGCTCCTCAACCATTAAAAACCCCTGGCAAAGCGTCGCCAGAGATTAATGCCTAAGCACGAAGTTACAACCCGTGGATGCGCGTACTACGAAGATATGATTTCGCTCACGCGTTCAGTATTTCCAGCGCCTCGCGATGCAGCGCCTCCGTGGCCGCAGCCACGATATAGCCGCCCATTTCCGGCCGCCCGCCCTGCCAGTCGGTCATCACGCCGCCAGCCTGCTCGATCACCGGAATAATGCCGCCGACGTCATAAGGCTTCAGCGCGCATTCGACGACGAGATCGACATGGCCCGCGGCGAGCAGCGCATAGGCGTAGCAATCGACGCCATAACGGAACAGCCGCGCCTTTTTCTCGATCGCGCGATAGACCGTCTCGTCGCGGCCTTCGAACAGATGCGGCGAGGTGGTGAACAGCTTGGCGTCTTCGATGCGGGTGCAGCCGCTGGTGCGGATCACCCGCTCGCCGTCGGGACCGCGATAGAAGGATTTCTCGCCGTCGGCGAAATAGCGTTCGCCGGTGAAGGGCTGGTCGATCAGCCCCATCACGGCGCGACCCTTGTGATAGAGGCCGACCAGCGTGCCCCAGACGGGAACGCCGGAGATGAAGGCGCGCGTGCCGTCGATCGGGTCGATCACCCAGACATAATCGCGATCGAGGCCGACCGAACCGTGCTCCTCGCCGAGAATGCCGTGATCGGGAAATTCCGCCTCGATGAGCCCGCGAATGGCGGCTTCGGCCGCCTGGTCGCCTTCGGTGACAGGATCGTAATGCTGCCCGCCCTTGTCGACCACCGATAGGCCGGACCGGAATCGCGGCAGAGTTTCAGCCCGCGCGGCGTCGGCGAGGCGGTCGAAAAAGGCGCGGTCGGGCGTCATCACTCACTCCTGTCGGGGAATTATCAACGGATCATCGGGCTTGTGCGCGACAAAGGCATGAAAAATCAAGCCGCTCGATTCCTGAGGCAATAAAATTTCCGCAGATGCAAATTATGTCATTTTTCGTTCATCATTTCTGTTGACTTTTTTGCGCTGCAGCAGTTATCTTTTTCTTACAGTCCTTACCGGCTGTAAATGCCCTCCTTGGGTGTTTCCTCCCTAGACTTGACCGCGCTCACAGCGCGGTTTTTTTTGAGCCCTGGACGTGATGGAGCAATGTCACTCCGCAGCGTAAGCCGTGGAAACCTGGGGAACGCTGACTTCCGTCGCGAGATTTTCGAGAAACTGCCGCATCGCTCCGGCCACCTTTGCGAAGTCTGGACGCTTCTCCAAAGTCGTCTCGTCGATATACAGCGAGCGGTTGATTTCGATCTGCAGCGCATGCAGGCCGCGCGCCGGCCGGCCGTAATGTTCGGTGATGAAGCCGCCGGCATAGGGTTTGTTCCGCACTGCGGCAAAACCGAGATCCTCGAGCAGCTTCAGCGCCAGCCGAGACAGCTCGGACGAGGCGGAGGTGCCGTAGCGGTCGCCGATGATCACGTCGGGCCGCATGCCGCTGCCGGTGATGCGGATATTGCCCGGCATAGAATGGCAGTCGATCAGGATGGCGCGGCCGAAACGCGCATGCGTGCGGGCTATCAGCCGGCGCAACGCCGTATGATAGGGCTTGTAGATATGCTCCACGCGATCGAGCGCCGTGTTCACCGGCAGTTTCCGTCCATAGATCTCCATGTTTTCCGCGACGATTTTCGGCACCGTGCCCAGCCCGCCGGCCACGCGCACCGACGCCGTGTTGGCGTAAGGCGGCAGCGGCCCGTCGAACATGCGCGGGTCGAGCTCGTAGGGCTCACGGTTCACGTCGACATAGGCTCGCGGAAAATGCGCTTTCAGCATCGGCGCGCCGAGCGACACCCCGCCCGAAAACAATTCGTCGACGAAGTGATCCTCCGAGCGGCGCAGGCTCAGAGTGTCGAGGCGTGAACCTTCCACGAATGCGCGCGGATAGATGCGGCCGCTATGGGGAGAATTGAGGACGAGCGGAATCTGATGGTCGTCAGGCTCCCGGATCTCGAATAATTCCCCCTCCCGAAAATCCCATACCATGCGAAAAATCGGCCCTCGACCCAAATCATCATTCTGTCATGTTGCCAGCGCCGACGGGACAAGTCCAGCCGCAGCGCCAAGTCCTCGTCGAACCGGCGGCAAAATCGCGTCATCCACAGGCGCGGCGCGCCGATTTGACAAAGACCCGTGAAAGGCGAAACATTCACGGGATTTTTACTCCGGCGCCCCTAGAGTCCGGGTAGAAAAAGCGTTCGAGTTTGAGTGACAACGGGTACACAAAAATATGAGCCAGAAAATCCTTCTCGCCGAAGACGACAACGACATGCGCCGTTTTCTGGTGAAGGCGCTGGAGAAAGCCGGTTACAAGGTGATCTCCTACGACAACGGCGCCAGCGCCTATGACCGTCTTCGGGAAGAACCCTTCTCGCTGCTTCTGACCGACATCGTGATGCCGGAGATGGACGGCATCGAATTGGCGCGCCGCGCCACCGAACTCGACCCCGATCTCAAGGTCATGTTCATCACCGGCTTCGCCGCCGTGGCGCTCAATCCGGACTCCAACGCCCCCAAGGACGCCAAGGTCCTGTCCAAGCCCTTCCACCTTCGCGACCTCGTCGACGAGGTCAACAAGATGCTGACGGCCGCCTGAGGGTTTCGTCGCAAGAATTCACGGATGCGGATAAAGGCTGTCGTCGCGCGAAGACTATGCGGCCCATGCAACGAAACTGCGTGGACGCGTCGCTCGGCGGTATAGACCCTATGTTGCGATTGCAGGCCGATCGTGCTCGCAAGAGTTCGATCCCCCAATGTGCGCCGTGTACCGGCCACGACCAGTTATTCCGATCTGAGCAGGCCGCCTTTGAAATGAGGCGGCTTTTTCGGTTTGGCGATATTTGAATTCGACACGAACCCGACGCTTTGGCGCTTGCCTGCCCCTATGAGGTTGACCTAGAACGCAGCCTCAACCTCTGGGGGATGAAATGAGATTTGCCGGAAACGTGATCTGGTTTGTATTTGGCGGCGCGGTGACAGCGCTCATTTGGCTCGTTGGCGCGTTGGTCTTCGCCATATCGATTGTTGGGCTGCCCTTGACCCGCGCCGCGATTGAAATGGCCAAACTGTCGGCATGGCCATTCGGCAAAGACGTGGTTCATATCCGCGATCTCGACAACAAGACGCTTTCCACGGGAACGGCGATAACGGGCGCGATCGGCTTCCTGTTCAACGTCATTTGGGCGTGTACGTTTGGACTGGCTCTTTTCCTCGCTTATGTGCTGCACGGCATCGTCTATTGCATGACCATCATCGGGATTCCGTTCGGATTGCAGTGCTTCAAACTGGCGGCGATCTCGCTTTGGCCCGTGGGCCGGCGGGTCGTCACCTTGGAGCTGGCGAAAGCGGTGCGGGAAGACAAGGCTGCAAGAGTGCTGGCGGCCTATAGGGCTTGAACCAAGAGGAAGGCCGCCTGAGGGTTTCGTCGCAAAGAATTCACAGGATCCGAAAAAAGCTATTGACGCGCAAAGGGTACTGTGGTCTATGCGCCGACATCGGATGGGCGTGTAGCTCAGCGGGAGAGCACTACGTTGACATCGTAGGGGTCACAAGTTCGATCCTTGTCACGCCCACCATCCTTATTACTGAAAACGTTGAGAAGCCCGCCCTGTGCGGGCTTCTCCGTTTCCGGGCCCAGGTTCAAAAAAGCCAAGAGCCTGGGCTGCAGCGGCTTCAGGCATCCGCATGTTTCTCGACGTCGGATCCGCAATCTCCCAACTTTTCTTCCGCCGGACGGGTCGAGACGAATCCGACAGCCGAATCACGTCGTCGTCGTGATTCGCTTCATCAGTGATTCGATGTCGCCCTTGCTGCAGAGATCGGTTCCCGACGTCATCGCCGTCGCCGCGCCGGCGGCGATCGCCCAGCGAAACGCCTCGCCTGCATCTTTTTTTTCCGACAACGCCCAGACGAAAGCGCCCACGAAGGAATCGCCCGACCCGACCGCCGAGCGCACCTCCACCTTAGGGCTCGCGAGCCGGAGCGCGCCTTCGGGACCGGCCAGGATGGCGCCCTCCGCGCCGAGCGTCACCGCCACATAGCGGGCGCGGCCTTTGCCCACAAGTTCCAGCGCCGCGGCCTCGGCGTCGGCTCTTTCCAGCCTGGCGCCCATCAGCCCCTCCATTTCACTGAGGCTCGGCTTGACGAAGAAGACCGGCTCGCCCGAAAGGCCCGCCGCGAGCGCCGGGCCGGACGTGTCGAGCACGAACCGGCTGCCGTTCCCACCGGCGATCGCGGCCATGCGCGCATAAGTGTCCACGGGCGCTCCCGGCGGCAGGCTGCCGCTCGCCACGATGAACGCGTCTCTCACCGTTTCGAGCCTTTGCAATGCCGAGAGCGCTTCGTGTTCGCTGAGCGGGTCGCCCTCGGGCACGAAGCGGTATTCGAGCCCCGTCTCCTCCTCATGCACCATCGTCGCGATGCGGGTCGGGCTTTTGACATGCACAAGGTCGAGAGGGATCGGCAACCGCCCCAATGCATCTTCGAGCAGAGCGCCGGTCGCTCCGCCGGACAGGATCATCAATTCGGGCGCGCCGCCGAGCTCCAGCACGACGCGGGCGACATTGACGCCGCCGCCGCCGGGATGGAGACGCTGATTTCGCGTCCGGACCTTGTGGGTCGGCACGACGCGGATCGCGTCGCTCGACACGTCGAGTGTGGGATTGAGGGCGATGGCGAAAATGCGCATGCGGCGCTCCTGAAGAGGCGTTGATGAAAGCTGACACGATCCCTGCGCCTGCAGTCTGGCGGGGACGGGCCACAGGCTTCCTTGATTCTGGTCAAGACGAACGGGGCATTACCGCTCCCGATCAATTATTTTTGGGTGGGCCGGCGAATATATTAGAACCGTTGGCCGTCTGTGCTACGAAAGATCGGAAACTGTCGACGAGGGGGACGACGACGATCTGCCTGTTTCGGATGAGCCGCGACTGAAAAGCCTGCGCAATCCTGATCGGCCCGTCACATCTCTCCCTTCGAACTCGACTGACTGACCGCCTCGAACACTGCGCCCCCTCCAGGGCTCTTGATGGGAGAATAGATCGTGACCCGCGCGCTTCTCTGGACGTCCCTTCTCATGTCAACGCTCCTCGTCGCGCCTGCGCCGTCCATGGCGGCGGAAACGCGAGAGGTGGTCACCGTCAAGGACGCCGACTATTTCGGCTTCGACCTTCGCACCGTGCAGAACGTCTCGCTGGACGAATGCAAGCAGGTCTGCGTCGACGACGAGCAATGCAAGGCCTTCACCTTCAACACCAGAGCCAAATGGTGCTTCCTGAAGTCCGATTTCAAGAAGATGAACGCGTTTCCCGGCGCGGTGGCCGGCAAGATCGTCGTGACCGAGACCCAGGCGCAAAGCGAGCCCGATCTCGGCGCGGCGCCCAAGATGCCGTTCATCACCACCCAGCAGGAAAACGACGCCGCTCGCCAGAAGGAGCAACTGGCCGTGGCCGAGGGCCAGTCGGGCCTGAGCGTCGAGGCGCTTCTGGTGATCGCACGCCAAGATGCGGCGAACGGCGTCTATCCGCACGCCATGGCCACCTTCAAGAGCGCGCTCATCCAGCAGCCCGACAATATCGATCTCTGGCTCGAAATGGCCGGGATCGCCGGCCGCTCCAATCAGGACTGGTCGGTCAATGCCGACGGCCTGTCGGCCTCGGTCAACGCCTACCAACTGAGCCGCACCCGCACCCAACGCGCCCAGGCGCTCGCAGCCCTCGCCAAGGCCTATGAAAACAACCAGCTGTTCCGCGACGGCATCAATGCGCTGAAGGCCAGCCTCGCGCTCGTCGAGGATCCCGCCGTCAAGCTGGCGCTCGCCGATTATATCGAGCGTTACGGCTTCCGCGTCACCGGCAACACCACCGACGCCGACAGCGCCGATCCGCGCGCCTGCGTTCAGTTTTCCGAGCCTCTGGTCAAGGCGGGCGTCGACTACACGTCCTTCGTCACTCTCAATGGCGCGGCGCCCAAATCCGTCGACGCCAAGGGGTTGGAAATCTGCGTCGGCGATCTCAAGCATGGCGAGCGCTACAAGCTGGCGCTGCGCCAGGGATTGCCGTCCTCGGTCGAGGAAGCGCTGCGCCAGCAGGTCGATCTCGACATCTATGTCCGCGACCGCGCCCCGACCGTCCGCTTCACCGGCGACAGTTTCGTGCTGCCCTCTACCGCCCGCCGCGGCATTCCGATCGTCTCGATCAACACCGACAGCGCCCAGCTGAAGCTCTACCGGATCGGCGACCGCAACATCGCCTCGATCCTCTACAATTCCCAATTCCTGACCCAGGTGGACGGCTACCGCGCCTCTCAGATCGAGAGCGAACAGGGCCAGCTGGTCTGGAGCGGCGACATCGTCATCGCTCCCGAGCTCAACAAGGAAGTCGTCACCTCCTTCCCGGTCGACGAGGCGATCCCCGAACGCAAGCCCGGCGTCTATGTGCTGACCGCGACCGCCAGCCAGGCGCAGACCAACGACTGGGACAGCAAGGCCACCCAATGGTTCGTGGTCTCCGACACCGGCCTGACCACCTATGCCGGAACCGACGGGCTGCATGTCTTCGCCCGCTCGCTGGCCTCCGCCAAGCCGCTGGCCGGCGTGACCCTCAATCTGCTCGCCCGCAACAATGAAGTGCTGGGCAGCGCCACCACCGACGCGCAGGGCCAAGCCGTGTTCTCCGCCGGCCTGATGCGCGGCTCCGCCGCCATGGCCCCGGCCATTCTGACCGCCCAGAACGGCGCCGGCGACTATGTCTTCCTCGACATGACCCGCGCCGGCTTCGACCTTTCCGACCGCGGCGTCACCGGCCGCACCGCGCCCGGCGCCGTCGACGTGCTGACCTGGACCGAACGCGGCATCTACCGCGCCGGCGAAACCGTGCATCTCGCCTCGCTGGCCCGCGACATCGAAGGCAAGGCGATCGAGAAACTGCCGCTGACCTTCATCGTCGCCCGCCCCGACGGCGTCGAGGACCGGCGCCTGGTGGAAACCGGCGGCGCGCTGGGCGGCTACGCCGTCGACCTGCCGATGCTGGAGACCGCGATGCGCGGCGCCTGGACGGTGCGCGTCCATACCGACCCGAACCAGCCGTCGATCCGCGAGCAGACTTTCCTGGTCGAGGATTTCACGCCCGACCGGATCGAATTCGACATGACCACCGCCGACAAGGCGATCGAGCCCGGCAAGCCCGTCACCGTCGATATCGACGGCCGCTATCTCTATGGCGCACCCGGCGCCGGCCTCGAGCTGGAAGGCGAGATTTCGCTGAAGCCGACCCGCACCAGCGAAGCCTTCCCGAAATACCAGTTCGGCCTCGCCGACGAGGAAGCGATCGACGAAAGCCGCAACACCCTGGAGGGTCTGCCTGTTCTCAACGAGCAGGGCAAGGCGGCGATCCCCGTGGATCTGCCGGCGCTGCCCTCGACCACCCAGTTCCTCGACGCCAAGATCAGCATTCGCATGCGCGAAGCCGGCGGCCGCGCCGTGGAGCGCAATCTGACGCTGCCGGTTCGGACCGGCGACGAGATGATCGGCGTCAAGCCGGAATTCGACGGCGAAGTGCCGGAAAATTCGCTGGCCAAGTTCCATGTCGTCTCGCTCGACCGCGACGGCCAGAAACAGGCGGCCACCGGCCTGATCTGGAAACTCGTGCAGATCGAGCGGAATTACCAATGGTATCGCGACGGCTCCGGCTGGCGCTATGAGCCTGTCACCAACACCAAGCAGGTCGCCAACGGCAAGCTCGACCTGACCGCCGAGGGCGGCGAGATCGGCGTGCCCGTGGCCTGGGGCCGCTATCGCCTCGAAATCGAAAGCGCCGCCGCCGAAGGACCCGCGAGCTCCGTCGAATTCGACGCCGGCTGGTTCGTGGCGGCGACATCGACCGAGACGCCCGACGGCCTCGAAATCGCGCTCGACAAGGAGAGCTACAAGGTCGGCGACACCGCCAAGCTGCGCGTCTCCTCGCGTTTCGCCGGCGAAGCGCTGGTCAATGTCGGCACCGAAAGCCTCGTGACCTCCATGACCGCCACGATCGGCAAGGACGGCGGCGAGATCGACATTCCCGTCACCGCCGAGATGGGCGCCGGCGCCTATGTGACCGCCACCCTCTTCCGCCCCGGCGACAGCAGCGAAAGCCGCATGCCCATGCGGGCCATCGGCGTCAAATGGCTGGCGGTGGACCCCGGCGATCGCAAGCTCGCCATGACCCTCGACGCGCCCGAAAAGACGCTGCCGCGCCAGCCGCTCGACATTTCCGTCGCCGTTCAGGGCGCCGGTATCGGCGAGGAGGCCTATGTCACGGTCGCCGCCGTCGATGTCGGCATTCTCAATCTCACCGGCTATGAGCCGCCCAACCCCGAAGACTGGTATTTCGGCCAGCGCCGCCTCGGCGTCGAAATTCGCGACCTCTATGGCCGGCTGATCGACGGCTCGCTCGGCGCGACCGGACGCCTGCGCACCGGCGGCGACGGCGCGGAAACCGCGCTGCAGGGCAAGCCGCCGACCGAAAAGCTGGTCGCCTTCTTCGCCGGCCCCGTGACGCTGGACGCCGACGGCAAAGCGAAGGTCAGCTTCGACATTCCGCAGTTCAACGGCACGGCCCGCGTGATGGCCGTGGCCTGGACCAAGACCGGCCTGGGTCACGCCAGCCGCGACGTGATCATTCGCGACCCCGTCGTGGTGACCGCCGCCATGCCGAAATTCCTCGCCCCCGGCGATCAGGCGGAACTCCGCCTCGACATCGCCAACACCGATGCGCCGGCTGGCGACTATACGCTCGACGTCGATGGCGGCGCGCTGGTCTCCGTCCTGTCCAAGGCGGATCAGGCGCCGATTTCGCTCGCATCAGGCGGCAAAGCTGATGTCACGCTGCCGATCACCGGCGGCGAGCCGGGAACCGGCCAGATCGACATCGCGCTCAATGGCCCCAATGGCGAACGCTTCACCCAGGCGCTCGATATCACCGTGCGGCCCTCGACACCGCCGATGACCGAAAGGCGCATGGTGCGGATCGAGCCGGGCCGGCAATTGCTGGTCGACGACCAGCTGCTCGCCAATTCGATCATGCAAGGCGCCTCCGTCTCGGTGAACCTGACCCGCAACCCGACATTCGACATCGCCTCGCTGCTGATGACGCTCGACCGCTACCCCTATGGCTGCGCCGAGCAGACCACCAGCCGGGCTCTGCCGCTGCTCTATCTCAGCGAGCTCTCCTCCGCCTCCGGCATCACCGACGACGGCGAGGTCAAGAAGCGGGTGCAGGACGCCATCCAGCGCGTTCTGTCCTACCAGTCGTCCTCCGGCAGCTTCGGCCTGTGGTCGCCCGGCTCCGGCGATTTCTGGCTCGATTCCTATGTGACCGACTTCCTGACCCGGGCCCGCGAACAGAAATTCGACGTGCCGGAACAGGCGCTGGCCACAGCCCTGGACAATCTCGAAAACCAGCTGGCCTACGACACCAATGTCGCCGACCGCGGCAATGAGATGGCCTATGCGCTCTATGTGCTGGCCCGCAACCGCAAGGCCGCGATCAGCGATCTGCGCTATTACGCCGACACGATGCTGGATCAGTTCCCGACCCAGCTCGCCAAGGCCCATATCGCCGCCGCACTCGCACTCTATGGCGATCATCAGCGCTCCGAGCGGATCTTCGCCGAAGTCGCCAATCTCTCGGCGGGTCTCACCACCGTCAACTGGGCCCGCTCCGACTATGGCTCCAACCTCCGCGACAGCGCCGCTATCCTGGCGCTGGCCGCCGAAAGCCGCCCGCAAAGCGCCATCACGCCCGCCATGACCGACCTTGTCGGCCGCGAATGGGGCCAAACCCGCTACACCTCGACCCAGGAGGAATCCTGGATGGTGCTAGCGGCCCGGGCTCTGAAGGAGCAGGACCAGTCGATCCGCGTCAGCGTCAACGGCGCGCTCAAGACCGGCGGCTGGCGCGACCGGCTGACCGGCGACGCGCTGACCGCCGAGCCGATCACGCTGCGCAACGAGGCCAACGAGCCGGTAACCGCGATGATCACCACCGTCGCCTCGCCGAAGGAGCCGATGCCGGCCGGCGGCGACGGCTTCGAGATCTCCCGCGCCTATTACACACTGGAGGGCGAGGAGGCCAATCCGAGCGAGGTCAAGCAGAACGAGCGCTATGTCGTGGTGCTCACGGTGAAGCAGGCCAATGACTGGACGAGCCGCATCATGGTCTCCGACATGCTGCCGGCCGGTTTCGAGATCGACAATCCCGGTCTCGTCAATTCCGCCTCGCTGTCCAATTTCGACTGGCTGCCCGAGACCCAGGCCGCCCATCTCGAATTCCGCTACGACCGCTTCCTGGCCGCTCTCGATCATGCCCCGGGCGACAGCAACGACTTCACGCTCGCCTATGTCGTCCGCGCCACCAATCCGGGCGTCTATGATCACCCGGCGGCGACGGTGGAGGATATGTATCGTCCGCAATTGTCCGCCCGCACCGCCGCGGGCCGGATGCAGGTCGTAAAGGACTGAGCCTTGGCCCGGACGGCAAAACTCTTCGGCGTGCTCGTCGCCCTCCAGGCTGCCCTGTCAGCCGGGATGGTCTACGGGCTCGCCGAGGCCGACCGGGCTTATCCCCCGCCGCTCGAGGCGGCGATGGAGCGCTCCCGCCAGGTTCTCGACCGCGACGGCCAGCTCTTGCGCGCCTTCACCACCAGCGGCGGCAAATGGCGGCTGCCGGTGACATCAGGCGATGTCGATCCGCATTATCTTCGGATGCTGGTGGCCTATGAGGACCAGCGGTTCGAAAAACATCGCGGCGTCGACCTCTGGGCGCTCGGCCGCGCCGCCGGCCAGCTCGCCGCCCATGGCCGCATCGTCTCGGGCGGCTCGACGCTCTCGATGCAGGTCGCCCGGCTGATCGAGCCGCGCAAGGACCGCTCGATCGCCGCCAAGCTGATCCAGATCGCCCGCGCCGCCCAGATCGAGCGGCGGCTGAGCAAGGCCGAGATCCTCGATCTCTATCTCAACCTCGCCCCCTTCGGCGGCAATCTCGAAGGCGTGCGCGCCGCAAGCCTCGCTTATTTCGGCAAGGAGCCCAAGCGGCTGACGGTGGCGCAGGCGGCCCTCCTCGTCGCGCTGCCGCAGTTGCCGGAGCGCAGGCGTCCCGATCGCTTTCCCGCCAATGCCGAGGCCGCCCGCGAACGGGTGCTGACCCGGCTCGCCGTGGCGACCGTGATCGGCGAAGGCGAGGCCGGACGCGCCCGCCTTGCGCCCATTCCCAAGAAGCGCCGGCAACTGCCGGCTTACGCCGCCCATCTCGCCGAAGCCGCCATCCGCAAGGACCCCCGCGCGCTCAGCCACCAGACGACGCTGAAGCGCGACGCCCAGGCGGCGCTGGAGATCGTGGCCCGCGACGCCGCCGAGCGGCTGGGGCCGAAGATCTCGGTGGCGCTGCTGCTGGCCGAAAGCCGCACCGGCGCCATCCTCGCAGAAGTCGGCTCAGCCGACTATTTCGAAGGCGCCCGCTCCGGCTGGATCGACATGACCCGGACGCTGCGCTCGCCGGGCTCGACGCTGAAGCCCTTCATCTATGGCCTCGCTTTCGAGCAGGGCATGATCGCCCAGCAGACGATCATCGAGGACCGGCCCGCCGATTTCTTCGGCTACCGGCCGAAGAATTTCGACATGAGCTATCAGGGCGACGTGACCATCCGCCAGGCGCTGCAGATGAGCCTCAACGTGCCCGCCGTGAAGCTTCTCGAAGCGGTCGGCCCGACGCGTTTGACCAGCCGTTTCCGCCGCGCCGGCGTCAATCCCAGGCTGCCGCAGGGCGAAGCGCCGGGACTGGCGATCGCGCTTGGCGGCGCGGGCGTCAGCCTGCGCGATCTCGTCCAGCTCTACGCCGCGCTCGCCAATCGCGGTTTTCCGGTCAAGCTCGGCGACGGCGTCCGCGAGGAGCCGGGCGTGATCGAGGCCGAACCGATCATGGACCCGATCGCCGCCTGGCAGGTGTCCGACGTCCTCTCGGGCATGCGGCCGCCGCTCGGCGCCATTCCCCGCGGCCTGGCCTATAAGACCGGCACCTCCTATGGCTATCGCGACGCCTGGACCATCGGCTATGACGGCAAATATGTGCTCGGCGTCTGGGTGGGCCGCGCCGACAATGCCGCCATTCCCGGCATTTCCGGCTTCCAGACTGCGGCCCCCATTCTGTTCGAGGCCTTCGCCAAGGCCAAACTCGCCCAGACGGCGCTGCCGCCGGCCCCAGCCGGCGCCTTCCGACTGAGCGAGGCGGAATTGCCCGCGAGCCTCAAGCGCTTTGCCCTGACCGGCAACGGCCTTGTCTCCTTCTCGGCCCGCGAGCCGGCGCCGAAAATCGTCTATCCGCCTGAAGGCGCGGAAGTCGACCTCGCGCTCGGCGGCGACGACGCCATGCCGCTGCAACTCAAGCTGCAAGGCGGCCGCCCGCCCTTCCGCTGGCTCGCCAATGGACGGCCAATGGACGGCTCCAGCCGCAAGCGCAATTACCAATGGCGCCCCGATGGCGCCGGCTATTCGACGCTGACGGTGATCGACGCGGTGGGGCGCGCCTCGACAGTGCGCGTCTTCGTGCGCTGACGCGCCAAAACGCTCCGCCGCGTCATACCGCCCGGAGTTGTCCGTCATTCTCTCGCTTCGCCCATGCGGGCTCGGCCGGGGCGCGAAGAACGCCTCGTTAAGTTAAATTTATAGTGACGCTCATCGCGACCCGCATTCGGCGGTTTGTGCCTCGAACTTGACGCTCGTCGCCGCAAGTCGAGCCTGCGGGTAATCCGCCTCTAAAGCGGGCCTTACTGTAACGTCCCTTTCGAGACGCCACCCTGGGGGGACGCTTTCACGCCCAAGGTCCCCAGTCTTCGGGGGTCGTCGCTTCTCGAAGCCCCGGAGAAAAGGATGCACGTCGTCCCCCTTCCCCCAGCGCCGGCCCCATCTCGCCGCGACGCCTCGCGGTGTAGCCGATGATGGGACGAGATGAGGATAAGGGGCGTGGGAAGGTGGGGGATGAAAATATTTTGGGAGGAGGATTTTTTGAGGAAGGCCCTCCCCCACCCCTCCCACAAGGGGAGGGGCTTAACTCGGGGCTGCCGCCGGCGCGCCACAGGTCAGCGCTGCGGACGAGAGGTCGCTTGGGTTTTGGAGGGTGAGGCAGCTTAAGCCCCTCCCCCTTGTGGGGAGGGGTTGGGGAGGGGTTTTCCTCCACTCTGCCGTCGTCCTCGGCCCTGGGCCGAGGATCTGAGCCAGCGAGCAAAATCAAAGCGTTGCAGGTGCTGGGGACAGGCCCGAGCATGACGGTGGTGAGGGTTCTGTTTGCGATTGACGGCGTGCTTCGCCCCTCACCCGGCTGCCGCCACTTTCTCCCCGCGCATGCGGGGAGAAAGGCGATGGTGAGCCGGCACTGCCACATCCCTTCTTCTCCCCGCATGCGCGGGGAGAAGGTCCCGGCAGGGGGATGAGGGTCGGTGCACGACATCCCTTCGAAAAAGAGGATAGGCCCTACCCTCTCACGCCGCTTCCTGATCCTGTTCCTTCTGCGCCGACACGATCAACCTCAGCACGAAATCGATCTTGGTGATGACCTTGCCGGTCAGCACGAACGGGTAGAAATCCGGCTGGCCCAGGCTGCGGTTGAGCGCGTTGATGGCCACGGTCAGCGGGATCCAGGAGGCCGTGACGGGGCGGATCGAGGTGGCCTTGTAGGGGTCGAAATGCGCACCGGGCTTGGGGCCCGCGCCGGGCAGGAACTCGATTTCGGGCGAGATGCCATAGACCATCGCTGTTTCCAGCCCATCAACCATATGGAAGCAATGCGCCCAGGTCTCGGCGAAGTCTTCCCAGGGATGGGCGGAGGCATAGGCCGAGATGTAATTTTCCTGCCAGTCGGCGGGCGCGCCTTCGGCGTAATGGCGCTGCAACGCCTCGCCGTAATCTTCGGTGGGATCGCCGAACAGCGCCTTGAAGCGATTGAGGCGATCACCGTCCTTGACCAGCAGATCCCAGTAGAAATGACCGACCTCATGGCGGAAATGGCCGATCAGCGTGCGATAGGGCTCGCCCATCGACGTCCGGCGCTTTTCGCGTTCGGCATCGTCGGCTTCGGCGATGTTGATGGAAATGAGACCGTTGGCGTGGCCGGTCATCACCGGCTCGACCGTCCCGTCCGGGGCGACGACATCGGCGAGAAACTCGAAAGCGAGGCCATGCTCCGGATCGTCCGCGCGCGACGGGATCGGCAATTCGAACCGGGTGAGCGAATAGAACAGATGTCGCTTGGCCTGCTCGATCTTTTGCCAGCGCTCGAGATTATCCGCGACGGAAAGATCGGGGATAGTGAGATTATAGCGGCAGGCGAGGCAAAAATTGTCGCCGCTCTCTGCGTCGACGAGCCAGTTGCAGGCGGCGTTCTCCGCATTGTCGCAGGTGATGAACAAGCGGCCCGGCGCGGCGATGGCGCGCAAGGCGTCGCCTTCAGGTTCGAGCGCCGACATCTCGGCGAGATCGGCGATATAGCCGACCTTCAAGCCGCATTTCAGGCAGACGCTGTTGTTGAAATGCAGCGTGTTGCCGCAATTCTGGCATTTGAAGATTTTCATGGGCGGACCTCAAACGGTGCTGACTCGATCGCGCATCTTGATGGTGTTGCGCATGAAGGCATAGAGGATGAGAAGGGAGGGAACCGCGATGAAGCCGCCGACGGGGCCCCACAGCCAGATCCAGAAGGCCAGCGCCAGGAACACCAGGAACGGGTTCATGGTCATGGTGACGCCGAGCACCTGGGTGGTGACGAATTGCGATTCAATGAAATGCAGGCCGAGATAGATGGCCGGCGGCGTGAGAATGTCGACGCCGCCATGCCGGGTGGCGAGGCTGATGCAGACCAGCAGGATGGCCATCATCGCCGGGCCGACATAGACGACATAATTGAGCACGGCGGCGAGCACGCCCCAAAGCAACGGCGACGGCATGCCAACCAGCCAGAGACAGAAGGCGACGGCGCAACCGAGACCGATATTGACCAGCGTGATCGTCATCAGATAGCGCGAGATCAAGAGTTCCGTATCGCGAAAGAAATGCGCGATGCGCCAGCGGACTCGACGCGAGATGCAGAGCTTCAACACGGCGACGCGGAACTGGTCGCGGGTGGCGACGAAGAAATAGATGCTGGCGAAAAACAACAGCAGCTCGGCGATGATGGTGGGGCCGAGCGTGACCACGCTTTCGACTGCGCCGCCGCCCTGATCGACCTTGACCATGACGCCGCCTGTTTCGCCCATCGCCGAACCCAACTGCTTCTGCATGGCCTGGAAGGACGAGATCATGTCTTTCCAGTCGGCGATATGCAGCTTGAGGCTTTCCCAGATCAGCGGCGCCTTGTCGACCCAGGCCGACAGCGGCATGGCGAGCGCGCCGACGAGAATGACGACCAGCGCGATGAACAGGATGACGATGGCGAGACCCGAGACCCAGGCCGGCATTCCGCGTCGCTCGATCGCCTTGGCGACCGGGGAGAACATCAGGCCGATCACCACGCCGAGCAGGATCGGCGCGAGGATGACCTCGGCGTAATCCAGCGCCGCGACGCCGACGATCAGCGCAATGAGGATTTGCGCGATCCGCGCGCCGATGACCGACGCCTGGTCTATGCCCGACTGCGGAGCAAGCCGGATAGTCTTGAGTTGAAAGCCGCGTGCGCGCATGAGTGAGCCGATCCCCGATACCGCCCCGTCAACGGGGCTGACGGCGTTTGGTTCCGGAAAGACGCGGCGAATTCCGGGTGTCCTCCGGACCGTTCACGAAGCTGTGAGACGAATGTGACCGATCTTTTCCGGCGGTTGCGCGTAAACCTGTCGGCCAACCAGGGAGAAAAGCCATGACGATCCTGACCCTATCGCGTCGCAGTCTGTTCGCCACCGCCGCAACCGGGGCGATCGCCGCTCCGGCGATCCTGACGACGTCGCTTCTCGACCCGGCCACCGCGGCCGCCCAGGAAACGCCGGCGAAGCAACCGCATTTCCATTCGTTCAAATTCGGCGCCATGGACGTCACCGTCATCAGCGACGGAACGCGCGCCGCCGACAAGCCGAACGAGACCTTCGGCACCAACCAGAAGCCGGAAGACGTGGCGGCGCTGCTGACCGCCAATTTCCTGCCGACCGACACATTCGTCAACGGCTTCTCGCCGGTGCTGGTGAAGAACGGTTCGGACCTCATCCTGTTCGACACCGGCATGGGCGAAGGCGGGCGCGAATGGGGTGCCGGCCAGCTGCGCGCCGGCATCCAGGCGGCGGGCTACAAGCCCGAGGACGTGACGCTGGTGGTAATCACCCATATGCATGGCGACCATATCAGCGGGCTGATGGAAGGCGACAAGCCGGCTTTCGCAAATGCCCGCTATGTGTTCGGCGAGGCGGAATACGCCTTCTGGAAGGACCCTGCCCGCATGGGCACGCCGGCGGAAGGCGGCCATAAAGGCGTGATGAAAAACATCGCGCCGCTGGCCGAAAAGGCCACCTTCGTCAAGGACAACGCCGATGTGGCGCCGGGCGTGACCGGCATGGCCGCCTTCGGCCATTCGCCGGGGCATATGATCTACCGCCTCGAAAGCGAGGGCCAGAGCCTGATCCTGACCGCCGACACCGCCAACCACTTCGTGCTGTCGCTGCAGCGGCCGGACTGGGAAGTGAAGTTCGACATGGACAAGGCCAAGGCGGCCGAGACCCGCAAGCGGGTGTTCGACATGGTCGCCACCGATCGGCTGGCCTTTATCGGCTATCACATGCCGTTCCCGGCGGTAGGATATGTCGAGAAGCAGGGCGAAGGTTATCGATACACGCCGGCGACCTATCAGTTCGCGCTCTGAGCTTTATCGATGGAGATCGGCGGGGAGAGTGATCGTCTCGCCGGTCTCGCGGCTATGTGTCGTGTTCACAGCGCCGCCCAGTACGCGGAATATTCTACGCAAGCGGCAAAAGTTGACTCGCTTGCCGGACAGGCCAATAATCCCCGGGCAAGCAGAGGCGGGTCATGAACGTTGCGGTTTTGTCCGATATGGATCTTGGTGCGAGGAGAGCGTCAGCAGTATCCTTGACGAAGCGGCTTGTCGCGCGTCTGGCTGACATCGGAGTCGACGCAAAAATCTTCGGTTCGCTCTCGTCAGGCAAATTCAACGTGCAGTCCGACATCGACCTGCTGGTGACTACATGCCCGCGCCACCTCAAATACAAGATCGAAGGACTTGTGGAGGACGGCCTGCCCGGCTTCCGCTTCGATGTTGTCTATCTCGACGAAATCCCCGCGCATCGGCGCCACCGTTTCCTGGAGACCGTGACCGATGCAGGCGATCTTCGTTGATCTGGACAACGACATCAGGGAAATTGCCGCCGAGGCGGAGATGCTGGGCCTGGCGCTGACTACCTATAAATTGACGAAGAATGACCTTGCGCCGCATATGCGCTGGCTGGCTGTCAGCGGCCTCGCTTCGGGGATAGAGAAGCTTTACTCTGGATGCGAACGCGTCATGTCGGCTATCGCCTCGAAGATTGACGGAAATGCGGTGGCGCGTGATGACGGCTGGCACACGACGCTGCTTCGACGGATGCACAATGCATATCCGGGCGTTCGCGATCGCGTGCTTACAGATGACACCTACCGCGCACTGGACGGATTGCGGGCGTTTCGGCATCGGCAGAGGAATTCCTATGGGCTCTCGCTCGATCCGGAGATCGTGGAAGAGCGCGTCAGCGAAGCTCTTGAAGCCTTTGCAATGTTCCAGGAAGAAATGCGTCGACTGACGTCCCGTCTTGATCCCGGCGCTGGAGAGGCGGATTGATGAGGCATCGGAACCAGCGCTGAGAAGGAAAAGCAGAACTGACAGCAGACCCTCGGGACAAGCCCGAGGGAGACGGCGCCGAGAAGGGTTCAGCCCCCGGCGCCGCAACTCTCACGCCGCCTGCTTCACCAGCTTCGGATTGAAGCGGCTGTAGAAGCTTTCACCCTTGGCGGCCATGTCCAGCAGCAGGGGCGTCGGCTTGAAGTGGTCGCCATAGGAGGCGGCCAGCTTTTCGCACAACGCCACGAAGGTTTTCACGCCCATGCCGTCGATATAGCTGAGCGTGCCGCCCGTATAGGGCGCGAAGCCGAAGCCGAGGATGGAGCCGACATCGGCTTCGCGCGGATCGGTGACGACGCCCTCTTCCATGGTGCGCGCCGCTTCCAGCGCGATGGTGGCGAGGAGACGGTCCTTGATCGTCTTGACGTCAACTTCTTCGGCCTTCTTCTGCGGATAGAAGTCCTTGAGGCCCGGCCAGAGCGACTTCTTGGCGGGCTTGGCGGGATAGTCGTAGAAGCCCCGGCCGTTCTTGCGGCCGCGACGGTCGAGATCGTTGACCATCTTGTCGATCAGCGTCATGTGCTCGGGCTTGACGGAAGTCTCGCCCAAATCGGCGATCGAGGCCTTCATGATCTTCTGGCTCAAGTCGACGGCGACTTCGTCGTTGAGCGACAGCGGACCGACCGGCATGCCGGCGGCCTTGGCGATGTTTTCGATCATCACCGCCGGCACGCCTTCGATCAGCATGTCATAGGCTTCGTTGATGTAGCGGAAAACGCAGCGATTGACATAGAAGCCGCGCGTGTCGTTGACGACGATCGGCGTCTTGCGGATAGCGGCGACATAATCGAGCGCGGCGGCGAGCGCCTTGTCGCCGGTCTTTTCGCCGAGGATGACTTCCACCAGCATCATCTTCTCGACCGGCGAGAAGAAATGCACGCCGATGAACTGGTCGGGGCGCTTGGAATTTTCCGCAAGCCCGGTGATCGGCAGCGTCGAGGTGTTGGAGGCGAAGATCGAGCTTTCCGGCAGGACAGCTTCGACCTGTTCGATCACAGCCTTCTTGACGCTGCGATCCTCGAACACCGCTTCGATGACGAGACCGGCGTCGGACAGCTGGTTGTAGTCGGAGGTCGCGGTGATCAGCGACAACAGTTTTTCGCCCTCTTCCTTGGTCGACTTGCCCTTGGAAATCGCGCCCTTGATCAGCTCTTCCGAATGGGCCTTGCCCTTGTCGGCGGCGGCCTGGTCGCGGTCGATCAGCACCACGGGAATGCCGGCGCGCGCCGTGACATAGGCGATGGAAGCGCCCATGAAGCCTGCGCCGACCACGCCGATCTTGGAGAATTTCGTGGCGGGAACGCCTGCCGGACGCCGCGCGCCCTTGCCGAGCTCCTGCATCGACACGAACAGCGAGCGGACCATGGAGCGGGCCGAGACATTGTTGAGGATCTGGGTGAAATAGCGCAGCTCGACTTTGAGCGCGAGGTCGAAGGGCAGTTGTAGGCCCTCATAGACGCATTTCACGATCGCTTCGGCGCCCGGATAATTCATATGCGTTTCCCGGCGCAGAATGGCGTTGGCGGCCGAGAACAGCTGCACGCCCTGCGGCGACCAGATGGTTCCGCCCGGCGCCTTGAAGCCCTTTTTGTCCCAGGGCGCGACGGGATCGAGGCGGTTCTTGATCAACGTCTTGGCCGCTTCGATCAGTCTGTCGGGATCGACCACCTCGTTGACCAGGCCGAGCGCCTTGGCGCGCGAGGCTGTCAGGTCCGAACCCGTGGTCATGATCTGTAGCGCATCCTGGGTGTTGATTAGGCGCGGCAGGCGCTGGGTGCCGCCGGCGCCCGGGAAGATGCCGACTTTGACTTCCGGAAGCGCGATCTTGACCGATTTGGCGTTGGAGGCGACGCGGGCGTGGCAGGACATGGCCAGTTCCGTGGCGCCGCCCATGCAGGTTCCGTTGATGGCGGCAACCCAGGGCTTGCCGCAGGTTTCGATCCGGCGCCAGAGACCGCTCATGCGGCCGGCGGCGTCGAAGAGTTTTTGCGCGGCGGCTGCAGGATCGGCGGCTTTCGCCTCTTCCAGCATCGAGAACATGCCCTCGATCATGGTGAGATCGGCGCCGCCGGAGAAGGCGGATTTGCCGGAGGCGAAGACGACGCCCTCGACCTTTTCGTCATTCACGACGGCGGCGAGGATCGCCTCGATCTCGTCCATCACCTCAAGCGTGAAGACGTTCATGCTGCGGCCGGGCATGTCCCAGGTGACGAGCGCTACGCCATCGACGTCGATGTCGAGGGTGAAATTCTTGTAAGTCATCTCTCTCTCCCAGTCTCAGACGCGCTCGATGATCGTGGCCGTGCCCATGCCGGCGCCGATGCACAGCGTCACCAGCGCGGTGCCCAGGCCGCGGCGCTCCAGCTCGTCGAGCACGGTGCCAAAAATCATCGCGCCGGTGGCGCCGAGCGGATGGCCGAGCGCGATGGCGCCGCCATTGACGTTGATCTTGTCATGCGGAATGTCGAAGGCCTGCATGTAGCGGAGCACCACGGCGGCGAAGGCTTCGTTGAGTTCGAAGAGATCAATGTCGCCGATGGTCATGCCGGCGCGCTTGAGCAGCTTTTCGGTGACGTCGACGGGGCCGGTCAGCATGATCGCCGGCTCGGAGCCGATATTGGCGAAGGTGCGGATGCGGGCGCGCGGCTTCAGCCCCATCGCTTCGCCGCCAGCCTTGGAGCCGAGCAGGACGGCGCCCGCGCCATCGACGATCCCTGAGGAATTGCCGGCATGGTGGACATAGTTGATCCGCTCGACATCGGGATGGGCATCGATGGCGACGGCGTCGAAGCCGCCCATTTCGCCCATCATCTGGAAGGACGGTTGCAGCTGGCCGAGCGACTGCATGTCGGTCGTGGGCCGCATATGCTCATCGCGGTCGAGAATGGTCAGCCCATTGACGTCCTTCACCGGCACGACCGAGCGCGAGAAATAACCTTCAGCCCAGGAATGGCCGGCGCGCTTCTGGCTCTCCACGGCATAGGCGTCGACGTCGTCGCGGCTGAAGCCATATTTGGTGGCGATAAGATCGGCCGAAACGCCCTGCGGCATGAAATAGCCGGGAATGGCCACCGAGGGATCGACAGGCCAGGAGCCGCCGGCCATGCCCATGCCGACGCGGCTCATGGATTCTACGCCGCCGGCGATGACGATGTCATCGGCGCCGAACGCGATTTTCGAAGCAGCGAGATTGATGGCGTCGAGACCCGAGGCGCAGAAGCGCGAGATCTGGATACCGGGAGCCTTGAAATCATAGCCAGCCTCGAAGGCGGCGGAACGCGGGATCACCGCGCCCGCTTCCATCACCGGATCGACGCAGCCGAAAATGATGTCGTCCACCGTGGATGTGTCGAGCCCGTTGCGGTCGCGCAGCGCGGCAAGCGTATGCGCCGCAAGCCGGGGCGTCGGCACCTCATGCAGGGCGCCGTCCTTCTTGCCGCGGCCGCGCGGCGTCCGGACATGGTCAAAGACAAAGGCTTCGGTCATTTCGTCTTTCCTCCCTTTCGGCCGATCGCGATCGGCCTGGAACTTATTCAAAAAATGTCGACACGCGCGCCAGGACATCATCGACGATGAAGTCGGGCGCTTTTTCGGAAAACTTGCCGCCCCGCGCCCGGATGTCGAGCGCGCGGATCTGATGACACAACACCACGCCGACAGCATTCGTGCCGGTGCCGGACAGCGGCACTGTGAAGCCCTGGTAACGGGCGAATTCGCCGCCGACAGTGATCGGCGCGACGATGGGAGCGCCTAGCTGGTTAAACGACTTTGGCGTCAGCACGAGTACATAGCGCGGATTGGCCTGTTCCCGGCCTTTGACCGGATTGAGATCGACATGCCAGATGTCGCCCCGCTCCATCACAACACCTCGCGACCCATCGGCGGCGCATCGAGCCAAGCTTGTTCTTCCTCGCTGAGCGGCGCATCCGGATCGCATTGGGCGACGAGTTCGTCGAGACTATAGCGCGGCCGCGGTCTGGGGATCGCGACCAGACGACCATCCTCTACGGAGAGATCGAGCTTGGCGTTGGGGGCAAGCCCCAACATCTCCAGAAGCGGCTTGGGGATCGCCATCATCACGGAGCCGCCTACGGTTCTCAACGTCGAAGTCGCCATGGATCTCTCCCTCGAAAGTTATATCACGGTATAACTTTCTCGCTCCTTTCGCAAATCAGAACGCCGCCGCATCCAGCGCCATGACGCTGTCGGCGCCGGCTTCGATGCGGGCCTTGCGGAACGCCGTTTCCGGCATCATCCGCTCCATGAAGAAGCGCGCCGTGATCAACTTGTTGGCCAGGAACTCGGCGCGGGCGTCGCCGGCGTCGAGGAGCTCCTGCGCCGCCTTGGCCTGACGTCCCCACATATAGCCGAGAATGACGAGGCCGAAGAGGTGCATATAATCGGTCGCGCCGGCGCCGGCATTGTCGGGCTTGGCTATGGCGTTGCTCATGAACCACATGGTGGCGGCCTGCAGATCGTTCAAGCCTTTCTTGATCGCCTTGGTGAAAGGCGCCAGTTTTTCATTGGCGCGGTTCTCTTCGCAGAAATCGCCGATTTCCTTGAACACGGCCATCACCGCGCGGCCGCCATTGGCGGCGAGCTTGCGGCCAACGAGGTCCATGGCCTGAACGCCGTTTGCGCCTTCATAGATCATGGCGATGCGGGCGTCGCGGACATACTGGCTCATGCCGTATTCTTCGATATAGCCGTGGCCGCCGAACATCTGCTGGGCGGCGACCGCATTGTCGAAGCCGCGATCGGTCATCACGCCCTTGAGAACCGGGGTCATGATCGACAGGATGTCGTCGGCGTTCTGCCGCGCGGCGGCGTCTTCCGAACGGTGCGCGATATCGGACTGCAGCGCCGAATAGAGCGCGAAGGCGCGACCGGCCTCGTTGATCGACTTGATCTGCATCAGCGTTCGACGAACATCCGGATGGACGATGATCGGATCGGCCTTCTTCTCCGGCGCCTTGGGGCCGGTGAGCGAGCGGCCCTGGATGCGGTCGCGGGCATATTGGGCGGCCGACTGATAGGCGGCTTCCGAGATCGACAGGCCCTGCAGGCCGACGCCGAGACGCGCCTCGTTCATCATCACGAACATGGCGGCCAGACCGCGATTTTCCTGGCCGATCAGATAGCCGGTCGCCTCGTCATGGTTCATGACGCAGGTGGCGTTGGCGTGGATGCCCATCTTGTGCTCGATCGCGCCACAGCTGACGCCGTTGCGCGCGCCGAGCGAGCCATCCTCGTTGACGAGGAATTTCGGCACGATGAACAGCGAAATGCCCTTGGTGCCTTCAGGCGCGCCTTCGATGCGGGCGAGCACCAGATGGATGATGTTGTCGGACATGTCGTGTTCGCCGGCGGAGATGAAGATCTTCTGGCCGGAAATCTTATAGGAGCCGTCACCTTTCGGCACGGCCTTGGTGCGCAAGAGGCCGAGATCGGTGCCGCAATGCGGCTCGGTCAAATTCATCGTGCCGGTCCAGACGCCCTCGACCATTTTCGGCAGATAGGTCTCTTTCTGGGCATCCGAGCCATGCACGAGGATCGCCGCGATCGCGCCGTTGGTGAGGCCGGGATACATGGCGAAGGCCATGTTGGCCGACGACATATATTCGCCGACGGCGGTGTGCAGCACATAAGGCAGGTTCTGGCCGCCATAGGCTTCCGGAACGGAGAGGCCGATCCAGCCGCCCTGGCAATAGGCGTCATAGGCGGCCTTGAAGCCCTTGGGCGGCGTCACCGAACCATCGTCGTGGCGGATGCAGCCTTCCTGATCGCCGGAGAGATTGAGCGGAAACAGAATTTCCTCGGCCACCTTGGCGGCTTCGGCGACGATGGCGTCGACGACATCGGGCGACGCCTCGGAAAAGCCGGGAAGATTGTTGAACTTCTGGATCCCCAGGACATCGTTGAGCACGAACAATGTGTCGTCGACCGGAGCCTTGTAAACGGGCATGAACGCCTCCTCGCCTTCGCCGTAAATCGATCTGGATAGCACTACTACAAAATTTTGACGTTTGCGTAAACGTCAAATATTACCCTGCCGGGGAATTCCGGCGCCTGTCCCTTCAGGTTTTACGATTGTCCCCTGTCGAGCGGCAGATCGCATCGGCGGAGCGCCTGGCGACAATAAACTGGTTAATGATCGGTAAAAGATCCGATTTGCAGGCCTGTTGCGCAATCATAACCGGATGATCGTTACGACTTCGTGCAAAGTCGCCGTTTTCCAGACTTCGTTACGCTGCGGAATGCGCAAATTAACCGTTTGTTTACCCTGTTTAACTATCCATGCATCTTAGTTAAGGACGATGAGATTGCGTCTATGCGCGATGCAGGCGGAAAGCCCGAGGAAAGCCTCAGACGCTATCGTGGAGCGCTTGGGCCTTCGCCCGCCCGAGCCGACAAAAGAGACGCGATCGGTCGACCTGAATTCCGGCCCGGACGTCGAGCGAGCTGACACATGAACGGATCACGATCACAGTATTCTAGCTATGGCGGCAAGCCCTCGTTCGATCAGTTGAGCAAGACGATCGAAGGGCTGGAGGCGCGTATCCAGGGCCTGGTGGCTGAAAAGCGCCCGCCCGGCCGTCCGGCCTATATGGATCCCGGCTCGGTCGACGAAATTCTCGAACGCCAGCGCATGCTGTCGTCGGTTCGCGAGCGGGTCGCCGCCGCAGACCGGACGCTGCGCGCCGATCCCGAGCGCGGCAGGCCGGAACGGCGCGAACGCCCGGAGCGGCGCGACGATCATGAGCCGCGACGCGACGTTCCCCGCTCACGCGATGTCGCCCCTGCGCCTGTAGCCTATGCGCAACCGCCGCAGCAGCATCACGACGCGCTCGCCGATATCGCCGCGACGCTCGAAGCCCTGCGCGGCGAACTGCGCCAGGGCATGAGCCACAACAATCTCGACGCGATCCGCGACGAAATCCGCGGCCTGAAGGGCGTCGCCGCTGGCGGCGTCGGCGCGAGCGAGCTCGTGCGCAACGAAATCCTCAAGCTCAACGACACGGTTCGCCGGATCGGCGAGAAGGAACAGGCTCCTCGCCTCGACGACCTCATCGCCGAGATCGAGGACCTCCGCAGCATGGCGACCGGGCTGGCGCGCGAGGACAGCATCCGCCGGCTCGACGACAAATGGAGCCGCGCCGAAGAGATCTGGGATTACACCGCCCGCAAGGTCGACGAACTGGACCAGCAGTCGCTGCGCGAAGAACTGGTGCAGATCGCCTGGCGCATCGACGGCATCAAGAACGGTCTCGGCGAAGTCAACGCCGCTCCCGCCATCCGCTCCCTGGAAGACAAGCTGATCACGCTGGCGGATGCGGTGGAATCCGTCGGCCGCAGCGTCGAAGCCAAGAACGAACTCGGCGACCAGTTCGAAGGGCTCGACCGGCGGCTGGACGAAATCAGTCGCGCCATCGCGGTCAGCGTCCGCCAGGCCGACAACGGCCGCGACCATGCCGCGCTGCAGTCGGTCGAGCGGCGCATCGCCGAACTCGGCCTGCATATCGACGCGCTGCATCGCCAGAACGAGGAATCGGGCCTCGCCCAGCGCATCGAATTCCTCACGCAACGGATCGAGGATCTCGCCGTCGACGAGGAGACGCAGAAGCTGGAGCGGCGCATCGCCGAACTCTCCGGCCTGATCGAGCGCAGTCTCGACGATCGCGGCGGCGCAGACGTGACCGGGCATCTCGCCGATCTCTCGCGCAAGATCGATCGCCTCGGCGACAACGACCCCGCGCCGCTGATCGACCGTCTGGACCGGTTGGCTCGCCGGATCGACGATCTCGACCGCCCGGCCGAGCCGATGTCCGTCATGGCGCCGGACTTCAGTCATCTGGAACATCGTTTGTCAGACATCGCCGCGCGCCTGGAAGAGTCCGCCGCTGCGCCTCCGTCGGATGCGCGCGCCCTTGCCAATCTCGAGCAACAGATCGCCTCGCTGTCGTCGCTGCTCAGCCAGCCGTCTCAGGCCCATGCCGCGCCGGAAGAACTGACGCGCAGCATGGCGGTGATCGAGGATTACATCGCCACCAGCGACGAATTCATCGTGGAAGCCGCCCGGCAGGCCGCCGAAGCGGTGGTGGAGGCCTATGCCCGCGCCGGAACCCATGCGCAGGGCGTAGCCGGCGTCGATCTCGCAGCCCTCACCGCGCTCACCGACGACCTCCGGGCGCTCGAAACCTATGCCCGCTCCAGCGAGGAGCGCACCGCGGAAACGTTCTCCGCCCTGCACCAGACGCTGACACAGATCGCCAGCCGGCTCGACGATATCAGCCTGGCGACCGAGCGGACGCGCCGCGAGGACGCCCCGGTCATGCCGCGCGCGACCGAACCGGTGTTCAAGCCGACCCCGTCCGCCGAAGAGGCTCCGGCGCCCCGCGCGCCCATGGCGACCGCGGAACCGGTGATCCCGCCGCGGTCGGCGCCGCGCCCGGTCGCGACCGTGGACGTGTTCGAGGACCATGACTTCGCCGCAGCGGCCGACGCCGCCGTGGCCCAGGACGCGCAGGCTCCCGGCGACGGCGCCGAACTCCGCGCCGAACCGGCCAAGGCCCGCCCCTCCAGCCTGATCGCCAGCCTCGCCGCCAAACTGAAACCCTCCAAGAAGAAATCGGACGCGCGTCTGACGATCGATCCGACCCCGGCTCTCGATCCCGCCGCCGCCGAGGTCGAGGAGGCCGATGACGGCCTGCTGATCGAGCCCGGCGGCGCTGCGCCCGACGTCCGCAAGATCATGGAGAAAGTCCGCGCCGGCCAGAAATCCGGTCGCGCCGCGGAAGCCGGTCCCGCCGACGTGATCGCCGCCGCCCGCCGCGCCGCCCAGGCAGCCGCCCGCGAAGCCGGCATGCAGCAGCCGCTCAAGACAGGCAAGGCGACGGCCAAGGCCTCTGCCAAGCCGTCGGTGAAAAAGGACGATGGCCAGGCGCGCCGTCCGCTGCTTCTTGCGGCAGGCGCAGTGCTGCTGCTCATGCTGTCCTATCCGCTGGTCTCCAACCTGATCAACAGCAAGGCCGAGCCCGAGCCGCAGGCGGTCTCCGCCCCCGTCGAGGACAAGACCAGCGACGCGGCCGAAACCCCTGTCCAGCCGACCATCGCCGAAAGCGCCGCGCCGGCGCAGGCGGAGACGGCGCCGGTCCAAACCGCCGACGCCTCCGGCGCCGAGCCGCCGCCCCTGCAGTCATCGTCCGACACCCAGCCGGACGAGATCCCGTCGAGCGCCGAACCTTCGGCCGCCATGGAGCCTGCAAGCGCTGAGACGGCTTCCGCCGCCGCGTCGACCGCGGACGCCGCGGCGCCCGCCGAGCCGGCCCCGGCCGCGGTCGAACAGCAGCAGATCGTCGCCGTGGAAACTCCCGCCGATCTCAAGCCCGCATCGCTGGTGGCCGCCGCCAAGAAGGCCGATCCGCTGGCCTTCTTCGAAATCGGCGCCCGCTACGCCGATGGCCGCGGCGTCGCCGCCGATCCCAAGATTGCGATGAACTGGTATCAGCGCGCCGCCGACGCCGGCTTCGCCCCGGCGCAATATCGCCTCGCCAGCATCTACGAGAAGGGTCTCGGCGTCGACCGCGACATCGCCAAGGCGCGCGCGCTCTACGCCCAGGCCGCAAGCCAGGGCAACACCAGCGCGATGCACAATCTGGCGGTTCTGAACGCCACCGGCGCCGAGGGCAAGCCGGATTTCGCCGAGGCCGCCCGCTGGTTCAAGGAGGCCGCCGAGCACAATGTGCGCGACAGCCAGTACAATCTCGCCATCCTCTATGCGCGCGGCAACGGCGTGCCGCAGGACCTCGGCCAGTCCTACAAGTGGTTCGCGGTGGCGGCCATGCAGGGCGACCAGGATGCCGCGCAGAAGCGCGACGAAGTGGCCAATGCGCTGGGCGCCGAGAAACTGAAGGCAGCCAAGGCCGAAGTCGACTTGTGGCGCGCCGCGCCGGTCAATGAGGACGCCAACAATCCCATCGTCCCCGACGACTGGATCGCCAAAGGCAACACCACGGCCAGCGTCGACATGAAGAAGGCGATCCGCAACATCCAGGCGATCCTCAACAACAACGGCTTCGACGCCGGCCCCGCCGATGGCGCGATCGGCAAGAAGACGGTCGAGGCGATCAAGGCCTTCCAGAAGAAGGTCGGCCAGGAGCCGACCGGCAAGATCGACGAGGCGCTGGTCAAGGAACTTCTCAAGCATAACAAGAAGCCGTCCTGAACCAAGTACAGACGCGCGAGGAAGTCCACTTAACCGGTGGAATCCATGGCGAAATGGTTAATTCATTATATCCGCGACGGGGCGCCCGTCGCGGTTGACACCGCCATTTTCGCGGCGCAACAGTTATTTAAAGCCAATCTGTAACACTCTTGAACAGGCCGGAGCGACCCGATCTGTCAAACTCCTTTTTTCCGCAAGGAGCGCGCGTGACCATCTATCTGCCGATCGCCGAACTGTCGGCCAATATCCTGATCATACTCGGCATGGGCGCCGCCGTGGGCTTCCTGTCGGGCATGTTCGGGGTTGGCGGCGGCTTCCTGATCACACCGCTGCTCATCTTCTACAACGTGCCGCCGGCGATCGCCGTCGCCACCGGCGCCAATCAGGTCGTGGCCTCCTCGATCTCTGGCGCCATCACCCATTTCCGGCGCGGCACCATCGACCTCAAGCTCGGCACCGTGCTGCTGCTCGGCGGCCTTCTGGGCGCGACGGTCGGCATCTGGATCTTCTCGGCCTTGCGGGCGCTGGGCCAGCTGGATCTGGTGATTTCGCTGCTTTACGTGGTTCTGCTCACCTCGGTGGGCGGGCTGATGATGTGGGAGAGCGTCAATGCTCTCAGGCGGGCCCGCCGCAACGAAACGGTGACGGTCAAGCGCGCCCAGCATAATTGGGTGCATCGCCTGCCTTTCAAGATGCGTTTCAAGAAATCGAAGATTTATCTCTCGGTGATCCCGGTGGCCGGTCTCGGCTTCGGCGTCGGCGTGCTGACCTCGGTGATGGGCGTGGGCGGCGGTTTCATCATGGTGCCGGCGATGATCTATCTGCTGCGCATCCCGACCAGCGTTGTGGTCGGCACGTCGCTGTTCCAGATCATCTTCGTCTCGACCTATTCGACCATCGTGCAGGCGGTGGCCAATCATACGGTCGACATCGTTCTCGCCTTCATCCTGATGCTGTCCGGGGTCGTGGCGGCGCAATACGGCGTCCGCGTCGGCCAGAAGCTGAAGGCCGAACAGTTGCGGGCGCTGCTCGCGCTCCTGATCCTCGCGGTCGGCATCCGCCTCGCCATCGACCTATTCCTGCCGCCGGCCGATCTCTATTCGATCGCGCGGACGGGGGCGGGACAATGAAGGCGGCGGCGCTCTTTCTGCTGTTGGCGCTTCTACCGGCGCCGGCGCTTTGCGAGCCCATCGGCGGGCCGCCGCGTCCCGTCGAGCGCGAGGCGATCAATATCGGCGTGTCCTCACGCGAAATCGCCATCGCGCCTGATTTCGCCGGCACGGACGTCACCGTGTTCGGCTCGCTCGAAAACGTCGATCCCTATCTTCTCGCGATCGGCGCCTACGACATCGTCGTCTCGCTCGAAGGCCCGCGCGATTTCGTGACGGTCCGCAAGAAGGACAGGGTGATGGGCGTTTGGATCAACCGCCATGCCGTGACCTTCGAACGCATGCCGGAATCGTTGTCGATGGCGTCGACGAAGGTCATCGCCGACATCGGCGCGCCTCTGGAACTCTACACCCACAATGTCGGGCTTCCGCGCGTCAGGGTGGTGCCTTCGACCTTTTCGGGCCGCGCCGAGGAACTCGCGGAATTTCGCGACGCCTTCCTGGGCCTGAAAGAGAAGGCGCGGCTCTACCAGACCAATCCGGGCGGCGTGTCTTTCGTGTCGTCATCGCTGTTCCAGGCGAATATCCATATTCCGGCCGATATCCCCAACGGCACGCATACAATCCGCGCCGTCGTGTTCAAGACCGGCCAGTATATCGCCGAGAAGGAACTAAGCCTGCATGTCCAGAAAACCGGCATCGAGCAGATGATCACCCGCGCCGCCGAGGAGGACCCGCTTTACTACGGAATTTTCGCGGTGTTTCTCGCGGCTTTGACGGGATGGACGGCGAGCGTGATGTTCCGGCGCGATTGAGGCCTTATCCGCGCAGAGCGTCATAGGCGAAGCTGTGAACCCGCCCCTGGCTCAACAGATGGGCGGTGAGCCTGCTTTTTTCAAACAGCCCCTTGAAGGCGCGGTGATCGAGATCGAGCCCGCCGGTCGTCACCCCGAAAGAGGGCATGATCAGCCGTCTGCCGTCGAGCGCGAAGCAGGGGCGGCGGACGCCGCGCGAGCGGCGCACCAGCGTGGCGGCCGGATGCAGATGACCGGCGACCTCGCCGGGATCGCAAGCCGCGCCCGGCTCATGCCGGAAGGTGAGGCCGGCGACATGCAGGCTGTCGGCCTGCAGGCCGGACAGGGGGCCGACGCCGTCGGGATCGTGATTGCCTGTAATCCAGATCCATTCGCGGCCGCGCATCAGGCTTTCGAGATAGCTGCGGAATTCCGGCGGCATCAGGTCCGCGCCGCGCCGGTCGTGGAAATTGTCGCCGAGCGAGACGACGATGCGCGGATCATGCCGGGCGATGACGATTTCCAGCAGCCTGAGCGTGGCGAGCGTGTCCCAGGGCGGCAGCATCTGGCCGCGACGGGCATAGGCTGCGCCTTTTTCGAGATGGAGATCCGAGACGCAGAGCAGACCGTGCTCGGGCAGCATGAGCGCGCCGAGCGGATCGAAGACGAGGCGCTGGCCGTTCAGTTCGGCTTCGCAAGGGGGGGCTTGGTTTTCGGAGGGTTGATGGTTTCTGGCGAAGCGGGTCATGCGGGGTTACCCCCCTCTGCCCTGCCGGGCATCTCCCCCTCAAGGGGGGAGATTGGCTGGCGGTTTGACCCTCGCCCAAATCTCGACGGCCACATTGCGTGCAGACGCTCTCCTCCTTCGATCTCCCCCCCTGAGGGGGAGATGCCCGGCAGGGCAGAGGGGGGTAGCCCCACGCTCGGATCAGTCCAATTCAATTCATCGCATCCCGTATCAATCGGTCCGAGGCCTCGGCCAGCAGCGCTTCATCGGCGGCGGAGCCGACGGACTCCTTGCCGACCTCCAGCATGATCGGCACGGCGAGCGGCGAGATTTGCTCGAGGCGCTTCAGCCGGATATGCCCCTTGATTCGCGCGAGCATATCGCCAAGTCGCTGAATGTCCAAAAGTCCCTGCGCGGCGTCCTGACGCGTCGCCTCCAGCAGGATGTGGTCTGGCTCGTGGCTGCGCAGCACGTCATAGATCAGGTCGGCCGAGACCGTGACCTGCCGTCCGCTCTTCTCCTTGCCGGGGTGGCGGCGTTCGATGAGGCCGGCGATGACGGCGCAATAGCGGAAGGTGCGCTTCAAGAGCCAGGTTTCGGTGAGCCAGGCTTCGAGATCGTCGCCCAGCATGTCCTCGTCGAACAGGTCGTGGATGGAAGGGCTGTGGCGGGCGAAATGCGCGCCCATATCTTCGAGCCCCCAGATGGCCAACGCGTAATCGGTGGCGACGAAGCCGAGCGGCTTGGCGCCGGCGCGATCCAGCCGGCGGGTCAGCAACATGCCGAGCGTCTGGTGCGCAAGTCTGCCTTCAAAGGGATAGGCGACCATGTAGAAGCGATTGCCGCGCGGAAAGGTCTCGATCAGCAATTCGTCGCGCCGCGGCAGCACCGATTTCTCCGCCTGGATGGACAGCCAGTCGCGCACCTGATCGGGCAGATCCTTGCGCTTGTCGGGATCGTCGAGCATGGCGCGCACGCTCTCGGCCAGATAGGTCGACAGCGGAAACTTGCCGCCGGCATAGGCCGGGATTTTCGGATCCTGCGAAAAAGCGTCGGAGACGAGACATTCGTTTTCGCGGATACCCTCGAAGCGCAGCACCTTGCCGGAAAACAGGAATGTGTCGCCGGCCGAGAGCTGTTCGAGGAAATATTCCTCGACCTGGCCGAGCACCGGCCCGCCGCGCCCCACCGCGCCCCTGCCCTTGCGCACCATGCGCACATTCATCATCGGCGCCTCAATGATGGTGCCGACATTCAGCCGGTATTGCTGGGCGTAAGCGGGGTGCGACACGCGCCAAAGCCCGTCCTTGGTCTTGCGGATCTTGGCGTAGCGCTCATAGGTGCGGAGCGCATAGCCGCCGGTGGCGACGAAATCGAGCGCGCGCTCGAACGTCTCCCAGGAGAGATGGGCATAGGGCGACGCGCTGGTGATTTCGTCATAGACCTCGAGCGCGTCGAAGGGATCGGCGCAGGCGAGCCCCATGATGTGCTGGCAGAGCACGTCGAGCGCGCCCTCGCCCACCGGCGGCGTGTCCTGCGCGCCGATATAATTGGCGTCGAGCGCCGCCTGGCATTCCATCACCTCGAAGCGGTTGGCCGGAACGAGAATGGCCTTGCTCGGCTCGTCCATGCGGTGATTGGAGCGTCCGATGCGCTGCGCCAGCCGCGAGGCGCCCTTGGGCGCGCCGATATGGATGACCAGATCGACATCGCCCCAATCGAGCCCGAGATCGAGCGTCGAGGTGGCGACGACGGCCCGCAGCCGGTTTTCCGCCATGGCCGCCTCGACCTTGCGGCGCTGGCCGGCGTCGAGCGAGCCGTGATGCAGCGCGATCGGCAAGTTGTCGTCATTGATGCGCCAGAGCTCCTGGAACAGCATCTCGGCCTGCGAGCGCGTGTTGACGAACAGGATCGTGGTGCGGTGCGCGCCGATCGCCTTGTAGACCTCGCCCATGGCGTAGCGCGCCGAATGGCCGGACCAGGGAATGCGCTCTTCCGTGTCGAGAATGGTGATGACGGGCCGTGCGCCGCCCGACACCGTCACCAGTTCCGAAAGCCCGTTCTCACCGGGCCGCTGCGCCACAAGCCAGCGGCGGAGATCGTCGGGATCAGCGACGGTGGCCGACAGCCCGATGGTGCGGACGTCGGGCGCGAGCTTTCGCAACCGGGCGAGCCCGAGCGACAGCAGATGCCCGCGCTTGGAGGTGACCAGCGAATGCAATTCGTCGAACACGACGAAGCGCAGATCCTTGAAGAAACGCTCGGCCTCTTTCGACGCGATGAGCAGCGCCAGCTGTTCAGGCGTGGTGAGAAGAATATCGGGCGGATTGAGCCTTTGGCGCGAGCGCTTGTGCTGCGGCGTGTCGCCGGTGCGCGTCTCGATGGTGACCGGGAGGCCCATTTCGGCGACCGGGCGTTCGAGATTGCGCTCGATATCGACGGCCAGCGCCTTGAGCGGCGAGATGTAGAGCGTGTGGACGCCATGGAAGCCGGTTCCGGGCTTGGGCTTGCCCCGCCAGTGGAGATCGACCAGCGAGGGCAGGAAGCCAGCCAGCGTCTTGCCGGCGCCGGTAGGGGCGATGAGCAACGCCGACCGGCCATCGCCTGTTTTGTCGAGAAGCGCCAGCTGATGCGGCCTGGGCGACCAGCCGCGTTCGGTAAACCAGCGGGTGAACAGAGACGGCAAACCGCCCTCGCCGCTCCAGTCCGTCTTCGCGTCCATCCGCCATCCTCCGCTTCCACGGCAAGATAGGTGCTTTCGATCACATCGCAATATAGCGATCGGTGCGGTGATTGACCGCGATGAAGAAATTCAGCGCCACGGCGCCGAGCACCGAACACAAGACGATGAACGGGCTGGTGACGAAGAAGGACAGAGCGAGAATGACCATGTCGATGCTCATCTGCACGAAGCCCGCCCGCCAGCCGAAGCGATCCTGCAGATAAAGCGCGAGAATGCCGACGCCGCCGATGCTGGCGCGATGGCGAAACAGCGCCAGCATGCCCATGCCGATCAACAGGCCGCCCAGCACCGCCGCCCAGACCGGATGCACATAATCGATCTCCAGCCATTGCGGTTGATACTGGGTGAGAAGCGCAAGCAGTCCGACCGAGCAGAAGGTCTTGATGGTGAAGGCTTTGCCCATGCGCTTATAGGCGAGATAGTAGAACGGCAGATTGATCAGGAAGAAGCCGAGACCGAAATTCACCCCGAAGGCGTATTTGAGCAGGAAGGCCATGCCGGCGACGCCGCCGGTCAACAGGCCGGCCTTGGTGAGCAGCATGATGCCGAGCGAGGCCAGCACCGTGCCGGTGAACACGCCTTGCGCATCCTCGAACAGCGAATGCTTGGTCGGTTCGGTGTTCCAGATGCCGATTTTGGCCATGCTATCCCCGCGCGCCGCATAGGATTGAAAATTATGTCAGCTATACTGACATAATTTTTGCGCGAAGGGAACCGGGCGGCCCTACTTTCGCGCCAGGAACAACAGGCCGGTAATCGGCTGACCCGCATCCATGCGGATCACGGTCTCCTCGCAGGCGACGGGCGAAAGGCCGTGGCGGGCGAGCATGGTCTCGACATGAGCGCGGGAATGGGCGTAGCGCAGCGAGGGACGGAGCGAGAAGCCCGTCTGCGCCTCGTCTTTCTCGACCGAAAAGGCGAAGAGACCACCGGCTGCAGCGAGCGCTGCGGCATTGGCGAAGGCGGCGTCGAGATCGCCGAGATACATCATCACATCGGCGGCGGCGACGAGATCGGCGCGGCCTTGCTCCAAACCGTCGAACAGGCCGGAGGCTTCCGGAGACAAAGAGAGATCGGCGCGAGCGAGATGGCGGTAGACGCCCTTGGCGCGGGCTTTCGCCAGCATGTTTTCCGAGAGATCATAGCCTTCGAGCGCGGACACGCAGTCGCCAATCTCCGGGCCGAGCAGCCCGGTGCCGCAGCCGAGATCGACGGCCAGCGCGAAATGCGCGTCGCCCTTCGCCGTACGGATCAGTGCCGCGAGCTTTTTCGGCACGGAATAGCCGAGCTTTTCGACGAGCGCCGTCTCGAAGCGGTCGGCATAATCGTCGAACAGGCCCTCGACATAGGCGCTGGGCGGCAGCGCGGGCGTCTCGGCGGCGCCAAGTGCGGCGAGCTTGAGATCGACGCCGAACAGCGCGGCGTCATCGGAGGCCGCCACGCGGCGATAGGCCTCGACCGCCGGCTCGACGAGGCCGGCCTTCTCGCGATACTCCCCGAGGCGGAACCAGCCGGCGCTCCAGCCGGGCGCGAGCTCCAGCGCCTGCTCCATCAAGTCGGCGGCGGCGAGGGCGTCGCCGCTTTCGATCAGCATGGCGGCGTAATCGGCGCGGCGATCGGCGACGAGATCGCCGGAGGTCAAAATGCGTTTGGGAGCCATGGCGGGAGATTTCTTTCCATATTGGGCGGATTTGTCTAATTTCCGCCTTGCGACGCGGTCAAGCGATTCCTCGTTTGCGCAAACTGGAGTGTGACATGGGCGATGGCCTGAACCGTTTTCTGGGCGACTCGCCCCTGCGCGTGGCGATCAAGCTCATCGTGGTGTCGCTGGTCGTCGGCTTCGTCATGCATATGCTGGGCGTCTATCCCGCCGACATTTTTTATTGGACGCAGGATTTCATCAGCGACCTCTGGCGCACAGGCTTCCGCGCCTTGGGCCGCGTCGGCGATTATCTGTTGATCGGCGCCGCCGTGGTCATACCCGTCTTCATTCTGATCCGCTTGCTGAGCTGGCGCAAATCGTGAGCTTTTCTGTCCTTTCCCGCCGCGGCGTGCTAGGCGCAAGCTTCGGCCTTGCCGCGATCGCGGCGCTGTCGGCCTGTTCCACCACCACGGCCCTGTCGCCGGTCGCTCCTGTCGGCCCGGTGATGGATCAGACCACCGAAGCGCTGCCGCTGGTCAACCAGGCCCGCGCCAAGAAGGGCCTGCCGCCGCTGATCGCCGATCCGATCACCATCGCCGCCGCCCGCGATCAGGCCGAGAATATGGCCAATGCCGGCAAGATGGCCCACAAGCTCGGCCCGGAAGATTTTGGCGCGCGCATGCGGCGGATGAAGGTGCCGCTGCCGGCCGCCGAAAACATAGCGTCCGGCCAGCGCACGGTGGAGGCGGCGGTCGCCGCCTGGATCACCTCGCCTCGACACTATGAGAATATGATGGGCCGCTTCGAAACGCTGGGCGTGGTCCGCGCCGTCAACAGCGCCGACGGCAGGCCCTATTGGGCGATGGTGCTCGGCTCGAAGCCGCGCCCCGGCCGCGGCTCTGTAGCCCGCTTTCCCCTGAAGCTGTTCTGATGCGCACGGAGGCGAGCCAGGGCGGCGGCTTCGAAGTGACGCATCGCATGGTGCTGGGCCTCGCCTTGCCGATGACGCTCGGTTTCCTGACCACGCCTCTGCTCGGCATCACCGATACGGCGGTGGCCGGACGGCTCGGCGACGCCGACGCGCTGGCGGGGCTGGCGATCGGCGCCGTGCTGTTCGACCTGATTTTTGCGAGCTTCAACTTCCTGCGCGCTTCGACCACGGCGCTGACGGCCCAGGCCTGGGGACGCGGCGAGACGGCGGAACAGGAGGCGGTGTTCTGGCGGGCGCTCATCAGCGCGCTGGCGATCGGCGCGGCGATCGTGCTGGTCGGCCCTCTGCTGCTGAAACTGGGGCTCGCGCTGATGAGCCCGACCGAGGGCGCGGCGCGGGCGACAGGGGAATGGTTTTCGCTGCGCATCCTGTCGGGACCGGCCACCCTCGCCAATTACGCCATCCTCGGCTTTCTGCTCGGACAGGGCCGCTCCAAGACCGGACTTCTCCTGCAGGCGCTGATCAATGGCGTCAATATCGCGCTGTCGGTGCTGTTCGGCCTCACAATGCAAGGCGGCATCGCCGGCATTGCGATGGCGACCGTCACAGGCGAAGTGGTCGGCATGATCGCCGGGCTCGTCATCGTGCTCCGAGGCTTTGCCGCGCGCGATCCGCGGCGCATTGCCGGCCTGCTGGAGCGGGGCAAACTGGCGCGGCTGTTTTCGCTCAACGCCGACATCATGATCCGCTCTTTCGTGCTGCTCGGCGCTTTCTTCCTGATGACGCGGATCGGCGCGCAATTCGGCGCGGAGACGCTGGCCGCAAACGCCGTGCTGATGAATTTCTTCATGGTGGCCGGCTTTTGGCTGGATGGTCTCGCCAATGCGGCGGAAACCATCATCGGCCGGTCGCTGGGGGCGGGCTACAGGCCTGCCTTCGATCGCGGGCTGAGGCTGACGGGCTACTGGTCGCTGACGCTGGCGATCCTCACCAGCATGATCCTCGCTGTGGCGGGACGGCCGATCATCGATTTCCTGACGACCTCGGAGCCGGTGCGGGTCATCGCTTATCAGCACCTGCCCTGGGCGGCGATCACCGCCATCAGCGGCTGTCTGGCCTTCCTGATGGACGGCGTCTTCATCGGCGCCGCCTGGTCGAAGGCGATGCGCAACCGGATGCTGCTCTCCTTTGCCGGCTTCGGCCTGTGTCTCTGGTCGCTCGTGCCTCTGGCGGGCAATACCGGGCTCTGGCTGTCGCTCAATCTGTTCCTGTTCCTGCGCGGCGTTTTTCTCGCCGTCGCCGTGCCGAAACTGAGGGCTCAGAGTTTCCGCGCCAGCCAGTGATCCAGCCGGGTGTCGCGCATCTCGCGGATCGAGGCGAGACCGTCGCGATCGCAGAGACGCGAGAGACCCGAAACGATGCGCGCGGGCAGACCGGGGCCGCCATAGACCATGGCCGAATAGAGCTGCACGAGATCGGAGCCGGCGCGGATCTTCTCCGCCGCAGTCTCCGCCGAATCCACCCCGCCGACGCCGATGATCGGAAAGTCGGGCCCCAACCGCTTGCGCATGCGCGCCAGCGCCGCGGTCGCCTTGTCGAACAGCGGCTTGCCGGACATGCCGCCCGCCTCGCCCGCCTGGCGCTGATCGCGCAAGCCCTCGCGCGTCAACGTGGTGTTAGAGACGATCAGACCGTCGAGACGGCTCGCCAGCGCTTCCGCGGCGATATCGTCCATGCCTTCTTCGGTGAGATCGGGCGCGATCTTTAGGAACACAGGCACATGCCGGCCGGCCTTGGCCGCTTCCTCGTCGCGCGCCGCGAGCACTGCCGACAGGAGCTCCCGCAGGCTGTCGCGCGCCTGCAGGTCGCGAAGACCAGGCGTGTTGGGCGAGGAAATGTTGGCGGTGAAATAGCGCGCCACGCGATAGAAGGTTCTGACGCCCGCGACATAATCGGCGACGCGATCGGCGGCGTCCTTGTTGGCGCCGATATTGACGCCGACCAGCGCCACCGGATCGATCCTGTCGAGCCGCGCCAAGGCTGCGGCATGGCCCTCATTGTTGAAGCCGAAGCGGTTGATGACGGCTTCGTCCTCGACCAGCCGGAACAGCCGCGGCTTGGGATTGCCGGCCTGCGGGCGCGGCGTCAGCGTGCCGACTTCGGTGAAGCCGAAACCGAGCCGGAGAATGGCCTCCGGCGCTTCGGCGTTCTTGTCGTAACCGGCGGCAAGGCCAACGGGGTTGGCGAAGCTCAGGCCAGCGAGCTGGACGGCGAGGCGTGGATCGGCCGGCGTCCGGCATGACGGCGCGAGCCCCAGCGACAGCGCCTTGATCGACAGATTATGCGCCTGTTCGGGATCGAGGCGAAACAGACCTGATCGCATCAGCGGCCAGAGCGCGTCCTTCATGGGATCTCCTCCGGAAAGATGAATTGGCCCTCGCCGTCCAGCGTCAGCGCATAAGTCGCCTCGACTGCGGTCAGCGGCAAGGGGCCATAGAGATGCGGGAAGAGCGCGCCGTCGCGCGAAGGCTCAAAGCGGAGCGCAGCGCCGAGAGCCGCCGCGTCGATCGCGATGAGCGCGAGCCCCGTCTGGCCGGTGAAATAAAGCTCCGCCGTCCGGCGCGTCTCCCGGGCGGTGGACAGATGGATGAAGCCGTCGGCCAGGTCGATGCCGGCGCCCGCGAAGACGCCATCGCTTTCCGCCTGCCGCCAGATCTCGGCGGGGACAATCTTGTAAATCAGTTCGGTCATCTCGGCCTCTTCCCCAGTTCCGGCCTGCCTAACCCATCTCGACGCGAAAGAAAACAGCCGAGGGAACGGGAGGCCCCGCGCCGTTGCAGCCATAAGGCGAAAGACCGTGACAAAAGGCTTTTCGTTTCGAGGGGCCTGATATAAGCTCCTCACAACGGGAAAGTCCGGGCTTGCCAGCAGGCTCACGGGGGGAAAATGCAGACAACTTCCGCGACGATCATCATCGCCGATGATCATCCCTTGTTTCGTGGGGCGTTGAAACAGGCGCTCGCTTTCGGCGGACAAGACACGGCCATCGTCGAGGCGGGATCGCTGGAGGAGGCTCGAAAAGCGGCCGAAGACCATCCCGACGCCGATCTGATGATGCTGGATCTCGCCATGCCCGGCGTCAGCGGCCTATCCGGCCTGATGATGATGCGGGCGGAATTTCCGGCAATCCCCGTCGCCGTCGTCTCGGCCACCGACGACGCCGCCACGATCCGCCGCGCGCTCGATCTCGGCGCGTCCGGCTTCATCTCAAAATCGAGCGGCATAGACGACATCCGGGCGGCCATCGCCGCGGTGCTGGACGGCGGCGTCTACGCCCCGCCGGGCTATGAGGCGGGCCGGGATCAGGACAATGAAATCGACGCGCTGATCGGCCGGCTGAAGACGCTGACGCCGCAGCAGACCCGCGTGCTCGGCATGATCGGCGAAGGGCTGCTCAACAAGCAGATCGCCTATGAACTCGGCGTCTCCGAAGCCACCGTCAAGGCGCATGTCTCGGCCATCCTGCTCAAGCTCGACGTCGACAGCCGCACCCAGGCGGTGATCCAGATCGGTAAGATCGGCGCGGCGCTGCCGCAGGCGAATTGACGCACAGGATTTTATTCCTCGCATCCTTTACTCGCGCGCCGGGATATGGTTAAGATCCGCGCCAGTGATCCACGACATCGCCCGCCTTTCGTATCGCGTCGCCGCGGGCCGCCAATTGACGGACCGTCCGCCATGTTTTCGCATGAGAAGATCTGGGAAGCCATCGATTCCCTGGCAGCGCGGCATGACCTGACCCCCTCCGGCCTGGCCCGCAAGGCGGGGCTCGACCCCACGGCTTTCAACAAATCCAAGCGCAGCTCCGCCGATGGCCGCCAGCGCTGGCCGTCGACGGAATCGATCCACAAGATCCTCGAAGCCACCGGCTCCACCATCGAGGACTTCATGGCCTTCCTGGCGCCCGTGGGCCGCGGATCGAGCCTGCCCGACGGCGCTTTTCCGCCCCAGGTCTCGCCCATCCCCCTGCTCGGTTTCGCCCAGGCGGGCGCGGGCGGCTTTTTCGACGACGGCGGCTTTCCGGCCGGCCAGGGCTGGGACGTGGTGGAATTTCCCGCCTCGCCCGCCCATAAACCCGGCGTCTATGCGCTGGAGGTGCAGGGCGACAGCATGATGCCGCTCTATCGCGACGGCGACGTGCTGATCGTCGAGCCCGGCGCGCAGGTGCGCCGCAACGACCGTGTGGTGGTGCGCACCCGCGAGGGCGAGGTGATGGCGAAAGTGCTGGCGCGGCAGACTCCGCGCACGATCGAACTGATGTCGCTCAATCCGGAGCATCCCGGCCGCACGCTGGAGGCGACCGATGTCGACTGGATCGCCCGCATCATCTGGGCCAGCCAGTAGGAAAATTCTCCGACCGCAGCCCATCTTGATTTCACCCGCGCCCCGCTCTACCTGCTGAGGCGCAAACCAGTTCTGGCGAGGATGTCATGGCGGAAAAAGTGACGGCGCAGGCGGCGCTGATCTATGTGATGGTGATGGCCTCGGCCTCCGACGGCCATATGCCCGATCCCGAACTCAAGGGCATCGCCCGGCTCGCGCGCCTCTTGCCGGTGTTCGCCGGCTTCGACGAGGAAGACGTCATCCCGACCAGCCGCCGCGCCCAGGAAATCCTCGCCGGCCCGGAAGGCCTCGACATCGCGCTCGAAACCATCCGCGACGCGCTGCCGCCGCGTCTCTACGACACGGCCTATGCGCTGGCCGTGGAGATCGCCATCGCCGACAATCAGATCGAGCCGACGGAGCTGCGCTTTTTGCAATTGCTGCGCGCCCGGCTGGAGCTCGACAAGCTGACCGCCGCCGCGATCGAACGCGCCGCCGCCGCCCGCTACCGCCGACTGTGAACCGGCCGCTGCGGGATCTGCGCAATCTCGGCCCGAGATCCTGCGCGATGCTCGCGGAGATCGGCGTGAGCGACGAGGCGGCGCTCAAGGAGATCGGCGCGGTCGAAGCCTATGCGCGGCTGAAATTCCGTTTCGGGCCGCGCGCCGTCACCAAGCTGATGCTGCATGCGCTGGCCGGCGCGCTGGCCGATGTCGACTGGCGCCGGCTCGACGCAGCGCACAAGGCCGCGCTCGAACGCGAAGCGGTCGCGCGCGAGCAGCGAAAGCGCGACTGACGCGGCCGGGGGCGGCGACCTTGTCAGCGCCATCTTTCCATGGCTCTTTCGGACGACCGATTCCTCTTCCGCCGAAACAGCCTTGCATCGCTACGCTCCCCTGATCCTCGCCGTCGCTCTGTTCATGGAGCAGATGGACTCCACCGTCATCGCCACCTCGCTGCCGGCCATCGCCGCCGATCTCGACGTCGGACCGATCACGCTGAAGCTCGCCATGACTTCCTATCTCGTGTCGCTCGGCGTGTTCATTCCGCTCAGCGGCTGGGCGGCGGATCGGTTCGGCGCGAAACGGGTGTTCATCGCCGCGATGATCGTGTTCATGGCCGGCTCGGCGCTCTGCGCGCTGGCCGCCAACCTGCCCTTCTTCGTGCTGGCGCGCTTTCTGCAAGGCATGGGCGGGGCGATGACCACGCCGGTCGGCCGCGCCATCCTGCTGCGCTCCACCGACAAAGCCAATCTCGTCTCGGCCATGTCGCTCTTCACCATTCCCGCCGTGATCGGTCCCCTGGTTGGCCCGCCGATCGGCGGCTTCATCACCACCTACTTCAGCTGGGAATGGATCTTCCTCATCAATCTGCCGGTCGGCATTCTCGGCGTGATCCTGTCGCTGATCTTCATTCCCGACCTGCCGCCTGTGGGGTCGCCGCCGCTCGACCGCATCGGCTTCGCCTTGAGCGGAATCGCCGCCGCCGGCGTGGTGTTCGGGCTCTCGGTGGTCAGCCTGCCGGCGCTGCCGCCCGTCTTCGGCGTCGCCGCCACCGCCATCGGCCTGCTCTCCACGCTGCTCTTCGTGCGGCATGCGCGGCGGCATCCGCATCCCGTGCTGGATCTGACGCTGTTTTCCGTCGAAACCTTCCGCGCCTGTGTGACCGGCGGCACGATCTTCCGCATCGCCATGGGGGCGATGCCCTTCCTGCTGCCGCTGATGCTGCAACTCGGCTTCGGCCTGACGCCGTTCGAATCCGGCATGATCACCTTCATCGGCGCGGGCGGCGCGCTGCTGACCAAATTCGCGGCGCGCCATGTCTTCCATCGCTTCGGCTTTCGCAACGTGCTGATCATCGCCGCGAGCCTGTCGGCGGTCGGCACGGCGGCCAATGCGCTGTTCATGCCGGACACGCCGCATATCGCGCTGACGCTGACGCTGTTCGTCGCGGGCTTCGTGCGGTCCTTCTTCTTCACCGGCATCAATATTCTCGGCTTCGCCGACATCGAGCATGAGCGCGCCGGCCGCGCCGCGGCGCTCAATGCGGTGATCCAGCAGGTGTCGAGCGCGCTCGGCGTCGCCCTCGCCGGCGTGCTGCTGGAGCTCTACGCGCTGTCGAGCGGGGAAGGCTTGACGATCGGCGCGTTCCACATGGCCTTCATCGCGGTGGCGTTTCTCAATCTCCTCGGCGCCTGGCCGATTTCACGGCTGCCGGCCAATGCCGGCGCCAATGTCTCGGGTCATGTCGACAAGGCCGAGGCCGGCTGACTACTCCGGCGTCTCGCAGACGGCCGACAGCTTGTTGCCGTCGGGATCGCGGGCATAAGCCGCGTAGAAATGGGCGTGATAGGGCCTCAGCCCCGGCGCGCCTTCATCCTGTCCGCCCTGAGCGATCGCTGCGGCGTGGAACGCGTCGACCGCGGCGCGACGATCGGCCGCCAGCGCCAGCATGGACCCGTTGCCATGGGTGGCGGGTTGCTGGTCGAAGGGATAGGTGATCCAGAGGCGGCAGCGCACGTCGTCTTCGCGCCCGTAGCCGGCCTCGACATCCTTGGTGACCAGACGCGTATAGCCGAGCGTCGCCATCACCGGATCGTAAAAGGCGATGGCGCGGGCGAGGTCGCGGGTCCCGAGCGTCACATAAAGCAGCATGGCCTCTCCTCCCGACACCGACGATCACTCCTCGTCGTCGTACTGGTCCCTGTGATCGCCGGCCTCACGATCGCTGTCGGCGGCCTCTTCATGGCCGATGGCGCCGACTTTCGGTCCGCGGAATCCCTTGGCGAGAATGAACATCTCCACCGATTCCGCCCGCGAAGCCTGCGGCTTGACATGCACGACCTGGCGGAAATTCCGCTTGAGCATGTCGAGCAGTTCCTTCTCGGCGCCGCCCTGGAAGGTCTTGGCGAGAAAATGGCCGCCCTCGCGCAGCACCTGGACGGCGAAATGCGCCGCCACTTCGCACAGATGCATGGTGCGCAGATGGTCGGTGCGCTGGTGGCCGGTGGTGGGGGCGGCCATATCGGAAATCACCAGATCGGGAATGCCGCCCAGCGCATCCATCAGCGCCTGGGGCGCGGCGTCGTCGAGAAAGTCCATCTGCAGGAAATGCACGCCGGGAATGGCGTCCATTTCGAGAAAATCGATGGCGACGACGCGGATATTGTCATTGGTGGAATCGGTGACGCGGGCGGCGATCTGCGACCAGCCGCCGGGGGCGGCGCCGAGATCGATGATGCGCCGGGCGCCCGAGAGAATGTGATGTTTCTCGTCGATCTCCAGCAATTTGTAGACCGCGCGCGAACGATAGCCCTCCAGACGGGAGCGCTGCACATAGGGATCGTTGATATGGCGCTGAAGCCAGCGGCGCGACGATTCCTTCAGCTTCTTCTTCTTCACATGCTGGGTCAGCTTGCGGCCGGTTCCCTTGCCGCCGGTGGGTTTGCTCGTCATGGGTCAGATCCTGTGAAAAGGCGGGCGCGGCCTGGCTTTGCGCCAGGCGCCGTCATCGGCCATCATTTCGGTGAGCAGGCCTTCGCGCAAGCCCCTGTCGGCGACGCGCATGCGCTCGACCGGAAACCGCCTGCGAATGGCCTCGAGAATGGCGCAACCGGCCAGCACCAGATCGGCGCGATCCGGCCCGATGCAGGGATTGGCGGCGCGGGCGGCGAAATCAAGCCCGACCAGCCGATCCTGCATGGCGGTCACGTCGGCGGCGTCCATCCAGAGACCGTCGACCTGGCGGCGATCGTAACGCGGCAGATTGAGATAAACGCCCGCCAGCGTCGTGACCGTGCCCGAGGTGCCGATCATGTGAAAACCGCTGTTGGCGAAATCGAGCTCGGAGGCGGCCGGCGCCGAAAAACGCGACAGCATTTCCTCGACCTCGGCCACCATGGCGGCGAAGATATCCGGCGTGACATGCCGGCCGCCATGCCGCTCCGACAGCGTCACCACGCCCACCGGCAGCGAAGTCCAGTGGGTGATGTGGTTGGCGAGCCGCGGCGAGCGCTGGCCGTTGATCTGCAGGATGGCGATTTCCGACGAGCCGCCGCCGATATCGAACAGCACGGCGGAGCGCGCGTCGCGGCCGATCAGCGAAGCGCAGCCGGACACGGCGAGCCGCGCCTCGGTCTCGCGATTGATGACGTCGAGTTCGAGGCCCGTCTCCCGCGTCACCCGCTCGAGAAAAGCCTCGCCATTGGAGGCGGCGCGGCAGGCCTCGGTGGCGATCAGCCGCATGCGGCGCACCTTCCGGGCGGCGAGCTTGGAGGCGCAGACCTTGAGCGCCTCCGTGGCGCGGTCCATCGCGTCTTCCGACAGCCGTCCCGTGGAGCCGAGGCCTTCGCCCAGCCTTACGATGCGCGAAAAGGCGTCGACGACCCGGAACTGGCCCGGCCGGGTGGGTTGCGCGATCAGCAGCCGGCAATTGTTGGTGCCGAGATCGAGCGCGGCGTAGAGCGTGTCCGGCGGCGGAAATTCCGGCGCGGCGGGCTTGGGCCGCGGCAGATCGGCCCGCGAGGCGCCGTCCGACCGTTCGGCGGGCTTGCCGTGGGCGCGCGGAGATTGCTCCTGAGGCAGCGGCCGCGGTTGCAGCCTGCGACGGTTTCGACCGCTCTTCTTGCCGGAGGCGGGCTTGTCCGGTCCCGATTTGGGCGGGGCGGATTGGGCCTCGACCTGCGGACGCGGCTGGTCGGCCGCGGAGGCGGGTCCGCGCGACCGCTTGCGGCGCTTTTTCTTGCGATCCGGGCCTTGGCCCGGCGCAACGGATTGGGACGTCTCGCCGCCGGACTTGCGCGTCTCGGCAGCTTGAGGCGGACGATTGGCGGACGACTGCGCACGCTTGCGCCGACGTTTCGCACGCCGGGAAGAGTTCTCCCCCGGCTTCTGTCCCGCCCCGGACGCCCCGGCGTCAGACGGCTTTACGCCGGATTCGGGGTCACTCACGGTAATGTTCCACGGCGCGCTGCGCGCCGTTCGGCTGCGGCAGGCGCAAGTCTCTGTTCAGTGTTGGCAAGGAATGTACCAGTTCGCCGCCAAAACGACAATTTGTTTTTGCGTCTGCGCAAATGAGGGCTCTCGTCGAAGCCGCCTCGACGAATTTCTTTCACACAAACCCAATTTTCCGCTTGAACCTCCCCGTCAATATGCTAGAAGCCCGCTCACCGACGGCCAAGCGCTTCTAACGCGCATGACGATCGAGCGGCGTGAAAACGCTTGCTGGGGAATAGGTTAACGGTAGACCCACGGACTCTGACTCCGTTAGTCCTGGTTCGAATCCAGGTTCCCCAGCCAATTGATTTCGTTACATTTTCCGCCGTACAAATCTGGAACCATTTCGGGCATTTGAGCGCTCATTTGGAAGACTGTGTTCTCGCTTCGAGCTTGCGGATGGCATTCTCGGCCAGCCTCGGATCCAGGTTAAGGTAGTGTGCATCGAGGATCGAGCGGACGTCTCGCAGACTGTGACCTGTGCTCAAGACTTTTCTCCCCGACGACGTGATTCTGCAGATGGGACGTGCGATCCAGAAACATCAGCCCGATGCCGTCGGATAAGTGCTGGCGAACGCTGGGCGTCGACATTCGTTCATGGTCATCTCGCGTCAATCATGAACGCCGGCGCCGCGTCCAACTCACTCTTGACGGCGATGCAAGCGAAATAGCGAAATGAAGAAATGAAGAAATGAAGAAATGAAGAAATGTTTCGGCGACAAATGCAGAATCATTTCTCGCCTCCGTAAAATATATTTATATTTTGATAAAATAAACCTTATTAAATCACACAATTCGAAAAATGCTGCGGATGAAGCCAACATTATTTTCGGGAAGAACTTCAAACATCGCGAAATTCATCGAATAGCACGCAAAGAAATCTAGAATTTCCTATAGAGATATAGCGATACTTGCAGGATTCTCGAGCGATGCGGTTCTCTACAAATTCATGCGGGGCGAGGCGGCAGTGCCCCTGGACTGCGTTCCAGGTCTGGCAGGCGCCCTAGGATGTGATGGGGCGCAGCTGTTCGTCCTGGCGCTACAATCTAATCTGGCACCCGATACGGTCCAACTGATCGAAGAGACTTTTGAATGGCGCCGATCTCGACGGGATTATCGGAACGTGGGTCAGGGCAATCAGAGAAATCTATAATGGCAAAGTGCCGCCGCTAACCGTCGAAATGCGGCGCAGACTGGAACTCGTCCTCCGAACCCATAATGAAGGAGGTTGATTGCCAAAGTGAGTTGCCACGAACTGTAGAGGACCTTGACGCTCAATTGCGGTCCACGTGTTCTACGGCAGCTTTCGTTTACCCTCGCTTCACTTCCCATCTGACACAACATGAGCAGGAAATTGACTGACGTTCAGATATCCATGGCATCACAATCGGATGTTGACACGTGGCGGATGCTGAAAAAGACGCTCCGCACCAGCTTGGCCGACTGAGGAATAGAGGTCGGGGATGACGAGGCTTCACTTATCACGCGTTTCATGCTCGAGAAGATCGAGGGAAGTGGCTTTCGGGTGGTTCCACTTAGACCGACATCTGAGATGCACCTCGCGACCAAGCAGGCGCTCGACGTAGGTAAGCGAATGACGGTGTCGCGGGTCGGACTTCGCGCAAAACAAAGGTGGCGCTACGAGGCGGCTATCAATGCGGCTCCGAATTGGCGGCGCGGCTATGAGCTAGATCGAACGAATAAACCCCTTGAATAGAGATCTATGCCCGCTGGTCGGTCAAAAGCTCGAGGAGCGCGTGGTTGATATAGGTTCTTGCGCCCCGCCTTCACCTCTGTGAGTATCCCGACACCGACGAGCGGCTTGAGATAGAACAGCCCAGATATTCACTTCGTGTTGCTTTGACGACCAAAGCGGTTAAAACAGCACCACTTGCCGGATAGCTTCACCCGAAGCGAGACGCTCGAAACCTTCGTTGATATCGTCCAGCGAGATCGTATGCGTCATTAGTTTCTCGATGGGCAAGCGACCGGACTGCATCATTGCGGCGAAACGCGGAATGTCGCGGACGGGCACGCAGGAGCCGACATAGGATCCTTTGAGGGTCTGCTCTCCCACGGTGAGCGACACAGCCGGAATATTGAGTTCGGCCTTGGGGTTCGGAAGGCCCCCGGTGACCGTCGTGCCGCCGCGGCGGGTGATGTCATAGGCGAATTTGAGCGCCGGCGCGGCGCCGGCGAGTTCGACGGCGAGGTCGACGCCGCCGCCCGTCAGGTCTTTGATTTCCGCGACGGCATTATCCGAGGTCGGATCGACGACATGGGTGGCGCCGAGCGTTTTTGCGAAGGTTCTCTTGCTCTCGGCCGTGTCGACCGCGATGACGGTTTCGGCGCCGGCGGCGATCGCCCCGAGAAGGCCGGCGAGCCCGACGCCGCCGAGCCCGATCACGGCGCAGCTCTGGCCCATCTTCAGTTCGCCGGAATTGAGCACGGCTCCAACGCCCGTCAGCACCGCGCATCCCAGGAGAGCCGCGCGATCCAGCGGAATGGATTTGTCGATCTTGACGCAGGAGTTCTCGGACACGACTGCATGCGTCGAGAACGCGGACACGCCAATATGGTGATTGATCGGCTCGCCCTTGTATCGCAGGCGGCGGGCGCCGCCAATCAACGTTCCCTTGGCGGCCGCCGCGGCCCCCGGCTCGCAAAGCGCGGGGCGGCCCGAGGCGCAAGGCACACAATGGCCGCAGGACGGCACGAAAACGAGAACCACATGGTCCCCCGGCGCAAAACGCGCCACGCCGGGACCAACGGCCTCGATGACGCCGGAGGCCTCATGGCCGAGCGCAACCGGCATGTCTCTCGGCCGATCGCCGTTGATCACCGAGAGATCGGAATGGCAGAGGCCCGCCGCCGCCATCTTCACCCTCACCTCGCCTGCCCCGGGTTCATCGAGATCCACCTCGACGATGTCGAGCGGTTTGGAATCCTGATAAGGACGGGCGGCGCCCATAGATCTCAACAGAGCAATCCTGGCTTTCATCTCGAATTTCCTCATATGAACATGTGCGTCAGGCATGGCCGAAGGACAGCGCTGCGATGACCGCGAGGCTGAAGCCGATGGCGATGGCGATGAGAACGGCGCGGCGACGGGCGAGCTCGGCTTCGATGCGGGGCTGCGTCAGCCTGGGGCGCGGCGTGTAGGCATGGATCTCGAATGTTGGCGGAGACGCCATCTCCATCTTGTAGGACAGGAACCAGACGAGGCCGAGCCCCGCCGCCCAGAGCATCAGGGACCAGGCCCAGAGCGACGGCATGCCGAGGGTCCACTTGCCCTCGATGTCAGTGAAAGCAAAATTGCCGAAGATCAGACCGGGGCCGAGGGCGAGGAATACCCAGGCGAGCGTGACCGACCAGGCGGTGGAGCGCAACGCCCGCAGACGCGCACTGCCGCCGAACTCGCGCTCTAGAAACCGTCGCGCCTCTTCGCCCGCCTCGCCGAGGCTCCGGCGTTGCGTGACGGCGGAGACGAGCATGGCAACAATGAGATTGGCCGCCATTCCCCAGACCGCCGAATGAATGGTCCAGGGATTGCGGCCCCATGGCAGATCCAGCCCGAAGAAGGAGAGCATGACAATGCCCGCAGGCTCCGTCAGCAGCACGCCCGCCAGGCCGAAGCCTAGGCCGGTCACCACCCCCGCTCGCGTCAGCCAGCGGAGCCAGGTCATGCCGAGCAGGGGCGTCCAGAGCTGGAACGACAGCGGCAGGGCAAGTGAAGCGAGAACAGACAGCGCAACCGGCGCCAAAGTCTGGAGCAGGACGCTGGCGAGGACCAGGAGGCCGATCACCACCCGCGTGAGCGTAACGCCATTCCGGGGCGAGAGGCTGCCGTGGAAAAGCGGCTGGTAGATATTGCGGACCAATGTCTCTCCCGCCGCAACGAGGGCCAGCCCGGACATCAACTGCACGCCCGCCAACAGGCCGATGAACAGCCAGGCTGAAAACCACGGAGACAATCCGGACATCAGGCCCGCAAGATCATGCGCCGGATTGATAAGCGCCTGGGCGCCGATCACCGCCATGCAAAACGCCGCCAGCGCGCCAAAGGCGCCGGCCATCAGCCATGTCTGCCCGGCGGCGAACCCGCTTGGGCGGGAGGTGGACAAAACGGCTTTCATGATCATCGGGCTGACCTGGAGGCCCATCAGCGCCATCGCGAAAGATAGGCTCGCAAGCGCCGTCGCCTCTTGTCCCGCCGCCGCCTGTTTGCCGATGCCGGCGGTAAACTGCACTACGCCAGAGACGATGAACCGGTTTGCCGTGGCGGGATCCGCCGCCAGTTTCGCGAGAGCGTTGTTGAGCGCGACGAAACCGCCCGCGTCGATCAGCGAAAAGACGGTCAGAGCCACCAGCACGGCGGCGGCGAGAACCGCTTGGATAGCGCCGAGATAGCCGACTGCGCGCAGGCCGCCGATCACGACGCCGCCGATCAGCAACAGACCGAAGAGGACCGACGCCATATCCTGCGAGACGATGCCGCCGCCGAGAAGGACAAGAATGCGGGAGAGAGCGTGCATCTGTAGGCCGGCAAAAGCGACCGCAAAGAGAACAGCGACGACAGCCGTGAAGGCGGTCAGGAACTCGGACTGCCAATAGACGCGGAACAAGTCCGCGAGCGACGAAGCGCCGAGACGCCGCCCCAGCACCCAAAGACGTTTGAAGAAAACGACGCCGGGCAGCGCGAGCGCAATCCCCGCCTGCAGCAGCGCGGCGAGGCCGAAGCCATGGCGACCGATTTCGTCAGTCCCCGCAAGCGCGATCCAGCCCGACAGACTGGCGCCCCCGATCAACAAAGCCGATATCCATGGCGAAAATCCCGCGCTTGCCGAGAAAAAGGCGTTGTCGTCGGTATTGAAGCGCGCGCCGAGCCGAGCCCAGTAGAGCGTCGCCACGGCATAGAAGAGCCCCAGAAGCGGAAGCCAGATCACGGGCGTTCCTCCCGCGTGCCGGTCGATTTGATGTGAAATTGTGAGAATGCGCTGCGCAGGCCATGCCGGGTGAACAAATAGGCCAGGAAAGCGACTGTAAGTACGCCGAAAAGCGTAAGGCCGGAATAATAATCAGCCATCGTCAGGCCGCCGCTGGCGGCGGATACGATGAAAACAAGCCCCAGAACTCCATATGCGCCGATGCCGAGCGCGGTTTCGCCCGAACTGAACCCTGCGCCGAACAGGGCATTCACCACGATATGGGCGACAAAGGCGAGAACGATCAGCAGCACGCCGACCGATGACAGCAACCAGAGATCATTCTTCATGCCCTCGAGAAACACGCCGAGTCCGAGGAAGCCGAGCACGCCCCAGATCGCGAAGACCAGGATTGTGCGTTCGATGGGGGGGGTGTTTGTGATCATCCTGCGTCTTCCTGCTTATCCTCAGGCCAAGGGAGCCTGCCGGGCGGGCCCGGCAGGCGGCGCCGGGTCAGTTCGGACGGCTCTTGTCCTTCGAAGCACTGGCCGATGGATCGGTGTAGACAATCTTGGACAGGTCGCTCAGCGTGTGCGGTCGGTGAACGGTCTCAGAGGTCAAGCCGATCTCGCCCAGCAATGTGTCGACGAAAGGAGCCTGAGTGCGATAACGAAGCGCCGAACTCACCACTTGCTCCGCTAGATTGCCGTCGCGCGGACCGCTGCCATCGGCGCTTGCCGACAGCGACCCGGGGCCGGTGTGGGACAGCCCCGGCAGACCCTCGACATGCATGATCTTGATGCCCTCGATCTTCTCCATCGGCTTGACGCTTTCGCGAATGATGGCCGGCAGGTTTTCGACCAGCGCCTTGTGCAAAGCCGAGCGGCGGCTGGCGTCCGAGCGCATGTTCTCGGCGGTGTTCAGCTTTTCCTTGCCTTCCGCCTCGACCTTCATGCGTTGCTCGAGCGCGGCCACAGCGATGCGATCGGCGTCGGCGCGGTCCTGAGCTGCGACCTTCTCTGCTTCTGCGAGGATGCGGATGCGCGCGGCTTCCGCTTCGGCCTCTCTTTGGGCCTCGATGAGCTCCACGGCTTTCTGTCGGTTGGCGATCTCGGTGTCACGGATTGTGTGAACGCGCTCCTGGGCCTCGACCATGGCGGCGCGCGCCTCCTCGGCCTGGGCCTGCGCTTCGGAGCGCTCCTTGGATTTGCGCGACAAAGCGATTTCGCGAGTCTGCTCCTCGAGCTCGACGGTTTCGCGACGACGGATTTCCAGCATCTCGACTTCGCGCTCCATTTCGATGCGGCTGCGTTCGACCGCTTCCCGCTCCTTGAGCTTGACCGCTTCGATCTCCCGTTCGCGCAGAGCATTTTCTGCGGCGATTTCGGACTTCTTGGCGGCGCGCTCGATGGCCACCTGCGCCTCGTGCGAAAGGCGGGCGTATTCGCTGTCGCGCTCGATTTCCAAGCTCCGTTTTTCCGCCTCGAGGTTCTTGGCGCGAATGGCGACGGCCGTGTCCTTCTCGATGTCGTTGCGCTTCTTCTTGCGGCTTTCGATCTGTTCCGTAAGCAGAGTCAAACCTTCGGCGTCGAAGGTGTTGGACGGATCGAACAGCTTGATGTCGGTCTGGTCGAGCGAGGTGAGCGAAACCGATTCCAGTTCGAGACCGTCGAGCGCCAGGCTTTCTGCGACTTCCTGCTTGACCTCTTTCACGAAGGCCTGACGGTTTTCGTGAATGTGCTCCAGCGTCATCTTGGCGGCTGCGCCGCCCATGGCGTCGACAAAACGGCCCTGAATCAGGTCCTTCAACTGTTCGGCGTTCATCGTCCGGTTGCCGAGACTGCGGGCCGCCGTGGCGACTGCATCCGTGTTTGGCGAAACTCGCACGTAGAATTCCACGGTGAGCTCGACGCGCATGCGGTCCTTGGTGATGAGCGACTTCTCCCTGGCGCGCGTGACTTCCAACCGCAGCGTATTCATATTCACTTCGGTGAGATCATGCAGGATCGGCAACACCAGCGCCCCGCCGCCCATGACGACTTTCTCACCACCGAAGCCGGTGCGAACGAAACTCACATCCTTGGTGGAGCGGCGATAGAGCCAGTGCAGAAGATAGGCGGCGACCGCGATGACTATGGCCGCCAGGATAATGATGGCGATAACGTCTGCACCCTTCATGGACGTGTTCCTTTTGAATGAGCAGGGGTTTCAGGCAAGGGACGGAAATCAGGCATGCGTGTTTCTCCCCGTGGAGAGGAGAGCGGTCGCCAGGACGGCGACGCCGAAAGCCATGCGGTTGAGAATGTCGGCGACGTTATAGGCAACCGAGAGGCTGCCGTCGTCGGCCATGCCGGCGAAGGCGGTGAGGAAATTGCCGAGCGGATAGATGGCCCAGCCGATCGTCACGATCAGCCTCAGCCAGAAGTAACCGCGGCGCAGATAATCACCGGTGGAGGTGCGGACCACATCGTCCATCTGGCCGAAATAGAATTCGCCGAGCAGATAAAGCCAGAACACCAGACCGATCAGGAAAGCGAGTGTCGGATGCATGAACTGCGCTTCGCCCAAGTAGCGGACGAAGATCATCAACGCCGAGACGATCACCAGTCGCCAGAACAATCCCGCCGACAGCCTGCCTGCCGCGCCGACAAGGAAGAACAGCGCTATCACCTGCAGCGGCATGGACACCGCCCAGCCGACATAGTGGTAGACCACGGGCACGTTTTGTCCCGCAAGCCAAGCTTCTCGCGCCTCATAGACCGATCCGATGCCGATCAGCGCAGCAATCGCGCAAAGCGCAACGGAAAGACGCCATTTCTGGTCGACCCAGGCCGTGCCCATCAGCAGGAGCACTGTGGTCGCCGCCAGTCCGAACAGGGCGATGGAGAAGCTTGCCGCGGTCAGATCGGGTGTCTGATAGACCACCATGATTATCGTCTCCTTCGAAGGAAAAAGTCATGTCGCATTGGATGTCCCTAGATCTGCGTTCGGATATGCGGCGACCGGGCATAGAGGGCCACCATCGGCAGAATGAGCAGTCCAAAGATGAATTGCTGCCATTTGAAGTCGAGGCCGATGCCGACCAGAAAGCTCGAAAGCACCTGAAGAACCAGCACGCCGATGACCGTGAAGCCATAGCCGCCGGCGCCGCCGAGCAGCGAGGTTCCGCCGACCACCACGGCGGCGAGCGTCAGAAACAGATACTGATCCCCGACCCCGATGAAGCCGCCGCCCGACCAGCCGAGCAGAAGGCCGCCGGTGAGCGCTGCGAAGAAGCCGGACAGGGCGTAAACGATCACCCAGTAGCGCATTTCCGAAATCATCACGCGGCTGGCGGATGTCCGGTTGACGCCGAGCGCGTAGAGATAGCGGCCATAGACCGTGGTCCTCAGTCCGATGATCAGGATCAATGTCACGACCGCCCAGATCAGGATGACCGGGGGAAAAGGAAGGCCGAAGGTGGAGCCGTTCATGGCCGAGATATTGGAAAGCCAGGCCGGAACCGTGCCGAACACATTGCCGGAGTAAGCGGAGCCGATGGAGGTGACGATCTGCACGCCGCCGGAGATGGCGAAGCCGGTTCCCAGCGTCACGATCAGCGCCTGGCCCTGCAGTCGATAACTGAGCAGACCATTGATCACGCCGAAGGCGGCTCCGATCGCCAGCACGATCAGCGTCGCCAGCCATGGCGGCACGCCGAGGCCGATCAGATAGAGGAGCCCGACATTCGCGCCGCCGATGATGAACGGGATCGACAGATCGAGACCGCCGAGCAAGGCGACCAGTGTCTGCCCGATCGAGGCGATGCCGAGAAACGACGCGAATAGCAGCATCGACTTGATGTTGTTGCCGGAGGAGAAGCCTTCGATATTCATCGAGCCGACCGAGAACAGGCCCGCCAGCACCATGATGCCGATGAACGCGGACCGGTTCTGCTGGAACTGCCGGCCCAGCGTGCGCGTCAGAACGAGGATGGCCAGAAGGATCAGCAGCGAGAGGACATTCCAGATGTTGAAGAATCCCTCGATGGAGACGGACAACAACAGGAAGGCGGCGAGGACCAGGACGAGGCCGATCAGCGGCCAGCGATACTGCATCCAGACGCTCTGGAACTGACCGGGCCCGTCAGAAGCGACGGCCTCGTCGCTGGCAAACTGGCCGATGATGAAGCGCCAGGCGAGGACGAACAGCGCCAAGGTCGCAATTGCCGAGAGGATGACGATCTGCACCGCCATCCCCTGGGCAAAGCCGAAGCCGGCGCCAAGGCCTGCAAGAAGCAGGGCGACCACCAGACCGAGAATCCGAGCCGGAAGACTGATTTGCGGCAGCTTCTCCATCAGTTGACGGCCTCCGTTTTGGTGGACATGGCGCTCTCATGCATGACCCACGCGCCGCCGAGGACGAGAGCGGCGACAACCACCGCCACCGCCGGCCCGAGGCTGGTCCGGGAGGATTGACCAATCGCCAGCCGCAAGAAGACCGCGATCGACACGAGGAGGATCACAAAGAGAATGATCGGCGCCGCTTCCTGCCGGAGCGCGATAGTTTCAGGCGACAGCACGGCAATCTCGAGCGGACCGACCATGGCGGCCTGGAGCTCCATAGGGCCGGGCATAGAGGCCGGCGCCGCGCCGAGGCTGGCGTAATCGAAGGTCGCATGCAGGATGACGCCCAGCACCACCACGGACAGCGCCACGAAATAGAGGAGCGGCGAGAAATTCCGAATGTGGCGCTGGATGACCGGGATCAGCAAGGTCAGGAGCAGCGAGATCACCAGGATCGCGCCATAGGCCAGATTGGTGACGAAGCTCTGAACCGCGCCGAAATTGAACGTCGAGAGCACATAGGTGATCATGTAGAGATTTAGCGCGCCGAGCGCAGAGCCGAAGACGCCGCCTCGTCCGCCGGCGAGAGACGCGCCGCCCAGAACCAGCGCCGTGACGGCGATCAGCGTATAGGTGGTGCCTTGAGAGGGGTCCCCGGACGAGATGAGCGCCGTAAAGCAGATGGAGGCCAGACCGGCGAAACAGCCGGAAATCAGATGGGCGCCGATACGCACCACGGTGATCGGCACGCCGGACGTATAGGCTGCGCGCTCGTCCGATCCCATCAGCCGCAAATGCGTGTAGAAGGCGGTTGCGGTGAAGAGCAGCCAGGCGACCGTGGCGACGATCAGGATGATCAGCACCGGCGAAAAGATCGAGGTGCCGTAGCCCCATTCCGCCATGAAGGGCGGCGCCATGCCGCCCGGTCGCGGCAGGATGACGAGGTTGATGCCCGAAAGAGCGAGATAACCGGACAGCGACACGATGATCGGCTGCACGCGGACATAGATCACGATCAGCGCGAAAATAAGCTGGTAAACTGCCCCAACGGCCATGCAATAGAGGAACACGGCGATGGGATTTTCAAGCAGCCCCGCGCCATGCAGCTGGACCAGCGTCACATTTATGAAGCCGATCAGCGGTCCAACCGACAGGTCGACGGTGCCGCGGCCCGAGATCGTCGAGGCCATCAGCGTGTAAGTCGCGAGGATCAACGGCGTGACCACAATGACGGCGGCGCCGATGCCGGAGGCTGTCATCAGGCTGGGCGTCCTGATGACCGCTATCGAGAGCAACGCGAAGAACAGCGTGATCGGCATCAGCAGGAAGGGGTTGGAGCGACCGCCCTGCAAATCCGCTTTGGCTGCCGGTTTGGCGGAGGACTGGCTGATGGAGTGAGTCATGGGCGGCCTCGTTCGGTGGGCGCGCCATGTTCATCGAATTCCACGATGCGAATCGGCTTGATGGCAGGTTTAGTTTGGGTGTGCGGCGCCGCGGTCATCGCTGACCGCTCAACTCCTACGGTGAGAGGCTTTGAGCGTGACGGAGCAGGAACATGGATGCGCGGCCCGTCGCTGACGACCCGATCGCCCGGCTGCGTGGTTTCAGGCGCCCGTCCCGGCCGCAGTCCATAGCTGCGCGAGGCCAAGCCTTCGCCGCCTGTCTGACCGAACATCGCTTCGAGCACCTTCTTCGGCTCGAGACCGCGACCGTCGAAGGCGTCGAAGGGAGCGCCATCGCGAAAAACGATGACACGCGTGGCGAAGCCTAGGAATTCCTCGATCTCGGAGGACAGATAGACGACCGCCCTGCCCTCTTCCGCGTAATTGCGCAGGTGACGGTAAAGCTCGGTCTTCGCCCCCACATCGATGCCGCGGGCCGGGTCGTTGAGAATGATGACATCCGGCCGCATGGCGAAGCCACGGCCGATCAGCACCTTTTGCTGGTTGCCCCCAGAGAGGGACGTGATGCGATCTTCTTTCGCGCCAAATTTGATCAGCAGGTTTTCTGCTTCGCGCTTGAAGATCGTGGTCAACGTGCCGCGATCGATGAAGCCGAGAACGCCGCCGCGCTTCTTTTCGCGATAGAGCGGCATGACCATGTTTTCGAAGATCGAGAGCGAGGCGAATATGCCCTCGCGTTTGCGGTCTCCCGACACATAAGCGACCTTGCCGGCCACCGCCTCGGCGAGATTGCGCACCGGAGCCCAGCCGCCGTCTCGCCCCGCCACCTGAACCAGGCCTTGGAAGGCTGTCGCCACTCCGGCCAGAACACGGACGAACGCATCCTGGCCCTGACCATCAAGACCGGCGATGCCCACGACTTCTCCACGAAGGAGATCGAAATCGAAGGCGCGCGCATTCGGCCAGAGCGCGATCTGCCGCGCCTTCATCGCCCGCTCCGTCGTCTTCGGCAGCGGCGCTTCGGCATGGATGTGGTTGCCGGAGCGATCTTCCCCCGTCATCAGACGCAGCAAGTTCTTCTCGGTAATGTCAGCCTTTTCTAACACGCCGACATCGCGTCCATCGCGAAACACGGTTGCGCGATCCGAAATCCGGACCAGCTCGGCGATCCGATGCGTCACGATCAGAATGGTCGCGCCGCGGTCCCTCAGGGCGCGCATGCGGGCAAACAGACGCTCAGTGGAGTCAAAATCGAGAGCGGCCGAGCTTTCGTCGAGAATGAGAATCTTGGGCTCGGACAACAAGGCGCGGGCAATGGTGATCCATTGCTTGAGACCGAGCGGCAGGGTCCCGACGAGCGCGTGCGGGTCGACCGGCTCTCCCGAGAGTTCCTCCATCAATTCCGCAGCGCGGGCCACCTTGCGGTCCTGCGACAGTGTTTTGGTGAAGAGCCGGTCCGCGCCCATGAAGATGTTGTCGACGACGGAGCTTTCATCGGCAACCAGCACTTCTTGATAGACCGTCGAAATGCCGAGAGATCGGCTTTCAGCGGGCGTGGACGGGGTTTCGCCGAGAATGGAGACCGTGCCGCTGTCCACGGGCAGGATCCCCGAGACGACTTTGGCCATCGTGCTCTTGCCGCATCCATTGCCGCCGACGATCGCGTGGATCTCTCCGGCCCGCGCGGAAAATGAAGCGCCATCGAGCGCGCGCGTCGGCCCGAAATACTTCTTCACGCCGCGCACCAGGATGGTTTCCCGGCCGAGAGTTTGTCCGATGTCTGGAGCAATGGACGTCATGGGTCTTCCCATCCGGCCGGGACCCGACCGATGAAGCAAGAGGACAAATAAATGGAGCGGTATGGGCGGCCGCGCCTTTAGAAGGCGCGGCCGTTCTTCAAGCCATTACGGCTTGAAGGCGCGGGGATCGGCAGGACGCAGGAAGAAGTCATCCAGATAGGACGGGTCATAGCCCCAACGCTTGGCGCCGACTTTCAGCCATTCGGCGCTGTCGAGGTTGCAATTCTCGTCCATCACCTTGGTGAGGTCTTCGTGGGTCAGTTTCACCGGATCGACGAGGATCGACTGAACCTTGGGACCCTGGCCCTGCAGGGTGCGCATCATGATATGCCACATCAGCTCGATATCGTCTGCCGGCGGCCAGAGCTGGAACGACGCGTTGATGTAGTTGGGGTTCTTGCGCCAGTAGCAGAGCGCGCCGAGTTCGCCGCCGATGGCCACCGGGATCTCGCCGCGACCAGCCTGCTGCACTGCGCGCAAGACGCCCATTTCAGCCGCCGACTGGACGACGATGCCGTCGAGCTTTCCGGGATTGGTGGCGAGCCATTTCTGCACTTCGCCCTGGGCGACCTGGTCGGTCCACATGCCGGCGACGGAGCCGACCACCTTGATATCGGGAGAAGACGCAAGACCGGCGAGCACGCCGCGGTTCTGGCTGTCGGAGCCGGATGTTCCGGGGATGCCTTCGACGACGAGGACATTGCCCTTTCCGCCGAGCTGATCGGCCATGGCTTTGCCGATTTCATAGCCGCCGACCTGATAGTTGACGGATGAGTTGATCGCATATTCGGAGGTGAGGTAGCCAGTCATCGAGAAAACCGGGACGCCCTTGTCCGCCGCATACTTGACCGAGGCATTCAGCGCGGTCGGATTGGAGCAGCACAGAATGATGGCGTCAGCCCCTTGATCCACCAACTGCCGGATCTGCTGGATCTGGGTGGAGTCGTTGAGGTTGGATTGCGTGATCACCACTTCCGAAAGGAGTCCGAGTTTCTGCCACTCCGGAACGATAACCTTCTGCAGTTCATCCATGGCGGCGGCGCGCCAGGTGTTGCCGGCATAGGAGGAGGCGTAGCCGATCTTCCACGGCGGACCCTTTTTCGGCTTGAAGTCGCGCCACTTGCTGGGCCCGATCGGCTGCATGGGGTCCAGCATGTCCTTGTTATAGAGGCGCTTGGCGACATCGGGGTTAAGCTCGTCGACGCCCTCGGCCAGCGACATCGTCGCGGAGGCGGCGACCATCACCGCCGCGCAGACCAATTTTTTCAGCATTCCAACTCTCCTCCTAGTTGAAGACGGACGATCCGTCCTGCGATCAGTCGTAAAAATCCTGAGGCGATTTTCGGAAACCGGGCCAGGTCACGGGGTCATGACCGGTCACCACCATGGCATTGGCGTCATGGGCGATGCGGCGCAGCTTGGCGACCGAATCCACCGCCTGGGTCGATGACGTCACCAATCCCGGCAAAGCCCTGTTTTCCCAGTGATCGACCGTGTAGGCCGCATCGATCGTGAGCAGTATCGGGCCGCTTTCCGGCAGCGTGATCAGGAATGACTGGTGACCGGGAGAATGGCCGGGTGTGTAGATCATCCGGATGACGCCATCGCCGAACAGGTCGAAATGGTCGGTGTATTCTCCGCCCAGGAATTTCCAGTTGAGCCCGGGCCGGTCGAAGTCGGCGCGGATATAGGCCCCGGCGGAGAACCAGTGCGGCTTGAACGCATAATCATATTCGCTGCGCTGCACGATGTGCTGCGCTTTTGGAAAGCGTCCGATCGCGCCGGTATGGTCGAGATGCAGATGCGACTGCACGACGTAACGCACGTCCTTGGGGCTCACATCCACCATCTTGAGCTGGTCGACGCAATTGTCGGCGATGGACATGACGGGATCGTAAGCGTCGACAACGGCGCCCCAATGCCCGCGCTTGTCTATGGCGGTCTCCACCGCATTGCCGCCGTCAATGACCACATTGCCTTGCGGATGCTTGATCAGAAACCAGGGAACAGGGATCTCGAAGTCATTCTCGCCCTGGTTCATCTTGATGTATTTGGTCTTTGTTCTCAGCGTTCCCGTCTGGAACATATGCAATTCGATCCCCGAAGATTTGCGCCGCGCGCGCGACGCTTCCTTCGGGGCCGGGGAGAATTGTGGGCGCGGCGCCAAGGATGAGTTGCCGGCGGCGCGCGATGGCGCCAAAGCCTCCGTCTCGATGCGCTGCCCCTTTTCGTCGAATTCGATGATCTTCATGGTTCTCTTCCCGCCTTCGGAATCGGTTTCAGGTGCGGGCTTCAATAAGACGAAGCGCTTCTTTCAAATAGACTGCGAACAGCGGATAGTTTTCTGACATCGGGAAGTGGCCGATATCCTCCATTTCGATGTAGATGCCGCCCGGGATTTGACGGGCGGTGTTTTCGGTGGCTTCGGGCGGCGTGAGATAGTCATAGGTGCCGGTCATCATGATCACCGGGCAGCGACGGGTGTCGATATTGCCGAGTTTGCCGCGAAGATCATGGTCGATTGAATAGAAGAACAAGTCGCCTTTGAAGGCTTCCGAGCCTTGCGTGTAGTAGTGCCAGGTCAACCAACGATCCATGTCCGGGCTCTGCGGCGCCATGAGATCCCAAACCCCGCTCGCGCAGACCTGCGCAGCATTGGCGTGCGGATGGCGCCACCAGTCGAGGTAAAAGCCGGGGGCATGTTCGGCCGCTTCGACAGGGATCACGGCGCGGAATTTGTCGGGATGATTAAGGGCAAGCTGCAGGGCGACATTGCCGCCGAAGCTGGAGCCCATGAAGATCGGACGATCAAGCTCCAGCGCGTCGCAGAGCGCGATGATGAAATTCATATAGTGCCGCGCCGTCAGCACATACTCTTCCTTCCACCACTCCTTGTTCAGCGGCGGATCGGATTTGCCGTGCCGGGCGAGGTCGTAGGCGATGACGTCATACTGCGACGTGATCGACTCGTCTTCCAGCAGCCCCCGCCATTGATGATTGTGACAACCCGCAGTGTGCTGACACACCAGCGGCACGCCACTGCCGTTCCTCAGATAGAAGACTTTATACTCGAATCCGTCGACCTCGATGGTGACGTAGCGACCGATAACCGGAGAATGCTTGGCCATTCCGATGAATCCTGTAGGTGGGGGAACGTCTTCAGACCGGCACGCCGACCTTGCGAAGCAACTCGAACTGGACTGTGAAATTCCGCAGGTTCTGCATCATCACGAGAATGTTGCCTTCGATCTTGAGATCGCGGCGAAAACTGGCGGACCAGATGCCGTGATACATCGGCTCCGGCACCGGCTTTGCGAATTCCCGCCATGTGGCGGCGCTGGCGCGGAGGGCGAAATCATAGGCGTCGAGCGGCTGAGGGTCGGTGTTGATGCTATGGACGCGGCCGTCGCGGACGTCGACGATCACCTTGGCCGCGCCCATGTCCCACAGGTAGCGGCAGGTGAAATAGCGCGCCATGGCGCCGATCGTCGGGTCCCGATCCGAGGCGTCTCCAAAACGGACTGCCCAGTCTCGCACACTCATGACCATGCCTGAAACCTCCACTTATACCCCACGCGGCCAGAACAACTACCGCATACAGCATCTCGATGTTAGTTCAATTAGCTGAACAGTTTTCACTGGACTGGACGCTAGTCGGCAGGCTATACGAATGTCAAGAAGAAAATGATGCTCATCGAAATCACGGATCGCTTCATGGCTTCACTAACCACCAAGCCGCCGCAGTCGCCGGCGCTGGAGCGCGGCGCGCGTATTTTGGACATCGTTGCGCGATCGAAATCCTTTCTCAGTCTTTCCGACCTGTCTCGTGAGTTGAAGATCGCCCGCTCCAGCGTGCACTCGCTGTGCCAGACGCTGGTCAATCTGGAGCTCCTGATTCGGCGCAGCGACCAAACCTTCCAATTGGGCCCGCATGTCATGCGTTGGTCGAACGCCTTCATGCTCCAATCCGACGTCGCAACGGAGTTTGCAGCAATATGGGATCAGGAGACTGGTTTGTCGGGAGCCACCATCACCCTCACCGTCCAGGACGGCGCAGAAGTGGTCTATATCGCCGCGCGCAACAATGAGCGCGCCCGCTCCTCTCTCGAATTCAGGGTAGGCATGCGCTTGCCGGCCGCCTTCACCGCCACCGGCAAAGCCTTCCTGAGCCATATGACCGATTATGAAATCCGTCGCCTGTTTGCTCATGGCCTACCGGAACCGCGAACGGCCCGCAGCGTTCGCAGCGTCGAGGACCTGCTCGCCGAACTGCGCGACATCAGGCGTGAAGGCTATAGTTGCGACGAGGAGCAGGTCGCCGAAGGCATGGTCTGCTATGGGGCAGCCGTGCTTGACGGCGGCAACCGGCCGATCGCGGGCGTCGCCGTCAGCCTGTCGATTGATGCGAACGCCATGAGCAATCGCCGCGCCGTCATCGACAATGTCTTGCGCATGGCCGCAAAGCTCTCGCATCGCATGGGGGCGGATTTGTCGATCGCCGACGAGACGAGGGAGGACCACGCCGCCTCCCAGATGCAAAAATGAGATTCTGGGGCAAGTCGAGGGCGGCCCGAGGGCTTATCACATCCCGCTGATAGTGCCATCATCTCCAAGGGTTTGGGTAAGTCCGCATGAGGAGGGACAACGCAGACCCAACCTTGGGAGGGGATCCATGCTTTGTTTCAGACAAGACGTGAGCGGCAGCGCTCATCGAGCAACAAAATCACAACTCTGGCGGCGCAGGATCGTCAAGACGGACGCCGGCGACATCGACCTTCTGGACATCGGCAAACCTGATGGCCACGCCGTGGTCCTGATCACGCATGGACTTGGCAGCCTGGAATCGTTCGAGGAAGTCGCTGAAGGCTTGGAAGCGCGTTTTCCCAGACGCCGAATCGTCGCCTATTCCCGGCCCGGTCGCGGCATGAGCTCCCTCAATCCAAATGTAGAGACGTCTTCGCTCCTGACGTTTGAGGCGCTTCAGGCGCTGCCCTCTATCCTTGGCGCCCTTGGGATCATCACGGTCGACCTCGTGGCGCATAGCGACGGCGCGGCCGTGGCCATGCTGTTCGCCTGCGCCAACCCGCTGAAAGTGGGAAGGATTGTTGCAATTTCGCCGCAGGTTCACGCTGATCGACTCTCGATAGATCAGCTTGGCGAACTGGTTACAAACAACGATCATCTAGACGACGTCCAGCGGTTGGGAGCCGATCATGGCGATGTCGGCGTTGCCTCGCGCTGCTGGGTCGTCACGCATGCATCTCTGGCAGCAAATCCGGACCATGTTCTTGGAGGACTAGCGCGCATCAATGCGCCGATGCTCCTGGTGCAGGGATTGCGAGATGAAGCCGCCCAGCATCAGATGTCGGCACTGTCGACCCGCGTGCGCGGCCCGATGAAGTGGGTTATCCTGCGCAACGACGGTCACTTCCCGCAGCATGACAGCACCGACATCGTTCTCGACCTGATCTGCGGGCATTTGCAGGATGTCGACGCCAAGGGTGCCAGCGGGCGAAGGCAGACCGGCACGGTGAGCTGATGCGAGTCAGGGTGCAGTCAAACCTGAATGCTCAGGCAGCCTTTTCAATCGGCGGCTTCAGCGCCCAGCCGCAGCGACAGTCGCCTGGCGAGATCGCGGGCGTCGGCGCAGCCCCGCTCAGTCGCGGTAGAGCCGAGTTCCTCCGAATCCCTACTGATGAGCACGGCGGCGACAGTTCGGTTGAGCGAGTTCACCACCGCTGCGCCGAAATTGGTCACGCCTCGCTGACATTGACCGATCTCTATGGCGACGCCAGTCGCGCGAACAGCCTTAACTTCATCCAGCAACTCCTCGACATCGCCGACCGAGCGCTCGGTCAAAGACTGCGGAAACGACTTGAACGCCCTGACGATGTCGTGGTCGCTCCAGCGCGCGATGATCGCCTTGCCGGCGGCGCAGAAGGCGGCGGGGAGCCGCATCCCCGGCCGGACCATGAAGCGCTCAAGGGGGCTTCTCTGTCGCAACGCGATGAACACGACGTCCATCTCGTCGAGAATGCAGAGCGACACCACAGCGTCCTGGAAACTATCCGACTGGTCCCAAAGCGCCGCAAACTCCGCCGCAACATCCGTTTGCCGCTCGAACGCGTTCGACCATTTCAGCAGATGAGGACCGAGAACGAAGGTCTGGTCAGGACGACGGATGAGAAGACCGAGATGTGTGAGCGTCGTGCAGAGACCATGGACGGTGCTCTTCGGCAACGCCGTTTCCCGCGCCAGATCGGAAATTGTCGGGTAACGTTTGGAGGAAGCCACGAGATCGAGAATGATCGAAGCGCGCTCTACGGCGGGAACAAGCTTCAGTCGCGTGGACTCGTCTTCCTCCAACTGGCTTCTCCCGCTTCTTTGGCTCCGGTCGCTATCGTATCGCTTCACCCCTGCGACAAGTCAATTCACGACTTGATTGCGCCGGCGGGTTCTGCTCTTTTTCAAACCGTCGACTTCTGTATAGTGCGCTCATGACCTCTGCCGTGCGTGTCATGTTGGGAAGTTTTGGTCGAGTGGCGCTTGTCGAACTCGGTCACTGTCTTGTGCGTCATGCACATCCTCACTGCCACATGCTGTTCAAGGTCGGCGGGGCCAATTCACACTTCATTGTCGACGACGCGCCTGCACCGCTCACCGACGAGTCGGTGGTTCTGGTCGACGCCTGGCGGCCGCATGAATTCGTGTTCCGGCCCGGCCAGCCTCCAACGCAGATTCTGGCGCTCTACATCGAATCCGACTGGCTCGCGGCCTTGAATATAGGCTGCGCGGACTTCAATCCGCTCGACTTCTTCAAGGCGAGCTCGGGCCATGTGTCGCGGGAGACTTACCATCTCCTTATGGCCGCGGTGGATTGCCTGAATGGCGGCGCCCCGTCTCGCAATGAGATGGAGGTCCTGCTCGCCCAACTCGTTCTCTCGACCATCCGCAGGTCCCATAGCGCCAGCGATTCCGCAAGCAGGTTTGGGCGGCCTCAACTGTTCGACTGGCGGATCCGCAAGGCGGTCAAGCTCTTCCAGCAGAACAACGGCGATTTCGATAAGATCGACGCGATCGTCTCTGAAATCGGCATGAGCCGAGCAAACTTCTTCCGCCAGTTCAAGGCCTGCACGGGAATGTCGCCCGGCCTGTTCCAGAACGTCGTGCGTCTCGAACAGGCCATTCGCCTGACGGTGGTCTCGCAGGATTCGTTGAGCGCGACCGCAAGTAGCCTCGGCTTTTCAGATCCCGCTCACTTTAGCCGCTTCTTCCGCAACCACACCGCCGTCTCTCCTCGCATATATAGACAAGGAGCCTCTGAATGGCTGTCACGGTGACGACGTGATGCGTTGTTTTGACTTGTACCCCGTGAACCTAGCCAGCCAGGCTAGATAATGGCGACGCCCATCGGCTTGGAAATGTTTCTCGAGTTCGTGGAATAAGTTTAGAACCTATACCTAGCTGCATGTCCAATTTTGAATTGCAAGCGCTGCACTTCATTTGGAAAATCTTTCGTAACCCTTTGATTTTACTTGATGGTCAAATGGGCGATTTGGGAAAATAGTGTTTAATAATCAATTCCGCGGCACGGACTCTGACTCCGTTAGTCCTGGTTCGAATCCAGGTTCCCCAGCCAATTCTCGCTAAAAGCCCTTATTTCCTTGATTTTTCAGCCGCGCTGGATCCCGTTTTGACGCCACTGGCAACCTGACGCCCTGAACTGGCGCCCCAGGCGATGCGCAGCCGAAATCTGGCGAGGTCGAGCCTCGAGGCTCGATACGAGGTCTGTTCGTCATGGCTGTGCGCCACGAGGTCGAGATTCTCGTCCGTCGCGGAAACATCTTCTACTGGGTCGCCCGGGTTCCGGCCGCTTTCACTCATTACGAGCCCGGCAGCCGGCTTTCTTCTACCCTTCCTTGTTCAAATGATGGGAAGGCGTGTGGGGTCAGATTTGCCGAAGGCAACCGGCGACAGGGGAAGACATCTATCTCCTCCGCGGTCGGCCCACCAGGAATGGCGGGATACGTTCCCCATCCGATGCGCGTCTACGCGTCCAGGCGCGAGTTCAGTGGAATGACGAAGCTCAAACTGGTTCCCATGGGCTCGGCTACGGCGGTCAGGACACCGTGATGGGCCTCAACAATCGACTTGCAGATCGCAAGGCCCATTCCCATGCCCGAGGTTTTCGTCGTGAACATCGGTTCGAAGATCCGTGATGCGATCTCCGGCGCGATCCCTTTGCCGAAGTCCCGCACAGTCACCGAGATCTCGGTTGAGCCGCGCCTGGAGACAATCTCGATCCTGCGTTCTTGTTCGGGAAGATCGTTCATCGCCTCCATGCCGTTGTAGAGGAGATTCAAGACCACCTGCTTCAACTGAGTGGCGTCGCCCCAAACGACCGCGCCTGCTGCTGCGAGGTGAAGGCGAACGTCGGCGCCGTGGCTCGAAACCTCGGAGCGCGCAATGCGCAGCACTTCCTGGATGACCTCGTCGACGTCGACGGGCTGTTCGACCTTCGGGGCCTGTTTGGAGAGAGCGCGCAGGGCGCGGATGATGTCATGGGCGCGCGAAACGCTGGCCTCGATTTCGTTCAAGACGATCAAGGTCTCGGCGATGTCGGGCACGGGGCGGCCGAGCCAGCGCAGGCCGGCGCCCGCGTTCGACGCAATGGCAGACAAGGGCTGGCCGAGTTCATGCGTGACGGAGGCGGCGATACCGCCCAGCAGGGTCAGACGCGCATTCTTTTCGAGTTCGGCTCTGGCGCCTGCGAGCGCCTGCTCGCTCCGGGAGCGCAGCTCGTTTTCCTGCAGAAGCTCTGTGTAGAGCCTGGCGTTTTCGAGCGAGATCGCCGCCTGTGAAGCCAAAAGCTTGAGAAACGCCACGGTGTCAGCGGCGAAAACGCCCTCGAGATAGTCGTTCTGAAGGCAGAGCAATCCGGTCAGTTCCCCGCGGCGCAAAAGCGGCACGCAGAGGATAGAGCGGCCCGCGGCGGATTCTGTGTCGACGGTCCAGGCGCCGAAATCGGACCCGGATATGACGAAGGGGGTTCGGGTCTGGAGCGCCCGGTCGATCACGGAATAAGGTGGACGCAGGCCATAGCGATCCGGATCGGCGACGCTGACGCGGACGCAGTCGCCCTCGGTCCAGGCGGACGCCTCCGCCTCCAGCCCGCCATCGCCGATCTTCAGCAGCAGCCCGCGATTGGCGCCTGCGTGGACCAGCATTCGGGTCATCAGGGTCTCGATCACCCGATCGAGGACAATCTCCTCCGACAACGCGAGCGAGGTTCCGAGGACGGTGTCGAGGTCGCCGCCGGCGGAGGCCAGGGCGGCCCCGGAAGACGCGCGCCGGGTCGCATCCAGCGTCGTTGACGTCACGATGCGTCTCGCCTTGTAAGCGGCGCCCCAGCGCTCATACGCTGCCGAGGCAAGTGACAGATAGGCGTTGGCGCCGATGCGATTGCCCATCTCCAGGCAGCAGGCTCCGGCGCGCTCGAGCGCCAGCGCATGCTCGTGCTCGAAGCGGGAGGACCTGGCCGCGGCGGCGGCTTTTTCATAGAGGACAAGAGCCTCGGCGAAATTCCGGTTCCTGCGGGCAATCTCGGCATCGAGGAGCAGCAGCTTGTCGGCGAAATTCAACGGGTTCAGGTCCGCCCAAAGCGCGAGGCGGGCGCGGACCGCCCCAAGCCTCGCGTCCTCCCGGCTCTGCGTCTCCCCGCCTCGCTCCAGGGCGGCCAGGGCCAGGCCGAGATAGAATTTGCAGAAGCCGGTGTCGACATGGGCCAGCAGGAAGATGCTGAGGGCGTCGGCTGCGAGGAGTTTCTTGACCGCCGCTGCGTAGGCGCCGTTATAGTAGAGCGAGGTCCCGTCATAGAACGAAACCCAGAACGCCGTCGTCGGCGACACAACGGGCGCGGTCTGTGCGAGGCTCGCCGCAGGCGCCCCCTCGGCCAGGTCGACGACCAGGCGGAGTTGAGCCGCCAGGATATGCTCGATGTCCGTGTAACCGAAGCGCCGGGTGACAGCGATCGATTCTTCCGCCTCGCGCCGGATGTTTGGAATTTCGTCTCCCATGGCGATGAGATCGGAAACGAGGTGGTTGCGCGCATAGCACATCCAGCCGACATCGCCGGCCGCATGGGCCGCATCGAGGGCTTCGCGGACGCGTTCGAGGGCGTAAGGCAGAGACCGGGTCCAGGGCGCGACCTGATCCACCGCCAGCAGGACCGAGGTCCGATGCTCCTCGAAGCCGTGTTTGTCGACGAGCGCACGGGCTGCGAGGCAGAAGTCGAGACCATCGGCATAGGCGTCGTATTTGTCGGAGATGATCGCGCCGAACCAGGCGAGGCCGTGCGTGGATTCGGGACTCGCCCCATGATCGAGAGTGAGCTCCACCATCTTGGCGAGGTGCAGAAAGCGCAGGCCGTCCGTCGTGAAGACCGACGAGATGAGCGGCGCGAGCAGCGACATGGCGGCTCGAATACGCCGATCTTCCATGACGGGCACATGTTCGAGATCGGAAATCCGTCGCCCGTCCAACCGCCGCCGGATGGCTCGGTAGGCCTCGTCCTGCTCGTCTTCGCTGGAGCCGCGCGCGAGTTTGACGCCGAGCTCGTCGAGACCCAGCAACGCCTCGTCGATCGAGCCTTCGTAGTCGGATTTCAGCGTGAGCAGGTTTGCGCGGAGACGGAAGACGTCGCTCCTGTCCAGAGCGGATCTCGCATATGGAAGGAGTTGCTTGAGCCGGGTCTCGGCTTCTTCAAGCGAGGCGGCGCCCAGCAACGCCTCGCACAACAGAATATGCGCTCGGAACGCCAGCGCGTAGTCGTCTCCCCAGAGATCTTCCTGGATCAGGCTGACGGCGGTCTCGCCGTAGCGGACCGCCTGACCGAAGGCTGCCGACCGCCTTGCGTGGCCAAGCGCAGCCAGAAGCGCCCCAATGAACAGCTTACGCTTTTCAATCGGCAGATGTTCGTCTCTACATTGCTCGATCTGATTGGCCATGGCAAAGGCCGAGGCGTTCGTCGGGCCGTCCGACAGCGACATCATCACATCGACCAGATGCAGATGGCGCGCGCGCCGTTCTTCCGCATCGAGCAGCGAATAGGCCGCCTCCTGGATGCGATCATGGGCGAAACTCAGTTTCGCCGGCGACAGGACGACGAATCCGGAGCGCGCCAAAGGTGCGGCGAGCTGGGCCAGGCTTTCGGCAGACAGGCCGAGGGCGCTGGCGAGAACGGTCTTTTCCGCTTCGGGGCCGATGCAGGCCATCGTCTGCAACAGCCGAAGCGCTTCGTTCCCCTCCTTTTCGAGACGGTCGGTGACGAAGGAGATGATGTTCTCGCTCGCGGGATAGCGCGCCACGTCTTCGACCCGGCAACGCCATGCCCTCCGACCAGAGGAGAAATAGACGACGCCGTCCTGCACCAGAGCCTGCAGCAGCCTTCGCAGGTAGAATGGATTTCCCCCTGTCTTCTGGTGCAAGGTCTCGGCGAGATCCGCGAGACCGTCCGGGGCGTCCGAGAAGATCGTTTCGAGCATCTGGCGGGTGGATTGAAGTGAGAGCGGGCGCAAATAGAGCTCGGCCAGTTCGGCCATGGACATGCGAGCATCCGCCAGGAGCCGTTCCGACAAGGCTTGCGCCTCTCCGGACTGGTCGCGCCGGGCAACGACCAGGAGCAGCCCCGTGACCGGCTCGCTTATGAGCGCCGAAAGGAACGAGCGGGTGGCTTCATCGGCCCATTGTATGTCATCGAGAAACAGGACGAGTGGCCTGATGGTCGCTGCAGCGACCGACAGAACCGTGCGCAACGCCCGCTGCAAGCGAAGCTGGACCAGTGGACCGGTTGGCTCCGTTCGCATCGACTGCGGACCGGTGAGGATTTCCATGGAAGGCAGGAGGTCAACGAGCAGCGCGGCGTTGCCCTGCAACTCGCGAGCAAGAGCCTTGCGGAGCGACGCCAGCGTCGAATGGTCGGCGCGCATCGCCGCGTCGATGAAGCCGCTGATCGCCTGCACGATCGGGGCATAGGGCAATTCCGACTGATGCTGGTCGCTTTTGCCTTGAAGGAACAGCGCCTGTTCGGCGGCCCCTTTTCCGAGGCTCTGGATGAGGCTGGACTTGCCGACGCCGGGCTGGCCGTGCACCGAGATCATCGACGGCTTGCCGTGATCCAGAAAACGCTCGAACACGTTGGCGAGGATCTCTTCCTCCTCGCCACGGCCGAAAAGCGTCGAGGTTCCGAGCTGCGCGAAGGGTGTGTCGACGCGACCGATCTCGAAATTGCCGATGGCTCGGTTTTCGCGCCATTCCTGTTCGCAGCGCGAAAGATCGACCTCCAGCGCGAGGGCCGTCTGGTATCGAGCGGTCGGCTCCTTGGCGAGCAGACGCTTGAGGATCTGCCCGATCACCGGCGGCAGGTCCGGGAACATGCCGCTGGCGTCCATCGGCGCAAGCGCAAGATGGGCATGGCGCCATTCCACCGGGGAGTTGGCCGCCAGCGGAAAGATCCCGGTCAAATGCCTGAACAGGATCATGCCGAGCGCATAAAGGTCGCTGCGACTGTCGTATTGCGGGGCTACGGGCCTCAATTGCTCGGGTGCGCGATAGATGATGTCATTGATGACGCCGAGCGGCTGCCCGGACGCAGTCGTCGACGCCGCCCTCAACCGAAGGTCGCCATGGCCATCGATGGCAAAGTCGATCGGATGCAGCGACCCCAGCGCCGCGCCGTCGGCATGCGCAGCCGCGAGCGTCCGGACCATCGAAAGCGCCAAGGGTAAAAACTCGGCCAGGGGCGCGCGCGAAGGCGACTGAAGCTCGAGACCGATGCTCGCGCTGTCGAACACCAGCAGGCGATGCTCGGCCTCCTCCAGTATGGCCACCGGTGCGTCGAGCCACGCATCCGAATTGGCGTAGCGACGCAGGGGGCCATCGGCCTGCGACGACCGCGCTCCGTCTCTGGCGTAAGGCAGGCTGAGCGCATCCCAAGCGGAGGAACCTTGGGAGAGGCGATACAAATTGACCGACAAGGACTGCCAGACGGTTACACGGCTGCAGGCTTGCAGCCAGGTTTCGTCAAGCGCTTGCACTGCCGCAGTTGATGGCACCTCGATCTCCGAATATCAAAACTCCTCTTGTCAGAGGAGCAGTTGGATCCCGCTTTCTGTCTATCGACCATCCCAAATAACAGCCAGCACTTCGAACAGAAACAGTTAGTTTTTGTCAGATCGGGTTCTCCGCCATGATCTCGCGGAAGGGCCCGGAGGGTCCGCGCGACATCGCTCTCAATGAACGAGCGACCCTCGCGGCTGCGGTCGCTCACCAAGATCGACGAAACGTCCAAAACGGCCGAGTAACCGACAAGAGACGCTCGGCTTCCGCTGGCATTCTCTCCTCGTCAAAGCTTCTCTCAAGCACCGAGGACACGAAAAATGACCATTGAAGCCAAAGCCGCTCCCGGCGCCCGCCTCCTGACCGCAGCCGATCACACGCTGATCATGATCGACTTTCAGTCCCAGATGGCCTTTGCCACGAAGAGCATCGATGCCGTCAACCTGCGCACCAATGCCGCGCTCGTCGCCAATGCCGCCAAGACCTTCGACGTCTCGACCATCCTGACCACCGTCGCCGAAAAGAGCTTCTCCGGCCCGATGTTCGACGAGATCACGAGCGCTTTCCCCGGTCGGCCGATGCTGGACCGCACGTCTATGAACACCTGGGAAGACGCGGCCGTCATCGCCGATGTCAACCGCATCGCCAAGAAGCGGATCGTGCTTTGTGGCCTCTGGACGAGCGTGTGCATCGTCGGCCCCGCCCTTTCGGCGCTCGACCAGGGTTTCGACGTCTATGTCATCGCCGACGCCTGCGGCGACGTGAGCGCGGAAGCGCATGACCGCGCGATGGATCGCATGGTGCAGGCCGGCGCTCAGCCGATGACCTCGCTCCAGTATCTGCTCGAATTGCAGCGCGACTGGGCGCGCGCGGAGACCTACGAGGCGACGACCGGCATCGCGAAGAAACTCGGCGGCACCTACGGCCTCGGCGTGACCTACGCCAAGACGATGTTCAACGCGGCCGAAGGTCACTGACGCGGTCACCGCCTGTCGTTCCGCGTCCCGCCTCCCAACCGGAACGACCAACCACGCCTGGCGCGGCTCCCCTCCCGCGCCAGGCGTAGGTGGACCATGCGCCGACAACTCTACGACATGCAGTCGATCTTACGCCGAAAGGAAACGGTGATGAAACTCTACCTCATCTCACTCGCAGCGGGCCTGCTCGTCGGCGTGATCTACGGCGTGCTCAACGTGCGCTCCCCTGCCCCGCCGGTCATCGCGCTGGTCGGCCTTCTCGGCATCCTGATCGGCGAACAGATCGTGCCGCTCGCCAGAGGCGCTCTCGTCCGGCAACCGATCGCTTCATTGCTCCCGAAGCAACCCGAAACACGGACCACGACGGACCTCGGCGAGACCCGCAGGCCGCAGGACCGGGCGGGCTGAGCTTTCAGTTCGAGCCCCTATGCCCTCCCATGTCAAAAGGAATATTGTGATGGATGCCGACCTCATCCTCTACCACGGACTCGTGACCACGCTCGACCGCTCCAACCCGTCGGCAACGGCGATTGCGATCAAGGACGGCAAGTTTCTCGCCGTTGGCGCCGACGCCGAGATCATGAGACATGCCGGGCCGCAGACGAAGACCGTCGATTTGCGCGGCAAACGCGTTTTGCCGGGACTCAACGACAATCACACCCATGTCGTTCGCGGCGGGCTCAACTTCAACATGGAACTGCGCTGGGACGGAATTCGCTCGCTTGCCGATGCGATGGACATGCTGCGGCGCCAGGTGGCGGTGACGCCGGCTCCCCAATGGGTGCGGGTGATCGGCGGTTTCACCGAGCATCAGTTCGTCGAGAAGCGTTTGCCGACAATCGACGAAATCAATGCGATCGCGCCCGACACGCCCGTCTTCCTGCTGCATCTCTACGACCGCGCCCTCCTCAACGCCGCCGCCTTGCGCGCCGTCGGCTACACCAAGGAGACGAAAGATCCCCCGGGCGGCGAGATCACGCGAGACGCCGCCGGCAATCCGACCGGGCTGCTGCTCGCCAAACCCAATGCCGGCCTTCTCTACGCCACGCTGGCCAAGGGGCCGAAGCTTCCCTTCGACTATCAGGTGAATTCGACGCGCCACTTCATGCGTGAGCTCAACCGTCTGGGGGTGACCGCCGTCATCGACGCCGGCGGCGGGTTCCAGAACTATCCGGACGACTACGCCGTCATCCAGAAGCTGGCGGACGAGGGTCTGCTGACTGTCAGGCTCGCCTACAATCTGTTCACGCAAAAGCCCAAGGAGGAGAAGGAAGACTTTCTTCGTTGGACCTCTTCGGTCACCTACAAGCAGGGCAACGACTACTTCCGCCACAACGGGGCCGGCGAGATGCTGGTCTTCTCCGCCGCCGACTTCGAAGACTTCCGCCAGCCGCGCCCGGACATGCCGCCGGAGATGGAAGACGATCTCGAAGAGGTGGTGCGCGTGCTTGCGCAGAACCGCTGGCCGTGGCGCATGCATGCGACCTATGACGAGACCATCTCGCGGGCGCTCGACGTCTTCGAAAAGGTCGACCGCGACACGCCTCTCGACGGCATCAACTGGTTCTTCGACCATGCGGAAACAATTTCCGATCGCTCGATTGATCGGGTGGCGGCTCTCGGCGGCGGGATCGCAGTGCAGCACCGCATGGCCTATCAGGGCGAATACTTCGTCGAGCAATACGGCCATGGCGCCGCCGAAGCAACGCCGCCGATCGCCAAGATGCTGGATCGCGGCGTGCACGTGTCTGCAGGCACAGATGCGACCCGCGTCGCCTCCTACAATCCTTGGGTCTCACTCGCATGGATGATCACAGGCAAGACCGTGGGCGGCATGAACCTCTATCCGCGGCAGAACTGCCTGGACCGGGAGACGGCGCTGCGCATGTGGACCGAAAAGGTCCAGTGGTTCAGCAATGAAGAAGGGCGCAAGGGTCGGATCGAGGCTGGACAGTTCGCCGACCTGATCGTACCGAGCAAGGACTATTTCTCCTGCTCCGAGGACGAGATTTCCTTCCTGACCTCCGACCTCACCATCGTCGGCGGCAAGGTCGTCTATGGCGCCGGGGACTTCAGCGGGATCGACGCGCCGCCAATTCCTCCCGCCATGCCCGACTGGTCGCCCGTGAGAACTTTCGGCGGCTATGCCGCCTGGGGTGAACCGCAAGGGGCGGGACGACACTCCCTGCGACGCCACGCGATCTCGTCCTGCGGCTGCGCCAAGGACTGCGGCGTGCATGGCCACGATCATGCGGGCTCCTGGACCTCCAGCCTTCCCATCGGCGACCTCAAGGGATTCTTCGGCGCGCTCGGCTGCTCGTGCTGGGCTGTGTAGGAAGAAGACGATGACGGCGATGGGCGATGCCTCAGGGCCAGGCGCGCAAAGGCCCGAGCGATCCCTTCTCCGAGCATCTCGGCAGGTCGCAGCCTTTCTTCTCGCCGCCCGACGGCGAGCGGCCAAACGTCCAAAAAACCGGCCGAGGCGACAAGAGCGCGCGGCGGCCAAGCCTTAGTCTCGGATCATCCAATCAGCAGGAACCAAGCGATGGATCAGAAATACGAATTCCTCATGTCTCGGCGGCAGGCACTGCTCGCGGGCGCCACCCTTTCGCTGGCAACGACGCTACCGGTCTTTGCCTCGGAAACCCTCAACGCACTTCAACAGGAAGGAACGATATCAATGACCGAGAACTTCGTCACCACCAAGGACGGCGTCGACATCTTCTACAAGGACTGGGGTCCGAAGGATGCGCAGCCGATCGTCTTCCATCACGGCTGGCCTCTTTCGTCCGACGACTGGGATGCGCAGATGCTGTTCTTCCTTCTGAACGGCTACCGCGTCGTCGCCCATGACCGCCGTGGCCATGGCCGGTCGCAGCAGGTCAGCGAGGGTCACGATCTCGACCACTACGCCGCCGACGCCTCGGCGGTTTTCGAAAAGCTCGACCTGCGCAACGCAGTTCACATCGGCCATTCCACCGGCGGCGGCGAAGTGGCCCGCTATGTCGCCAACTTCGGCGAACCTCAGGGCCGTGTCGCGAAAGCCGTCCTGGTCGCCGCCATCCCGCCGATCATGGTGAAGACCGAAGCCTATCCGGGCGGCTTGCCGATCGAAGTATTCGACGGTTTCCGCGCCGCCCTTGCCGCTAACCGGGCGCAGTTCTTCCGCGACGTGCCGGCAGGCCCGTTTTACGGCTTCAATCGGGACGGCGCGACCGTGCATGAAGGCGTGATCCAGAATTGGTGGCGCCAGGGCATGATGGGCGGCGCCAAGGCCCATTACGACGGCATCAAGGCCTTCTCGGAAACCGACCAGACCGAAGACCTCAAGAACATCTCCGTGCCGACGCTGGTGATGCATGGCGACGACGACCAGATCGTTCCGATCGCAGCTTCCGCCGAAATCTCGGTCAAGTTGCTCAAGAACGGCACGCTCAAGGTCTATAAGGGCTTCTCGCACGGCATGCTGACCGTCAATGCCGACGTCATCAATCCGGACCTCCTGGCCTTCGTCAAGAGCTGAGATCGAGCCTTCAAACGGGCCGCCGCCTCACCCGCGGCGGCCTTTGCTTGTCTGCGCCCCGGGCGCTCCGCAGTGGGGTTTTCCGTCGCGACGGATGGCGCAACCGCGTCGGGACGCCCCCGCACGTCCTCAGGTCTCGGATTGAATGCTGATCGCTTTTTCGATGCAGGCGATCAGAGCTTCCGCCTGATAAGGTTTTTGAAGCACGCAGACGGGCGCCTCGATCTGCTGACGGACGGGGCCTTCGGCAAAGGCTGTGATGAAGATGACCGGCACGGGGTCATGGCGTTCGCGCAAGGCCACGAAAAGCTCGACGCCGGTCATTCCCGGCATTTGCACATCCGAAATCAGACAGGCTGAGCGACCATTGCTCGTCGAATGGAGGAAATCCTCGGCGGAAGAGAAGGTCGCAACGTCGAAGCCGCAGGATCGCAGGAGGCTGCTTGTTGCGCGAAGCACTTCGACCTCGTCGTCGATCACTGAAATCAGCCTGGAAGCATGCACCTTGATCTGCCAATCTCCGGCCGAAACCGGGTTTACCTCGCATGCCTTGATATAACGGTTTTATAACTTTATCGATTATACCTGAGTTTATCGCCCTGCGGGCGCACCCTGGTTTCGCGCGATGGCCTCCGACATTTTCACCAGATCGGCGAAGGTTTTGGCCATCATCTTGCGCATGATCTTGCCGCGATGGATCTTGACGGTGATCTCGCTCAGATCGAGCTCACCGGCAATCTGCTTGTTCATCAGGCCGCTTGTCGCCATTTCCATGATCTGGCGCTCCCGCGGGGTGAGCGAGAAAAATCGCTCCTTCAGTTCCGCCTCGAGCTTGGCCTCGCTTTTGGCCGCAGCCCGAGTCAGGCAGGCGGCGGCGACGGCGTCGAGCATGTCCTGATCCCTGAAGGGTTTCGGCAGGAAGTCTGCGGCCCCGGCCTTCATCGCCCTGACCGACATCGGGATGTCGCCATGGCCGGTTACGAAGACGATCGGGATTTCGACGCCCATCTCCGAAAGTTTCTGCTGGAAATCGAGGCCGCTGGTGAAGGGAAGGCGAACGTCGAGGATCAGGCAATCGGCGTCTTCCAGGCTTTGCACATCGCGGCAGAGGTCAAGCGGGGCGGCATAGCACTTCACCTGGTAGCCGACCGAGCGCAGCAGGCTATCGACGGAACTGCGGACGAGCTGCTCGTCATCGACGACCAGAACGAGGGGGCTCACGGACATCCTTCGCCTTCCACGGCTAATGAGTATTCAGCCTGTTTAAAACCGGCGCCGAGGCCGCCGCAACTATACACAGGTATGCGAAGCTAGCACTGCAGTCTGACGCCGATCAATTCCCGTACAATTTTCTTGAACCGCTGTTCGCACGAAGATCGTCCCATACATCAAAGCGAATGGGGATCGTTATGTCAGCACTTCAGTTTCAGATCGACGACAGCCTTCACCGCGCGCCGGGCGGCGCCGCTTCGCCGGCCTCGCAACACAACCATCTCACCCGCCTGCTCGCGCATGTGATGTCCCTCGTGGCGCAGGACGACGACACCGCGATCGACCTTATCCGGAAAGCGTCTGCGCTCGTCGCAAGCCCTGATTTGCCCGCAAATCCAGCGCGCTTGATGCGCGGCGGGTTGGCTCCCTGGCAGGTCAGTCGAGTCAGGCGGCACATCGACGAAGAGCTTACAGGACGCATCAATATCGACGACCTGGCCCAGATCACGCGCCTGAGCACCAGCTATTTCTCCGCCGCCTTTCGAGCCAGCTTCGGAACATCTCCGCACGACTATATCTGCCGGCGGCGCATCGATCATGCCAAGCAGTTGATGCTGACCACCGACACGCCCCTATGCGAAATTGCCCTCGATTGCGGCTTCGCCGACCAATCGCATCTCTGCCGCGTCTTTCGGCGCGTCACGGGCCAGACGCCGGCCGCCTGGCGGCGCAACGGGTGGATCGCCTGAAGACGGTGTCCGCCTTGCCCGTTTGGTTGTCCTGCTGCAGGCGGCTCTGCGTGCGACGACGCGATAGTCGGGCAGTCCCACACGAGAAGATCGAAAGCGCGCATGAGCTCTGGTCCTTCCTTCCGGCCGAGCAGGAAGCGGATTGCCCGGCTCGACCAGGGCTCGCGGACATGAACGAGACCGGCGGCGCCCCTCTCCCGCCGATCTCGCTGCGCATCAGCCGACTTTTGTCGCCGGCGCGCTGCGATAAAGCTTCGGATCCGGGATCGGCACGGCCGCCATAAGGCCGCGGGTATAGTCGTCGCGCGGATTCTCGAACACCGCGCGGCGTGCGCCCATTTCGACGATCTTGCCGCCCCGCATCACCGCGACGTGGTGCGACATCTTTTCGATGACCGCCATGTCGTGGGAGATGAACAGATAAGCGAGCCCCATCTGCTCCTGGAGCTCCAGCATGAGATCGAGCACGCGGGCGCGGACGGAGACATCGAGCGCGGCGACGCTTTCGTCCGCGACGATGAGTTTCGGCTCGAGCGCGAGCGCGCGGGCGATGCAGATGCGCTGGCGCTGGCCGCCGGAAAATTCATGCGGATAGCGGCTGGCGGCGTCCGGCGTCAGGCCGACGCGCTTCAAAAGCGCCGCGACCCGGTCACGACGTTCGCCGGCGTCGCCGATGTCGTGGATCACTAGAGGTTCGGCGATCGCCGCGCCGACGCTCATGCGCGGATCGAGCGAGGCGTAGGGGTCCTGGAAGATCATCTGCGCGGCGCGGCGCAGGGGCCGGAGCGCCGCAGGCGACAGGCCGGAGATCTCCTGTCCCGCCAGTTTGACGCTGCCGGTGAAGGGGATGAGGCTGAGCACCGCCTTGCCGGTGGTGGATTTGCCCGAACCGCTTTCGCCGACCAGCCCGAGCGTCTGGCCCGGCTCGATCGAAAAGCTGATCTGGTCCACCGTCGGCGGATTGGCCTTGCCCTTGCCGAACCAGCCCGCCTTTACGCCATAGGTGATCGAGAGATCGCGGACTTCGAGCACGGGCGCAGCCGCTTTGGGCGGCAGGGCGGCGTCGGTGACGCGCGGCGGCGCATCCGTGCCGGCATGGGCGCCGAGACGGGGCACGGCGGCCAGCAATTCCTGCGTATAGTTTTCGCGCGGGCGGTCGAAGATGTCGAGCGCATCGCCCTGCTCGACGATCCGGCCGCGTTGCATGATGGCGACGCGATCGGCCATTTCGGCCACCACGCCCATGTCGTGGGTGATCATCAGGATCGAAGTGTTGAATTCGCGCCGGAGCTCGCGCATCAGCGTCAGGATCTGCGCCTGCACGGTCACATCCAGCGCCGTGGTCGGCTCGTCGGCGATCAGCAGTTTGGGGCGGCAGGACAGCGCCATGGCGATCATCACGCGCTGGCGCATGCCGCCGGAGAGTTCATGCGGATATTGCGCGAGCCGCTCGGCGGGCTTGGTCATATGCACCGCTTCCAGCATGGAGCGGGCGATCGAGGAAGCGCTTTCGGCGGCGTCTTTCTGATGCTCGCGGATCGCCTCTTCGAGCTGGGCGCCGATAGTCATCACCGGGTTGAGCGACGTCATCGGCTCCTGGAAGATCATCGCCGCCTCGCCGCCGCGCACTTGCCGGAGCGCGCGGTGGGAGAGGCCGAGAAGATCGCGGCCCGACAGCAGGATCTGCCCCGAACCGACTTTAAGAGACGCCTTGGGCAAAAGTCCCATGATGGCGAGCGAAGTCACCGACTTTCCCGACCCGGATTCCCCCGCAAGGCACAGCGTTTCGCCCGGCTGAAGGTCGAAGCTGACATCGTCGAGAATGCGCTTCAGGCCTTCGGGCGTGCGGGCGTCGACCGTGAGATTGCGGACGGAAAGAACGGTGGCGGGCGAAGTCATTGGCGTCACGCGAGCACGATCCTCGGGAAGTAGAAGGACACGACCCAGTTGGGCATGTCGACGATTTCGCTGATGCGCAGATCGCCGCACACGGAGCAGAGCATATAGGCGTCGACGGCGCTGTAGCCGTGCTCGGCGGTCAGCAGATCGATCATCCGCATCACCGCTTCGCGTGCGCCGGTCATCAGGTCCGGGCCGATGCCGGTCGTCACCTCATAGCCCGCGCCGTCGAGATGGCGGGTCACCGGCTCGGTGGTGGTGAAGCGCGGCGTCTTGAGGTTGGCGCCCTTGACGAGATCGAGCGTCAGTTCGACATTCATCTGGCTTTCGATCGCGGTGCCGCAGACTTCGCCATCGCCCTGTGCGGCATGGGTGTCGCCGACCGAGAACAGCGCGCCCTCGACCTCGACCGGCAGATAGAGCGTCACGCCGGCGGTGAGATCGCGGATGTCCATATTGCCGCCGACCCGGCGGGGCGGCACGACCGAATGAAGGCCAGCCTCCGCCGGGGCGACGCCGATCGTGCCCGTGAACGGCTTGAGCGGCACGCGACCGCCGGGCCCGAAGGCCGAGGGCGCCATCGTGTTCTGGTCATAGGACCAGACATGCAGCGCCGGATCCTTGAACTGATCCGCCAGCAGACCGAAGCCGGGAATATTGGCGGTCCAGCCATAGCCGCAGGGGTGGAATTTGCGGATAGTGACCTTCAGCGCGTCGCCGGGCTCGGCGCCCTCGACATAAACAGGGCCGGACACCGGATTGATCTTGCCGAAATCGAGCGTCGCAAGCGTCTCGAGATTGGCGTCCCGTCCGATCTGGCCGCCGGACGAATCCATGCATTCGAACAGGATGGTCTCGCCCGGCTTGGCGGTCAGCGCCGGCGGGAAATCCTTGTTCCAGCCGAAATTATGCTGGGCGCGGTGGATGGTGTGGGTGCAAGCGACGCACATGGGGTGTCCTCCGAGGATTGATTTTTGGAAGACGGCCCCTCATCCCCCTGCCGGGACCTTCTCCCCGTAAAACAAGGAGAAGGCGGATGCGGCAAGGACGGCGCTCCATCTCCCTTCTCCCCGCATATGCGGGGAGAAGGTGGCGGCAGCCGGATGAGGGGCAGCCTCAGACCCGTCTCAGGGCTTCACATAGATCGCGTCGTAGTTGATGACGCGGGTGGGGTCGATGTAGATATTGTCGGCGCCGCCCATGCGCATGGACTTGGCGACGACGCGGCGTTCGTTGATGACGGGCACCCAGGGGGCGTCGGCCATGATGTCGGTGAAGATCTTGCCCCAGGCCTGCTGACGCTCGGCGACCTTGGCCGGATCGGACATCGAGTCGGCCTCCACCGCGCGCTTGTCGAGATCGGCGTTGCAGTACCAGGACCAGTTCCAGCCGCCTTGGACCGCGCCGGCGCAGCCGAGGATCGGGCCGTAGAAGTTGGACGGATCCGGGAAGTCGGCGATCCAGGCCATGCCGCCCGACCAGATCATCGGCGCTTCGCCTTCCGTGCCGCCGGCGGCGATGACATTGCCCTGGGCGAGCGCGCGGACTTCGGCCTTGACGCCGATGGCGGCGAGATCCTGCTGGATCGCCTGGGCGATGCGCGGCTGCGGATCGGTGTTGGTGGAGAAGAGCACGGTTTCGAAGCCGTCGGGATAGCCGGCTTCGGCGAGCAGCGCCTTGGCCTTCTCTACGTCGAAGGCATAGCCCGGAAAGCTCTTGTCATAACCCGGCATCAAAGGCGGCAGCGGCTGGTTGGCGGGCGTCGCGCGACCGTTGAGAATACGGGTGATGCGCTCCTTGTTGACCGCCATGTTGACCGCCTGGCGCACCTTGACGTTGTCGAAGGGCTTCACCTTGGTGTTGAGCGTGATGTAGCCGGTATGCAGCTGCTCGCCGTCGACGATCATCTGCTTGCCTTCGGGCGAGTTCTTGATTTCCAGGAACTTCGCCGGCGGAATACCGTCGCCGGCGATGTCGACTTCGCCCTTCTGCAGACGCAGAAGCGCCACCAGCGGCTCCTGACCGACTTCGACGGTCACCTTGTCGACATGCGGCACGTCCTTGACGAAATAGTCGGGATTGCGGTCGAATTCGAGCTTCTGGCCGATCGTCCAGTCCTTGAGGACGAACGGGCCGGAACCGACGGGCTTCTTGCCGAAATCGCCTGCGGCGGCCTCAACGGCTTCCTTCGGCACGATCGAGGCGAAGTTGATCGCCAGCACATGCAGGAAGGTGGCGTCGGGACGCGACAGATGGAAGACGACGGTCGAGACGTCGGGCGTCTCGATGCCCGAAAGCATCTCGCTCTTGCCGCCGGTCAATTCGTCAAAGCCCTTGATCGCGCCGAAGAAGCCGGCGCCGGGGCCCTGCGTCTTCGGATTGACGGCGCGTTCGATCGAATATTTCACGTCCGCGGCCACGACTTCGCGGCCGTTGGAGAATTTCACGCCCTTGCGGAGCTTGAACGTGTAGGTCAGGCCATCCGGCGCGACTTCGAAGCTTTCGGCCAGCGACGGCTTGAGGTTTGCGGTGCCGGGCTCGTAATCCATCAGCCGCGAATAGAGGCTCTTGATCAGCGACCAGTTCACCCAGTCATAGCCGATGGCGGGGTCGAGCGTGGTGATGTCGTCCTTATAGGTGACGACGATGTCGCCGCCTTGGGCCGGCGTGTCCTGCGCCTGCGCCACGAAGGGCGAGAGCGCCATGACGGCGGCGGCGGTCGTTCCGAGTAGCCAGTTTCTGAACATGTCTTGTGTTCCCCTTTTTCCTGAGCTTCAGTGTGAACGGATGCGCGGATCGATGACCGGCGCGATGAGGTCGGCAATGAGATTGCCGATGATGATGGCGAGCGCCGAAGTCAGGGTGACGCCCATGATGATGGGAATATCGACCTGCTGGATCGCCTGCCAGGCGAGCTGGCCGATGCCCGGCCAGCCATAGACCGCCTCCACGACCACCACGCCGCCCATGAACTGGCCGATATCGATGCCGATCATGGCGATGATCGGCAGCACGGCGTTGGGCAACGCATGGCGCAACACCACACGCCGCGCAGAGAGACCCTTGGCGCGGGCGGTGCGGATATAATCCTGATTGAGCACGTCGATCATTGCCGACCGCACCATGCGGGCATACCAGCCGGCGCCCAGCAGGCCGAGCGTCATGGCCGGCAGCACGACATGGGCAAATGTGCCGTAGCCGCTCATCGGAAGCCAGCCGAGCGTGGCGGCAAAGACGTAGAGCAACAACAGCGCCACGACGAATTGCGGGGCCGAGACGCCGACGAAAGCCGACATCATCACCAGACGGTCAATAAGCCCGCCGCGATTGAGCGCCGCCAGCACGCCGAGCGCCGTGCCGAGAAGCACCTCGACGAAGATGCCGGCGGCCATCAGCGTCAGCGTCGCGGGCAATCGGGCCATGATCAGCGTGATCACCTCGGTCTTCTGCGCATAGGAGCGGCCGAGATCCCCCTGGACGAGGCCCATCACGTAGTGGGCGAATTGCAACAGCAGCGGCTGATCGAGGCCGAGCTCGTGGCGGATATTGGCGACCGTCTGCGCGGTGGCGCTGCGGCCGGCGATCATGCGAGCGGGATCTGCCGGCAGCGCATAGAGCAGCACGAAGGTGATGGCGGCGACGCCGAACAGGATGGCGGCGGACTGGATCAGCCGCTTGGCGAAGACGCTCAGCATCAGCCTCTCCCCCGTTGGGTCGGATCGAGAATGTCGCGCAGCGCGTCGCCGACGAGGTTGAAGGCGAGCGCCGTCAACAGGATCACTGCGCCGGGGAAGAAGACCAGCCAGGGCGCGGCCTGGAAATAGCTCTGGCTTTCGAAGATGATATTGCCCCAGGACGGTTGCGGCGGCTGCACGCCGATGCCGAGGAAGGACAGGGTCGCTTCGAGCAGAACGGTGGTGGCGATGCCGAGCGTTCCCCAGACGATGGCCGTCGGCGCGAGATGCGGCAGGATATGCAGGAAGAGAATGCGCCCATGGCCGGCGCCGAGCGCGCGTTCCGCCATGATGAAATCCCGCTCCACCAGTCCGCGCGTCTCGGTATAGACGATGCGCGCCACCTGCACCCAGTTGACCAGCGCAATCACCATGGCGACGATCCACAGGCTGGGCTTGAGAAGCGCGGCAAGCACGATGGCGAGCAACAGCGCCGGGAAGGCCATCATCAGATCGGTGAAGCGCATGAGCAGATTGCCGGCGAGCCCGCGCAGATAGCCGGCTATGACCCCGACCAGGAGCCCGATGCAGACGGCGATGCCATTGGCGACAAGGCCGATGACCAGCGAGGTCCGCGCGCCATAGAGCAGCCGGGAGAACAAGTCGCGGCCGAGCGTATCGGTGCCGAGCAGGAACGGACCGCCCGGCGGCATCGGCGCGCCTTCGAGCGTCAGGCCGTCGAACATCTGGTTGTCGGGATCATAGGGCGCGATCAGCGGCGCAGCGAGCGCGAGGACCACGACGGCGACCACCACGATGAGGCCGAACAGCGCCGCCGGCTGGCGAAAGATTTCCTTGAGAACGCGCATCAACCCACCTCGCGCAGGGGTTCGGAGCCGCCGAGAAAGAAGGCGGCGATCTGTTCGATGGGCATGCGGCGACGCATGGCGCAGTCCCTCAGCGCGGCATAGGCGCGGTCGTCGTCGAAGCCACGCTCCTCCTTGAGGCGCGCCAGCGCCGCGAAGACGACAGGACGAAGCTTCAGGCGTTCTTCGAGATAGGCTATTCTGCGCTCAGCCTCGTGCCGCTCCTCGTGAATCGACACGGACAAAACCAGGGCCGGATAGATGGCGGCCGCCGAAACCGGCTTGGCGATGATCGCGCCTGCCCCCTGGCCGATGGCCCAGGCGATGCGCCCGGGCGCTTCCGAGCCGAGAAGCGCGATGACCGGACGCGCCGGCCGCCCGCTTCGCCAGGGAAGAAGCTCGTCCCAGCCCTGGTCGGCGTCGACGAGCACGAGATCGGGCAACGCCGCGCCGTCGAGCGGACGCCATTGGCGCGTCACGTCGAGGCCGAGCAGCTTGAGCTGGCGGGTGAGCTTGTCGGTATTGCCGTCTTCCTGAGACAGGATCATGGCGCGCCAGCCGGCGAAATTGGGCGTCTTGGTCATCATGACACCACCCTCAATTTGGGAGCCGGCTTCCGGCTCGCGCCGGTCAGATAGGGATCGGCCGCCAGCGCCGGACGCGAGGCGATCACATCGAAACCACTATGATCATTGATACGGCCGAGATGGAACGGCAGCGCAGCGTGATTGGTGTCCGGATCGAAATGCATGTCTCCGAACGGCGTTTTCCAGCTTTTCGCCATCAGTTCCGCGCGCACCAGAGCGGGTTCGTCGGCTCGGGCCGCCTCGATCGCGGCGACGCACAGGCTGGTGGCGGTATATGCGCTCGCAAACACGCTGGAGGCCACCCGCTCCTGGGGACGCCAGCCGCGCATCCGCGCCTTGAAGGCGCGATTTTCATCGCTGTCCAGACTGTCGAAATAGGAGGCGGCGCAGAGCTGGCCGATCGCGGCGCCCGCGGCGATGTCCTCGAGCTCGCATTCCTGCAGGTCGCAGCTGGCGACCGGGCAGTTTTCCGGCAGGAAGGCGGGATCACGATCGCCCAGTTCGCGCATCGCGGCGAGGAAAGCGTAGCTCGAGGGTCCGATGAGATTGTTGAGAATGAAGCTCGGACGCTTCTCGGCGATGTCGGCGATGATGCGCTCCACCGCCGTCTCCTCGAGCGGCAGATAGCGCTCTCCCAGAACCCGGCCGCCGGCATTGGCGACCAGCTCGCGCGCCAGCCGGTTCATTTCCCAGCCCCAGACATAATTGGCGCCGACCAGATAGGGATTGGCGCCGTGGCGCGGCACGAGATGTTCGAACAGCGGGATCAGATGCTGGTTGGGGCAGCCGCCGATATAGATGACGTTCTCATTGGCCTCGAAGCCTTCATAGGGGCACATATACCAGAGCAGGCCGTCATGTTTCTCGGCCAGCGGAATGACCTCTTTGCGCGCCGCCGAGGTGATGGTGCCGACGATATGCCGGCAACCGTGATCACGGATCAGGCTGCGCGCGCCGTCGAGATAGGCGGCGAGATCGGCATGCGGATCGAAGAAGACGAGCTCGACGGCGTCGCCGCCGCGCTTGCGATAGTCGTCGAAGGCGAATTCCGCGCCGTCGCGCGCATCCCGTCCCATCGCACCATAAGGACCGGTGGTCGAGTAGAGAACGCCAATCTTGAACGGCTCGCGCATCACAACCCCAAACACGAAAAACCCCATAACGCGGGTCCCTCGGCCGAGGGGCGTTATGGGGGCGATATTGCCCAGCGACTTCGAGAGTCATGTTATCGTCAGGACTTTGCCTAAACGAACGCCATGATTAAATGACGATCACTTGGGCCTTGTCAAGCCCGTGATCACGGATCGGCGGACATTCTCGATGAAGCACGAACGGCGCGCTGCGCGCCGAAGCTCACGCGGTGACGCGGGCGATGGCGTCGACGAGCTTGCTGGGATCGAACGGCTTGACGATCCAGCCGGTGGCCCCGGCCTTGCGCGCCTTCTCTTTCTTCTGCGCGTCGCTCTCCGTGGTCAAGACGAGAATGGGCATGCCCCGATAGCGCTGATCGCGCCTTATGCGCTCGATCAGGCCGAAGCCGTCCAGCCGCGGCATGTTGATGTCGGTGACCACGAGGTCCGGGATATCGGCATTGAGCGTCTCGAGCGCGGCGACGCCGTCTTCGGCCTGCGAGACCTCGAAACCTGCCTGGGTGAGCGTGAGAGAAAGCATTTTGAGTATGGTGACGGAATCATCGACCGTCAGAATTTTCTTGGACATTCTTCATTCCCTTGAGTGACGGCAACGCCATAACGGAACGATCGCGCCTGCGCCACGACGGCCTGCGCATAATGATAACAAGAGGTTGTGGCGAGAGAGACTGGCTAAAATGAAAGGGCTGGCGTTTACCGCATGGAAATGTCCGTACTCGGGACGCCCCGGCGAACTCGAGTTCATGCGCGCATTGATAGAAACGCCGCAGGCCGGAACGTGAGAGGGCTGTGGATAAGCCCGAAAGGGTCAGCTGAGGCTCGCCGGCGATTCCGACACGACGAGCGACGGTTTATCTCTGGCGGTAGTGCGGAATTTGGTGGGCCGTTCGCCGAAGGCTTCGCGGAACAGCCGCGCGAAATGCGAGGCGTTGTCGTAACCGACCTGAGTGGCGATATCGATCAGCGGCGCCTTGGTCTGCAACAGGAGCTGCTTGGCCTTTTCGAGCCGCATGCGCTTGTAGACCAGCGCCGGCGAACTCTGCGCCTTGTCCTGGAACAGCCTTTCGAGCTGGCGGCGGGAGACGCCGACGGCGGCGGCGAGCTTGGGGATCGACAGCGCATTCTCCATATTGCGCTCCATGATGATCAGCGCAGCCTTGAGGCGGGGATCGTCGCTGTCGATCGACAGGGGACGGCGCGGTTGGATGTCGAGCGCCGAGCGCGCCTTCTCGATCTGCAGAACTTCGAGCGCATTGCGTTCGGCGTCGGAACTGATGTGGCGGCGCACGATGGTGGCGGCCATATCGGCGGCGCTGCTGCCGCCGGCGCAGGAGCCGCGCATGCGGTCGAGATTGAAGAGACGGTCGGCGCGCACCGGAAGATCGGGAAACCGCTCGCGAAATGCGTCGTAATGCAGCCAGCTGACACAGGTCTGGTGGCCTTTCATCAGGCCCGCTTCGGCGAGAATGAATGTGCCGGTGCAGACGCCGATCAGCGGAATCTTCAGGCTTGCGGCGCGCTTCAAATAGGCGATGGTGCCCTCGTCGACCGGCGCGGACGTATTGAGAAGCCCGCCGACCACCGCGATGTAATCGAAACTGCGGGGATCAACGAGATCGGAAGTGGGCGCGACTTGGACGCCGCAGCTCGAGGCGATCAGATGCCGGGTGTTGCCGAGCACCTGCCAATCCGCGAGCTTGCGTCCCGACCTGTCCGCCTCGTCGCTGGCGAGCCGGAGCGTATCCACGAACAGCGCGAAAGCCGACAGCGTGAACGACCGCGACAGAATGAAGCCGATCTTCAGCCTGCCCTTGCCCGCAGCATCCTGTGAAGCCTTCATTCCGCTCTCCGACCGTCCATTCATTCCGATGGATCATCATACGCCGACACTTGCGCGATGGCGCAGGCGTTTTCAAGCGATGCGCGCCGCAGGCGACGCCGATTTCGAGGGAGTAAAGTAGAAGTGGGGAAAAAAGTGGTACGGTTGGGGGGTCTCGAACCTCCGACCTCAGGAGCCACAATCCTGCGCTCTAACCAACTGAGCTACAACCGCATCACCGAATGCTCTGCATCCGTGAGGGGGCACTTAAAGGGCCCGCCGATTTATTTCAAGCACTTTTTTCAGGAATTTTCATTTGGCGCCTGGAAAAAGTAAAAAGCGCGGGCGCCCGATGGGGGCCCGCGCCAGTCTGAATGAGCGGTGGATCAAGCGGAAAGCTTGAAGCCGGACATCGCCTTTTCGGCGGCGGCCTTGCCGGGCTTGGTCACTTCGTCGGCGACCTTCTTGGAGGTTTCCTGCAGCGACTTGGCCTGGGCCACGGCGGTTTCGGCCTGCTTGCGCACGAAGGCGGTCTGCAATTCGAAGAGTTCGGCGACGGATTTGACGCCGAGCAGCGATTCCATGTGAGCATAGGAGCTCTCGGTGTTGGCGCGGAGGATTTCGATGGCCTTCATGCCGAATTCGACGGCGCCGGTCTGGGCGCTGTGCATGGTGGCTTCGACGGTCTTGCCGGCTTCCTCGGTCGCTTCCTTCATCTTGGCCAGCGCTTCCTTGGTCTTCACCGAGCTCTTCTCGGCAAAATCGCGGAAGTTGTCGGTGAACTTCGAGGGATCGAAAGCGTTCATGGCGAAAACGTCGTCGGTCTTCTTGGCGGGCATGGGTCACATCCTGATCTTTGGGGCGATCTCGGATCGCCGATGTTTCACTGTAACCTGTATATAGCATCGCTTATTGTGCATTGCAACATTTATTGCACCGCACAAGATTAACCCTTCCGCGCATTTCGTCGCAGGCGCGGTGGACGCTGCCGACCGGGCGAGCTATTAATAAAGCGTTAAGAGTAGCAGCCGCCTGTAATTGCGTATTCAAGGTTCGCCATGCCGCAGATCCATTATCCCTTTATCGACATCGCCGTGCACCCGATCGTGCGCGCGCGCTTCGCCGCGGGGGAAGCGATCGTGCTGTTTTCACGCGACCTCGACGCCGTGCTCTGGGCCAATGGCGACGGCGCACGGCTGTTCGGCTTTTCCAATATTTACGACTTTATGGAAGACGGCCCCGATCGCGGCGGCGTATCGTTCCGCCAACTCGCCTCCGCCGCCCGTCAGCTCGCCAGGCCGGGCGACCGGCGCAACCTGATGATGCGGGTGGCCTCGGGTTTCTCCAGCCAGCTGTTGAGCGCGGAAGCGGCGCTGGTGATGATCCGTCCCGGCGAAGAAGCCGTGCTGTTCGCCGCGCCGTCGCAGGCCGCCGGCGGCCTCGAGGCGCGCATCCAGTCGATGCTGCGCGGCTTCGACGATCCCGACACCCATATGGCGGTGCTCGACGCGAGCGGCGTCGTGCTGGCCGCGTCCCCCGGCTTCCAGACATTGGGCGTGCCCGAGGACACCACCCGCGCGCTGATCGCATCCGTCGAGCGCAGCGCCGATGGCCTCGTGAAAAGACCGATCGCCTCCTCGGCGGGTTATCTGCCGGCCGCGATCGGCAAACTGTCGGACAATCCGGCGCTGCACCTCCTGTTCTGCGTGGAAACGGTGCTGGGCCGCATGGACCCGCCGGGTGACGCGACGCAGGCAGACAGCTCAGATGGCGCGGGGGCCGACGAAATTGCCGACGAGATCGTAGCAGCTCCGGAAGCGGCGGCGAACGAACCATCGGCGCCGCCTGTCGAGGATTCTTCCAACGCATTGGAAGGCGAGCCGGCGGCAGAGGTCGAGGCGCCGACGCCAAGCGACGAAGAGCTCGATGGTGCATCTGCGTCGCAAGAGCAGGAACCGATCCCGGCCGACGCGCCGCAGGATCAGGCAGCCGAAGCAGAAATCGCAGGCCATCCCGTCGAGACGGCGAGCGAAGAGATCGTTGAGCCCGCAACCGACGCGCCGCAGGCCGAGCCAGTCCCGGCGAGCGCCGCGACCGCGCCTCGGGAAACCGCGCCGGTCTCCGTCCCGACCAAGGGCGCGCGCCCGGTGCGTTTCGTCTGGAAACTCGACGCCGACGGACGCTTTTCGGATGTGTCGGAGGAATTCGTCCGCACCGTGGGCGAGCGCGCCGGCGCGGTCAAAGGCAAAACCTTCAAGGAATTGGCCAATCTGCTTGGCCTCGATCCCGATGGCGAGATCGGGCGGCTCCTGGAGCGACGCGACACCTGGTCCGGCCGCACCATCCGCTGGCCGATCGAAGGCACGGATTATGTCGCGCCGGTGGATCTCGCCGCTTTGCCGACCTATTCCCGCAACCGCGAATTCGACGGTTTCCGCGGCTTCGGCATTATCCGCGTCGGCGACGCCGAGCGCGATCCGCACGCCATGGGCATGGCTTTCGCCGCGCCCATCGCCAAGGCGGAAACACCCGCGGCTCCGGTGATCGCCGAATCGGTCGCGCCTGCGCCCATCGAAGCAGAGCCGGTCGAGGATGCGGCAGCGCCGCAGGATACGACGCCCGCGACCGCCGAAACACCGGATGAAGACGCTTTCCAGGGTGAAAAGCCCGCGATCCGCATCATGCCGGACCCGGTGCTCGACCTGAGCGAAAAGATCGTCAAGCTCGAAGAGCGCCGCACCCGCGCCCGCGAGGGCCTGTCGGCGGCCGAACAGGCGGCGCTCAAGGAAATCGCCCGCCAGTTGGAACCCTTCGGCAAGCGCCCGAACGCCGAGGTGATTGCGCCGACCGAGGCGGAAGCCCCCCAGCCGGCCGCCGAGGAGGCCCCCCAGGCTATAACGGAGGAGCACGCGGACGAAATCCCCGAGCTCGTCTTCGCCGAGCCGGAGGATATCGACCTCACCGCCCCGATTCTGCCGGAAACGCCGGTCGACGAGCAGATCGCGGTCGCGAGCCGCGCCGACGACGCCGATGACGTCGGTGAGTTCGTCGAAGGGCCCCCCGCCCGCGAGGATGCGGAGCGTCTCGGCCTGACCGCGGCGGCGGCCGATCAGGTGCCGCTCGCCATGCTGATCCATGCCGGCGACCGGCTGATCCACGCCAACACCGAATTCCTGCGCTTCACCGGTTACGAGACGCTCTCGGCGCTCGAAGCGGCGGGCGGGCTGGACGGCTTGATCCACCGCTCCGACGACCACGTTCTCTTGAACCGCGCCGATGGCGAGCGCATTCCGGTGACTGCGCGCCTGCAATCCGTTCGCTTCGAAGGCGCGACCGCACTCGCCCTGTCGCTGCAGGCGGCGCCGGCGCTTCTGCCCGATCCGCTCGAGGAAGACGAGGAAAGCGCACGTCGCCTTTCCGCGCTGAAGGTCGAGCTCGACGAGTTGCATTCGATCCTGGAAACCGCCACCGACGGCGTGATCGTGCTCGACACCGAAGGCCGCATCCGCTCGATGAACCGTTCGGCCAGCGGACTGTTCAACTTCGACGACGGCGAGACGCGCGGCAAGCCGTTCGCCATGCTGTTCGCTCATGAGAGCCAGAAGGCGGTGCAGGACTATCTCTCGGGCCTGAGCGGCCATGGCGTCGCCAGCGTCTTGAACGACGGCCGCGAAGTGATCGGCCGCGAGGCCTCGGGCGGCTTCATCCCGATGTTCATGACGCTCGGGCGCATGCCGGGCTCCAACAGCTATTTCGCCGTGCTCCGCGACATCACCCAGTGGAAGCGGTCCGAAGAGGAATTGCGCCACGCCAAGCGCGCCGCCGAGACCGCCAACCAGCACAAGAGCGATTTCCTGGCTCGCGTCAGCCATGAGATCCGCACGCCGCTCAACGCCATCATCGGATTTTCCGACATGATCGCCAGCGAGCATTTTGGCCCGGCCGGCCATTCCCGCTATATCGAATATGCCCACGACATCGGCCGCTCGGGTCGGCATGTGCTCGACATCGTCAACGATCTGCTCGATATTTCCAAGATCGAGGCGGGCGAGATGGATCTCGACTTGACCGCGGTGGCCATCAACGACTGCATTTCCGAGGCGGTGTCGCTGGTGCAGCAGCAGGCCAACGCACAGCGGGTGATCATCCGCACCTCGCTGTCGCAATCGGTTCCGAATGTCGTCGCCGATTTACGCTCGATCAAACAGATCGCCATCAACATTCTCGCCAACGCCATCCGCTTCACCCCGGCCGGCGGGCAGATCGTCGTCTCGACCGTCTACGAGCCGACCGGCGCGGTCGCCCTGCGCATCCGCGACACGGGCGTGGGCATGACGTCGTCCGAACTCGAACAGGCGATGAAGCCGTTCGGCCAGGTGTCGCCTTCCGCCCGCAAGCGCGGCGACGGCACAGGGCTCGGCCTGCCGCTGACCAAGGCGATGACGGAGGCCAACCGCGCCGTCTTCGCCATCCGCTCGGCGCCGAACGAGGGCACGCTGGTCGAAATCCTGTTCCCGCCGCAGCGCGTGCTTGCGAACTGAGCGCGGCGGCGATAAGGCTCCGACCGAGGGCGGATTGCGCCCGACAGGCGGAAAAGGAACAGAGTGAGCGCTTCTCGTTTCATCGCAGCCGGTCTCTTCAAGCCGCGGGCTAGAGGCGGCCATCCCGGCCTCGAGATCGGCACGATTGTCTTGTCGATGCTTGTGCTGACGCCGCTCGCCGCCATCGTCTGGATCGCCCTGTCATCCGGTTCCGACGATCTCGCCCATGTGGCCGGCACCATATTGCCGCGCGCGCTGTCGCGCACGCTTTGGCTTCTGGCGCTGATCTCTCTCGCCACCGGCGTCACCGGCGTGTTGACCGCCTGGCTGACCGCGACCTTCGATTTTCCGTTTCGGAGGCTGCTGACCGTGGCTCTGGTCTTGCCGCTAGCGATGCCGACCTATCTCGCCGCCTATGCCGCCGGAGAATTTTTCGATTACGCCGGCCCGCTGCAACAGGTGGTCCGGGCCATCGGCGGTTTTAGCTCCGCCTCTGAATACTGGTTCTTCGACATCCGCTCGCTTGAAGGCGCGGTGCTCGTGATGGGCGCGGTGCTGTACCCTTACGTCTATCTCTCGACGCGCTCGGCCTTCCTCTTACAGGGCCGCTCGGCGGCCGATGTGGCGCGCACGCTGGGGGCCTCGCCGCTGAAAGTGTTCTTCACCGTGCAATTGCCCATGGCCCGGCCGGCCATCGCCGCGGGCCTGACGCTGGTGATGATGGAGACGATGAACGATATCGGCGCCGTCGAGTATCTCGGCGTCAACACGCTGACCTTCGCCATCTACGACACCTGGCTCAATCGCGGCAGCCTGGGCGGCGCGGCGCAGATCGCCGCGGTGATGCTGGTCTTCGTCATCGGGCTCATTCTCGTCGAGCGTCACGCGCGGCGGCTGCAGCGCTTTGTCTCCGGCAAGGCGGCGCCGGCGGCATCCGTTGCCCGGCCACGCTTGAACGGTGTGAAGGGCTGGGCGGCGACGTTTGCCTGCGCGGCGCCCGTCATCGGCGGTTTCGTCATTCCCGGCGGCGTGCTCGCGGCCTATGCGCTGAAGCGGATCGACACGTTCTCGGACCCCGCACTCTACAAGGCGCTCGGCCATACGATCATGGTCGCCGGCGCGACCGCGCTGATCACGGTGATCCTGGCGTTTATCCTAGCCTATTCGGCGCGGGTCGGTCGCGGCCGGATCACGGCGCTCGCCGGCCGGGCGGCGACGTTCGGTTACGGCGTGCCGGGCACCGTGATGGCGCTCGGCGTGCTCATCCCCTTGGCGAGCCTAGACAATGTCGTGGCCGGGTTTTTCCGCGAGCAGTTCGGCATTCGCACGGGGTTGCTGATCACCGGCACCATGGCGGCGATCGTCTTTGCGCTGACCTGCCGCTTCCTGACCATGGCCGAAGGGGCAGTCGACGCCGGGTTCCAGAAGCTGCCCGTCAATCTCGACCACGCGTCGAGGACCTTGGGCAGGACCTCCATGCAGACGCTGAGCCGCATCCTGATCCCGGCTATGCGGCCGGCGGTGCTGACGGCGGGGCTTCTGGTGTTCATCGACGCGATCAAGGAACTGCCGGCGACGATCCTGCTCCGGCCCTTCAACTTCAACACGCTGGCGACGCTGGTCTATGAAGACGCCTCGCGCGCCCGCGTGGAGGATGCCGCCATTCCCGCCCTGATCATCATTCTCGCGGGGCTTGCGCCGGTGATCCTGGTGTCCCGGTCGCTGGAAGGGCGGCAATAGATTTGACGTGTCGCATTGTCCAACGCCGAAGCGCTCCCGCTTCGGCTGGAAATGCTTGAACGCCGCCCTCGCCTCTCCTCAGAGAACCGAGACGACCGCCTTGGCGAGGTCTTCGAGACGGTCTTCCTTGAGACCCGCCACATTGAAGCGGCTGTCGCCGACCATGTAGATCCCGTAGTCCTCACGCAGCCGGTTGACCTGATCCTCGGTGATGCCCAACCGCGAGAACATGCCGCGATGTTCGGCGATAAAATCGAAGCGCGACGAGTTGGACTGGCGGCGCAGCGCCTCGGCGAAGCCGGTGCGGAGATTGAGCATGCGCAGGCGCATCTCTTCGAGCTCGGTCTTCCAGTTGGCCCGGAGCGCATCGTCTTCGAGAATGATGCGAACGGCGGCGGCGGCATGATCCGGCGGCATGGAATAGAGCACGCGGGTGACGATCAGCGCCTGGCTGCCGGCGATCTTGGCGCGCTCGGCGTCGGGCGCGAGCAGGATGACGGCGCCGACGCGGTCGCGATAGACCGAGAAGTTCTTGGAGCAGGAGGTGGCGATGGCCATTTCCGGAACCTTGGCGGCGAGAAGGCGCACGGAGGCGGCGTCTTCCTCGAGCCCGTCGCCGAAACCCTGATAGGCGAGATCGACGAAGGGGAACAGGCCCTTTTCGACCAGGATGTCGGCGACGACAGCCCACTGTTCCAGCGTCAGGTTGGCGCCGGTCGGGTTATGGCAGCAGCCATGCAGAAGCACGACGTCGCCGGCCGGAATGGTCTTAAGCGTCTCGACCATGGCGTCGAACTTCACGCCGCCGGTGGCCGCGTCGAAATAGGGATAGGTGGCCGTCTTCAGGCCGCCCGCGGTCAGGATCGGCGCATGATTGGCCCAGGTCGGGTCCGACAGCCAGACCGTGGCGTCGGGCTTGGCCTTCTTGAGCAGGTCGGCGATGGTGCGCAGAGCGCCCGAGCCGCCGGCCGTCTGGCAGGAAAACATGCGGCTGAGATCGGCGTTTTCGCCGAACACCAGCTTGAGCATGCCCTTGTTGAAACCGTCATCGCCGCCCATGCCGACATAGGTCTTGGTGGTCTGCGTGTCGTAGAGACGCTTTTCCGCTTCGCGCACCGCGTTCATGATCAGCGTGCGGCCTTCGGAATCCTTGTAGACGCCGACGCCGAGATCCATTTTCTCCGCGCGCGGATCGTTGCGGTAAAGCACCGAGAGGCTAAGGATCTTGTCGGGCGGGGCGAGCGTAAGCGTTTCGAACATGGGCTTTTCCTAGCGTGTTGAAATTCAGGAGCCGAGATGCCGTGAGCCGCGGGCGCGGGCGAGCTGCATCTGCTTTTCGCGGGAGCGGAAGCGGGCGCGATCCTCGTCGGTGCGGCTGTCATGGCAATGCGGACAGCTGACGCCGGCTTCAAAGGTCTTGGCGGTCATGTCCTCGGCGGTCAGCGGATGGCGGCAGGCGCGGCACAGGCGATGGCCGCCCTCCTTCAGCCCATGTTCGACGGAGACGCGCTCGTCAAAGACGAAACAGGCGCCTTCCCAGAGGCTGTCCTCCGGCGGCACGTCTTCGAGATATTTCAGGATGCCGCCCTTGAGGTGATAGACCTCGTCGAAGCCCTGCTCCTTCATGAAGGCGGTCGCCTTTTCGCAACGGATGCCGCCGGTGCAATACATGGCGATCTTCGGCTTGTTGTGCAGGCCCTCATGCTCGCGCACCCAGTCCGGAAATTCGCGAAAAGTCTTGATGCGCGGATCGACCGCGCCCTTGAACAGACCGATATCGGTCTCGTAATCGTTGCGGGTGTCGATCACGATCGTGTCGGGATCGGAGATCAGCGCATTCCAGTCACGCGGCGCGACATAGGTCCCCACCACGCGCATCGGATCGATATCCTCGACGCCCATGGTGACGATCTCTTTCTTGAGCCGCACCTTCATGCGCAGGAAAGGCTCCTTGGAGGCGCGGCTTTCCTTGTGTTCGAGACCGGCAAATTCAGGCTGCGCCCGGAGATAGGCGAGCACGACGCGCACGCCTTCATCAGGCCCGGCGATCGTGCCGTTGATGCCCTCATGGGCGAGGAGCAACGTTCCCTTGACTCCGCCCGCCTCGCACAGCGCCTGGAGCGGTTCGCGAATGTCGCGAAAACGGGGAAAGGCGACAAAGTGGTAGAGCGCCGCCACGAGATAGGGCTGCGCAGGGGAAGGACTGGGATTTGCGGCGTTTTCGATCATGGCGGCGGCATAATCCTTTTGACGAAAAAGCGCAACGGCGCCGGCGGCTCCTACGAGGGCCAGATCTTGCATTCGGCGCCGGCCTCGATCACAGTCCTCGACGCAGAATTCCGGAGTAAGTCATGCTGATCCTCGACCTCAGTTATAAAGTTCCGCTCGAACAGGCGGATGCGCAGATGGCGCCGCATATGGCCTGGGTGAAGGAAGGTTATGACAAGGGCTGGTTCCTCGGCTCCGGCCGCAAGACGCCGCGCACCGGCGGGGTGATTTTCGCCCGCGGCGACCGCGCCGAGATCGAAGCCTTTTGCGCTTCTGATCCTTTCGTCGCCCACGGCATCGCCGATTATGCGATCATCGACGTGACGGTGACCACGACCGCCCCCGGTTTCGACGCGCTGAAGGACGGCTGATCATGACGGAGGCGTTCCGCTATACGCCCTATGCCAGCGCGCTCAAACCCTTCGCCATCGGTCTTTCCGCGATCGATCCCGCCGACTGGATCGAGCCGGACGACGATCTCCCGGCCTATCTCGACGAGAAAGAGCGTCTTCTCGCCGAGCATCGGGAGGATGTGTTTCAAGCCGACGACGCATCGCGCGCGGCGCAGGCCGAATGCCTGGCGCTCCTGACCGATCACCTTCTGACCCGCCATGACGACCGTTGGGTCAAGACAAAGGCCGGCGTGAGCGTGGCCGGTCGCGACGTCCCTCTCCGCTCCGACGATCCGCCTTTGATCACGGCAGGGCGATTGGTGCAGGACGATCTCGTCATTCTCGAAAAGCGTAACGGGGCATGGACCCTGACGGCAGGCTTCGTCGCCTTTCCCTCCGCCTGGTCCCTCAAAGAAAAGGCGGGCCTGCCGATGGAAGGGGTGCATGCGCATGTGCCCGATTACGCCGGCGGCACGCGCAACGCCATGATGCTCAGCCGCATCTTCGACAATCTCCAGCCGGACCTGCCGGCCATGCGGCTCAACTGGTCGATCTACCCGTCCGGAGACCTGTTCTGGCCGCCGGAGAAAGGCGCGCGCGCCGAGCGCAACACATTCACGCCGGCGATCAACTTCATCCGGGTCGAGCGGCAGACGCTGCGCCGCCTGCCGGAGACGGGCGCGATCGTCTTCACCATCCGGATCTATAACGACCCTATCTCCCGGCTGAAGTCCGACCCGGCGCTGGCGACGCTCTCGCGCGCCCTCGCGGACAAACTCGGAGAATTTACGCAGGAACAGCTCGCTTATAAGGGCATGATCGGCCGCCGCGACGCGATTATCGAGTATTTGCGGCAAGATAACTGACGACTTCGGTTCGGCTCGCCGAACGCGCTCTTTTTTGTGTCATCAAAATGTGTTTAGTGGTTCCCTTGATAGGCAACACAGGAGAACCAGCCCAAAATGACAGAATCCACCCATCCGGTTTATGGCGAAATCACGGGTCCGATCGTGATGATCGGTTTCGGCTCGATCGGCCGCGGCACGCTGCCCCTCATCGAGCGTCACTTCAAATTCGACAAGAACCGCATGGTGGTGATCGATCCCAACGCCGACGAGACTGGCATTCTGGCCAAGCATGGCGTCAAGCACATCCAGGCGCATGTCACCCAGGAAAATTACAAGAGCCTGCTCAAGCCGCTGTTGACCGAGGGTGAAGGCCAGGGATTCTGCGTCAACCTGTCGGTCGACACCTCGTCGGTCGACCTGATGAAGCTGTGCCGCAAGGTCAATGCGCTTTACATCGATACTGTCGTCGAACCCTGGCTCGGCTTCTATTTCGACAAGGACAAGGACAATGCCTCGCGCACCAACTACGCCCTGCGTGAGACTGCCCGCGCCGAAAAGGCCAAGAACCCCGGCGGCGCCACCGCCGTGTCCTGCTGCGGCGCAAATCCCGGCATGGTGTCCTGGTTCGTCAAGCAGGCGCTGGTCAACCTCGCCCATGAGATCGGCCTGAAATTCGAAGAGCCCGCCGCCGACGATCGCGAAGGCTGGGCCAAGCTGATGAAGAAAGTCGGCGTCAAGGGCGTCCATATCGCCGAGCGCGACACCCAGCGCACCAAGAGTCCCAAGCCGTTCAACACCTTCTGGAACACCTGGTCGGTGGAAGGCTTCATTTCCGAGGGACTGCAGCCGGCCGAACTCGGCTGGGGCACCCATGAGAACTGGATGCCGAAGAACGCCCGCAAGCAGAAGAAAGGCAGCAAGGCCGCCATCTTTCTCGAACAGCCCGGCGCCAATACCCGCGTTCGCAGCTGGTGCCCGACGCCCGGCCCCCAATACGGCTTCCTCGTCACCCACAACGAGTCGATTTCGATCGCCGACTACTTCACCGTGCGCGACAAGGACGGCGACGTGACGTTCCGCCCCACCTGCCACTACGCCTATCATCCGTCCAACGACGCGGTGCTGTCGCTGCATGAAATGTTCGGCAACGGCGGCAACGCGCAACCCTTGCTGCATGTGCTCGACGAGACGGAACTGGTCGACGGCGTCGATGAACTCGGCGTGCTGCTCTACGGCCACGAGAAGAACGCCTATTGGTATGGTTCGCGCCTGTCGCTGGACGAGGCTCGCTCGCTGGCTCCCTACCAGAACGCCACGGGCCTTCAGGTGACGTCCGCCGTGCTGGCCGGCATGGTCTGGGCGCTCGAAAATCCGGAAGCCGGCATCGTCGAAGCCGACGAGATGGACTACAAGCGCTGCCTGGAAGTGCAGTCGCCCTATCTCGGTCCGGTCGAAGGCCACTATACCGATTGGACGCCGCTCGACGGCCGTCCGGGCCTGTTCGCCGAGGACCTCGATACGTCCGACCCCTGGCAGTTCCGCAACATTCTCGTGCGCTGAATAGACGGCGTATATTTCGAGCTGCAAGCGCCCCGAGCATCTCGGGGCGCTTCTTGTTTCCGGCCCGATTTGGGATCGTGGCTCCCGATGTGTCGCGTTCTGTGTTTCCATGACCCGCAAAGCCTTGCTTTCGCAGCGCAATAGCGCCAGTATGGCGCAAACACAGCAGAGGCGACTGTCCCGCCGAAGGACAGCCGCAGCCTTCGGGAGACGTCAATGAAGCTCTACGCCCTCGCGGCCATCGCCGCAGCAGCCGCCCTTTCCTCTTGCGCCACGGAGCAGTCCAGACCGCTGCCGACCGCGCCGCAGCCGGTGACGATCGAGGGCGCATGGACGGATCCGAACGGCCTGCTCTCCACCTTCCAGGCCGGCAACTTCAACACAAGGACCACCGACACCAATCAGTTGCTCGCCTCCGGCACCTATGTGAAGGGCCAGGGTCCCAATCTCTATGAGATCAGCTTGACGTCGCATGTCCAGAACAAGCAGTCCCGCGTCAACTGCGCGCTGATTTCGCCGCAGCAATTGAACTGCACCGCCGATTCCGGCGCTCAGTTCACGCTGACCCGCAGACCGGGCGCCATGTAACAAAGCCGCCCGGGCGATAGATCGATGAACGACTGTCACAGGATAGGGCTAATGCTCATTGCATGACGTCCTTTACGAGGGAGAAAGACATGACGAAATTACTTCGCCTTGCACTTGTCAGCGCCTCCGCGCTCGCCCTGTCCGCCGGCGCGGCGCTGGCGGATTACGAGCTCAACATCCTCCATATCAACGATTTTCATTCACGCATCGAATCGATCAACAAATACGACTCGACCTGCTCGGCCGAGGAAGAAGGCAAGAACGAGTGCTTCGGCGGCGTCGCCCGCATGAAGACGGCCATCGATCAGGCCCGATCCGCGATAAAGGCCGCCGACGGCAATGTGCTGGTGCTGGACGCCGGCGACCAGGCGCAGGGTTCGCTGTTTTACTCGACCTACAAGACCAAGGCGATCGCCGACTTCATGAACGGCATCGGCTTCGACGCCATGGCGGTCGGCAATCACGAATTCGACGATGGCCCGGAAGAGCTCGCCAAGTTCATCGACGCCGCCAAATTCCCGATCATCTCGGGCAATGTCATGGCCCCGGCCAGTTCGCCGGTCGGCGGCAAGATCAAGCCCTATGTCATCGCCGATGTCGGCGGGCAGAAGGTGGCGATCCTGTCGGTTCTCGCCACCGATACGCCCGAGACCTCTTCCCCCGGCCCCTCGATCCTGTTCGAAGACGAGATCACCTATCTCAAGGCGGCCGTGAAGGACGTCGAAGCCCAGGGCGTCAACAAGATCGTGCTGCTGTCGCATGTCGGCTATGTCAAGGACAAGGAAATCGCCGCAGCCGTCGATGGCATCGACGTGATCGTCGGCGGCCACAGCCATACGCTGTTGTCCAACACCGACGAAAAGGCCGCGGGCCCCTACCCGACCATGGTCAAGGACCCGGCCGGCGTAGACGTGCCTGTCGTCACCTCCTACGCCTATTCCAAATATCTCGGCGAGCTGAAGCTCGTTTTCGATGATTCCGGCAAGGTCATCTCGGCCGCCGGCGCGCCCAAGCTGCTCGACGCTTCCGTGAAGCCCGACGAAGCCTTCGCCGCCAAGGTCAAGGAACTCGGCGCGCCGATCGAAGCGCTGAAGCAGAAGATCATCGGTTCGAGCACCGGTCCGATCGACGGCTCGCGCGACACCTGCCGCGCCAAGGAATGCGAGATGGGCAATCTCGTCGCCGACGCCATGCTCGACCGCGTCAAGGACCAGGGCGTCCAGATCGCCTTCGCCAATGGCGGCGGCCTGCGCGCCTCGATCGACGCCGGCGATGTCAGCATGGGCGAAGTTTTGACCGTGCTGCCGTTTCAGAACACGATCGCCACTTTCCAGCTGAAGGGCGAAGACGTGGTCGCCGCGCTCGAAAACGGCGCGAGCAAGATGGAGGAAGGCGCGGGCCGCTTCTCACAGGTGGCGGGCCTCAAATATTCGGTCGACGCCTCCAAGCCGGTCGGCAGCCGCATCTCCAATGTCGAGGTCAAGGACGGCGACGCCTTCAAACCGATCGATCCGGCCAAGGTCTACGGCGCGGTGGCCAACAACTACACCCGCAGCGGCGGCGACGGCTTCAAGGTCTTCGCCGAGAAGGGCATGAAGGCCTATGACTTCGGCCCGAGCCTCGAAGACACGGTGGCCGCCTATATCGGCAAGAACTCGCCCTACAAGCCCTATCTCGACGGCCGCATCACCGTGATCGCCGCGCCTGCGGCGGAGGCCCAGCCTGCCGCAGAAGCAAAGCCCGCTGCCGAGGCCAAGCCGGCCGCGGAGGTGAAACCCGTGACGGAAACGAAGCCTGCGGCGGAAGCCGCCGCGCCGGCGGCAACTACGCCCGCGACGACCGCGCCTGCAGCGACGGAAGCCGCCAAGCCGGCGGACGCCGCCATGCCGACCGAAACCAAGCATGTCATCGTCAAGGGCGACACGTTTTGGGATCTGGCCGAGAAATTCTACGGCAACGGTTTCGACTGGAAGAAGATCGCCGAAGCCAACGCGTCGCTGAAGCCGCGGGCCCTGCCCGTGGGCGGCGAGTTGACCGTCCCGGCCAAGTAAGGCGCGAGATCGGCGCAGTATCCAGACGGCCCGGACTTTTCCGGGCCGTCTTTATTTTCTATATCCCTCGCGGGTTCATCCGGGGGGCGCTGCCCCACGTAGAACGTCAGTCATTTGAAGGAATGGATATGAGCGCCGCGCCTGAGCATTTCCCGCCGAACCACCCTGAGGTCAAGATCGGAAAAGTCGGGGTTCTCCTCGTCAATCTCGGCACGCCCGACGGCACCGACTACACCTCCATGCGGCGCTATCTCAAGGAATTCCTGATGGACCGCCGGGTGATCGAATGGTCGCCCTGGTTCTGGTATCCGATCCTGTTCGGCATCGTGCTCAACAAGCGCCCGCAGAAGGTCGGCAAGGCCTATGAGGAGATCTGGAACAAGGACCTGAACGAAAGCTACCTGCGCACCTATACGCGGTCGCAGGCCGAGAAGATGCAGGCGCGGCTCGGCGATCTCGCCAATGTCGTGGTGGATTGGGGCATGCGCTATGGGCAGCCCTCGATCAAGGACCGCATCAATGCATTGAAGGACCAGGGCTGCGACCGAATCCTGCTTTTTCCGCTCTATCCGCAATATGCGGCTGCGACCACCGCCACCGTCAACGACAAGGCCTTCGATGCGCTGAAAGCCATGCGCTGGCAGCCGGCGCTGCGCACCGTGCCGGCCTATCACGACCACCCCGCCTATATCGACGCGCTGGCGAAATCGATCGAGAAGCATCTCGCCAGCCTCGACTGGGAGCCGGAACTGGTGGTGACCTCCTATCACGGCATTCCGCAATCCTATTTCAAGAAGGGCGATCCCTATCACTGCGCCTGCTACAAGACGACGCGTCTGTTGCGTGAACGTCTCGGCTGGGAGAAGGAAAGGCTGATGGTCACCTTCCAGTCGCGCTTCGGACCGGAAGAATGGCTGCAGCCCTATACCGACAAGACCATGGAAAAGCTCGCACAGGACGGCGTCAAACGGATCGCCGTGATCAATCCCGGCTTCGTGTCGGACTGCCTTGAAACGCTGGAGGAAATCGCCGGCGAGGCCGGAGAGATCTTCCATCACGCCGGCGGCGAGAAATTCACCCACATCCCCTGCCTCAACGACAGCGAGGAAGGCATGGACGCGCTCGAGGCGCAGGTGCGCCGCGAACTGATGGGCTGGGTCTGACGAACGAGCCGAACGCCCCTCTTGCAAATAAACGCCCGCCGTCAGACGTATACGTATAGGATGAAGCGGAACAGCAAGAGGGAGCGTTTACGCCATGGAATTCCTGTCCGGAATGGATATCGCCGTCATCGTCGTGGTCGGCCTGATTATCCTCACCCTGTTCGCCGGCATCAAGACGGTGCCGCAGGGCTATAATTACACCGTCGAGCGGTTCCAGAAATACACCCGCACCCTGCATCCCGGCCTCAACCTCATCATTCCCTTCATCGACACGATCGGGGCGAAGATGAATGTGATGGAGCAGGTGCTCGATGTCCCCACACAGGAAGTGATCACCAAGGACAACGCTTCTGTCCGCGCCGATGCGGTGGCCTTCTACCAGGTGCTGAACGCCGCCCAGGCCGCCTATCAGATTTCCAATCTCAACCAGGCGCTTCTCAACCTGACCATGACCAATATCCGCTCGGTTATGGGCTCAATGGATCTCGATGAGCTTCTCTCCAACCGCGACACGATCAACGAGCGCCTCTTGCGCACCGTCGACGACGCCGCCAATCCCTGGGGCATCAAGATCACCCGCGTCGAAATAAAGGATATCACCCCGCCGGCCGACCTCGTCGAATCCATGGGGCGGCAGATGAAGGCGGAGCGCGAGAAACGCGCCCAGGTGCTGGAAGCCGAAGGCTTCCGCGCCTCGCAGATCCTGAAGGCCGAAGGCGCCAAGCAGGCGGCGATCCTGAAAGCCGAAGGCGAGCGTGAAGCCGCGTTCCGTGAAGCCGAGGCCCGCGAGCGCATGGCGCAAGCCGAAGCCAAGGCGACGCAGATGGTGTCGGAAGCCATCGCCGCCGGCGACGTGCAGGCGATCAACTACTTCGTCGCGCAGAAATACACCGAAGCGCTGACCTCGATCGGCACTGCGGGCAATTCCAAGATCGTGCTGATGCCGATGGAGGCTTCTTCGCTGATCGGCACGCTCGGCGGCATCGGCGCCATCGCCAAGGAAGTGTTCGGCGCCGACGGCGCGCCGCCACGTCCCGTCAATCGTATGGCGCAAGCGTCCACGCCTGTGGTCAATCCCTTCGCGCCGCGCACGGATGGCCAGTCATGATCATCGGGCTCATCCAATCGCTGGGACCCTGGAGCTGGGTGATCCTGGGCGCGGCGCTGCTGGCCGCCGAGATCGCTCTACCCGGCAATTTCCTGATCTGGGTGGGTCTGGCCGCCGCGGCGATCGGCGCCGTGTCTCTTGCCGCCTGGAATGCGGCTTGGTGGTCCTGGGAGATTCAGTGGCTGGCCTTCGCCGCCCTGTCCTGCCTGTTCCTGTTCGTCGGCAGGGGCTGGCTTCGTCGAAGGGGCGAGGACAGCGACGAGCCGTTGCTCAACAGGCGCGCCCAAAGCCTGGTCGGCCGCATGGGCGATCTCATCGACCCCATCCACAACGGTTTCGGCCGAGTAAAGCTCGGCGACACGGTCTGGGTCGTCAAAGGGCCCGATCTGCCGGCCGGCGCGAAGGTGAAAGTCGTGGCCGCCGACGGCTCTGATCTTCTGGTGGAGGCCGGTTGACGCCGGCCCCGGGGCGGTTGACGCCGGCTCATATGGTGCGCCGGCCCTCTCCTCAGGCGACGCCGATCCGAAGAAGATCGTGGAAATGCACGATGCCCTGGGGACGATGGTCGTCGTCGATGACGATCAGCGCCGAAATGCTGTATTGCTCGAGAAGCGCCATGGCGGTGGCCGCCAGCACGGCGCCCTTCACCGTCTTGGGATTGGGCGTCATGACATCGTCGACATCCAGCACCGAGAGGTCGCGGGCCAGATTGCGCGCCATGTCGCCTTCGGTGACGATGCCGCAGAGGCGTCCGTCCTCGTCCACCACGCCGACGCAGCCGAAGCGTTTGCGCGACAGCACCAGCACCGCTTCCGGCATCGACGTGCCCTTGGGCACCAGCGGCACGCGGTCGCCGACATGCATGACGTCGCGGACATGCGACAATGTCGCGCCCAGCTTGCCGCCGGGATGGAAGGTCTTGAAATCGCCTGCCGTAAAGCCGCGAGCTTCAAGCAGCGCCACCGCGATGGCGTCGCCGATGGCGAGCTGCATCAGCGCCGACGTTGTCGGCGCCAGTCCATGCGGACAGGCCTCCTGCGACTTCGGCAGGCAGAGAACGATGTCGGCGCTGCGCGCCAATGTCGAATCCGGCCCCGACGTGACCGCGATCAACGGGATCGAGAATCGGCGGGAATAAGCAAGAATGCCCTGAAGCTCGGTGCTTTCCCCGCTCCAGGACAAAGCGATGATGGCGTCGTGCGGCGTGATCATGCCGAGATCGCCGTGATTGGCCTCGACCGGATGCACGAAGAATGCCGGCGTGCCCGTCGAGGCGAGCGTCGCGGCAATCTTGGCGCCGACATGACCGCTCTTGCCGATGCCGGTGACGATGACGCGACCGGAAATGCCGCCCAACCGGGCGATCGCGGCGGTGAAGCTCTCCGACAATCCGTTCGACAGCGCCTTTTCGAGATCGGCGAGCCCCGATTTCTCGGCGCGGATGGTGCGGATCGCGGAGAGGGCGGCGTCGCTCTCGGTCAAGTTCAGAATAGTGTCGTTCATGCCGGTCGTTTACTCCTTCCGCCGCGCTTGTCCAGAGACGGTTCGGCAAAAATCGATTTAAGGCGGCCGCCGAGGCGGCCCGCGTTGCAGCCGGGCCCCAGTTGGAAACGCTTCGTTAACCTTGCTCCTTTACCAATGAGTAATCATTGACGCCAATCACCCGGTTCGCATGTCCAAACGCGCCCTCGACGCCCGCTTAAAGTCGCGCATTCTCTCCTCGCTGCTGATCGCGGCGGGCGCGACCCTCATGTGTGCGGCAGACGCCCGGGCCCAGAGCGCGACCATGGCCCCGCCCTCCGACGAAACCGATCGGACCCGGGCCGCGACGACGACGGACCAGACCGCCGATCCGGGCGACGCGGACGATCAAGCGCTACAGGATGTCCAGCCGACGCCGGATGCCGATATCGACCGGAACGCGGCGGCCGACGCCGCGCTTCGGCAGGATCTCGGCCGGCAAAACCTGTCGGAACAGACCGTCGACGGACTGCGCCCCCGGCGTCCCGAAAGCGAGGAGACGCCGGGCATTCCGGTCGGCGCCTTCACGCTCCGGCCGACGATCACCGGCGGCGCCGGCTTCGAACGCGAGAAATCCAGCGACAGGACCAAGACCCGGTCCTATCTGCAGACCGGGCTGAAGGGCTCGCTGACCTCCAACTGGTCCGAGCACGAATTGCGGATCGACACCAACGGAACCTGGCAGAAGACGCTGAGCGGCTTTAAGAGCGACGATCCCGAAGGCTCGATCAACGCCGCTCTGCGGCTAGACATTTCCAACGACATGATCGCCAATCTGACCGCCGGCTACAGTCTCGAACGCGAGGATATCGGCGACGCCAACGCGATCGACGGGGCGACCAACCAGGCAGAGGTCGCGACCTGGACCGCCGGCGCATCGATCACCCGCGATCTCGGCCTTATCCGCGGCACGCTCGGCGTCGATTTCGAGCGCGAGACCTATGGCGACGCCACGCTGTCGACAGGCCAGCGGCTCGACCAATCCGACCGCAACCAGAACACCGCCACGCTGCGCGGTCGGCTCGGCTACGAATTGTCGCCTGCGCTCATTCCCTTCATCGAAGCCTCCTATGGCCGGATGATCTACGACAATACCCGCGACGGCGCCGGCTATCTGCGCGACGCCGATCTCTACGCCGCCAAGACCGGCGTCGAGTTCGACATGGGCGAAAAACTGCGCGGCGAGATCGGGGCCGGCTATACGATCGCTGACTTCAAGGACGGCAGGCTCGATCAACTCTCCGGCCTGACCATCAACGGCGACGCCAACTGGTCGCCGCAACGTGGGACGGATGTGGCGCTGGGCCTCAAGACCGACGTCGAACCCTCGACTTCCGCGGGATCGAGCGGCTCCATCGCCTATACCACCGACATGGCTCTGACGCAGGTGATCATCGAGGACCTTCGCGGCAAACTTTCGGCCGGCGCGACATGGCGCGACTACAAATCCGCCGCCGCCCACCAGACGGTCTACGATCTCGGCGCGGGCGTCACCTGGGGCATCTCGCGCTCGCTCGACCTGACCGCCGACGTCGCCTGGGAGCGCTCGTCGCAGAAGGGATCGGCGACGCAGGAAACGCTGACCGGCCTGGTGAGTCTCTCGCTGAAACGCTGAGTTTCGGAACTCCTGCAGCCTTTCGTCGTTCTCGACAGAAGCAATGTCAGGAGCGACAAGATGAAAACCGTGATGATCGCAGCGGCCGCCCTTCTGGCCTTTACTCCGCCGCTTTCCGCCCAGGCGGATGACGCAGCGTTTCTCCGTTCCCTGAGCGGCGAATGGAAAGGCGGAGGCTCGGTGAAGACGCGCACGAACCGTGCGCCGATCAACGTGTCCTGCTCCTTCTCGTCGGTCGGCAAAGCGACGTCTTTGTCGCTGAACGGCAAATGTCGTGGCTTCGTGGTGATCAGCCGGCGGATCGGCGCCGATCTCAAGATCGCCAAAGGCCGTTATCGCGGCACCTATGTCGGCGCAGGCACCGGGCCAGCCGGTCTTTCCGGCAAACGCGCCGGCAATGCGCTGCAGCTCGACATTCGCTGGGCGAAATCCGTCAACGGCGACCGCAGCGCCCGGTTGACGGTGGAAAAGGTCGGCGCGAACGGCATGCGGCTGGTGACCACCGACCGCGATCCCGCCAGCGGAAAAACGGTCGTGACGAGTGAGATCGACCTGAAGCGCAATTGACTTCGTCATGCGTCGGATCGTCCGACCATGAGGGTCGGTCCCGGCGCCATGCGCGCGATCAGACGAGCGAACTCCCTTCCATGGATTTCCGGAGACCCAGATGCAGACCACATGGTGGCAGTCCGAGACCGTCTATCAAATCTATCCGAGAAGCTTTTTCGACAGCAATGGCGATGGGATCGGCGATATCGCCGGCATCACCTCACGGCTGGATTATCTGCAGCGGCTCGGCATCGGTCTTCTCTGGTTGTCGCCGATCTTCAAGTCGCCGATGGACGACAACGGTTACGACATTTCGGATTACCAGGCGATCGCCCCTGAATTCGGGAGTTTCGACGATTTCGACGAACTTCTCTCGGAAGCGAGGAAGCGGGATATCGGCATTCTCCTCGACCTCGTCGTCAACCACACATCAGACGAGCATGTCTGGTTTCAGGAAGCCCGTAAATCGCGCGACAACCCGTTCCGCGACTATTACGTCTGGCGCGACCCCACCGACAAAGGCGGCCTGCCCAACCAGCTGAATTCGGATTTCGGCGGCCCGGCCTGGACATTTGAATCCGCCACCGGCCAATATTACTTCCACCAGTTCTCGCATCGGCAACCGGACCTGAACTGGGAGAACGCCGATATGCGCCGGGACATCTACGGCATGATGAACTGGTGGCTGGACAAGGGCATCGCCGGCTTCCGCATGGACGTGATCGACCGCATCGGCAAGCAGGTCGACGAGGGCGTGACGACGGACGGTCCGCATCTGCACGACTATCTTCAGGAAATGCATCGCGAAACCCTCGCCGGGCGCGATGTGCTGACCGTCGGCGAAGCCTGGAGCGCCACGCCGGGGTCGGCGCTGCTTTATACCGGCCGCGCCCGAAACGAATTGTCGATGATCTTCCAGTTCGAGCATGTGACGCAGCAATGGGACAAGGTCTATGGCAAATGGAAGCCGAAGCCCTTCGATCTCGTCGGCCTCAAATCCGTGCTCGGCAAATGGCAGATGGCGCTATCCGACGACGGCTGGAACTCGCTGTTCTGGGGCAATCACGATCTGCCGCGCGCGGTCTCGCGCTATGGCGACGCCGCGGGCTTCCACCGCGAATCCGCCACCATGCTCGCCACCGCGCTGCATTTCCTCAAGGGCACGCCCTTCGTCTATCAGGGCGAGGAGATCGGCATGACCAACGCCGCCTTTTCGTCGATCGATCAATACAAGGACATCGAGACGTTGAACATGCACCGGCTGCATGTCGAAGCAGGCCGTTCTTCGGAAGAGTTCATCGCCGGCGCCAACCAGAACGGTCGCGACAATGCACGCACGCCCATGCAATGGAGCGCCGCGCCGAATGGCGGTTTCACCACCGGCGTGCCCTGGATCGAGACCAATCCCAACTTCCTGCGCATCAACGCCGAAACGGAAATGGGTGACGAGCGCTCGATCTGGAATCATTACCGGCGGCTGATCGAGCTTCGCAAGCGCCACCCGATCATGGTGCATGGCGCATTTCAATCCTATCTCGACCAGCATCCCAAGCTCTTCGTCTATACACGCCGGCTGGGCGACGAGCGCATCGTCGTGATGGCCAACTTCAGCGCCGATATCGTGACCGCTACGCTGCCGACGGAGCTCTCGACGCAAGGACGGACACTGATCACCAATTACGAGCCGCGCGAACGGCTGGAAGGAAATATCGAGATGAAGCCCTACGAGGCCTTCGCCCTGCTGGAAGAGACGCTGGTCGCCGTCGCCGACGACAACAAAGCCGAGAGCGCCCTACCCGCAGAACTGACAAAGGCGTTGGAGCCGCAGGCATGATCGCCGAGCGTCATTACCCGATCGGGGCTGAACTGTGGGAAGACGGCTGCGCCTTCCGGCTCTGGGCGCCGGAGCGCGACAGAGTGGATCTTGTCCTCGACGACCACGACCATCCTATGGAGAGAGAGGCGGACGGCTATTTCTCGCTGGCTGTTGCCGGCGTCAAGGAAGGCGCTCTCTACCATTTCAGGCTGGACGGCGGCGAGGCGCTGTTTGCTGATCCCGCCTCGCGCCGACAGCCCGAGGGACCGACCGGTCCGTCGATGGTCGTCAACGCGCATTCCTTCGTCTGGCAAGACGCCGGTTGGACGGGCGTCGTCCGCGACGGCCAAGTGGTCTATGAAATGCATATCGGGACTTTCACACCCGAAGGCACATGGGCGGCAGCGGCCAAGATGCTGCCGCGTCTCCAGGAGATCGGCGTCACCGTCGTCGAGATGATGCCCGTCAATGAATTCGACGGCGCCTTCGGCTGGGGATATGACGGCGTATTGCCGTTTGCGCCGACGCGGCTTTACGGGAGCCCCGACGACCTGAAGGCCTTCATCGACACCGCGCATTCGCTCGGCATCGGCGTCATCCTCGACGTCGTCTACAATCACTTCGGCCCAGGCCACCGCTTCAAGGATTTCAGCCGCTTCTATTTCAGCCAGGGACCGGCCAACGAATGGGGCGAGGCGATCAATTTCGATAGCGAGAATTCGGGTCCGGTGCGGGAATTCTTCATCGCCAACGCCGCCTACTGGATCGAGGAATTTCACTTCGACGGGTTGCGCATCGACGCCATCCAGGCGCTGATCGACAAGACGCGGCCGCATATCGTCGGCGAGATCAGCCGGGCCTGCCGCCGCGCCGGCAAGGGACGCGCCATCTACATCGTCGGCGAGAACGAGCCGCAGGAAGCCCGACTGGTCAAGCCGCTGGAAGAAGGCGGCGACGGGCTGGATTCGTTGTGGAACGATGATTTCCACCATTCCGCCAAGGTCGCGCTGACCGGGCGCAACGAAGCCTATCTCCATGATCACAGGGGCGCGCCGCAGGAATTCATCGCCGCCGCAAAATACGGCTATCTCTTTCAGGGACAGCGTCATGATTGGCAGGACTATCGGCGCGGATCGCCGTCGCTCGACCTGAAGCCGTCGCATTTCATCCATTTCCTGCAGAACCATGACCAGATCGCCAACTCCGCCAAGGGGTTGCGGATGTCGAGCCTGGCCTCGCCGCCACGCATTCGCGCCATGACGGCGCTTTTGATGTTGGGGCCACAGACGCCGATGCTGTTTCAGGGGCAGGAATTCGGCGCCGCCACCAATTTCCACTATTTCGCCGACCAGCCGCATTCCGATACGAAAGCCTTGGTGCGCAATGGCCGCTCGGATTTTCTGAGCCAGTTTCCGTCCATCCGCGACCCCGAGATCAAGGCCGGCCTCGCCGATCCCTGTGACCGGGCCACATTCGAGTCTTCGCGGCTCGACTGGTCGGAATGGGAAAAGAACATATCGGCTCGCGCCCTGCATGCCGATCTCGTCTCGCTCAGGCGCGGCCAACCGGCTTTCAGGAGCGCAGCCGATGACCGGCGGGTCGACGGCTCGGTCCTGTCGACAAACGCGTTTTTCCTGCGTTTCTTCGCTGACGAGAGCGCCGGCGATCTTCTGCTGATCCTCAATTTCGGAGCGGACCTGCCTGTGACGAGCGTGCCGGATCCATTGTTCGCCGCGCCGGCGGGATGCGAGTGGAGTCTCCTCTGGTCGAGCGAATGGAGCCGCTATGGCGGGACGGGCCAGCGGCCGATCGACCTGATGAACCGTTTCTTGCTGTCCGCAGACAGCGCCCTAGTCTTTGCCGGCAAACCAGAAATACCGAGATCGAGACGCGACGCGGCCGGCGTGAAAGCCTGGCAGGACCAGATTACGTTTTGAGATCGGCCAGAGCTCGCGCCAGCGTCCGCATATCCTCGGTAAAGGCGGCGCGCGCTTCGGCGACGGCTTCGGGAGAGCCGGCGCGCAGCACCGCAGAAGGATGGATGGTGATGAAGACGGGCGTATCGTCCTCGGACATCTCGAGCATGCCGCGCCGTTTGAGGATGCCGTCGCCATCCCCGGTGACGGCATAGGCGGCGGTCGCTCCAAGCGCGACGATAAGCTTCGGCCGAGTAAATTGTTTCTCCAGATCCAGCCACCAGCGGCAGGCGATGACCTCGCCCTTGTCGGGCCGCTTGTGGATGCGTCGTTTGCCGCGCGGTTCGAATTTGAAATGCTTCACGGCATTGGTGACATAGGCCTGCCGTCGGTCGATCCCCGCTTCTTCGAGCGCGGCATTGAACACCTTTCCGGCGGGGCCCACAAAGGGACGCCCGGCGAGATCTTCCTGATCGCCCGGCTGCTCGCCGATGAACATCAACGGGTTCTTCGTTTCGCCTTCGCCGAATACGGTCTGAGTGGCGTTGCAATAAAGCCCGCAACGTGTGCAATGACGCGCCTGCGACTTCGCTTCCTCCAGAGTGTCGGGAACCTTTTCCCTGTCGGGCATGTCGACTTGTCCCACGCGGCTCAAAATGCGCTCGGCGCGCGGCGACGGCAGCGTCGGCATGGCCGCGCGCATTTCCTGCACCTGCCGTTCGGCGCCGGCGATGAGTTCGGGAATGAGCCGGGCTTCCGGAAGGTTCTTCCAGTATTTGACCGGCATTTCGCTCTTCATCGCCTTCACCTTCAGGCGGGCGGGATTGAAGATGTTGCGATAATAGGTGCGCCAGAGATCGTCGGCTGCGTCGTCAGGCATATCGGGCCGGCCCTCGCAGGGCGAGATGGACAAGGCGCCATCGAGAAACAGAGCCGCGGCGCCGGGCGTCACGATCATCCAGTCCATATCGGCGAAGCGGCGTGCGAAGAAGGGCGCGGTGCGCTCCAGAATGAAATGGTCGGGCTCGAACCAGGCGACGAAGCGCCGTCGGTCTCCCTCCCCTCCGACTTCGCGGAAGCGGACGAAAGCCTTCATCTTGTGGCTGTCGCGCCGGACGGATTTCTCCATCGCCATGAGCGCCGCGACATCGCGGTCGGACCGATCCTGCAGGATGCTGCGATCCGCCTGCAGCCGAAACAGCAGGCGGTAAGGCAGGCTGAAACGCTCCGGACCGGAATGGCAGAGCGCGGCCTCGGCGAGCGGCAGGAAAGCCGCGGGAATGCGCGGCTCCTGAATAGGCGTGTATCTCGCCTCATCCGCCATATCGAAGCCGCCGAAGAGATCGCCGCCCTCGCCTTCCACGCGCCAGGACACGACCTCGGGTGGCGCGCCCTTCAGCAACAGCGTGCGCGCTTCGCTCCGCCAGGCCTCGGCAAAGCCCAGTTTCGGCAGGATGACGGAAACCATCAGAACAGCGACAATTGTTGCGGCGCCGGCTGGAATCGCGCCTTGAGGCCCTCGGAATCGGTGAGCCCACGCGGGTTCCAGTCGACACAGGAGATGAAGGGCCGGGCCTTGCTCATCACCGCGCCGAGCCGCACGAGGTCGTCATAGCGCAGCGACTTGACCCGCCGCGACGTGAGGATGCGTCCGACGGATTTGGAGCCGAAGCCGGGCACGCGCAGCAGCGTCTCCTTGCCCGCCTTGTTGACGTCGACGGGAAAGGCGCCGCGATTGGCGAGCGCCCAGGCGAGCTTGGGATCGAGGCCGAGATCCAGCATGCCGCCCGGCTGCGCCGACATGATCTCGCGGGCGGAGAAGCCGTAGAAACGAGTCAGCCAATCGGCCTGGTAAAGCCGGTGCTCGCGGATCAGCGGCGGCTTTATCAGGGGCAGCGCGGACGACGAATCCGGAATCGGGCTGAAGGCGGAATAATAGACGCGGCGCAGCTGGTAGCCGGAATAAAGGCTTTCGCTGCGCACGAGAATATCCTCGTCCGTGCTGGCGTCGGCGCCGATGATCATCTGCGTGCTCTGGCCAGCCGGCGTGAAGCGCTTCTTCTTCTTGGTGATCGGGCTGGGTTCGGAATGTTCGTCGATCTTGAGCCGAAGATCGGCCATGGATTTGCGAATCGACACCGGGCTCTTCTGCGGCGCATAGCGCGTCACGGACTGGTCCTGCGGCAATTCGATATTGATCGACAGGCGGTCGGCGAAGAGCCCCGCCTCCTCCACCAAAGCGGGGGCGGCGTCCGGAATGGTCTTGAGGTGGATATAGCCGCGGAAATTGTGAACCTGACGCAGGTCGCGTGCGATGCGCACCATATCCGCCATCGTGTCGTCGGGCGATTTGATGATGCCGGAGGACAGGAACAGGCCCTCGATATAATTGCGGCGATAGAATTCGATCGTCAGCCAGACCACTTCGTCGGGCGTGAACCGCGCCCGCTGCACATTCGACGACGCCCGGTTGATGCAATAGGCGCAATCATAGATGCAGAAATTGGTCATCAGGATCTTGAGCAGCGAGATACAGCGTCCATCCGGCGCATAAGCGTGGCATATACCCATGCTTTCGGTGGAGCCGAGCCCCTTGCCATCAGCCGAATTGCGCTTGGTCGTTCCGGAGGAGGCGCAGGAGGCGTCATATTTCGCGGCGTCCGAGAGGATCGCCAGCTTGTCCCGAATCTTGAGCTGAACCATGCGTTCACTTTATGTTCTAAAGACCTAAAATGCAAGCCGTGTCGAAAGCCTGCGTTTTTCTACGCAGGCTTCGATAAGCCGGATCGGCGAAAACGATGGATCAGTGATTGTGCCGGGGCGGCGTCTTGGCGATCTGGCGGAAGTCCGCCGCGCCGTCGATCACCGCGCCGTCGGACAATTGAGTCACGGTTTGGCGGTAGAGCCGCTGCCAGGGAGTTGCGTCCGGGGGAACTTTTGGAATGCCGTCCTGCTTGCGTTTGGCGATCTCGGCCTCATCCACCAGCATGTCGCAGAGACCCTGATTGAAGTCGATGCGGATGACGTCGCCGGTGCGCACCCAGGCGAGCCCACCGCCGGCGGCGCTTTCGGGCGAGGCGTTGAGGATCGAGGGACTGTCGGCGGTGCCGGACTGGCGCCCGTCGCCGATGGTCGGCAGGCTCTTGATTCCGCGCTTGAGGATATGATCCGGCGGCTGCATGTTGACCACCTCCGCCGATCCCGGCCAGCCCAGGGGACCCGCGCCGCGGATCACGAGAATCGTGCGCTCGTCGATATCGAGAGCGGGATCGTTGATCCGGGCGTGATAATCTTCGGAGCCGTCGAACACCACGGCCTTGCCCTCGAACACGCCTTCGCGGCCCGGCTCGGAGAGATAGCGGCTGCGGAAATCCTCCGACACCACGCTCATTTTCATGATGGCGAAATCGAACAGATTGCCCTTGAGCACCAGGAAGCCGGCGCGGTCCTTGAGCGGCGCGGCAAATGGCTTGATCACCTCGCGGTCTACGGCTTCGCGTCCCTCCAGATTCTCAGCCATGGCCTTGCCGGTGATGGTGCGACAGTCGCCGGCCAGCTTGCCGGCCTGCATCAGCTCCCACATGATCGCCGGCGTACCGCCGGCGCGGTGATAGCGCTCGCCGAGATAGGCGCCCGCCGGCTGGACATTGGCGAGCAGCGGGATGTCGAAACCGTGAACCTGCCAGTCCTCGGGATGGAGTTCGACGCCGGCATGCTTGGCCATGGCGGCGAGATGCGGCTGGGCGTTGGTCGAGCCTCCGATGGCGGAATTGACCTTGATCGCGTTCAGGAAGGCGTCGCGCGTCAGGATGTCGGACGGCTTGAGGTCCTCCCAGACGATCTCGACGGCGCGCCGGCCGGTGCGATAGGCCATCTGGCCGCGCTCGCGATAGGCGGCGGGGATCGCGCCGCAACCTGTCAGCGACAGGCCGAGCGCTTCGGCGAGCGCATTCATGGTCGAGGCCGTGCCCATCGTGTTGCAATGGCCGATCGACGGGGCGGAATCGAGCGCGGCCTGCAGGAATTCCTCACGATCGATTTCGCCGGCTGCGTATTTGCGCCGCATGCGCCAGATCACCGTGCCGGAGCCCGCTAATTCCCCCTCATGCCAGCCATCGAGCATCGGCCCGCCCGAGAGCACGATGGCGGGAATATCGACCGTGGAGGCCGCCATGATCGCCGAGGGCGTCGTCTTATCGCAGCCGGTCGTCAGCACGACCCCGTCGAGCGGATAGCCGTAGAGCACTTCGACCAGGCCGAGATAAGCGAGGTTGCGGTCGAGCGCCGCCGTCGGGCGCTTGCAGTTTTCGAAGATCGGATGGGTCGGAAATTCAATCGGAATGCCGCCGGCGTCCCGGATGCCGTCGCGCACCCGTTTGGCGAGATCGACATGGTGGCGATTGCAGGGGGTGAGATCGCTGCCTGACTGCGCGATGCCGATGATCGGCTTGCCGGAGCGCAATTCCTCGGGCGTCACGCCGTAATTCATGAAACGCTCGAGATAGAGCGCGGTCATGTCGATATGGTCGGGATTGTCGAACCAGTCCTGCGACCGCAGACGACGTCTCTCGTGTTGACCGGACATGGCGCTCCTCCTTCATGCTGGCTGCGCTAGCTCTATCGCTGGCGCAGGCGCCAAACAAGGGCGAAGGCGCCGCGTTCCGGCTTGGACTTTGATCGGAGGCCGTGTACAGCGCGAGCGACGTGACGATGGAGCGCCCATGACCCAGATAATGATCCCGCTTGCCGGCGAATTAGGCCCCGACGGCCACCGGCTCACCCAGCGCGTCTATTACGAGGACACGGACTTCTCCGGCGTCGTCTATCACGCCCGCTACCTGCATTTTCTCGAGCGCGGCCGCACCGACTTCCTGCGTTGCCTCGGCGTCGAACAGGCGGAGATGGTGGTGGACGGCGAAAAGGCCGCTTTCGTCGTCCGTCACATGGAGATCGATTTTCTCGCCTCGGCCCGCATGGACGATATTCTGACAGTGCTGACACGAACCGAGACAGCGGCGGGCGCCCGCATGGTGTTGCGGCAGACGATCCTGAAAGATCAAACACAGCTGATGGAGGCGACGGTGACCATCGCGCTGATCAACACCGCGGGCCGGCCCCGTCGCTTATCTATGGATTTACAACAGAAAATGCTGAATATGTGAGGCGTGTTCACATTTTTGCTGCAACGCGATATGGAGAATTAAGAAACCCTAAAAGAATCCTGTTCCCTTGGGAACAGACCTATGCTTAAAAGCACCCTAATCGACTGCATGTCCAGTTGAGGGGGAGGCCGAGGCAATGCAATACTTCGTCATGACAGCGATGACTATTCTTGCTTTTCTTGTCGCGGCGACCGCCACGGGGGGACCTTCGGGCAATGTCTCCGGCGACACCGTCGTCAACCACTCCGACGACGTCGCGACAAACGACAAGAATTGCGTCGTCCGTCGCGACTGGGCGACGGATTTCCATGGCAGTCCCTATCTGAGGAAAACCCGCATCTGCGGCTGAGCCGGGATGGGAAAAGTGCGATCCACGACGACCGATGGAAGTTCGATCCTGGGCGCCTACAAAAGTAGGTGGGCGCCATGTGCTCCAGCCCACAGGCCAAAACAGGGACAGCTCCCATAAGATCGAGTATGGCCCCAAGGAAAATTTTTCCTGTCGAGAGGCGCAGACCGCAACTTCAATATAGTGATTTTCTGGGGAAACAAAAGGGACAACCTTCGAAAAAGCTCAGGCCTGTTCGCGCGGCCCTTCGAGCTTGGCGGAGATCTCCTTCACCTGCTGGGCAATCTCGCTGATCATGCCCGCGACCGCCGCGTCATTGCGTTCCGCGGCTGCGTTTGCGCCTTCGCGGGTCTTGCGAAGCCCTTCGACCTCCTGGAGCAAGGCGGTCTTGGCGCGATTGGCTTCGAACAGTTCGTCCATCACCATGATCCCTGCCATCACCGTCAGCCTGAGATCGCCGATCTCGCCGAACTGCCTCTTGAGATGGATGACATATTGGTCGAAAGTCTGGGCCAGTCCGGTGAGATGTTCTTCCTGCCCTTCCTCGCACGCCATGCGATAGGATTTGCCGTCGATCGTCACTGTGACTTGAGCCATGCCTACGCACCCATACCGGTCTGTCAGCGGTCGAGAACCGCCCTTATTGTTTCCATGGCCGTCACGAGGCGCCTCGAGACTTCGCGATTGACTTCTTCGAGCCGATTGGCCCGGAACTGCGAGTGATCCAGTTCCTGCGCCAACCGCGAGCGATCCGCATGCGTGCGCCTCACTTCCGCCTCGAGTTCGGCGGAGTCGCGCTCCCGATCGAACCGGCGGTCGATCGCGCGGTCGAGGTCTCCGAGCGCGCGGCGCAACTCCTCGAAAGCCGACATGACTGCTGGCCCTGCTTGCATCGTCCCTGTCATCCAAAAAGCGGCGAATCGCGTTTGCCGCGCTCACCGTGCGAGAAGCCCGATAGTAAGGGAAGGCTCCTTCATCCGTCAATCGATCAAAACATCGGTAAATCAGGCTATTCTGTGGAAGAGTTGCAGTGCCGCTTCGCACCCTTTCCGCTTGCCATTGGAAAGAGTGCGATTGACGACGCACAAATATTGGCCGCAAGCCTCGCGCATATGCGCGTATTTTCGGCGTCTTTGTTGACTCAGTCCGCCCAACTGCTATGTGTCCCCTGCTTTGACGGCAGTCGACAAGGCTGCCTCCTTCCATTTTCCGGAGCCGTCGACGACATGATCTCACGCGAAACACACGACCGGATGGCGAATGCGATCCGTTTCCTCTCCATGGACGCCGTGGAAAAGGCCAATTCGGGTCACCCTGGCCTGCCGATGGGCGCCGCCGATGTGGCGACCGTGCTGTTCACCCGCTATCTGAAATTCGACCCCAAGGCTCCGCACTGGCCCGATCGCGACCGCTTCGTGCTGTCCGCCGGCCATGGCTCGATGCTGCTCTATTCGCTCCTCTATCTCACCGGCTACGAGGACATGACGATCGACGACATCAAGTCGTTCCGCCAGCTGCACGCCAAGACCGCCGGCCACCCCGAATACGGCCACGCCTCGGGCATCGAGACGACCACCGGACCGCTCGGCCAGGGCATCGCGACCTCGGTGGGCATGGCGATCGCCGAAAAGAAGCTCGCGCAGGAATTCGGAAGCGACCTTCAGGATCACTTCACCTATGTGCTCGCCGGCGACGGCTGCCTGATGGAAGGCATCAGCCAGGAAGCGATTTCGCTGGCCGGCCATCTCAGGCTCAACAAGCTGATCGTCTTCTGGGACGACAACAACATCACCATCGACGGCGCGGTCTCCATGGCCGACTCCACCGACCAGCACGCCCGCTTCCGCGCCTCGGGCTGGAACACCATCGCCGTCGACGGCCATGATCCGGACGCGATCGCCGCGGCGATCGAAACCGCCCAGAAGTCCGACAAGCCCACCATGATCGCCTGCAAGACGGTGATCGGTTTCGGCGCGCCCAACAAGGCCGGCACCCACAAGGTGCATGGTTCGCCGCTCGGCGCCGACGAAATCGCCGCCGCCCGCGCGGCGCTGAACTGGGAATCCGAAGCCTTCGTGGTGCCCGCCGACGTTCTCTCGGCCTGGCGCGAGTCGGGCGTCCGCTCCGCTGACGCGCACAAGGCCTGGGCCGGTCGCCTGCTGGCCTCGGACAAGAAGGACGAGTTCAACCGTCGCTTCTCCGGCGAACTGCCGAAGAACCTGGATGACGCGATCGCCGCTTACAAGCAGAAGCTGGCCGACGGCAAGCCCACGCTCGCCACCCGCAAGGCGTCCGAAGACGCGCTGGAAGTCATCAATGGCGTGGTTGCCGAAACGATCGGCGGCTCCGCCGACCTGACCGGCTCCAACAACACCAAGACCAGCCAGACCGCCTCGATCACGCCCACCGATTTCTCGGGTCGTTACCTGCATTACGGCATCCGCGAGCACGGCATGGCGGCGGCGATGAACGGCATCGCGCTGCATGGCGGCCTGATCCCCTATTCCGGCGGCTTCCTGATCTTCTCGGACTACTGCCGTCCGTCGATCCGCCTCGCCGCGCTGATGGGCATCCGCGTCATCCATGTGCTGACGCATGACTCGATCGGGCTGGGCGAAGACGGCCCGACCCACCAGCCGGTGGAACAGATGGCGGCGCTGCGCGCCATCCCGAACCTGGTGATGTTCCGCCCGGCCGACGCCACCGAGACGGTGGAATGCTGGCAGGCCGCGCTCGAAGCCAAGGATCATCCCTCGGGCATCGCGCTCACCCGCCAGAACCTCGCCGCCATGCGCACCACCTATTCGGCCGAAAATCTCTCGGCCAAGGGCGCTTATGTGCTGCAGGACGCCGCCGACGCCCAGGCGACCATCTTCGCCTCCGGTTCGGAAGTCGAAATCGCCGTGAAGGCCAAGGCGCTGCTCGCCGACAAGGGTATTGCCGCCCGCGTCGTCTCCGTGCCGAGCTTCGAACTGTTCGAAGCCCAGTCTGACGAATACAAGGCCTCCGTTCTCGGCTCCGCCAAGGTCAAGGTCGGCGTCGAAGCCGCCATCCGCCAGGGCTGGGACCGCTTCATCGGCTCCGACGGCGTGTTCATCGGCATGAAGGGCTTCGGCGCTTCGGGCCCCTACAAGGAGCTTTACAGCTATTTCGGCATCACGCCGGAAGCGATCGCCGACGCCGTCGTCGCCAAGCTCGCCTGATTCATTCGACGAGACCGGCCCCCGGGGCCGGTCTTTCGCCTCCTGTTCGTTCCATCACGTCCCAAGCGGAGAAATAGCACCATGGCTATCAAGGTAAGCATCAACGGATTTGGCCGCATCGGCCGCAACGTCCTGCGCGCGATCGTCGAATCCGGCCGCACCGACATCGAAGTCGTGTCCATCAACGACCTCGGCCCGGTCGAAACCAATGCGCATCTCCTGCGCTACGACTCGATCCATGGCCGCTTCCCCGCCGACGTGAAGGTCGACGGCGACGCCATCATCATCAACGGCGGCAAGCCGATCAAGGTGACCGCCGTCAAGGATCCGGCCACGCTGCCGCACGCCGAACTCGGCGTCGACATCGCGTTTGAATGCACCGGCATCTTCACCAGCCGCGACAAGGCCGCCGCCCACCTGACCGCCGGCGCCAAGCGCGTGATCGTCTCGGCCCCAGCCGACGGCGCCGACCTGACCGTCGTCTACGGCGTCAACCATGACCAGCTCACCAAGGAGCATATGGTCATCTCCAACGCGTCCTGCACCACCAACTGCCTTGTGCCGGTGGTGAAGGTTCTCAACGACCTCGTCGGCGTCGATCACGGCTTCATGACCACGATTCACTCCTACACCAACGACCAGCCGTCGCTCGACCAGATGCACAAGGATCTGTACCGCGCCCGCGCCGCAGCCCTGTCGATGATCCCGACCTCGACCGGCGCCGCCAAGGCCGTCGGCCTCGTGCTGCCGGAACTCAAGGGCAAGCTCGACGGCTCCTCAATCCGCGTGCCGACCCCGAACGTGTCGGTCGTCGACCTGAAATTCGTCGCCAAGCGCAACACCACGGTGCAGGAAATCAACGACGCCATCAAGGCCGCCGCCGACGGCCCGCTGAAGGGCGTGCTCGGCTACACCGAAGAGCCGCTCGTATCGCGCGACTTCAACCACGATTCCCATTCCTCGATCTTCGCGATCGACCAGACCAAGGTGATGGAAGGCAATTTCGTCCGCATACTGACCTGGTACGACAATGAATGGGGCTTCTCGAACCGCATGTGCGACACGGCGGTGGCTTTCGCCAAGCTCATCTGATCGCCATCATCCGGATTCATTGACGCTCATTCGCCCGCGGCTCTCGCCGCGGGCGTTTTGTTGTCAACATATCTTCGCAGCGCCTCGGCGATTGTTGTCGTCATCTTGATTATCAGCCGTATTGCAATGCAAAATTTTATTGTTTGCGTGTGACAACAGCCTCATTGTCGTCCAATATGCATCTGATGATTTGTCGTCGGCGCTGCGCGCCGTTCGCGTTGCCGCAGATAATTTCGGTTGCGGCTCAATGATTTGAACAAGATTATGGTGACGAGCGCGCCCCGCTCGAACGGGCGCATTATGTGGAGAAGACGGGTTTGGACGCGTTTTACTTGGTCGTTCTGGTCGGCGCATCGCTGGTGCTGTTCGCCGCCATGTCTTCCTTGATCGCCTTCCGCTTCGGCGCGCCGCTCCTGCTGCTTTTCCTTGGCATCGGCCTTCTCGCCGGCGTCGACGGTCTCGGCATCAACTTTTCCAACAATCAGGCAGCCTATTGGCTGGGGTCGCTGGCGCTGGCCGTCATCTTGTTCGACTCCGGTTTCGGCACGCCGATCCGCGCTTTCCGTATCGCCGCCTTGCCCGCCATCTCGCTGGCCACGGTCGGGGTGCTCATCACCGCCGGGCTCTTCGCGCTCGGAGCCATGGCGCTTCTCGGCTTTTCTTTTCTTCAGGGACTGCTTCTCGGCTCGATCGTCGCCTCGACCGATGCCGCGGCCGTGTTCTTTCTGCTGCGCATCGGCGGCGTCAACATCCGCGACCAGATCACCTCGACGCTGGAAGTGGAATCGGGCACCAACGATCCCATGGCGATTTTCCTGACGGTCACGCTGGTCGAACTCGTGGCGTCGGGGCACAGCATTTCGGATCTGGACTGGCATGTCCTCCTCAGCTTCGTCGAAGAAATGGGCATTGGCGTGATCTGCGGCGTCGCCGGCGGATGGATCATCGTCACCGTCGCCAACCGCTTCGTCCAGGACAAGGGTCTTGCGCCGATCCTGGTGCTGGCGCTGTCGCTGCTGGTGTTCTCCTTTACCGGCGTCGTCGGCGGCAGCGGCTTCCTGGCGGTCTATGTCGCCGGCCTCTTCGCCGGCAATCGCGAGGTTCAGGCGAAACTGGCCATCAAGCGCTTCCAGGAGGGCATGACCTGGCTGGCCCAGATCATCATGTTCGTGATGCTCGGACTGCTGGCCACACCGTCCGAATTCCACATCATTGCGCTGCCGGCGGTGCTGCTCGGCCTGTTCCTGATCCTGTTCGCCCGCCCCATCGCCGTCTGGCTCTGCATGTTGCCCTTCGATTTCCATCAGAAGGAAATCACCTTCGTCGCCTGGGTCGGCCTGCGCGGTGCCGTGTCCATCTTGTTGTCGATCCTGCCGATCATCAACAATCTCGAAAACGGACAGGCCTTCTTCAACATCACCTTCATCATCGTGCTGGTGTCGCTGATCGTGCAGGGCTGGACCATCAAGCCGATCGCCAAGCGGCTGGGTCTGATCATCCCCAAACAGGTCGGCGCCGTCGATAAGCTCGAACTCGACCTGCCCCGCGCCGTCAACCACGAACTCGTCTCCTATCGCGTCATCCCCGGCTGCCCCGTGGCGAATGGCGCGCGCCTGCCCCGCTGGGCCATGCCGTCGCTGATCATCCGCGACAGCCGTTCGATGCGCTATCAATATGCCGGTCGCCTGAAAGAGAACGACATCGTCTACCTCTTCGTCACTCCGGCCTTCATCCCGCTGCTCGACAAGCTCTTCGCGGACAAGGCCGATCTCGACCCCGAGGACGAACAGTTTTTCGGCACCTTCTCCATTTCGCCCGGCCGCCCCTCCAGGGAACTGGACGCCGCCTATGGGCCCGGTCTGCTGACCGAGATCGAAAAGTCCATGACCATCGGCGAATTGATGATGGCGCGGCTCGGCGGACGCGCCGAATATGCCGATCGCGTCCGCTTCGGCTCGATCATTCTGATCGTGCGCGACATAGACGAGCACAATCATATTTCATCCGTCGGAATTTCGATGGAATCGGTGGAGCCGGGCGGAAAGCTGCCGATTTTCCTCAATTTTCGTGATCTCTGGCGTCGGATCAAGACGCGTTCGAGCGAGGCCTAGGCTGGTTAATGAGCGCTTGAATCCATCGCTCGGCGGTGTATGGTCCCCACCGGAAACCCCACCCAAGCGAATGGAAACAACATGGCGTCCTTCAAGACCCTCGACGATCTCACCGACATTTCCGGCAAGCGCGTTCTGGTCCGCGTCGATCTCAACGTGCCTTGCAAGGATGGAAAAGTCACCGACGCCACCCGCATCGAACGTGTCGCCCCGACGATCCTCGAACTGTCGGACAAGGGCGCCAAGGTGATCCTGCTCGCTCATTTCGGCCGTCCCAAGAATGGTCCGGAAGCGGAATTCTCGCTCGCCGTCATCCAGTCCGCCGTCGAAGCCGTGCTCGACCGTCGGGTTCATTTCGCCGGCGACTGCATCGGCGAACCGGCGCACGAGGCCGTCGCCGCGCTCGAAGACGGCGGCATCCTGTTGCTCGAGAACACCCGCTTCCACAAGGGCGAAGAGAAGAACGATCCCGACTTCGTCAAGGCGCTGGCCGCCAATGGCGATATCTTCGTCAACGACGCCTTTTCGGCCGCCCATCGCGCCCACGCCTCCACCGAGGGCCTCGCGCACCACATGCCGGCCTATGCCGGCCGCACCATGCAGGCCGAACTCGAAGCGCTGGAAGCCGGCCTCGGCAACCCCAAGCGTCCGGTGGTGGCGATCGTCGGCGGCGCCAAGGTCTCCACCAAGATCGACCTGCTGAAGAATCTCGTCCGCAAGGTCGACGCGCTGGTGATCGGCGGCGGCATGGCCAACACCTTCCTCGCTGCCCAAGGGATCGACGTCGGCAAGTCGCTCTGCGAGCATGATCTCGCCGACACCGCCAAGGCGATCCTGGCCGAAGCCCAGGACGCCGGCTGCGCCATCGTGTTGCCCACCGACGTCGTCGTGGCCCGCGAATTCAAAGCCAACGCGGCCAATGAAACGGTCGCGGCGACCGCAATCCCCGCCGACGCCATGGCGCTCGATGTCGGCCCGGACTCGATCCAGGCCGTCAACGACTGGATCGCCAAGGCGGAAACGCTGGTGTGGAACGGCCCGCTCGGCGCTTTCGAGATCGAACCCTTCGACACCGCCACCGTCTCGGTCGCGAAATTCGCCGCCGAAGAGACCAAGGCCGGCAAGCTCGTCTCCGTCGCCGGCGGCGGCGATACCGTCTCGGCGCTCAATCACGCCGACGTGGCCGACGACTTTACCTATGTCTCGACCGCCGGCGGCGCCTTCCTGGAATGGATGGAGGGCAAGCCCCTCCCAGGCGTGGACGTGCTGAAGTCCTGATCTGTCTGAACGATTGGTCATCGATGGCGGGGCTCGACCCCGCCATCGTCGTTTCAGAGCCGCGCCCGCGTGCTGCGTGGCGTGGTGAGATAGAGCGTCGTCTCGCTGCTCGCCACCCCCGGCACGAGACGGATGCGTTTGAGCAATTCATCGAAGCCGGGCAAGTCGGCGGCGCCCAGTTCCGCCACCAGATCCCACTGGCCATGGGTGGTGTGAACGGCGGAAATTTCCGAAAAGCCGTTGAGCGCCTTGAGCACGCGCTCGGTCTTGTGGCCTTCCACCTCGATCATCATGATGCCGCGCACCGGCAGCGCGCTGGTGTCCGAGCGCAGGATCACTGTATAACCGACGATTTCCCCGGACGCCTCCAGCCGCTCCATGCGGCTGCGCACGGTCGCCCGCGCCGTTCCCAATTCGATCGCGAGGTCGGAAATGCTGCGCCGCGCATTGTGCCGGAGAAGCGTGATGAGTTTCTGGTCGAGCTCGTCCATGGCGGCGCCTGTCGGTTTGATTTGCCAAAATGATAAGCCAAAGCATTTGTTTTGCCAATTCTTCCTGTTCACTTCGCCAGATTAGGATGATCAAATCATAGCACGTGAAGAGGGGTTAGCGATGCTGGTGAAACTCGTTGGCGCGCCGGTTCAGGATGGAGCGGGCCGCAAGGGATGCGATATGGGGCCGGCGGCCTATCGAGCGGCGGGCCTTGCCGAGAGCCTGACCGAACTCGGCCATCAGGTGGTCGACACAGGCGACGTGAAACCCATGGCGCCGCGCCAGCACAGCCACCCCAACAAGGCGATCAAGAAGCTCGACCAGACCATCGCCTGGATAGAAGCGCTGGACGCCGCCGCTTTCGAAGCGAGCGATGACGGCTTTCCCGTTTTCATGGGCGGCGACCATAGTCTCTCTGCCGGCACGGTCACCGGCATCGCCCGCCGCGCGCAGGCCCAAGGGCGGCCACTTTTCGTGCTCTGGCTCGACGCCCATACCGATTTCCATACGCTCGACACCACCGGCAGCGGCAATTTGCATGGCGTGCCGGTCGCCTATTTCACCGGCCAGCCGGGCTTTGAGGGCTATTTCCCGGATGTCGTCGCCCCTGTCGACCCCAACAACGTGTCGATGATCGGCATTCGCAGCGTCGATCCCGAAGAACGCCGGCTGATCACCGCCGCCGGCGTCGACATCGTCGACATGCGCATGATCGACGAGGAAGGCATCGCCGCGCCGCTGAAGCGCTTCCTGAAAAAGGTCAAGGACGCGGACGGTCTGCTGCATGTCTCGCTCGACGTCGATTTCCTCGATCCGGCGATCGCGCCGGCCGTCGGCACCACCGTTCCGGGCGGCGCGACCTTCCGCGAGGCGCATCTGGTGATGGAGCTTCTGCATGACAGCGGCCTCGTCACCAGCCTCGATCTGGTCGAGCTCAATCCCTTTCTCGATGAACGGGGTCGCACCGCGATCCTGATGGCCGATCTCGCCGCGAGCCTTCTCGGCAAGCAGGTGATGGACAGACCCACAAGGAGCTTTTGATGAACGCGATGCCCAAACTGAATGTCGTGCCTTTCGTCAGCGTCGACAGCATGATGAAGCTGGTGATGAAGATCGGCGTCGAACGCTTCATCACCGAACTCGTCGCCTATCTCGAAGAGGACTTCCGCCGCTGGGAGGTGTTCGACAAGACCCCGCGAGTAGGCTCCCATTGCGATGACGGCGTGATCGAGCTGATGCCCACCAGCGACGGCGCGCTTTACGGCTTCAAATATGTCAACGGCCATCCCTACAACAACCGCACCGGCCGCCAGACCGTCACCGCCTTCGGCGTTCTCTCGGATCTGTCCACCGGCTATCCGATGATGATCACCGAAATGACCATCCTGACGGCGCTGCGCACGGCGGCGACCTCGGCGATGGCGGCGAAATATCTCGCGCCGAAAGGCGCGCGCACCATGGCGATCATCGGCAACGGCGCGCAGTCGGAATTCCAGGCGCTGGCCTTCAAGGCCGTGCTCGGCATCGACAAGCTCCGCCTCTACGACATCGATCCCGCGGCCACCCGTAAATGCGCCGCCAACCTCGCCGGCCGCGGCTTCACCATCGTCGAAGCCAGGACCGCCGAAGAAGCCGTCTCCGGCGCCGACATCATCACGACCGTCACCGCCGACAAGAAGAGCGCGACCGTTCTGCATGACAACATGGTCGGCGAAGGCGTCCACATCAACGCTGTCGGCGGCGACTGCCCCGGCAAGACCGAACTCGCCCGCGACATCGTCACGCGCTCCGACATCTTCGTCGAATATCCGCCGCAGACCTGGATCGAAGGCGAGATCCAGCAGCTCGACCGCGATCATCCGATCACCGAGCTCTGGCGGGTGATTTCAGGCCAGACGGAGGGACGCAAGAGCGATCGCCAGATCACGCTGTTCGACAGCGTCGGCTTCGCGATCGAGGATTTTTCGGCTCTGCGCTACCTGCGCGACCAGCTCGCGGCCAACGGCGTTTACGAGGAGCTGGACCTGTTGGCCGACCCCGACGAGCCGCGCGATCTCTATGGCATGCTGTTGCGCTCCGTCGCCTGACGGGGCGTTTGCGCCGTCCCGTTTCAACCTGAGCGTGACAAATTGGCGACATCGACCGCCATTCTCTGCGAGTAGGGTATTTATTTGCCGTCCATGCCATAATAATGGTGCTTGTGCGGGATCAAAACCATGGCCAAATAGGCGTCGAAGAGACGCGCCGGCGCGGTGGAGACGCGGCGCAGAGGTCGTGAGACGCATATGACGTCACGGCGTCGGGATCGATTAAATCCCGGTTCATCCAGTATGCGTATTGAATGCGTTGACGCCGCCCGAGACTCCGGGTGCGGGGCGACAACCGGCCAGGAAAGTTCAGCAATGCCCAGAAAGATCCTATTCGCTGTCTTGATCGCGTCGTCGGCGCTCGCGCCGACGGGCTTCGCATGGAGCGCGGAACCGGAAGTTCCCGCCGACGCGCCCGCCGCGCAGAACCTTCCCGCCATACGCGTCACCGAAGCCTCCATGCGCGAACTGACCGATCGCGTGATCGCGTCCGGCACCGTACAGCCGGTGGAAACCGTCTATGTTCAGGCGCAGGTCGAAGGCGTGCGCATCGAAGAGCTGAGAGCGGATGTCGGCGACAAGGTGGAGGCGGGCCAGGTGCTCGCGACGCTGAGCGCGGAGGCGCTCGAACTCCAGAAGCAGCAATTCGTCGCCAATATCGCCAAGACCGAAGCCGTCGGCGCTCAGAACGAGGCGCAGCTCGCCGAAGCCAGGGCGAATGAAGCCGAAGCGGTTCGCCAGGCGGAGCGAGCCCAAACGCTGATCCGCACCAAGGCCGTCTCGCAGACCCAGCTGGAGCAGCTGCAATCCCAGGCGGAGGCCGCCAAAGCCCGCACCCGCGCCGCCGAACAGACCATCGCCGCCAACAAGGCCGATCTCGATGTCGTTCGCAGCCAGCTCGCCGATGTCGAATTGTCGCTGTCGCGCACTGAGGTGAAGTCGCCGGTCGCCGGCGTCGTGACCGAGCGCAACGCCAAGATCGGCGCCATCGCCAGCGCGGCCGGCAATCCTCTTTTCACCCTCATTCGCAACGGGGCGATCGAACTTCAGGCGGATGTCGCCGAGGGCGATCTCTTGAAGCTCAAGCAGGGCCAGAAGGTCAATATCGCCATTGCCGGCACGTCGACGAACATCCAGGGCGTGGTGCGCGTCATCGATCCCGTCGTCGATCAGTCGAGCCGTCTCGGCAAGGTCAAGATTGCCATTGCCGATGCGTCGCTGGCGCGAGCCGGCATGTTCGCATCCGCCGAAATCATCATCTCTGAGCGCAAGGTGCTGTCTCTGCCGTTGACGGCCGTGACGGCCGAAAAGGACGGCGACTATGTCCGCAAGGTCGTGGACGGCGTGGTCGACATGACCAAGGTCGAAACCGGCGTCGCCGACGGCGATTTCGTCGAGATCGCCGCGGGCCTCAAGGACAAGGACGTGGTGGTCGAGAAAGCCGGCGTCTTCGTGCGCGACGGCGACCGGATCGCGCCTGTTCGCGCCCAACAAACCGCTTCGAACTGACGAGGACCCTGGAACATGAACTTTTCCGCCTGGTCCATCCGCAATCCGATCGCGCCGATCCTCGCCTTCTTCCTGCTGATGTTTTTGGGAGTGAAGGCGTTTTACGATCTGCCGATTACGCGCTTTCCGAATATCGACGTTCCCGTCATCTCCGTCAGCGTCACGCAGTCGGGCGCATCGCCGTCCGAACTCGAAACGCAGGTCACGCGCGAAATAGAAGACGCCGTGGCCGGCATAACCGGCGTCGACTATATGCAGTCGACGGTCAATGACGGCGTATCGACCACATCCGTCGTCTTCAAGCTGGAAGTGCCGACCGACAAGGCGCTCCAGGACGTCAAGGATGCCGTCGACCGCATTCAGGCCGATCTGCCCGCCACCGCCGACACGCCCGAAGTGACGAAGATCGACGTCGAGGGCTCTGCTATCCAGACTTTCGCCGTCTCCTCGCCGGATATGACTCTCGAGGAACTGTCCTGGTTCGTCGAGGACACGATCAAGCGCGCGCTGCAAGGCAAGCCGGGCGTCGGCCGCATCGATCGTTACGGCGGCGTCGACCGCGAGGTGCAGATCGATCTCGATCCCAACAAACTCAACGCCTATGGCGTGACGGCCGCGGATGTGAACACGCAGCTGCGCAGCATCAATGCCGATCTGGGTTCCGGTCGCGGCCAGCTGGCGGGCGCCGAACAAGCGATCCGCACGCTGGGCGATCAGCGCAGCGTCAAGCAATTGGCAGACACCACGATCGCGGTCGGCAATGGCCGCTTCGTGAAGCTCGCCGATCTCGGCTCGATCCGCGACGCATATGAGGAGCCCGATTCCTTCTCGCGCTTCAACGGCAATCCCGTCGTCTCCTTCGCGGTGTTCCGCTCCAAGGGCGCGAGCGAGGTCACCGTCGCCGAAACCGTGGCGCAGGAACTCGACGGCATCCGCAAAGCCTATCCTCAGGTGCGGATCGAACTCGTCGACGACGCCGTCTATTTCACCTATGGCAATTACGAAGCCGCCATGCACACGCTGATCGAAGGCGCGATCCTGGCGGTGATCGTGGTGTTCCTGTTCCTGAGGAACTGGCGCGCCACGCTGATCTCCGCCGTTGCGCTGCCCCTGTCGGCGGTTCCGACCTTCTGGGTCATGGACATGCTGGGCTTCTCGTTGAACCTGGTGAGTTTCCTGGCGCTGACGCTGGCGACCGGCATTCTCGTCGACGACGCCATCGTCGAGATCGAGAACATCGCCCGGCACATCAAGATGGGCAAGACGCCCTACCGTGCGGCCATCGAGGCGGCGGACGAAATCGGCCTCGCCGTCATCGCCACCACCTTCACGATCATCGCCGTCTTCGCACCCGTTTCCTTCATGGGCGGCATCGCCGGCCAATATTTCATCCAGTTCGGCCTGACCGTGGCGATCTCGGTGTTCTTCTCACTGGCGGTGGCGCGGTTGATCACGCCGTTGATGGCGGCCTATCTGATGCGCGCGTCCGACGCCAATGTCGGGCACGAGCATGACGGAGACGGCTGGATCATGCGCGGCTATACGGCTGTCGTGCGTGCTCTGACCCGTCGCTGGTATGGCCGCTACGGCACGCTCGTCGTCACGCTCGGCCTGTTGTTCGGCTCCGTCGTGCTGCTGATGCAGGTGCCGGGCAGCTTCATGCCGCCGGAGGATTCCGGTCGCGTGATCCTGTCGCTGGAATTGCCGCCCAGCGCATCGCTCGAGGAGACGGACGCCACGACGTCCGAAATCTATAAACGCATCAAGGACCTGCCGACCATCGAGAACATCTTCGTGCTCGGCGGCTCATCCCCCAAGGGCGATCTGGAGCGGCGCCGCGCCTCGGTCTATGTCAATCTCAAGAAGATCGAGCATTCGCTTCTGAAAAAGCTGGTCAACGACGTCGCCGCCCGGTTGCCGCTCGTCGGCCAGTTCGTGCCGAAGATGGAGATCAACGGCCGCACGGTGCCGCAATGGGAGATCGAAGAACAGATCTTCCAGAAGATCGCCGACATTCCGGACGCCCGCGTGCTCAAGCTGAACGACCGCGGCGAGCGCGACATCGCCTTCAACTTCACCTCGTCCAACGCCGAGGATCTCGACAATGCCGTGGCCGTGCTCGAAGCCAAGCTTCGCCAGGAGCCCAAGCTGCAGAATGTCGGCTCGGAGGGCGCGCTGCCGCGATCCGAAATCCAGATCAAACCCGATCCGGTGCGCATGGCGCGGCTCGGCATCACGACCGCCACACTGTCCGAGACTGTACGGGTGGCGACGATCGGCGATGTCGATACGGCGCTGTCTAAGGTTTATCTCGACGACCGCATGATTCCGATCCGCGTGCAGCTCGATCTCTCGGTCCGGCGAAACATGGCCGAGTTGCGCGCCATCAAGGTGCCCACGGCGTCGGGCGCCTCCGTGCCGCTGTCGTCGGTGGCGGCGATCAGCTATTCCGAAGGTCCGAGCGTCATCAAGCGCTACGACCGCAGCCGCGTGGTGACCGTCGGCGCCAGCCTGCCCAAAGGCGTGGCTCTGGACCCGGCCACCGACGCGTTCAAGAAAGCGGTCACGGACGCCAACCTGCCGCCGAGCGTGAAAATCGTCGAAAGCGGCGACGCCAAGGTGCAGAAGGAAATGGTGGCGAGTTTCGGCAACGCCATGCTGCTCGGCCTGCTGTTGATGTTCGCGGTGCTTGTGGTGCTGTTCCAGAACGTGCTGCAACCGATCACCATCGTCTTTTCGCTGCTGCTCGCCACCGGCGGCGTGGCGGTGGCGCTGCTGGTCACCAACAATGCGCTCTCCATGCCGGTGCTGATCGGCATTCTGATGCTCATGGGCATCGTCGCGAAGAACGCCATCCTGCTGGTCGATTTCGCCATCGAGATGATCCATCGCGGCATGAAGCGTTCGGACGCCATGGTGGAGGCGGGCCGCAAGCGCGCGCGGCCCATCATCATGACCTCAATCGCCATGTCCGCCGGCATGCTGCCCTCGGCGCTCGGCGTCGGCGAAGGCGGAGCGTTCCGCGCGCCGATGGCGATCGCCGTGATCGGCGGCATCATCGTCTCCACCGTGCTGTCGCTGGTGGTGGTGCCGAGCTTCTTCCTGATCATCGACGACATCTCCCGCGCCCTCGGCTGGGCTTTGGGTCGCCTGGTGGGCAAACGGGAGTCCGAGCCGGAAGCGCTCGAAAATGTCGAACTCACCCGTATTCTCACCGAAAACAGCCGCACGATCTCCAGTCTCGAAGAGCGCCTCAACGCTCTCGACGCCGGAGCGTCGAGCCGCCCGGGACCCAAGAAAACGTCTCCACCGGCCAATGATGTCGGCGACCGACCGCTCGCCGCCGAATGAACCTCACTCAGACCCGGCTCCGGCCGGGTTTTTGCTGTTCGGACGGCCGCTGTTGATCGAAATCAATTCCCCGCTTCGACATTTAGCTACACTTGATGAAAGGAAGAGATTTTCGGTTCAACTCCGGAGGACAATCGTGAACAAGATGCTGAAGATGAATCACCGCGACCGGGAGATCCTGCTGTCCACGCCGCTGATGTCGGGACTCAATCCGACGCTCGCCCGTCGCGTCCTCGAAAGCGCCGCCGTATTCGGCGCCGAGGCGAAGGACGTCCTGTTCCGCGAGGGCGCGGAAGCCGAAAATTTTTATGTGGTTCTCTCCGGTTATGTCCGCCTTTTCCGCCTGTCGCGCGAGGGCAAGGAAGCCGATATCGGCGTCTATGGTCCCGGTGAGACCTTCGGCGAATGCGCGATGTTTCTCGGCTGCAAATACGCCTTCAACGCCCAGGCCGCCGAGCCCGTCACCTTGGCCCGCTTCGATGTCGCGAAAATCCGTCAGATCATGGCCGAGGAGCCCGAATTCTCACTGGCGCTTCTTCAGGTGCTCGCCCATCATTTGCAGGACGCTCGCGAGAACGTCGCCAACGACCGGCTGCACACCGCCCCGCAGCGTGTGGCCAATTATCTCCTGGAAATGATGCAGGCCAGCGGCTCCGGCAATTCCAACTCCTTCCGCCTGCCCTTCCAGAAAAGTCTTCTGGCCGGCAAGTTGGGCCTTGCGCCGGAAGCGTTGTCGCGCGCCTTCTCGATGCTCAAGACATCGGGCGTGTCTATCCGTGGGCGTATGGTGCAGATCACCGACGCCGAGGCGCTGCGCCGCATCTGAAACGAATGACGGCAAAATAAAAAGCCCGGCGCGGGAGGAGGTGCGCCGGGCTTGATCATGACAGACAGCTTGGGAGGAGGAGCGCTATCCGTCGTCGTCAGAGGTTTGGGAGGAGGAGTAACCGTCTGACAGTTATCAAGCTAATGCTGCGTCGCACAAAAATCAAGAGTTTATTTCGCAGCGCGAAGAAATTCGTGTTCACGACTTCGTGAGGCGTAGCGAAGACCAAACGTCGGCCCCTCTCGATGCGCATGCACGGCGACCGCGCGCCGACCGATCAGCGAACCCAACCTCTTCGAAACATTGAAAATATGAGGCTTGTGGAGCGGGTGAAGGGAATCGAACCCTCGTATTCAGCTTGGGAAGCTGCTGCTCTGCCATTGAGCTACACCCGCTCGGTGACCGTTCAATGTCATCACTTCTCCTCATGTGTCAAGGTGAAACGATCGGCCTTAACCCGGTGGAAGGAACGGCGCCTTATCCTGCATCCGTCGTGAACCGGAGCGAGGCGATGATTGCAATCAGACTGGCGGAGATCATGAGCGCGCTCAGCCATGCGCTCGACCTCACCGAGGGCCAGCCGCAGGGTCATTGCATCCGAGTGTGCCGGATCGGCATGACCATCGGCGCGCGGATGGGCTTGTCCGAAAAAGCGCTCGAAGAACTCTACTATACGCTGCTGCTCAAGGATCTCGGCTGCTCCTCGAATGCGGCCCGCATCTGCGAACTCTATCTCGCCGACGACCTGCGCTTCAAACGCGATTTCAAGCTGGTGGGTTCGAGCCTCAGCCAGGTTCTCGGCTTCGTCATCAGCCATACCGGCCTGCAGGCGGGCCTCGCCGAGCGCTTCCGCTCCGTTTTGAACATCCTGAGAAACGGCGGCGCCATCGCGCAGGAAATGATCGAAACCCGCTGCCAACGGGGCGCAGAGATCGCCCGAATGATGCGTTTTTCGGAGAATGTGGCGCAGGGCATACTCGATCTCGACGAACACTTCGATGGCGGCGGGCGTCCGCAAGGATTGAAGGGACAGGACATCTCGATTTTCGCCCGCATTGCGCTGGCTGCCCAGGTCATCGATGTCTTCTTCATGAGCGCCGGCCCCGAGGCGGCGACTGCCGAACTCCGGTACAGGCGCGGAGCCTGGTTCGATCCTGACGTCGTCGACGCCTTCCTCTCCGTCGCCGATTGGCATTTCTGGGACGATCTGGCGAGCCCCGATCTCGAAACGCGCATTCTGGCGCTCGAACCGGGCAACACGCTCCGGCTTGCCGACGAGGATTATCTCGACGACATCGCCGCCGCCTTCGCCCAGGTCATCGACGCCAAGAGCCCCTACACCTCCGGCCATAGCGATCGCGTCGCGCTGTTCACGGATCTGATCGCCGAAGAAATGGGCTATGATCTGTCCGCTCGGCGGCGCATCAAACGCGCCGCGCTGCTGCATGACATCGGCAAGCTCGGCGTCAGCAATTCCATCCTCGACAAGCCCGGCCGCCTGGAAGGCGAGGAATGGGAGGCGATGAAGCGGCACGCCTCCTATTCGGAAGAGATCCTGTCGCGCATCGGCGCTTTCGCCGATCTCGCCCGCATCGCCGGCGCCCATCACGAGCGGCTGGATGGCAAGGGCTATCCGAGAGGGATTACCGGTGAAGCGATCTGCGCCGAAACCCGCATCATCTCCACCGCGGACGTCTTCGACGCGCTGACGGCCGATCGCCCCTATCGCGCCGCCATGCCGGTGGAAAAGGCGTTCGCCATCCTGCGCGACGGCGCTGGGCAAGCGCATGATCCAGCCTGTATCGAAGCGCTCGAACGCGCGATTCGCCGCGCCGATCTCGCAGGCGCCAAACAGGCGGCGTGATCAGTCCTGTGCGCGAAAATGCTTGGAGAGCTTGAGGCCCTGCGCCTGGTAATTCGAGCCCAGCCCGGTCCCGTAGAGCGCCTCGGGCTTCTCGCACATATGTTCATAGACGAGCCGGCCGATGATCTGGCCGTGATCGAGAATGAAGGGCACGTCATGGCTGCGCACTTCCAGCACCGCGCGCGCGCCCGCCCCACCCGCCTCGACATGGCCGAAGCCGGGATCGAAGAAGCCGGCGTAATGCACGCGAAATTCGCCCACCAAGGGATCGAACGGCACCATCTCGGCGGCATAGAGCGGCGGCACATGCACCGCTTCGCGGCTGACGAGAATGTAGAATTCGTCGGGATCGAGGATCAGTTCGTTGCGGCCGCGGCTGTAGATCGGCTCCCAGAAATCATAGATGTCATGGGCGGCCTTGACATCCACGTCGATCACGGCGGAATGGCGCTTGCCGCGATAGCCGACCAGACCGTCCGCGCCCGAGCCCATCAGGTCGATCGACAGCGCGATCGACGAGCCTGATATGACGGGGCTCTCGGCGGCGACCAGCGTCTCGGCCAGATGCAGCGACAGCATTTCGTCTTCCCGGAGAAGCGACTGCCCCTCGCGGAAGCGGATCTGCGACAGGCGCGAACCGCGCCGGACGATGATCGGGAAGGTCTTCGGCGAGATTTCGAGATAGAGCTGCCCGCAATAGCCCGGCGCGATCTGGTCGAATTCCTGGGCATAATCGGTAATCACCCGCGTGAAGATATCCAGCCTGCCGGTGGAGCTCTTGGGGTTGGTCGAGGCCGACAGATGCTGCGGCAGATCGATCGTCTCCAGCAACGGCACGATATAGACGCAACCCGTTTCCAGCACGGCGCCCTCGGTCAGATCGACCACATGCAGGCTGAGCCGGCTCAATTTGTCGGAGACCCGCTTGCTCGGACCCGGCAGGAAGGAAGCGCGCACGCGAAAGGCTTTGGCGCCCAGGCGCAGATCGAGGCTGGCCGGCTGGATCTGGTCGTGATCCAGCGGCTTTTCGGCCTTCAGCCGTCCCTCGTCCCAAAGCGCCCTGATCGCGCGATCCGCCAGAATTCCTGCCATCTCAACCTCTATTTTTGTCGGGACAATAGAAATCCCCCCTTGCCGACGCAAGCGCGAATCGAGTCCGATTGACCTCGAAGACCGTTTGAGATATGGCCATCCACGGAATTCGTGGTGATTTGGCCGGCCGGCTTGCAGCCACGTTAAACAACTTGCTAAAAAGGCCGGGTTCTGATGGAAACCGGCCTGCTTTTGCGGCCGGTTTTTTGTGTTGAGGTGGTTCACATGAACAAGAATTGGCGGCCGGCGACGAAACTCGTGCATGGCGGAACGCAGCGGTCGCAATATGGCGAAACGTCGGAAGCGATTTTCCTGACCCAGGGCTTCATCTATGAGACCTCGGAAGCGGCCGAGGCCCGTTTCAAGGGCGAGGATCCCGGCTTCATCTATGCCCGCTATGGCAGCCCCACCAATGACATGCTCGAAAAGCGCATGTGCATGCTCGAAGGCGCCGAAGACGCCCGCGCCACCGCCTCGGGCATGGCCGCCGTCTCCGCCGCCATCCTCTCCCAGGTGAAGGCCGGCGACCATATCGTCGCGGCCCGCGCCCTGTTCGGCTCCTGCCGCTGGGTGGTGGAGACGCTGGCGCCGAAATATGGCGTCGAATGCACCCTGGTCGACGGCCGCGACCTCGCAAACTGGGAAGCCGCGATCCGCCCCAACACCAAGGTTTTCTTCCTCGAAAGCCCGACCAATCCGACGCTCGAAGTGGTCGACATCGCCGGCGTCGCCAGGCTCGCCAACCAGATCGGCGCCAAGGTCGTGGTCGACAATGTCTTCGCCACCCCGCTTTTCCAGAAGCCGCTGGAGCTCGGCGCACATGTCGTCGTCTATTCCGCCACAAAACATATCGACGGCCAGGGTCGCTGCCTCGGCGGCGTCGTGCTGTCCGACAAGCAGTGGATCGACGAGAATCTGCACGACTATTTCCGCCATACCGGCCCGGCCATGTCGCCCTTCAACGCCTGGGTTCTGCTGAAGGGCCTGGAAACCATGGCGCTGCGCATCAAGCAGCAGACCGAAAACGCCGCCCGTGTCGCCGATTTCCTCGCCAGCCACCCCAAGGTCGAGCGGGTGATCTATCCCGGCCGTCCAGACCATCCGCAGGCCGACATCATCGCCCGCCAGATGACCGGCGGCTCTACGCTTGTTGCGTTCGAGCTCAAGGGCGGCAAGAAGGAAGCCTTCACGCTGCAGAACGCGCTCGACGTGGTGCTGATCTCCAACAATCTCGGCGACGCTAAGAGCCTGATCACTCATCCGGCCACCACCACGCACAAGAACCTGACCGACGACGCGCGCGCGGAGCTCGGCATTTCCGCCGGTCTCTTGCGCCTGTCGGCCGGCATCGAAGACGGCGACGATCTGATCGAGGATTTCGAGCGCGCTTTGGACGCGGTCTGATCCTTCAAGAGCGGGTCAGCCCGGCGACCGGAGGCGCTTGCGCGTCTCCGACGGGCTTTCCCGGAATTGCAGCCGGTAGGATCGCGAAAAAGCCGAGGCGGAATTGAAGCCGGTTGCCGTCGCGATCTCCGCGAAGGACGCCGGCGTCTCGATGACCTTGCGCCGCGCCGCGTTCAGCCTCAGCGCCAGATAATGCACATGCGGCGTCACCCCGAAGGACTGGTTGAACAGGCTCTGCAGATGCCGCGCCGATAGCCCGCTTTTGCGCGCGAGCTTTTCCAGCGACAGCGGCTGGTCCACCGTCTCCTCCATCAACCGCACGGCTTCCGAGATACGGCGATCGATGATGCCCGGCGCGGTCGGCGGCGACGGCAGGAGATCGCGGCCTCCCCCATCCCGCTCATAGATGAAGGAGCGCGCCACTTCGAGCGCCATGGAATAGCCGTGGCCGCGACGGATGATCTCCAGCATCAGATCGAGCGTCGGCACCGCGCCGGCGCTAGTCATGCGTTTGCGGTCAATGACATAGCGCTCCTTGACCGTGCCGATCTCCGGGTAGCGCGCGGTGAAATCGTCGAAATCTTCCCAATGCACCGTCGCCTTGTGATCATCCAGCAGGCTCGCTTCCGCCATCAGCCAGGCGCCCGATTCGACGCCGACGATCACATCGCGATGCCGGGCGGTGCGCGACAGCGCCATCCTAATCGCCGCCGTGGCGCTGCGTTGCCAATTATAGCTCGCGACGACGAAGAGAGGCTGCGCATCCCGCTCCGGCTGGAAGGCGCCGGACACCGGGATGGATATACCGGCCGTCGTTTCCACCGGCTTGCCGTCCGGGCTCAGCAAGCGCCAGCGATAAAGCGTGCGGCCGGCGATGCGGTTGGCGGCGCGGATCGGTTCGATCACCGCCGACAACAGGATCATCGTCGTCTCGGGAAATGCGAGAATATCGAGGTCGGTGATTTGGTCAGCAGGGTCTAACATAAGAGCTTCCGATTATGTTTAGAATATTGCGCCATTTGCAAAGCAAAGCAAGCGCCCCCGGCATTGAATGCGCATCAAGGCTCCGAAGGAGGAACATTCATGCCGCTGACTATGAACCGCGACGTCTTCATCACCTGCGCCGTGACCGGCTCCGGCGACACCGCCGGCAAATCGCCGCATGTGCCGCGCTCGCCGAAGGAAATCGCCGACTCCGCCATCGAAGCCGCAAAAGCCGGCGCCGCCGTGGTTCATTGCCATGTGCGCGATCCCGAGACCGGCGCGCCGTCGCGCCGCAACGATCTCTACAAGGAAGTCACCGACCGCATTCGCCAGTCCGAAGTCGATGTGGTCGTCAACCTGACCGCCGGCATGGGCGGCGACATGATTTTCGGCGATGTCGAAAGCCCGCTGCCGCTGAATCCGCAGGGCACCGATATGGCTGGCGCCACCGAGCGCGTGTCGCATGTTGCCGAATGCCTGCCGGAAATCTGCACGCTCGATTGCGGCACGATGAACTTCTCGCTCGGCGATTACGTGATGACCAACACGCCCTCCATGCTGCGCGCTATGGCCAGAAAGATGACCGAACTCGGCGTCCGCCCCGAGATCGAGGCTTTCGACACCGGCCATCTCTGGTTCGCCAAGCAGCTGGTGGAAGAAGGCTGCATCGAAGACCCGGTGCTCATCCAGCTCTGCATGGGCATTCCCTGGGGCGCGCCCGATGATCTCAACACCTTCATGGCCATGGTCAACAATGTGCCTGCGAACTGGACCTTCTCGGCCTTCTCGATCGGCCGCAACGCGCTCGCTTATCCCGCGGCGGCGGTGCTGGCCGGCGGCAATGTCCGCGTCGGTTTGGAAGACAATCTCTACCTCTCCAAGGGCGTGCTCGCCACCAACGCCCAGCTGGTCGACAAAGCCCGCAGCGTCATCGAAGGCATGGGCGCCCGCGTGATCGGCCCGGCCGAAGTGCGTGAAAAACTGAAGCTGACCAAGCGCTGAGGGGGAGCCGACATGACTGCGAAAATCAACAAAGCCGCCTGCATCGGCGGCGGCGTCATCGGCGGGGCCTGGGCTGCGCGTTTCGTGCTGGCCGGCATCGACACCGCGATGTACGACCCGCATCCGGAAGCCGAGCGCATCATCGGCGAAGTCATGGCCAATGCCGAGCGCGCCTATAGCCTGTTGACGGCCGCGCCGCTGCCGCCCAAGGGCAAGCTGACCTTCTACAAGACGGTCGAAGAGGCTGTCGCCGGCGCCGACTGGATCCAGGAATCGGTACCGGAGCGCATCGACCTCAAGCGCAACGTCATCACCCAGATCGACGCCGCCGCCGATCCCAAGGCGCTGATCGGCTCCTCCACCTCAGGCATCATGCCGACCGAACTGCAGCGGGATATGAAGCATCCCGAGCGCATGTTCGTCGCCCATCCCTATAACCCCGTCTATCTGCTGCCGCTCGCCGAACTGGTCGGCGGCCAGAAGACGTCTCCGGCGGTGCTCGAAGACGCCAAGGCCAAGCTCGCGCCCATCGGCATGAAAGGCGTCATCCTGAAGAAGGAAATCGAGGCCTTTGTCGGCGACCGCCTGCTCGAAGCTGTCTGGCGCGAAGGCCTGTGGCTGATCCAGGACGACATTTGCGACACCGAAACGCTCGACGACGTGATCCGCTATTCCTTCGGCATGCGCTGGGCGCAGATGGGCATGTTCGAAACCTATCGCATCGCTGGCGGCGAAGCCGGCATGCGCCACTTCATCGCCCAGTTCGGCCCCTGCCTCTCCTGGCCCTGGACCAAACTGATGGATGTGGTGGACCTAACCGACGAACTGGTCGACAAGATCGCCAGCCAGTCGGACGCGCAATCGGGCGCTTACGGATTCCGCGAATTGGAGCGGATCCGCGACGAAAATCTCGTCGGGATCATGCAGACGTTGAAGGGCTCCAATGGCGGCCAGGGTTGGGGGGCGGGCAAGCTGCTCGCCGATTTCGAGGCCCATCTCTGGAAGCATGCGCCGAAGCCCGCAGCGCCCGATCTGTCCCAGCCGATCCGGCTTATGGACCTCAAGGTGCAGCCGTCCTGGGTCGATTACAACGGCCACATGACCGAGTTTCGCTACACCCAGTGCTTCGCCGACTCTGCCGACGCGCTGCTGCGCCTGATCGGCGTCGACATGACCTATGTCGAAGCCGGCCACAGCTATTACACCGTCGAAAACCATGTGCGGCTCTTGGCCGAGACCAAGCTCGGCGAAGCGCTTTACACCAAGGCGCAGATCCTGCCGTCTGATGGCAAGAAGCTGCATACATTCCTATGGCTCTACCGCGCCTCGGACGATTCTCTTGTGGCGACCTGCGAGCATCTGATGCTGCATGTGTCCTCGAGCCAGAGCAAATCGGTGGCCCCGCTGCCCGAGGTGATGGCGAAGCTGCAGCCGCTGATCGACGCGCATTCCAAGCTGCCCATACCAGAGGGTGCGGGTCGGTCTGTGGGGCAGAAGAAGTAACGGAAGAGCGAGAATTACCCCCTCTGCCCTGCCGGGCATCTCCCCCTCAAGGGGGAGATTGGATGTGGCGCTCACCGCGCCAACCAACCGGCCTTTCGGCTGGGCGAGCGGGAAAATGGAATCCACTCTCCCCCTTGAGGGGGAGATGTCCGGCAGGACAGAGGGGGGTTGCGCGGCGCCCTCCATACAAGGAGGGAACACGATGAATTTTGGACTGACCGAAGAACAGGACATGATCGTCAACACGGTGCGGAGCTTCGTGGAGACGGAACTCTACCCCCTCGAGGACCAGGTCGAGAAGCAAGGCTTCGTGCCCCCGGAAATGGGCCAGGAGATCGCCCGGAAGGTCAAGGAACTCGGCTTCTTCGGCTGCAACATGCCCGAAGATGTCGGCGGCGCCGGCCTGGATCACCTGACCTTCGCCCTGGTCGAACGCGAACTCGGCCGCGCCTCGATGGCGCTCACCGTCTTCTTCGGCCGTCCCTCCGGTATTCTCATGGGCTGCAACGCCGACCAGCGTGAACGTTATCTGATCCCCGCCACCAAGGGCGAGAAGTTCGATGCGCTCGCCATGACCGAACCGGGCGCCGGCTCGGACGTGCGCGGCATGAAATGCTTCGCCAAACCCGATGGCGACGACTGGATCGTCAACGGAACCAAGCATTTCATCAGCCATGCCAATATCGCCGATTTCGTCATCGTCTTCATCGCCACCGGCGAGGAAGAAACACCGCGCGGCCCCAAGAAGCTGATCACCTGTTTCCTGGTCGATCGCGGCACGCCCGGCTTCGAAATCCGCGAGGGCTATAATTCAGTCTCCCATCGCGGCTACAAGAACTGCATCCTCAATTTCGACGATTGCCGCCTGTCCTCGGCGCAGATCCTCGGCGAAGTCCACAAGGGCTTCGACCTCGCAAACGACTGGCTGTACGGCACGCGGCTCACGGTGGCGGCCAATTGCGTCGGCCGCGCCCGACGCGTCTTCGATTACTGCGTGCCCTACGCCGCCGAGCGCAAGCAGTTCGGCAAGCCGATCGGCGCCAACCAGGGCGTTTCCTTCAAGCTCGCCGACATGATCACCGAAATCGACGCCGCCGATTTCCTGACCCTGCACGGCGCCTGGCTGCTCGACCAGGGCAAGCCGTCCAACCGCGAGATTGCCTCGGCCAAACTCTACGCATCCGAAATGCTCGCCCGCGTCACCGACCAGGCCATCCAGATCTATGGCGGCATGGGCCTGATGGACGACCTGCCGCTCGCCCGCTTCTGGCGCGACGCCCGCGTCGAGCGCATCTGGGACGGCACCAGCGAGATCCAGCGGCACATCATCAGCCGCGATCTGCTCCGGCCGTTCGGGGCTTAAGGTCTTATGGCGGGCTCCATAAAGACCCCGCCCCAAACCCCTCCCCACAAGGGGGAGGGGCTTAATCTGCCGCACTCGGTCCGCCCCGCTTGCCGTTTCAGCGACCAGAAGCGCGGCTTGACAGCGAGGCGACTGCTCCGGGTTGGCCCCTCCCCCTTGTGGGGAGGGGTTTCGGGGCGGGGTCCTAATCTATGGAGCATGCCATGAAATCCCTCTCCCCCGATTCCCTCTCCCGCCTGATCCGCCCGAAATCCATCGCCGTGTTCGGCGGCAAGGAGGCGGGCCGCGTGGTCGAGCAATGCAAGAAAATGGGCTATCAGGGCGAGATCTGGCCCGTCCATCCCACCAAACCCGAGGTACATGGCTATCCCTGCTACCGCTCGGTCGCGGATCTTCCGGCCGCCCCTGACGCGGCCTTCGTCGGCGTCAACCGGCTGCTGACCATCGACATCATGCGCGAGTTGCGGGACCGCGGCGCGGGCGGCGCGATCTGCTATGCCTCGGGCTTTTCCGAAGCGGTGAAGGAACTGCCGGATGGGCATGAACTTCAGGCGAAATTGGTGGAGGCCGCCGGCGACATGGCCGTGGTTGGGCCCAATTGCTACGGCTTCATCAACATGCTCGATGGCGCGCTGCTCTGGCCCGACCAGCATGGCATGGTGAGAACCGATCGCGGCGTCGCCGTGCTGACGCAAAGCTCCAACATCGCTTGCAACATTTCCATGCAGGCGCGCGGCCTGCCGCTGGCCTATTTGATGACGGCGGGCAATCAGGCGCAGACGGGGCTCTCGGCGCTGGCCGTAGCCGCGCTTGAAGACCCGCGCGTCACCGCTGTCGGCCTGCATATCGAAGGCTTTGACGATATCGAGACGCTGGAACTACTCGGCCGACGCGCCCGCGAGCTGAAAAAGCCGGTGATCGCGCTGAAGGTCGGCAAGTCGGAAGCGGCGCAAAAAGCGACCGTGTCGCACACCGCCTCGCTCGCAGGGAATGACAAAGTGTCGTCAGCCGTGCTCGACCGGCTCGGCATTGGCCGCGTCGAGACGCTGCCGGAGCTTCTGGAAACATTGAAACTCCTGCATCTCTTCGGCCCGCTTGCGGACAACACCGTCTCCTCGATGAGTTGCTCGGGCGGCGAGGCCTCGCTCGTGGCCGACGCCGGCGAAAACCGCGACATCGTCTTCCGCGACCTGAAGCCCGAACAGTTGCCGGTGCTGCGCGAGACGTTGGGTCAGATGGTCACGCTCTCCAATCCGCTCGATTACCACACCTTCGTCTGGGGCAATCGCGACAAGCAGACCACCGCCTTCTCGACCATGATGCAGGGCGACTATGCGCTCAATCTCATCGTGCTCGATTTCCCCCGCGCCGACCGCTGCGACCCCGCCGACTGGATGATCACGGTGGATGCGGTGATCGCCGCCAAACAGGCGACCGGCGCCCATGCCGGCATTGTCGCCTCGATGGGTGAGAACCTGCCGGAGGACGTGGCCGTCAGGCTGATGGCTGAGGGCGTCGGCGCGTTCTATGGCATCAACGAGGCGCTGGCAGCGGTGGAGATCGCCCATCGCATCCACCGCGCCTGGTCGCGCCCTGCCCCGCTTCCGCTGCTGCGCGCAACCGTAAGCGAAATTGAACCTAAAACCCTGACCGAACATGCGTCAAAGCAGGCGCTCGCCCCCTTCGGCCTGCCGGTTCCCAAGGGCCAGTTCGCGGCCACACCCGAAGCCGCAGGGAAGGCCGCCGCCGAGATCGGCTTCCCCGTGGCGCTCAAGGGCTCGGGGGTGGCGCACAAGACCGAAGCCGGCGCGGTCAAGCTCCATCTCCGCTCCGAAGCCGAGGTCCTCGCCGCCGCCGAGGCGATGCAATCGGTGGCGCAGGGCTATCTGGTGGAAGCCATGGCCAGCAAGCCGGTCGCGGAACTCATCGTCGGCGCGATGCGCGACGCCGTCGTCGGTCCTGTGCTGACCGTGGGCGCCGGCGGCATTCTGGTGGAGCTGATGGAGGACAGCGCCGTGCTGACGCTGCCGACGACGAAGGAAGAGATCGAGCGCGCATTGCAGGGCCTCAAGATCGCCAAGCTTCTCAACGGCTATCGCGGTCAGGCCAAGGCCGACATGCCCGCCCTGATCGACGCCATCGCCGCCGCCGCCGATTTCGTCATCGCCCATGCGGCCACGATCGAGGAACTGGACATCAACCCGCTGATGGCGCTGCCCGACGGCGTGGTCGCGGCGGATGCGCTGGTGAGCGTGAGGGCGTAAAAAGGCTCATGGTCGTCATCCTCGGGCTTGTCCCGAGGATCTGCCGCAGCTTACGGTTTGGCTCAGCAGATGCTCGGGACAAGCCCGAGCATGACGACCGACATATGAACCGGCTGTCATTTTTGTCTTCAATCAGGCTCATGCCTGGAAAATGGAGAGCGCACAGATGATGGGATGCCACTGGGGGCTTGTACTGAGCCTTTTGCTCTTTGCCACAGGCGTCGTCTGCCAGACGATCTGCGGTTTTATGGCAATGAAATACCTTTCGAAGGAATACAATGACGCCATAAGAAGCGCGATTGATCCCTCTCGCAGCGACATACCACGCAACGCCCGTTTTGCATTCGACCGCGCCGCCTGGACTCATCCGAAAACAAGATGGTGGGGTGCTGTCAGTATGGCGCTGATCATCTCGGCGCCAATCGTGTTTTGGCTGACGGGCAGCCAATAACTTGAGCAACGACAATCTAGGGCAATCACGGGAGACCCACATGACCGACACCCCCATCAAGACCCGCCGCGAGGGCGGCGTTCTCGAAGTCACCATCGACCGGCCCAAGGCCAACGCCATCGATCTCATCACGTCGCGGATCATGGGCAAGATCTTCCAGGATTTCCGTGATGACGACAGCCTGCGGGTCGCCATCATCACCGGCTCCGGACCGAAATTCTTCTGCCCAGGTTGGGACCTCAAGGCGGCCGCGGCCGGTGATGCGGTGGATGGCGACTACGGCGTCGGCGGTTTCGGCGGCATGCAGGAATTGCGCGATCTCAACAAGCCGATCATCGCCGCCATCAACGGCATCTGCTGCGGCGGCGGGCTGGAGATCGCGCTGTCGACGGACATGATTCTCGCCGCCGAGCACGCCACCTTCGCCCTGCCCGAAATCCGCTCCGGCACGGTGGCCGACGCCGCCTCCATCAAGCTGCCCAAGCGCATTCCCTATCACATCGCCATGGATATGCTGCTGACCGGCCGCTGGCTGGATGCGCAGGAGGCGCATCGCTGGGGCTTCGTCAACGAGATCCTCGCCGCCGACCGGCTGATGGAGCGCGCCTGGGAGCTCGCCCGCCTGCTCGAAAGCGGCCCGCCGCTGGTCTACGCCGCCATCAAGGAAGTGGTGCGCGAGGCGGAGGGCTCGAAATTCCAGGACACGATGAACAAGATCACCCGCCGCCAGCTGAAGACGGTGGATGTGCTCTACGGCAGTGAAGACAATCTCGAAGGCGCCCGCGCCTTTGCGGAAAAGCGCGATCCGGTCTGGAAGGGCCGCTGATCCAGACGTCGGCGGCATTCGACGCGTCTCGCGTCAGCCGCCGGCGGCTTCCTTGGCGAGCCAGTCACGAAATAGCATGGCTTCAGGCCGCACCCGGCGCTGGCTTTCAGGCTGCACGATGTAATGCGCTTCGTCCAGCGCAATGCTGGCGTCCAGCGCCCGCGCCAGCCGGCCGCTCTTCAGGAAGGGCTCGGCGAGATCGGACTGGATCAGCGCCGGCCCGAGACCGGCGGCGGCCATTTCCAGCGCCGAGATCGTCGTATCGACATTGATGCCGGCCGACGCCGGCAGCGACACGCCGATCAGCTTCAGGAAGCGCTGCCAGAGATTTTCATAGCCCGTCACATGGATGAGCGACGGCGCATCGAGCAGCGCCCGCATGCGTTCGGCGTCGTCATTCCCCTGGATCAGGTTCGGCGCGGCGACCACGATCGCCGGCTGCCGCATCAACAGCGAGGCTTTCAGCCCCGGCCAGCGTCCGTCACCGAAGCGGATATCGACATCGGCGACATCGTCGCTCGCCGCCGGCGCCCAGACGACGGTGGAGATGCGCAGCGAAATATCCGGCCATTGCGCCACGAATTTCGGCAGCCGCGGCGCCAGCCACAGCGCCATGAAAGAAATCGGCACTCTCAATGTAAGATTTCTCTTACCAACAGGGCCAAAAAGCCCGGCGGTCGCCGCCGCCAGTTCGTCGAAACTGTTGCGCAGCGGCGGCAGATAGGCGGCGCCCTTTTCCGTCAGACGCAGACTGCGCGGCAGGCGCTCGAACAAGGTGACGCCGAGATGCTTTTCCAGCGACCGCACCTGATGCGACACCGCCGCCTGGGTGAGGCTCAGTTCGGTCGCCGCCAGCGTGAAGCTTTCATGCCGCGCCGCCGCCTCGAAGGCGCGCAGCCAGGCAAGCGGCGGGAGCTGATAACCGGCAAACGGGGATTCTTCGGACATGGGAGGCACGCACGGCTTGGGTTCGTCCTGTTCTAGCCGCACGCGCCGCTTTTGCAAGCTCATACCAACAATCAGAGCTCCTCTGGAAAGCCCGGCGCCCGCAAATCGGTGCCCGTCGCGTCTTCCAGCAGCTTCACCACCTGCGAGGACCAGGCTTGGCCGCCATAAAGCGACTTGGCGCGGATGAAGGTCTGCATCGCGTGGCTGGCGAGATCGAGCGGCACGCCGAATTCCTTGCCGAAGCCCAGCGCGAAACCGAGATCCTTGATGGCAAGATCCATGGTGAAATTGATGTTGTAGCTGCCGTTCAGGATCACCTGGCCCTCGGTCTCATGCACGAAGCTGTTGCCGGAGGAAGCCTTGATGATGTTGAAGGCGTCGGTGAGATCAATGCCGCCGCGCTTGGCCAGCATCAGCGCCTCGCCCGTGGCGATGAGATGGATGAAGGCGAGCATATTGGTGATGACCTTGATCACCGCCGCCTTGCCGAGCGGGCCGGCATGGAAAATATCGCCGCCCATGGCCTCTAACGCCGGTCGATGCAGATCAAAGAGATCCTTGTCGCCGCCGGCGATGACGGTGATTTCGCCGCTCGCCGCCTTGTGCACGCCGCCGGTCACGGGGCTTTCCATCATTCGCACGCCCGATTTCGCCGCGACCGCCGACAGCCGCTCGACATCCTCGGAACTCAGCGTGCTCATTTCGATCCAGGTCTGGCCCGGTCGCGCGCCCTTGAGGATGCCGGTCTCGCCGGTCAGCACCAGTTCCGACACTTTCGGCGACGGCAGGCAGGTGATCACCGCATCGCTGTTGCGGGCCGCCTCTTCGGGTGTGGCGGCCCATTCGGCGCCATCGGCAATGAGCGTCTCGGCGCATTTCGGGTCGATGTCGTTGACGACGACAGTGAAGCCCGCGCGAAGAAGGGACGAGGCGAGATTGCGGCCGAGATGACCGAGGCCGATAAAGGCGTAGCGCATGTAAAGTGTTCTCCTGCTGTTGCCGGAAATCTTACGTCGCCTCACTCATGCGGCAAACCAAAGAATAAACCTTCTGAGACATCGCCGAATTTTTGCATAAAGGCAAAATCTCGGCCGACGCACAAATCGAACCACTGCATTGGCGTATTTTCCTTTGATTGCGTCGATGACCCGTTCGCGCTGGAATCCGCGTCATGGGAGCGCGCCGTTTTTGGCGTATGGGAGGTTTTCATGGATGATGTCTGCACCGTATCCGCATCGCGAAGAGCCGGAGGCCGCGCCGCGCGCGTCGCTCAACGCGCTGCCCCTCTTGCCGACAATCTCCGGCCGATCCGTCCCGGCCTGTCGGGCGGCCAATACAAGCCGCTGACCGACGCCGGCGTCAAACGCATCCATGAAGCGGCGCTCGAGGCGCTTGAGGTCATCGGCCTGTCGCAGGCGCCGGAGACGGGCGTCGAAGTGATGACCCGGGCCGGCGCGGTGCTCGGCGATGACGGCCGCCTGCGCTTTCCGCGCGCGCTGGTCGAGGACATGCTGGCGCTGGCCGCCCGCGACATCACCCTGTTCGGCCGCGATGCGAAATACGACATGCAGCTTTCCGGCACCCGCACCTATTTCGGCACCGCTGGCGCCGCCGTGCACGTCGTCGATGTCGAAAAGCGTGAATATCGCGAATCCACCGCCAAGGATCTGCTCGACGCCTCGAAACTCGTCCACCACCTCGACAATATCCATTTCTTTCAGCGCGCCATGGTCTGTCGCGACGTCACCGACAATCTCCTGATGGACATGAACACGCTTTACGCCTGCTGCGCCGGCACGAGCAAGCATGTCGGCACCAGCTTCTCCGACCCGTCCCATGTGGCCGACGGCTTCGAGATGCTGCATATGATCGCCGGCGGCGAGGATCAGTGGCGGGCGCGTCCCTTCGTGTCGAATTCCAACTGCTTCGTCGTTCCGCCGATGAAATTCGCCACCGAAAGCTGCCAGACCATGGAGCATTGCATCCGCGAGGGGATGCCCATTCTGCTGCTGTCGGCGGGACAGGCCGGCGCCACCGCGCCCGCGCCGCTCGCAACCGCCATCGTGCAGGCGGTCGCCGAATGCCTGGCGGGCGTCGTCTATGTCAACGCCATGGCGCCGGGCCATCCCGCCATTTTCGGCACTTGGCCTTTCGTGTCGGATCTGCGCACCGGCGCGATGTCGGGCGGCTCGGGCGAACAGGGGCTGCTGTCGGCCGGCTGCGCCCAGATGCACCATTTCTACGGCCTGCCGGGCGGCGCTGCCGGCGGCATGTCGGATTCCAAGCTGCCGGACATGCAGGCGGGCTGGGAACAGGGCATCCTCAATGTGCTCGCCGGTCTCTCCGGCCTCAACATGGTCTATGAATCGGTCGGCATGCATGCCTCGCTGCTCGGCTTCTGCCTGGAATCGCTGGTGCTGGGCGACGACATGCTCGGCCAGGTGCAGCGCTGCGTGCGCGGCATCGATGTGACTGAGGATTCCGTCTCGATCGACACGATGAAGTCGGTCTGCCTGGAAGGCCCAGGCCACTATCTCGGCCATGAACAGACGCTGCAGGTGATGCAGACCGAATATGTCTATCCCGCCGTCGCCAACCGTTCGAGCCCGAAGGAATGGGTGGAGCTCGGCCGTCCCGATCTCGTGCAAAAGGCGATCGAGCGCAAGAACCGCATCCTGCGCGACGCCGCCCCGAGCCTGATCGACCCGATCGCCGATCAGGCCATTCGCGAACGCTGGCAGATCTACTGCTGAGCAAATAGGTAAGCCATGACTTCCGGTCCTAAAGCCGGAAGTCCTTGAGCCGGTCGGTCAACAGGCCGATCGTCTCTGCGTCGGCATTGGCGAAGGCGAAGCGCAGGTGGTTGTCCTGCCCTTCGCCGAAATAGATCCCGGGCAGGCAGACGATCCCCGCCTCCCGCGCCAGTTTCTCCGCGACACGCTCGGAGGGCTGGCCGGCAAAAGGATGACGGATATAGGCGAAATAGGCGCCGATGGCGTCGAGCGACCAATCCGGCAATTCCTGCATCACCGTCTTCAACGCCTCGACCCGTCGGGAAATCTCCGCCTTGTTGGCTCTCCGCCAATCGGCCAGCGCCGGAATAGCCCTTGCGAGCGCAGCCTGGGCGGCCCGCGGCGCGCAGATCTGCAGATTGTCCATCACCTTGGCGACCTGATCGACCAGTGCAGGCCCGCCCATCACGGCGCCGAGCCGGTGGCCGGGAATGCAATAGGATTTCGAAAAACTATAGGTGAGGATCAGCCCGTCCTGCCAGTTCTCGACCGACATCAGCCCATGCGGCGCGGCCTCGCCATCGATGAAATCGCGATAGGTCTCATCCAGAATAAGCCAGGCGTCATGCTTGCGGCAAAGCGCGAAGATCTCGGCAAGCAGATCGGCGGGATAGACGGCGCCGGTGGGATTGTTCGGGCTCACCACCGCAAACGCCTTCACGCCGCTCTGCAGCACTACTTCGACATCGGCTGGGTCAGGCAGGAACCCGTTCTCCTGCCGGCAGGCCACCGTCCTGACGCCGATGCCGAGCATGGCAAGCGTTGTTTCCATGTTGAAGTAGAAAGGCCGCGTCAGGGCGATCGCATCGCCGGGACCTGCCACCGCCATGGCGGCGCAGAGGAAAGCCTGATTGGCGCCCGAGGTGATATGGACATTCTCAGCCGTCACATCGACGCCATAGAGCCCAGCGACATGGGCGGCATAGGCCTGCCGCAACGCGTCCTCGCCTTCGATCGCGCCATAACCGGTATAGGCTGCCGAGCCTGCCGCCTCCGAGAGCCATGTCAACATGTCCGGATGCGGAGGATAGCCCGGCACCGCCTGGCTGAGATCGATCTTCGGCCCGCGCTCGCCGTCATAGGCTTGCGCCCAGGCGAGCACGGAGGGGATGGGCGGCGGCGACAGACGGGCGACGAAGAGATTGAAGGCGGGCATGCGGGGCTCCATGACAGTGTCGCGCCCCAGGGCGCGATCCTGTGAAGGATGTGGCGCAAGCGCCCGAAACAGTCAATCCGGGCAAAGCGACCGGCTTCAGGCGACTGGCCGACCGTCGGCACCGAAGCGGTGCATCTTGCCCTCCTGCGCCTTCACCGACACCGTGTCGCCGGTGTTGTAGCGGGTGGTGCCGTTCTCGCGCACGGTGAGAGGTTCTTCCGCGCCGATCTCCAGATAGAGATAGGAATCCGCGCCGAGCTTTTCGGTATGGATCACCTTGCCCGTCCACTGGCCGCCGCTCTCGACGACATCGAGATGTTCGGGGCGAACGCCGATCGTCGTGCAGCCATAGGGTTCGGCGAGCTTTCCGCCGAGCAGGTTCATCTTGGGCGAACCGATGAAGCCGGCGACGAACAGCGACTGCGGATTTTCATAGAGCTCCAGCGGCGTGCCGACTTGCTCGATCTTGCCGGCAGAGAGCACGACGATACGGTCGGCGAGCGTCATCGCCTCGACCTGGTCATGCGTCACATAGATCATGATCGCATCCGACATGCTTTCATGAAGCTTGGCGATCTCGATGCGGGTGGCGACGCGCAGCGCGGCATCCAGATTCGACAGCGGCTCGTCGAACAGGAAGACCTTGGGATTGCGCACGATTGCGCGGCCGATGGCGACGCGCTGGCGCTGGCCGCCGGAAAGCGCCTTGGGCAGGCGGTCGAGATAGGGCGTGAGTTGCAGGATGTCGGCCGCGCCGCGCACCCGTTTGTCGATCTCGGCCTGCGAAGCCTTGGCGATGCGCATGCCGAAGGCCATGTTGTCGTAGACGGTCATATGCGGATAGAGCGCATAGGACTGGAACACCATGGCGATGCCGCGCTTGGAGGGCGGCACGTCGTTGACCAGTTCGCCGTCGATGAACATCTCGCCGGAACTGATCTCTTCGAGACCGGCGATCATGCGCAACAGCGTCGATTTTCCGCAACCCGAGGGACCGACGAAGACGATGAACTCGCCCTTGTTGATCTCGAGATCGACGCCATGGATCACCTTGATCGCGCCATAGGACTTTTTGACGTCCTTGAGAACCACACCGTTCATGCGCTTGCTCCCTCGAATTTTTCTTCTTTGATTTCTATTGCGCCGGTCATCGTCAGCCGCCCTTCACCGAGCCGGCGAGCAGGCCGCGCACCAGGAAACGCTGCAGGGTGAAGAACACCAGAAGCGGCACGATGATGGTGATGAAGGCCGAGGCGGTGAGGATTTCCCAATTGCCGCCGCGCGAACCGAGCAGGTTGACCAGCCGGCCCGTCAGCACCAGTTCGTCATTGCCGGTGCCCAGAAACACCATTGCGACCAGAAGATCGTTCCAGGTCCAGAGGAATTGGAAGATCGAAAAGGAGGCGAGCGCCGGGAAAGACAGCGGCAGCACGATCTTGACGAAGATCTCGAAGTCCGAGGCGCCGTCGACGCGGGCGGATTCCATGATTTCCTTGGGCAGGCCGGCCATGTAGTTGCGCAGCAGATAGACGGCGAGCGGCAGGCCGAACCCCATATGGGCGAGCCAGATGCCGAGATATGTCTTGGACGGCACGCCGAAGAAAGCGCCGACGCCGTTGTAGAATTTGAGCAGTGGGATGAGCGACATCTGCAGCGGCACCACCAGCAGGCCCACCACCACGGCAACGAGAATCGAGCGGCCGGGAAACTTCATCCAGGCCAGCGCATAGGCCGCGAAGGCCGCGACGAGGATCGGGATGACCGTCGAGGGGATCGCCACCGTCAGCGAATTGATGAAGGACGAGCCGATGCCGGCCGACGTCAGCACTTCGCGGTAATTGTCGAGCGTAAACCGCGGCGGCGTCTCGCTGACCACGACGAAACGCTGGCCGCGCGACCCTTCCATACGGGTGGGCGAGACGATCTCGAAGGAGCCGTCATCCTTCACCGACATCTTGGAGCCGTCACGCAACTCGGCGCTGTCGCCGGGCTTGTAGGCTTCGGGCTGCTGCGTGCTCACGCCCCAGGCGACCACCGTGCCGCCGCGTTCTTCCAGCGCATTGCCTGTGATGACGAAGGCGCCGTCGCGTTCGACCTGCTCTTCCGGCGAGGGCGCGCGATAGACGATATTCTGGCGCGAAGTCGACAAGGCCGTCCACCAGCCCGATACGGCCAACTGGTTCTTGTCGCGGAACGACGAGATGAACAGGCCCGCAGTCGGCAGCGTCCATAATGCGACGATGAGCAGGACCGAGAGATGAACGACCCAGATCAGCGGGGATTTCTTGCTCGCATACATCAGCGGCCCTCCATCTCGGCCCGCGCATTGCGGATATTCCAGATCATGATCGGGATGACCAGCGCCATGATGACGATGGCGATCGCCGCGCCGCGGCCGAAATCGCCGCCGCCGCGGAACATCCAGTCGAACATGAGATTGGCGAGCACCTGCGTCTGCCACTGACCGTTGGTCATGGCGAGCACGATGTCGAACACCTTCAGCACGAGAATGGTGATGGTGGTCCAGACCACCGCGATGGTGCCCCATATCTGCGGCACCATGATCTTGAAGAAGATCTGGAAACCGTTGGCGCCGTCGATCACCGCCGCCTCGATCGTTTCGTCGGGAATGCCGCGCAGCGCCGCCGACAGGATGACCATGGCGAAGCCGGTCTGGATCCAGATCAGGATCGCCATCAGGAAGAAGTTGTTCCAGAAGGGAATGGTGATCCAGGCCTGCGGCTGAAAACCGAGCCAGACGATGAAGGCGTTGAGAATGCCGATCTGCTCGGAGCCGGCGTCGCGATAGTCATAGACGAATTTCCAGATCACCGCCGCGCCGACGAAGGAGATCGCCATCGGCATGAAGATCAGCGACTTGGCGATGTTGCCCCACCAGATGCGGTCGGTCAGAACCGCGATCACCAGGCCGAAGAACGTGGCCAGCGCCGGCACCACCAGCAGCCAGAGGAAATTGTTGAAGATCGATTCGCGGAACTGCGTATCGCCAAACATCCAGATGTAATTGTACAAACCGACGAATTGCTGGCCGTCCTTGCCATGGAAGGACAGCCGGACGGATTCGATGACGGGGTAGATCAGATAGAGCGTCAAGGCGAGAAGCGCGGGGCCGAGAAACAGCCAGGGTCTGATCAAGGCGGCGCGGCGCATGTTGCGGGCCGCCGCTGCGGCATTGGATCCCCGCGACGGCAGCGCGAGATCGAGCAGGAAATTCGACAGGAAGAAATAGGCGGCGCAGCCCGCCACCCCCGCGATCATCGTCACTATGGCGTAAAGCAACTGCTCCATCGCTGAGCCCCTCCCCTGAAGATCGCGATATGACTTCTGTTCTGAAGAAGATGTGGTGAGGCCGCGAAAGCTGCAGCCTCACTCCGATTTTGCCGGCCGGAAGATTTACTTCAGCGCGTCCCAGGCTTTCTGGATTTCCCCGCCGACATCTTCGGCCGACTTGCCGCCGGCGTAGTCCACCATGCCGGTCCAGAAGGCGCCGGCGCCGATCTTGCCGGGCATCAGGTCGGAACCGTCGAAGCGGAAGGTCGTGGCGTTGGTCAGGATTTCACCCATCTTTTTCGAAGGTTCGTTCGAATAGGCGTCCGGATTGACCTTCTTGAACGGCGTCAGGAAACCAGATTGCGCCATCCACACTTCATGGGCGATCGGCGTCTGCAGCCAGGCGATGAAGGCGCGGGCGACAGGCGAATCCTTGGTGATCGCCACCAGCGTGCCGGCGCCGAGCACCGGGTTGCCGAGATCGGGCTTGGAGGCGTAGGGCGGCAGGTAGAAGAAATCCGCATCCTGGCCGAGCTTCGTGCCTTCCGGGAAGAAGGACGGAATGAACGACGCCTGGCGGTGCAGGTAGCACTTGGGCGGCGAGGAGAACATGCCCTTCGGGCTGTCGCGGAAATCGGTGGAGGCCACCGCCTTGGCGCCGCCGTCGACATAGGCGTCGTTGCGGGCGAACCAGCCGAATTCATCGATCGCGCCGACCACGGCCGGATCGTTGAACGGAATCTGGTTGGTGACCCACTGGTCGTAGACCTCGGGCTTCTGCGTGCGCAGCATCATGTCTTCGACCCAGTCGGTCGCCGGCCAGCCGGTGGCCCCGCCGGAACCGAGCCCGATGCACCAGGGCTTGTGGCCGTCGGCGGCGATCTTCTCGGTCAGCGCCTTCAGCTCTTCCATGGTCTTGGGCACTTCATAGCCCGCGTCCTCGAAATTGTCCGGCGAATACCAGACCAGCGACTTCAGGTCGGCCTTGTAGGGGAAGGCGTAAAAATGGTCTGCGCCGTCCTTGCCCTTGTAGCTGCCGAGCTTGACCCAGGAATCGCCGGCGGCGTAATTCTCGGTCATCCACTTGGCGGCGTCGCCGCCGAGATCGACCAGAAAGCCCTTGGAGGCGAGGTCGGCGAGAAGACCCGGCTGCGGAAGAACCGCGATATTCGGCGGGCTGCCGGCCTGGGTGTCGATGACGATCTGCTGCTCGTAGTTCTCAGAGGAAGAATAGTTGACGGTCGCGCCGGTCGCGTCCTCGAAATAGGCGAGCATCGACTTGACCAGCGTCTCGTCTTCACCGCGCCACGGTCCGAAAATCGTCAGCGTCTGGCCCTTCACGTCGCCATGCGCGGCCTTGAATTCCTCGAAGCTCGCCCAGTTGAAGCGCTTGTCTTCACCCGGCTTGAACTTGAGATCGGCGGCGCTCGCGGCGCCGGCCATCAGGGCCATAGCGGCCACGGACATCAAAAAGATCTTCTTCATTCGGCAATCCTCCCTGGATCGGATAAATTAAGGGCGCGGCCTTCGCCTGCCGTCCCCCTGCAAGCGTTCATCCTCACTCTTTCGAACATCTGGAGCCCAGATATTGAAAGCGCTTTAAATGATTAAAGCGTCTTTAAGGGTTGAGTGTCAAGGGCGCAGCGGCAAGATTTTACGCGCGATGGGCGATCATTGGACGTCATACCGGCAATAAGTGCTTTATATCAACAACAAGAGGAAATAGTCCGATTTATTCGGACGACTGCCCGTCCTCGCTGCCGGAAAGCTGCTTTGACAACACGGATAAAAAACAATTGATGGCGCTTTCAATTATCAAGCGCCTGTCGTAGGATTTTTGAAAGTGCGGCGCCGACATGGCGATTGAGGGTCGCCATGCGCGGTGTGAACCCGGCGCCGGCAATCCGAGGAGGCCACCATGAACTTGAAAGAGTTCGCCAAATCCATCGGCATGAGCCAAACCACCGTCAGCCGCGCGCTTTCAGGTTATCCCGAAGTCAAGCTCGAAACGCGCGAGAGGATCCTTCGGCTGGCCCAGGAGCTCGGCTATCACCCCAATCGCTCGGCGGCGGGCCTCGCCACGGGCCGGGCAGGCGCTGTCGGCATCGTCATGCGCGAAGGTCTGGGCTTCGACCCCAACACCACCGAATTCATGGCCGGACTCGGCAGCCGGCTGGAAACCCGTCAGATCGACATCCTGATCACCGTCGTCGAGGACAGGCAGGCCGAACTCGCCGCCTATCGACGGCTCGCCGCCTCCAAGCGCGTCGATGCGGTCATTCTCCACACGCCGACGCTGGACGATGAACGCATGCAGTTTCTCAAAGAGCTCAACATGCCCTTCATCGTCCATGGACGCGGCGACGAGGACGGCGGCTATCCCTGGCTCGACATCGACAATCTCGGCGCCATGTATCGGGCGACCGGCTATCTGCTCGATATCGGCCACAAGCGCATCGGCCTGATCAACGGCGCCAAGGGGGACGTCTTCGCCGAACATCGCGAACAGGGCTACCGCCGCGCCATGAAGGAACGCGGCCTGCAGGCGCCGGACATGCTGGTGGTCAACGGCCTGTTCACCGACGATATCGGCTATCGCGCCATGCAGGACTTCCTGGCGCTGCCGGAACCGCCGACGGCGGTGCTGGCCGGTTCGATGATGAGCGCGCTCGGCGTCATGCGCGCGGTGCGTTCGGCCGGTCTGCAGCTCGGCCGCGACCTGTCGCTGATCGCCCATGACGACGTGTTCAACTATATCAACGCCGACAATATGGTGCCGACCGTGTCGACCACCCGCTCCTCGATGCGCGAGGCGGGCGTCAGGATCGGCGACATCATCCTGCAGATGCTCGCCGGCCGCGACGTGACGAATCATCACGAGATCTGGCCGGTGGAACTCGTTTTGCGCGAATCCACCTGCCCGCCGCCTGCGGCCTGATCGGGGCAGGCCCGAGCTATTCCGCAGGAGGCGGATTGCCGAGGATTTGACTTTCACCGCAAAAGCGCTTAGCGGGACGTCAAGGGATGGAAACCCCTGCCGCCCGCAGTCTCAAGACATGGTGAAGTTTCCGGCGCGATCTCTTTCATCGTTCCCAATGAGGCGTTTCGCCTTGGCAATGCGGGTCCCAAGCAGTCAGGAAACGCCGCCATGAGGACCGCCATGAGCGAGACATCCCGCCTACCCTCTATGGAGGACATCAAGGCCCAGGCCCGCCGCCTGCGCGACGCGCTGGCCAGCCAGGGTTCCCCCGTCACCCATTCGAAATCACTGGAACTGATCGCCGCCCAATACGGCTTTCGCGACTGGAACACGCTGCACGCCCGGCTCGGCAATAGGCCGCCGCCGCGCCTGCAGGTCGGCGACCACGCCTCCGGCCTCTATCTCGGCAAACCGTTTCGGGGCAGGGTCGTGTCGCTGCAGCGGATGAACGGATCGGACGACGTCGTCAGGGTCGCCTTCGATTTCGACGAACCGGTCAATGTGTCGAAGTTCGAAAGTTTCGATGTTTTTCGAAAACGCGTCGTCTGCACGCTGGGACCGGATGGCAGGACGGTGGAGAAGACGTCGGACGGCGCGCCGCATCTTCAACTGGCCTGACCAAAGCAAAACGCGCTCCCCGCATGAGGGAGCGCGTCGAATAGACGTCAGGCAATCAGGCGTCAGCCGTTGCTCTTCTTCTTGCGCTTGGGCTTTTCATCGCCGGCGCGAGCAGGCTTGGACGGCTTGCCCCAATCCTTGCCCGGGCGGTCGGCCGGCGGCCGATCCTGATAGGCGGAGCGATCGCCGGCATATTCCGGCTTCCGGCCGAACTTCTTCTTCGGCGCGCCGCCGAAATCATCGGCTGTCGCATCGGCGCGGCGACCGGCCGGCTTTTCGCGCTGCGGCTTTTCCCAGGAGGTGTTGCGATCGTCGCTGCGGGGACGCTCATCGCCGCGCTCCTGCGGCTTGCGGTCGCCATAGGACTTGCGCTCGCCCTGCGGCTTGCGATCGCCGTCGAAACGCGGCGCGCTGCGCGTCGGACGCAGATCCGGTTCGCCCTCGACGAGCCTCAGGCGCATGCCGCGTTCGAGCGTCTTGTTGGGACCGATCGCCGCGAGGAAATGCTCGAGGCTGTCGTTGGAGATCTGCACGAAGGTTTCGTCCTGCTGCATCTTGATCGCGCCGATGTCGTGGCGGGTGATGTCGCCGTTGCGGCAAAGGACGGGAATGAGCCAGCGCGGCTCGGCGTTCTGCTTGCGACCGACCGACAGCGACACCCAGGCGCTGGGGCCGAAATCCTCGCGGCGGCGCGGGGCCGCGTCTTCGCGTCCAGCCGGCCGATCGCCGTCACGCGGCGGCCGGCGGTTGGCGCCGCCGTCGAACACCTGGCCGATATCGACCAATTCTTCCGGCGCGGAGCGGCCGGCGCGATAGAGCCTGAGGAAGGCGGCGGCCACCTGGGCCGCGCCATGCGTCTCGATCAGGCGTGCGCCGATGTCGATCTCGTCCTCGTCGGCGATCCGCGTCAGCATGTCGTCGGCCATCAGCCGCTCGTCGTCGCGGGCGTTCACCTCGTCGGCCGAGGGCGGCGAAGCCCAGGTGGCGCGGACAGTGGCGGCCTGCAGCACGCGCTCGGCCTTGCGGCGGGCGCTGGTCGGCACGATGACTGCGCTCACGCCCTTGCGGCCGGCGCGACCGGTGCGGCCCGAACGGTGCAGCAGCGTTTCCGGATTGGTCGGCAGATCGGCGTGAATGACCAGTTCGAGATTGGGCAGGTCGATGCCGCGGGCGGCGACATCCGTTGCGATGCAGACGCGGGCGCGCCCGTCGCGCATCGATTGCAATGCGTGGCTGCGTTCGTTCTGGCTGAGTTCGCCCGACAGCGCCACCACGGTGAAGCCGCGATTGTGCAGCCGCGCCGTCAGGTGATTGACGGCGGCGCGGGTGTTGCAGAACACGATGGCGTTCGGCGCTTCGTAATAGCGCAGCACGTTGACGATGGCGTTGTCGCGATCAGCCGGAGCGCAGACCAGCGCGCGATAGTCGATGTCGACATGCTGCTTCTGTTCGGAGGCGGTGGCGATGCGGATCGCGTCGCGCTGATAGCTTTCGGCCAGCTTGGCGATCGGCTTGGACACGGTCGCAGAGAACATCAGAGTCCGGCGTTCTTCGGGCGAGGATTCGAGAATGAACTCCAAATCCTCGCGGAAACCGAGGTCGAGCATCTCGTCGGCTTCGTCGAGCACCACGGCGCGGATGGCCGAAAGATCGAGCGAATTGCGGGTGATGTGGTCGCGCAGACGGCCGGGCGTGCCGACCACGATATGGGCGCCGCGATCGAGCGCGCGCCGTTCGTTGCGCATGTCCATGCCGCCGACGCAGGTGGCGATCTGCGCGCCGGCCTCTGCGTAAAGCCATTCGAGTTCGCGGGCGACCTGCAGCGCGAGTTCACGGGTCGGCGCGATCGCCAGCGCGAAAGGCGCGTCGGCGCGGTCGAAACGAGCCTTGCCGGCCAAGAGCGTCGGGGCGAGCGCCAGGCCGAAGGCCACCGTCTTGCCGGAGCCTGTCTGCGCCGAGACCAGCGCATCGCGGCCTTCGAGTTCGGGCGCGAGCACGGCTTTCTGCACAGGAGTCAGTTCGGAATAGCCGCGTTTTTCGAGCGCGACGGCGAGCGCCGGCTCAAGAGCTTGTATATCTGTCATTCCATGTCTTTCGGATGCTGTTGCGACCGGCGGGCCCAAAGCCCTGGAAGTCGCGCGACGCCATTTGCTGCGCCGCAAATCGGAATTGGCGCGTTCATAGGCTGATTGAGGGCAAATGTACAGGGAAAAGGCCGAAGCCGCATGATTTACGGGCCAATGGTTAAGCAGCCCAATAGTCTCGCGCCTGATGGGGCAGCCGTGAAAGCGCGCGATCAAGAGTGATTTGATCCAGACTGGCGCGCAATGCGCGGGCGACCAAACGGATACTGTCGTCATCGGCGAGGTTGTGATCGCGTCTGTTGGCGCGGACTTCGCGCGCCAGCGCCGCGCGGTCTGGAAACGGCGGGAGCTCTGCCGGCGGACGCCAGGTCTCGACGAAGATCGCTCGAAGCACTGCGGGCAGAGCATCGGCAAAAACCAGCGCGTCATGAACCGACAGATGCGCCCGAAACACATGCAGCACGGCGCGCGTCACCGCATAGGCGCGGTGACGCGTTTCCAGAGTGGTGAGATCGAGAAGCGCGGTCATGAAGCGCTCGAAATCCCTGTCCGCATGGGCATATTCGGCCGGCACGGTCATCAGGCTCAGACCGAGATGTCGACCACGCCGCAATCGCCGGCGTCCGACGAGAAAGCCAGCAGCTTGCCGCTTTGCGACCAGCTCATGCCGGAAATGCCGCCCTTGCCCGGACGGCGCAGCAGCGCTTCCTTTTCATCGGCCAGGCGCACGCCGAGGATCATGCCGTCGATGAAACCGATGGCCAAAACCTCCTCGTTGGGATGGAAGGCCACCGAGGTCACCATGATATTGGCGCGCGTGCCGAGCTCCAGCGGCGCCTTGCCCATAGGCCCGTCCTTGGACGAGAACGGCCAGACGATCGCCGCCGGCGCGCCTGATGAAGCCAGCCATTTGCCCTTGGGCGACCAGGACAGCGACTTCACTTTGGCGGGATAGCCGCTCATGCGCATATGGCGGGTTTCTTCGCCCGGCTTGACGTCAAGTTTCCAGCCATGCAGCGCGCTTTCCTGCATGGCGGTGACGAGGAAGCGGCCATCGGGCGAAAAGGTCACGAAAGTGTGTGCGCCCTTCCATTCGAGATCGACGGGCGCGCCGTTTGTGCCCGCCCAATGCAGCGTCACGCCATTATAGCGCGCGACGCCGATGCGCAGGCCCTTAGGCGCAAACGCCAGATGCTCGATGGTGCGCTGCTCAGTAAATTCGCGGCTCTTGCCGTCTGCGGTCACCACCACCGCCGTCTTGCCATGCGCGAAACCGACCGCGCCGGATGGACCGGCCGCCACGGCGTTGATCCATTTGCGCGGCGCTTCCGCAACCTGCGTCACCGCGCCATCGGCGGCGATGCGCAACACCTTGCCGTCTTCCCCGCCGGTAATCAGCGATTTGGACGCGGGATCGACGACGGCGGTCAACAGGCCATGATGGGCTTCGGAGACTTTATGCCCATTGTCGAGTCGATGGATTTCACCCGAAGAGGCGGCGAAAAACGGCGTATCGCCAAGGAAGAAGGCCCCGTAAACGTGGCCTTCCAGATCAAGCGGCGCGACTGTGGGCATCAGGCGGCCTCACAGGCCTTGAAGCTTTCCTCGATCTTCTTGCGGTCGAGCTCGCGGCCGATGAAGACGAGACGGCTTTCGCGCTTTTCGCCGTCCTTCCACGGACGCTGGTGATTGCCTTCGATGATCATATGCACGCCCTGCACCACATAGCGTTCGTCGTCCTGGTCAAAGGCGATGATGCCCTTGAGGCGCAGAATGTTCGGACCCTGCACCTGGGTGATCTTCTCGATCCAGGGGAAGAACTTCTTCGGGTTCATCTCGCCGCCGCGCAGGGAGATCGATTGCACCGTCACGTCGTGAATGGCGGACGGCGCGGCATGGTGATGATCATGCCCATGGTCGTGATCATGATGGTGGTCATGGCCGTGGTGATCATGATCGTGATGATGGTGGTCGTGATCATGGTCATGATGGTGATGGTCGCAATCCGGGCCGCAGACATGGTCTTCATGGCCATGCTCGAGGAAATGCGGATCGTTCTCCATGGCGCGTTCGAGATCGAAAGCGCCGACGTCGAGGATCTTGCCAAGCTCCACATTCGAGCGCTGGGTGTGATAGATGCGGGCCGAAGGGTTGATCACGCGCACGATCTCCTCGATGCGCTTGACTTCCTGAGGCTCGACCAGATCGGTCTTGTTGATCAGCACCACATCGGCGAAAGCCAGCTGGTCTTCGGCTTCGCGGCTGTCCTTGAGGCGCAGCGGCAGATGCTTGGCGTCGACGAGCGCGACGACGGCGTCGAGCTGGGTCTTGGAGCGGACGTCCTCGTCCATGAAGAAGGTCTGCGCCACCGGCACCGGATCGGCGAGACCCGTGGTTTCGACGATGATCGCGTCGAAGCGGCCGGGACGGCGCATCAGACCTTCGACCACGCGGATCAGGTCGCCGCGCACGGTGCAGCAGATGCAGCCATTGTTCATTTCGTAGATTTCTTCGTCCGACTCGACGATCAGGTCGTTGTCGATGCCGATCTCGCCGAATTCGTTGACGATGACGGCGTAGCGTTTGCCATGGCTCTCGGTCAGAATGCGGTTGAGCAGCGTCGTTTTGCCGGCGCCGAGATAGCCGGTGAGCACGGTGACGGGAATTGGCTTGGCGGTCTGGGCTTCGGTCATGAGACTTCCTCGCGGAATGTAATATTATATCATCGGCGCTCTATATAGGAGAGATGAGGAGCGAGCGCAAATGCCTGTCGAGGCTCTTTTCAGCAACCATGCGCGAAAAGGGCTGAGCCGCGGCCTATAAATTTTCCCGCAAATTCTAGGGTATTTTATATTACTATATATTCATTTTTGCGACGCACAAGAATTCGTATCCTGCACAAACCGCGAGGAAGAGACTCTCATGCTGCAGAATCTGCCGATCCAGATGAAAATTGGCCTCGTCATGATCTTCATGGCCGTGGCGTCGCTCGCAATCGCCGGCGTCGGCATTCTCGGCATGCGCGATATCGGCGGCACGCTGGCCTCGGTCGGAACCCGCGAAGAAATGGCCCGTGAAGCCATGGACCTGCGCGTCGACATCATCGCCATCAGCCGCATGACGTATCAGCTGGCGCTCGCGCCGGAGAAGGCAGCGGATTTCGCCGCTGAAACCGAAAAGCGCGCCAGCGAAATGCTGGAGCGGCTGCCGAAGATCGAGCAGGTGGCGAGCCCCGACGAAAAAGCGATGCTCGCGGATGTGAAGACTGCGCTCCTCGCCTATTTCGACCAGATCCGCGCCATGGTGAAGACGGCGCAGGACGGCGGCGACGCTGCGGGGCTGAAAGCCGCACTCGGCAAGGCGCTCGACGCGCAGAAGGCAGTGACCGCCGCCGTCAAGATCTACAGCAAATCCTCGGGCGAAAGCCTGGCGACGGCCCGCGTCAACGCGCTCAGCGAAGCCGATCTCGCGATCTGGGTGCAGATCGGCGTCGCGGCCTTCTGCGTGATCATCGGCGGCAGCGTCAGCTCCTACATCGCCCGCAACGGCATCTCCAGACCGATCAAGGCGCTGACCGGCGCGATGAGCCGGCTAGCCGGCGGCGATCTCTCCGGCGAGGTCGACAGCACCGCCCGCCAGGACGAGATCGGCGAAATGGCCCGGGCCATGGAAATCTTCCGGAAGAACAGCATCGCCATGCGCCAGCTCGAAGCGCAGGAACAGGCGCTGCACGCCAAGAGCGCCGAACTGCAGAACACGATCAGCGGCGTGGTCGCCGCCGCCGTCAACGGCGATTTCTCGCTGCGCATTTCCAAGGATTACGACAATCCCGACCTCAACCGCTTCGCCTTGAGCGTGAACGAGCTGGTCGGCACGGTCGACAAGGGTGTCGGCGCGATGCGCCGCGTGATCGGCGCGCTCGCCGACGCCGATCTCACCCAGACCATGCAGGGCGAATTCCGCGGCGCCTTCGCCGAACTGCAGAACAACGTCAACGCGACGATGGAAACGCTCGCCTCGACGATCGAACGCATCCGCCTTTCCGGCTCGACGATCAACGACAACACCCGCGAACTGAGCGCAGCCGCCAACGACCTCTCCCGCCGCACCGAACAGCAGGCCGCCTCGCTGGAAGAAGCCGCCGCCGCCCTCGACGAGATCACCGCCACCGTGCGCAGCACCTCGCAGCGCGCCCATGAGGTGACCTCGATGATGGTGGAGACCAAGCACAGCGCCGGCAAATCGGGCGCAATCGTCCGCGACGCTGTCTCCGCCATGAGCCGCATCGAGGAATCCTCGGGCAAGATCAGCCAGATCATCGGCGTGATCGACGAGATCGCCTTCCAGACCAATCTGCTTGCCCTGAATGCGGGCGTCGAAGCCGCCCGCGCCGGCGACGCCGGCAAGGGTTTCGCGGTCGTGGCGCAGGAAGTCCGCGAACTCGCCCAGCGCTCCGCCAACGCCGCCAAGGAAATCAAGGCGCTGATCAACCAGTCGGAGACGGAAGTCTCCACCGGCGTCGGCCTGGTCCGCTCGACCGGCGAGGCGCTGCTGGAGATCGAAGGCCTGGTCAACCGCGTCAACGATCACATCGAGACCATTTCCAAGGCGACCCAGGAACAGGCTTCGGCGCTGCAGGAAATCAACAGCTCGGTCAATCACATGGACCAGATGACCCAGCAGAACGCCGCCATGGTCGAGGAAACCACCGCCGCCAGCATGTCGCTCTCCGAACAGAGCCGGCATCTGCATGAATTGCTGGAGCGCTTCCGCCTGAGCGCGTCCACCACCCGGGCGGTCCGCCGCGCCGCCTGAGGTCCGGATCAAGGCGTCTCAGCCGCCTCGCCCGCCCGGCGAGAACAAGCTGAGGTCGAACCTCGCCATGTCGTCCACCAGCTCCACGAGCCCCGAGACGGCATGGGTCAAAAGCGCCTCGCCTTTCTCACTGGTGGCCAGTCGCGCATCGCCGGCCGCGCCCTTATCGTTGAGATCGCGCATCATCCATCCGAAGGCATGCGGCCCGTAAGCGCGCAAATGGGTAAAATTCCGCGCGAAATCCGCTTGGCGGGACGCAAAGTTCGTGCATTTCTCGCGTTCGACCAGATCGGGCCTGAGCGCCAGCATCACCGATGTCTCAATCTCGCCGCCATGAATGTCGAAGGCCTTCCTCTCCGGCGGCACGATGTCGACCGGAATACCGAAGCGCGTCCAGCTGGTGGCGACGCAGAGCATCCCGAAACGCAGGCGCGCCTCCATGGCGACGATCGACAGAAGAGGCGAATTGCCGCCATGCGCATTGAGCAGCATCAGGCGTCCCACGCCCTGCCCGCGCAGCGTCTCGGCCATGCCGAGCCAGCGTTCGATGGCCTCCTGGTAGCCGAGGCTTCGTGTCCCCGGCCGATCGAGATGCTCCGGCGAGTAGCCGACCGGCTCCACCGGCAGCAGGATCACGTCGCGCGCTCCGAGCGCCGCCTCAAGACGCGCAGCCATCCCTTCCACGATCACCGCATCCGTCTGAAGCGGCAGATGCGGCCCGTGATATTCATGCGCCCCGAGCGGCAGGATGGCGATGCGGTCGCTCCAGCCGCCGGGCGGCGGTCCCGGCATATTGCTCATCTTTTCCTTGCCTTTGCCAATCGCCATACGTCATACAGACGGAAAGCAGAAAATCCTAGGGCGGGGCAGGGCATGGCCAAGAAGGACAAACAGGCCAAGAAGGATAAGTCCGAAGACAAGGACAAGCCCAAGGAGAAATACGAGCCGGGGACGCTACAGCCCGAACTCACCAAAGCCGCCCGCTCCATGCGCACCTTCCTGACGCGTTCGCTGTCCGCGAGCGGCCTCTATGCCGGCCAGGACGGCGTGATCCTGGCGCTGTCGTCGCAGGAAACGATGACCGCGGGCGCGATCGCCGCCGAACTCGGCGTCAAACCGCCGACCATGACGCGCACGCTGTCGCGCATGGAAGCGCAAGGCTTCATCAAGCGCGTCGCCGACGAGAGCGACGGCCGGCAGATGCGCGCAGCGTTGACCGATCTCGGACGCAGGCAAGTCGGCGCGATTTCCTATGCGGTCAAGGCGACCGAAGCCTTCGCCCTGACCGGCTTCAGCGACAAGGAAATCCGCCAATTCTGCAAGCTTCTCAGAAAGATCAACGGCAATCTCGGCCAGGAAAACGACAAGGGCGACGGTTTCGGTGAATAATGCTTCGCTTTTCTCCGTCGTCGACCTTGCGGCGCGTCGGCTATGTGATACCTCAAACGATTTAGGAGGATTATGCAGCCCTGCATGCGCGTCTGGCGGCGCGTTCGGGCGGCCGACCTCCTGGGAGGACGCATGGCTCAGAAGATAAAACTGTCGACGATCGCCGAGACGCTCGGCGTATCAACCGCCACCGTGTCGCTGGCGCTGCGCGACAGTCCGCTGGTCGCCGCTTCGACGCGCGAGAAGATCAAGGATCAGGCGCGCGCGCTCGGCTATATCTACAACCGGCGCGCCGCCAGCCTGCGCACGTCCCGCTCCGGCATCATCGGCGTGATCGTTCATGACATCATGAACCCGTTCTACGCCGAAATCCTCAAGGCGATCGAAAGTGAACTCGACCGCAGCCAGCACACCTTCATTCTGTCAAATCACTATGATTCCGTCGAGAAACAGCGGAATTTCATCGAAACCATGCTGCAGCTCGGCGGCGACGGCATCATCATGTCGCCCGCCATCGGCACGCCGAAGATCGATCTCGAACTGGCCGAGGAAAACGGCATGCCGGTCATTCTGGTGGCCCGGACGATCGAGGACGTCAATCTGCCCGCCTTCCGCGGCGACGACAGCTACGGCATTTCGCTCGCCACCAACCATCTCATTTCGCTCGGCCACCGCGTCATCGCCATGGTCGGCGGCACTGACCAGACCTCGACCGGCCGCGACCGCTACCAGGGCTATGTCAATGCGCTGCGCAAGGCCGATATCGCCGTGCTTCCGGAGCTGCGCATTCCCGGCCCCCGCACCCGGCAGGGCGGTTTCGAGGCGGCGGTGAATTTTCTCTCTCATCCGCTCAAGCCGACCGCCGCCGTCTGCTGGAACGATCTCGTCGCCATCGGCCTGATGAACGGCGTCGCTCGCGCCGGACTGATTTCCGGGGTGGATATTTCCGTGACCGGCTATGACGACCTCGAAGAGGCCTCGATCGCCACGCCCGCGCTGACCACCGTGTGGAACGGCCAGTCCGAAGTCGGACGACTGGCCGCCCGCGCCCTTCTCGATCGTCTCGCCGGCAGCCACGAGCCGGACGGACTGCATCTGATCAAGCCCGAAATGCGCATCCGTCAGTCAACGGGGCCGATGAAACCTCGCAAATAAAGGTGACGCTCATGAAAACCGTGCTGATGGTCGGCCGCGCCCATCCCCGTTTCCGCGAACGGCTCGCGCCGCATTTTCGTCTCCTCGAGCTGCCGAGCGCGCGGCCGGAAGACGTGACGCCCGAAATGGCGGAAACCGTCTCCGGCGCGACCACCTTCAACGACTTCAAACCGCCGCTGTTCGACGCCCTGCCCAATCTGAAGATGGTCGCCAATTTCGGCGTCGGCTATGACGGCGTCGACGCGGCCTATGGCGCCGGCAAGGGCGTGATGGTGTCCAATACGCCCGAAGTGCTGGACGAAGAGGTGGCCGACACCACGATCGGTCTGCTGATCAACACGATCCGTCTCCTGCCGCAGGCGGAGAATTATCTCCGCGCCGGCCGCTGGGTGAAAGAAGGCGCGTTCCGCCTTTCGCCATTGTCCTTGCGCGGCCGCCATGTCGGCCTCTATGGCCTCGGACGCATCGGCCAGCAGATCGCCCGGAGGCTGGAGCCCTTCAACGTCAAGATCAGCTACCACACCCGCAGCCCCAAGCCTGGCGTTTCCTACGACTACCTTCCCACTTTGGAAGCGCTGGCCGAAACCGTGGACACGCTGATCGCCATCGTGCCGAAGACGCCGGACACGCATCGCACCATCAACCGGCAGATTTTGCGAGCGCTCGGCGCCGACGGCGTGCTGATCAATGTCGGCCGCGGCTGGACCGTCAGCGAACCCGATCTGATCGAAGCGCTGCGAGCCAAGGAGATCGCCGGCGCCGGCCTCGACGTGTTCGACGACGAGCCGAACGTTCCAGCCGACCTCCTGGAGTTCGACAACGTCTCGCTCTTGCCGCATGTCGCCTCGGCTTCGGTGATCACCCGCAACGCCATGGCCGACCTCGTCGCCGACAATCTGATCGCCTTCCTCGGTGACAAAGCCCCTGTCACGCCGGTTCCGGAATGCCGGGCCCTGCTCGATTAAGGCTTGATTCACCATAAATATTAATCGTTAACGCTCGGGTAAGGTTTGCCGCGCATTCTCGTCTGCGGAATTTCTAAAATTTCGTCGGAAGAAGGAGCAAGCCATGCTTCGCATGTTCGCGGTCACAGCGGCCATCATCGCTGCGGGATATGTCTATCTGCCGGCCCAGGAGGGCGCGGCCAGGATCGACCCCGTGACATCCGCATCGGTCGCCAGGCCGGACAACAAGGAATTCACCGTCTCCAACATGGAAAATGGAGCGGTCTGCATCGTCACCCGAGGCAAACTGCTCAGCTCCCGCTCGAGACAGGTTCAGGCGAGCGCCGATTGCGAGCAGGTCTGGCCCGGCCTCGCCACGGCCCGTAACTGGACCGACAATGGCGACGGCACCGTGGCGCTGACCAATGACGGCGGCGAGGCGATCCTGACGCTCGGCTTCGGCGACGGCGTCGAATATGAAAGCCTCGAGCCCGAAAACGCAGTCCTGGCGCTCAACGGCATCGGCTGAGCGCCCGAAAAGCGTCAATGCCCGCCGCCGGCGGCGGCCGGAGCGGCGCGCGGCTTCTTCAGCGTCATCGCCAGCACCACGAGTGCGGAGAACAACAGCGCCAACAGCATGAAGATGTCGATGAAGGACATCACATAGGCCTGCTGGTTGACCATGCCCACCACCTTCTGAACGGCGATCGCCGAGCCGTCCATGCCGGCCCCGTCATATTTGGCGGTGAGATTGGCGATCATCGACACGGCCTCGGGATTGGCCGGATTCACATGCTCGGCGAGTTGCCCGTAGTGGACCTTGTTCTGCTGTGTGATCAGCGTATTGATGACCGCGAGCCCCACCGCGCCGCCGAGATTGCGGGTGAGGTTGTAGAGCCCCGACGCATTGGCGATGCGGTTCGGCGGCAGGGTTCCCAAGGCGACGTTGTTGATCGGCACCATCGCGAACATCAGCGAGAAGCCGCGCAGGATCTGCGGCACGAGCAGCTCATAAAAATCCCAATCCGCCGTCAGATGCGCCATCATGTAGTTGGACAGCGCAAACCCGCCGAAACCGACCATCATCATCAAGCGCGGATCGAGCTTGCTGGACATGATGCCGGCGATCGGCGCGGTGCAGAACATCGCCAGACCCGACACGAACATCGTCTCGCCGATCATCAGCGAGTCATATCCCCTGATGTGACCGAGATATTGCGGATAGAGATAAGTCAGACCATAGAGCCCGATGCCCATGATGAAGGAGAACATCGAGCCGAAGGCGAAATTCCGGTCCTTGAACGCCTTGAGATCGACGATCGGGAACGGCGCGGTGAAGGCCCGCCAGAAGAATACGAGCGCGCCGGCGGTCAGAGCGACCGTGCCCATGATGATGTGCTCGTCGTCAAACCAGCCCTTGGCGTTGCCTTCTTCGAGAACATATTCCATCGATCCGAGAAACACCGCCATGGCGGCGAGGCCGGTCCAGTCGAATTTCTTCATCAGCGAATGATCGGGCTTGTCGAAATCGATGAACATCCAGGTGGTGATCGCCACGATGACGCCCGGGATGACATTGACCAGGAACAGCCAGTGCCAGGAAAAGATGCTGGTGAGATAGCCGCCGACCGTCGGCCCGATCGTCGGCGCCAGCGTCGCCACCAGACCGATGATCGGCGAGACGACCGCGCGTTTGGACGGCGGGAAGATGGTGAAGGCCGCGGCGAACACCGAGGGAATCATGCCGCCGCCGATGAAGCCCTGGATCGCGCGATAGACGATCATCTGGTCGATATTGGTGGCGGTGGCGGCGAGCGCCGAAGCGATGGTGAAACCTGCCGCGGACACGGAGAACAGCACGCGCGTCGACAACACCCGCGCCAAAGTGCCGGACAGCGGAATCATGATCACTTCCGCGATCAGATAGGAAGTCTGCACCCAGGCGATCTCGTCGTTGCTGGCGCTCAGCCCGGCCTGAATTTCCGAGAGCGACGCCGAGACGATCTGGATGTCCAGGATCGACATGAACATGCCGAAGACCATGGCGAAGAAGGCGATCAGCCGCCGCGTATCCATCTGTTGGGCAGGCGCTCCCGCCATGCTGCTTGTCGTGGCCGCCATGGCGGGCCTCCTGTCCGTCGCCCCACCGGGCGCGACGCTTTGAACCAGACTGCGGGAATTGCGCTTATTTCAGATGCCGGGCCGGATCGCCGGTGCGGCTGTCGACTTCGGCGACGACGCTGAGACCCGCCCGCAGATGGCCGCTTTCCAGGGCGTCCTTCGGCAGCCGGATGCGAACCGGCACGCGCTGAATCACCTTGGTGAAATTGCCGGTCGCATTTTCCGGCGGCAGCAGCGAGAACACCGAGCCGGAGGCGGGGGAGATCGACACGACCTCGCCATGCAGCGTCTCGCCGCCGAGCGCGTCGACTTCGAGCGTCACATCGGCGCCCGGGTGGATGCCGGCCAACTGCGTTTCCTTGAAATTGGCGTCGACGTAAAGCTCGGTGACCGGAACCAGAGCGGCGAGCTTCTGACCCGCCGAGATGAAATCGCCGTCCTGCACGGCGATATTGCCGGCGACGCCGTCGAAAGGCGCCTTGATCACGGTGAACCCTAGATCGCGGGCTGCCTTGTCCTTCGACAATTCGAGAGTGCGGATCTGGCTTTCGGCTTCCGCCTTCTGCGCGGTGACGACGGCGATATTGGCCTTGGCCGAGGCGATGGCGGAATCCGCGCCCACCAGATTGGCCTTGGCCTGATCGAGCGCAACCTGGGCGTTGTCGAGATCTGCGACCGTGCCGGCATTGTTGGCCGCGAGTTTGCTGGCGCGCTGTTCGGTGATCTCGGCGCCGCGCAACGTCGCCTGCAAGGCCGTCTTCGAGGCTTCGGCTTGGGACAGGGAGGCGCGAGCCGCTTCGATCTGCGCATCGAAACGTTGCAGCGCCAGCTTCTGCGTCGCGATCGCTGCGTCCGCCTGTTCGACGGCGATGCGATAGTCACCGGAATCGAGGGTGACCAGCGGATCGCCCTTCTTCACCCGCTGATTGGCGATGACGTCGACACGGGCGACATAGCCGGACACTTTGGAGGCGATGTTGGTGATATCGCCTCCGATATAGGCGTCGTCGGTCGACACCATGAACCGTCCATCGATCCACCATTCATGGCCGTAATAAGCCCCGCCGGCGAGACCGGCGAGCAGCAGTATCGGCAACACCACCTTCCTGACCCCGCCCTTCGACCTGGCCCTCTGCGGCGGCGCGGCGGCGACCTGGACGGGCGCTGCGGGCGCGCGCGGAGCCTCTGCTGCGGGCTCGGCTTTGAACTCTTCGTCCACGGGACGGACTTTGGCGCTGCTGGTCGGATTGGCCATGACGAACTCGATTCTTTGGGCGGCGATCTGATCGAACCGAACGGTTCGGTTTGAAATTGACATAGTCCCTTTTTTGTTCCATAGCAACATCAATCGAACCACGCGGTTCGAATAAAATGAACAAATGGGAAAAGGCATGGCGAACAAGGAAAGCCGCGCCCCGGTGGAGGAACCGCAGCAGCTCAGCCTGTGTGGTCCGGGACGGCGACCCGCAGCGGGGGAAGATCCCGCCAAGCGGGAACAGATCCTCGATGGAGCCCAGCAGGTTTTCATGCAGCTCGGCTATGACGCCGCCAGCATGAACGACATCACCCGCGCCGCCGGCGTGTCCAAAGGCACGCTCTATGTCTATTTCGCCAACAAGGAAGATCTCTTTGCGGCGATGATCGACCGGCAGAAAAGCCGCATCATGAGCATGCTCCGCCAGGTGCTGGAAAGCGGCCTGCCGCTGGACGAAACGCTGCGCCAGTTCGGCGTCGGCCTGACGGAGCATATCTGTTCCGAGCGGGTGATACCCGCCATGCGCATGGTCATCGGCGTGCTCGACCGCATGCCGGATCTCGCCAAGCGCTTCTACACCACCGGCCCCGGCGGCGGCCCGATGCTGCTCACCCTTTACATCCAGAAGCAGCTCGAACTCGGCACGCTCCGCAACATCGAAGATCCCGAATTGGCCGCCCGCCAATATGCCGAACTCTGCATGGCCGGCATTTTCCGGTCGCGCCTGTTCAACGAGATGCCGGAACCGCCCTCGCCCGAGCGCATCGCCCGGAACGTGCGCGAAGCGCTCCGCCTCTTCCTCGGAGCCTATGCCGCCAAGCCGTCCGAATGAGCTTTTCCTTGACGACTTGGGCTGAATATGGCCTAAGGCGGCGCTGACGGAATTGTCCGGCGCCGCCGCATCTCATGGCGTCTCCGCGACTTCTTCCCCACCGAATTTCATCCGGCGAGCCGGCCGGCCCAAAAGGCCTTGGCTGGCGCGGCGGCTTTTTTGCATGATCCATGGGCCAGTAACATGACAACTTCAGGCGTCCGCGTCCGCATCGCACCTTCTCCCACCGGCGAACCGCATGTCGGCACCGCTTATATCGCGCTGTTCAACTATCTCTTCGCCAAGAAGCATGGCGGCGAATTCATCCTCCGCATCGAGGACACCGACGCCACCCGCTCCACGGCCGAATTCGAGCAGAAAGTGCTGGACGCGCTGAAATGGACCGGCCTCACCTGGTCGGAAGGCCCCGATGTCGGTGGTCCCCACGGCCCCTATCGCCAGTCCGAGCGCAAGGACATCTACCGCCCCTTCGTCGAAAAGATGGTCGAGGAAGGCAACGCCTTCCGCTGCTTCTGCACACCGGCTCGGCTTGAACAGATGCGCGAGGCGCAGCGCGCCGCCGGAAAGCCCCCGGGCTATGACGGGCTCTGCCTGCATATCAAGGCCGAAGAAGTCACCGCCCGCGTCGAAGCCGGCGAGCCGCATGTCGTGCGCATGAAGATCCCGACCTCGGGCTCCTGCGATTTCCACGACGGCGTCTATGGCGACGTGTCGATCCCCTGGGACAGCGTCGACATGCAGGTGCTCTTGAAAGCCGACGGCATGCCGACCTATCACATGGCCAACGTCGTCGACGACCACCTGATGAAGATCACCCATGTGGCCCGCGGCGAGGAATGGCTGGCGTCGGTGCCCAAGCATATCCTCATCTATCGCTATCTCGGTCTCGAGCCGCCGGTGTTCATGCATCTGTCGCTGATGCGCAACGCCGACAAGTCGAAGCTTTCCAAACGCAAGAACCCGACCTCGATCTCCTATTACTCGGCGCTCGGCTATCTGCCGGAAGCGCTGATGAACTTCCTCGGCCTGTTCTTCATCCAGATCGCCGAAGGCGAAGAACTGTTGTCGATGGAAGAGCTGATCGAGAAGTTCGATCCCGACAATCTCTCCAAGGCCGGCGCGATCTTCGATGTCCAGAAGCTCGACTGGCTGAACGGTCGCTGGCTGCGCGAAAAGCTGTCGCCGGAAGAGTTCGTCGCGCGCGTGCTCGACTGGGCGTCCGAAAACGACAGGCTGGTCGAGGGGCTCAAGCTCTCCCAGAGCCGCGTGACCAAGCTCGGCGAATTGCCGCCGCTCGCCGGCTTCCTGCTGTCCAACGATGTCGGCCTGACGCCCGCCTCCTTCGCCAGCCTCAAGACCTCTCCGGCCGAGACGCTCGAGATCGTCACCACCGTTCAGGCCGATCTCGAAAAGATCCTCGAATGGAATGTCGGGACCATCGAGGAAGAACTGCGCGCCATTTCCGATCGTCTCGGCAAGAAACTCCGCGTCGTGACCCCGCCGCTCTTCGTCGCCGTCTCCGGCAGCCAGCGCTCGCTGCCGCTGTTTGACAGCATGGCGCTGCTCGGCCGCTCGGTCGTTCGCCAGCGGCTCAAAGTGGCGATCCAGGTGCTGACCTCGATGGTGGGCGCACAGAACTGATATTGAATGAAACGCCGCCATCAGGCGGCAGCGCATGGAATACCCCCCTCTGCCCTGCCGGGCATCTCCCCCACATGGGGGGAGATTGGGCAAGACCCGTCACGGCGGCGACCAATCTCCCCCCTTGTGGGGGAGATGTCACGAAGTGACAGAGGGGGGTGAAACGCACTCCGAGCCGAGGCAGATAGAATGACCGAACAGAAGACCGAAACCGCGCTTTCCTCCGACCCCACCGAAGTCCGCCGCCAGAAGCTCGACCAGCTGCGCAAGACCGTCGGCGACGTCTATCCTGCGCATTTCCACCGCACGCTGACCAATGCGGAATTCGCGGAGAAATATGCCGGTCTCGAGCCGGACCAGGAATCGGAAGATATCGTCACGGTCGCCGGCCGCGTCTATTCCTCGCGCAATTCCGGCATGTTCATGGACATCCATGACGCCTCGGGCAAGATCCAGATCTTCTCCCACAAGGACACGACCCCGGAAGAAGCCCGCGCGCTGCTGCCGATGATCGATCTCGGCGACATCATCGGCGTCAAGGGCCAGGTCCGCCGCACCAAGCGCGGCGAACTGACCATCAACGCCCATGAAATCACCATGCTGACCAAAACGCTTCTGCCGATGCCGGAGAAGTATCACGGCCTGGCCGACATCGAGCTGCGCTACCGCAAGCGCCATCTCGACATCCTCACCAATGAGGATTCCAAGCTCCGCTTCCAGCAGCGCTCGAAGATCGTCTCCGGCATCCGTCGGTTCATGGAAGGCGAAGGCTTTCTCGAAGTCGAGACGCCGATGTTGCAGACCATCTATGGCGGCGCCACCGCCGATCCGTTCAAGACCTTCCACAACACGCTGAAGATGGACATGTATCTGCGCATTGCGCCGGAACTGTACCTCAAGCGCACACTGGTCTCGGGCCTGTCCGACAAGGTGTTCGAGATCAACCGCAACTTCCGCAACGAAGGCGTCTCCACCCGGCACAATCCGGAATTCACCATGATGGAGTGCTACTGGGCCTATGCCGATTACGAGGACATTATGGGTCTCGTCGAGCGGCTGTTCGAAGGTCTCGCCGTCTCCATCCACGGCACGCCCGAAGTGACCTTCGGCGACAAGCAGATCTCCTTCAAGGGTCCGTTCAAGCGCGTGCCCATGCCCGACGCCGTCAAGGACGCCACCGGCATCGATTTCCTCGCCATCAAGACGGATGAGGAAGCCCGCGCAGCCGCCAAGGCCGCCGGCTTTGAAGTCGAAAAGGACTGGACCTGGGGCGAATGCCTCGCCTTCATCTTCGAGGAAAAGGTCGAGGGCACGCTGATCCAGCCGAGCCACGTCACCCATTTCCCCAAGGACATCTCGCCCTTCGCCAAGGAGGTGCCGGGCGAGCCGCGTCTGGTCGAACGCTTCGAGACCTATTGCAACGCCTGGGAAGTCGGCAACGCCTTCTCGGAACTCAACGATCCCGAAGAGCAGCGCAAGCGCATGGTCGAACAGCTCGAGCAGGCCCATGCCCGCGGCGAGAAGGACAAGCAGCTCGACGACGAGTTCCTCGACGCCATCGACCAGGGCATGCCGCCCGCCGGCGGCCTCGGCATCGGCGTCGATCGCCTGATCATGCTGCTCACCAATGCGCCGTCGATCCGCGACGTCATCCTCTTCCCGGCCCGCCGTAACAAGGCAGACTGAGCACGGATAGTCCGAAACAAAAAAGCCCCCGCGACGAGGCCGTCCGGGGGCTTTTTCGATTTCTTGATCTCTGCGCTCAATGCGCGGTTTCGACCGGCGGGCTCTCGGCGGCGGCGTGGTCTTCGGCAGGCGCCGCATCATGCCCGGCAGGGTCCGCCTGGCCATGTTCCTCCGGCTTCGGCGCGGCGTCCGCTTCGCCGGCGGCTCCATGTTCCTCCACCGGCGCGGCATGGCCTTCGGATGCAGAATGATCTTCCACAGGCACAGCGTGGTCTTCGGCTGGAGCGGCATGTCCTTCGCCGGGCGCGGCGTCATGACCTTCGGCCGCGGCATGATCTCCGGCTTTGGCGTCTTCCGCCGGCGCCGCATGCGCCTGAGCAGGTTGATCCACAGCGGCGTCATGTTCGCTGGCCGCGCCGTGATCCTCGGCTGGCTCGGCGTGATCGCCCTCGGCCGCGTCGGACGGCTTTTCGGCGGGAGCGTGTTCGCCCTCCGCCTTTGCCGGTGCATGATCTTCCGGGGGTTTCTCTTCGCCGCCGAGACCCACCATGCCCAGCATGGAATCCATCATGGACGGCTCCGGCGCGGCGGAGGCGGTTTCATGAGCTTGCTCGCCGGGCGCGGTTTCGCCCTCTGTGTTCTTGGAGGCGTCATGGCCCTCGGCCTGCTTTTCATCGCCGCCGCCCAGGCCGACCATGCCCATCACAGAGTCCATCATCGACGGCTCTTCGGCAGGCGCTTCACCATGACCCTCTGACTTGGCTTCCTCGCCACTGGCTGGCGTTTCGCCATGGCCTTCGGCGACAGGCTTTTCCTCGCCATGGCCTTCGGCGGCGGGCGCGGCATGTCCTTCTTTGGCCGGAGCCGAATGGTCCTCGGATTTCTGGGACGCGTCATGGCCCTCGGCAGGCTTGTCCTCGCCGCCGCCCAGACCGACCATGCCCAGCACCGAATCCATCATCGACGGCTCCGCGACGGGCGCTTCGCCATGGCTTTCGGCTTTCGCTTCCTCGCCGCCGGCCGGCGTTTCGCCATGGCCCTCTGCGGTCTTTTCGCCGTGGCCCTCGGCCGGCGCTTCGCCGTGGCCTTCGGCGGCGGGCGCGGCATGACCTTCCGACACCGTCGGCGCGCCATGCTCTGGCTTGGCGGCCCCATGCGCCGGCTTTTCGCCTTCGGCCGGTTCCGGCTTCGGAATGTCGGCGCAATCCTTCTTGTCCGGTTCGTCCTTCATCGCCGCCATGAAGATCTTCACTTCCTCGGCGTCGAGGTCGACCCGCTCGCCATAGAAGCGTCCGTCCTCGGCCGGGAGACCGTCATAATAGCGCGCGATGAACGGCTGCTTCATCTCAGGCACGTAGCGCGGCTGGAGCGCGATCACCACCTCGGCGCCGATGGCGCGGCCGCGCATGAAGGCGCGCTTGTCGGGCCCGCGATCGTCGAGGATCGACACCTGGATCAGGTCCACCTTGTTGGTCTTGGCGAGCAGGCCCGCCACGCGCAGCGCGGTCTTGATGCGCATGTCGGCGTCGGCGGAGGCCATCTTCACATATTTGCGCATCCACAGCCGTTTGCCCGGCGTCTTCAGCACCATGGTCTGGATCGTCTGGCATTCGCCGCCGGTGGTGTTGGGCTTCGGCGGCCCGAGAATTTCGTCCTTGCCGACATAGAGCGCGGCGGCCCCGGTGCCGCCCAGAAGCGCCAGCATGCCAGCGGATATGATCGCCAGCTTCTTGGAGAAGCGGATCTTTGGCAGGCCGATCTTCACACGCAATACTCCGGGCCAATACGCAAAACAGGAATGGTTACCGGACGATAAGGTGGCGACGTTTCGGAACGCTTAACAAACTCGCCTTAAATTTACGGCGTTCGCGCTTTGAGGAAACTTTGCCGCGCCTTGCCCGTTTTCCCTCCGCGACCTGAACGGATCGCCACATCCTGCGGAGCCACCTGATGTCGGACAATATCCATTTCCATCTCGACCGCTTCGTCGAAGCGCAATCCTCGAGCTGGCCCCGCGCGCTCGATGAGTTGCGGGCCGGGCGGAAGCAGAGCCACTGGATGTGGTTCGTCTTCCCCCAGCTCGCAGGTCTGGGCATGTCGCCGACTGCACAGCTCTATGCCCTCGTCTCGGTGGAAGAAGCCAAGGCCTATCTCCGCCATCCCATGCTCGGACCGCGGCTGATCGAGGCGACCAAGGCGACGCTTGCCCATTCGGACAAGAGCCTCCACGAGATTTTCGGCGCGCCAGACGACATGAAATTCCGATCTTCCATGACGCTGTTCGAGTTGGCTGCAGGCGACAGTGGTTCGCTCTTCTCCCGCGCGCTCGACGAGTTGTGCGGCGGCCAGCGCGACGACAGGACGCTCGCGCTCCTCGATTGGACGCCCGAGGCCAACGCCTGATCAGGAGAGCACGAAACTCCGCATCGAGATCGAGCCGAGATCGATCGTGTCGTTGAAGAAGGCCAGATCGTCCGCCTTGTCCATCACCGCCAGCGGATAGAGGATCGGCAGGAAATGCTCGACGGTGGGATGCGCCAGCGCCGCCGCCCGTCCGATTGAACCGGCGTTCAGAACACGGCCGATATCGCGCGTCTCGATGGCGTCGGCCATATAGCGGTCGAACTCCACCGCCCAATCGAACACCTGACCGTCGAAATTCAGCGCCCGGAGGTTATGGACCACGTTGCCGCTGCCGATGATCAGCACGCCTTTTTCCCGCAGCGCCCTGAGTTCGGCCGCCAGCTTGAAGTGATCGGCGAGCCCCTTCGAAAGATCGAGCGACAGCTGGAAGACCGGGATATCCGCCTTCGGAAACATCTGGATCAGCACTGACCAGGCACCGTGATCGAGCCCCCAGCGATCGTCGCCTTCCGCATGGCTTTCCTGCAGGAGGTCGATCGTCGCCTGAGCGAAATCCGGCGCGCCCGGAGCATTGTATTGCTGCGCGAACAGTTCCGGCGGAAAACCGCCGAAATCGTGGATGGTCTTGGGATTGCGGCCGATATGCACCAGCGTCGTCCCCCGCGTCATCCAATGGGCGGAAACGCAAAGAATGGCCTTGGGCGTCGGCAGGCTCTCGCCGATCTTGCGCCAGCTGCGGCTATAGTCATTGTCGAGGATCGCATTCATCGGGCTGCCGTGCCCCACGAACAGCGCCGGCATGCGCGGGGTCGAGGAGAGATTGGAAAAAGCGTTGCTGAGCGATGCCATGTTTGCCTCTGGGCCACGTGATGCATGAGTGTCACGACAAACATAGTCCTTGGGCTATGTTCACGATAGACGCGAAACTCTCGACAACTCGTTCGCAAATCCTGAACAGCAAGAAGCCCGGACATGCCGGGCTTCTCTGATTTCAGGCGTGGCGCGTCTCACACGCTCAGGCAGAGATACTTGATCTCGAGATAATCCTCGATGCCGTATTTCGAGCCCTCGCGACCCTGGCCGGACTGCTTGATGCCGCCGAACGGCGCCATTTCGCTGGAGATCAGACCGGTATTGACGCCGACCATGCCATACTCCAGCGCTTCCGCCACCCGGAATACCTTGGAGAGGTCTTTCGAGTAGAAGTAGGAGGCGAGGCCGAATTCGGTGTTGTTGGCCATCTCGATGACCTCTTCCTCGGTCTCGAACTTGAACAGCGGAGCGACGGGACCGAAGGTCTCTTCACGGGCCACCTTCATCTCGCTGGTCACGCCGGTCAGGATGGTCGGCTGGAAGAACAGGCCGCCCTTCTCGTCGCGCTTGCCGCCGGCAGCCACCTGCGCGCCCTTGGAGAGCGCGTCGCCGATATGCTCCTCGACCTTGTCCATCGCCTTGGCCGAGATCAACGGACCGGCATTGACGCCGGCTTCGAAGCCGTCACCGACTTTCATCTGCGACACCTTAGCGGCCAGCTTTTCGGCGAAGGCGTCATAGACGCCGGCCTGGACATAGAGGCGGTTGGCGCAAACGCAGGTCTGGCCGTTGTTGCGATATTTAGACACCATCGCGCCTTCGACCGCCGCATCGAGATCGGCGTCGTCGAACACGATGAACGGCGCATTGCCGCCGAGTTCAAGGCCGAGCTTGAGGATCTGCTCGGCGCCCTGCCGCATCAGGATCTTGCCGACATTGGTCGAGCCGGTGAAGGTCAGTTTGCGGATCTTTTCGTTCTCGCACATTTCCTGGCCGATCGGCGCGGAGGCCGACGACAGGATGACGCTGAACAGGCCGGCCGGAAGACCGGCGCGTTCGGCGAGCAGCGCCAGCGCCAAAGCGGAGAGCGGCGTTTCGCCGGCGGGCTTGGAGACCATGGCGCAGCCGGCGGCCAGCGCCGGCGCCATCTTGCGCGCCAGCATGGCGTTGGGGAAGTTCCAGGGCGTGATCGCAGCGACGACGCCGACCGGCTGCTTGATGACGATGATGCGCTTATCCGGCTGATGGCCGGGGATCGTGTCGCCATAAACGCGCTTGGCCTCTTCGCCGAACCATTCGACATAGGATGCGCCGTAGAGGATTTCGCCTTTGGCTTCCGCGACGGGCTTGCCCATTTCGGTCGTCAGGATGATGGCGAGATCGTCGGCGTTGGCGACCATCAGGTCGAACAACTTGCGCAGCACGCCGGCGCGTTCCTTGCCGGTCTTCGCAGCCCAGGTCTTCTGCGCCTTGTAGGCCGCGTCGATGGCGCGGGCGGTTTCCGCCCGGCCCATATCCGGCAGCGTGGCGATGACCTCGCCGGTGGCCGGATTGGTCACGTCGAAGGTCTTGCCGCTATCGCTCTTGTCCACCCACGCGCCCGCAACCAGCGCTTTGTCGACGATCAGGCTGGGATCTTTCAGCTTGGACTTGAAGGTGTCGGAAATCGCCATGGATCAGGCCTCCTTCGCGCATTCGCGCAGCGTGGTTTCGAGAATGTCGAGCGCCTCGGCGAAGACATCGTCCTGGATGGTGAGAGGCGACAGGAAACGGATCACGTTGCCATAGACGCCGCAGGTCAGCAGGATCAGACCCTTTTCGAGAGCCCGCACCCGCACCTTGTTGGTGAAGTCGGCGTCCGGCGTCTTGGTTCCGGGAATGTTGAATTCGACGGCGTTCATGAAGCCCGGGCCGCGGATGTCGGCGATCTGCGGCACAGCCTCGATCAGCGACTGCAGGCGCTGCTTGAGGCGAGCGCCCAACTGCTCGGCGCGGTCGCAGAGCTTTTCCTCTTCGATGACGTCGAGCACGGCGTTGCCGGCGGCGATGCCGATCGGATTGCCGCCATAGGTGCCGCCGAGGCCGCCGGGGCCAGGCGCGTCCATGATGTCGGCGCGGCCGGTGACGGCGGCGATCGGGAAGCCGCCGCCCAGGCCCTTGGCCATGGTGGTGATGTCGGCGACGACGCCGTAATGCTCCATGGCGAACAGCTTGCCTGTGCGGGCGAAGCCGGTCTGGACTTCGTCGGCGATCAGCAGGATGCCATGCTTGTCGGCGAGTTCGCGCAGCTTGACCATGAAGGCGCGCGGCACTTCATAGAAACCGCCCTCGCCTTGCACCGGCTCGACGATGAAGGCGGCGACGCGGGCCGGATCGACATCGGCCTTGAACAGCTTGTCGAGCACCGACAGCGAGTCCTCGATCGTCTGGCCATGCAGCTCCACCGGGAACGGCACATGGAAGACGTCGGGCATCATCGCGCCGAAGCCGGTCTTGTAGGGAACGACCTTGCCGGTCAGCGTCATGCCCATGAAGGTGCGGCCATGGAAGGCGCCGGTGAAGGCGATGACGGCGGAACGGTTGGTGGCGGCGCGCGCGATCTTGATGGCGTTTTCGACCGCTTCGGCGCCGGTGGTCACGAAGATCGTCTTCTTCTTGAAGTTGCCGGGCACGGCGTCGTTCAGACGCTCGGCGAGCGTGACGTAGTTTTCGTAGGGAATGACCTGATGGCAGGTATGGGTGAAGTGATCGAGCTGATCCTTCACCGCCGCGATCACCTTGGGATGGCGGTGGCCGGTGTTGACCACGGCGATGCCGGCGGCGAAATCGATATAGCGGCGACCCTCGACATCCCAGACTTCGGCATTCTCGGCCTTGTCGGCATAGATCTGCGTGGTGACGCCGACGCCGCGCGAGATCGCATCGGTTCTGCGGGCGGCGATATCCGTATTCAACATGGGAAACCCCTGGATGTTCGAGTGACCTGATCGAGCCGCGGAACTCTCCGCGACCACTCCGGAAGATTTCTTGCATTTTTTCTGTAGACTTGCAATATGGTCCGCAAGAATTGTCGCGACGTAAATCGTGCGCGCACCAGACCGGATCGGACGAGGATGGAGATACGCTACAAGATCGCCGAAGCGGCCCGCATGGCCGGCGTTTCGGCCTCAACGCTCCGGCTCTGGGAAAGCCAGGGGCTGATCGAGCCGATCCGCACCGATTCGGGCCAGCGGCTTTACGACGCGGGCCATGTCGAACGCCTCAAGAGCATCAGCTGGCTGCGGCACGAGAAAGGCCTGAACCCGGCCGCCATTCGCGAAAATCTGAAAGCGGAACAAGAACAGGACGCTTCCGAGGACGACGCGACCGACGACGGCGATATCGGCGAAATCCCGATCGGCAGGAAGATCCGCAGGCTGAGGCGCGAGGCCGGCAAGACGCTGGATGCGGTGGCGCAGGCCATCGGCCTTGCGACGTCGACACTCTCCACCTTCGAACGAACATCGCAGGGCCTGTCCTTCAAGGCGCTGCATGAGCTGGTAGCCCATTTCGGCACCACGCTCGCGGTGCTTTCGGGGCAGGAAGATCGCCATGCAGGCGAATCGCTGATCCGCAGCGGCGAATGGTCGACCTGGCCGCCCTCCTCCACCGGAGTCACCGTGCAGATCCTGTCGGAAGGCAAGAACCAGATGGAGTGCCATCGCTTCGTGCTCGCGCCCGGCGCCTCCAGCGAAGGCGCCTATCAGCATCCCGGCGAGGAGTTTCTGCATGTGCTGACCGGCAACCTGGAGATCATTCTCGACGGCGACCAGTTCTTCGAGCTCGGCCCTGGCGACAGCTTCTATTTCGAAAGCCGGCGACCTCATTCCTGGCGCAACGCATTCGACGGCGAGACGGTGCTGATCTGGGTGAACACGCCGCCGACGTTCTGACATTCCGGCCGCGTTTCGGAAATTTCACCCGGAAACCATGTTCGATGATTCCGATTGCGGACTTTTCCATGCGGCGTAGGGTTTCGGCGTCAGTCACCGTCAGGGCGCGCCATGAGCAAAGACGCCATCCGAGAAGCGGCCACCCGCTTCCGCCTCGCCATTGAAACGACCGAGAAGAGCCGCCTGTCGGCAGGATTTCGCCTGTTCCCCTGGGGCTCCTGCGGCGACGCCTCCGTGCTGCTCGGCAAATTCCTCGAGGATCAGGGGTTGGGGGATTTCACGCTGGTCATCGGCCGCTCCGCCGACAATCAGCACGCCTGGCTGGAGCAGGACAATGTCGTGGTCGACATCACCGCCGACCAGTTCGACGGTTTCGGCGGCCTCATCCATGTCGGCGACGATATCTGGCGCAAGCGCTTCGCAGAGCGCACGCGCTGCGGCGCGGCGTCTCGCCATGTCGACAACGGCGCGGGATCCGAACTGGCGGGCGATTATCGGTTGCTCGCCGACCGCGCTTTGCTCTGCGCATGAAAAGAGCCGCCTTATCAGGCGGCTCGACGATCGTCTTCAGGCGGCCTGCTTGAGACCCGGCTCGACCAGCTTGCGGCCCGTGGCCACCAGCATGCCGACCGCGCCGTCCAGCCAGCCGTCCTTGAGTTCCAGCGCCAGGAAGCGATCACGGGCAAACGGGCCCGGCATCATCAGCGTCTGGGTCTTGTCTGCGCAAAAGCCGAAGCGCTCGTAATAAGGCGCGTCGCCCACGAGCAGGATCGCCCCGTGACCGAGGGATTTGGCTTCGACAATCGCCGCCCGCATCAGCGCGCCGCCGATGCCTTTGCCCTCATGATCGGCGGACACCGCGAGCGGGCCGAGCAGAAGCGCCGGCACGGCGCCGCCGGCGGGCGTCACGCCCGCCTGGACGTTCCACAGCCGCACGGTGCCGATGACATGATCGTCCTCGTCGCGCGCCACCAGCGCCAGGCCTTCGGCCGGCACGCGATTGCGGCGCAGCGCCTCGGACGATTTCTTGCGCCGATCCGGCCCCATGGCGAGATCGAGCAGGCGCTCGCGCGCGACCACGTCGCCGGGATTTTCCCGGTCGATGCGGAAAGACAGAGAAGACTTGGGCGCAAACAGCGCCCGCACAGTGTCAAGTACAGCGGCCATCTTGGCCTCCCGTGCCCAATACCGTTATCAGCGGCGGTGATGTTGAAGTGTGAAACGCGCGCCCCGGATCATCCGGGGCGTTCGCATATGTCGATCCGGACGCCCGGGATCAGATCACATAGGCCTTGAGCGGCTCGAACCCGTTGAACGCGACCGCCGAATAGGTGGTGGTGTAGGCGCCCGTGCCTTCGATCAGAACCTCGTCGCCGATGGTCAGCGAGACCGGCAGCGGATACATGTTCTTCTCATACATCACGTCGGCGGAATCGCAGGTCGGGCCGGCGAGCACGCAGGGCTCCATCGCGTCCGCATCGCGGGTGGTGCGGATCGGGTAACGGATCGCCTCGTCCATGGTCTCGGCCAGACCGCCGAACTTGCCGATGTCGAGAAACACCCAGCGATGTTCGTCATTGTCGGACTTCTTGGAGATCAGCACGACTTCCGTCTTGATCACGCCGGCGTTGCCCACCATGCCGCGGCCCGGCTCGATGATGGTTTCCGGAATGTGATTGCCGAAATGCTTCTTGAGCGAGGCGAAGATCGCGCGACCATAGGCTTCGGACGTCGGAATGTCCTTGAGATACTTGGTCGGAAAACCGCCGCCCATATTGACCATCTTGAGTTCGATGCCGCGCTTGGCGAGCGACACGAACACGCGCTTGGCGTCGGCGAGAGCCGAATCCCAGGCGTCGAGCTTGGTCATCTGCGAACCGACATGGAAGGACACGCCATGCGAGACGAGGCCGAACTGATGGGCGTAGACGAGCACGTCGACGGCCATTTGCGGCACGCAGCCGAACTTGCGGCTGAGCGGCCATTCGGCGCCTTCGCCATCGGTGAGAACGCGGCAGAACACGCGGGCGCCGGGAGCGGCGCGGGCGATCTTCTCGACTTCCTCATGGCAATCGACGGCGAAAAGGCTGACGCCGAGCGCATGCGCGCGAGCGACGTCGCGCTCCTTCTTGATCGTGTTGCCGAACGAGATGCGGGCAGGCGTCGCGCCGGCGTTCAGCGCCATTTCGATTTCGGCCACAGAGGCGCAATCGAAATTGGAGCCGAGATCGGCGAGCAGCTTGAGGATTTCGGGGGCCGGGTTGGCCTTGACGGCGTAATAGATCTGGCTGTCCGGCAAAGCGTGACGGAAGGCCTTGAAATTGTCCTTGACGACATCGAGGTCCACGACGAGGCACGGTCCATCAGGACGTCGGGTGGCGAGGAAATCGCGGATGCGCTGGGTGGTCATGGCGGGTGTCCTTCCAAAATCCAGAGTAGATTGATCCGTCGCCGGAACCGGAACGAACCGGCCACGGACTGGACAAGTGGCATTCACCGGATGAACCGGTCGACATGAGACAAGGATACGCAGCAAACAGGGCCAGCAGATGGAGACACCGGACCTATAAACTGAATATGCAATGCAATGATGACCTAACGCCTTACAGCGTCGGATCGTCTTGTCTGCCTTGGATTGGAGGGATGAACCCGACCGCACTTCCGGCAATGAAGGTGTGCCTCTTCAGTAACCCCGGCTGATGGAAAGCCGGCAGACACCAGAAAGGCCCGCACCGTCGTTGCTTCAAGATGTCCTCGCATTTCCCGGTTGGCCGGAATAGCGACTGGAGCGGTTAGGTCCAGGTACCTTACCGATAACCTCACCTTAGGGATCTCTCCCAGTTCGAGGGTCGGCGGACACCCACAGGCACGTGCGACTTTGGGCAAGGGGGAGATAGGCATGTTCGCTGTCATAATCAAGAATTTTTTGGCCCCTTTTTGATTTTTTTTCGCCGTGGTAAGACACTGGCGTTCAAGTCTTTTCTTACATTTTTATGAATCGGGGCCCTATGGATACGCTGACGCGGATGCGCGCCTTCATCGACGTTGTCGACGCGGAGGGTTACTCGGCAGCCGCGCGCAAGCTTGGACGATCCAAGGCGCTGCTTTCGAAATATGTGAAGGAGCTGGAGGACGAACTCGGAGCGCTGCTGCTCAACCGCACCACGCGTCAATTCTCACTCACCGAGGCCGGCCATACCTATTATCGCCAGGCCTCTGAAATCCTGAAGGAAATCGACAATCTCGCCGATCTCGTCCGCGAAGGCGCGACCGATCTCAAGGGCCGCATCCGCATCTCGGTGCCGCGCAGCTTCGTCGACGCCAATATCGGCCAGTGCCTCATCGATTTTTCCGCCGAGCATCCAGACATCGTGCTCGACATCGTCGCCGAGGACCGCTTCGTCGACTTGATCGAGGAAGGCTTCGACGTGGCGATCCGCATCACCCGGCTCGAAGACTCCGGGATGATCGCGCGCAAGCTCTGCGATTTCGGCATGAAATTCTTCATCTCGCCGAAGCTGCTCGAAAAATATGGCGAGGTCCGTCATCCCAGCGATCTCGCCGGCATTCCATGCATCGTCGACACCAACAATCGCAATTACAATGTCTGGCGTTTCGAAACCACCGACGGGACCACCCACTCCATTTCCGTCTCCGGTCCGATCGAGGTCAATTCGCCGATCGCCACCACCCGGGCGGCCATTGCGGGTCTCGGCGTCGCGATGATCCCGGATTTCATCGCCCAGCCCAAGGCCGAATGCGGGGCCTTGGTCACTATTCTCGATGATTACGAATTGAAGGGCGGCGGCATCTACGCCATCTATCCGCATCGCCGTTATCTGCCGGCCAAGGTTCGCCGCTTCGTCGACTATCTGCATGGCTGGTTCAAGAAGAACGGCTGAGGCGTTACGGCCGCTCTGTCGGAATTTCGACGCAATTTTCGGCGATCTGCCGTCGATCGGAAGGGACTGGAGATCCATGAGGAAAGACCTCGCGCTTGCCGCATTGCTGTTTGCCGCGCCGTCGGCGGCATGGACGCATCCGCATGTGTTTGCCGACGCCCGGCTCGAGATCGTCGCCGGCGGCGACGGCAAGATCCAGGAACTCCATAATATCTGGCGTTTCGACGAGGTGTTTTCCTCCTCCGTGCTGATGGATTTCGACAAGAACGCCAATCTCGAGCTCGATCCCGGCGAACTCGCCGAAGTCGGCAAGACCGTCCTGGCGTCATTGGAAGAGTTCGACTACTACACCACCATCACCGACAATGGCCGCCTCATCAAGGTCGCCAAACCCGACATGATTCATGTCGACTACAAGGCCGGCCAGTTGCTGATGTTCTTCGCCGTCAAGCCGGCCCAGCCAATTGCGCTCAAGGGCAAGCTGACTTTCGGCGTCTATGATCCCACGCTCTACACGTCGATCGACTTCCCCTCCGATAAGGACGTGGTGATGATGGGCGACTTCAAGCAGTGCAAGGGCGCAGTGGTCAGACCCGATCCAGACGAAGTCATCGCCGAGAACAAGTCGACGCTGACGGACGCCTTCTTCAACGATCCGACCGGCACCGACATGTCGAAACTGTTTGCGACGCGGATGGAAATTCAATGCTCATGAACCGCAGAACACTCGGCGGCGCCCTCCTGTTCGCCTTGGCCGCGCTCGCGCCGTCGCTGGCGCTCGCCTCGTCGCTGGGACTCGGCAACGCCGAACCGGGCGCGGGGCCGCCCTCGGAATTCATGATGCGCTATCTGCCATGGCTGGAGCCGGTCGTCCTGTTCATCAATGCGGAGCAACAGCAGTTCTATCGCGCGCTGACCGAGGCGCTGAAGGCGATGCGCCAGGACAACTGGCAAGTGCTGTGGCTGGTGGGCGTCTCCTTCATCTATGGCGTCTTCCACGCCGCGGGTCCCGGCCACGGCAAGGCGGTCATTTCCTCCTACATGATCGCCAACGAGACCGAGTTGAAGCGCGGCGTCATGATCTCGTTTCTTTCCGCCTTCGTGCAGGGCGCCGTAGCGATCCTGGTGACCGGGGCGGGCTTCCTCGTGCTGCGCGGCACCTTCATCACCATGACCGACGTCGCCAAATGGCTGGAGGTCGCCTCCTTCGCCATCATCATGGGTTTCGGCGTCATGCTGCTCTACCGCAAGCTCAAGAGCCTGACGGCAGCCATGACCGAACCCGGTCTGGCCGTCATCCCGGCCTTTTCGACGCCGCACAATGTCAGCTTTCGCGAAGGTTTCGTTCACGATCACAGCCATGGCCCCGGCCTCAAAGGTCACGCCCATACGGCCGGCGACGTCTGTTCGGTCTGCGGCCACGCCCACGCCCCTTCGGTGGACACCGTACGCGGCGATCGCTTCTCCATCGCCGACGCCTGGACGGCGATCATGGCGGTCGGGCTTCGCCCCTGCTCGGGCGCGCTGATCGTGCTGACCTTCTCCTTCCTCAATGGACTCTATCTCGGCGGCGCGCTGTCGGTGCTGGCCATGTCGATCGGCACGGCGATCACCGTGTCGATCCTCGCCACGCTCGCCGTCACCGCCAAAGACGCCGCCCTCCGCTATGCCGGCTCCGGCGTCGGCGGCAAGCTCGGCCATGGCATCGAACTCATGGGCGCCGTGATCATCATCCTGTTCGGCTTCACCTTCCTGATGGCGTCGCTGCAGGGCTGACGACGCGTTGCCATGGTCAGCCCGCGCAAACGACTTGCGCTCCGGTCAAATCGCGCTAAAGCCTGCGCTTGCAAGCGCCGACGCCGCCGATGCGCGGCGCGCTACAATTTGCAAAACAGGAACATATCATGACCCTCACGCTCCACACCGTCGCCGCGGGCTCCGTCCTGCCTCGCCTCAAGGGCCTTTCCACCGTTCTCGCCAAAGCTTCCGCCCATTGCCGGGAGCACGGCCTCGCGGAACAGACGATCCTCGGCGACCGCTTGGCGGCCGATATGTTCGACCTGACGCGCCAGGTTCAGATCGCCACCGATCACACCAAATCCATGCTCTACCGCGTCACCGGCCAGGACGTGCCGTCCCTGCCCGACACCGAAACCAGCTTCGCTGAGCTCCAGGCCCGCATCGAGAAGGCCAAAGCTCTGTTCGAGGCCGTGGATGCCGACGCCGTCAACGCCCGCACCGAGGTCGAGTTCGAAGTGAAATTCCCTTGGGCGACGATGTCCTTCACCGGAGCCTCCTATCTCCTGCAGTTCGGCCTGCCGAATTTCTATTTCCACGTCGCCACCGCCTACGACATCATCCGCAAGAATGGCGTGAAGATCGGCAAGAGCGATTTCCTGAGCGCTTGAACGCATCAGCAAATCCGATTTTCGAAAGCCGGCGATCCTGTCCCGCCGGCTTTTTCTTTGCCGCACGAAATTTCTGATTTACGTACCTCATAATCTTCGCTATGACCCCATCCGGGAGGAATGCGGGCATGAAACCGACGGTTCATGACATTGCCAGGGAAGCGGGCGTCAGCCTCGCCACGGTCGACCGCGTGCTCAACCGGCGTCCCGGCGTGCGCGCCGCCACCCGTGAACGCGTCGAAGCGGCCATCGACCGCATCGGCTTCGTGCGCGACGTCGCCGCCGCCAATCTCGCCAAGAGCCGCACTTATGGGCTGGCCTTCGTCATTCCGGAAAGCGACAATTCCTTCATGCAGGCGCTGCGCGACGAGGTCGCCGCCGCCCGGCTGCGCGGAGCGCTGGAGCGCACCGACATCCGCCTCATCGCCGTGCCCGCTTTCGATGAACAGGCGCTCGCCGCAGCGCTCGACGCGCTGATCGACAATCCGCCCGCCGGCGTCGCCGTGGTGGCGATCGATGCGCCGGCGATCCAGGCGCGCATGGAGCGGCTGCGCGAAGTGGGCGTCGCCGTGGTCACGCTGGTCTCCGATCTCGTCGCCTCCGGCCGCGACCATTTTACCGGCATCGACAATCTCGCCGCCGGCCGCACCGCGGGCTCGCTGATGGGCCGTTTCCTCGCCGGCCGCACGGGCGCCGTCGCTGTGATCGCGGGTTCCCTTCGGCTCGGCGACCATCGCGACCGTCTTACCGGTTTTAGCGAACGCCTCGACGAGATCGCGCCCAGTGTCCGCCTGCTGGAGGTGATGGAGAGCCAGGACGATCCGGCCCGGGTCAAATCTCTGCTGACATCCGCCTTCCGCGATCATCCCGATCTGATCGGCGTCTACAATCTCGGCGCCGGCAATCGCGGCCTCGTCGCTTCACTCGAGCAGACCACAGGCGAGCCCCCGGTGGCGATCGCCCATGAACTCAGCGCGCTGACCCGCAAGGCGCTGGAGGACGGGCTGATCGACGCGATCCTCAACCAGGATCCCGGCCATGAAATCCGCTCCGCAATCCGCGTTCTCAAGGCCCGGGCCGACGGCCTGCCGGTGATCGCGGCGCAGGAGCGCATCCGCATCGACATATTCCTGAAAGACAATCTGCCCTGAAGGGCAAGGGAGGACAACAATGTATCTCGGTCTCGATCTCGGCACATCCGGCGTCAAAGCCATGCTGATGGACGCCGATCAGAACATCATCGGCTCGGCCAATGGCCATCTCACCGTCTCGCGGCCGCATTCCGGCTGGTCCGAACAGGAGCCGTCCGACTGGATCCGCGCTACGGAAGAGGCGCTCGACGCGCTAAAGGCGGCCCATCCGGCTGAACTCGCCGCCGTCAAGGGCATCGGCCTCTCCGGCCAGATGCATGGCGCGACCCTGCTCGACGCCGCAGACCAGGTGCTGCGCCCCTGCATCCTCTGGAACGACACGCGCTCCTACAAGGAAGCCGCAGCGCTGGACGCCGATCCGCGCTTCCGGGCGCTCACCGGCAATATCGTCTTCCCCGGCTTCACCGCCCCCAAACTCGCCTGGGTGAAGAACAATGAGCCCGAAATCTTCGCCAAGATCCGCAAGGTGCTTCTGCCCAAGGATTATCTGCGGCTCTGGCTGTCGGGCGAGCATATTTCGGAAATGTCCGACAGCGCCGGCACCAGCTGGCTCGATACCGGCAAGCGCGCTTGGTCATCCGAATTGCTCGCCGCCACCGATCTCGACGAAAGCCAGATGCCGCGCCTCGTCGAAGGCACGGATAAGGCCGGCGAATTGCGCAGCGAGCTCGCTGGCAAATGGGGCATGGGCGCAGGCGTGGTGATCGCCGGCGGCGCGGGCGACAATGCGGCCTCGGCCTGCGGCATGGGCACCGTGTCGGAAGGCGCGGCCTTCGTCTCGCTCGGCACATCCGGCGTGCTCTTCGCCGCCAACGCCTCCTATCTCCCCAACCCGGCCAGCGCCGTCCACGCCTTCTGCCATGCGCTGCCCAACACCTGGCACCAGATGGGCGTGATCCTCTCGGCCACCGATGCGCTCAACTGGCATGCGGGGGTGACAGGCAAATCGGCGGGCGAGCTGACGGCGGAGCTGGGCGACACGCTTCATGCCCCCGGCCCGGTCACCTTCCTGCCCTATCTCTCCGGCGAGCGCACGCCGCACAATGACGCGAAAATCCGCGGCGTCTTCACAGGCCTTGGCCATGAATCGGGCCGCGCAGCGCTGACCCAAGCCGTGCTCGAAGGCGTCGCCTTCGCCTTCCGCGACAATCTCGAAGCGCTGAAATCCGCCGGCGCGAGCGTGCCGCGCATGACCGCCATCGGCGGCGGCTCGCGCTCGACCTATTGGCTAAAGGCGATCGCCACCGCGCTCGACACGCCTATCGACATCCCCGCCGACGGCGATTTCGGAGCCGCCTTCGGCGCTGCCCGCCTCGGCCTCATCGCCGCCACCGGCGCCGACCCCGTCGCCGTCTGCACCGCGCCCGCGACCGAAGCCAGCATCGAGCCCGAGGCTGGCCTGCGTGACGTGTTTGAAACCGCGTACCAACGCTACCGCGCCGTCTATCCGGCGATTGCGGCGCTGAACGGCTAAACTTGGCGGCAGCCCCTCATCCGGCTGCCGCCACCTTCTCCCCGCCACAGCGGGGAGAAGGATGATGGAGCACCGTCATCGCCACGATTCCCCTTCTCCCCGTTCTACAGGGAGAAGGTCCCGGCAGGGGGATGAGGGGCCACCGCCCACATCCACCGCCAGAACCACCACCACGAACACCAAACCAAGGAGCAAACACTATGGGTACCGGCTTTTTCGGCACGATCGAAAAGATCAAATTTGAAGGCGAAGGCAGCACAAATCCGCTCGCCTATCGCCATTACAACCCCGACGAAATCGTGCTCGGCAAGCGCATGGAGGATCACCTCCGCTTCGCCATCGCCTATTGGCACACTTTCGTCTGGCCGGGCACCGACCCGTTCGGCGGCAACACCTTCGAGCGTCCCTGGTTCGAAAACACCATGGAAGCGGCAAAACTCAAAGCAGATGTCGCCTTTGAATTCTTCCAGCTGCTCGGCACGCCCTATTACTGCTTCCACGACGCCGATGTGCGCCCGGAAGGCAAGAATTTCGCCGAGAACACCAAGAACCTCAACGAGATCGTCGATTACTTCGCCCAAAAGCAGGCCGAAACCGGCGTGAAGCTCCTCTGGGGCACCGCAAACCTCTTCTCGCATCGCCGCTATATGTCGGGCGCCGCCACCAATCCGGATCCGGATGTGTTTGCGTTCGCCGCAGCGACCGTGAAGACCTGCATCGACGCCACCCACAAGCTCGGCGGTGAAAACTACGTGCTCTGGGGCGGCCGCGAAGGCTATGAGACGCTGCTCAACACCGACCTCAAGAAGGAACTGGACCAGATGGGCCGCTTCCTCAACATGGTCGTGGAATACAAGCACAAGATCGGCTTCAAGGGCGCGATCCTGATCGAGCCCAAGCCGCAGGAACCCTCCAAGCACCAGTATGACTACGACGTCGCCACGGTCTACGGCTTCCTCAAGAACTACGGTCTCGAAAAGGAAGTGAAGGTCAATATCGAGCAGGGCCACGCCATTCTCGCCGGCCACACCTTCGAACATGAACTGGCGCTCGCCAATGCGCTCGGCATCTTCGGCTCGATCGACATGAACCGCAACGACTACCAGTCCGGCTGGGACACCGACCAGTTCCCCAACAATGTCCCGGAAATGGCGCTGGCCTATTACCAGGTCCTGCAGGGCGGCGGCTTCACCTCGGGCGGCACCAATTTCGACGCCAAACTGCGCCGTCAGTCGCTCGACGCCGAAGACCTGCTGATCGGCCATATCGGCGGCATCGATTGCTGCGCCCGCGGCCTGAAGGCGGCCGCCAAGATGATCGAGGAAAAGGCCCTCTCCGTCCCCCTCGACGCCCGCTATGCCGGCTGGGCCAAGCCAGAAAACCAGAAAATGCTGGCCAACGAAAGCCTCGAATCCATCGCCGCCCGCGTCGAAGCCGAGGACATCAACCCGCAGCCAAAATCCGGCAAGCAGGAACTGTTGGAAAACGTGGTCAACCGCTACGTTTGAGGCGGAAGACAGAGGGAGGCGGCGGCGACGCCGCCTCCCTAAACAGTGAAGCGCGCAACTAGCCCAATGGAGCCGGCTCTGACGTCCCGTCTTACCGATCGCTTCGAACAATATCCAAAGCTTCAACCTGAAAGTTCAGCCCAGCACGCCGCGCTGATCGATCTTGTTCATAGTCTGGGGATATCTGGCTCGGTGTTTCACGTCGTTGAGCATGTCGTGGATCAGGGTGAAGACCTCTACACATTACTATGCGACGACCGACTTGTGGTTTCCTTTGAAGTTCCCCGTGGGACGTCGCCCCTTGTCGCTGAGGAAGTCAGCCAAAGAACAGTGTTCCAATATCGCCAGCACATAGGACAGGGTAAGAAACTGATCCGACTTGACCGAACTTTGAACAGCCTGCATGCGCTGTAGGGTTAGTAGTGGGCGGCACCGTCAGTTGCTCGACGCCGAAAACCGGCTGATCTGCGATATCGGCGGCATCAATTGCTGCGCAGGCTGTCTGAAGGTGACGGCGAAAATAGTCAGGGCCAATGTCGGCCACGCTCGACCCCCGTTGCGTTTGCTAGGCCAAGCCCGAAAACCAGAAAATACTGACCTCCGAATGCCTCAAGACATTCGCCACCCGCATCGAAGCCAAGGGTTTCAACTCTCAGTTGAATACCGGCACGCAGGAATGGTTGAAAAAGGCGTTGTGAACCACTACGTCTGAAAGCAGAGATCAGGCAAAGCATCGAGCTCGTGCAGCATTTTCTCGCCAATTTCTACTACTGAAGCAAGATCACAGATCATCTGAGGATGGAATAGAACTGGCTTACCGTCATTCTCATTCGGTCCAAACGAGTGCATCATACAAGGCTGAAATGCCCCAAGCAGCGACTGTTGCCCGCGAAGCTGCCCATAACGACCCATGTCACGGGCTTTCAGAGCTTCAAGGCTCTCTACTTCTAAGCGCCTCCATTCCTTGGCTGCATCGTCATCCATCCTTTTAGGAGGAATATAAAGCGGTACTCGGTGTGCCAAGGCATGGCGGTAATTCTCAAGATAGGCAAACCAATCATTGGTGGTTGCAAGATATGCCTGCATCTGCGTTGACAGGCTTTGCCTGACGATGTTGTGGGCAGGTGTCAATCCGATATTCATCGGCTTAATGGACTTACCCTTATGTTGAATATCGGCTTCCCATACCCACAGTCTGGCGTAGTTATCAATGACTCCGTATGTATTGATCATGAATGCTTGCAGCCAAACAGCGGCATCTTCAATTTCAACCTGCAACGGAGAAACGGTGGCCGGCGGCACCAGATTATAAGCCTGCTCAATACAGCGAACTAGGGTGCGCAGCCGACGTGTGGCCCCATGAGCAACCAGTATTTTTGAGCGCTCGTGCTTATATGCCCTTAAGATGAGTCTCTCGCTTAGATCGCTTTCACGAGCAATCCACTCTTCGAGGCTCGTGCTGAAGTCGGCTATCTGTTCTGCTGAGTACGACATCCTTGGTGCTGCTTGCCCTTTTCCCCATAAAACAGGGCCTCACCCACTGATCCTGTGTAAGGCTCACGGAGTTTTAATGCGTTTCGGAGTCCATACTCGCTGTACTATACTAGAAGGCCGTCTGCAACCCAAACCAACTGAGCGCTGGATCTGATAATTAGACACTGGCAAGTTTTAAAAATTTACCGCGCGCTTAAGCACCTTCTGGAGAGCTTCAAGCTTAACGACTGCGAAGGAGGCCGTATCGATTCCGTGGGGCATTTTTTGCCGTGAAAACACTTTAGCGGCTGAAGGATTGCCTACTTACCGATTACTTCCAAACCATTGCCATCAGGATAAAGCTCACTGCGCCCAACATACCAAAAAGCCCTGTCCCATGACCGACCCCATCCGCACCATCACCCTCACCTTGACCGCCGATGACTACATCGCCGCCAACAAGCTGTTCACGATCAAAACCTTCACCTCACGCTGGCGGCTTGCAGGCTATCTCATCATCCTCGCCATCTTCGTCCTCTCGCTGTTCGCGCCGGAGTCGAGGCGATCTGCATTCACGCCCTTCTACATCATGATGGCCATCGGCTTCGTCCTGCCGTTCTTTCAGTATTTCTATGTGGCGCGGATGGCGGCGCGAAAATCCTATTCGGCGCAGAAGACGCTGCGCTACGAGACGATGGTCGCCTGGACGGAAGACAACGTGACCCTGACAAACCAGCAGGGCGGCGTGACCATTCCCTGGAGCGATTTTCTGAAATGGGCTGATAATGACAGGGTTTTCCTGCTGTTTCAGGGGCCGCGCCTTTTCAACATGCTGCCCAAGCGGGCGCTGACGGCGGCGCAGATCGGCGACCTCAGGGCCATCCTCACAGCCAAGGTCAAACCCGCCTGACTGTCGCGCCCGCGATTGTCGCCGCGCCTTCAGCGCCACAGCCTCCGCATGGACAGTTCTGCGAAGGTAGCCTAAAGTGTCACCAGGTAATACCCAGTCATAGGAACCGAGGACCATGGCGACATCCCTCAAGATCGACGACGACCTGAAGAGCCGCGTTCAGCAGCTTGCCAGCCAGCGTCAGCGTTCGGCGCACTGGATCATGCTCGAAGCGATCAAGCAATATGTGGACCGCGAGGAGGCTCACGAGAGCTTCAAGCAGGACGCCTTGGCGTCCTGGTCCGCCTATCAGGAAACGGGCCGACACCTGACCGGCCAGGAAGTCAGAACCTGGCTGTCCACCTGGGGCGCTGACGATGAAAAGGCGATGCCGGAGTGCCACGAGTAATCGTCACGGAAGGCGCGGCTCTCGGACTGGCGCGTTGCCGGCGGTTTTTGTCCGCAAAAGCGCCGGAAGCCGCCAAACGGGCCGGTCAGGCTATAGCGCGTCAATTCCTCATCCTGGAAACGACTCCGGACATCGGCAGGCCTTTGCCGGAGCAACCTGAACTGCGCGAGTTGCTGATACCGTTCGGAGATTCCGGCTATGTAGCGCTCTATCGCAACGAAGCGGTCGACGATACGGTCTATGTGCTGGCCTTCCGCCATCAAAAAGAAGCGGGATATTGAACGGGTCCAAGGCCCCTACCTCTTCCCCTTCGGCGCCCCCACCGAATTCCGCACCACCAGATCCGGCGCGATCAGAATCTCGGTTTCCTCGGGCTTTTCGTCCTGCAGCAGCTTGAAGAGCAGCGCCATCGCCTGTTTGCCGATCGCGGTGCGCGGCTGGCGGATCGTGGTGAGCGTCGGGTTCATGAAGCTCGCCTGCGGCACGTCGTCGAAGCCGGTGACGGAGAAGTCGCCGGGGATGGAATAGCCGCGCGCGGTCAGCGCCAGCATCACCCCGATCGCCGTCTGGTCGTTGACGCACATGAAGGCCGAGGGCAGCGTGTCGCGCATGAACAGCTGCTCGACGGCAAGGCGGCCGCTTTCGATCGTGCCGTCGCCGGGCATCACCAGCCGCGGATCGAGCTCAAGCCGTGCGGCGCTGAGGCCGTCTTCATAGCCGGCCTTGCGGCGGGCATGCGCGAGCCTTGTGCGGGATTCGCCGATGAAGGCGATGCGGCGATGGCCTTCGGCGATCAACAGGTCGATCGCCTTGCGGGCGCCGGCGGCGTCGTCGACGCCGACATAGGGAATGCCGCCATTATAGACCGGCTCGAAGACGCCGACGCTGGGCGGCAGCCGCGCGGTCATGGTCTGGTGGCCGAAGGGCAGGATGCCGGTGAACAGGATCATCCCGGCCGCCTGGTTGGAATTGAGAAACTTCAGATATTCCAGCCCGCGCTGCGGATCGTTCTGCGTATGGCCGATCAGCACGCCGTAGCCATGCGAGCGCGCCTCGTTTTCCAGTCCCACCAGAATATTGGAAAAATTAGGGTCGCCGATATCGGGCGCCACGACCAAAATCATGTTGGAGCGGCCGAGCCTGAGGCTGCGGGCCATGGCGTTGGTGGTGTAGCCGGTGATGGCGATCGCCTGCGTCACCTTGAGGCGGGTTTCCTTCGCCACCTTTTCCGGCGTATGAATGGCGCGCGAAACCGTCGCGATGGAAACCTCCGCGAGACGGGCGACATCTTCAATTGTTGCGGGGGTGGATTTCGACACGCGCGTCCTCGGTTCCGCCGTTACGGCTGCAAACTACACAGACTCTCGGCAAGGTCAAACGATCCGCCGCTGAAAATTCGAACGACGTGAATGTAAACCTTTACATCACTCCTGTAAAGGTTTACACAATGGCCAACACGGTGGGAAGACCGTGAGGGAGGAAGACCATGACGGCCCCTGAGGCGAGTGAGCGACAGCCTGTTCTGGCTGCGCGCCGGATCAGCAAATCTTTCAATGGCGTACAGGTGCTGTTCAGCGTCGATTTCGACCTGGCCAAAGGCGAGATACATGCGCTGATGGGCGAAAACGGCGCCGGCAAATCCACGCTGGTGAAGATCCTCTCGGGTTTCGAGCAGCCGACCTCCGGCGAAATCCTCCTCGACGGCAAGCCGGTGAGATTGCCGCCCAATGGCGCGGCCGAGGCGCTGGGCATCGTCATCATCCACCAGGAATTCAATCTCGCCGACCATCTCACCGTCACCGAAAGCCTGTATCTCGGCCGCGAAGTCACCCGTTTCGGCGTGCTCGACCGCGCATTCATGCGCCGCGAGACCCGCCGCGTGCTCGACCAACTCGGCTCGCATATCGATGAAAACGCGCTGATCAGTTCGTTGGCGGTCGCCGACAAGCAGATGGTCGAGATCGCCAAGGCGATCAGCCGCGACGCCCGCGTCGTGTTCATGGACGAGCCGACCGCCGTTCTCTCGCGCGAGGAAACGCTGATCCTGTTCGATCAGGTGCGCAAGCTGCGCGACAAGGGCACCAGCTTCGTCTTCGTCTCCCACAAGCTCAATGAAGTCATGGAGCTGACCGACCGCGTCACCGTGCTGCGCGACGGCCAGTGGATCAAGACGGCTCCGACCTCGATGATGGACGGCGAGGCGATCGCGCAATTGATGGTCGGCCGCGAATTGTCGAGCCTCTATCCCGCCAAGCGCGAGCCCGACGTCGATGAGGAGATCGTACTGTCTGTGCGGAATTTGACGACGGGCTATGTCCGCGGCGCGAGCTTTGAGCTGCGCAAGGGCGAAATCCTCGGCTTTTCCGGCCTGATCGGCTCGGGCCGCAGCGAGATGATGGAAGCCGTGGCGGGCCTGCGCCCGCGTCTGTCGGGCGATGTCGAAATTCGCGGCCAGGCCATGCCCTCGGGCGATATCCGCGCCGCAAATGCGCATGGCCTCGCCTATATGACCAAGGATCGCAAGGGCAAGGGCCTGCTGCTCGGCGAAGGCATGACGGTCAATCTGACGCTGCAGAATCTCGACCGCCATTTGAAGACGGTCTATCTCGATCCCAAGAGCGAGACGACCGCCATGGAGCGGGCCCGTCGCCGCTTCGATATCCGCGTGCGCGACGGCAATGTCGTGGCCGGCCGCATGTCGGGCGGAAACCAGCAGAAGCTGCTTCTGGCGAAGGTCATGGAGACCGAGCCCGAGATCGTCATCATCGACGAGCCGACGCGCGGCATCGATGTCGGCACCAAGCAGCAGATCTATCATTTCATCGCCGCGCTCGCCCGCGAGGGCAAGTCGATCATCGTCGTCTCCTCCGAGATGCCGGAAGTGATCGGCCTCTGCACCCGCGTCGCCGTCATGCGCGAGGGCCGCATCGTCGGCATGCTCGAGGGCGAGGAAATCAGCGAACAGGAAATCATGCGCTATGCGGCGGGGCTGAAAGAAAAGCTGGCCAGCTGACGAGCGTGGGGCTCGGACGACAAGATCCGAACGGGGAGAGAGAGACGTGGACATGAGCATCAATGGCGGTGAGACGACGCGGAAGACGCGGAGCTGGCGCGATATCGACATGCGGGCCGTCGCGCCCTTTGCGGCGTTGGCGCTGCTCCTGATCGTCGGGGCGCTGGTCAATCCCAATTTCATCGGCATCAACAACCTCGCCAATGTCGCCACCCGCTCGGCCTTCATCGCCATCATCGCGGTGGGCGCGACCTTCGTCATCTCCTCGGGCGATCTCGATCTCTCGGTCGGCTCCATGGTGGCCTTCGTCGCCAGCCTGATGATCCTGTTCATGAACTCCGGCGTCATCGCCGATCCGGCCTTGATGCTGGCCGCCGCCGCCGCGCTGACCGTCGTCATCGGCGCCGCCTGCGGCCTGTTGAACGGGTTGATCACCACCGTCGGCAAGATCGAACCCTTCATCGCCACCTTGGGCACCATGGGCATCTTCCGCGGTCTCACCACCTGGCTGTCGCAGGGCGGGGCGATCACGCTGCGCTCGCCGGAACAGCAGGAGCTCTATCGTCCCGTCTATTTCGGCTCGGTGCTCGGCCTGCCCGTGCCGATCCTGATCATTCTCGTGGTCACCGCCATCGCCGCCTTCATTCTCTACCGCACCCGCTATGGCCGCCATGTCGTGGCGGTCGGCTCGAGCCGCGATGTCGCCCGCTATTCCGGCGTCGCGGTGGATCGCGTCCGCACCATCGCCTTCGTCATCCAGGGCCTCTGCGTCGCCATCGCCGTGCTGCTCTATGTCCCGCGCCTCGGCTCGACCTCGGCCACCACGGGCATTCTCTGGGAACTGCAGGCCATCACCGCCGTCGTGGTCGGCGGCACGGCCCTCAAGGGCGGCGCCGGCCGCGTCTGGGGCACCATCTGCGGCGCCTTCATTCTGGAGCTGGTCGGCAACATCATGCTGCTGTCCAACTTCATCAGCGAATATCTGATCGGGGCCATCCAGGGCGCGATCATCATCATCGCCATGCTCGTCCAGCGTTCGCTGGCGCGCAAGGGCTGACACGCCGGGTCGGGGGTCGCCCGGTTGGAGGACCGACCCCGCAAAACCTCTAGGGAGAGAGAAACATGCGTATGAAACTGTTCGGACTGGCGCTGGCCATGTCCACCGTCTTCGGCGTCGCCCACGCCCAGGAAACCAAGACCATCGGCGTGTCGATTCCCGCCGCCGACCACGGCTGGACGGCCGGCGTCGTCTACCACGCCCAGCGCGTCGCCGATCTCCTGATGAAGGAGCATCCGGGCCTCAACGTCATCGTTAAGACCTCGCCGGATCCGGCCAGCCAGGCCAATGCGCTGCAGGACCTGGAAACCCAGGGCATCGACGCGCTGGTCATCCTGCCGACCGATCCCGATCCGCTCGTCAACGCCATCAAGGAAATCAAGGGCAAGGGCACCTTCGTGTCGATCGTCGACCGCGCGCCCTCGGTCAACGACAACACCGTCCGCGACCTCTATGTCGCCGGCAACAACCCGGCGCTCGGCGAAGTCGCCGGCAAGTATATCAAGGACAACACGCCCGACGCCCAGGTGGTGGTCATCCGCGGCCTGCCGATCCCGATCGACCAGCAGCGCCAGGACGGCTTCGACAAGGGTATCGAAGGCTCCAACGTCAAGATTCTCGACCGCCAGTTCGGCAACTGGAACCGCGACGACGCCTTCAAGGTCATGCAGGACTACCTGACCAAGTATCCGAAGATCGACGTGGTCTGGTGCCAGGACGACGACATGGCCGTCGGCGTGCTCCAGGCCATCGAACAGGCCAAGCGCACCGACATCCAGTATGTCGTGGCCGGCGCCGGCTCCAAGGACATGATCAAGAAGGTCATGGACGGCGACAAGATGATCCCGGTCGACGTGCTGTATCCGCCGGCGATGGTCGGCACGGCGATGGAACTGACCGCCGCCGCCATCTACGACCAGGTCCCGGTGCATGGCACCTATACGCTGGACGCGACCTTGATCACCAAGGACAACGCCAAGAACTACTACTTCCCCGACTCGCCGTTCTGATCGGAACGGAAGCGCATTGCGCCTCGCCTTTGGGCGGGGCGTTTTTCTGTGTCGCAAGCGCTTTGAATTTTCAGTCCGTTTAAACCCGTTTGCCCGGTTGTGTCGGCAAATCAAACCCTATAAACGTTAACGGAAACGTTGCAGGAGAACGTTCCAGGGAGGAATCATGAAGACGATCAAGGGTCCCGCGCTGTTCCTGGCGCAATTCGCGGGCGACGCCGCCCCGTTCAATTCGTGGAAGACCATCACCAAATGGGCCGCCGACATCGGTTACAAGGGCGTGCAGGTCCCGTCCTGGGACGGCCGTCTGATCGACCTCAAGAAGGCCGCCGAATCCAAGGATTATTGCGACGAATTCGCCGGCGTCGCGCGTGAGAACGGCGTCGAAGTCACAGAGCTCTCCACCCATCTGCAGGGCCAGCTCGTCGCCGTCCATCCGGCCTATGACGAAGCCTTCGACGGCTTTGCGGCGCCGGAAGTGCGCGGCAATCCCAAGGCGCGGCAGGAATGGGCGGTCGAGCAGGTCAAGCTGGCGCTCAAAGCCTCGCGCAATCTCGGGCTCGACGCCCACGCCACCTTTTCCGGTGCGCTCGCCTGGCCCTTCATCTATCCTTGGCCGCAGCGCCCGGCGGGTCTCGTCGAGACCGCCTTCGACGAACTCGCCCGCCGCTGGACGCCGATCCTCGATTACGCCGACGAGCAGGGCGTCGATGTCTGCTACGAGATCCATCCCGGCGAAGACCTGCATGACGGAATCACCTTCGAGATGTTCCTGGAGCGGGTGAAGAACCATCCGCGCGCCAACATGCTCTACGATCCCTCGCATTACGTCCTGCAATGCCTGGATTATCTCGACAATATCGACATCTACAAAGACCGGATCAAGATGTTCCACGTCAAGGACGCGGAGTTCAATCCGACCGGTCGCCAGGGCGTCTATGGCGGTTATCAGGGTTGGGTGAACAGGGCCGGCCGCTTCCGTTCGCTGGGCGACGGCCAGGTCGATTTCGGCGCGATCTTCTCCAAGATGGCCGCCAATGATTTCGCCGGCTGGGCCGTGGTCGAATGGGAATGCGCGCTGAAGCACCCCGAAGACGGCGCCCGCGAAGGCGCGGAATTCGTCAAGGCCCACATCATCCGCGTCACCGAAAAGGCGTTCGACGATTTCGCCGACGCCGGCACGGATGACGCCGCCAACCGCCGCATGCTCGGCCTTTAATCCGCAGCCGATAGCGCCGCGATATCGCCAGCTTCGAGCGCCGTCAGATGGCGCTCGATCTTTCCGATTTCCCAATCCCACCAGGCGATGTCGAGGAGTGTGTCGACGATATGGGGTTCGAAACGCATCCGGATGATCCGCGCGGGATTTCCGCCGACCACCGCATAAGGCGGCGCGTCGCGGGACACGACGGATTCGGCGGCGATGATCGCGCCATGACCGATCGTCACGCCCGGCATGATCGTCGCATTGTGGCCGATCCATACGTCATGACCAACGATCGTGTCGCGCGTCGGAAGGTCCGAGTAACCGTCGATCGTCTTCTGGCTGAAGATGCGAAAGGGATAAGTGGTGACCCCGTTCATCGGATGATTGGCGGAACTGGTGATGAAATAGGCGCCGCGCGCGATCTGCGTGAATTTGCCGATCACCAGCTTCTCCCGGCTGACCGGATAAAGATACGGCGCAAGCAGGCTCGCCGTCTCCTCGATGGGGCGGGAATGGCTGAAATAACTATAGTCGCCGGCCTCGATGCGGGGATGATTGACCGCATTCTTGAGAAACATCGTTTCGCGATAAACCGTCCCATCCGCAAGCGTGATGGGATAAATGAGATCTGGATCTGGAAACGCCATCGCAAAGGCCTTGACTGTTTGTCTGGGGCGCCGAAACCCGGCTAAACGGGCCGAGGCCCATAGTCTCGGCTCTAAACCATGCCCTGCCGGCAGCGCAAGCCGCGCGATGGACACCCTAATCACAACTGAGCCTCAGGGAGGAATATTCATGGCTATCGAAGGAAGCACGGAAAAGCGCGAAGCCCGCATTCGCCTCGGCATGGTCGGCGGCGGCTCGGGCGCCTTTATCGGCGCGGTGCATCGCATTGCCGCCCGTATCGACGACCACTACGAACTGGTGGCGGGCGCTCTGTCCTCGACCCCGGAAAAGTCCCGTCAGTCGGGCGCCGAACTCGGCCTCGCCTCGGACCGGATCTATGACGACTTCCGCTCGATGGCGATCCGCGAAGCCAAGATCAAGAACGGCATCGAGGCCGTGTCGATCGTCACGCCCAACCACATGCACTACCCGGCCGCCAAGGAATTCCTGCGCCGCGGCATCCATGTGATCTGCGACAAGCCGCTCACCTCCAACCTCGCCGACGCCAAGAAGCTGCTCAAGGTCGCCCAGGAATCGGATGCGCTGTTCATCCTCACCCATAATTACACCGGCTATCCCATGATCCGCCATGCGCGGGAGATGGTGAAGTCGGGCGAGCTGGGTGACATCAGGCTGGTGCAGATGGAATATCCGCAGGACTGGCTGGCCGAGCCGATCGAACAGACCGGCCAGAAGCAGGCCGCCTGGCGCACCGATCCCAAACAGTCCGGCGCGGGCGGCTCGACCGGCGATATCGGCACGCACGCCTATAATCTCGGCTGCTTCGTCTCCGGCCTCGAACTCGAGGAACTCGCCGCCGATGTCCACACTTTCGTGCCGGGCCGCGCGCTCGACGACAACGCCCATGTGATGTTGCGCTTCAAGGGCGGCGCCAAGGGCCTGCTCTGGTGCAGCCAGGTGGCGACCGGCAATGAAAACGCGCTGAAGGTCCGCGTCTACGGAACCAAGGCCGGCATCGAATGGTCGCAGCAGGATCCCAACTATCTCTGGGTCACGGAACTCGGCAAGCCCAAGCAGCTTATCACCCGCAACGGAGCCGGCGCCAACGCCGCAGCCGGCCGCGTCAGCCGCATTCCGGGCGGCCACCCGGAGGGCTATCTCGAAGGTTTCGCCACCATCTACACCGAAGCCGCCCGCGCCATCATCGCCAAGCGCAAGGGCGAGAAGGTCGATGCCGACGTGATCTATCCGACCGCGGAAGACGGCGTGAAGGGTGTGGCCTTCGTCGAAGCCTGCATCGCCTCCTCCAAGCGCAACGGCGCCTGGGTCAAGGCGTAAGATCCTGAATCGACCCGCCGGCCAGCCCCTACCGGTTGGCCGGCGGCCCCATCGAGATTGAGTTCCGGAGCCGATATGCAGGACAATGCCGATCTCGCCGATCGCTACCGCGCCTATATCGATTGCCTCAACCGGCAGGACTGGGACTCACTCGGCCTCTATGTCGATGGTGACGCGGAACACAATGGCAGACCCTTCGGCCTCGCCGGCTATCGCGCCATGCTGGAGCAGGATTTTCAAGCTATCCCCGACCTCCACTTCTCGATCGGCCTCATGGTGTGCAATCCCACCCATGTCGCGGCCCGTCTCGACTTCGACTGCACGCCGGCAGGCGTGTTTCTTGGTCTCCCGGTCAACGGCTGCAGGATCACGTTTTCCGAAAACGTCTTCTACGAATTTCACGCCGGCAAGATCCGCAGCGTCTGGTCGGTGATCGACAAAATGGCGATCGAAGCGCAGCTCTGATCACCAGCAGACATTGTGGCATGTATCCACATGACGCGCCTGCAACGTTGCAGATTTAAACATTTCAGCCTGTACAAGCCTTTTCCGCTTGGTTAAACCGCAACGAAGGCGGGCCGTGAGGCCCAGCCGCAACCACACTGGGATTTGCCGCATGGATCCGAAGCTTCTCGCCGCCCGCTTTCCCGGAGACTTCGTCTTCGGCGTCGCCACCGCCTCTTTCCAGATCGAAGGCGCGACCAAGGAGGACGGCCGCAAGCCCTCCATCTGGGACGCTTTCTCCAACATGCCGGGCAGGGTCCACAATCGCGACAATGGCGATGTCGCCTGCGATCATTATCATCGCTGGGAGCAGGATCTCGATCTCATCAAGGAGTTGGGCGTGGAAGCCTATCGCTTCTCCATCGCCTGGCCGCGCGTCTATCCGGATGGAACCGGCCCGCTGAACGAAAAGGGCCTCGATTTCTACGACCGCCTCATCGACGGCTGCAAGGCGCGCGGCATCAAGACCTTCGCGACGCTCTATCACTGGGACCTGCCGCTGGCGCTGATGGGCGATGGCGGCTGGACCGCGCGCTCGACCGCGCATGCCTTCCAGCGCTATGCGCATACGGTGATCAGCCGCCTCGGCGACCGGCTGGATGCGGTGGCGACCTTCAACGAACCCTGGTGCTCGGTGATCCTGTCGCATCTCCTCGGCATTCACGCGCCGGGCGAGCGCAACATGCAGGCGACGCTCTACGCCGCCCATTACACAAATCTCGCCCATGGCCTGGCGGTGGAAGCCATCCGCGCGGAAGCGCCGAAGCTGCCGGTTGGGATCGTCTACAACGCGATGTCGGTCATTGCTGCATCCGATAGCGAGGCCGACCAGGCCGCCTCCATCAGAGCCAATGATTTCCACAATGGCATGTTTTTCGGCCCTGTCTTCAAGGGCGCCTATCCCGACAGCCTGATGGAAGCCTGCGAGCCCCTGATGCCGAAGATCGAAGACGGCGACATGAAGACGATATCGCAAAAAATCGACTGGTGGGGCCTGAACTATTACACGCCCATGCGCGTGGCCGCCGACCCCAATCCGGACGCCCCCTACCCCGCCCATATCCAGGCCCCGCCGGTGCATCCGGAAAAGACCGATATCGGCTGGGAGATCGACAGCTCCGGCCTCAGCCACATCGTCCGCGATCTCTACGCCAGCTATGACCTGCCCGAATGCTACATCACCGAAAACGGCGCCTGCTACAACATGGGCGTCGGCGCCGACGGCGAAGTCGATGATCAGCCGCGCCTCGATTATTACGCCGACCACCTCTCGGTTACCGCCGACCTGATCAAGGAAGGCTATCCCTTCCGCGGCTATTTCGCCTGGTCGCTGATGGACAATTTCGAATGGGCGGAAGGCTATACGATGCGCTTCGGCCTCGTGCATGTCGACTACGAGACCCAGGTCCGCACCGTTAAGAAGTCCGGGAAATGGTATAGCGAACTGGCGCAGGAGTTCCCGAAGGGCAATCACGCGCCGGCGAGCTAAACAAAGATCTTCGCCTTCCGGCGCTGCCGGAAGGCATTTTGATGAACCAGAGTCGGGTTACCCCTCCACCCAATCCTCCCCAAGCGTCACCACCAGCGCAAACCGCTCGTCCCGCGCATGCGTCGCAACCAACAGCTCATAGTCGCCCGCATCCGCCCGGAACGCCTTGGCCTCGACATCCCAGTAAGCGAGGTCGCGGAGCCAGATGGTTAGCGTCACCTCAGCGCTTTCGCCCGCTGCGAGTTTGACCTTGGCGAAGGCCCGGAGCTCCTTGTCCGGCCGCTCCACCTTCGCCGCGCGCGGCCGCACATAGAGCTGCACCACCTCCGAGCCCTGACGCGCGCCGGTGTTTTCCACCCGCACCGTCACATCCACACCCTCCGCGCCAATCACATCCGAGGAGACCTTGGCGTCCGTCCAGGCGAATGTCGTGTAACCAAGCCCGAAGCCGAACGGGAACAGCGGCTCGACGCCGCGCGTATCAAAATGCCGGTAGCCGACGAAGATCCCTTCGTCATAGCGCACATGCCCGGCTACCCCGGGATAGGTCGTGGGATCGCCGGTAAAGACGGGCATGTCCTTGAGCGCCTTCGGGAAGGTCTGCGGCAGCCTGCCCGAGGGCTCCTGGTCGCCGAACAGCACATCGGCGATGGCATGGCCGAGTTCCTGGCCCGGATACCACATTTGCAGCACGGCGCGGACGTCATTCAGCCAGGGCATTTCCACTGGCCCGCCGGTCTGCAGCACCACCACCGTGTTGGGATTGGCGGCCGCCACCGCCGCGATCAATTCATCCTGCCGGCCCGGCAGCCGCATGTCGGGCAGATCCTGCCCTTCCGTATCCCATTGCGCCTCGCGGCCGACGAAGAGGACGGCGACATCCACATCCTTCGCTTTGGCCACTGCCCGCTCGATCGCCTCGGCGCCCAGCGGCTTCTGCACCCCAAAGCGCAACGCCTGGATGGTGATGCCCTCCACATCCGGCTGACGCGATGAATAGTCGACCCGGATGCAATAGGTCCTGCCCGCCTCAAGCGTCAGAGGCCGGCGGACCTCGTCATTGGCCGTGCCGAAATAGTTCTCCCCGCGCCGCCAGTCGCTCCAGCCGTCCACCACCAGCGCATCGTCGACATAGAGCCTGGCGAGACCGGCATTGGTCATGCCGAACAAATGCTCGCCATCCTCCTGAGCGGTGAAGCTGAGCGTCATGCGCGCCGAAAAATCACGCGGATCCAGCTGATCGGACGGCAGTTCGAACCAGAAAAATTCGCTTTTGCCGCCCAACTCATGCGCAACGACCGCGCCCGCGCAATCCGCGCCCTGGAAATAGTCGACCGCCACCTCCTGCTCGAACAGGCGCACCAGCCGGTTGTTGTCGGCGCCCTTTTCCGCTTCGATCGAATTGGCGTTGGCGAGCGCCGCGCGAATGCCGTCTGCCGGGCTGACCTTGTGCAACGCATTGATCTGCGCCGAGCCGCCGCCCATCACCCGCGCCTCCCCCGCATTGGGGCCGATCAGCGCAATGCGCTCGATGGAACTCTTGGCGAGCGGCAGCACGCCGTCATTCTTGAGCAGCACCGCCCCTTCCGCGCCGATCTCGCGGATCAGCGCCCGATCTTGCGGCAGATCGAGTTCGCTCTCGCTGAGATCCGGCGCCGTATCGAGCGCGCCGACCTTGTCCATCAGTCGGAGCATGCGCAGCGCCGATTGCCGGATGGTCTCGAGCTTGACCGCACCCACCTGCGCCGCATGAACCAGCTTGTCGCCGCGATCGCGCGTCGGCCCCGGCATTTCCAGATCGAGCCCGGCATTGATTGTCTCGACGGTCGAATGCGATCCGAACCAGTCCGACATCACGATGCCGTCGAAGCCCCATTCCTCGCGCAGAACCTGGGTCAGCAGCCAGCCATGCTCGGACGTAAAGGTTCCGTTGAGCCGGTTGTAGGACGACATCACCGCCATCACGCCGGCCTGTTTCACCGCCGCCTCGAAAGGCGGCAGGTAGATTTCGCGCAACGCCCGCTCGTCGACATCGGACGACATGGTCTGCCGCTCGATCTCGGATTCGTTGGCCGCGAAATGCTTGATGGTGGCGGCGACGCCGTTTTTCTGCAGGCCGTCGATATAGGCCACGGCCAGAGCCGAGGTCAGCGCCGGATCTTCCGAATAGCATTCGAAATTGCGGCCGTTCAGGCCCGAGCGATGAATGTTGACGGTCGGCGCCAGCAGCACGCTCGCGCCCTTGCTCTTGGCCTGCCCGGCCAGCGCCGCGCCCATCCGTTCGGCGAGCCCGACGTTCCAGGTCGCGCCGAGCGAGATCGCTGCCGGGAAGCAGGCCGCCTTAACGCCGCCCACCAGAGAGCCCGCCCCGCGCGCGCCGTTCGGCCCGTCCGACACCTTGATCTTGGGAATGCCGAGCCGCGCCACCGGAACCGTGGTCCAGAAATCCGCGCCCGACAGCAGGCTTACCTGCTCTTCCAGCGTCATCTGGTCCACCAGCGCCTCGACATCGATGCTCTTCGCCATGTCGTCCTCCCACCTCAACTCGCTTATTCCGACTATTTACTAGGTTTTTTGGAAAGCCTGTCAAGCGCTTCTCAGGGCTTGCGAAAGCGCGTCAAACCGGCAAAAAGTGGGGAGGGGCAATCATGGAGAAGGCCGGAATGACCAAGTCCACGGACGGGCCGCGGCGGCGGCGGTCGCCCAAGGGCGAGCACAGGCGTGAAGAGATTTTGGACGCCGGCATGCGCATATTCGCGCGCGGCGGCTATTCCAGCGCGTCGATCGCCTCGGTGGCCGAAGAGGTCAATCTCACTCTGCCGGGCTTGCTGCACCATTTCCCGACCAAGGTCGATCTTCTTCTCGCTATCCTGGAACGCCGCGACATCAATTCGCTGGCGCTGGTCGGCTCGCTCGACGGAAATTGGCGCGAGACGCTGAAAGGCCTCTGCCGCGTCAATCGCGCCAACACGGAGATCCCCGGCGTCGTCCGGGCTTTTTCGATCCTCAACGCCGAAAGCCTGATCGAGGACCATCCCGCCGTCGGCTGGTTTTCGACACGCCTGACCGGGGTGCGCGAACGGCTCGCAGGCGGAATCCGCCGCGGCGTCGAGGCCGGCGAGGTGCGCGCCGATATTTTCCCCGAAGATATCGCCGCCGAAATCATCGGCATGATGGACGGTCTTCAGGTCCTCTGGCTGCGCGCTCCCGGGCAGACCGACATCGTCGCCATTTTCGACGGCTATATCGATCGGCTGATCCATGACCTGGAAGTCAAATCCTGACGGCCCACCCCGGAGAAGCCGGTCTCCGGGCCGCAAAGGCGCACATCATCTCCGTCAGCCTCTCAGCACGCGGTAGATCGCCGGGATCACCAGCACAGTCAGAAGCGTCGACGAAATCAATCCGAACAGCAGCGAAATCGCCAGACCCTGGAAGATCGGGTCGGTCAGGATCACCGCCGCGCCGATGATCGCAGCCAGCGCCGTCAGCAAGATCGGCTTGAAGCGGATCGCGCCCGCCTCGATCAGCACCTCGCTTATCGACCGGCCCTCGTGATCGGCGTGGCGGATGAAATCCACCAGAAGGATCGAGTTGCGCACGATGATGCCGGCCAGCGCGATGAAGCCGATCATCGACGTCGCCGAGAACGGCGCGCCGAACAGCCAATGCCCACCGAGAATGCCGATAAAGGTCAGCGGCACCGGCGTCAGGATCACCAGCGGCAGCTTGAACGAGCCGAACTGCGCCACGACGAGGATATAGATGCCGAGCAGCGCGATCAGGAAGGCGGCGCCCATGTCGCGGAAGGTCACCCAGGTCACCTCCCATTCGCCGTCCCACAGCAGCGTCGGGCGGCTTTCGTCGCTCGGCTGGCCATGCAGAGAAATCACCGGCTTTTCGAGCCCGGTCCAATCCTGCTTGTCGATCGCCTCCTGCACCGCGAGCATGCCGTAGAGCGGCGCCTCGAAATCGCCCGCCAGCTCCGCCGTGACCATGTCGTTGCTGACCCCGTTATGCCGATAATTCATCGGCGAGGTCTTTTCTTCGGTCACCTGCACGACATCGCCGAGCTCGACGACGCCGCGCCCGCCGGGCAGCACATTGGCCGGCATGGGGGTCACCAGGAAGCGCTCGTCGAGAACCTTATCGGCCTTGTCCCGCTCGAGACGGATCGGGATCGGTTGCCGCCCCCCGCCGCGATGCGAATAGCCGATCGTCTTGCCCCGGGTGAGGATCGAGATCGTGTCGAACACGTCGCTTTCTTCAACGCCGTAGAATTCCGCGTCGTCGGTCGAGACCGTCAGCCGCTTGCGCGGCGCCGCCTGACCATAGGAATTGTCGACATCGACGATGAAGGGCACGGACCGGAACGCCGCCTCCACCTTGGCCGCGGTCTGGCGCCGCGTCTCGGTGTCGGGACCATAGATCTCGGCGAGCAGCGTCGCCATGACCGGCGGGCCCGGCGGCGGCTCGACCACTTTCAGGCTCGTCCCCTCGAGCATCGGGATAGAGGCGATGCGCTTGCGCAGATCGAGCGCAATCTCATGGCTGCTACGGCCGCGCTCGCCTTTGGGCGTGAGATTGACCGCCACATCGCCCTGATAGGACGCGGCGCGCAGATAGGAATGCCGGACGAGACCGTTGAAGTTGAAGGGCGCAGCCGCGCCCGCATGCGTCTGGGCGGAGACGACCTCCGGCATGGCGAGCGCGATCCGCGCCACCGCTTGCGCGACCCGATCCGTCGCCTCCACCGAAGCGCCCTCAGGGAGGTCGAGCGTCACCGAAAGCTCCGATTTGTTGTCGAACGGCAGCAGCTTGACTGTCACATGTTTGGTGTAGAACAGGCTGAGCGACGCCAGCGTCAAGGCGCCGACGACAAGCAGAAAGACCCCGCTCCGCGCCTTTGACGCCAGAATGGGCCGGGCCACCGCAGCATAGGCCGCGCCGAGCCGCCCGCCGGCGGCTGCGTGATCGTCATGGGCGACCGGCGCCTTTCCCGCCACCTTCAGCATCAGCCAGGGCGTCACCATCACCGCCACGAAGAAAGAAAAAATCATCGCCGCCGAGGCATTGGCGGGGATCGGGCTCATATAGGGGCCCATCATGCCCGACACGAACAGCATCGGCAAAAGCGCCGCCACCACGGTGAGCGTGGCGACGATGGTGGGATTGCCGACTTCCGCCACCGCCTCGATGGCGCTTCGCCGCCGGCTGCGGCCGTCGCCCATGCCCCAGTGGCGCGCGATGTTTTCGATCACCACGATGGCGTCGTCGACCAGAATGCCGATGGAAAAGATCAGCGCGAACAGCGACACGCGGTTGAGCGTGTAGCCCATCAGCCGCGAGGCGAACAGCGTCAGCAGAATGGTGACGGGAATGACGATCGCCACCACGAAGGCCTCGCGCCGCCCGATCGCCAGCCAGACCAGCGCGATGATCGACAGAGTGGCGAGACCGAGATGATAGAGCAGCTCGTTCGCCTTGTCATTGGCCGTCTCGCCATAATCGCGCGTCACCTCGACCCGGATATCGGACGGGATCAGCCTGCCCTTCAACGCCTCGACCCGCGCCAGCACGGCTTCGGCCACCAACACGGCATTGGCCCCGGGACGCTTGGCGACGGCGAGCGTCGTCGCCGGTTGCCGCTCGACGCCGTCCTTGCCCTTGTTCAGCGTCGACACCAGCGCCTCTGTATCTTCAGGCGCGAATTCCACCGTCGCGACATCGCGGACATAAACGGGCCGCCCGTCGCGGGCGGTGATCAGCAGATTGCCGATCTCGGCGGGCGTCGAAAGCGTTTCACCCGCCATCACGTCGATCTGAAGACCCTTGTCGCGGACCTGTCCGGCCGGCGCGGCGCGATTGGCGCCCTCCACCTTGGCGGCCAGTTGCTGCAGCGTCACGCCATAGAGCGCGAGCTTCTCCGGCTGCGGCGAAATGCGGATGATCTCGTCGACCTCGCCGACAAGATAGGTCAAGCCGACATTCTCGACCTTGGCGACATCGGTCCGGACCTCCCGGATGATGCGGGTGAGATCGGCGGCGCTGACGCGTCCTTCGGCTTCGGGTTTAGGCGACAGCGTCAGCGTCACGATCGCCACGTCGTCGATGCCGCGTCCAATGATGGCGGGTTCGGGAATGCCGACCGGGATGCGGTCGAGATTGGCGCGCACCTTGTCATGCACGCGCAGCACCGCAGTGTCGGAGGATGTGCCGGTCAGAAACCGCGCCGTCACCATCACCCGGTTGTCCATAGACTGGGCATAGATATGCTCGACGCCGTTGATGCTCTTGACGATGGTCTCCAGCGGCTCGGTCACCAGCTTTTCGGCGTCGTCGGCCTTCAGCCCCGGCGCGTCGACGATAATGTCGACCATCGGCACGGAGATCTGCGGCTCTTCCTCGCGCGGCAGCGTCAACAGCGCCACCAGCCCGAAGGCGAAGGCGGCGATCAGGAAAAGCGGCGTCAGCGGCGATCGGATGAAACCGGCCGTCAACTGGCCGGCGATGCCCAGCCGGCCTTGCGGACGGTCGGCGTCTTCGTCTCCGGGTATGGGCATATTCGTCTTGTTCGCGCTCACGGCGTCACCACGATATCGCCCTCGACGAGGCCGGTCAGGATTTCGGTCATGGCGACGCCGTTGCGCGTGATGGTCGCGCCGCGGACCACCGCCCGCTCGACCACTTGATCGCCCTCGCGCACGGCGGCAAAATCGACGCCGGCGCGGAGCGTCAGCGCTTCGGCCGGCGCAAACAAAGCCTCGCGTTCGCCGACCGGCAGGTCCACCAGCACGCGGGCGCCGACGAAATCTGTGGCCAGCCCCTCGACCTCGACATCGGCCGTCACCCGGCCGCCGGAGATTTCCGGATAGATTTTGGCGAGCTTGCCGCTCAGGGCCTTGCCGCCCGCCTCGATGCGGATATCGGCGCCCTGCTTGAGGAACTGCGCATGCCGCTCGGGAATGGCCAGCCTCAGGAAGAAGCCGCCGCCGGCGATCGCAGCGACGCTTTCGCCCGCCATCACCACCGCGTCTCGGGTTGCCGGCACGCTCACCACCTTGCCGCCCGCCGGCGCCAGCACCACGCCTTCGCGCTGCTGCTCGACCAGCACCGAGCGCTGCGCCTGGGCCGCGCCGATCTGGTTGATCGCCACGTCGACCTGGGTGCGCAATTGATCGACGCGCTGGGCGGTCGTCGCCCCGCTCTTGATCAGTTTCTCGGCGCGGCCGAGTTCGGCGCGCGCATTGTCGAGCGACGCCTGGAGGCCAAGCAGTTGGGCGTCGACCGCCTCGATCTGAAAATCGATCTTGTCGTCGCGGATCCGCGCGATCGACTGGCCGGCCTCGACCTCGTCGCCTTCGGTGACCTCCAGCGAGGACAAGACGCCGCCGAGCCGCGCCCGGGCCAATACGGTGTTCCGCGCCTGCACCTGGCCATAGACGGCCTTCATCTCGACGACCGTTTCGACCCTGACGACATGGTCGCCGGCCAGAGCCGAAAGCGGCGAGAGCGACAGGACCAGCGCGGCGAGGCAGACAGTGGCGAACCGGACGGTCATCGCGCGCCTCAGAATGCGGCGCCGGGGCGCAAGCCCAGCTTGCGCAGCGCCATCGCCGCCGGGCAGAAGCCGGTGACGGCGGATTGCATCAGGTTGGCCCCGACGAAGACCGAGAGCCAGACGAAGCCGGGATGCACGAAATAGGTCAGCGCCAGCGACGCCAGAACCATGAAGCCTGCGAAGAGCAGAACGGCGCGATCGATCGACATGAGTAACTCCTTTGTTTTCGTATTTACGTTATTATGTAGATACTACTCACAAGATGTCAACGCCCGGATGACGACCCGGCGAAATAACATCATTGTCCGAAGGATAGCGCCTTTTGCTCAGCCGCCATTGACCAGCATCAAGATCAGCTGGTGGACGGCGCCGTTATCGCTGAATTCGGCGCGATCATAGTCGCGCTGCCGGGCCCGTTCGCGCTGGGAAATGTCCCGCAGCCGCTCGGTGAGCGTCGCGCGGATCTTCTTGCAGGAGGGATCATTCTTCTCCTCCAACCCGACGGACACCGCCAGGATCTCCTCGACCATCTCCTTGATGATCTGGCCATGCACCCGCTCATGCGCTTCGACGCCGGCCCGGAACCGCGCCCAGTTCTCGGCCGTGGGCGACGCCAGGGGCCCCTTCGCCTCGGGCAGCGTATAGGTGATGACGAGATTGGGTTTCGCCGCCGCCAGCACGCAATCATCGCCGCGCCGTCGATAATCCCGTCGCCAGGTGAGCTTGAAGCCGGTATGCGCAATCACCCGCCCCGCCCCGAGCCTGGGGCCGTTTTCCCCGATCGAGGCATAGAGCTCGGGGCCGGTGCGGCCGGAGACGGCGTAGGCGCGGATTTGTTCGACCGGCCGCCAATCGGCAACGGCAGCAGCGGGCGCAAGAAGGGCGAAGAGTACGAAGGCGGTGCCGATAAAAAACCGTCGACTCATGACGCCTCCAATTCTCCGAAGCTCTTACCGCACCGAGTTCTGTGTGAGCAAGATGCACACTCAAAAGCAACATGCAAAAAAGGACACCGATCCGTTACATCCTGACGAGACTTTTCGCACAACGCGTTACGCTGCGGTTGATTGGCGCGCTTTGAATCCGGTCGGAAGTTGCCTCGGTGGGCTCTCTCGCATCACGCAAGCCGAATTATCACTGACTGGACTAGAAACCCGGCTTCATAATGAAGCAAACTGCTTCGGCATCCGTCCACTCCCAACAAAACCGTTTGTTTCAATCTATGTATGATGACAAATCCAGGTGACCATGTTAGAGCAGAGAACCTGCATTCGCAATTTTTTGAGGTAGATATGCCACAAACTGACATTGATTCGACCGAGCAAAAAGCGAAAGCAGATCTGAAGAATGGAAATTTCGAATCTGCTTTGAGATTGTTTTTATTGCTAACGCACAGAAATGAGAATTTATACTGGTACTACTACCATATTGGGCAATGTTACTTGGGACTTAGAGCCTATGAAACAGCGCTACATTACTTCAATATTGCTTCAAAAAATATTGATGATTATAAGATAAATTTTGAAATAGCCCGCTGCTATTGGCACATGGGTCAAACAGAGAAATTTTCCAGCCATTTTGCGAGACATGTAACAGATAAAAGGTTCTGCGCTCTCACATTTGATATGGCCTGCAGTCAAAGAGACTTTAGGTGCTCCGCCACGTTGTGGCTGGAATTTCGAGATATTATCAAGAAATCAGTATCAGAAGCCAATTTTTGGCTTAATTTTATGGATAGAAATGATGAATTATTATCTCGGTTTGCGAAATCAAGCGCCCGGCTCAGTGGTACTTTTAGCTTTTCGGAAAAATTTCCAAATTTCCTCAGAATTTTGTCTCCGTCAGATTTAGAAGAATTGCTCACCTCCGACAGCGGGATTCACACCCATTTTCAGTTCTCGTCCTGGGATCTGAGCGTCAGTTTGAAGCAAAACAAGATTGCCCAGAATATTCCCTTTTGGTTAATCAAATTGTCAGCAAATGAGCAAATCAACTTTGTGTTTGACTCATCAGAAGAAGCACCAAAATTCTCAGCAGAAGAAGTTATTTCGTTTCGCAACATTGCATTGGGCGCGAATGCATTCCACAGGATAGCAGTTTTAACTGCAAATTTGGACTCATTGAATAAAAACTACATTGAACACAATATTGAAACTATAGAATATAATATTTACCCAATACTAATTTCATCAAATTACATCCACAAATGTTCGACGGAAATGGATAATTTAAAAGACGACATAAACAGAAGTTTCTCGATTATGAATGGAATGCCCCGGCCTCATCGCCAGGCTTTAATGATGCTTTTAAAGAGGAATGACCTCATTGCAAATGTTGATTATTCTTGGTGGAATACATCAAACGAAAAAAACAAGAGTGGGTTTTCGAATTACGCAAAAGCTACAAAATTGGTGTTTTCAAAACTAGGTTTCTCTGATGAAGAATTTGAGTGGTTGTCAAACCTGGATGAAGTGAGAATTGAATCAACCGGCAACAACACGCACTATATGTGCGAAGATGTGCCGCGAGATTTTCTGTCCAGGAGCAACTACCATCTTGTGTCAGAGACAGATTTCGCGGACAAAAACGTCATGCGGCTGACTGAAAAAACCTTGAAGCCTATTATCGCAGGCGTCCCATTTTTGATGGTTGGAGTGCCCGGAATCGTATCGTATCTAAGAAGTCTTGGTGTCGATATGGTTGATGACGTAATTGACCACTCTTATGACGATATAGAGGATCCTAGCGATCGCTTAACGGCCATTGCGGCGGAAATAGCCCGTCTTCAAGGCGTTGCCGTTGGTAAAGATCGACTAGAGATCATGGTGAGTAAGAATTTAGTATTTTTAAAGAAATGGCACCGTCAGACAAGCCGCGCATATATAGGAAGGCTAAATAACTGGCTCAAATGTATTCGACGCGAAAACGCTGTCCCCGACCTTCTCTCTCGTCTCTTTTTTAATGACGGCAAGGCAATACGCTTTTTAATTAAAGATCAGAAAGATGTAATACAAAATCATCATTACAGAGGAACGTTCTACGAGCGAGAAGAATTGGAAATTATCTCGAGACATTTCCCTGTTGGTGGAGCGTATGTTGATATCGGCGCTAATGTTGGAAATCATGCTGTCTATGTCGCAAAAAATCTCAAACCGTCCAAAATAGTTTTGGTCGAATGTTCGCCGGAAGCATTAATGTTATTGAGGTCTAATATTAGGCTGAATGGCATTGACGAAGTCGTTGATCAAAGCTGTTTAGGGTTCGCCGTCGGCCGCGAACACGGATTTGTATCAATGAAAATTCCACAGATGCACAATCTTGGTTCTGGCAGAGTGGAAACGTCAAGTTTTGGGTCAATAAAAATGGTACCTGGAGACGATCTTCTCGCTCATGTTGACAAAATTGACTTTCTTAAAATTGATGTTGAAGGTAAGGAAATCGATGTAATACAAGGCCTTCGCAAAACGTTGGAACGACACAAGCCCGCGATTTTCATAGAAGTAGATTTGAAAAATTTGGCTGAAATCAACGCGCTTTTCAGCGCGCTTGGTTATCGTGTAGTTGACGAACATCAGAGGTATCGCTCTTTAACAAATCTTATGCTAGTAAGCGATTAGGCCCAAAATCCATATTGCATAATTAGTTGTCCGTGGAGAACGGGCATCAAATGCATTCCCGTGGCAGTTTGTTTTTTTGACGGGGCAAGGGCGGCCGAGAGAGCGGCCGACTGAAATAGGATGCGCGCGCGCCTTAATACGGCGGACGTTGTAGCCGATTGCAGCAAAAACGGTGTTGATGGTGTCTACTTGGCCGTGGGCGAAATGTTTCGGCCCATACGTTGGTCGCGCCAAACACAAAGATTCATTATCTGCTAGGACTGCCGTTTGCGTTTTCTTTGAAGCACATGCGCAAAAACTGTCGTCAACCATGACGTTTATGTCAAAACTTTATTCAGTAAGTTCAAAAGCCTAGAAATTTGCGATGGGAACCTACGCGCTTTCTTTCTAAGCAGGAAATTTGCACGAACTCCTACTGAATAACCGAAACCCTTACAGCTACTGCATCTGGCAAATAAACATGCGTACCATGAGCGGCGTGCTGTGCGGCCGAATTAAAAAAACGCGACGCAGCTTCGTCGTAGTTTGTCTCGAATCTGATGGCCGCCAAGAACATAGACTTGGCTTCGGGGCTGACCCAGAGGACGTCTGTGGGGAGTTCATCTGCACATATTCCATGCATACTCGGTGCGAACGACCACGATCTTACATGGTGGCCAATCTGCGTCGGCGTAGTATCGCCAAGTCCGGCTCGACCGTCGGCTGCTTGAACAACCAACCTGCCCGTTGCGGACCAGAACGGACGAAGTGTATGTGCGCGAGCAATATGCGTCAGCCAATCGGGCCTCAGCATCCAATCGGGCGCGACAAACAACAACGGTCGCGATGAGATTTCTGGGCCAGTGTCCTCGAACTGACGACCTTCCTCGCTGACGCCGTCATCAAAAGTCCTCACAGTCAGGCCTGACGCCTCATGTGAACACCACCAAATTTTTGCCTCGAAAGCGCCGAGCCATTCACTGTTGTAGGACATCCAGTTCCTAACCATAGCGCCATCGTTCGCCCTCACGACGACATCGATACCATTTCCAACAATTGACGTGTTCATATCAGTAGTGCCTCAAAGCCCGAATTTTTTGAAGGTTGGCGTCGTAAACTTCGACTTTCGTGATCTGATTGTCGACCAGCCCGACGAAATACTTATTCATCAGCACGGGAACAAACAATGAGGGTTGTTGTTCGGTTGCGCGGAGGATGAACTCCCAATCCACAAGCCGCCTCATATCGTCGCGGAACCCGCCGATCTGTTCATAGATCTCCCGACGATGCGCGAAAACATTGAGGTCTATATAGTTTCTCTGTTCGAGTTTGGACCGGTTGAATGGGCATGCCCGAATGCTCCGGAGTTCGGAGCGTTTTACCGAGGGTAAATACTCCCATATTTCCTGGCCCATATAGCAGCTTGAAAATCCTTTTGATTTTTCCAGCGCGCCGACGACGATCGAAAGAAATTCGGGATACCATTGGTTGTCGGAATCCAGGTAGGAGATGATGCTCCCCTTACACGCTTGGAGCCCGACGTTCCTTGCTGCGGAAACCCCTTGGTTTACAGCCAGCCTCATGAGCTTTATTCGCTCGTCTCCCAGTTCACCGAGCACCTGCTCCAGATGACTGTAGGTATCGTCCGTACTTCCATCGTCGACGATCAGCAATTCCCAGTTTTGATAATATTGGTCCCGCACGGATTGGATCGCGTCAGCAACAACTCCGCTGCGATTGTAGACTGGCATAATGACCGATATCAATTGATCTTGTGGAGCGCTACGCCCCGCATGGCCATAATGGAGTTTGTTGAATTCAAAAAAGCGCTGAAGCGCGTGGTTGTTCTGGTAAAATCCAAGAGGGGTTTCGTAATTTATGAACGCCCACTCCAAGAATTTTTCTGGCGTCATCGCCGGTGAAAGGTTGGCTCCCCGAATCTTCGGCGAAACTTTACGCTCATAGAAATGCGTGGTTTCGCCATCGAGATAGAGTCTGACATTTACGCTCTCTGAAGCGATATGGTCATATGGCAGCGCAAGTCTGAAACCATGCCGCCCGTTCCCCATACCGGCTTTCTCCAGGTCTTCTCGATAGAGCCCGGTCGTCAAACCGCATATTTGTCGTTCATTAATAGACAAGTTGAAATGCACCGAACGGTTCACGGCTGAGGGATCATAGACCCAACCTGTAATCATGCCATTTTCAATCGCGTCGACTCGCGCTTGAATGGGCAAAAGCGCGCTGATTGGAGCCGGATGCGTCAGGCGGTGCTTCAATTCCAAGCAATCTCCTTCAAGAAACGGAAGACGCTTGCCGTCGATGCCATTGCGAAGTTCGATCTTGTGCACAGCGCCATCAATCAGGTCCAAAGGAATTTGGACGACAAAACCGCAATTGGAGGCATATCCCGCAGCCGCCACGTCAGGCCGATCTAAATTGGCTGCGGCGCGTTCGACAGGGACATCATCCACGATTAGCCAGACATCAGTCCCGCCTTGCCATTTGCTGTCATCCCCCTTCTGGAACGAAACCCAGCCAGAGATTTTCCCGTCAACCGTTTCGACATAGCCCTCAACGGCGTAGTCACCGAGGCCATCGAACTCTACCGCGTCTAGACGGTCTCCGACATTCACCGCGCCAAGCCGGTGATTTTCGCCATCGTCTTCCGCAGCCGTCAGCGCCCGCTGAAAAATGGGTTGGAAAGTCGGCGCATTCTTGCTGATGCGCTCGCTCCAACCGTCTCTGAACTTTCGAATAACATCGTGAGATACGTAATCACTCGAACCCAGTACATTTTTATTGAAGACGAAGCTATTTCGAACAAAATAATAAAGATAGTACAAAGTAGGAACCAACCGACCATGCGACGCCTTGTGATGCGTTGCGATAGCGTCCGGTATGATGCGGCGAGCAACACCATGCTGTTCCATACGGAGAAACCAGTCGGTTTCTTCGTAGTACAGAAAATAGTCCTCCGGTATGTAGCCGACCTTTTTAAAGGCGTCTGCCGAGGCAAATAACGCGCAGCCATTGAGGACATCAACCTTGTAGTCTCGCGCCGGCAGCTTTGCGACGCTTTGACCGTCAAGGTGATGCTTCTGCCTGAGGGTCCGATCTTTCATAACCCATCCACCCGCAAAAGATATCTTCCCATCGGCAGTTAGAATGGCAGGTGAAAGCACGTCCCCAGGATATTGTATCGCAGCGCTGTATAGGCGCTCCAGGCAGCCTTTTCGCAGGTTCATGTCAGGGTTCAATATGGATATGTAGGCGTAGCGCTTTTTCAGAGCCAGTTCCAGAATGGCATTGTTTCCGGCCGCATAACCAAGATTTTCCTCTGGAACGAGAACGACGACTTTCCTGTCCAGGTCGCGGTAATGCATCATCTCGCGTTCAGACCTGCCATTGCAGAGGATGTATATATGCACATCCCGCGCGTCTATCTGACGGGGAATGCTTTCCAAGAGCGCATCCACATCATGAAGGCTATAATAACTAACAATGGCAACCGCTATTTGACCTTCTGCCTGATCGCCTAGAGTATCGTACACCTCGAGACTCTTGCCAGATTCCAGCTCCAGCAAATCGCCGGATTTCTCCAGCTCCAACATGGCTGTCTCCAGAGCATCACTTATGTCCGGCCACGCGAAGCGCTCCGCAAAATCCAACGCTGCGCGGCGCATCTCGACGCGAACCTCATCCGAGGTCGACAGAAACTGCTCAAGCGCCAGCGTCAAGCCATCCGGATCTTGCGGATCATAGGATATTGTAAATCCGGCCTGGTGAATCTCTGCAAGCGTGGGCAGCGCTGGGGCAATGACTGGTTTGCCGAATGTTGCAGACAACATGACTGATCCAGAGGTCAATATGTTCTCGTATGGCAAAACAATTACGTCTGAAGCAGAAAAATAAGTCTGCAACAACTCATCCGGAACAAAACCTTCGTGAACAGTGATTGATTTTTTGAATATCGCCATTCTTTCCCAGTAGCCGGCAGGTGTTGGATAAACCGCCTTGCCGGCAATTAGTAGATCAATGGCTTCGTATTTGGATTGAATTTTATCAAAGCTGGAAATTAGTTTTTCCAGACCTTTGTACGCGCGCAGCTGACCAACGAAGCCGAACACTGTATTTTGCTCAGGTATAAGCAAGTGTTGCCTTGCTTCTTCTGTAGACTGCCGCATCGGGTACGAGCCGACATAATTCCCATGCGGAAAAACGTGGCACTTGGCTTCAGGAACCTCATATTCCTTCTGCATTTCGTGGATGGCGCTCCTGTTATGCGTGTGAATAAAATCACATACTTTCATAATGGATTTGAAGAACCAAACCCAGACATCCCTTCTTTCCGTGTCATGAGGAAGCACATTATGAACGGTGAAGGCAAATTTCCCACCATAACCGCGGAAATTTGAAACCTTTTCTAAAAATATCTCGCCGGCTCTGTACATTGCATCTGTAGACTTAGCGCCAGAAAATATTGGTTCTGGCCAATGCAAGTGAAAGACTACGCTATCGTCATCTAAAACGGCCTGTATTGCACCATCTATTCCGCCGCTAGAAACCTCGAAAGCGACAAAATTTGAGTAAAGCGAAGACTGGTAGGGATTCGTTCCTGTATAGTCAGGATAAAAAATCAGCTTTCTTACGCCAGCCATGCTTATATATCTCCAGTCAAACGCCCCAATAACTGCGTTATAGACGGAAGAACGTAAAGCCGGCAAGTCTGGATTTCGTCTTGATCCAATCCATGTTACTCCCTCTCACCCCACCACCCCCGCCAACCTCGCCGCCCAGGCCTCCGCGCCCGCCTCATCCGCAATCAGATCCTGGCGGATTTCGATCAGCAGCGCGGGCAGGCCACGGTCCTCGCCGTGGATCGGTATGGTGTAGTCCTCGGCGCGATCGATCACATAGGGTTGGTTGGCGGCGACCGTCAGTCCGTCACGGCCGAGCTTTTCCACCAGTTCCACCCCCCAGTCGCGCGAGTGGGAAAACAGCACGCCGGCGTGCCACGGCCTTTTAACGCCCTTGAACACCGGCGTGAAGGAATGGATCGCCAGGATCCTCGCCGGGCGTCCGAGCCTCCGGCGTTCGTCGAGATGGGCTGTCACGGCGGCGTGAAAGGGATGAAACATGCGCTCCGCCCTCAGCGCCCGCTCTTTGGGATCGAGATCGCGATTGCCGGGTATCGGCGTGTTTTCCGACAGGATGGGGATGCTGCTGTCGGCGTCGAGCGGCCGGTTGAGGTCGATCAGCAGCCGGGAATAATTGCTCAGGAAAGCCGGCGCGTCGAGACGGGCGCTCAGCCGCCGCGTCACCTCGGCGGCGCCGATGTCCCAGCCGATATGCCGCGCGATCTCCGCTTCGGGCAGGCCGAGCCCCTTATATTCGGGGGGGATGTGGCGGGAGGCGTGTTCGCAGGTCAGCACGAAGGGAGAGCGCCCGTGCGGGTTGACGATCTCCACCGCCTCAGGCCAGTCCACAGTCGTGTCCGCCGGCATCAGAACAGGGTCCGGTAGCGGGCGCAGATCTCGTCGGCCTCGCTGCTCGCCAGAATCTTCATCTCCTGCCGGCGAACGCCGAGATAAGTCTCGATGAAGACGGAATCGAACCAGCCGCAGACCCTGTCGTCGGCCTCAAATGCGGCCAGCGCCTGTTCCAGCGTTTCCGGCAGCCGCCTGAGCCCGAGCTCGGTCCGTTCGCCTTCGGTCAGCAGCGCCGGATCGCCGGAGAAGATCGGCGGGGCGGGCAGTTTTCGCCTGATGCCCTCGAGCCCGGCCCGGATCAGGCCGGCGAGCGACAGATAGGGATTGGCGGTCGAGTCGGCGGCGCGATATTCGATATTGTGCTGGCGGGCCGGATCCTTGCCGCTGAGGCCGGCGATCGGGCAGATGCGCAGCGAGGCCTCGCGGTCGCGCTCGCCGAGCCAGGTCCAGGCCGCGCTCCAATAATGCGGCTGCAGCCGATAGTAAGAGGGAATGCTCGGCGCGGTGATCGCCGTCAGCGCCGGCAGATGCGAGAGGATGCCGGCGCAGAAGGCGCCCGCCGCGGCCGACAGGCATCCCGGCTGCGCCGGATCATAGCCCGCCGGCTGGTCTTGCCCGTCGCGCAGCGAAAAATGGATATGCACGCCATTGCCCACGCCGTCGAGGCTGGTCTTGGGCGAGAAGCTGGCCTGCCAGCCCTTGTTGCGGGCCACTTCGCGGATGATCTCGCGCACCGCCACCGCCCGGTCGGCGGCCGCCAGCGCATCCGCCGGCGCGAGCGTGATCTCGAACTGGTCCTCGCCATATTCGGCGAGAAACATTTCCGGCTCCACGCCCGCCTCTTCCAGCGCCGCCAGCACTTCGGAGGCGAAGGGATCGGCCCGCCGGAGCGCCCCCACCGAGAAGGCGTGCGCCTCCGGCAGATCGGCCCCGAAAATCTGGAATTCGAGTTCGAAGGTCGCGAGCAGCCTCAGCCCCGTCTCGGCTTCGAGATCGGCGATCGCCTGTTTGAGGATGGTGCGCGAGCAGCAGCTCCAGGGCCGCCCGTCGAGCCGGACGATGTCGCCGGCGACCAGCGCAAACGGCGTCGCAGCGCCCGTGCCGGATGTGGTGAACACCGCGCCGAGATCGGGCAGCAGCCGGAGATCGCCCTGGGAGCCCCAGGGATTGGGATCGGCGATGGCGTTGAAGGCGGTGAGCGAAATATTGGCCGGCACCCAGCCCACACCGGCGGCCGCATAGTCCTCCAGCCGGTCGAGCCGCACCGGCCGTCCGCGAGTGACGCCGGAGATGTCGGTGGTGGCGATGACGGCGAGAGGCGGAAGCTTGGCGTTCATCCTCAGCCCTCCATCGCCTGGATCTTGGCGATCACGGTTTCGGTGTCCGCCAGATGGCAATAGCCGCCGAATGCGGCGAGCGCATTGGTCTGCCGCTCCGGCGTGATCGTGGCGCAGGCGTCAGTGACGCAGGTGACGAGAAAGCCGCGATCAGCGGCGTCGCGCACGGTCATGTCGACGCATTGATCGGTCAGCACGCCGGCGACGATCAGATAGCGGATGCCGAGATTGCGCAGGAGATAATCGATATTGGTGGAGTTGAACACGCCCGACGAGGTCTTGGGGATCAGGATCTCGTCGCCCTCAGGCGCGAGATTGGCCGGCGGCAGGCCTTCGGGCAGGTCCGGCGGCACATGGATTGGCGTCAGCTTGTGGTCGAGCGAGCGGTCGCGGCCATCACGCGTCAGCGACTGGATGATCGTGTGCAGGGGCTCGACGCCATGTGCGCGGGCCGCCGTCAACAGACGTTCGCAATTGGGGATCGCCTGTTCGCGCACGCTTTTGTAAAAGTAATGGTCAGGCCCCCGCTCGGGGTGATGCGGATCGAGCCCCGGCTCTAGCCAGATGCGCTGCATATCCACCAGAAGCAGCGCGGTCTGGCCTTTCCTGAACGGCTCGTCGCGGCGTGTGCTGTCGATCATCTCAAGAGTCCTTGCTGGGTTTGGGTCCTGGCCCGCCGCGCAAGGCGGGCTCTGCATCCATGGTCACGGCGTTTTGGGCGCGGATCGCCTCCAGCGCCTCGATGCGGGCGCGCGCCTCTGGCCGCGCAGCAGTGAGAAGATGCGCCGTCAGCGCCTCGATCTGGGCGAGCGCCGGCGCCATCGTGTCGAAGGGCGATTGCGCCTCCACCGGGCAGGTCAGCGTCACCTCAGCCTGCGCCGAAAGCGGCGACATCCAGGGATCGGTGAACAGGATGAGATGCGCGCCGCGCTCGGCCGCCTGCGCGCCGAAGCGGATCGTGTCGTTCTGGTAGCGCCGGTAGTCGAACAGGATCAGCGCATCGGCCTTGGACATGTCGACCAGCTGATCGACGGCGCGGGAGCCGACTTCGCCGAGATCGACCACGCCATCGCGAAACTGCGCGAGATAGCCGGAGAGCATGCCGGCCAGATGCCGGGAAAACCGGCCGCCGAGCAGATAGACGCTGCCCTTGGCGGAGATGATCAGCCGCGCCGCCCGCTCGATCAGCGCTTCCTGGCCCGAGGCTGCGAGCTTGTCCACCGACGCCGCCACCGAGGCGAGATACTGCGCCGAGGCCGAAGCCCCTGCCCCGGCCGGCTTCTTGGCCTCCATCATCATCAGCGGCGAATGCAGCCGCGCCTCGACTTCGGCCAGAAGCCGGGCCTGAAAATCGCCGAATCCCTGAAAGCCGAGCTTGCCGACGAGCCGGAGCACGGTCGGGTCCGACACGCCGGCGCGGCGGGCGAGCGCCGAGGCCGAGCCGAGGCCCGCCGACGGATATTCCGCCAGAAGCGCCTGCGTGATCCGCCCTTCGGCCGGCGTCAGCCCCGGCGCCGCCTTGAGCAGCATGTCTCTGATTGTCTGTTCCATCCCGGACACACGCATGAACGAATGTAGAGATCACTACATATTCAAAAAATTCCGTCAAGCATGAAGAAATGTTGACATTGCCTCATTTTGCGCCTTAGCTTCTTTTTGGGCATGAGAGCCCGATGGAGCGACGATGGATATCAGGGTCTATTCGAGTTTCGTGACCACGGCCGAGCTGATGAACATGACGGCGGCGGCCCACCGCCTCAACATGACGCAATCGGCGCTGTCTCGGCAGATCACCGGGCTCGAGGCGCATCTCGGCGTCAAATTGTTCGAAAAGTCGGGTCGCAATATCCGGCTGACAGGCGAAGGCGAATTGCTGATGGCCAAGGCGCAGGCCTTGCTCGCCGCCGAGCGCGACTTGCGGCTGCAGGCCGACGGCCTCTCCCAAGGCGACACCGGCGTGCTGCGCCTCGGCGCCTGCTCGCAGCTGATCGAGCGCTACTTCCCTGATTTCCTGCGCGGCTGGCGCGACCAGAATCCCGGCGTCGATCTCCGCATCGAGGATGCCGGCGGCGCAGAACTGATCGAAAAGCTCAAGGGCGGCCTCGTCCATTGCACCATCAGCGCCGCCCCCGCCCAGCCGGTCGAGACATTCGGTCTCCGCCGCATCGGCAGCCTCGGCTATCTCGCCGTCGCCGCCCCCGGCCATCTCGACAGACCCGGCCAGCCGATCGAAGCGTCCGATCTGTTCGACAAGCCGCTCCTGCTGCTCAACCGCAAGCATGCCTCGCGCGAAGTCTTCGACGCCGTCATGCGCGTCTATGGCGCGCGGCCCGAGATCATCGTCGAAAGCTATTCGCCGCATACGCTGTTTTCGCTGGCCGAAGGCGGCAATGGCGTCGCCATCGTCCCCTCCTCGGCCCGCATCACCTCGGCCTCGTTGATCCGGCGTCCGATCATGCTGAAGGGCGAACCCGTCCGCTTCGACATTTGCGCGATGTGGAACACGCAATTGCCGCCGCCGGCCTTCGCGCAGCGCTTCATCGACGCGCTCGCCGCCCATATCGCCCGCGAAGAAGAGCGCGAGGCGCGCCAGCCTTTCCGCCGGGGCGCGCTCTATTCGGTTTGAGACAATCCATTCCGGTTTCGCATGAATCGGGGGATCAGAATTCATTGGACGTATCGATTGCGCCGCCCCTAACCTTCGGGCCGCAGACAAGAAACCCTCGCCGAGAGGACCAGGCCGACACATGAACGCCGCCAAGCGATTTGACTGGACCATGCTCAATCAGGAACGGATCGTTCTCCTGATCGCCATTCTCATTTTCGCGACGGCGTCCGCCATGCTGCCGGGCTTCTTCACGCCCGACAATGTCGTCACCATCATCCGCTCGGTCTCGGTGCTCGGCATTCTCTCGCTCGGCATGGCCGTGGTCATCATCGGCCGCGGCATCGATCTCTCCGCCGTGGCGATCATGGCCATGTCGGTGGCGGCCTATCTGCAGATGCTGAGCGATGGCATGAGCGACGGCGCAGCCCTCGCCATCACGCTGGCCGGCGTCATCGGGCTCGGCCTGATCAACGGCTTTCTCGTCGCCTATGCCGATGTGCCGGCGCTGTTCGTCACGCTTGCCTCGGCCTCCTTCGTCTTCGGCTATGTCAGGTCGCAGGTCATTTCCGCCGATGCGATCAGCGCTCCTGTCGATCACTGGATCATCGGGCTTGGCTCGTTCCAGATGCTTGGCGCGCCGGTGGAAGTGTTCATTTTCGCGGGCCTGGCGCTGGCGACGTTCCTGTTCCTGCGCTTCACCAAATGGGGCCGCTATGTCTATTACGCCGGCGACAATCCGGTGGCGGCGCGCAATGCCGGCATGCCCGTCAGGCCCATGCTGATGCTGCGCTATGTCATTTCAGCGGTGTTTTCCTTCATGGCCGGCATTTTGACCGCCGCCAGCCTGCATTCGATGAATACCCGCGTCGTCAATTCGACGCTGCTTTACGACATTGTTCTGGTGGCGGTGATCGGCGGCATCGGGCTTTCCGGCGGCAAGGGCGGGGTGCGCAACGTGCTGATCGGCGCGGCGCTGACCGGCGTGCTGCTCAACGCCATGACCATTGTCGACATTCCCTTGATCTACCAGAACCTGATCAAATCTTCGATCCTGCTTGCCGCCATCATCATGGACGGCCTGCTCAATCCGCGTGACGAACAGACAGCGCAGCAAGGGGATATCTGACTTTCGTGTGTGGGGAACAACACTGTCGCCAAAAGAGGGACAAGACATGAAAAAGCTACTATCGATACTTTTCGCAGGAACAGTCTTTGCAATGGGCGTCTCGGCCGCCCCGGTCAAGGCGGCGGATGATCCGTCGCCGGCGATCTATGCCGAAGCCATGAAGGGCAAGCGGGTCATGCTCGTGCCCATGGCCATGGGCTTCGATCTCGCCCAGGGCTGGGCCGCCATCCTGAAGCGTGAAGTCGACGCTTTCGGCGGCGTGTTTGAGACCCGCGATCCCAATTGGAGCGTTGAAGCCGGCGCCCAGGCGATCACCGAAGCCATTTCGTCGGACACCAAGCCCGATGTGCTGATCGTCATGTCGCCCGACCTCAACTCCTATTCCAAGCTGATGAAGAAGGCGCAGGCTGCGGGCATCTATGTGATCCTCGTCGACAACCCCGCCAACTTCAAGGCCGACGCCTATGTCGGCGGCGACTGGACCCAACTCGGCCGCCTGGAAGCCGAAGCGGTGATCAAGGGCTGCGGCCCGAATTCGTCCAAGAAGATCGGCCTCGTCCAGGGCGACCAGGTCAACGCCACCAGCCTCTATCAATATGCCGGCATCATGGAAGTGCTGGAAAAGAACCCGGACTTCAAGGTCGTCGCCAAGCCGGATTCCAATTGGGACGCCACCACGTCGCGTAATGTGACCGCCACCATGCTGCAGCAGAATCCCGACATCTGCGGCATCATCGATTTCTGGGACGGCGACGCCGTCGGCGCGGCGGCCGCCATCCGCGAAGCCAAGCTTCAGGACAAGGTCTTCCTGGTGACGACGGGCGGCGGCGAAAAGACCGCCGACTGCGACAAGATCGCCGACGGCACCTATGGCGCGGTGGTGATGACCGACCTCGCCAAGGAAACCCACAATATGGTGGCGATCATCAAATATCTGCTGCAGAGCGGCCAGGCGCCGGGCACGGCCTCGCCCTTCATCTACACGCTGATGAAAGCGACGACGAAGGAAAACCTGCGTCCCGACAGTTGCTGGGATCTGAAGGCGCTGCAGGCTGAAGCCGAGCTGAAATAAGCAGCGAAGCGGTCTCTTCCGCTCTCGCCATGACATTAGGGCGCGCTGTGCGGGCGCGCCCATCAAACGCCGCGAAGACGCATCACGCATGCGCCGCCCCGCCCGTTTTTCACCAATGTTCCGGGTTGATTGATGACTTTTCGCGAACGCCTGCAGTCCTGGCGCTACAATCTCATTCCCGATCACCTGATCGGCGAGATCCTGTCCAAGCGCTGGACCGACAACGCCATTCCCTTCATCGCGCTGATCGCCGTCGTCGCCGGCTTCGGCTCGGCCATTCCCGGCTTCTTCAAGCCGCTGTCGCTGCAGGAATCCACCCGCCAGCTCGGCGAATTCTCGATCGTCGTCACGGGCCTCACCGTCGTCCTGCTCGGCGGCGGCATCGATCTGTCGGTCGGCTCGATCTTCGCGCTCGCCACCTTCGCCGCGGTTGGAACCTTCTTCATCTTCGAAGCGCCCGTTTGGATGGCGCTGGCCGCGGCCATCGCCACCGGCCTCATCTGCGGGGCGATCAACGGCTATCTCATCGGCTTTCTTCGCCTCCGCGCCTTTCTCACCACGCTCGTCACCTTCATCATCGGCCGCACCATCTTCGACATCCTCGTCGTCAATTACGGCGCGGCGATCCAGACCTCGATGGCTTCTTCAGACGCCTGGGATTTCATCGGCGACGGCACATTTGCGGGCCTGTCGATCCCGGTCATCACCGCCGTCGTCCTCGCCGTCATCACCCATATCGCGCTGACCCGATCGCGACCCGGCTGGCATGTGCTGGCGGTCGGCGGCTCCAGGCGCTCAGCCCATAATGCCGGCATCAAGGTCAAGCGCACCGTCTTCATGACCTATGTCTTTTCCGGCTTCTGCGCCTCCATCGCCGGCTTTCTCATCGCCTGCCGCCTGTCGGGCGCAGGCCCCGGCACGGGGCTCAACATGGAGATCCTGGCGCTGACCGCCGCTGTGGTCGGCGGCAATTCGCTGGGCGGCGGTCGCGGCTCGGTGGTCAAGGGCCTGATGGGCGCGATCATCGTGCTGGTCATGAACAACGGCCTGATCCGCTTGGGCTACGGCACCGGCACCAACCAGATGGTGATCGGCCTGATGCTGGCGGTCGCCGTCACCATCGACATCCGCTGGCTCAAGAACCGCCACAAGGTGCTCAACGAAGTCTATGTCGCGCCCATCTATCTCAAGATGGGCGAGGCGCAGTCGGCCGAGCCCCATTCCGGCACGCCCTATGCTCTGAACAACGCCATCTCCCGCACCGACTATATCGGGCTGGGCGAACTCGAAGGCCCCGAAGACGTCATTCTCGACCGCGACGACCATCTCTATTGCGGCACCCGCCACGGCGAAATCGTCCGCTTCTTCGCCCCCGATTACACCCGCTCCGAAGTCTTCGCCCATGTCGGCGGCTTCCCGCTCGGCCTCGCTTTCGACCGGGAGGGCAATCTGCTCAGTTGCGTCGGCGCCATGGGGCTCTATTCCATCTCGCCGGATCGCGAAGTCACGCGGCTGTCGGCCGAGACGCGCCGCTCCTGGACGTCAGTCCAGGACGACGCCCGTCTCCGCGATCCCAATGACCTCGACATCGCCCCCGATGGCCGCATCTATTTCACCGATTCCACCAAGCGCTTCGACGCGCATGACTGGGCGCTCGATTCCATCGAGAACCGCGCCACCGGCCGCCTGCTGGTCTACGATCCCAAGACCGGCGAGACCAAAACGCTGCTCGACGGCTATCACTATATGAACGGCGTCTGCATGGCCCATGACGGCAAGAGCCTGTTCTTCGCCGAAAGCTGGGCCTGCCGCGTGCATCGCTACTGGCTGGAAGGCCCAAAGGCCGGCACGGCCGAATGCGTGATCAGGGACATGCCGGGCTATCCCGACAACATCAATCGCGCCTCGGACGGCTCCTACTGGATGGCCTGGCTCGGCATGCGCACGCCGACATTCGACCTGTCGCTGCGCAATCCCGGCTTCCGCAAGCGCATGACCCGGCGGCTGCCGCAGGACGACTGGCTGTTTCCCAACATCAACACCGGCGGCGTGGTGAAATTCGACGAGACCGGCAAGATCATCGGCGCGCTCGGCGATCTCTCGGGACAATCGCATCCGATGGTCACCTCCATGCGCGAGCATAAAGGCTGGCTGTTCATCGGCGGCATTCTCAACAACCGCATCGGACGCTACAAGCTCGACGGCGCCGATGATGCCTGGACGGGTCCGACATCCTATTGGGGAGAACGGGCATGACGATCTTCGATCCCCTCCTCGATCTCTTCCGCGGCAAGGCCGTGACCGTGCCGCCGCTCGACGGCGCTTTCCGCCCCAATCGCCGGCTGGACGAGGCCGACAGCGTGGCAGCGATCGCCGCGCCCGTCGATCTGGCCAGCCATGACGGCCAGTTGCTGGCCGCCGCCGGCAACGCGCTACACGCCGTCTCCCCCAAGGGGGAAACCCGGGTTTTCGCCGCCTATCAGGGCACGATCAGCGCGCTCGCCGTCTCGCCCTCGGGCTCGATCGCTGTCGCGCTCGAAACCGGCGCGATCATCCTCGACGGCAACGAGATCGCCGCCGCCAAAGACATAAGCTGCGTCACCGCGCTGAGCTTCACCGCCAGCGGCGAATTGCTGGTCGCCAACGGCTCTGCCCGTCACCGCCCTTCGGACTGGCGGCGCGATCTCATGGAAAAAGGCGCGACGGGCTCCGTCTGGCGCGTCAAGCCCAACGGCGAGAGCACGAAGCTTATCGATGGCCTCGCCTGGCCCTCGGGCGTGATCGAAGACGGCGCCGATGTCGTCGTCTCCGAGCCCTGGAGCCGTCGCGTGATCCGGATCAGCGCCAGCGGCGCAACAAAGACCCTGATATCGAACATCCCCGGCTATCCCGGCCGTCTCTCCCGCATCGACGGCGGCGCGCTTCTGTCGATCTTCGCGCCGGTCAACCGCCTCATCGAATTCGTGCTGCAGGAAGACCAGTATCGCCAGGCGATGATGGAGGAAATCGCGCCGGAATACTGGATTGCCCCGTCGCTCGCCTCCGGCCGCTCCTTCCTCGAGCCGCTGCAATGCGGGGGCATCAAGACCATGGGCATCCACAAGCCCTGGTCGCCGAGCCGCTCCTACGGCCTGATCGCCCGGCTCGACCAGCACTTCCAGCCCATCGCCAGCTATCACAGCCGCGCCGACGGCAAGCGCCACGGCATCGTCGCCGCCTTGTCGCTCAATGGCAGGATCCATGCGGCCTCGGCCGGCGGGGATGAAATCCTCGCTCTGGCATTGTGAGCGGAGAGAACATCATGGATACGATCATCCGGCTCGAAAACATTTCCAAACTCTATCGCGGCGTGCCGGCGGTGAAGAATGTCACCTTCGAGCTCAAGCGCGGCGAGATCCATGCTCTGCTCGGCGAAAACGGAGCTGGTAAGTCAACGCTTACCAAAATGATCGCCGGCGTCGTCGAGCCCTCTTCCGGCAAACTGTTCCACAAGGGCGTGGAGACGATCTACACCACCCCCAACGACGCGCTCGAAGCCGGCATCGCCATGGTCTTCCAGGAGACCTCGCTGGTGCCGTCGATGACGGTAGCCCAGAACCTCTATCTCGGCTCCGAGAGGTTTTTGAACCGCCTGCGCGGCATCTATATCTCCGCCCAGCAATTCCTGCAGTCGCTGAACTTCTCCGTCGATCCGACCGCCATGGTCGAGACGCTCGGCGCCGCCAAGAAGCAGATGGTCGAGATCGCCCGCGCCGTGCATCACAATGCCGAAGTCATCATCTTCGACGAGCCGACCGCGACGCTGACGCCGGAAGAGAAGCGCCACTTCTTCGCCCTCATCCGGCGGCTCAAGGCGCGCGGCGTCTCCATCGTCTTCATCAGCCATGCGCTCGAAGAAGCGCTGATGCTGTCGGACCGGATTACCATCCTGCGCGACGGCGAACTCGTGGCCTCCGGCGAAACCAAAGACTTCGACCGCGACAAAATCATCGCCTCCATGGTCGGCCGCACGCTCTCGGCCGAACTCTATCGACAGCGCGACGAGAGCAAGATCCGCAAAGCCGGCAAGAAAGTCCTCTCCGTCCAGGACATTTCCATGGGCGCCGCCGTGCGCAACAATTCCTTCTCGATCTTCCAGGGTCAGATCACCGGCGTCTTCGGCCTGATCGGCTCGGGCCGCACCGAAACCTTCAAGATCGTCTCCGGCATCTACAAGCGCGACTTCCTGCGCGGCGGCTCGATCGAGCTGAATGACAGGCCGGTGCGCTATGTCGTGCCGCGCCAGGCGGTGAAGGACGGCATCGTCTATGTCACCGAGGACCGCAAATCCGAAGGCTTCTTCGAGACCATGTCGATCGCCGAAAACATGTTCGGCGGCCTGCTCGCCGCCGATCGCGAGAAGAGCAAAATCATCAGCTATGCCGAGATGCAGGCGCTGTCCAAGGACTGGTCGAAGACGCTCAACGTCCGCGCCATCAACGACAATGCCCGCGTCGTCGAACTCTCCGGCGGCAATCAGCAGAAGGTGGTGATCGGCAAGGGCCTGGTGCAGAAGCCGGAAATCGTCATCTTCGACGAGCCGACCCGCGGCGTCGATGTCGGCGCCATCGCCGAGATCCACCAGATCATCAACCGGCTCGCCGATGAGGGGCTGGCCGTCGTGGTGATTTCCTCCTACCTTCCGGAAATCCTGAATCTGTCGGACCGCATCCTGGTCTGCCGCCAGGGCCGCATCGTCGAGGAATTCTCCCCGACCGAAGCGACCGAAGAGAAAATCATGTATGCGGCCGTCCATTGAAGCGCGCCGCACAAGAAGACGAAATGAGGAAACAGCCATGAGCACGAAAACCACCTGGACCTATTACAAGGGCGCCTGGCATGAAGGCGATGTCCGCATTCTCGGCGCCGCCTCGCACGCCACCTGGCTCGGCTCGCTGGTCTTCGACGGCGCGCGCCTGTTTGAAGGCGTCTCCCCCGATCTCGATCGCCATTGCGCTCGCGTCAACGCCTCCGCAACCGCCCTCGGACTCAATCCCACGCTCACGGGCGCTGACATCGAGACGCTGACCCGCGAGGGCCTGAAAAAATTCGCCCCCGGCACGGATGTCTATATCCGCCCGATGTATTGGGCCGAGGACAGCGACGCCGGCACCGTGCCGCCGCTGGCCGACTCCACCGATTTTGCGCTGTGCCTTGAGGAAATCCCGATGGTCGAGCCCAAGGGTTTCACCATCACCACCACCAGCTTCCGCCGTCCGACGCTGGAAGTCATGCCCGTCAACGCCAAGGCCGCCTGCCTCTATCCCAACAATGCCCGCATGATGCGCGAAGCCAAAGCCAAGGGCTTTCACAATGCGCTGGTCACCGACGTGATCGGCAATGTCGCCGAACTCGCCACCGCCAATGTGTTCATGGCGCGCGGCGGCGAGGTGTTCACCCCGGTTCCCAACGGCACATTCCTGGATGGCATCACCCGCCAGCGCGTCATCAAGCTGCTGCGCGAGGCCGGCGTGACCGTGCATGAAAAGTCGCTCACGGTTGAGGATTTCCGCGAGGCCGACGAGATTTTCTCAAGCGGCAACATGTCCAAGGTCGTGCCGATCGTCGCGTTCGACGACAAGAAACTGGAGTTCGGCCCGCTCGCCCGCAAGGCGCGCGCGCTCTATTGGGACTGGGCGCACGCCTGAGGAGGAAACCACATGGCCACTGTCAAACTTCTGACCGACGCCGACGCCGAGGCGATCCCCGCCGTCAAGGCGGTGTTCGACGACATCCGCGCGACCCGCAAGAACGACTTCATCAACAATTTCTGGCGGGCGCTCGCCAATGATCCCGCCAATCTCAAGCGGGTCTGGGAAAGCCTGAAATCGGTGATGACGGTCGAGGGTACGCTCGATCCCTTGACCCGCGAGATGATCTATATCGCTGTCTCCACCGCCAACAGCTGCCAGTATTGCATCCAGTCGCACACGGCGGCCGCACGCTCTCGCGGCATGACCGACGCCCAGCATGGCGAACTTCTCGCAGTCATCGGACTGGCGGCGCAAACCAATCATCTGGCGATCGCCATGCAGGTGCCGTCAGATCCAGAATTCGACGTGAAATAAGAAAAAGTCCGGGGGGACATCATGAAAGCGATGCTGGCAGCCGCGCCGGGGGGACCCGACGCGATGGTGTGGAGCGATGTCGAGCTCGGTGCGCCCGGCCCCGGCGAAGTCCGGATCCGCCACCGCGCGATCGGCGTCAATTTCATCGACGTCTACTATCGCAGCGGCCTCTATCCGTGGCCCGATAAAACGCTCATCCCGGGCGCGGAAGCCGCCGGCGTGATCACGGCTGTCGGCCCCGATGTCCATGATGTCGCCATCGGCGACCACGTCGCCTATGTCTCCCGCCTCGGCGCCTATTGCGAAGAACGGCTGATCGATGCGGATCGATGCGTCAAGATCCCCGTCAACCTCTCCGACACGGTCGTCGCCGGCTCGCTGCTCAAGGGGTTGACGGCGCAATATCTGGTCACCTCTTCCTACGCCGTCCAGCCCGGCGACACCATCCTCGTCCATGCCGCCGCCGGCGGCGTCGGCCTGATCCTGGGACAATGGCTGAAGGCGCTGGGCGCGCATGCCATCGGCACGGCGGGCAGCCCGGAGAAAATCGCGCTCGCCGAGGCGCATGGCTATGAGCATGTGATCAATTACCGCCAGGACGATTTCGTCCCTGCGGTCAAGGAGATCACTTCAGGCCGGGGCTGCGCCGCCGTCTATGACAGCGTCGGCGCCGACACCTGGCGCGGCTCGCTGCAATGCCTCAAAAAGCGCGGCATGTTCGTGAGCTTCGGCCAGTCCTCCGGCATGATCGAGGGTTTCAAGCTCTCCGACCTCGCCGCCCACGGCTCGATCTCCGCCAACCGCCCCGTGCTGTTCGACTATGTCGAGGACAGGGCCGAACTCCTGTCGCGCAGCGCCGACCTTTTCTCGCGGCTCGTCGGAGGAGAGATCCGGATCACCGAACCTGATCGACGTCCGCTCTCTGAGGCGGCAGAGGCGCATGCGCTGCTCGAGGGACGCCAGACCACAGGATCACTGGTGCTGACGCCATGATCGAAACAGGCGGCCCGTCAACGCAACGCCGTCGTGCGGGACGCCCGAGAACCGGCCGCCCTGTCAGAGACGAATGTCCAGCTCGGCGATGAAACCGTCCTGCAGCGTAAAGAAATATCGCAGGTCGACGGGACTGCCGGGAAAGTCGCCGATCAGATGGCTGGTGACGACGGTGCGGCGGCCCTCTTGCCTGATGTCGATGGGCGTGGCGGTGTAGGAGTACTTCGCAGAAGACGCCGCAATCCATTGGCGGATCTCGTCCCGACCGAGATAGGTGTGGCCCTCGTCCTTGACGAAGGATGTGTCGAGAAAGCAATTGGCGACACGGTCGGCGTCGCGCGACTTATCCGGATTGAAAAACGTTGCGATCGGCTCTGGTAGAGTCATGGTCATGGTCGTTGTCCTTTCAGTGATTGCTGTGAGGGGGCCGTCGCGTGGGCCCTCTCCGCTTAGGGGCGCCTGCCGTCGCCAATCGGTGAGGGGGGCCCGATTTGCATGAGGGCGGGCTCAGACAGTAGGAACCGTGCCGCCGTCGATGGTGTATTCGGTCCCGGTGATCGAGGCGGCGCGGTCGGAGGCGAGAAAAGCGATCAGGTTGGCCACCTCTTCGGGCTTGGCGGGACGGCCGAGCGGGATGCCGCCCAATCCGTCCATGATCATCCGCTTGCCGGTTTCGTAATCGCCGCCGACCTGATCGGCGAGGCGCTGCGCCAGACGCACCGATGCCTCCGTTTCGATCCAGCCCGGTGATACTCGCACCACACGGACGCCCTTGGGCGAGACCTCCTTCGACAGCGCCTTGCTGTAGGTCGACAGCGCAGCCTTCGCAGCCGCATAGGCGGTGGTCGATTCAGGCAGCGGCAACAGACGCTGGATCGACGTGACATGGATGACGACGCCGGCCTCGCGGGCGATCATGTCGGGCAGCAGTTCCCGGTCGAGGCGAACGGCGGCGAACAGGTTCTGCTGCAATTCCCGGCTCCATTCCGCATCGTCGAGCGCCGCGAACCCGCCGCCGGGGGCTGAAGACCCGCCCAGCATATGCACGACGACGTCGACGACGCCCAACCGTTCCCGCGCGGCGCCGGCGACATCGGCGACGCCCTCGATCGTTGTGAGATCGGCAGCGACGAATTCTTCGTCCTGCAGTTCGTCGGGCTTCGTTCTGGCCGTCGTCAGCACCTGTGCGCCCAACTGCCGAAAGAGTTCGACGCAGGCCCTGCCTGCACCCTTGGTGCCGGCGGTGATGAGGACGCGTTTGCCTCCAAGTCCGAGAAAGTCGTTTGCATGGCTCATGGTCAGTTCCTCTTTCATCTCGATGCGAAAGAGATAACACTCGACAATTATACTGATAACTGGGACAAACCGGGATGACGAATGGCGGAATTCGGGACAATGGATAAAGTCGGGCTGACGGATCTGAAAGCGGTGATCGCCATCGCGCATCGGGGAACATTCCGCGCCGCGGCCATCGATCTCGACATGTCCACCACCGCGCTCAGCCTGGCCATCGGCAAGCTCGAGGCTCATCTCGGCGTCAGGCTGTTCAACCGGACGACCCGAAGCGTTTCGCTCACCGGCGCGGGCAGGTTGTTCGTCGATCAGGTCGGCCCCGCCCTTCAGGACATCGAGGTCGCGCTCGAAGCGGTCCGTTCCGAGCGCCTCACGCCGTCGGGCACGATCCGCATCAATGCGGCGCCCTTCGCCGCGCGCGACATCATCTCGCCGCTCGTGCTGGAATTTTTGCGCCGCTATCCCGATATGGTCGTCGACCTCGTGACGGAAGGACGGCTGGTCGACATCGTCGCGGAAGGCTTCGATCTCGGCGTGCGGGTCGCCGGTCTCGTGCCCAGCGACATGATCGCCTTGCCGCTCGGCCGTCCGCAGCGTTACGCCGTGGTCGCCACGCCGGAATATCTCGCAGAGCATGACGCCCCGAAGACGCCGGCGGATCTTCACCATCACAAATGCATCCGGGTGCGCCTGCCGGACGGATCGCTGTTTCGCTGGCGGTTTGAAAAAGACGGCGAGATCCTTCAGATCGACGTGCGCGGCCCGATCATTCTTGATGAGGCCCAGCTGTCGCGGACAGCCGTGCTCGCGCATACCGGGATCGGCTATTTCATGGAGCAGAGCGTTCGGGACGACATCCGAACGGGCCGGCTCACGCGCCTGCTGGAAGATTGGACGCCGCCCTATCCCGGCCTCTGCCTCTATTATCCCGGTCGCCGCAACCTCTCGGCCGGCGTCAAGGCCTTCCTGGCCCTGGCGCGTTCACAGGCCGCCGCCTCGGCCGGCGCGAACGAATAGTCTCGAAAATGCGTCGGCCGCGGCGACCGACCCGTGGGTCGGCATGGGCGTCGTCGGCCGACGCTTCGCTTCGGGCGATCAGGACGCGGCGGACGGCGAAGCCTTCGCCATTTGCGCCAGTTTCACCTGGGTCAGCAGCGAGAGTTCGTCATAGACGTTCCATTCATCGACGATCTTGCCGTCCTTATAGTGGTAATGGGTCATGCCCATGACCTGGAGCCGCGCGCCGGTCGGCTCGCCGAGGGTCTGGAGAATGCCGTAGCCCAGATGATGGCCTTCCATCAACCAGCGCACCGCGACCTTCACGCCGCCCTCTTCGCAAGGGTTGGAGCAGATGTGCTGCGGCATATAGGCGGCGTCCGGGATCGAGCCGATCAGGCCGAGATGCTGATGCGTGACGGCGGCGACGCCGTAGAGCTCCTTCATCAACGGGCCGTGATACTGGCAGTTGGCGGCATAGACATCCTTGATCTTGCCGAACATCCGCTTGTTGAACACTTCATGCAGCCAGCGCAGCGTCTCGGCTTCGACATCGTTATGGGCGATCGAGACATCGGCTTCGGCTTCCGGCGGATACTGGCCGAGAAGGCGGCGGTTTTCGCCGATATCCAGCGACAGCAGGCCCTTGTCGAAAGCCGATCTGGCGAAGCGTTCCGCAAACCCGTTGGGATCGAGACCCAGTTGCTGGATGATCGCCATCGTGTCGGCCACCACCCATTCGCGATAGATCATGTTGCGATGGATCATGCAGTCGGCGATCGTGCGCGATACGAAGGTGCGGCCCGTCGGCGCGCCATAGTGACCATACTGCGTATGACGACCCGAGCCGGTGACGAGGTGAGAGGTGTAGAACCCTTCCTGATCATTGCCGCGCCAGAGAACCTGGGTCGCCATGCCGCGCCGTTCGGGCAGGGACACCAAGCGCTGGATCGTGTCGCGCACCACGTCTTCGCGATTGTAGATCGCGCCGAGCGTGCCGTAGAGCACGCAGTTGTGGGTGTAGTGAGTGTAGATCAGGCCGATGTCGCGCTCATCCCAGATGCGGTGCGTGCACCGGACAATGTAGTCGACGATGTCGGTGTAGATGTCGTCGAAACCTTCGAGCGATTGGCTGCGCGGCCGGTTGGTCGGCGCGAGGTCCACGTAGTCGCGTCGCTCGACCTGCAACACCTGCTCCACCATCTCCTTCGGGCGGGCGGCCGCCGCATTCTTCGGATTCTTCACGTCGTCCTCACTCATGTTTGCTCCTTTTTCGGCATCGACGCCGGATTCGTTCAGGCCGCGCAGGCGTCCAGCCAATGCTGCACATGGGATGCGACGGCGCGGGGATTTTCAAGCGGCGAGAAATGCCCCGCCCCTTCGATCAGATGAAATGCGGCGCCGGCGACGCCGTCTGCGATCTCTCTATGGGCGTCGATCGGGCACACCTGCTCTTCGGCGCCGGCGAGAACCATCGTCGGACAGGCGATGGCGCCGAGCCGCGGCCGGCTGTCGGCGCGATGGATGGCCATGTCGGTCTGCACATCCAACAAGTCGACGCCGCAATCGACCGCCATGTCGATGATCGTGCGGCGGAGCGCGTGATTTTCCAGATTGGCTCCGGCGACGAGGCGCGGCCATGCGTCGGTGATATAGCCCTCCATGCCGTCGCGGCGCGCCTTGGCCCGCACTGCGTCCCGAAGCGGGCCGTTCGCCGGTGGATCGGGCCGCGGCGTCGTATCGATCAGGCAAAGCCCCGCGACCCGTTCCGGCGCCTGGGCGATGATTTCGAAACTGGCGATGCCGCCGAGCGAAAAGCCGACGAGCAGAAAGCGCGACGGCGCGCGCGCCAGAAAAACGGCGGCCGCCTCCGGCATGGAGCGGCCGACATCCAGCGGCGCGAACAGGATCTCGCCCGGATGATCGAGCCGGTCGATGACCGGCTGGTACAGCCGCTCGTCGCAGACGGTGCCGGGCACGACGATCAACGGCGCGGCGCCGTCGACCGTCCGGTCCTTGATCCTTTTCATGGCCGCTGATCCCTTCGGCGCGTCATATTTCCATCGTAAGCCATAGCCGCCTGCAGGGCTGCATTCCAACTCGAATTGCGTCTTCGCAAAAAAGACTGGCAGATTTTGAATACGTATGCAATATCAAAATCGCGGGGCGAAGCAGCTTGCCCGGCGCGGTTCGAGCCGCACTGCCGCCGAGCGCGCGGCGGCGCGGAGTCCGCCGAAAGCAGTTTCCGAACCGGCCGGAGGCGGCCGGAATTTTGAGTGGAGCCATCATGACCGAATTGAAAAAAGCCCCGATGTCCGGTGCAGAGTATGTCAAGTCGCCCGAGCGCGATTCCATTGGCGACAACGCCTCGGTGGAAACGCTGGTTGCGGAAATCCTGGCCGACGTTCGCAGCCGCGGCGATGCCGCCGTGCGCGATTATTCCGCCCGGTTCGACAAGGCCGAGCTCGACGTGTTCGAGGTCACGGCGGCGGAACGGGATGAGGCGCTCGCCCAGCTCGACCCGCAAACCCGCGCCGACACCGAATTTGCGATCTCCAACGTGCGCCGTTTCGCGGAAGCGCAGCTGCAGACCATCCAGCCGCTCGAAATCGAGCTTCTGCCGGGCCTCCATCTCGGCCATCGCGTCATCCCGATCGAAAGCATCGGCTGCTATGTGCCGGGCGGCCGCTATCCCCTGCTGTCGGCGCCGATCATGACCATCGTTCCGGCCAAGGTGGCGGGCTGCAAGCAGGTCATCGCCTGCCTGCCGCCGAATGCGCACAAGGCCATGATCGCCGGTTGCCACCTGTCCGGCGCCGATCGCATCTTCCGCATCGGCGGCGCGCAGGCGATCGCCGCCATGGCCTACGGCACCGAAACCGTTCCGACCGTCAGCAAGATCGTCGGTCCGGGCAACGCCTTCGTCAACGAAGCCAAACGTCAGGTCTTCGGCCCCGTCGGCATCGATCAGCTGGCCGGTCCCTCCGAGATCTTCATCGTCGCCGACAGCACCGGCGACGCCGAGATGATCGCCACCGATCTCCTGGCCCAGGCCGAACACGACGTCAAAACTCGGGTCGGGCTGATCACAACCGACCGGGCGCTCGCCGAAGCGACGCTTGCGGAAGTCGAACGCCAGCTCCAGGATCTGTCGACGGCCAATGTGGCCGGTCAGGCATGGCGCGATTACGGCGAAATCGTCGTCTGCGACAGCGAAGAGTCGATGATCGCCTATTCCGACTTCATCGCCGCCGAGCACCTTCAGGTTCACACCGCCGATGCGCAGGCCATGGCGCTGAAACTCAGCAATTACGGTTCGCTGTTCATCGGCGAACTGGCGAGCGTCGTCTATTCCGACAAGTGCTGCGGCACCAACCACACGCTGCCCACCATGGGCGCCGGACGCTATACCGGCGGCTTGTGGGTCGGCGCCTATGTGAAGGTCGCGACGCATCAGTGGCTCGATGAACGCGGCGTCGCCGCCGTGGCCCCGCCGGCCGCCCGCCAGAGCGCCAGCGAGAGCCTCGAGGGTCACCGCCGCGCAGCCCAGCTGCGTCTGGATCGGCTGCAGAAGCGCAAGGCCTGATCCCGGGTCTGAAACAGCAGAAAGGCCCGGTCGTCCCGGGCCTTTTTCCTATCCGTCACCCGCTGCGTAGTGCGGTTGATCTTATCGAAGCACGCCCGCCGGAAGCGGAGGGCGCAGGCTGGCGAAATCGGTGCTCGCCTCGTAAGCGCGGGCGATCGCGCCGAGTTCGGCTTCGCCATATCTGCGCCCGATCAACTGCAGTCCGAGAGGCAGGCCGTCGCAAAAACCGGCCGGCAGGGCGAACACCGGATGGCCGCTCATGTTGAAGGCCAGCGTGCGCATCGGCGTCCAGACCGCGACATCCGTCTCGAAATCCGCAAACGAAAAGGCCGGAGTCAGCGTATTGACGGTCAGCAGCGCGTCGAACCGGCCGTCGAGATGCGCATCGATCTGTGCGCAGAGACGCTTGCTCGCGCGCCGCGCCTCGTCCACATCCTCCGGCGTCAGAAGCAGCCCCGAAAGGATGTTCTGAAACACTTTGCGACTGTATGTGTCGCCCTTCTCCGCAAGCAGCGTCCGGTGGATGTCATAGGCTTCGGCATGGATGATCACGGCGCCGGCGGCTTCGAACAATGCGGCCTCGGGCAAGGCGACTTCGACGATCTTCGCTCCCAGCAGGGACAGCTGCGAGGCCGCTTCGTCCATCGCCGAGAGAACCGCCGGATGCAGTTGCGGATCGTCGGCGAACCAGTCGCGGGCATAGCCGATGGCGACGTTGCGCAGGTCGTCCCGTTTCGGCGGCAGGACTTGGCGCGGCTCCGCGTCGCTGAGGGCATGATACGTCAAGAGCGCCTCGTCGACGCTGGCCGATAGGATTCCGGCGTGATCGAAACTCGGCGTCAACGGAAAGACCCCCTCGAGCGACAGCGCGCCATAAGTGGGCTTGAAGCCGACCGCGCCGCAATAGCTGGAGGGACTGCGCACGGATCCGCCGGTATCCGTCCCGAGCGCCGTGCGGACCAGGCCGCCGGCGACCGCCGAGGCGGAGCCGGAGGACGACCCGCCCGTAAACCGCTGGAGGTTCCACGGATTGCGCGCCGGCGGCGCCGGACGATCGAAGACCGGGCCGACCATCGCGAACTCATAGGTGTCGAGCTTGCCGACCACCACGGCCCCGCCGGTCCGCAGACGGGCGACGAGTTCGGCGTCGACGGCTGGCCGATGCCCGGCAAAGACGCCGGAGCCCCGGGTCGTCGGCATATCGGCGGTGTCGAACAGGTCCTTGACGCCGACCGGAATTCCGTGAAGCGGCCCCCGGCTTTCCCCGGCCGCGATGTCGCGATCGGCGCGCCGCGCCGCGTCGAGCGCCCGATCGGCATCGACATGCACGAAGGCGTGATAGGACGAATTGCGCTCCTCGATGCGGCGCAGACAAGCCGTCGTCAGCTCCTCGGCCGACAATTCGCGCCGGTCGAGGGCCGCGCGGGCCTCCATGATCGAGAGATCGGCGGGATCGCTCATCACTCGGCCTTCGCGGGGGAAGCCGCCGCCAGTCGACGGCAGACGTCCACCGAACGATGCAGGAAGAGAGCGCCGTCATGCACGAAGGCCGCCCGCTCTTCCGCCAGGGCGATGCCGGCGCGTTTGGCCGCGAGACGCACGTCCTCAATGCTGGGTTCGGATTTCTGCCCGTCCATGACGCTCCTCCTCAGGTCCGGGCGGCTTCGAAAGCCGCCCACGCCGCCTCGAACGTTTCGAAATCGAAACCGGCGGATTTCGCGGGATCGATGATCAGCCGTTCGGTCGCCTGCAGCTTGGCGATCGCCTCGGCCAGGACGGGCACGATTTCCGGCGGGACGACCAGCGCCCCGTGACGGTCGGCGTGAACGAGATCGCCGTTTTTCACCGTCATTCCGAAAACGGTCACGTCGACGCCGACATCCTCGACCCGCACGAAGGCGTGGCTCGGCCCGACGGAGCCGGCGATCATCTGGAAGTCATCCGGCACGTCGCCGAGGTCGCGCATCACCCCATTGGTGAGCACGCCCGACAGGCCGAAGCCGCGGTGAATATTGGCGTTGATCTCCCCCCAGAAAGCGCCCACCGCATTGGGAAAATCGAGATCCTCGATCACCGCGAGGCTGGGCTTCGGGCCGCTGGCCATGTGGCGATAATAGTCCATGCGCCGGGCGCGGATGATCGCGGGATCTTCGGTCGAGGGCGCGGCCGCCGCGATGCGGGCGGTTCGGGCATAGCCGACGATCGCCGGAGCCTGCGGGCGCGATGCGAGAACCGTCCCCCGGGTGAATGCATTGAAGCCGCGTTTGCCCTGCGCCACTTCGATGGCGTTGCACACCGTTGGCGTATCCACCATGCGCAGGAGGGAGAGAAGCGTATCGTCCATGGCCGCTGCCTTCTGGTAAATGTGAGGGTCCCTCGCGGCGGCCGGCCGGCGCGAGGGATGGTGACGGATTATTCGCGCCAGGTGGCGCCGGCCTTGTCCTGGGTGTTCGTCACGCGGTAGAGGCTTGCCTCGCCGGTCATCGACGGCGTCAGGCTGTGCCTCAGGCCGGGCGGAACGGCGCAGGTGTCGCCGGGCGCCAGCGCGGTTTCGCCGCCGTCCCAGGTCAGCTTCCAATGTCCGCGCATGATCATCAGAATCTCATGGCGGTCGACGGAGTAGGCGTCTTCGGGAATGGAGCCCCGCGTCAGGAACTCCACCTCGAAGCCGGGCTTGTCGCGCAGCAGCGCCTGTTCGCCGATCACCTTGGCCGGCTCCTTGGCCGCCAGCGCCATCAGATCCCAGTAGCGCGCCACATAATCGCGCACGACGTCGCGGACCGGCGTCTCGGGGAACGCCTTCAGCTGTTCGTCCGTCAGAAGCGGCATTGGCTTGACGCCTTCCGGCGGCGTCTGCCCCTTCTTGCTGTCATACAGCTTGCCGTTCTCGCCCAGGACAAGACCGTGATCCTTGGCGTTTTCGATGACCTGCGGCGCCCAGATGACTCCGCCGCCGGCATCGTCGCCGCCGAGAATGGCCATGATCATTCCATAGTCGGTGCCGATATTCTCGAAGCCGCGGAAAATGCCGGTCGGAATGTTGATGATGTCGCCTTCCTCGAGCACGACTTCGCCGGCATTGCCCCAGCGGCCCCAGAAGAAGCGCCAACGTCCCTTCAGGACGAAGAAGACCTCCGCCGTCCGATGCGAATGCAGCGAGTTCCGGCATTTCGGCGGCTGGCCCGCGGCGCCGATGTTGAAGCCCGGCGTCTCCTTGATATGCACATGCTGGTCGGCGCTTTCGGATACGCCGCCGCCGATGATCGTGAAGTTTTCTTTCTGATTGGAGCCCGGCGTATGCGCGTCGATGAACGCGGTGCGGCAGGGCTTCAATTCGCCATAGCGCACGATGCGCCGTTCCATTTCGGCCTGTGAGAGTGTCATGTCTTCGCCTTTCATACGTATGCAAAGCCGTTTGCGAAAAGAGTGCGCCCGGCGCTGACCGCCGGATGCGATAGCGAGAAATCAGATGGGCTTGGCGGGTTGCGACGAGCCGCGGACGACCAGCGCGCCGGGAAGGCAGACGCGCCGCGCCGGGCTCACGTCGCCCTCGATGGCCGACAGCAACGTGGCGACGGTTTCGGCCACCATATCGTCCACGCTCTGTCGGATGGTGGTGAGATTGTAGGACGGCCAGCGCGCCGGCGGCACGTCGTCGAACCCGACGACGGCGACGTCGCCGGGTATGGTCAGATTGAGTTCGAAGCGCAGCACGTCCATGACCGCGAAGGCCATGTGGTCGTTGCAGACGAAGACGGCGTCCGGCCGCTCGGCTTCGGGCGCGGCAAACAGGCGGCGGGCGGCGGCCTGCGCCTCTTCGTAACGGAAATTGCCGACGTCGCGGGCGAACAGCGCCTGCCCCGCTTCGTCGAGCCCTTCGCGAAAGCCGCGTTCGCGGTCGCGCTGGGTCGACGCCCCCTCGAAACCGGCGATATAGGCAATCCGGCGCCGGCCGGTCTCGACCAGATGGAGGGCGAGCATCCGGCCGCCGCCGCGATTGTCCGACGTCACGGCGGACAGTTTTTCATCGTCCTGCAGCCGGTTGAACAACACGATGGGCACGCCCGACGCATGGCAGCGCGCCGCCAGCTCGGACGACATGTTCGCCGACGCCAGAACGATGCCGTCGACCTGGTAATCGAGGATTTCCTGGGTGATCTCCTCCACCTTGTCGGCCGCGAGCGACGAGATGAACACCAGGACATGGTATCCCTTGTCCTGCAGCAGGCGCGAGAGACGCTCGACAACGTCGGGATAGAAATAGTTTTCGAGATAGGCGACGACGAGGCCGATGATGCGGCTCTTGCCCGTGATCAGCGACCGCGCCAGAACATTCGGGCGATAACCGAGTTCGTCGGCGGCCGCCTTGATCTTCTCCGCGGTACGCTTCGACACCGACGTCCCCGGCGTGAAGAACCGTGAAACCGCCGACTGGCTGACCCCTGCCAGCCGCGCGACGTCGTTGGATGTCACCTTCTCGCTTACCATCAGTCTGCCGTCCAGCCTCCATCGACCATCAAGGCCGAGCCCGTCACCATCGACGACGCGTCGGTCGCAAGATAGGTGACGGCGGCCATAATGTCTTCCACCGTGGCGATCCGACCCAGCTTGATTTTCTCGCTTATCCACTGCGCGCGCTCCGGATTGGAGAATGTCTGCTCGGTCAGCGGAGTTCGCACGAAGGTCGGGCAAATGGTGTTGACGCGAATGCCGAACCGTCCCCATTCGATCGCCATCGACTTCGTGAAGCCTTCCACCGCGTGTTTGGTGGCGGCATAGACCGCGCGGTCGACCCCGCCCACTTGCGACATCTGCGAGGAGATGTTGATCAGCGATCCGGGCTTGCCCGCCTCTATCAGTCGCGCCGCGACCGCCCGGGTGAGAAAATAGGCCCCGCGCACATTGACGCCGAAAACGGCGTCGAAATCCTCGGGGCGTGTCTCGGTCGCGGGACCGTGTCGCGCCAGCCCGGCGCTGTTGACCATCACGTCGAAGGCCTGGACCGAGCCGAGATAGGCCTGCGTCGCCTCGATGTCGGCGATGTCGAGGCCGACCGCCTCGGCGACCATGCCCTCCGCCGTCATTGCGTCGACGGCTTCCGCGAGCTTGTCGACGCCGCGGGCGGCCAGCGTCACATGCGCTCCGGCTTCGGCGAGCGCCACGGCCGCGCCGAGCCCTATGCCGGAGGAGGCGCCGACCACCAAAGCGCGTTTTCCGTCGAGGCGGAACGAGGGCGTCCTGGGCAACAGCATGAATTCAAACCTCCTTTGGGCGCGCGGGCGGACCGATATGGTTACTCGGCCGCCGCGCCATAGGCGACATTGCCGCCGCCGTAGCGCCGGACGCGAATATTCGCCTGCTCCGCATGACCGACAAAGCCTTCCAGCATGCAGAGCCGCGAGCAATAGGCGCCGATCTCCGCCGCCGCCGCATCGCTGGTCACCTTCTGGTAGGAATGGGTCTTGAGGAACTTGCCGACCCACAGGCCGCCGGTATAGCGACCGGCTTTCTTGGTGGGCAGCGTGTGGTTGGTGCCGATGACCTTGTCGCCATTGGCCACATTGGTGCGCGGTCCGAGAAACAGCGCGCCATAGGAATGCATGTTTTCCAGGAACCAGTCGTCGCGATCGGTCATCACCTGCACATGTTCCGAAGCGATGTCGTTGGCTACCTCCAGCATTTCCTCATAGCTGTCGCAGAGGATGACTTCGCCATAGTCGCGCCAGGAGACCGACGCGGTTTCCGCCGTCGGCAGGATGGCGAGCAGGCGATCCACTTCGGCCAGCGTGTCGCGCGCCAGCTTCGCCGAATTGGTGACGAGAACGGCCGGAGAGTTGTAGCCGTGCTCGGCCTGGCCCAGGAGGTCTGTGGCGCAGAGTTCGGCGTCGACCGTGTCGTCGGCGATCACCATCGTCTCGGTCGGCCCGGCGAAGAGATCGATGCCGACGCGGCCGTAGAGCTGACGCTTGGCTTCCGCCACGAAAGCGTTGCCGGGACCGACCAGCATGTCCACCGGCTTGATGGTTTCGGTGCCCAGCGCCATGGCCCCGACGGCCTGCATGCCGCCCAGCACATAGATCTCATGCGCGCCCGCCTTGTGCATGGCGGCGACGATCGCCGGATGCGGCTCGCCCTTTTGCGGCGGAGCGGCGGCCACGATGCGGGGCACGCCGGCCACCGAAGCGGTCAGCACCGACATATGCGCGGAGGCGACCATGGGAAACTTGCCGCCGGGCACGTAGCACCCGACCGACTGCACCGGGATGTTGCGATGTCCGAGGATGACGCCGGGCAGCGTTTCGACTTCGATGTCCTGCATGGACGCTCGCTGCGCCTCTGCGAAGCGGCGGATCTGCGTCTGGGCGAAGTCGATATCCGCCATGTCGCGGGTGGACACTTTGCTCATCGCCGCCTCGATGTCCGATGCGGTGAGGCGGAAGGAAGCCGGGGAGAATTTGTCGAATTTCTCCGACAGTTCGCGCACGGCGGCGTCGCCGCGGGTTTCGATGTCCTTCAGCGTGGCTTCGACCGTGGCGCGAACTTTCGCATCGTCCTGGGCGCGTTCGGCGTCGGGCTTTCCACGTTTGAGATAGGTGATGGTCATGAGTGCTCCTCTGGGCCCTGGCGCTGGCTGGCCGGCCTCGATGTTCTTTTGGCTCAGGTCCCGGTCGCGCGGGAGAGACGCGCGCCGGTCGCCGCGTCGAAGAGATGGCAGATGCTCGCGGGAATGGCGGCGTGCACGCGCTCGCCGATCGCAGCCCGATAGGCCTTGTCCGACTTGATGGAAATCAGCTGCGAGCCGATGCGGAAACTCGCCATCGTCGCCTCGCCCAGAAGCTCCATCGAATAGACGTCGGCCCCGAGTTCGCCGGCTTCGCTGGTCATGCTCGCATCCTCGGCGCGGAAGCCCAGGGTGATCGGGCCCTTCACATCCGTCTGCAGACCGGACACCGTGATGCCCTCGGCGCGGAACACGCCGCCGTCTATCGTTCCGTCCACCAGGTTCATCGCCGGCGATCCGATGAACGACGCCACGAAGGCGTTGGCCGGATTGTCGTAGATCTCCGTCGGCGTTCCGACCTGCTGGATCTTGCCCTTGTTCATCACCACGACCCGGTCCGCCAGGGTCATCGCCTCGATCTGGTCATGGGTCACATAGATGGTGGTGACCTTCAGTTCATGCTGCAGATGCTTGATCTGGGCGCGCGTGGACACGCGCAGCTTGGCGTCCAGATTGGACAGCGGTTCATCCATGAGAAACACGTTCGGCTCGCGCACAATCGCCCGGCCGAGAGCGACGCGCTGGCGTTGCCCGCCGGACAGCGCCGCGGGGCGCCGATCGAGAAATTCGGTGAGTTCGACCATGCGCGCGGCGCGCATCACCATGTCGTGGTGCAGAGCCTTGTCGACCTTGCGGACCCGCAGCGGAAAGCGGATATTCTCGTAGACGCTCATATTCGGATAGAGGCCATAGCTCTGGAACACCATCGAGATGTCGCGGTCTTTCGGCTCCAGCTTGTTCACGAGCCGGTCGCCGAGCCAGATCTCGCCGTCGGTGATATCCTCCAGCCCGGCGATCATGCGCATGGTGGTGGTCTTGCCGCAGCCCGAAGGGCCCAACAGCACCAGAAACTCGTTGTCCGGAATCGTCAGGTTGAAATTGTCGACGCCGGTGAAATTGTGCCAGCGCTTGTAGACGTTCTTCAGTCGAATTTCGGCCATATGAGTTATCCCTTGACTGCGCCGGCGGTGAGACCGCTGACGATCTGACGCTGGAAGAACATGACCAGCAGGAAAAGAGGGGCTGTCGCAGACACGACGGCCGCCACGGCGAACATGACATTTCCCTCCTGCTGCACTGTGCCGAGGAAGCTGCCGATCTTCGGCACCATGGTCTGGTTGTTCTGAGACAACAGCATGGCGGTGACGGCGAAGTCGTTATAGGCGAGCAGGAAGGAGAACAGGCCCGTCGTGATGACGCCCGGCCACATGACCGGAATGACCACGAGGCGGAAGGCCTGGAAACGCGAACATCCGTCCACCAGCGCGCTCTCGTCCAGATCCTTGGGGATCGACAGGAAGAAGGAGTGCAGCATCCACAGCGTGAACGGCTGGTTGATCGCCACGAGCACGATGATGGAGGTCGGCAGATAGCCCCAGATGTTGAGCTGGAAGAACGGCAGGAGATAGCCGGACACCAGAGTGATATGCGGCATGGCGCGGAACACCAGCGCGGCCATCAGGATCCAGAACGTGTAGCGACGGCCGGAACGGGCGAGCGCATAGCCGCCCAGCGTGCCGAAGGTCAGCGATATCGTCACCACGCAGAGGGTGACGATGCCGGTGTTGATGACCGAACTGAGAAAATCGCGGGTGATCCAGGCGCCGTAATAGCCGGCGCCGGTGAAGGCGGATCCGGTCTGGGCGATCGTGCGCACGCCGGTCACCGCGTTCCACCAGGTCTCGCGCGAGAAGAAGTCCTGCTCGACCTTGAACGATCCCCACACCGTCCAGACGAATGGAAACGCGGCGAGAATCACCCAGATGAGGATGAAGACGACGGACAGCGTCTTGAGGGGCAGCGGTTGGCGATTGGCGGTGGACATGCGCGCCCTCCCCTCAGCGACGGTTGAATTCGCGCCATGTGCGGATCAGCACCGGCGACAGAAGAATGATGACGCCGAGGATCGTCAGCATGGATGTGGCCGCGGCCGATCCGTAGAGCTGGTCCACCTGGCTGTTCAGGTCGTTGTAGATCGCCCAGGACAGCGACGTCGCGCTGGCGTTGGCGCTGAAGCCGACGATCGGCTCGAAGACGCGGAAATTGTCCATCAGCTGCACCAGCGCCACGAAGGTCGCGAGCGGCATGAGATGCGGCACGATGACGAAGCGGATGCGGTCCCAGCGGCTCGCGCCGTCGATCATCGCCGATTCCAGCGTGTCGGCCGGAACGGTCTGCAGACCGGCGTAGAAGACCACGAAGGAGAAGGGCGCATTGTGCCAGACGCCATAGGCGAGCAATGTCAGCCAGGTCAGCCCGAGCGAGGATTTCAGCGACAGCGTGGGATCGTTGAACAGCGCCTGCAGCGATGCGCCGACGATGCCTTGCGACGACACCATCCAGTACACCACCAGCGCCCCCACCAGCGGCGTCACGATCATCGGCAGCAGCGAGAAGAAGATCACCGGCCCCTTCAAGAGAGGCGACAGCGTGTTGACGCCGAGCGCGATGCCGAAACCGAGCGCCATGGCGAGCGGGGTGACGATGAACGTATAGGCCAGCGTAAACGAAAGCGCCTTGTAGAACGGCAGATTGTAGAACTGCCAGACGATGTCGGAAAGGCTGCCGGCGCTGCTCAGGATCGCTTTCACCTCGTCGACCGCCAGATGATTGCGATCGAGATAGGTGCCGAAGCCGTTAAACTTGCCCAGCGGCTCGTCGCGACGCAATTGCGCCGTCGCTTCGGCGTCCACCCGCGTCTGCATCTTGCAGCCGCCGAAGGGCGAACATGCCTCCGTCTGCACAATGACCTTGTCGTGCTGGACGTAAAAAGACTGAATGGCGACCGACACGATCGGCAGCGCGATGAAGATGATCATCGCCGCCAGGGACGGAAAGACGAAAGCGAAGAATGCCCTGTGAGGCATGAGCCCTCCTGGCAGCGTGATGCCGCGTCGCCGCGCCGAGCGGCGGCTGCGTTTTTCCCGATGGCGGCGGATCGATGGGCGAACCGCCGCCGTTTGTCGCGTTCATGCCTCAGCCGAGGCACACCGCATGGCGACGGCGAAAGCCGCCATCGCCATGCGACGGGTGCGGCGGCTTATTTCAGGTAGCCGCCTTCGCGCGCAGCCGCGGTATAGGCCGCCTCCGTGTCGCGCAGGGCGTCTTCGGCGCTTTCGCGACCCGTCATGAAATCGGCGAGCTCCGCGCCCAGGGCCGTATGCAGCAGGCCGATGAAGGGCAGCATCGGATACGGCGCCGCACCGTTGTTGGCGGTCTCGAGCACCCCGACGGCGGCGGCGCTCGGCTTGAAGTCGCGGGTCAGCCAGGTGGCGACGTTCGGGTTCTTGTCGGCCACTTCGGGACTGATCGCCTTCACCATAGCCTGGAAGGACGCTTCCGCATCCTCGTCGGAAATGTTCTTGGCGATCGAGAAGCCGTCCCACCACAGAGCCGCGGCGGGCGTCGAGCCGCCGCCGACCGTCGGCGCGGACGCCAGAACAGTGTTGTTGGCGACTTCAGCGGGCGCGCGGGCCGGATCGATGATGCTGCCGGCGAGCGAGCCCCATTCATTCATGATCGCGGTCTTGCCGGCCACATAATTCTTGGCGAGATCGTCAGCGGAATAGGTCATGTAATCGGGACCCATATACGCGGTCAGGTCCTTCATCATCTTCAGGGTCGCGAGGCCCTTTTCATTGTTGATGGCGACCTCCGCCGTGCCCGGCTTGAAGAATTCGCCGCCGTAGCCGAGATACATGTTGACGAATTCGGCCGCGAGATCCCAGCCGGCCTTGTCGGAGGCGGCCAGCGGATACTCCATCAGCCCCTTGTCCTTGATCGCCTTGGCGGCGGCCAGAACGTCCTCATAGGTCTTCGGAGCGGCGACGCCGGCCTTTTCGAGAATGTCCTTGCGGAAGAACATGTGCTGGCCATTGCCGACGAAGGCGATCGCCATCGTCTTGCCGTCGATCTTGATCAACTGGTTCGGGGCGAGATCCTTGCCGTATTTCGCGACCAGATCGTCGAGCGGACGGATCAGGCCTTCGTTGAGCAGCGGCACGATCGAATTGTTGGCGACCACGGCGACCGTGTACTGGGCCGGGTTGACCTTCAGCGCCGGAACCTGGAGATTCTTGTGCTCCGAGGTCTGGTTCTTGGTGACGGTCACCGACGAGCTCGCGCATTTGGAGGCCTCGCTGGCCACCAGGCGCAGCACCTCGAAATCGTTCGACAGGATGCGAATGGAGCCCTTCTCGATGCCACAGTCGGCACGGGCGGGCGTTGAAGTCATCACGCCTGCAGCAAGCAGAAGCGCGGTCGTGGCAAGCAATCCGATTGTCTTCATGTTCCCTTCTCTCTTTCTTCGTGCAGGCTCCCAGCCGCAACGGATGATCGCCTCTTCGGGGCGATTGGCGATTATCTTATGTCAATATGCATACGTATGCAATATCCCGTTCGAAGTTTTCGCGGTCCGTCGGGAGCTTTGTCCCGGCCAGCGTTGAGACACCCCCGCAAAGACCGTATGGAGCCGGCTTATGCATCGCGCGTTCGTGGGTCCGTACGTGGTACGGCCGAGCCGCCGCCTGTCGCCAGGTCAGCGAAAGTCGCGCAGATGCGCCACGAGCGCTCGCAGTTTCGGCGCCATGTTGCGGCGGCTGGGATAATAGAGATAGAAGCCCGGAAAGCGCGGACAGAAATCTTCCAGCACGGGCATGAGCTCGCCGCGGGCGATCGCGGGCCGGAAACTGTCCTCCATGCCGAAACTGATCCCGGCGCCGGCCACCGCGAGTTTGATCATCAGGCCCATGTCGGTGGTCGTGATCGTATCCGCCACCGCCACGGAAAACTCCCGGCCGCTTTCCGCGAATTCCCATCGATAGGGCGCGACCGCCGCCGCGCGTCGCCACCCGATGCAACGGCGCCGTGCGAGCTCGCTCGGATGAAGCGGCTCTCCGTGCCGCGCCAGATAGGCGGGCGACGCAACCGCCAGCTGACGCTGTTCGCCCGAGACCGGCACGGCGATCATGTCCTGGGCGATCACCTCCCCCAGCCGCACGCCGGCGTCATATCCTTCGGCGACGATATCGAATTCCTCGTCGGTGACGGTGACATGCAATGTCACCTCCGGATATCGATCGAGAAAGGAGGAGAGCAGCTCGCCCGACAGAAAGCTCTCGGCGATCGACGACACGGCGAGCGTCAGCCGACCCCGCGGCGGGCCGCGCAGATTGGTCGCCGCCTCCAGAGCCGCCCGCATGCCGAGCAATGCCGGCGCCGCCTCGCCATAGAGCAGTTCGCCCGCCTCCGTCAGCCCGACGCTTCGGGTCGTGCGATTGACGAGGGCGATGCCGAGCGTCTCCTCCAGCTTGCGGATCGTCTGGCTTACGGCCGACCGCGTGACGCCCATGCGATCGGCGGCGGCGCGAAAGCTCTTCTCTTCCGCAACGAGAGCAAAGACGGCGAGCGCGTTGAAATCCGGCGGCATTGGTTAGCCCTTCTAACCTTTGAGTGCAGTTCTTGGCGGCTTATCGCGACAATGTCCGGAGGCTATCTTCCATGCAACCGCGAAAGCGAAGAAAGAAGGAGAAAATCATGGACAAGGTTGTTCTGATCACCGGCGCATCCAGCGGCATCGGTGTGGGCATCGCTCATGAACTGGCGCGCGCCGGCGCGATGGTGGCGCTCGGAGCGCGTCGCACCGATCGTCTCGAAAGCGTCGCCGAGGATATCCGTTCGGCCGGAGGCCGGGCATTGACTTGCAGGGTCGACGTCACGGACCGCGCCGATGTCGCCGCCTTCGCCGAGACGGCCCGCCGGGAATTTGGCCGGATCGACGTGCTGGTCAACAATGCCGGCGTCATGCCGCTGTCGCTGATGGCGTCGCTGAAGGTCGACGAATGGGACAGGATGGTGGACGTCAACATCAAGGGCGTGCTCTACGGCATCGCCGCCGTGCTGCCGCACATGACCGAGCGCGGCTCCGGCCATATCGTCAACATAGCCTCCATCGGCGCTCTGGCGGTGTCGCCGACCGCCGCCGTCTATTGCGCGACCAAATTTGCGGTGCGGGCGATATCCGACGGCCTGCGCCAGGAAAACGACCGGCTGCGCGTCACCTGCATCCATCCGGGCGTGGTCGAGAGCGAGCTCGCCGACACCATTACCGATCCGGTCGCGGCCGAAGCCATGAAATCCTATCGCGCCGTGGCGCTGACCCCGGACGCCATCGGTCGCGCTGTGCGCTACGCCGTCGAGCAGCCGGATGATGTCGACGTCAACGAAATCGTCGTCCGCCCGACGCGCACGACGTCTTGACCGGTCTGCGGCATCCCCGCAGCGCCTCAGCCCGAGGACCAAACCCCATGCCCGACATCATCACCACCACTGCAACCCTCATCATAGTCGCCGCCGTTCCATACGGCGCGGCGACCCCCATCGCCATGGCGGAGAACACCATGCCAAAACAGTCGAATACCCAGGCCCTGCCGCAAAACCATCCCTATCTCGGCATGTGGATCACCGGCGACGGCCAGATCCGCCAGGAACTCCTGCCGACGGGCCGCTATGACGAAGCCCGCGGCAAACGCCAGAGCGCCTATCAGGGTCGCTACGTCGTCACCGGCAATCACATCGACTATTGGGACGACACAGGCTTCACCGCGGACGGCGTCTTCGTCGATCAGGACACGCTTCATCACGGCGGAATGATCTTCCACCGCCGGAAGCCCTGATCGGAGCAGACGCAGATGCTTGGCTGAACGTTGCCGAACGGACATTGCAACGGACAGCCGAGCGATCTCGCCGATCGGCCGGCGCTTCCAAGAACTGGCCTCGTGTCGATGATGTTGCAAATTCGTCGAGCCTGCCCCGAGCCTGCGGCAGCGCGTCGGGCCAGCCGGCCATCGGCATCGATCACGGCGGCGCCGTGAGCCGCGTTCGGCCGGCGGCGACCTCGCCCCGGGCCGTTCTGTCGGCGACACGGGCGGGTCTGATCGGGATCGAGGATCGCAACCGTCATCGGGACCGAGCGGAGCGGCACGGCTCGCGCACCGCCCTGCGATAGTCGGTCGGGCTCAGGCAGTGGTGTTTCATGAACACCCGGGCGAGCGCCTGGTTCGACGAATATCCGACCTCGTGGGCGATCTCGGTGACCGGAAGGTCCGTGTGCTCCAGCAGTTCGCAGGCTTTTTCCAGTCTCAGTCGCGTCAGATACAGTCTCGGCGGCGCGCCGAAACTCTGCTTGAACATGCGCGCGAAATGAAACGGTGAGAGCCGCGCCTCCTTGGCCAGTTCATCGAGGCTGATATCGTGCGAAAGCTGGGCGCGCATCAGTTCCACGCACCGGCGCTGCGCCCATGGAGCGAGACCACCCTTGGCGCTCGCCAACGGCGCCCCGCCCAACCGGCAGAGCTCGGCGAGAATTTCCAGCCCCGCCGCCCGCGCCATCAGCCGCGAGGGCGGCCCTTCGTCGTCGCAGAGAGCCCACAGCGTCCTAAGCGCCGACCGGATGGTGGGGGAATCGAACACCCTGCCGTAGATGAACGAATTGTCGATCGAGAACCGCCCGTCCGTGGCGTCGTCGAGGACGACCTGCCACTGCGCCAAAGGAAAGGCCAGGCTCCGGAGCCGATGGCTCTCCTCATTGACCACGCTGGTCGAGAAATTCGGCGCGGCGACAGCGAGGGCGCCTTTTTCGGTCGCAATGTCGAAATAGCCTCCGCCCAGATCTCCCCTGACGCGTCTGCAGCCGCGCATGTCCTCCACCAGGACGATATCCGGCAGCGCGGGGCGCGACATGTCACCGGCGGGCCGCTGGATTTCGAGAAGGTCGAGTATCGCGCCGGGCGATTTCATCGTCCGCATATAGGACGCGTGCTCGCCGATGCTGTGCCACTCGGCGAATGAAGACGGGGCATGAACGGTCATGGTCGTCCCTCCTGAGCCGAACGCGCCCGATGAAAGTTCGAAGGCCGGGTCGGATCGCCCAGCGCCCGACCACAGTCGACCGGGCTCAAGGCTTGACGCTTCCGAAAGACCGGATGGAGAACCAGGTTCGACGAACGCCACGCCTCCGGCGCGATCCGCGCGACCATAGCCGGAGCGGTGAAGACGTTGCCCGTTTCGCGTCTCATATCAGTCCATCCGCCGCCCGTGTCTCTGCTCACGCGGCGGCCGCCATGCAGGTCTTCATGCGGCGCGAGATCGGCGACCGCAGGATCGCACAGGTCTGCGGCCGGCTGAGACGCTTCCGACCGGTGGATCTGGCAGCCTGAAGATTTCACGCTTTGCACATAGCGCCGCAGGTGACCATGGTTGCGCCCTCGAACAAAGGAACGATAAGCGGTTCCGGGCATGTCGGGTCTCCTATCCTTCGCGCAGATCTTCGGACCGATCCTGCGGTCCCTGTCGCGCCGCGCTGACGGCCGGCGCACTCTGCCAAACGAGACGTGTTCGGGTTCCGAGGCTTCAGACGGCTTTTCCGAGCGCGCCGTCGCTGCGCTCCACAAACGACCAAAAATCGCGATTGGTTTGCCTCGATCTCTTCTCCCAGGCGGCGCAAGACGCTACCGTTCCGTCCAGAGTGGAGGATTTTTGGATGGAACGCAAGAGTATCGACCTTACGCTGAGGCGGAAGCCGAGCGGGGCGGCGCTCATCCGGCCGGAGCTGACGACAGCTCTGTTTCGCGCCTTGTTCGAGGAATGGGCGATGACGGGCTTTGCCGCCGTCAGCCTGGAGCGGGTGGCGGGGAGAGCCGGCGCAGGAAAGGCTGCGATCTACCGGCGTTGGCGTTCGAAGCTGGAATTCGCTTGCGAGGCGATCCGGAGCGTCGAGGTCATGCGGTTGGGCGCCGCCGACCGCGGTTCGCTGCAGGCCGATATCAGGGAGTATCTTCGTGCGACGCGCACGGTCCTGCGACATCCTCTGGTTCGCCGCATCATTCCCGATCTGGTCGCCGAACGGCTGCGCTCGAATGAACTGTCGGCGATGCTCGACGGCATCGCTCAGGCGCGGCGACAGTTCGGGCACAGACTGCTGGATCGCGCGATCGCGCGGAGAGAATTGCCCGCCGACCTCGACAAAGAGCTGGCGCTCGATCTCCTCTTCGCTCCGCTTTACTCACGCCTGATCGTCCTCGGGAAAAACTTCACCATGAAGGAACTCGAACGTCTGGAGTTCGCCTTGGTCGCCGCCATCAAGACCTGTTGATTGGCCAGCGACCCCGGGCGACGTGACCGAACGGCGCCTATTTTCTGCGAGCGAACGCCGGCCCGCCCGGCTTCGGCTCAGCGCCCGGGAAGGACGGCCCCGGTTCGGTCCGGACCGGATTTTGTCGATGCGAAGAGCGCGTTGAAGCGCAGCGTCCTCTTTCCGATCCGCTGTCTCCCGCGTGATCTCCGTGTCTCATCGATGCAAGGCGTCAGGTCCGCCCGCGCCGCGCGGCCCGCATCGCCTCTCCGGGATCGAACATAGGAACACGTCCTTCGGCCGCCGCGGCCGCCGTTTCGGTTTGGAGCACGTCCCAATGTTCGGCCAGTTTGCCGTCCTCGACCCGGAAGACGTCGATTGCGATCAGCGGTTCCTCGGCCCAACCGCGGATGCGGCCGTGGATCGCCACGAGGTCGTCTTCCGCGAGGATCAGGCCGGGCTCGTAATGGACATGTTCGGGCAGTTGAGCCACAATCGCCCGCAAAGCGTCCCGGCCCTGCGCAATGGCGGGATTATGCTGGATGTAATCCACGGCGTAGAGCCGCTCCACGGCCGCGGCGTCGCGGCGCTGGAACAGCGAGGTCATCGCGTCGAGAACCAGCGCCTTGTTGCGCTGCGGGAGGTTGTCGGCGGGACGTGCGGCGGGGCGGGTGATCGTCATTGCGCCGGTCATGCGCAGAAACCGACCGTCCGGCAGCGTCGCGAACGAAAAGACCAGGCTGCGATCGTAGTCCTGTATATTGGCGACCGTGGCGCCGCTCTCTTCCCGCCAACTGACCGCGAAGACACCGTTGCCGATCGGCGCGACCTCGATGTCGACGGTCTCGGTTCGGGCGAACGGTCCCTCTTTGATCTCGAACCGGAGTTGCGAGATCGACAGCAGCGTCAGGCTCACTCGAAAATTAGGATATGAGACGTCCATCTCCAATCCAGTGGGAAAACCATGATCCGTCATTTTCAGGTCCTTCTTGGCGACCGGGTCCGGCCGGCGGCGCGGCCGCCGCAAGTCGCAGGTTCAGATGTCGTCCTGGTCCAGGAAAACATGCAGCGCTCTGATGAGGCCGCCTTCGACATGCGCGACGTCGACGCCTGTCGCGGCAGCCGGACCGCCGGGCGGACCGGCCCGCCATTGCAGCCGTCCCAAGCCGTTGTGGCCGGATGCCGGCCTTATCGCCGTGAACCCGAAGTCGGCTGGCAGATGCGCCAGAAGATCGCCCACAGCGTCGCAAATGGCTTGATGTCCCCGCGCCGAGCGGTGAGGCTCATGGAGCTCGGCGTCCGCGTCATAGATCCGCCGGATCGCCGCGAGGCGCCGGCTGGCGTCACGCTCGCCGAACACCAGATCGAGATTGTCCTGCATGAGTTCGTCGATATGCAAACCGCGCCTCCCTTGCGGCCGCTCCGAGCCGCGCGATGGATGGCGCGGCGATCCCCACGGCGAGAATGCCCCGAAGTTCGCCGCGCCGTGACGACTCCGATCAGCCCGCAGAGCTCGGCGCCGGCGTGTTGAGCAATTGCTGCTCCCACAGGAAGGCGATGCCGCTGCCGGCGGCATGCTGGATCATGACCTCGTTGATCGCGCCGGCGGTCTCCGCCCGCGCCCAGTCGCGCTGCCATTCCGCCGCCAGCGCCATCCAGGTGATCATGTTCACGCCGGCCGCGATCATCCGCTTGATGGCGACGTCGTGCGCTTCCGTCGATACGCCTCCGCAGGCATCGGTGACCACCGTCACGTCCCAGCCTTCGCCTGCAGCCTGGATCGCCGGCATCGCGACGCATACTTCGGTCCAAAGGCCGGCCAGGACCAGTTGCTTGCGGCCCGTCGCCTTGACCACGTCCACCACCTTCGGGTCTTCCCATGTGTTGATGAACGTGCGGTCGATGACCTGCTGGTCGGGAAACACCTCGGTGACCTGCGGAAAGATGCGGCCGCCGCGATCCACGACCACGCTGGTCAGGATGGTGGGCACGTCGAAGACCTTCGCAGCCTTTACCAGACCGGCCGAATTGTTGACCACCATATGCGGATCGTGGCTGTTCAGATTGGCGAGCTGATAGGGCTGGTGGTCGATCATGACGAGCACCGAATCCTCAGGGCGAAGAAGGGAGCCCAGGCCGTTGCGAAAATTCATCTGACTACTCCTGAATGTCGAGAGAAATGCGAGTTGGCTGCCGTAAACTAGCCAATGCGCACGTCGCCTGCGGCGCCGGGATTGCGGCGCCGGCGCCGTTCTTGCTCCCGATTGTCGTCTCCGCCGCTTTGAGCCTTGAGTTCGAGAGGCTCTTTGGGGAGGGTGAGATCCCATTTCACCCGAAATCACGTGCGTCGGCGCGCCAATGGTGATTGGGAAAGGCGGCCTGACCCCGGCGACAGCCAGACGTCCCCGCCGCCGCAGCCCGCTCGAAATGGCGAAGGCCGACCGGGCGCGCCTCTCGGGCGAACATGCTCGCTCGGCCCCCAGAGACGGTCAAAACACGAAGGATGATGCATATGAGTTGGAATCCATCAATCGAACCGGGTTGTCCCGATGGGGTCGGGATCGACGCGATCGAAACCCTGATCGTTCCGCGATCGCGAGACCTCGGCGATTTCCAGGTTCGGCGCGCCTTGCCCGCGCCCAAGCGGCAGATGGTCGGGCCCTTCATCTTCTTCGATCAGGCCGGGCCGGCCGAGCTGCTGACCGGCCAGGGCGTCGACGTCCGGCCGCATCCGCATATCGGACTCGGCACGGTGACCTATCTCTTCCGGGGCGACTTCCACCACCGCGACAGCACCGGCGCCGATCAGATCATCCGGCCCGGCGCACTGAACTGGATGGTGGCAGGCCGGGGCGTGACGCATTCGGAGCGCACGTCGGCCACGGCGCGCACCGGCCCCAACAGCCTGTTCGGCATTCAGACCTGGCTGGCCTTGCCCGAAAGCCATGAGGACGTGGCGCCCAGTTTCGAGCATCACGGCAAGGAGACGCTGCCGGTGATCGAGGACCGGGGCGCTTCTGTCCGCATCATTCTCGGCGAGCTCTATGGCGAAGCGGCGCCCGCGGCGATGTTTTCGGAGACCTTCTACGCCGACGTGACGCTGCGGCCGGGAAGCCGGCTGCCGATGCCCGACAATCACGAGGACCGCGGCGTCTACATCGTCGAGGGCTCGATCGCGGTGGCCGGGCAGGACTTCGAGGCGTCGCAGATGATGGTGTTTCGACCGGGCGACCGCATCACGGTGGCCGCCGGGGAGCGCGGCGCGCGCCTGATGATCCTCGGCGGCGCGACGTTCAACGGGCCGCGCTACATCTGGTGGAATTTCGTCGCCTCGTCGCAGGAACGCATCGAGGTCGCCAAGGCGGAATGGCGCGCCGCAAACTGGGGCAAGGGCCGCTTCGACCTGCCTGCCGATGATCGCAGCGACTATATCCCCCTCCTAGATTGAACGACCGCAACGCTGGCGGTCGGGAAGAAACGATCTGCTTACCGGGTCGGATCGGCGGGCCCAGCGGCTGTCCAGCCCGGCGTCAAGCCGCTTTTGTCCACCGGCGGCGTCTCCGTCGATGGCGTGGCGATCAAGGCGCGAGCTGAGATGTCGGGCTTTTGCGGACCATGTTGGGCGAGCCGCGTCGTCGACAGGGCGCCCGCTCGGTTCATCAAGGGCGATAGAAGCGCACAAAGCCCCTCGGCGATTGCCTTGGGGCTTGATTGATCGTGCTTTGGTTTTGGTTGCGGGGGCAGGATTTGAACCTGCGGCCTTCAGGTTATGAGCCTGACGAGCTACCGGGCTGCTCCACCCCGCG